>NZ_CM142731.1:0-1672500 GCF_054901115.1 Thalassospira sp. SM2505
TCGAGATTCAGCGAGATTTTCAGCGATTGTTTTTTCCAGCTCCGAAACGGTCCGCGAAAACCCTTGGCTTTCCGGGATTTCAGCGAGATGGCAGTCTGATGCATGCCACCACCAACATGTGCGCATAACGCCGAAAACAATGACTTTGTTCGACTCTGGCGCGACAATTACAATATGGAGTCCAATGACTTCGACTTCTTTGCCAAAAGGAAGGCGTGCAAATCGCAACAAGATTTTCGCTTTTTCACGGAAACCAAGTGGCGTAAGAGACTCCATAGTCCGTATTCGCAATGCACGGAGATGACCGGACCATCCGCATCCCCGATAAAATTGCATTGTGCCCCTTGCAGTGAAAAGGCCAAAGACCGTGATCGAGATCCCGCATATTGTCGCCCATCGTGGCGCATCGATTGAAGCACCGGAAAACACCATTGCCGCATTTCGCGTTGCCGGTGCGCGTGGGGCCAAATGGATCGAGTGCGATGTGACACTGAGTTCCGATGATAAATGCGTTCTCATTCATGATGAGACACTTGAACGCACCACCAACGGAACCGGCCCGATCCATCAGAGCGATCTTGCATCCTTGCGCGCCCTTGATGCCGGTGGATGGTTTTCAGACATATATAAGGGCGAACGCATTCCGACGCTGAGCGACACACTCGAGACGCTTTATTATATGGAGATGGGGGCCAATCTTGAAATCAAGCCTTCGGGCTGCGATCCGGTACGCCTGTGCCATGAAGTGATTGCCGAACTCGAACGCGCCCGCGACTTGCCGATCCTGATTTCGAGCTTTGACGATATTGCCGTTGCCGAGATGCGCAAGCATGCCCCGGAAATTCCATGTGGCTGGTTGCTTGAGACACTGCCCAAAGACTGGAAGGCGGAATATGCACGCCTTGGCGCATCTGCCATCCATATCGACCACGCGGCCCTGACGCCAGTCAGCGCGGCCGAGATTGTCGATGCCGGTGTGCCGCTGGTTTGCTATACCATTAATGACGTTGATCGGGCGAAAGAGCTGTTTTCATGGGGTGTCACATCCGTGATTACCGATGATCCTGCCAAATTGCTGACCGCCATTCCACGACGCCCGTTTGCCGCACACAGATAAAAGACCCGATCAGGGTCACACCAAAAGCAGCCGGTTCGGGGCATGCCACCACCGCCCCAGACGGCTGCATATATAAAAGCAGGGAACGTTCAAATGACACTCGCCCCACAAGACGGGACCGTGGCACCGCCGCCACCTGATCCCGCCGCATCGCCGACGCCGCTTTATCCTCATAACCGGGTCAGACGCCATCTGAGCGAATTGTTCCGGCTTGCCTTGCCGGTCACGATTGCCCGGCTTGGCATGCTGATCATGGCGGTTGTCGACACGATCATTGTCGGGAACTATGACAGTGCGGGTCTGGCCTATCTGAATGTCGCGCATGCGCCGTTTACATCCCTGATGGTCACCGGGATTGGTCTTCTGACCGGGGTCATGATCATGACATCCCATGCCAATGGCCGCGAAGATCTGCAGGCCGCGGGTACGGTATGGCGCAATGCCATGCCCTATACCATTCTGATCGGTGCCGTCTTCACCTTCCTGACATGGCAGGCAGAATGGCTGTTTGTTGTCACAGGACAACCGGAAGAAATCGCAACGCATGCCGGTCAGCTTGCCATCATCCTGTCAATCGGGATGCCCGCTGCCCTGATTTATACGACCTGCGCATTTTTCCTTGAAGGATTGCAACGCCCGCTGCCCGGCATGGTCATTATGATCCTTGCCAACCTGATCAACCTTGTTCTTGATTACGGACTTGTCTATGGCGCGTTCGGTTTTCCCGAACTGGGGGCCGAGGGCGCGGCATGGACATCAAGCGTGATCCGCTGGATCATGGCGCTGAGCCTTCTTGGCTATGTGCTTTTGATGAAGAGCCATGATCTTTATGGTCTTCGCAACGGATTTTCCGGCTGGTGGCGCGGATCGCGTGAAGTCCGCCATCTTGGCTATGCGGCAGGCGCCAGTCAGGGCATGGAAACAAGCGCCTTTGCGGCAATGCAGCTTTTTGCCGGTCGGCTTGGTGTGATTGCCGCGGCAAGCTATGGCATTGCCATGACGATGCTCGCTCTTATGTTTATGGTCGCCCTTGGCCTGGCGTCGGCGACATCTGTACGCGTCGGGATTGCCTATGGCAGGCGGGACCGACCCGATATGGCACTTGCCGGGTGGATCGGACTTTTGACGACGATGGCGGTGATGTTTTTGCTCAGCATTCCGCTTTATCTGGTCCCGAACAGCGTTGCACATCTGTTTACTCAGGATGTCGGTGTCATCGCGACAACGGTTTCGGTTCTGGTGCTGATGCCGATTATTTTCCCCACGGATGGCGGGCAGAATGCCGCAATCAGTGCCCTGCGCGGTGCCGGGGACAAATGGGCACCAACCGTATTGCATCTGGTGTCCTATATCTTTGTCATGATCCCGACCGGCTATTACCTGACCTTTGTGGCGGGGATGGGGGTGCGGGGTCTGTTCTGGGGCATCGTGATTGCAAGCCTGGTGGCCGTTAGCGGGTTGGCGATACGGTTTGCCATCGTCTCGCGCCGTCCGATCCCGGCCTATCGCGCTGCGCGCTGATCACGCATCAGATCAAGATCAAAAAAAGGTCCGCAGGAGAAATCCGGCGGACCTTTTTTTTTGCGGCGGTCTTGCGCAGATATTGTCACGCACGGGCAGCATCAAACTGAAGACGCGGCATCAGCAAATCGCAGAATGGCAGAACCAGCGTATCAAGGGCCGATGCCGCACGGGCAGCATCAATGCGGATAATGTGAAGTTCGATATCACGCCGGGTTGCCAACTCGCCCAGCGGGGCCAGTTCCGGCAAGGCATCAACAAGGGTTGCGTAAAACGCAATCTGATCCTGGCGGGCATTGCCCGCAGCAAGATTTCCCAGATGATTATAAAGCGCCATGGCAAGGAACCAGCGGCAATAGGGCATCAGGCCTTGCAAGATTTCGGCACGCTGTTGTGGCTGAAGATATTGTTGAAGATCACTATCAAGCCACACGGCATTTTGAACCCCGGCGACAAAAGCATTGCGAAGGGCTGGATGCTGATCGGTGAAGAACACCGTGGTCAACCAGCTTGAGAGATCATCAAGTGATTTGCGTCGCCCGTCAGGTGTGCTTTCAGCCCTGAAATCAAGGGCGGGCATCGGCGGTTGTCCCGGCATGGCAAGACTCGCCACCGCCGGATCAATCAGCACATTGGCAAGCCAGGCCTGATGCCAGATTCGCATCGGGCGGAAATAGGGTTCCTTTTCTGCGCCACCTGCCTCGATCCAGCTTTCGATCAGATGGGCACGCCCAAGCGCAACCCCGAGGCGCAAGGCATCCTCGAACCCCATTCCCCCAATCAGCAACGGATCGCCAAGCATGTCTTCGAGCAGGGGCAAGCTTGCCGCCACATGATCCGAGCGCAACCCGGCACCGAGCGGCTGATAGAAGGACGCCCCATCGCCATGTGCCAGAAGTGCGCGTGCATGGCGGGCAAATGCCCCCCAGAATACCAGCCGGACCGGTTCGGCGCGTTTGCGCCAGAGCGGCCGGGTCGCATGCCAGTTTTCGGTTTCAAATTCTGCCAGCGACATGGTTCCGACAAGGCGTGCAAGCGGCTTGGCCACCGCCTGTTCAAGATCATCGACCGAACCGACATGTCCTACGGACAAACGCCATCCGGGTTGTTCATGCGGATGACGATCAAGCCAGAGCATGGCAAAGCCTGACGCCCCCGCACGTTCGGCCGAGGGTGCGACAAGGTCAAAAAACAGCGAGAGTGCAGGGGGGATTTCAGGAACCGAATGATCGCCGAGCGCATCGCCAACCGTCCAGGTCTTGACCGTCACGTCATCCGCATCGGGCCGTTCGGCAAAGCGTGGCGGCAGAAAACCGGAATATTGATTGGCAGAATTGCGTGCGTCGCTCATGGCAGCCTCGTTCATGCGATTGGGGCGGGATCGCGCCCGTGTTTGTGCTGCTGATAAACAAGGACACGGGTCAGGTCAATTACGCGACGTCTGCCAAATGCAAAGTCATATCTATTGTCACGCCCGCGTCAGACCGGCATGGCCGATGCTGGCTTCGCGGTAAACAGATGGAGGCATTGCCAGCAAACGCCTGAAATCGCGTGAGAAATGCGCATTATCGGTAAAGCCGCACCAAAAGCCTATTTCGCCAACCGAAAGGCTGGTGCCATAAAGCAGGCGACAGGCTTCGCGCACACGAACCATCCGCAGCACATCGGAAAACCGGTTATTGGCCTGTTGCAGACGACGCTGCAATGTCCGCCCCGAGGTATCAAGAGCAGCTGCGACTTCGTCAATCGTCCAGCTTCGCCCGACATCCTGTTCAAGAATCGCACAAAGCTGGCGCACGATCGGACGTTGCGCACCAAGAGACGGCGCGGTTCCGGGCATGTTTGCCATAAAGGGATAGGAAGATGAAACCGGTTCGAAACTGGTCCAGTTGATCCGGAAACGAAGTCCGCGCCCGGTAAATTCCAGTTTGTTATTCATCCGTCCCTTGCGCATGACCCGGATCGCCGGGCCATGGCTTGGTAAAATGGTGGCATCAATATTTTCGGCCCCCACCGCTTCAAGCAGGCCAATCAAAAAGCCCTGCAGCAGCAGATTTTCAACGCGCGCAGGTGGCTGTCCGCGAACCACGCCACGATGGATATTCATGGATTTGCCCGCAATCGAAAATTCGCTGCGTGCACGGGCATGGGAATAGCCTTCAAGCCGGCGCCAGCGATCGGCAATCACTGCCGGTGTTGCCGAATGTCGCAACATGGTCAGTACAGGTTCCTGTTCCTTGGCCGCCAGATGCCGTCCGAGACGCACCAGAACCGCCGGACCATTTACCTCTTCAAGGGCAAGCATGATGCTGCGCAATTTGGCCGAGGTCACAACCGTTCCGGCAGGGACCAGATCATACCCCCGGGGTAGCCACGCCAGTTGCCGGATCAGGGCAACATGCAAACCAAAAGAAACAAATTCCTGCATCAACACACGCCAAGTTTCGAACAATGGCGCGATCATACAAACAATTAACAATACTGTCAGCGCAGGATTCAAAATGTCACGAAGCTGTTACATAAGGGCAGTTTCGACAAGTTTTCCTGATAAATTCAGGTATTCCTGTGAGTGCAGCGCCATTGCCCGAACCGGTGGCGCATGTCAGTCTGGACATCATTTCAAATCTGACTGAGCAGGTAGAAAGCGTGATCAAGGTTCTTTTTGTTTGTACCGGCAATATCTGTCGGTCGCCCACCGCCGATGGCGTGTTTCGCAAGATAGTCGAAGAAGCCGGACTTTCTGGTCGGATCAGCGTCGATAGTTGCGGATTGTCGGCCTATCACGTCGGAGAATTACCCGATCCAAGATCACGTGAAATGGCGCAAAGCCGCGGCTATGACCTGAGCGATATTCGATCCCGCAAGATCAAGCCATCTGACTATGAACAGTTTGACTATGTTCTGGCGATGGATGATGGCCATTTACGCGACATGCGGCGGCAAGCATCCTCGACGCATCAGACCAAAATCGAACTGTTCCTTGATTACCATCCGCAAAGGACCGGTCAAAGCGTTCCTGATCCCTATTATGGCGGGGCGAACGGGTTTGAGCATGTCTTTGACATGATCGAGGAAACATCAAACAGCCTTCTTGCCCATATCCGCAATCAACACGCCCTTTGAGTGCCGGACTGTCATCCTGCCAATGAACAGAAATGCCATCACACCCCTGATCCAGGAGCTCACCGGTCAGGACATCGCGCATTACCGCACATTATCAGGCGGATCTGTTGCCAATGTTGTTCGGGTTGATCTGACAGATGGCCGCTCTTTGGTCATCAAGCAAAGCAGCACAACAAATACTGACCTTGAGATCGAGGCAAGGATGTTGCGCTATTTTGCCAGGCATTCGCCAATTGCCTGTCCGTCGGTTCTCTATGCCGATCACAATTGTCTGGTGATGGACTTCATCGCCAATGACAATCAGATGACGCACATGGTTCAGCGTGATCTTGCCACACAACTTGCCGCCCAGCATCAGGTCACCTCAAAATCATTTGGCCTGGAATTTGACACCCTGATTGGCGGACTGCATCAACCCAACAAGGAAAGCAAAAGCTGGATCGCATTTTTTGGCGAATGCCGGTTACGGCATATGGCCCATGCCGCCCGCAAGCAAGGTAAGCTTCCCCCCGCAATCACCACACGGATCGACCGATTGATCGACCGGCTTGATTGCCACATTGAAGACAAACCGGCTGCCGTTCTTTTGCATGGCGATCTTTGGGGCGGAAACATCCTGTGCCAAAACGGTCACTTGACCGGGCTGATTGATCCGGCAATTTATTACGGTGATCGGGAAGTTGAACTGGCGTTCGGAACACTATTTGGCGATCTGGATGCGGACTTTTTTGACCGCTACACCGAAATTCTGCCAATTGAATCGGGGTTCTTTGAAGAACGCAGGGATTTGTATAACCTTTATCCCTTATTGGTTCATGTCCGCCTGTTTGGCGGGTCATATGTCGGTGCCGTCGAGAATATTCTGGCGCGATTTGGTTATTAGATGCAGTTTGAAATACAGGGGACGAAAATTTGAGATTTCTAGCAGGAGCCGCCTTGGCTCTTTCCATGACGGTCAGCATTGCTGCGATCGCCCATGAAGGTGCAAGCGGTGTCGTTGAGAAACGCATGGATGGCATGAAAGCCATCGGTCAACAAATCAAGATCATGGTGCCAATGATGAAGGGCGCCTTGCCATATGATCCGGCCAAGGTTGCTGAATCAGCAGGTATTATTGAAGAACATGCAGGTGAGAACTTCACGAACCTGTTCCCGGAAGGCAGTGATGAAAAACCATCCGAAGCACTCGCCGATATCTGGACGGACTGGTCAAAGTTCAGCGACCTTGCGACCGAACTTCAGAACAGTGCAACTGCCCTTAAAACAGTTGCAGCAAGCAACGGTTCCGAAGACGAATTCAAAGGCGCACTTGGCACGATGATGCGTACCTGCAAATCCTGCCACAACAGTTTCCGCGAATAGCCTGGTATTCAGGGAATAATCACCAGACAAAAGGCCGCAGTATCAGCTGCGGCCTTTATCATCTCGGGATATTGAGCAGCGGCGTGACTAGCGCCCGATCATCGCAAAGAATTCGCGACGGGTAATCGGATCATCACGGAACGCACCAAGCATGCGGCTGGTCACCATCGACACACCGGTCTTGTGAACACCACGCGTGCTCATGCACTGATGGTTGGCATCAATCACCACAGCAACACCAAGCGGATCAAGTTCTTCCTGAATGGTATTGGCGACCTGTGCTGTCATTTTTTCCTGGATCTGCAGACGTTTGGCATAGACTTCGACCACACGGGCAAGCTTGGAAATACCGACAACCCGGCGACGCGGCAGATAGGCAACATGGGCAACACCAATGATCGGCACCATGTGATGTTCGCAATATGACTCAACACGAATGTCGCGCAAGACGACCATCTCGTCATAGCCATCCGTTTCTTCAAACGTCCGGCGCAGAATTTCTGCCGGATCTTGCTGATACCCGGCAAAGAATTCGCCATACGAACGCACGACACGGTCGGGCGTACCACGCAATCCCTCACGGTCGGGATCGTCCCCCGCCCAACGAAGAAGCGTGCGCACCGCATCTTCGGCTTCTTCGCGTGTCGGACGTTTCACGGCACTATGTTCGCTGCACATACTAAATCCTTTTATCATTTCCTTGCGGGATTGTTTCCCGGCTTGGTGGGGCTCCTGACCCGCTTTTATCTTAGTTTACGGTATGTTGCCCATGGGGACTGTCCAGAGAAAAGGCAGGAATGGCAATATCGAAGTGATTGCCGTCCATATCCGTCATCTCATAGGTCCCGACCATGAAGCCGCTTGGCGTCGCCAAGGGGGCACCACTTGTGTAATTAAAACGCTCACCGCCCGCCAGAACGGGCTGCTCGCCAACCACACCGGGGCCTTTGACTTCCTGGGTTTCCCCGCGTGAATCGGTAATCCGCCAGTATCGGTTCAGCAACTGGACGGTTTTCGATCCAAGATTTTCAATCTCGATCCGATAGGCCCAGACATAACGATGGGTATCAGGATCAGATTCGTCCTCAAGGAATACGGGTTGTACCGAAACCTTGATGTCGTGGGTTACGGTCGAATACATGCACGTCTCCGGGCCAAGTGTGTTCCATTCATTTTGTGGCAGCCAAGACTACAATTGATGAGCCATATGTAGATAGTCCGCAAAAGAAGTGCCAGTAGCCTGCAACAATAGCGCTGAAACAGCTTCACTGCCACACAGAGCTTGCGATCAAATTATCTCCCTAAATGAAACGGCCCGCACATTGTACGGGCCGTTTCGATATCAGGATTACTGTATCGCGATCCGTTATACGGAAAGAGCCGCCAGCAGGTCTTCTTTAAGGTCATCAATGTCTTCGAGACCGACAGAAAGACGCAACATGCCCTCGGTAATGCCCATTGTGATCTTGTCCTCGGCCGGCACGCGCTGGTGGGTCGTGGTCCAAGGATGGGTTGCCAGACTTTTTGCATCGCCGAGATTGTTGGAAATATCGATCAGCTTAAGGTTATCAAGCAGCGAGAACGCCGCTTTCTTGCCACCGGCAAGCTCGATCGCAATCAATCCACCACCACGGCCAGACATCTGTTTCATTGCCAGTTCATGCTGCGGGTGACTTTTCAGTCCCGGATAGATAACGCGCGACACCTGCGGCTGTTCCGACAGGAACCCGGCAAGTGCGGTTGCATTGCGAATATGCTGATCCATACGCAGGCTAAGTGTCTCAAGCCCCTTAAGCAGAACCCAGGCGTTGAACGGGCTCATGCTTGGTCCGGTGTGACGCAGGAAGGTCGTCAGATGCGTGTCATGCCATTCCTTGTCATTAAACAGGATGGCCCCGCCCAGACAACGTCCCTGCCCGTCGATATGCTTGGTCGCGGAATAGACAACAATATCCGCACCCAGTTCCATCGGCTTTTGCAGGATCGGGGTCGCAAAAACATTATCAACCACGACCTTGGCACCCGCTTTATGCGCCAGATCGGCGACAAAGGCGATATCGAGAACTTCAAGCGTCGGATTGGACGGTGTTTCAAGAAAGACCGCGTCTGCGGGCTTGGAAAGGGCGGCTTCCCAGGCAGCCTTGTCGGTCCCGTCAACCAGTTCGGTTTCGACCCCAAAGCGCGGAAGAAGCGTGGTCAGAATGAATTCGCACGAACCAAACAATGCCCGCGAACCAACAACACGGCCACCGGCCTTGGTGCAGGCGGCAAGCGCATTCCAGACCGCCGACATGCCCGACGCTGTGGCGCGGCAATATTTCGCGCCTTCAAGCAGTGCAAGACGCTCTTCGAACATGTTCACGGTCGGATTGGCAAAACGTGAATAGACATAGCGTTCCGGGCCACTGCCATCAAAGGAGGCCTCTGCCTCGGCAGCTGTTTCATACACGTAGCCGGAATTCATAAAGATGGCTTCGGATGTTTCAGAGAAACCGGTGCGCGCAGTACCACCCCGAACAGAACGGGTCGCAGCACGCCAGTTGTCAGAAGCCTTTTTTTCGGTCGTCATCGTCTTGCTCCTATATGCCCGGAGATATGGTGCGTTCCGGACACAAAAAAACCCTGACCGGCATGAATGGGTCAGGGCCGAAGCCATCTATCCCCTCTTTAGCGATTTTTTACGTGGCCGCAAGCCGGTCGACAAATCCCACGATGTGCAGACGATACGTCCAGATTTCCCCGACGTCAAGCACCAGACCATCAGGATTTCTGCGCAGTGTTGCATGTAATCGGGTTCGGAGGGTCATCTCATTCTCCTCACGCAATGGTGAAAGCAGTTCATAAGCGTCTTTGGAAAATTCGCTCTAATCTGATCGAAATTAATGCAATCCTGTTTGTCGGGATTTGCTCTTCGTCCCGTCACCAACTCCGTGCAAGAGCGTGATTTAAATGATCAAAACAAATTCAGTGACGCCCAACGTGCCCCATCAGGAAACCGAAAACCCGGAACAGACCGCGACCGCGCGAAAACCATTATGGCGCAGGATGCTGCCACTTGTCGTGCTGGTGTGCGGACTTGGCATCGCATGGACAAGCGGTGTGCTGGATTTGTTGTCCTTTGATACGCTGCGCGACAATCGTGACCAGTTGCAGAATCTGGTTTCAAGCAAACCGGCTCTCAGCATTCTGGGCTTCATGGGAATTTATATTGTCGCTGTTGCCCTGTCGCTGCCGCTGGGCTCTCTCCTGACCATTGCTGGCGGATTTCTGTTTGGCTCGGTTCTCGGGACAGCTTATGTCGTGACCGCAGCCACCATTGGTGCCGTCATTGTCTATCTTGCGGCACGCTATGCCTTTTATGACGTCATGCATAACAAGGCAGGATCGGCGATCCGCAAGATGGAAGAAGGTTTTGCCGAAAATGCCTTCAGCTATCTGATGGTCTTGCGGCTCATCCCGATATTCCCGTTCTGGCTGGTCAATCTTGTCCCGGCACTGCTCGGAGTAAAACTGCGCTCCTTTGTGCTGGGTACTTTTCTGGGAATCATTCCCGGGACCTTTGTTTATGCCTCGATCGGAGATGGACTTGGCGCATTGTTTGATCAGGGTAAAACGCCTGATCTTGGGGTGATTTTTGAACCCCGCATCCTGACACCCATTATCGGTCTTGCCGTTTTGGCGCTGATGCCTGTTGCCTACAAAAAACTCCGTAAATCCAAAAGCGAGGCTCCCTCCGATGAATAAGGTATTGAAGACAGACATCTGCGTCATTGGTGCCGGATCGGGTGGTTTGTCCGTTGCAGCCGGCGCAGTTCAGATGGGTGCCAATGTTGTCCTTGTTGAAAAGGGCAGGATGGGGGGCGATTGCCTTAATACCGGATGCGTCCCGTCAAAGGCACTCCTGGCAGCCGCCCATGCAGCGGAGAATGCCCGCACAGCAAATCGTTTTGGTGTTGCAACCGGACCGATTGAGATCAACTTTGCCCAGGCCATCGAGCATGTTCATTCGGTAATTTCCGGCATTGCACCGCATGACTCGGTCGAACGCTTTGAAGAACTTGGCTGCACTGTGATCCAGGCAGAAGCACATTTTACATCACCCGATACGTTGGTTGCCGGGGACAAAACCATTCGCGCAAAGCGCTTTGTGATCGCAACAGGATCACGTGCGGCTGTGCCACCAATCCCCGGACTGGAAACTGTTCCCTATTTCACCAACGAGAATATCTTTGAGAATCGTATTTGCCCTGAACATCTGATCATTATCGGCGGCGGTCCTATCGGGCTTGAAATGGCGCAAGCCCATCAACAGCTTGGTGCCAAGGTCACGATTGTCGAGATGATGACCATCCTGCCCAAAGACGATCCCGATATGGTTTCAGTCGTTCGCGATGAAATCAAAGACAGCGACATCACGCTTTATGAAAACAGCAAAACCAGGGAAATTCATCCCGCTGGCGATCTGATCCGGGTGATTATTGAACATGACGGCATCGAGATCACTCTTGAAGGCAGTCATCTTTTGCTGGCAACCGGACGTCGCCCCAATGTCGAAAATCTCGGTCTTGAAGAAGCAGGTGTTGCCTTTGAGCGCACGGGTATTTCTGTGGATACGCGGCTGCGGACATCAAACCGCAAAATCTTTGCCATTGGCGATGTAACTGGCGGTCTGCAATTTACCCACATGGCCGGATATGACGCAGGGATCGTCATTCGAAATGCTCTGTTCCGGCTGCCTGCCAAGGTTGATCACAGTGCGGTTCCATGGGTGACCTATACCCACCCTGAAGTCGCCCAGGTCGGCATGACCGAGGCAGCGGCGCGCGCCAGACATGGCGATGCAATCCGCGTTGTTACCTGGGACTACGCGGAAAATGACCGGGCACGCGCCGAAGATGACACAACCGGTTTCATCAAGGTCATCACCACGCCCAAGGGCCGTATTCTCGGCGCCGGGATTGTCGGACGCCAGGCCGGCGAATTGATCGGGCTATGGTCCTTGGCGATTTCGCGCAAAATGAAAATCGGTGCGATTGCCGGAATGATCGCGCCTTATCCGACCCTGGGGGAACTGTCGAAACGGGTTGCCGGTGCCTGGTACACGCCAAGCCTGTTTAGCGAGAAGACCCGCAAGATCGTGCGTTTCCTGCTCAGGTTTGGCTAGAAGGCCAATTCCTAAATGACATCGCGCAACAAGCATCTGTTCCGCTGTACTTTTTTGCCGGTCTCTGACTAACATCGCTTCATGGAACGACCGCATCTGAAATTGCCCCCATGGGCCAAATCGCTTTCCGCGCGCCTTCTGGTGCTGACGGTAAGCTTTGTGATGCTTGCAGAGATTTTCGTCTTTGCCCCCTCTGTTGCGCGTTTCAGGGTCGACTGGCTTAAGGCCCATCTTGATTCCGGTTATCTCGCGGCCCTTGCCCTTGAGGCCACCCCCGATCAGATGATCCCCGATGATCTTGAGAAAGAACTGCTCTCGAACGCGGGGATCGAGGCCGTCATCCTGCGCTTGAAAGATCGCAAACTTCTTTTGCAACGTGACGATATGCCCGCCAAGGTCGACAAGGACGTCAACCTTACTGACTTTTCGATTCCGATGGCGATCATGGAGGGGCTGGCTACCCTTTTGCAAACCGAAAACCGCATGCTGCGCGTGGTCGGAATGCCATCCATGGCACCCGATTTCGAGATTGAAATCCTTGTTCATGAAAATACCCTGACCCAGGCGATGCGGAATTTCGGTTTACGGGTATTTGGCCTGTCGCTGATGATTTCGTTCTTTACCGCCGGGCTGGTTTATTTTGCGCTTAACAGGCTGATGGTGCGCCCGATGCGCACCCTTACGCGTGACATGATCCGGTTTCGCGAAAATCCACAGGACAAGTCGTCGGTTATCACACCGGGTATGCGTGATGACGAGATCGGCGTCGCCCAACAGGAACTCGCTATCATGCAGCAAGACATTCAGGCGATGCTTAATCAGCGGCGCCGACTTGCTGCCCTTGGCACTGCGGCAACAAAAATCAGTCATGATCTGCGCAATGCGCTTGCGACCTCGATGCTGATGACCGAACAGCTTGCCAAAAGCCAGGATGATGAAGTTCGCGCTGTTGTCCCGCGCCTTTTATCGTCGATGGAACGTGCAGTCTATATCAGCGAGCAAACCCTGTCCTTCGCGCGTGAAACCCCACCACCGCGCGATCTTGCAAAATTCACACTAATCGAGCTGCTCGAAGAAGTCCGTGATCAGATCCTGCTTCAGAAAACCGAAAACCTGATGGATGGTACGGTCGAGGAAGACGGTTCTGAAAAACCGCCGTGCACAGCCCGCATCGAGATCGATCTGCCAGACGATGCAATGCTTGAAGCCGACTATGACATGCTGTTTCGGGCCTTTAGCAATCTGATCCGCAACCCGCTCGAAGCAGGGGCCGACAGGGTGACCGTAACATTCCAGATGCAGTCAGGCGTTAAAACGGCGGCCGAGTCGGACGAAACACGCAATTTAATTGATGTTCTGATCAAGGATAACGGCCCCGGATTACCCGAGAAGGCCATCAAAAACCTGTTTGTTCCCTTTGCCGGAAGTGGACGCAAGGGTGGAACCGGGCTAGGCCTTGCCATCGCGCGCGAGTTGATAAGCACCCACAATGGCGAGCTTCGCCTCGTTGCAACAGGGCCGGATGGCGCAGTTTTCGGGGTGAAATTGCCGCTTCACACCTGAAATTGATGCATCGCACTATCGCAATGCACATAATTGATAGATTTTTCCTATTAAAACTAATTCGATATTCGATTTCATCTTGGCGAAATTGTTTGGCACTTTGGCTTCAAGGCGATGCCGGGCCGAAATCCCGATCCCCGATCCGCTCCTGACCCAAGGCCCGGTATCGCCTGATTGATTTCCCCTGATACGGATCACCTGCAAGATGAAAGCCGGTCCGCGATTACCGGAACGCGCGCCTTGCGGTTGATACCATTGATGGGACGCCAGAATAATCCTTGCCGGATTATCATCAAGGGACCGGGCAACTGGTCCCTGACCCTCAACCCCTTGCCTTCAGGCAAGGGGTGTCTTTTTTCTCAGACAGGCCGAACAAGCGACTTCCGGATTTCGTCAATCTGCGGACGCAAAAAGCAGCCGTTTGCATGGTCATTGATCAGGCCCATGGCCTGCATGAAGGCAAAGACCGTGGTCGGGCCGACAAACTTCCAGCCCCGTTTCTTAAGGTCCTTTGAAAGCGTAATCGACATTGGCGATGTCGACATCGTCTGGGGCATTGCGATCTCCGCCGGATCGGGCTCAAACCGCCAGAAATAGGCCGCAAGCGATCCTTCGCGATCCACCATTTCACAGGCACGTCTGGCGTTGTTGATGGTCGCCTCGATCTTGCCACGGTGGCGAATGATCCCGGCATCGTCCAGCAAACGCGCGACATCGCTGTCGCCAAAAAGTGCGACCTTGTGAAAATCAAATCCGGCGAATGCCGCCCTGAAGTTTTCACGCTTTGAAAGAATGGTTCGCCAGCTCAGCCCTGACTGAAATCCTTCGAGACAGATTTTTTCAAACAGGCGCTGATCATCAACAACCGGAAATCCCCATTCCGTATCGTGATAGGCATTAAACTCAGGCGCAGATTCGCACCAGGAACAGCGGCATTTTCCATCCGCACCCATGACAATTTTGCTCATCTCTCAGGCCATCAGGAATTCAAGACGCGGATCGGTCCGGGCGGGTGATATTTCCATGATCTCGGCCGCAACAATCCCCTCTGCGACAAACGGGTCTTCATTGATCCTCGTTTCCAGTTGATCACGGCTTACACCATGAGCAAGGATTGCCCCGCCCAAATTGGGCTGCAAACTGCCAACCATCAAAAACACCCCGTCATCCAGTCCCTTTTTGATCCAGGCCTTGTGGGCATCCATGAATTGAGGCGCCTTGGCACGGCCGTCGGCAAATCTAAGAAAAACTGTAAACATTATGTTCTCCCTGACCGGGTGGTGAAACATTATCAGAAGCGGCTGATCAAGCCCGTTCGCTTGCTTTCAGGTGGGTAATCTGGTCATCAAGCCAGTTACACATCAGCGTCACTTCACTTTCAAGGAACCCGTCATCGTCAAAGGCATTGGCAAGGGTTGCAACACCCTGACTGCGTCCAAGAATATGCATCGCAAGTGCATCTGATTTCGCACCAAAACCAAGCGCCATGAACTGACGGCACAGCCAGCTTCGAAACAGTGTGAAAAGCCCCGCCGCATCGCTTTGCGCTGCATGGTTAAGCTTGGCCAGTTCCGAAGACAGCGTCCCGACCGGGCACCCGAACTTGCGGATTTTCTCGCCATTCACGATCAGTATGTGAATAAAGCTCCGGATGCGTTCCGAAGGATCATTCCCACTGATTTCCCAGCGATCCAGCATCTGTTCGGTATTTGCCAGACGCTGAGTGATGACTGCATCAAGGATGTCATCCTTGGTTTTGAAGTGATGATAAAAATTGCCACGCGAAATACCGACCGCTGATGCAATATCGGCAAAGGAAGTAGCCTCAAACCCCTGTTGGTAAAACAGGCGATCTGCGGTTTCGATGATCCGGTCTCGCGTTGACATGAGTTTCCCTGATCCTGACTTTGACGAACTAGGACAATTGTCCCAATTCCAAAATTAGGACACTTGACCTAATCTGTCAACAGACCAAAAAGCAACACCCGCAGACCAAAGGCCTGCGGGTGCAAAAACAAGTCCGATCAATACGGGGAACTAATCCCGCCAGAATGCCGGGAACAGCAACACCAGAACGGTGAAGACTTCCAGACGCCCGATCAGCATCCCGATCGACATCAACCACTTGGCGCCATCGGGCAGCGTCGCAAAGTTCCCTGATGGCCCGACAATCGGGCCAAGCCCCGGCCCGACATTGGCAATCGCCGTGCCCGCACTTGAAACTGCCGTGATGAAATCAAGTCCCATCGCGCCAAGTGCTGCTGCAAGCACCACAAAGCAGAACACAAACAGGAAGAAGAAGCTCAGAACAGATTCCGTCACATCTTCGGACAGCGGTTTGCGGTTGTAATAGGCAATGAACACGCCATGCGGACGCAACATGTGCGAAAGCTGGATCTTGGCGATTTCATAAAGTACCTGAAGACGGAAAATCTTCACCCCGCAGGTCGTCGAACCGGCACAACCGCCAACAAACATCACAAAGAAAAACACCGTAACTGCAAAGGGCCCCCAAAGACCGTAATCGGTCGTCGCGTATCCGGTCCCGGTCATGACCGAGACAATGTTAAACGATGTAAAGCGCAGCGCCGTCAGGAACGGTACACCGTTGGTTTCCGAATGCCAGAATGCCAGACCGACAATGATCGACACCGCAATGGTCAGGAACCAGCGCACCTGGCTGTCCCGAAACAGGGCATTGCCCTGCCCGCGCAGCATCTGAAGATATAAAATGAAGGGCAGCGCACCGGTTGCCATACCCATTGTGATGATCACATCAATCGCCGCACTGTCGAAATGGCCGACCGAGGCATCCTTGGTCGAAAAACCGCCGGTGGCGATGGTTGTCATGGCATGCGCAATCGCATCAAATGGCGTCATGCCCGCCCACCACAACAGGATCGCCCACAGAGCCGTAAAGCTCAGATACAGCATGGCAATGCCCATGGCGATCTGGGTCGCACGCGGGAACGCCTTGTCTGACTTGTCGGAATTTTCCATGCGGAAAAGCTGCATCCCGCCAACGCGCAGCATCGGCATGACCGCAATCGCCATCACGATGATCCCGATCCCGCCAAGCCATTGCAACAAGGCCCGCCACAGCAAAATGCCCGGCGGCGCCGTATCGAGACCGACAATAACCGTAGATCCGGTGGTCGAAATACCCGACATCGCCTCAAAGAACGCATCGGTATAGGACATATCAAGATCGGAAAAGGCAAATGGCAGGGCCGAGGCCGCCGTCAAGACCACCCAGCTCAGCGTTGTCAGGATAAAGGCCTGACGCGAGTTGATCTTAAGATTGTCCATGCGGTTCATCATGATCAACGCGCCGCCGACAAACAGCGAAACAAAGGACGCCGCCGAGAACACGATCCAGTCCGATTGACCGTAATAAAGATCAACCAGCGCCGGGATAAACATGCCTACAGACAGCGTACACAGCAGGATGCCGACGATGAAAAGAATGGGACGGAAATCAATCAATGAAACGCCTCTTGGCATATGTGCCGCATCTCCCCCGGATGCTGCGGCATGATGCATTTGCTGTTCTGGTTTTTCAGGGCACTGCATAACCGAAATCACGGACAACATGTACCCCATTCATGACAAGCAGCGGAATTCTTGGCACAAGCCACAATAAAGTCCAGTCCTTTATCGGCTATGCATTTTTGGTCTGGCAGGTTTGGTATAGGCGGAAATCCGCCATTTCCGGGTTGGCAGATGGGTGGATCACCGCTATATCGGCGGGGTAAACAAATTCACGAACGAAAGCAGCAGCGGAAATGTCCGAACTCGCCAAAACCTTTATTCTGACCATCACATGCCCGGATACTTTCGGGATTGTCGCAAGTGTATCGAGCTTCCTTGCTGACGAAGGCGCGTTCGTGACCAAACTTGAACAGTTTGGCGACCCCAACAGCAAGCGCTTCTTCATGCGCGTCAAATTCGAAGCCGGCCGGGCACTGCGCACCGACGCCGAATTTACCGAAAAGTTTGCCCCGATTGCCGATAAATTCACGATGCAGTGGAAACTGCATGACTTCCATCGCAAGCCAAAAGTACTTTTGATGGTGTCAAAGTTCGGCCACTGCCTGAATGACATTCTGCATCGGGTTGCCTCGAACAACCTTCATATCGAAATCCCCGCCATCGTCTCGAACCACGAAGACATGCGCGGCATCGTCGAATGGTATGGCATCCCGTACTATCACCTGCCAGTTTCCAAGGATACCAAGACCGTTCAGGAACAGAAGCTTCTTGATCTGGTCGGTGAATATCAGGCTGATCTGGTTGGCCTTGCACGCTACATGCAGGTTCTCTCGACGGATCTTTGCCGGGAACTGGAAGGACGCTGCATCAACATTCACCATTCATTCCTGCCAAGCTTCAAGGGTGCCAAGCCCTATCATCAGGCCCATGCACGCGGTGTCAAACTGATCGGCGCGACAGCCCACTATGTGACTGCCGATCTTGATGAAGGCCCGATCATTCATCAGGCGGTTGAACGTGTTGATCACTCCATGACGGCTGATGATATGGTCGAGATCGGACGCGACATTGAATCTGTCGTCTTCTCGCGCGCCATCCAGATGCATTGTGAGCATCGCGTCTTCCGCAACGATCACAAAACAATCGTATTCCGCCGCTAAAATCCGGCATTTTGCGCGTACAGGTTTCAGGAAACCGTCAGTCCCCGGATTGGCGGTTTCTTTTGAATGATTCTAAATTAATCATGAAATACATTCGTCATTCCGGGCCATTTTGGCCCGTGCAATGCCCCCTGCTTTCCCGTAGATTATTGGAACCGGAAATGCTGAGCATAAAAATCGCCAGCGGTATAAGACATTTGCTTTTGGGGAGCTTTCCGTGCAGGGAAAGAAATTATACTTTGCTGTTGTTTTGTGCGTTCTTCTGGCGGTCGGCTTTTTAACAACAAGTTTTGTCAGCTTTTATGTCGCCCGGGAATCTCTTGAAGAACAGATTTTCGAAACAACGCTGCCACTTACCAGCGACAATATCTATTCGGAAATCCAGCGCGATCTTTTGCAGCCGATTTTTATCTCTTCCCTGATGGCGCACGACACTTTTGTCCGCGACTGGGCCTTGTCTGGTGAAAAAGATCAGAACCAAATCATCAAGTATCTGCGTGAAATCCAGTCGCGTTATGACACCATCACGTCCTATTTCATCTCGGACAGAAGCCGGAACTATTACCATCCGAGCGGCGTGATCAAGAAGATCACCGAAGATGATCCGGCTGACAGCTGGTATTTCCGCGCCCGTGACGCCAAAAAATCCTATGAGATCAATATCGACCACGACACTGTGGACCGTTCCCGACTATCGATCTTTATAAATTACCAGGTCATCGATTATGAGGGCAATGTCATCGGAATTACCGGGGTCGGCCTTTCGGTAAACTCGGTCACCAACCTGATCGAGACCTATCAGAACCGCTATGGCAGAACGATCTATTTTGTCGATACAGAAGGCCACGTAACCCTGCGCGGCAGTGGATTTGGCAATGCGCATAGCCTGCATGAACGTCCTGGCATGCGCCAGCTCGCCACCCAGATCCTGACATCACCGGGCACGTCGATGTCATACGAGGAGGATGGACACACCTATTTCGTCAATAGCCGCCTTGTCCCCGAATTCGGTTGGCTTTTAATCGTGGAACAGAGCGATTACTCGTCAAATAACCGCCTTCAGAATACGTTATTTGTAAATATCGCTATTTCGCTTTTGATCACGATCATTGTCGGACTTGTTGCCTATCTGACGGTGCGAAATTATCAGAACCGTCTTGAAGAACTTGCATCACGTGACAAACTGACCGGAAGCCTCAACCGGCAGGTCTTTGACATGGTCTTTGATCAGGCGACCAAGACCGCGAAGCGCCAGAAAACGCCCCTTTCGGTCATGTGTTTCGATCTCGACGGCTTCAAGAGCATCAACGATACCTATGGTCATCCGGGCGGTGATGCGGTCCTGCGCGACGTCCTGACCTCGATCCGGATGAATGTCCGTGAGTCTGATCTGATTTGTCGCTGGGGCGGGGATGAATTCGTCGTGATGTTCCCGGAGACCGGACGCCAGGACGCAATGACCAAAGCTCGCGAGCTTGCCGACAAAATCCGCGAGGCCCCCGTTCGTTTCGGACGCGATAAAATCCTGGTCACCATCAGTGCCGGTGTAACGGAATATCGTGAATCCGAAGATCTCGATACCCTGATGGCACGCGTTGATAACGCACTTTATACCGCCAAAGCATCCGGCCGTGACCACATCTCGCTGGCCTAGATAAAAGACCCTTCGAACAGAAACGGCCCCGTCAGATCACCTGACGGGGCCGTTTCTGTATTGGTTCAAATCCCGTCGGGATCAGTCGGCAATGGATGCTTCTGCAATCTGGACTGCATTCAACGCAGCGCCTTTAAGCAGCTGGTCACCCGCAACAAACAGCTCCAGACCATGATCACCAAAGATCAGGTTCGACCGGATACGACCGACTTCCACGTCATACTGCTCGGTCGCCGTCAGCGGCATCGGATAGAGGTTGTTCGCCGGATCATCGACAAGCTTCACACCCTTGGCTTTTGCCAGAACTTCGCGCGCAGCCGCCGGGGTAACAGCCTTTTCGGTTTCAACGACAATCGCCTCGGAATGGGTACGCTCGGTCGGAATACGAACCGCCGTGCACGATACCGGCAGATCCGGCGCGCCAAAGATTTTGCGCGTTTCCCAGGTTACCTTCATCTCTTCACGGGTATAGCCGTTATCCTGGAAGCTATCGATGTGCGGAATAACGTTGAATGCCAGCGGATGGGCAAAGACTTCTGCCGGAACCGGCTTGCCTTCAAGACCGGCTGCCAGACCTTCACGCAATTCATTCATGCCCGGCTGACCGGCACCCGAAGCTGCCTGATAGGTCGATACAATGACCTTTTTCAGGCCAAAGGCCTGATGCAGCGGCCAAAGCGCAACTGCGGCAATTGCCGTGGTGCAGTTCGGGTTCGCAATCAGCTTTGCGGTCTTGGCAAGATCACCATTGATCTCAGGCACGATCAGCGGAACATCGTCATTCAGACGGAATGCCGAGGAGTTATCAATGACCAGCGCGCCTTCGGCGATCTGCGGGGCATATTCCTTGGCGAAGTCGCCCGAAACAGCAAGGAAGACGATATCGCACTGTTTTGCCTCTTCGACAGAAAACAGCGCGATGGTCTTAGTGCCGAACTTAGTCTCCACGGTATTGCCTGCCGAACGCTCGGACGCGAACAGGGTGAGTTCACCCACAGGGAAGTTACGATCAAACATAACGTTGATCAGCTCGACGCCAACCGCACCGGTTGCGCCGATCACACCGACATGGAGATTTTCGGCACTCATAATACTTGTCTAACCTCGTATAAAAATTGTTGTCGTATTCGACTACCGCGATCATTCGCGGGCCGCGCATTATAGGGATTTATCAAGGCAACGCAAATGTACCTTGCTGCATCGCACTTATGCGCGGAAATGTTCTGTCTATAACGCAGCGGAAAACAGTTTGTTCCGCGTTGTTTTTCGCCATTCAAACGCAAAAATCCGCCCTTCGACAGTACCACCGCCAAGCAGGTGTCGAAGGGCGGATTTAACCGTCATGAAGACGGCGTTTCCAGACAAATGAGGAGAATCGACCGGATTGGGAACAATCCGGTCAGACATTCACACGATCAGAAAAGACAATGTTTGGTGAAATCGGCTGCTTCATTTGCAGTCCAGTCACCTTTCGGCTTTTCCTTAAGATCCGCACACCATTCTTCGCTTCCGACTTCCGGTGAACAGGCCGAAACGGCACCTGCGACCATCAAGACAGAAAGAATGGCTGCTGTTTTGCGTGTAAATTTGTTCTGCAGCTTCATGTCCGTGTCCAAATTTTGTTTGTTTTGCTCGTTGAACGCTCAACATGGCACAAACCTGGGCCAAACCAAAGCTGCAGTCTGTGGTAACCGTCACAGAAATCGATATTTCTCGAAAATAACCTGTCTAGTCGCGCCAGAAGGACGGCATCAAAAGCACAAGAAGCGTTTCAAACTCAAGACGTCCGAGGATCATGGCGACATCAAGAATCCATTTTGCTGAATCGGGCAATGACTGGAAATTACCGGCAGGGCCGATAATGTTACCAAGACCCGGGCCAACATTGGCAAGCGCGGTCGCAGCCGCACTCATCGACGTAATCAGATCAAGCCCCGTCATGCCAAGCGCAATTGTGACTGCGATATAGCTGACCGCCAGCAGAAAGACATAAACCGTAACAGCATTATAGATGTCTGACGTGATTTCGTGACGATCGATACGGCTGACAACCACGGCTGAGGGGCTGCGCAACCGCATGAAATGGGCCCGCAATCCGGTAAATACCACATACAGGCGAAACATCTTGAAACCGCCCGATGTAGACCCCGAACACCCGCCAATAAAGGTCGCAAAGAAGAACAGCATGATCGCAGCCGGGCCCCACAACAGGTAATCGCCCGATGCAAACCCGGTCGTTGTAATGACCGAAACAAGGTTAAAGGCTGCAAGGGTCAAGGACCGGAAAAGACTGTCATCAGAAATATGGGCCAACCGGATCGTCAATAACAAGGTGAAACCAGCAATGATCATGCAGAAAATCTTGATCTGCTGATTGTCCGTCAATGCCTTGATATTGCGTTTGCGCAACAACACCGCATAGGCGGTAAATGGCAAACCACCGGCAAACATGAAGATGATCGCTACCCAATGCAGGGACAGGCTGGTATCAAACTTTGCAAATGACAGGTCGGACGTCGCATAGCCCCCCGTCGAAAGCGTTGTCATGGCATAGTTGATGGCATCAAACCAGCTCATGCCAAACACGCGATACAACACAATGCAGATAACAGTCAGGCTGCTATAGATCAGGACGATCTGAAGGCACATGTCGCGAATGCGCGGGCTGAGTTTCTCGGAACGGTCCGAACTTTCCATCTGGAAAAGCTGCATCCCGCCAACCCGCATCATCGGCAGCAATGCCAGTGCCGTTACAATAATCCCGATCCCGCCAAGCCACTGCATGATTGATCGCCAGACAAGCAATCCCGGCGGCAACTCGTCAAGTCCGGAAAGAATGGTCGAACCGGTGGTGGTCAGACCGGAGACGGTTTCGAAAACCGCATCGCAAAAACTGATCCCAAGCGACGAATACCAAAGCGGCAAGGCTCCTGTCAGGCTGACAGCAATCCACGACACCACGGTCAGGACATAACCCTGTCGGGCGGTTACCCGCGGACCGATATCAGATCGGCAGGCAAGGCATGCCATACCGCCAAGTCCGATGGTTGTCATCGACGCCTGGGCGAAGATTTTCCAGTCCGGATTGCCGTAAAACAAATCCACGGCAGCAGGCACCATCATCGATATCCCGATGATGATGACCATAACCCCGACAACGAAAAAGATGGGTTGCAGACGAAACAAAGAAGCTTCCCTGTCAGCGCAAAGACAAACCCGCTTTTAGCCCCAAATCCCTACGAATGCATCCTGTTATTGTGCAAGGCACGGTCAAACCGCTTTGGGAAAAGCGAGCGGTGAAATCGATCAATGTCATTATTTCGCCGTTCTTTTCGCTTGTTCTTTGCCTCTATCCGATGTGTCATTCGACAAAGACTGATCCATCGCCGAACCTCCGAGGTCCCATTGCAACGTTTTCTCCGCCTGTTCCTTCTGGTCGCTGCTCCCGTGCTGTTTGCGCTTGCGGTTTATACGCAAGACAAGCCGGTTCACGCCGCAGGAGATGCAAAAAGCAGAAATGATGGTGTCTCGCTGGAGGCTGATGGCCGGGATGTTCTGGTAGTCGATGGCGATACAATCGTGATTGATAACGTTGTTGTGGATATTGCGGGGATCGATGCCCCTGAACTTGGTCAGCAATGCCTGCATAATGGCAGTTTCTGGGATTGCGGCATGTCATCGGCGATGCAGCTTCGCAAATATTTTGCCATGGCACCGTTCAAGGTCCATTGCTGGCCCGGTGATGCGGAACGTTCAAACAAGCCCGGTGATTTTCCGATTGTCGAATGTGGTATTGGCGAACGTGATGTGGCCGCAGCCATGATCAGTGACGGCGAAGCATTGCCTATCCCCGGCTATTCCCATCGCTATGACAATCTGTCTGCAGTGGCCGATAATGCCGGGATCGGCATTCATGGGGGCGATATGGTGCCGCCAGCTGACTGGCGTGACGGCAAACGTCTGAACGGTGAAGCCGGTCGCTGTTTGTTTGTGCCAACCCCGGATAAACATTATGTCGGAACACTCGATCCACACTTTGACAAAGTCAAACGCACCGAAACGCCGCAAATTTGCAGCGACGAACAGGCCCGTGATCTTGGATACGACTATCTTGCGCCAGCGCCCTAAAAACGGCTTCCTGCTCTAAAAAACTTTCCCGTTCCTGCATCTTTTTAGCCAAACGCACGTCTTTCTGATCATCACAATGATTTCGAAGGAGACGAAAATGCGTCTGCAACTTGCCCTGAATGTCGCAAATATTGATGAAGCTATCGCATTTTACAGCGAGATGTTTGCAAGTCCGGTTCACAAGACAAGGCCGGGATATGCCAATTTTGAAATTGATCAGCCACCTTTGAAACTTGTTCTGTTCGAGCATCCCGAGGCAAAAGAACATCTCAATCACATCGGCGTTGAGTGTCTGACAGAACCAGAATTCGACAAGGCCGCCGAGCGCCTGCATCACCGCGACCTTGCCGCCAGTGATGTTGGGGAAACCGGGTGTTGTCATGCACGACAGTCGAAGTTCTGGGTCACAGAGCCCGATGGACTGTCCTGGGAATGGTATCGTATTCTTGATGATGATCCGGCGCAGAATAACGTTTCTGTCGACAATCCCCTGACACCGTGCTGTGGTCACCAACCGAACCAGTCAACCCGATCCGGTCAGGTTTGTTGCGCCTGAAGACATATGACATTTGCATCCGCACATCACACATCTGCTGACTGGCAGGCCCTTCGCAAGGGCCTGCACAGATTTGTGCAAAATCGCATTCCCCGACATGCGGTTGAGGATGTGGTCTCGGACAT
This sequence comes from Thalassospira sp. SM2505, assembly GCF_054901115.1. NCBI lineage: Bacteria > Pseudomonadati > Pseudomonadota > Alphaproteobacteria > Rhodospirillales > Thalassospiraceae > Thalassospira > Thalassospira sp. SM2505. The sequence goes on from NZ_CM142731.1 coordinate 24,966, forward strand.
TCTCGAAGCCATCATTCGCAACAAGCAGACACTCGGTGCTGCATCCAACCCGACCGCCTGGATATATGCCGTTGCACGCAGCAAGGTTGTTGATTTTTACCGCAAACAGGGCCGCGAACGCACCGCATTGCAGAATTTGCAGACAGACCCGACGCGCGATCTGGCACAAACTTCTCCGGACAGTGCCGGTCTCCATGACTGTCTGGCTGCCTTCATTTCGGAACTAACCGATGCAGATCAAAAAATTCTCAGGGAAATAGATCTGGAGCAAAAACGTCAGACTGACTTTGCGGCTCAGCACGCCATTGCTCTGCCCACAGTAAAATCCCGTGTTCAGCGTGCCCGAAGGCGTTTGCGTGATCGACTGATCGCATGTTGCCCGAATGGAAGCACACATAAATGCGACCACTCATGTCCGGACTCCGGATCATGTGACGCGAACCAGTCAGAAATTTCCGAGGGAAAAGCTTGGAGCGGGTGAAGGGAATCGAACCCTCGTATGCAGCTTGGGAAGCTGCCGTTCTACCATTGAACTACACCCGCGAAGCGCGCGTTTTATAGCCCGCTTTGGAAAGGCGCGCAAGCAGATCGCAATCGTTAGCGGCAATTAATTTGCCCGTGCCCGTCAGGCAGTCGGGCATGAACCCGCCCCAAAAGAAACGCCCGGACCATCAAGAAACGCACGACGTTCAATGACGGTAATCCGGGCGAAATTCCATGCGCGTCTGTTCCTGCCTGACGGGTCCGATTGACCCGTCACTGGAAACAGAGACGCAATTAGCGGGCGCGTTCGGATATCGGTGCGTTGACCGACAGTTCCATATCCCACGGGAAGTAGATCCAGGTATCCTGCGATACTTCGGTGACAAAGCTGTCGACGATTTCTCGACCAAGCGGCTTGGCGTAAACCGTCGCGAAATGTGCGTGCGGAAGCTTTTCACGGACCGCCTTGGCGGTTTTGCCGGTATCGACCAGATCGTCGATGATCAGCATGTCCGTTCCATCACCTTCGATGCCTTTAAGCCATTCAAGATCGCCACGGCTTTTGTCGGAATAGCTGCGCACACAAACCGTATCAATCAGGCGAATATCAAGTTCGCGCGCGATGATCGCCGCAGGAACCAGACCGCCACGGGTAATTGCGATAATGCCTTTGTACGGGCCTTTTTCCAAAAGACGCCATGCCAGTGCACGTGCATCGCGATGCATCTGTTCCCAGGAAACCGGGAAACCTTTGTTATAAGGAGCTTCGCTCACAAGAATTCTCCTGCGCCAGATCAGTTCGCCAAAACGGTTGGTCATCACATTGTGAACGATACCAGACCGTCAAGACAGGGACTCACAAATTTAAGGCGCTTAACTACGCCTTGTTTGCTCATGTGGCAAGAGCCGCAGTCGCTTAACGATATCCACCATTGATCTGACGATAGCATGAAATCAAATAGTTGCCGATTTTTCAGCAGCTTCGCCTGCATTTTCCGGCTGTGCTGTGTGACCGTCATCAAGCGCTTCTTCTTCCTGCGCAAACAATGAACGTACAAACGGAATGTAACTTAGCATTCCCAAACCGATGACGGCCAACCAGTTGACCGGTGCAATAGACAGAACAGACAGTTCCAGAACAATCGCACCAAAGGTTACAATGGCGACACTCACAACCAAATCGATCAGACAAATCAGCAACATAAACCAATTACGTGCCAATTGACGCATTTCCGGGTCAAGGCACTCGGCCCAGTGCTGCTCCGACGTCCGATTCCTTAACCAGACGCCAGCAACATTTGGCATGCGGGGAATAACCCTCATCATCGACACAACCACCGACAATTTATTCCTGATTGTCAGCCGGCAGTATTCCCAAGGATGACATTCCCTGTCACTCGCAACACTTGGCTGCGGTAGCGACGGGAATGACTGACGCGCAATCTTGGCCAGACCAAAACGCAGGAAAATAATGATCATCAGGGTTGTAAGTTCGATGAGGTCAGCTGTCAGCCAGGAGCTGTATGTTGCCTTATCCGAAAGGTAGCTGGAACCATTGCTAAGGAGATTTTCCAAAGCCATCGCATGTATGTAAACCCCGGGGATATCGGTATCGAGCGTTGGAGGACGAACAACGTCCTGGAACCCCTGAAGGTTCTGACCATACATAACGATACGGTCTTTGAAATTCTCCACCCAGCGACCAGCAGACGGCGTATCCCGAAAAACCTGCTCTGCAGAAATTGTATGGAATGGCGAACAATTTACGTCAGCCCGATTACTGAAACCAAACAGCACTGCCAGGTTTCCAATCACACGTTTGAACGCATCCTCATCCGTGTATTGCGGCCCGCATTCATATGGCGGAATAGCATTCCCGTGCTGGTCATATGCTTTTTTCCACTCTGAATAATCGGCCTGCCTGTCGGGCCACGACAGCCACATTGGCCGGTCCAGTAATTCATCGCGCCATGCAAGCCATGAAGACTTGTCTGTCTTCGCAGGCATGATGAGTGACTGATCACATTTCCAGCCACGTTCAACTGATTGCGCACGTTCCTTGCCGGTGCATAAATGCTGATAGATTGTTGTTGCGGCTGCGGTAATACCTGAAACGTCACACCCGCGAAGATTCCCGTTACCTGTGCGGCGCATAACAGCATCATCGCAAAGAGGCAGATCTTCCGCGTTCTGTATCTCTGCGATACGGCCCGCATTTCGCAGTTCCGGGGCTAGCTGGTATGACAATGCCCTGATATCGGCCTGACCACGCAAATCACCCCAACCTGCAACCAGCGTCACATAGGGTGCAAGCTCTGACAAAACGGCGTGATGCTGATAGAAATTCAGTGCCCCTGCTTGCAAGTAAACAGGTATATCCATCATCTGATACATCTGAAGTGTGCCGACCAGCATCGTCAAGCTGTCGTCATGCACATAGAGTTCCGGCATCCATTCATCCGATTGCGCGCCTGCTGGTGGTGCAGCACGCCGGTCCCGGAATGTAAAATCGATGAACAGTGCCTTTGGCTTGGCTGTCAGCAGCTTTCGCAGAACTTTGGCATGCAAACCATACACGGCCGGCCAACTTGATTTCAAACCTGCCAGTGATTCGTCATCAAGCAAAATGACACCAATGTCATCCACCTGCGCGGCAGGGTACAACGGCGCACCGACCGTCCTGTTAAAAACGGCATAACTGTATTCATCGACGGCATCGCCAATGGCATCCGGCTCAATCAGCAAAATGAGCGCGGCAAGCACCACGTTTATAACGCCCCACCAGAACGGCTTCAGACGGGCAACTTTGAATTCCTTGTGGTGCTGCCCGTCTGGTGTGTCTTTCTGCACCATTTACATACCAGCCATTTGGCCAACCGGGGATTGTCCCGCACACATTGCACGCTGCTGCGGATACCGTGTAACGCAACCGATAAGAAGCTCATTCTCGCGCACCTTGTTGCCGCTTGCTTTCACAAGCGGGTACATGAACCGGTAAGCTTCAAGAGGCCAGTCATAATAGGTCGCAACCTGCTCTACCCGATCAAAAGCGGTTTCAACATTGCCAAGCGATTTTAGTATTTCAGCCCGTTTCATTTCGACAGGCAGGGCAAGAACTTCGCCGTTTCCAATCAGGTCAATGTTCTGAGCAGCTTTTTTGAGGTTGCCCTGACGTTCGCGAACCTTGGCAAATGCCCAGCGCGTATAGGGATGATTTGTCGTCACACCGCTGACTGCCTTGCGCGCATCGGCTTCAAGAGCCCTGAAATCGATATCACTGTCGTCGCGCTGCAACGTCTGCAAGATTTCACCGGCAATCCGGTAGCTTTCCAGTGCCTGTTTGTTCCGCTCAACAACAGAATCGAAAGCTTCCTTATGGATCATCCGGCTTGCGCGTTCCGGCATATATTCACGCATCCCGTAAGCAAAGATTTCTTCTGCGCGTTCTGCCGCGTCATCGTGCTTGGCTGCCAATTCTTGCTGGACCGTATTGACGGCATTGCCAAGTTCAGAAATGAACTGGTTGAACAGGGCATTGTCCTAGCCTTTCGGCTGAAATTGTGCCTGAAGAAACAGCTCAAGCTGATTTCGGGTAACCTGATAACTCGCACCAAATTTATCTTCTGCCTCTTTCGCAACCTCAAAATAACCCGATGCCCCCTTTGGCTGGTATCCGGCTTTGACCATCAAATCCAGGCCGAGATAATCAGCTACCCGCTCCTGGCTGCGATCCCAGTTAGGCAGCAACAGATCACGCAAAATCAAATCACTGCCATACATCTGGCCAGCTTTACGAAGCAAATCGCTTTGGTCACTCGCATTCCCAAGCGCCATATCAGCAGCCGTCAGAAGATAAGGACGCAGTACAGAAAACAGATTCTCCGGTGTATGCTGCATCAAAACATGGCTGTATTCGTGCGCGACAAGAAAGGCCAGTTCATCTTCGCTGCGCAGATATTCAAATGCTGAATGATAAAGGAACACAACCCCTTCACGTGCCGCATGGGCACCCGGACCCGAATTGCCAATCAGAACAATCTCGGCTTGCGGTGCTCCGGCCGGGGCCACGGCAATGATCTTGTCGAGCACCCCTTGTGCATATTGCTCAAGATCATCAATCGGAGCCTCTCCGATTGACTTGGCCATTACAGCCGTTTTTGCCGAATGAATTTCCTGAACCGAGTAAGTCTTTGGTGTCGGCACCGAAACAGTGTCGATGAATTTTCCTTTTTCGGGAATGTCACCCGAAAGCAATTGCATATCTTTGACGCAACCGGTCAGTGCAACCGCACCAACCAGCGAAATCAAGCCGAGTTTCTTCATTTTTATTTCCCCTTAGCCGAAACGCAGTCTGCGCCTGCACCCCGTGTTCCTTTACCGCCCAGTGTTCCGATGTCTCCCCCGCAGACGACCGGACTACGTGCAACTTCCTTGCCCTGAACCACAATCATGTCGTCAGGGACCCAATAGATTTCTTTTTCGTTGAGAAAGCGGATCTGATACGCGCCAAAATTCTGACTGTCGTGAGAATAGAAAACCACCTGATCCGGGAAATTTTCGCCCAGTATCATTCTGTCGCATGTCCGGGTTTTCCCGCCTGAATCGCACATAACAACCGGAAACGAAGGATGGGTAACAGTAACCCCGCGCACTTCTTCATCCTGCGCAAATACACTGTTTCCGCTGAGCGCGAAAATGGACGCCGCAACGAAGCCAAACAGATATAATTTTGCCACCCAGAAAATCCCCCACCGTGCATATCAAATGCAACTGACCCGTGAGGAACATCATGCATCTTCGAAAAAGATGATGTAACTATTCGAAAGGGATTTTATCCTACCCATTCAGGTAGTTACGCCCCATCGAACATTTAGGGAAACCTGAGAAATATCGCCATTTCCCGACAATTCAGTTCTTTTAAACTGTCATTTCGTCACGTTGCCGCGCCTGAAGAAGCGTTGCAAAATCGCCCGAAAGTTTTTTGACAGGTACCGACCAGTCGGCCGGTGCCTGTTGCCGGTAAATCCGCATGGTCGGATACCAAGGGCTGTCCGACCGGTCGACCATCCAGCGCCAATCTGTCGTAAACAGCTGTAACATCCAGACCGGAACGCCGAGCGCACCGGCAAGATGGGCAGGTGAACTATCAATCGAAATCACCAGATCCATCGCCTTCATCAAGGCCGCGCTGTCTCCGAAATCATGAATATGATCGCCAAGATCGGTCACAAACGCATTCAGGCCCAGCTTATCAAGATCGGCACGTCGATCATCAATCTGGAAACTGTAAAACGCAGCACCCTTTGCCGAAAGGATCGGAAGCAACATCTCGATCGGACACGACCGGTCACGCGGATTGAGTTTCCCCGCCCAGATCAACCCGACCTTAAGAACCGTCCCCGGTGTTGGCGCCAGTCGGACATGTTTGCCCGGCGGCGGCGTCAAATAGGGATCAGCCGATATTTTCAAAAGCGCATCGCCGCCGATCCCCATGACATGGGGCAAACTCAAAAGCGGAACATGCACATCAAATTCCGGAAGTGGCCTTCCTTTTTCAACCAGCGTTCCCACACCGGCAACGGTGCGCATGATCGGCAATAATTCCTTGCGACATTCAAGGATGACATGGCCCGCTTTCCTGGCCACCAGCGGCACAAAGCGGGCAAACTGGATCATGTCGCCAAAGCCCTGCTCTGCACGCAGCAAAATACGTTTGCCACGAAGATCGGTTTTGCCATCCCATTCCGGGGCCATATCAAGCGGACGGATCGGATTATCGGCAAGTTTACGCCGCGTCTCATATCCGGCCCAACCGTCGGCATAGTTCCCCAGCGCCAGATGTGCCAATGCCTTGTCCCAATTGGCGTCGACATAATCGGAATCAATCGCCAATGCCTGATCGAAATGCCTTAGCGCATCTTCAAACCGGTTCAGATCACGATAGACAAGCCCCATATTGAAGGTATGCGACTTGATGCTGTCATCAAGTTCAAGCGCCTTCTTGTGTGCGACAATGGCCTCGTCAAAACGCATCATTTCGCGCAGGCAATTGCCCATATTCGACCATAACCCGGCATTTTCCGGTCGCAGTTCAGCGGCACGACGATAAGCCATCAGGGCCGCTTCAAACTTTTTGCTGCGCCTTAGGGCAACACCAAGATTGTTCCAGACATCGGGTTGTTGGGGGTTCTGGCGAAGAGACGCGCTATACAGGCGGATGGCATCATCAATCTGTCCCGCCTGATGGGCGGCCAGACCCCGCTGGAACAGATCATTGATGACCCGGCGCTTTTGGGCGATTTGTGCAGCGTCTGCCATGTTTGCCTGCGATTCCGGCGCGACATCCCCCCCGGGAGAAGGAGATCCTTTGGCCGTCGCCTTTGACGCCGTCGCACTTTCCGGATGGGACACCGATGCGCCTGACGGAGTGGCCTTTTTAACACTGGCTGATTTTCCGCCCTTCTTGCCGGACCGCTTTTTGGTTGTTGTCGCAGATTTCGCCATTTTGTTCCCCTCACGCCCCGCCCGATGCCTGACCGGAGCAACCCCGCTTCCCAAAGTATGAAAGAATGAATCCACAACTCATATATTTTGAATCGCTGCGGCACTTTCACATAAGCAGATTAGTATATTTTACCAAAAAACACCTTACCAATAGGCGTATTTGTCGTTTGTCATGCACGAAACCGAATATTCCGCAAAACCGTCGTTTCTTGTTTCGATAATGTGACTGTATGGGGTAGCCTCAATGGCAGAAGAGACGCTTTTTGCTTCAACTTCGACGTCCCCACGCGGTAAAGTGGATAAAATATAAAAACGCAGAATGATCCTGATTTCTTAAAATTCAGGAAAATAATCTGCCAATACCCTGTCAGGCCTTCGCAAAATAACAGCGGCGAAATGTGCGGCAGAAAATCTAGGGAAGCGATTAAAAGCCTTTGAAGGAGTGGGAGACCATAAATGGCTGAACCAAAAAGATCCGGTGCATCTGTCGGACGAAAAGTTATCTTTGTTATCGTCGCACTTCTGGTCGTCGGCTTTGGCGCCATGATGACCATTCAGACCGTTTCACAACGCGAAGCCATGATCGAGATCATGTATAATGAATCGGTCGAAAAAACCGAGATGCTGTCGACTGCGGTCCAGCCCGGTTTCATTGCGATGGATGGTGCATCCGTCGAAAAGGAATTCCGCAAGATCACCGACAAGGAAGGCTCCCAGCTCGCGAGCCTGATTGCCGCCAATCCGGACGGTGATGCCATTGGCACCTATCAGTCCGAAACGCTGCGCCAGCACGATCTTCCGGCCTTGATCGAACCCTATCTTGAACAGCTCGAAAACAAGGAAGTCATCAGCTTCATCTCGGGAAATGCGGTTATTGTTGCGGCCCCGATCACCAAATATTCCAAACGCCGTGACGAAGACCAGTATCGGGGCATGCTGATCACCGCATGGTCGCTTGATCGTGTAAATGCCGAAGTCAAACAGGCAGTGATCATACAGGTCGCCCTTGCTGCGGCCATCCTTGTTGTTCTGCTTGGGGCCACCTGGATTGTTCTGCGCAACCAGATCCTCACCCCGATGGTCAAGATCAACGGTGCGATGCAGGCCCTTGTTGATGGCAATCTTGATGTCGAAGTGCCCGGTGTCGGCCGCAAGGACGAAATCGGCGAAATGGCATCGTCGGTCGAGATTTTCAAGGAAAACGCCAACCGCGTTGCCCAGCTTGACCGTGAACGTGAACAGGAACGCGAGCGCGCCGAAGCCAAGCGCCGCGAAGCCATGGCGGGCCTTGCCGGAAGGTTCGAACAAACCGTCATGGGTGTTGTTGATGGCGTTTCGGGCGCATCTGGTGAAATGCAGGAAGTCGCCCAGACAATGGTCGCGGCTGTTCAGCAAAACGAAGCCGGATCACAGGCCGTGGTTGCCGCCGTCGAACAGGCAAATCACAGCGTTGAAACCGTTGCAAGTGCGGCCGAACAGCTTGCTGTTTCGATCCGTGACATAAGTGCACGCGTGAATGAGACATCAAATATCACGGCAAATGCCAGCACCGAGGCCGTCCGTGTCAACGAAATGGTGCAGGGACTTGATGTTTCGGCACAGAAAGTTGGTGAAGTCGTCCAGATCATTCAGGCGATTGCCGAACAGACCAACCTTCTGGCACTTAACGCAACCATCGAGGCTGCCCGTGCAGGCGATGCTGGCAAAGGCTTTGCCGTGGTCGCCAACGAGGTCAAAAACCTCGCCAACCAAACCGCGCGCGCGACCGAAGATATCTCGGCCCAGATTTCCGGCATTCAGGGTTCCACCCAGGAAGCTGTCGGTGCCATTGACGGCATCACCAGCATCATTGCCAATCTGAACGAAATCGCATCCGAGGTTGCAGCCGCCGTTGAAGAACAGGGGCAGGCCACCACCGAGATTTCCAACTCGGTCCAGCAGGCCGTTCAAAGCACGCAGGAAGTCACCAATCACATCCATGAAATGCGTGAAGCGGCCCGTCAAACCGGCGAAGCAGCGCATCAGGTGCTTGGCGCTTCTGACAAGCTCAACAGCCAGTCCGGCACCCTGCGTGGTGAAGTCGGCAACTTCCTTGATGAAGTTCGTGCAAGCTAGGCTGCTCTGAACCCGACAAAAAACGCCGCCCGGTCTGACCGTGGCGGCGTTTTCTTTTGGGCGATGATTGTTCTAGCGCAGCGGATCGCGCCTTTGCGCATCCTCGTCAACCCGCATCATCATCAGATCATCAAGGTCTTCATAGCCGTGAAGCCGATAAAGCGGCTGCATGTCATTGGTCGCCAGCATCCAGCGTTTCACGCGAAGCAATTCCGGATGGGTATGAAGGGCTTCCAACATCCGGGCGGCGATGCCCCGTCTACGATATCGCGGATCAACGAATACATCGGCGACATACGCAATGGCGATCTGGTCACTGACCACGCGCGCAAAACCGACCTGCCTGCCATCGCAATAGGCCCCGACCGGAAAGGACATCTCGACAGACCGGTCAAACTCGCCACGCGTCCGCCCGCCAGCCCAATAGGACGCCGCGATAAACCCATAACAATAGGCCAGATCAATCTGGTTGCGATCCGTGCTGATGTCGATGTCGTCGGTATCGTTGCTCATCGCAAACCTCCGCGTCTGACTAAGGCCTTGCGAGAAAGGGGCCTATTTCAGATAGACCGCAAGACCAAGGGCAATGATCGCAACCCAAAGAACCAGCGTCTGGCGCGACACGCCGCCTGATTTGCCCTGACCGTTTCCGGATTTGCCACGCATCGCTGCCACCGTATCGGGATGCAGACGCAATCCCTGATCGGTCAGAACAGAAGACGCCTTTTCAGCCGCCTCAAGCACGCGGGGCAGACGGCGCAACATCAATCCTGCCTGAAGGGTTGCATCCTTGATCTTGGCCTCAGGACCAAGGTTTTCACGCATCCAGTCTTCGATCAGCGGACGCGACAATTCCCACATATTCTCGTTCGGGCTAAGGATACGCGATAGCCCCTCGGCAACGATCATGGTTTTCTGAAGCATCAATAACTGCGGCTGGGTTTCCATGCCGAACTGTTCGGTAATCTGGAACAGCTGCCCCAGCAAACGCCCCACCGAAATATCGGCAAGTTCCTTGCCCAGAATCGGTTCGCCAATCGAACGGCAAGCCTGCTGGAAAGTTTCAATTGACTGGGTACGCGGCACGTAACCTGCTTCAAAATGAACCTCGGCCACGCGGTGATAGTCGCGGGTCAAAAAGCCCAGAAGCATCTCGGCCAGATACAGACGCGTCTGTTTATCAACACGTCCCATGATCCCGAAATCAACGATGCTGACCCGGCCGGTTTCATCAACAAACAGGTTGCCCGGATGCATGTCGGCATGGAAGAAACCGTCGCGGAAGACCTGCTGGAAGAACGCCCCCGCGGCCTTGGCAAGCAGGGCAGACCGATCAATCCCCATGCGATCAAGGGCCTCGACATTGTCGATACGAACCCCCTTGACCCGTTCCATGGTCATGACATGTTCGGCGGTCCGTTCCCAATCGATCTGCGGGATGTAATAGGTCGGATCACTTTCGAAATTGTCGCGGAATTCCGATGCCGCTGCGGCCTCAAAGCGCAAATCCATCTCAAGATGAACACTGTCTTCAAGCGCCTTGACGGTCTCAACCGGCTTAAGGCGACGCAGGCGCGGCTGGGTCAGTTCGACAATTTCGGCAACCCAGTAAAACAGATCAAGATCACGGGCAAACCGTACCCGGATGTCGGGTCGCAGAACCTTGACCGCGACTTCACGACCATCGGGCGTGGTTGCGAAATGCACCTGCGCGATTGACGCAGCCGCCACCGGCTGGTCGTCAAATTCCGAAAACAGAACATCAAACGGTTCGGCAAGCTGTTCGGTGATGATCCGTTTGGCAATCTTGGCCGAAAAGGGTGGCAAGCGGTCCTGAAGCGTCGACAAATCAGCCGCCACATCATCGCCGATTAGATCGGACCGGGTCGCAAGCGTCTGGCCGAGCTTGATAAAGGCCGGACCAAGTTCCTCAAGCGCGCGGGCCAGTCGGCGACCGGGCGGCAGGTCGGAACGGCCCGAAAACGGTGCCGTCAGACGGGCAAAGAACGCCAGAAGCTTTCCGCCGGGAACAAGGGCAAGCGGAAATAATGCATCATGGCGCGCCAATGTACGCGCCATGCCAAGCAGGCGAAAGCTGTTGCGGACAAACCGGATCATGCGCTCAAGACCCTCAAACCCGCCAACCCGAATGAATGGCAGCAATACCACCAGACAGATTGCGGTATTTCACCCGTTCAAAACCAGCAGCCCGGATCATGGATGCGAAGGTTTCCTGATCGGGGAACTTGCGAATGCTTTCGGCCAGATACTGATAGGCTTCGCGATTGCCCGCGATGAACCGCCCGATTTCCGGCAGCAACTTGAACGAATAGGTGTCGTAAAGCTTGTCAAAGCCCGGCACGACAACCTTGGAAAATTCAAGACACTGGAACTTTCCGCCCGGACGCAACACACGGAATGCCTCCGACAGGGCTTCTTCAATCCGGGTCACGTTGCGAATGCCAAAGGCAATCGTATAGGCATCAACAGAATGATCGGGCAGCGGCAATTTCTGCGCATCGCCCACGGTCCAATTGATGTTTTTCAGGATGCCATGATCGGCCGCACGGTCGCGCCCGACATGAAGCATCTCATAATTGATGTCGCATACCGTGACCGACCCGCCGCCATTTTTCAAAAAGCGGAATGCGATATCCCCGGTGCCACCGGCCACATCCAGAAGCTTCATTCCCGGACGCGGCTTAAGCTCGTTGATGAACGTGTCTTTCCACAGACGGTGGATACCGCCGCTCATCAGATCGTTCATCAAATCATATTTGGACGCGACAGTGTCGAAAACCTCGCGCACCATGGATGCCTTCTGGCTTTCGGGAACATCCCGAAACCCGAAGTGTGTTGTGTTTTCGCCGTTTTCGCCCGCGGCAGGGTCTGTATGCTTGCTCATCGTCGGGAAAATAGCGCAGCAATGATTATCCTGCCAGTGGAAAGCCACCCCAAATCGCAAATATCCTGTCGATATGGTGCAGTTTCTGCTAAGGGACTCAGACGCACCAAACATTTGCTGCGAAAGTTAGAGCGACGACAAGACAGGATACCCCGATGAGCTGCATGGTAAAGATCTGCGGAATCAATAGCGAAGATGCCCTTATTGCTGCCATGAGCGCCGGGGCAGATGCGCTCGGTTATGTCTTTTTCCCGCCAAGCCCGCGTCACATATCGCTTAACGGTGCCAAGACCCTGACCAAACGCGTACCCAACAGCATCCTTAAGGTCGGTCTGTTCGTCGAAGCCGGTGACGAGGCGCTTGAAACCGCGATTGCCGCCGGAAATCTTGATGTCATCCAGCTTCACGGCAAGGAAAGCCCGGAACGGGTTGCCGAGGTCAGGGAACGCTTTGGCCTGAAAGTCATGAAGGCCATTTCGGTCAGCACCGCCGATGATATCGAGGCCGCCAAAGCCCATTATGACGGGATTGCCGACTTCCTGTTATTTGATGCCAAACCGCCCAAGGACAGTATCCTGCCGGGCGGCAATGCCGTTTCGTTCGACTGGACGCTTTTGACCGGTCAGAATTTCAAAAGCGACTGGATGCTTGCCGGTGGCCTTGATCCCGACAATGTCGCCGAGGCCGTTCGCATTTCCGGTGCGCCCTGGGTTGACGTCTCGTCAGGTGTGGAAAAGGCAAAAGGCGTCAAGGATGCCCGCAAAATTGCCGATTTTGTCCGGGCAGCAAAGGGTTACTGACCTTTTGGTCGGGTAATTTAACCATTTCTGAAGCGATTGGCGCAAAACTCTCCGTGCAATAAAGCAATCCCTTGCCGGACCGGGTAGCCGCGACATGAAACCGACGCTTCGTTCAAAGACACAGAAACTTTTACATGGCGTCGAGCGTGACTCTCGCCTGTCGCTGTTCGTCCATCTGGTGCTTGCCAGTGCAATCGTCATCAATGTCCTGGCGGTGATTTTTGACTCGGTCCATGAGCTGGCCGAACAATATTACCTGACCTTTGCAATTATCGAGATTGCCTGCACCCTTCTGTTCACGGTTGAATACGGGCTTCGCGTCTGGTCCGCCCCGGACAATCCGGACTTTAACGGTCGATGGGGACGGCTTCGCTATATGCTGACCCCGATGGCGCTGATCGATCTTCTGGCCATCCTTCCGATTTTCCTGTGGTTCTTCACATCGATTGACCTGCGCTTTATCCGGATTATCCGGTTGCTGCGCCTTCTGAAATTCACCCGATATTCGACCGGGCTTGAATTGATGTTGCTGGTCTTTCGTCAGCAACTGGGCATTTTCGGCGCGGCCAGTGCCGCCCTTGCCTGTATGCTGGTTTTCAGTGCCGGCGCGATCTTTGTTGCCGAACATGAAGCCCAGCCAGAGGCCTTTGGCAATCTGCTCAAGGCGCTGTATTGGAGCGTGATTACGCTGGCCACCGTTGGCTATGGCGACATCGTGCCGATTACACCCTTTGGCAAATTTCTTGCCAGCATTATTTCCCTGACCGGGATCGGGATCGTTGCGGTTCCGGCTGGTATTCTGGCCTCGGCCTTCAATGCCGAACTGCGTCGCCGTGAAAACGAATACCGTCACCAAGCCACCCGCCAGCTGATGGGCAAACGTCTGACCGAACGGGTACGCAACAAACTGAAATCCCATCAGGAAGAACTGGGTATTAGCGATGAACAGGCGCAATCGGTTCTTGATGATATCCGCGATGTTCATCGCAGTGAAAGTGACGAGATTCTGACCTGTCCGCACTGCCATTTGCCGCTTCACTTGGAGCTGAAAGAGGCAGAAAGCAACACGCCGACGCAAAAGCCTTGACGTCGGCTTTTTTTGCGCACATGGTTTGAGCCATGAAAACACATGGCATGAACCCGATCCGTATTTCCAATCGTTGGTGGTGGCACGCTTAAGCGGGCGGCCAATACACATGCCCTGAACATACCGGCCGCCTCATTCTTGCAGGCGGCTTTGTGTTTTCAGACCTTTCTTTCTTCCTGATGATCACATGGCTCCTGCGGCATAAGGCCCACAAAGGAGTAATAAACGTGACGACCCCACATCAGGAAACCGGCATTTCCGAAGAAAGCAGCGAGTACCGCTATACAACCGATGGCGGTGTTGCGGTCATTCGCCGCATGACCAATATCGCCTATGAAGATGCCACCGAAGGCCTGATTGATGCCCTTGATCAGACCAAGGGTGTGCTGCTGTCTTCCAGCTATGAATTCCCGGGTCGCTATTCACGTTGGGATATGGGCTTTGACGCACCACCGCTTGAAATTGTTGGTCGCGAACGGGGCTTTGCCATTCATGCGCTCAATGATCGTGGCCGGGTGCTGCTTGATGTGATCTCCGATGCGCTTGCCCCCCATCCCCATGTTGAAAGCATCACCGATGGCGAGGACGGGCTTTATGGTGTGGTCAAAAAACCCGCCTCCTGGTTCCCCGAAGAAGAACGCAGCCAGCAACCAAGCCTGTTTTCTGTTGTCCGGTCATTGCGTAATCTGTTTGGTCACAAGGGCGATGAACGACTTGGGCTTTACGGCGCATTTGGCTATGACATCGCGCTTCATTTCGAACAGATAAATCTGTCCCAGGACCGCCCGTCCGATCACAAGGACATCCATCTGTTCCTGCCAGACCAGTTGATCACGGTCGATCACGCGTCCCGTATCGCCACCAAAATCGATTACGAATTCATCACCCCGGACGGCCACAGCACCGTCGGCCTTGATCGTTCGTCACAGCCCCACCCGCCGTCACGCGGCAATAATGCGATTGTCGAAAACGATATGAAAACCGGCGAATATGCCGCGATTGTCGATGAAACCAAGCCCCGCTTTGCCCGTGGTGAACTGTTTGAAGTTGTGCCCAGCCGCGTTTTCAGAACCCCTTGTGCCACCGCACCTTCGGAAATTTTCCGCCGCCTGAAACGTCGCAACCCCGCCCCTTATGGCTTCCTGATCAATCTTGGCGACGGCGAACATCTTATTGGCGCATCGCCTGAAATGTATGTCCGGGTCAAAGGCCAGCGCATTGAAACCTGCCCGATCTCGGGCACCATTGCCCGTGGCCGCGACGCCATCGAGGATGCCGAAAACATTCGCACATTGCTCAATTCGACCAAGGATGAGTCGGAACTGACCATGTGCACCGATGTCGATCGCAATGATAAGGCCCGCGTCTGCAAACCGGGCAGCATCCGCATCCTTGGCCGTCGTCAGATCGAAATGTATTCACGTCTGATCCACACGGTTGACCATGTCGAAGGCCGCCTGCGTGACGGGTTTGATGCGCTTGATGCCTTTCTGACCCATTGTTGGGCCGTTACCGTAACCGGTGCGCCAAAACGCGCGGCCATGCAACATATCGAGGCCGTCGAACGCAGCGCACGCGCATGGTATGGCGGGGCGATTGGTGCGGTTCTGTGCAATGGGGATCTCAATACCGGACTGACCCTGCGTACTGTGCGCCTCAAACAGGGCGTTGCCGAAGTCCGTGCGGGTGCCACCTTGTTGTATGATAGCCAGTCAGACGCCGAAGAAGCCGAAACCGTGCTTAAGGCATCGGCGATGATTGACGCTGTGACCCGCGATGCCAAGAACGAAGTGACCATCGACCCGGCAAGTTCCGGCGTTGGCAAACGGGTTCTTCTGATCGACCACGAAGACAGCTTTGTGCAAAACCTTGCCAGCTATATCCGCGCAACCGGCGCCCAGACACTTACCCTGCGTCCGGGCTTCCCCGACGAGGCGTTAGATGATTTCAAACCCGATCTGGTCTTCCTGTCACCCGGGCCGGGACGCCCCGATGACTATCACCTGCGCGACAGTATTGAACGCGCACTTGCCGCAGGCTTGCCGGTGTTCGGGGTCTGTCTTGGATTGCAGGGGATTGTCGAATTTTTCGGCGGATCGCTTGGCCAGCTTGTCACACCGATGCATGGCAAACCGTCAAAGGTAAAGCTCGATACCACCGATCCGCTGTTTGAAGGACTTCCCGAAGACATCGTTGTTGGCCGGTATCATTCCCTGTTTGCCAAGGCGGCGGAACTGCCGGCGGATTTGAAGGTCACGGCGCGAAGCGATGATGGTGTCATCATGGGCATTCGTCACAGCAGTCTTCCGATCAGTGCCGTACAATTCCACCCGGAAAGCCTTCTGACCCTGCAAGGTGATGTTGGAATGCGCATGATTGCCAACCTTCTGCGCAATCCGCACGGCGCCACGCCCGAGGAAGAAGCCGAGACCGGGACCACGCCGTCCGACATCAAGGCGGCGTAACATCTGCACCTGATCTGCGCAGTGCCAAAGTCCCCCTTTAAGGCACAAACGCGCAGATCAAATACAGCAACGGCCGCGCTCCTCCCTCGCGGCCGTTGCTTTTATCTTATCTGCTGGTCTGCAACCGATCAGGCGTCGTCATCATCAAGCGAACCGTCAATCACCGAGTAATCGGGCGGCGGTGCCTGACGGAATTTTTCCGGATCACCCTTGCGTTTGTCGCGGGTCCGGGAAATCCAGCCGCCATAATGGGCTTCGGGCTTTGGTTCGGTCGGAGCACCGGCACGCACCGGACGCGGCGCAAAACGCCCCAGACTGATCAGGCGATCATACATCACGATATTTGCCGCAATCGCGACATTCACACAAAAGCTCATCGGGATTTTGATGATGAAATCGCATTTTTCCTGCATCTCATCAGACAGATTGCCGCGTTCCGGCCCCAGAATATAGGCTGCCTGCGACGGATGCTTGAAACTTGGCAGTTCAATCGCATCGGGAGTCAGCTCGATACCGACCATCCGGCATCCCTGCGGCAGGAACAGATTGTCGTGATCCGGGAAATGATAGTAGGGCATCTGTTCGCCCGACTTCGATGTGTCGGTAATGTTGGAGCGTTCCTCACGGAAATCCGCATCCACCGTAAACGCAAAGCTTGCGCCAAAGGCATGGGCAGAACGAAACAGGGTGCCCACATTCAAAGGCTTGCTTGCCCCTTCAATTCCAATCCCGAAATAGCCGCGCATATCTTCCTCCGTGCCGCACGCTCGGCCCCCATGCGGGCACGTGCGAAATCAACTCCATGACAAGAACGTGGAACGGGCTATACCCCCATGGGGCAGATAAGGCAACCCAACCGCCCCGATTGGCAGCCATTCTCCTTCCTTGTCTCCCTGAGCATTTCCCTTGACGCACGGCACCGAATTCAGCATTTCCGGAATGCTGCAACTTGATCACAGCCTCCGAACCTGCTTTGTATGTCTGACCGTTTTCCATCGTCAGCCAGGCCCAGTTCATGAGCGTCAAGTCACCCTGTATCGGCACCTGTGTCCTTGATCCCAAATCCGGATTTTGTCTGGGATGTTTTCGCACTGGTGACGAAATCGGTGCCTGGATGGGGTTAAGTGACGGGAATAAAAAACGGGTGATTTCCAAGGCCCAGTCACGCCAGGTACAATTCACCGCCGCCAGCAAAACCGCGATATCGACAAACAGCTGATCAAGACACTGCAAGGGACCACTATCATGTCAGGCGCCTCTGCTATTCCCTCTGTTGCTGATCTCAGGAAAAGTTGCCGCACAGCCAAAAGTGCGGTCCTTGCGACCATTGCCGCCGATCACAAACAAGTCGGCGATGGCTGGCCCGTGACATCAATGGTCGTTCCGGCCTTTGATATTGATGGCACACCGATCCTGCTGGTTTCCGATCTTGCCGATCATACCCGCCATATCAAGGTCGATAACCGGGTGTCCCTGTTGATCACGCCACAGCAAGACACCCAAAATCAGGCTGATACAATTCAGACAGATAATGCGCGCATCACCATTTTTGGCCGTGCCACCCGCGATGACGCGCCTGAAACACGGGCCGGGTATCTGCGTGCCCATCCCGATGCGGCGCAATATGCCGGTTTCGCCGATTTCGGTTTTTACCGGATCGAGGTTGCCGGAGTTTACTGGGTCGGTGGATTTGGCAAACAGCGTCGCCTTTCGGGCACCCAGTTCATCGCATCCGATTGCGCACCGCTGAAATCATCCCACGATGATATCGTAACCCACATGAATAACGATCATGCCGATGCGCTTGCGGGGATTGTTTCGCATTTCACATCCCATGACCCCGATACTGGATGGCAGATGCATTCCATTGACTGCGATGGCATGGTTCTGAGGTCTGAAACTGCGGATTCTCGAAAAATCAGAATCGACTTCCAGAAAACCATCCACACACCGGGTGACGCACGCGGAATTTTGGTCGAAATGTGCAAAAAATGGCGCGCATAAGTCGGACCATTTGTATTGTGAACATTTATTCCTTCGACCCTGAACATAGAATTTTCGCAATCGCAAAAGTCGCTACGTTTTCCTAGGTATTAGGCAAAAGGACCGGTTGCTTTTAAGACACCTTTGTAACAATATGTCTCAACACAACGGGTTTCCCACAACTTGTTGTGTAGAATAGCATATTAACCCCCAGCTCTTTTAATTCCCACCAGGAGAGATTCGTGCTGCAATCAGGACCCGTTGTCAGCCGCGTAGGCCTTGAAACTCATGGCCTCAAAAACCTTGGCGCCGTTCACTGGAACCTTGACGCTGCCGGCCTTTATGAACATGCGATCCGTCGCAACGAAGGCAAGATCGCCAAGGGTGGTGCATTCGTCGCACTGACCGGCGAACATACCGGCCGTTCCCCACAGGACCGTTTCGTTGTCGAAGAAGACAGCACCAAGGCAGATATTGATTGGGGCGATGTAAACCGCCCGGTCAGCCCGGAAGTATTTGAGCGCCTCTATCAGAAAGTGCGCGCATATTTCCAGGGCACCGAACTGTTCGTTCAGGATTGCTTTGCAGGTTCCGACCCGCGTTTCCGCCTGCCGGTTCGCGTGATCAACGAAAATGCATGGCACAACCTTTTTGCGCGCAACATGTTCATCCAGCCGCAGAAAGAAGAACTGCGTGACTTCGCACCGGAATTCACCATCCTTCATGCTCCGGGCCTTCAGGCCGATCCGGAAGTCGATGGTACCCGTTCCGAAGTCTTCGTGATGGTCAGCTTCGAGCGCAAAATGGTCATCATCGGCGGCACCTGGTATGCCGGCGAAATGAAGAAGTCGATCTTCTCGGTTCTCAACCATATCCTTCCGGCCAAAGGCGTCATGCCGATGCATTGCTCGGCCAATATGGGCAAAGACGGCGACACCGCCATCTTCTTTGGCCTGTCGGGCACCGGCAAAACCACGCTTTCGGCCGATGCATCGCGCACCCTGATCGGTGACGACGAACATGGCTGGGGCGAAGACGGCGTCTTTAACTTCGAAGGCGGCTGCTATGCGAAGGTGATCAAGCTTTCCAAAGAAGCCGAGCCGGAAATCTTTGCGACCACCGAGCGTTTCGGTACCGTTCTTGAAAACGTTGTGATGAACAAACAGTCGCGCGAGCTTGATCTCGACGATGCCCGTCACACCGAAAACACCCGCTCAAGCTATCCGATTGAATTCATCCCGAATGCATCGGAAAACGGTCGTGGTGGTCATCCGAAAAACATCATCATGCTGACCTGTGATGCCTTTGGCGTTCTGCCACCGATCGCAAAACTGAGCTCGGCACAGGCGATGTATCACTTCCTGTCAGGCTACACCGCGAAAGTTGCCGGCACCGAAAAAGGTGTCAAGGAACCGACTGCCGCGTTCTCTGCCTGCTTTGGTGCACCGTTCATGCCGCGTCACCCGTCGGTTTATGCCAAGCTTCTTGGTGAACTGATGGAAAAACATCAGGCCAATTGCTGGTTGGTCAATACCGGCTGGTCCGGTGGTGGCTATGGCGTTGGTTCGCGCATGAAGATTGCTTACACCCGTGGCCTTCTCAATGCGGCTCTGAATGGCGAACTGGAAAATGCCGATTTCGCAACCGATCCGTATTTCGGTCTTGCATACCCGACCGCATGTGGTGACATCCCGGCAGAAGTTCTCAACCCGCGTGAGAGCTGGAGCGACAAGGCAGCTTATGACAAGGCTGCCGCCAACCTGACCGGTCTGTTTGAAAAGAACTTCTCCAAGTTCGAAGAACATGTGACCGACGACGTTCGCGAAGCAGCAATTCGCAGCAACGCCGAAGTCAAAGCAGCAGAGTAATCTGCAATATATACCCATGGAAAAGGCCGGTGTGATCACCGGCCTTTTTTCTATCGGCATCCAGCGGGCCTAGAAATAACCCTGCATTGCCCCGGATAACTGATCTACCGCAAGTCACGTCGCCAAGAGAAATAATACAGTACGCATGAAGCATGATATCATACTGATTCTATTGACACTTAATATCTATAGTAACCCGGAACTTTAATGCGAATACCCGCTCATTTTCCAGACTCTGTGTCCAGACCCAGTACCAGTGGTTTTACTGGCAATTGCTCAGTCACTGGCGCCAACCGCTTTTGGCGATGGGCATCCATTGTCACGTTACTTTGTCTGGTAATTGTGTTGTGGAGCTACGGAAATGCCCAGGCACAAAATGCGCTGATATCGCCCCCCGGCAAGCACCATACAGTTACCCTAGCCTGCAACCCTTTTCCACCGGCCAAGATTGCAAACAGTACAACCAAGCCCGGCTACGATGTTGAAATTCTCAGAGCCGCTTT
Source organism: Thalassospira sp. SM2505 (assembly GCF_054901115.1). Lineage (NCBI taxonomy): Bacteria > Pseudomonadati > Pseudomonadota > Alphaproteobacteria > Rhodospirillales > Thalassospiraceae > Thalassospira > Thalassospira sp. SM2505. The sequence continues at coordinate 45,679 of NZ_CM142731.1, forward strand.
TGCATCACGCAACATTACCTTGCTGACACCGTTTTATCCCTGGAAACGTGCCTATTTTCTGGCTCAGAGCGGACAGGTGGACGGTCTGTGTTCCTGCAGCTATCTGCCAGAACGCGAAACCGACTTTCTTTTTTCAGACATTCTTGGTCACGTACGGGTTGCGCTTTATGCCACCCGCGATGAAATCCTGAGATCGGTTGATGATCTTGAGGATGCGAAAAGCATGACCGTCGGGGTCGTGAATGGCTACAATCTTGAAACCGCAGCACGCACCGCTGATATTGATGTCGTCATGGCAAACAGTGAAACAACACTGGTCAATTTACTTCTGTCAAAACGCCTTGATGCAGTTCTGTCTTTCAGGGCCCCGATGGATTACCTGCTGAATGTCGAAAAGAACGACATACCGGGCATTTCGACCATCAAAACCAAGACCCTGTCAAACGATCCCTATTATTCCTGCATCACCCGCAAGACCGAACATGCCGACATGCTGCTGAAAGAACTTAATACCGGTCTTGCTGCCATCCGCCAGAGCGGACTTTATGACAGCATCTTGGGTAAATACGGGATCTTGTCCGAACTGTCTCAATAAGACCGGAAAGCGATCCTCCTTTCCAAACAGCTTCTTTGGTCACAAGGTTTTGTCTTTCTTGTATCGATCTGCTCACATCCTCCATTGAATTGAAATCAATAGAATCTCTTATTCCTGAATTTCAACCGTCGTCAAAACGCAACAAGGCCACCCTGAAGGTGACCTTGTGACAATGAGAAATGCAGTCTCAGCTTGGTATAGCGACTTTTACTATCGCCGAGGGGAAGCATCACGCCAGTAAAGGCTGATATCGGCCTCGGGTTTGCCAAACAGATAGCCTTGTGCGAAATCAAAGCCGGCCTTGGTGATCAGTTCACGCATCTCGTCAGTCTCGATCATTTCACCAACCACTTCGACATTGATCTCGTGGCACAAATCAACCAGCGATCGCATGAAAGCCTGTCCCTTGCCGGTTTTCATCGATTGGCGAATGGATTCCCCGTCGATCTTCACATAATCGACTTCCATTGCACTGAGATAACGGAAATTCGACGCACCGGTGCCAAAATCATCCAGACAAATTTCAATGCCCAGTTCGCGGAAACGGGCAATCCATCTTGCAGCTGTATCGATATCCTTGATTTCCGAGGTTTCGGTAACCTCAATCATCAACTGGCCAAGCGTTTCACGGTTACGTTCGAACAATGCGATCGCTGACCGGCAGAAATCCGGGTTTTCCAGTGAATGACCGGAAATATTTACGGCAACCCGCACTGTGATCCCGGATTGAAGCTGTGACTTGATCCATTTAAGATTTCTGCGCAGCATTGCCAGATCAAGCCGATGGACCATATTGACCTGTTCGGCAAAGGCAATCAGGTCCTGTGTCGGGATCAACTCCCCGGCGTCATCATAGAAACGGACCAGAACTTCGAAGTGATGGATCTCGGCATTAGGCAGACGCACAATCGGCTGATAGACCGTGTCGAATTTCAGTCGGTCAACCCGCATCCCGAAATCCTGCATCGCCGAAAAAGTGCTATTGACCAGATTATCTGCCTGCCCCATCAGCCGCGAGAAGGTAAACCCGTGATCCTGACGATCACAGAACCGGCGAATGGAATACAGAACCCCGCGCGCCAGATCGCCCGGCGGGATGACCTCGGCAGTGAAATCGGTCACGGTTGAGGTGACCTCTACCCCGATGCCTTTGGGGTCGGCATCGCGCACGCATTCCTCTATCCGCCTTTCAAGATCGCCAATCGGCACATCGGGCCGATGCAGCATACCGAATTTCTCGGGGCCAAGGCGCCCGGCCGTATCCCCCGCCACCGAATGGGCGCGCAAAAATGCGCCGACACTTGCCATCAGCTCATTGCGCTCAAGCTGCGCCATGCGCTTGCACAGCGGGTCGAACGCATTAAGGGTCATCAGGGTGAATTTGTGCTCCGTACCGGTTTCACGCTGGGCGACCAACCGTTCTGTCACGACTTTTGACAGGCTTTCTTCATCAAGAAGACCCGTCGCATTGTCACGCTGGATCGATCCGGCAATATCGGGTGGCAGCGAATTGATCGCCACACGCAGGGCAACAAAGAAGTGATCGCCAAGATCAGGCAGGAAATAGCCGCTCATAGAGACAGGCGGACTAAGCTGTTCATCATGCTGGGCAAAGCGGACCTGAATATTATCCATGCGTCCGCGTCTGCGCGCGACATGCAGCATTTCAGCAACCAATGGCCTGAACTGTTTGGCCAGAAAACTTGTGAAAAGTTTCCCCGAAAGTTCCTGTGGACGACGGCCAAGGATACCGTCCGACGCACCGGAGGCAAAAACGATCCGGAAATCGCCATCCAGCTCAAGAAGTAGATCGCCCCATACAAAGGCCAGTGCCGCAAAACGGTTGCGTTCGTTTCGCAATTCGGTTGTTCGAGCTTTTATCAGTTTATCCAATGCGCCCTCTCACGCTGCCCGCAATCAGCGACATTTTTCACTTCCCCCGAACTCAAAAAATGCCCTCTCCGCCATTCCGGCTTTTTGAGATGATCAGCCCTTTATGCTTAACAAGGGTTTTACAAACTCGATCCTGATTATTCTTGCGAATAACCATCCTGTTGCAAAATCACCCCGAAACTCCCGAACAGTCGCTAGAAAACGGGGCAAATTGGCACCAAAGATTTCATATATCTTTGTTCTTGCAGCGGGTTTTAAACCCCCACTCCCGATAATTCGACCTTTAAGTGGCTGCATCAGACGCATAACAACAATGCCAAATTGCAGAAGACCGGGCAGATGTTTCCAAGCGCGACCAGATCGCTTACAACTAGGAGCATAATATTTAGTCGCGCCCCCGATATTTTACCGATCAAGGCCACCTGACCATGACCATCTCTGCCAAAAGCCCTGTCACCCTGCCGCGTCTGACTTCAGAATCCGTGCTGATCTTTGATCTCGACAACACCCTTTATCCGGCAAACTGCGATCTGTTTTCACAGGTCTCGGACCTGATTGGTAAATATGTCCGCGAGACGCTCAAGCTCGAAGCTGATGCCGCCCATCGGGTGCAGAAGGACTTTTTCCATCGTTATGGCACAACCTTGCGTGGCCTGATGACCGAACATGACATCGATCCGGCAGACTATCTTGCCAAGGTTCATGACATTGATCTGTCAGTAGTGCCACCGGCACCGGAACTGGCCGAGGCCCTTGATGCCCTGCCCGGAAGGAAGCTTATTTTCACCAATGCGTCGCGCGGCCATGCCGAACGCGTGATGGATCGTCTTGGCATTATCGACCGGTTCGAGACGATCTTTGACATTGTTGATGCCGATTATATCCCCAAGCCGCAGCAACAGCCCTATGACCGCCTGCTTGCGCGTGATCGCGTTGACCCTACGCAGGCTGTCTATTTCGAAGACATGGCCAAAAACCTGTTACCGGCCAAAGACATGGGAATGACCACGGTTTGGGTGAATACCGATGTCGAATGGGCCCAGAATGGCAGCGACGATCCCCGCCTTGATCACCAGACCAGTGACATTGTCGGGTTCCTGCGCACTCTTGCGGCAACTTACTGACAAGCGACGCGATTTGTCACGGTTCCAGGATTGAGCTTCCCGGCCTGATCCGCTATGTCTATCGCGCAAAGGGATCAGGAACGGAGAAATGCCCGAAACGGGCGCTTCTACGCAAACTGGCGGAGTTGACTTCATGGGCTGCATTGACCATTCTCCGCCCGACAGATTTAGGCTGACCGCAAGGACCTTCGAAAATGAACAGAACTGAACTTGAAGGCGTGATTAACGTCGCATGGGAAAACCGCGACGAAATCAGCTCCGCCACCCAGGGCGAAATTCGCAAAGCAGTTGATCAGGCGCTTAATGCCATGGATCGCGGTGAATTGCGCGTTGCCGAAAAGACCGGCGGCAAATGGGTTGTCAATCAGTGGGCCAAAAAGGCGGTTCTGCTGTCTTTCCGCCTTAATGACATGACCACCATCGCAGGTGGCCCGGGCGAAAACACCAACTGGTGGGACAAGGTTCCTTCCAAATTCGAAGGCTGGGGCGAAGCCGAGTTCAAACAGGCCGGTTTCCGCGCCGTTCCGGGCAGCATCGTTCGCCGCTCGGCTTATGTCGCACCGGGCACTGTCCTGATGCCAAGCTTTGTAAACCTTGGCGCCTATGTTGATACCGGCGTGATGGTTGATACCTGGGCAACCGTTGGATCCTGTGCGCAGATCGGTAAAAACGTTCACCTGTCAGGTGGTGCGGGTATCGGCGGCGTTCTTGAACCGCTTCAGGCCGGACCGGTCATCATCGAAGACAATGCGTTCATCGGCGCACGTTCGGAAATCGTCGAAGGCGTTATCGTCGAAGAAGGTGCTGTCATTTCGATGGGTGTCTTTATCGGCGCATCGACCAAGATCATCGACCGCACCACCGGCGAAACCTTTGTCGGCCGCGTTCCGGCCTATTCGGTCGTTGTTCCGGGCAGCATCCCGGGCAAACCGCTTCCGGACGGAACCCCGGGGCCGAGCCTTTATTGCGCGGTCATCATCAAGCGTGTTGATGAAAAGACCCGTTCGAAGACCTCGATCAATGAATTGCTGCGCGACTGATTTCTGTTCTGCGCAACATTGATGATCTATAAGGGGCAAAACGGCTAGTTCGTTTTGCCCTTTTTCGCACAAACACCCTGACCGCATAACAACCGGTCAGAAACCGAACAAGAGATTGCCCGATGTCTGCCGCCCTTGAACTTGCCCAGTCACTAATCCGTTGCCCGTCTGTCACCCCGGCGGATGCTGGTGCGCTTGATGTCTTGCAAAAGGCGCTTGAAGCACGCGGCTTTGACTGCAAACGCAAGGTCTTTGACGGCGATGGCAGTGATGCCATTGATAACCTTTATGCCCGTCTGGGCACCAAGGGACGCAATTTCTGCTTTGCCGGCCACACCGATGTAGTCCCCGCGGGTGACACCAACGCCTGGACCGTCGACCCGTTTGGCGGCGAGGTGATTGATGGCCGCCTGTTCGGGCGTGGGGCAGTTGATATGAAAACCGGCATTGCCTGCTTTGTCGGGGGCGTCGATGCCTTTCTGGCGGCACATCCGGATTTCGATGAATCCATCTCGTTCCTGATCACCGGCGACGAAGAGGCCGATGCGATCAATGGTACTGTCAAGCTGGTTGAATGGTGCGATCAGGAAGGCGAAAAATTTGATTGCTGTCTGGTTGGCGAACCGACCAACCCAAAATATCTGGGCCAAATGATGAAAGTCGGTCGCCGGGGTTCTGTTACCGGCTGGCTGACCGTGTTTGGGGCACAGGGCCATGTTGCCTATCCGCATCTGGCAGATAACCCTGTACCGCGCATGATCAGAACGCTTGATGCCCTCAATTCCCGTGAACTTGATCAGGGCACCGATCACTTCCAGCCCAGCAATCTTGAAATCACCACCGTTGATGCTGGCAATGCCGCAACCAACGTGGTTCCGGCCAAGGTCAGCGCGGCCTTTAACATCCGCTTTAATGATCAGCACACTGGCGCTGATCTGAAAAAATGGATTGAAGAAACCTGTACCGAACATGCTGGTGCGCATGAGCTTAAGGTCAAAATCTCGGGCGAGGCATTTTTGTCCAATCCCGGAAAACTCGCCAATCTGATTGCCGATGCCTCGGAAAAAGTCACTGGCAAGCGCCCGGAGATGAGCACCACAGGCGGCACATCCGATGCCCGTTTCATTCAGAAATATACCGAAGTCGCCGAGTTCGGTCTGGTCGGGCAATCCATGCACAAGGTCGATGAACACGCCATGGTCGATGACATCGAAAACCTTGTTACGATCTATGCCGAAGTCCTTGCCGGTTTCTTTGACTGATCAGGCCGTTTTCTGCGCATTTTGCGACGAAACCCCGTCAGCCTGCCGGTTATTGAGGATGGTATCGCGCGTGGCGTTCAATATCTGATCGGCTGTTTGGTCATCCACCGCCCGGCTCAGGACGACAGCACCAACCATCATCGCCAGCATAGCCGCGGAATCCCGTTTGTAATTTTCGGGCACATTGTCCAACTTTGCCCCGGCATCAATATTGATGTGCCGATCAATCCCCGGCACATCATCCTCCTTGGCAAGCTTCCAGGCGAGCTTTTCAGTTGCATCGGTAATCAACCGGGAAAAAGCCTCCCTTGCACGATCTCCTGATCGCGAAACTTCGGCCGACAGGGTTGGCAAAACACATCCCTTGTCGGGGTTTTCAACATGCAGGCGCGACAGATACAAGGTCGCAAAGGTCGTCACCCAGTCTTTGCCACGCCTTTCGGCTTTGCGAAGTTCGGCCAGAACCGGCGAGGATAGCAACGACATGCCGTTCTCCACACAGGCGACAAACAGGTCTTCCTTGTTCTTGAAATGGGCATAAAAGCCGCCGCGCGTCAGCCCGGCTGCAGCCATCACCTGATCAATCGTCACATTTTCGAATCCGGCTTTTTTGAACAATGCGGTTGCCGCATTGACGATACGGATCCGGGTCTTTGGTTTATGCGCGGGGCTATAGGGCATTTTGATCTCCGTTTGGTGGTCTGAGGATTGACCAAGCGGAACTATGGCACAGGCCAATAATATGTTCTTGAACATATTATGTGCTTGGCAATCCTGTCTGCAAGTTCGGTTTTCAATTCCCGCCCAATGCGACGGGCAACAAAGCCCCAAGCAAGCAGCAAAGGACGCCCATCATGTCAGACGTAATCATTGTCGGAATGCCGCGCAGCAACCTGACCCGCACGGTTCGCATTGCCTGTCTTGAAAAGGAAATCCCGTTCGAATTCACCAGCCGCAATGTCCAGACACCGGGCCAGAATGCAACGCCGACCGTGTTGCGCCACAACCCGTTTGGCAAGGTGCCCGTGCTGATACATGGATCATTCGTGCTTTATGAGACGGCGGCTATTTGCCGTTATATCGACGATCATTTCCCCGGCCCGCTTTTGCGGCCTGTCCCGGCGCAAAAGATCGCGCGCATGAACCAGTGGATCAGTCTGGCGATGACACGACTGGATCAGAACATCATTCGCAATTTCGTCATTCCGATGGTCTTTGCCGATCATCGGCGCCGTCATGATCCCGCATTTGCCACCGAAATGACCAGACTTGCCGATGTGATCCGTCATGATCTTTCGGTGCTTGATAAGGCCTATGCCGATGGCTGGATCATGGGGGAACGTTTCACCCTGCCTGACATGATGATCATGCCGATCCTGCATTATCTTAACGCCATGCCCGGCGGCACAGGGATGCTCGAAGACGCACCAATGGTGCTTGATGCCTATCACCGCTTCAAGGCCAGAAGTTCAGCCGTGCAAACCGATCCGCTTTTGCCCGAACAAATTTTGAAATCCGCGTGATTTCATGACCGCCGCCCCGATGTTCCCCTTAATCGCATCGGGGTATCTGGCCACCACAGGCGGGGAAGTCTTCCTTCCCCCATTCCCCCGGAAGCGGGTGGATTTCCTGCCGGTGGTGGCCCTTTTTCAGTCCAGATTACGGGGTCCAGGTAATCGGAACATAACCCGGCAATGCTTCGATCCGGGCAAGCCAGTCCCGAATGCCCGGATAGTTCGCAAGACTGATTTTTCCAAGTTCGGCGCGGTGCGTATAGGCATAAAGCGAGATATCAGCAATCGTAAGGGCCTCGCCCACCAGCCAGTTATGCCCAGACAGCCGCTTTTCCATCAGATCAAGCGCACGCTTTGCACCGGCCTGTTTCATCGGTTCAAGGATATCGGCATTTTCCGGCAGCCCCTTGATCTCATACCAGGAAATCAGGACAGCAACGTTGGGTTCATGGTCATATTGCTCAAAGAACAGCCACCCCATCATTTCAGCCCGCTCATACCTGTCATGAGGAATGAAATTGGTGCCTTCGGCCAGATAGCCCAGAATGGCGTTGCTTTCGGCCAGTACCCGGCCATCATCAAGCACAAGGGCCGGAATTTTTCCGTTCGGGTTGATCTTTGCCAGATATTCCGGTGTACGGGTTTCACCCTTCATGATGTCGCGTTCGACATACTCAAACGGTTGACCCAACATGGAAAGCAGCAAACGGACTTTATATCCGTTCCCCGACATCAGATAGTCGTTCAAAATCATCATGAAATTCCTTGTGGCACATGCGTCAAAAGCATTCGCGTTAAAGCATTGGCCGGCCAGGTGCGATATTTGCCGCTGGATGAATTTCAAACAATCGAATAGTTTTGACCCAATTGTTCAAATTAATTGATCATAAATTCTGATCAAAGGAAGAGGCCATGGATTCCGATCTGCTTCGCAGTTTTGTTGCCTTTGCCGAATGCGGCAGTTTCAACCGTGCCGCTGATCGCATCGGGCGCACGCCATCGGCATTTTCGATGCAGATGAAGCGACTTGAGGAGCTGGTTGATAACAAGCTGTTTGAACGCGACGGGCGCAATGTGCTTCTGACCAATGATGGCATCACCTTTGTCGGATATGCGCGACGCATCCTGTCTCTTCAGGACGAGGCAATGGGCAAGCTCCGCACACAGGATGCGACCCGGCCGATCCGCATTGGCTGCCCCGATGATTATGCCCAGAAAATCCTGCCGGTCGTTCTGCGCGGTATCCGCAACGTATTTCCCAACGCGACTTTCTTTGTCTCGGTCAATCCGACCATCTTGCTGCAACGGATGCTTGATCAGGGGGAACTTGATATCTCGCTGGTCAGTCGATCCGCCATGGGCGAGGAAGGCTATTTCCTGCGTCACGAGCCCGGTGTCTGGGTGACCTCGCCCGTTCATCGCCAGCATGAACTTGATCCGCTGCCACTGGTATTGCCCGCCGAGGACTGCAAATTTCATGCTTGGGCAATTGATGCCATTTCAAAATCCGGCAAGCCTTTTAACCTGTTTGCCACCACCCGTCAGGCCGCATCGCTTTTACATCTGGTCCGAGACGGGCTTGGGGTCGCCGCCCTTGCTGCGGCAAGTGTCACCGATGAATTCCAGATTCTTGACAGTCGCGATGGTTTCCCGCCCCTGCCTGCGGTCGGGGTTGCCGTGATGCTTGCAGAAAATTCACATCCGCTGGTCAGTCGCCAACTGGCGGCCGCCATACAGGATTATGTCAGTCAAAATCTTGAAGATGACTTGACCGAGACCGCCGCAAGCTGATTGGATGCGCGCCCCGCTTGACGCGCGACCAGAAACCTCGCCACAAAAAGATTGATTTGATGACCACCAAACCACGCCTGAATATTTGCATCACCTGCACGGCCTCGAATGCCGACGCGCAAACCGATCCGCGTCACGGCAAAATGCTGTTTGACCGGATGGTTGAACTTTGTGCCGAGCGTGATCTTCCGTTTGATCTGCGTCCGGCCGAATGCCTGACCAATTGCAAATCGGGCTGCTCGGTTGCGCTCAATGGTTCGGGTAAGTGGGGATATGTCTATGGCAATGTCGATCCTGAAACCATGATTGATGATCTTTGTGATCTTGCCACACGTTATGCCGATAGCGATGATGGCATTGTCGCCTGGCGTGAACGTCCTGAAACATTGCGCCGGAATGTCATCGCGCGCATCCCGCCACTGGACGGGATTTAGCCCGATACGCCAATGTGAAGCTGACGCCAAAGACGTTCGACTTCACCGCTGGCAATAAGTTCGGCAACCAGCTTGTTAAAGGCATCAAGCGGAATCGCTGAATCTTTCGACAGCACCGAAACCAGATCATAGGTTGCATCGGGTTTGCCTGCGATCACCAGACGATTACGCATTCCGGGATCCTGGACAAACTGACGGGCCAGAAATCCGGCTGACACGACGGCAATCGGTGCTTCGCCGGCAAAAAGTCCGTCCAGAACTTCAGCTTCGTTATACCGCAGCAACACATTGAAGTTCTTGCGCAAATATTCCGGGTCGCCATTGTAGTCTGCAAAGCCGTAATGGAACCCCAAAACGCACAGCATCCGATGTGCGGTTACATCGGAAAACAGTTCCTGTGCATCTGTCCGGTTCGATAGCGCCAGATAGATATCTTTTTCCCGGACGATGGGATCAGAGTAATGAACATCGTAATCCGGCCAATCCCACTGCGCACTTTCAAGCAACACAAGATCAAGCTCGCCATTCATCAGCGCCTGGTATCGGCGACGTGAAGATGTCTCTGCCAGCTGGAATTGATACTCATCCTGCAATCCGTTGAGCAGATTGATCAGTTTGGGAACGATACCGCCTGCCTTGCCATCCTGATAGAAATAGACAACCCCGTATTCATAGGCACCGACCTTGACAATTATCGGGTCAGCAGCCCTTACCGCGTTGGTTCCGGGGAAAAAATAAAACGCGCAAAATGCCAGAAACACTGCCAGCACGTTCGATTTTACACGCATTTTTCCCAAGGGCTTTTATCCTGCGACGTTGTTCCCAAAAATGTGCACTGCGGCAAAAAACATCCGGGGGATTACCCGTTCACCTTGTGCTGTCACTTTCTATATGCGTCGCGCGCACCAGTTTTCCAGAAGGAATCGCGCAATTGAGATCGGTCGCGGCAAATTAATTCCCTTTTGCGGAAGTGCTGCGACCTCTTCGCGATGCACCCACATGGCAAATTCGATCTCTTCCTGATCGGGGAAAAGCTCGGTTGTCTCGGCTTCGGCGACAAAGCCCAACATCAGGGAACCGGGAAACGGCCAGGGCTGCGATGCCACATATTGGGGCCGCTTGATCCGGACACCGACTTCTTCATGGACCTCCCGTGCAACCGCCTGTTCAAGGGTTTCACCCGGCTCAACAAAGCCTGCAAGCACAGATACCATGCCGGGCATGAATTGTGGGGACCGGGCCAGCAATACGTGATCCTGATGATGGATCAGCATGATCACAGCCGGATCGGTTCGCGGAAAATGAGCCTTGCCACAAGCGGGGTTTGAACATTGCAATCTGTAACCGGCCTCTTCGATCCGGTTGGGATGACCACATGCCCCACAAAACTGATGCCCGCGATGCCAGTTGAAAATGGCGCGTGCCTGTGCGGCCAAGGCCGCTTCGTCACTTGAAAGGGCGGCCATCCGGCTACGCATGTCGCCAAACCCGCCGCCCAGTGCGCGCACCGCATCGTCGCGTTCGGGCATGACGGGGGCGATATCAACCGCAATCACCGGCCCCTGTGCATCACGCCCGATATAAATCCAGTGCCCGCCATTGAGATCAACATCAAGATGCGGGATTGCCGGTGCGCCCAGCACCACCAGTTCATGGGCATCCATTTCCTCGGGCCAGGCAAAAAGCGGATCACCGGCATGGCAAATAACGATGCGAAGCGATTCTTCGGCCAACAGAATCTGCTGCCAGTTCTCGGTCTTGCGCAGCAGCGCGTCACGATCAAGATCGATGGATTCGTAAAATTGTCGTGCCATCATCTGATCCATTCAATTTCTGATTATCAAAGTTGATCTGCCGGGTCTCAAAAGCGGTCGGAAGGCTGTTCAAAACTTAGCGGCGCTTTGTCAAAAGGCAACCATATACAGGCCAGATTATCTGGATCATGCCATAAATCTGGTCACATCAAATGGATGCCTCCGTCGGTTTTCCTGCAAGATATGCAACCTGAAAGGAAAACTCATGTTTGAAAAACTGACGTCTGCCGCAACATGTTCGATTGGCACATTTGTTTTGCTGACGCTTCTTGGTGGAACGGCACAAGCCGATGTCGATATTTATCGCGGTGTAGATGCCAAATCCAATGGCAATGCAACCCTTTCGCCCGGTCAGTTCAGCTTCAACCCAACTCTGTCCAACTTCATTCATCCCCAACTGGCTCCGGTGTTGAAACCGTGTAACTATCGGTTCACGGTCATCCTCGATGGTGAACCTGATGTCGGCGCACATGGTCCCGTTGCTGGTTTGGAAGGCTATACCGCGCTGTTTGATAATGACCCTGAGGGGCATTGGGGTATCATCCAGCCAGAAGGCGTCAGTGCAGATGACGCCAAGGCCGCCGTATCAGCCTTCGCACAGCAGAACAGACAAAACGTCGTAAATGGTACGCAGGACAATTGTCGGTAAGTGAAGTCATAGACCCATGACCATACGCCATCTCGCATATTGCTTTTCACCAGACATTTTGCACCGCGAGATGGCGACATTCCTTGGCCTGCCATCCGGGAGGCAACGTTCTGATCTGCTTGCCATATGCACCGACCCAATACACCCGCCGATTATCCGCGCCCTGCGGGTCGATACCAAAACCGTGATTGAGGATAGCGGTACGATCTATGGCGCTTTTTTATCAGCAATTCACTGTTTCTCTGCGACGTCCGATCTTGGAGCCCTATCTGGAAGACAGCTTGGGCAATGTCTTGATTTTGTACCAACGGACAGTTTAACGACCAATCCCCTCCCCAATCCGGCGCGGGGGCGCCCTCTGGACAAGTCGATATTCAAGAAACTCAAAGCCCCGTTGATCGCAAGTGCTGGTCAAATTCCAGCCCAAGCCGGATATCTGTCGGAGAATGATATCTTCCGATTGCTAAGGATTCTCGATCTTCCGGTGGAAGGTCTTGAAAAATCGGCAGTTACCGCAATCCGGAGAATGTTGTTGCAAGCACAACGCCAAGACAAGGCGTTGTTATTGCTGATTGATCAATAGCGATCTGAAATTTTCGGGCATCTTCTCTTGCGTTTTGGAACACCTTGCGCGATATAGGGGGCGAGAGGCTGGCAGTGGACGGACCGCTCGCCAACCCGGTCAGGACCGGAAGGTAGCAGCCGTAACGAGTTTTTCCGGGTCGCTGTTCAGTCTCTCACCCTTTTCAATCCCCCCGACATCCCCTTGTTTTTTGTCATGTGCCTTACATCTTCGGGCATGTGATTTTTTGTATGGGAAATTTCCCACTTGGTCTTTCCCATACGGTCGCGAAGCTGCTAAAACCGAACAAGATTACAACAATCCGGACCGGATGAATGAGCGATCAGATCGATACCGCCAATCAGGACATGCCCGAAAGTGACGCCCCCGCGCCAGACGCATCTGCAGCCGCAGATACATCTGCGCCGGTAAAATGTGACGCCACCGACGCCGCGCCCAAAAGCGAGTATCAGGTTCTTGCGCGAAAATACCGCCCGAAAACCTTTGACGAGCTGATCGGGCATGGTCCGATGGTCAAAACCCTGTCAAATGCCCTTGAAAGCGGGCGTCTGGCCCATGCATTCGTTCTGACCGGGGTGCGCGGGATTGGTAAAACCACCACGGCCCGTATCATTGCGCGTGCGCTGAACTGTATCGGTGCCGATGGCAAGGGTTCGGCGACCATCGAGCCATGTGGTGTGTGCGAACATTGCCGTGCGATTGCCGAAGACCGCCATGTCGATGTTCTGGAAATGGATGCCGCGTCGCGGACCGGCGTTGATGACATTCGCGAACTGATCGAAGGTGTGCGCTATCGCCCGACATCGGCCCGCTACAAGATTTACATCATCGACGAAGTGCACATGCTCTCGAAAAGCGCGTTCAACGCGCTTCTTAAAACGCTTGAAGAACCGCCAGAGCATGTGAAATTCATCTTTGCGACCACCGAAATTCGCAAAATTCCGATCACGGTTCTGTCGCGCTGTCAGCGTTTTGACCTGCGCCGTGTTCAGACCGACGAACTCGCGGCCCACTATACCCGCATTGCCGGGCTCGAAAAGGCCGAGATCGAGGAAGAAGCCGTCGCCCTGATCGCGCGTGCCGCCGATGGGTCTGTGCGTGACGGTATGAGCTTGCTTGATCAGGCCATTTCCCATGGCGCAGGCAAGGTCACCACCCAGCAAGTCCGCGACATGCTGGGGCTTTCGGATCGGTCACGCATTTTCGATCTGTTTGATTTCACCATGAAGGGCGAAATCAACGAGGCGCTTGAGCTTTTGAGCGCACAATATGCACTGGGTGGCGATCCGGCCGTAATGTTGCAGGATATGCTCGACCTGACCCATTGGTTGACCCGTGTGAAACTTTCGCCTGAGGCGGCCAATGATCCCGGCGTGTCGCAGATCGAACGCGAACGCGGCAAGGAAATTGCCGCCAAATTGGCAATGCCACAGCTTACCCGTGCATGGCAGATGCTGCTTAAGGGGCTTGAAGAAACGCGCATCGCGCCTTCGCCCATTCAGGCCGCCGAAATGATCCTGATCCGTCTGGCCTATGCCGCAGAAATGCCATCGCCCGGTGATCTGATCAAAAAACTGCGTCAGGATATGGCAAATGGCGGTGCCGGTAACGCCCCGCAGGGTGGTGGTAATGGCGGCGGTTCTGGTGGTCCGGGCCCGCGCATGCAGGTGGTCAATGGTGGTGGTGCCACCGCCGTTGCACAGCGCCGTCCCGATCCGCTTGGCGAACCCGAACAGGTCGAGCAGGTCGTCTATGCCAAAATGCCTGAAAGCTTTGCCGAGGTTGCGGAACTTCTTGCCAAGGACCGTGAAACAACCGGCATTGCCATGCAGGTTAAAAACTATATGCATCTTGTGAAATATGAACCGGGCCGGATCGAATTCCGCCCGGCACGGGGTGCGCGCTCAGACCTTTCGACCCAATTGATCAAGGCGATGAATGCCCTTACCGGGCATCGCTGGCTGGTCAGTGTTTCCGAACGCGAGGAAGGGGCACCGACGTTAAAGGAACAGGAACTCGAGGCGCTTGAACAGCGCAAGGCTGATGCCTCGCAGGATCCGGTGGTCAAAGCCGTGCTTGACGGTTTGCCAAACGCAAAAATCGTTGCCGTCCATCTGCCACCCGGACAGGAATTGTCCGAAGGTGAAGAAGACGAAAGCGGTTCAGTATATGACGACGCATTTTATCTCGAAGGAGACGACGAGCTATGAAGAACCTTGCAGGGATGCTGAAACAGGCCCAGCAAATGCAGACGAAAATGCAGGAAATGCAGGAAAGTCTGGTTGAACTCCAGGTCGAAGGCCAGTCCGGTGCGGGCATGGTCAAGGTCATGCTTAATGGCAAAGGCGAAATGCGCGGCCTTTCGCTTGATAAAGGCATCGTTGACCCCAACGACACCGAAGTTCTCGAAGACCTGATCGTGGCGGCCTATAACGACGCCAAGGTCAAGGTCGAGGCGGCCGTTCAGGAAAAGATGAAAGACGTCACCGGCGGCATGAACCTGCCGGAAGGCTTCAAACTGCCATTCTGATCGACCGACAGGGCCGGATTGATAGGCACTTTTGAAGTGCGCGACAAAGGGTGGCATTGCGCCGCCCTTTGTTTTTGATACAAGATCAGAAACCTAACACCACATACGGGATCACCATGACCGGACGGGAAATCGAAAATCTGATCAAGCTTCTGTCGCGTTTGCCGGGCCTTGGCCCGCGATCGGCACGGCGCGCGGTGTTGCAGATGCTCAAGAAACCCGAAACCCTGATGATCCCGCTGGCCGATGCCCTGCACGAAACAGCAGCGGCCATGACCACCTGTGCCAATTGCGGCAATATAGATGTCACCGATCCTTGCCATATCTGTGCCGATCACAATCGTGGAACCGATATGATTTGCGTGGTCGAGGAAGTCCAGGACCTGTGGGCGCTTGAACGCGGTGCGGCGTTTAAGGGGCAATATCATGTTCTTGGCGGCACACTTTCGCCGCTTGATGGGGTCGGCCCGGATGATCTTAAAATCGATCAGCTGGTCAATCGGGTGCGCAATGGCGGGGTCAATGAAGTGATCCTTGCCACCAACGCCACGGTCGATGGCCAGACCACCGCCCATTACATCACCGAACGGCTGATTGAAACCGGGGTCAAGGTCACGCGCCTTGCCCATGGTGTGCCGGTCGGCGGCGAGCTTGATTATCTTGATGACGGCACCCTTGCCGCTGCCCTGCGCTCGC
The DNA here is from genome assembly GCF_054901115.1 of Thalassospira sp. SM2505. NCBI lineage: Bacteria > Pseudomonadati > Pseudomonadota > Alphaproteobacteria > Rhodospirillales > Thalassospiraceae > Thalassospira > Thalassospira sp. SM2505. The sequence goes on from NZ_CM142731.1 coordinate 61,604, forward strand.
GCAGTGCGGTCTGACGAAGCCTGACCTTATCCCGGTTTCTGTATCGCAAAAGAAAAGGGCAGCTTTCGCTGCCCTTGATCCTGACATGTGTCGTGATTTTTCAAATCAAATATATCAGATATCTCAGTAAAAATTGAATATATGACTGACTTATTCAGGCGCTGTTTACTTGGCCTTGATTTTCTCGGCGGCCAAGCGCGTCGCCAGTTCATAGCCATAAGCCCCTGCACCGGCCATCACCGCATCGGCCACCGGACTGATCCAGCTTTTATGGCGGAATTCCTCGCGGGCGTGCGGATTGGAAATATGCAGTTCGATGATATAGCCATCAAAGGTTTTTAGCGCATCATGAATGGCGGCAGATGTATGGGTATAGGCACCGGCATTGATGATGATCGCAGCTGATTTCAGACGCGCCTCATGGATCAGATCAATGATCGCGCCTTCGTGGTTGGACTGGCCGAAACGCACAGAAACATTCAACTCCCTTGCCAGTTCAACGCATTTTTCCTCGATCGTCTGCAAGGTGTCATAGCCATAGATTTCCGGCTGACGCTGCCCAAGCAGGTTCAGGTTCGGTCCATTGATGACAAGAATTTCCTGCACGCTCATTTCTCTATTCCCACCTTTATGCCCTGTCACAGCCCCCAATCCTGTGATCTTTGGGGGCCCTGTTTATTTCGCCGCGTCGCTGCGCCGGTTCATGCGTGTTTGTGATGCCAAACGGATTGGCGCATTGGCCGCCCCGAACCCACGATACGCCCGACGCTCCACCAGTTCAAAGAAGAAACGATTGGCAAAGGTCCGCGTATAAGCCTGATAATATTCGCCTTCGTCATCACGATCATAGAGAATATTACGCGCACGCAAACGATCAAGCAGTTCCGGTTCCAGACCAAAGCGCGCTTCGATATCATCATAATAGTTTTCCGGGATCGGTAAAATCTCGACCCCGTTTTCCGCACAATAGTCGACCGAGGCAAAGATATCCTCGCTTGAAAAGGCCAGATGCTGCACACCGCTTCCGAAAAACTCGTTGAGGAACTGGGAATGCTGGGTATGGGGGCTTTGTGAACCATTAAGGATCAAGCGCACCGCATCACTTTGCACCACCTGACTTTGCACAAGCCCGCCCGGATCAGGGATATCAAGGGTCGGCATCTTGCCAAGATCAAAGATCGAGGTGAAATACAGAAGCCAGGTCAGCATTTCCTCATACTGCATCGAGTATGAAACGTGATCGACAGCACGCAGCTTTGCCTTTGCGCTTTGTTCAGTCCTGGCCGGTTCAAATTCGACGTCCCAGATGCGCGACAATTCGCTGTGATCATCCAGGAAATAAACCAGACTGCCGCCGACACCGCGGATCGCAGGCATTTCGATCTCGCCTTCGCCCACCGCCTGACTGAACGGTGCGGCAAGCAATGATTGCGCACGATCAAGGGTCGCCTTGGCATCATCAACCTTAAGGCCGACTGCACAAACCGACGGGCCGTGAACGATGTTATAGGAATGCGCAAAGCCATCCTTGTCGCAATTGATCACAAGGTTGATGTCACCCTGTTTCCACCATGTCACGGCCTTGGTTTTATGACTGCCGCGCTTTTCAAAGCCAAGCCCGGCAAACAGTTTTGCCAGTTTGTCGGCGGTTTCTTCCTCGACCGCAAATTCGACAAATGCGACTTCCTGTGCATGGGCCTTGGGGGGCAGGGTTTTGGCCTTTTCACCGACCTTGACGCCTTCGATCCCGTCACCAAGATAGATCAGGGATCGCAAGCCATCCTTGGCAACGTTTTTGGTCGAGCTTGAGCGAAACTGATCATTGAAAATCTCAAGCGACAGCGGCCCGTCATAGCCGGTCATCGCCAGATTGCGCATGAACTCGGCCAACGGGAAATCCCCCTGTCCGGGGAAGCAGCGGAAATGGCGGCTCCAGGACAGGGCATCCATTTCAAGGATCGGGGCATCGGCCACCTGTACCAGAAAAATCTTGTCGCCCGGAATTGATGAAATCGCATCAAGCGGCACCTTGCGCGCCATGATGTGGAAGGTATCGAGCACCAGACCGACATTCGGGTGATTGGCACGGCGCACCACTTCCCAGCTGTCGCGATAATCGCTGATATGCTTGCCCCATGACAGGGCCTCAAACGCGATGCGAAGACCGCGCTTGGCCGCACGATCACCAAGCTCCGCCAAATCCTTGGCCGCCCGATCAAGCCCGCCGAGTGAATGGGGCGATACGTTCGAACAGACCATCAAAAGATCGGTGCCAAGTTCTTCCATCAGGTCGAATTTGCGTTCGGCCCGCTCGAACGCACGGGTGCGCTGGGGTTCGGGCATGCCTTCGAAATCGCGGAACGGCTGAAAAGTCACAAGCTTAAGGCCAAGATCACGAATGGTCTTGCCAACATCGGCGGGCGACCCGTCAAAGGACAGAAGATCATTTTCAAAAATCTCGACCCCGTCAAAGCCGGCAGCGGCGATGGCATCGAGTTTTTCCTGAAGGTCGCCAGACAGTGAAACTGTGGCAATCGAGGTCAGCATTTTATCCCTCCGGGCTACGCAAATAGTGTTCCGGCCCCGTCAGGACATGTGCTGTTCATAACCAGAATCTGGTCATTTGTTCGGGGAAACCGCAATGTGGTGCCCCCATGCAGCAGGTCAGTCCTGTGAACGATGCCGGTAGGTTTCAATATGATCGGTCAGCCTTGCAATCGCGGCCTCTGCTTCACGTGCAAGGGCCAGTTCGCAAAGTGCGCGATGTTCATCGATAATTTCCTGCCCACGGAAACCGTGGGTTTTCAGTTCGATCACGACATAACGCCGGAACTGATCGAATATCTCGCGGTGAAGACGAAGATGAAGGTCCGACCCGCAGGCCGAAATCAGGGCCTGATGGAATTCGCGGTCATACTGGCTCCAGCGAACGGTCATTTCGCGGCTGTCTTCGACCATCATCTTTTTCTCGATGGCCGACAGCTTGTGATGTGCTGCGGCAACACGCGCTTCCCATTCGACATCGCCGTTCTTCATCGAAGCTGTGAGGCCGTCGCGTTCAAGCAAAAGCCGCATCGCCGTCAATTCCTTGAAATTGGACGGCGATGTTTCAACAACCCGAAAACCCTTCTGGCCTTCGACAAAGACAAATCCGGACGCCACCAGACGATTGAGCACCTCGCGCAGTGTATTAACGCCAACGCTATAACGTTCGCGGAGCGCTTCAAGCTTAAGCTTCACGCCCGGCTGCAATTCGCCATACAGGATGTCGTCGCGAATTTCGTTATAGACCGTCTCGGCAACGGTACTACTGCTGCTGCTCATCGTTTTCCCCTACCCTGTCAATGCCTCGGGATAGGCATTGAAATATTCTGTTCTTGCAGCATCGGCATCAATTTCTGCCCCGCTGAAAACCTCGAATGCTTCAATACCCTGAAAGAAGAAGAGTTCAAAGCCGGTCATAACCTCAATCCCCGATTTCGCCGCTGATCGCAGGAACGCGGTTTCAACCGGGGTATAAACAGCATCAAAGGCCCATCTCTGCCCGCCAAACAGGTTGGTATCAAACGGACAGCCGGGATACTGGTTCATGCCAATCGGGGTGCAGTTGATCAGGCCGTCAGCCGATCGCACCGCGTCGGCAAGATCATCTTGACCGATAAAGACGGCATTGGCACTGGCAGCGCGCATGGTTGCCACCAGTTCTTCGCCACGTGCTGCTTCCTTGTCATGGATCAGGATTTTATCCGCACCCAGCCCGCGTAGTCCGAATGCGGTTGCAAGCCCGACGCCCCCCGCGCCGAGTTGCAAGACCGTGCCCGGCTTCACATCGCCAAATTGCTGGCGATAGCCGCGCATGAAACCGACAAAGTCGGTGTTATCCCCGCGCCAGCCATCTTCACGGAAGACAACTGTATTAACCGCACCAAGCGCCTCGGGCAGGCGTTTACGCGGCGTAATAAGCTTGCGCGCACTGGTTTTGTAAGGGTGCGTCACATTGACCCCGGCATAGCCGGTTTCCGCACATATGGTCAGCTGTCTGATCAGATCGAAATCAGCAATCTGATCGCTGTCGAGATAATCGTATGTAACATCCATCCCGCACATACGGCCCAGCAAAACGTGCAGTCGCGCTGACTGGCTCCGTGAAATGCCTTTACCGATAAGACCAAGCTTCAACATGGAAGGGTATCCTAAAATCCAAACAGGTTAGGCAAGAAGGTAACGATGTCGGGGACAAAGGTGATGATGATCAGCACCAAAAGCTCGACCACAAAGAACGGCATGATCGCCCGGATCATGCGTGCCATCCCGACCCCGGCAACGGCATCGGCGACAAACAAACACAGACCCATTGGCGGCGTGATCAGACCGATCATCAGGTTAAAGATGACGATGATGCCGAAATGCGTCGGATCGATGCCAAGACTGATCGCAATCGGATGCAGGATCGGCACAAGAACAAGCATCGCGGCAATGCCTTCAAGCACAAGACCAACCGCCAAAAGCATCAGGTTGATCAGGATCAGGAAGGTCACCGGGCTGTCGACATAACCCAGGACAAATTTGCTGATCGATTGCGGAATACCGGCAAAGGTCATGAACCAGTTCGCTGCGGCAACCGTTGCCATAATGATCAGAATGCTTGAAGAATCGCGCATTGCACCGGCAAAGATGCCCGGAAGATCCCCCGGTTTAAGCTCGCGGAAGACAAATAATCCGACCACCAGCGCATAGAACACAGCAAAACTTGCGGCCTCGGTCGGTGTCACAATCCCCGCCAGGATCGAACCGATCACAAATATCGGCATGAAAAGCGGAATCAGACCATTCCACACTGCCTTGAGCTGCTCGCCCATCTTCATGCGCTCACGCGGTTTCGCGTAATTCTTTACGAAGAACCGCACATAAATCGAAAGCGCAATCGCCAGCAAAACACCCGGGACAATCCCGGCAAGGAACAATGCCGGTACCGACACATTTGTGGTGATCAGGGCATAAATAATGACCGGAATGCTTGGTGGAATGATCGGCCCGATCACAGATGACGCTGCGGTCAGTGCGGCGGCAAAGTCACGCGGATAGCCTTCCTTTTCCATCGACGGAATAAAGATTCGCCCGATGGCCGATGTATCTGCCACCGCCGATCCCGAAAGTCCGGCAAAGATCACAGATGACCATATATTGACCTGTGCGAGACCGGCCTTGGCATGCCCGACAAGGGCATTGGCCAGATTAATCACACGTGAGGTAATGCCACTGGCATTCATCAGTTCGCCCGCCAGAACAAAAAGCGGGATCGCCAGAATGGTAAAGCTGTCCATGCCCGCAAAAATGCGCTGGGGCAGCAAATCAATGCCAAAGGTGCCGGTGCTGATATAGGCCACAAGGCCAAGCGCGATTGCAAAGGCAACCGGCGCGCCAATCGCAAGCAGCGCAAACAGGGTAACGCCGGTAATCATGCCTCACCCCCGGTCGAATTCTTGTTGATAGCCGATGCCAGACGCAAGATCGCAGCAATCACAAGGCAGATACCGCCAATGGTGATGGCTATTTGCGCCCAGTACATCTGAATGCCGATGCCCGAGGCAACAATACCCCCGCGCTTGGCAGCAAAAATCCAGCCTGCGTAGGCAAGCACACCGCCAAGGATCAGGGTCGCGGCATCGACCACAATCGCAAGCTTGCGGCGCAAGGCCGCAGGCATCGTATCAATCACGATGCTGAACGTGATCTGGGAACCCTGCAGATAGGCGAATGCCACACCAAACATGCAGCCATAGATCATCGCGTATTTCGCGACTTCTTCGCTCCATTGCAGCGGGGAAGAAAATAAATAGCGGCTGACACTGCCAGCAAAGACAACACCAAAGACGACGAGGATACTGAACCCCGAAAGTCCGGCGAGCAAATGCTTGAACGCTTTCTCTACGCGTTGCATGGGTTCCCCCGGATCATCGCGGAAAATTCTTGTGCCTCTGGGGCACGGCGGCAGGAAAAAGGGCAGACCAGGCGCAAAGGAGGAGCCCCCGGTCTGCCAAAACCGGTTACATGGAAGCTTCTGCTTCGGAAACCGCTTTCTGGAGCTTTTCGATCCACTCGGCATCGATCTGACCCGAAAGCCAGCTGATCACTGCCGGCTGGGCGGCATCACGGAACGCCTTGAGCTGCTCGGCGGTCGGCGTGGTGACTTCCATGCCTTCTGCGGCAAGTTTCGCAACACCTTCGGCAGAGTTGAACTGCTGAATGGCACGGCCAACATTCGATGCAACACCGGCGGCGCGACGCAGAAGCGCCTGATCGGCCTCGGAAAGACCCTGATAGACAGCTTCGTTGATCACGATGAAATCGGTGCCATATACGTGACGATCAAGCGTCAGGTATTTCTGCATTTCATAGAACTTGTTGGCATAGATCACGCTGATCGGATTTTCCTGACCATCAACCGTACCGGTTGTCAGTGCAGTCGGAACTTCCGGCCAAGGAATCGGGGTCGGTTCACCACCAAGAGCCTTGACCATCTCAACGAACAGCGGAACGGTCATGACGCGAATTTTCAAGCCATCCATGTCTTTTGGTTCGGCAACTGTACGCTTTGAGTTGGTGAAGTTGCGGAAACCGGTTTCACCATAGGCCAGGGTACGAAGACCGGTTTTTTCAAGGCAATGTGCAGCAAGTTCGTCACCGAAACCGCCGTCCAGAACGTTCCAGGCAACGTTTGCATTCGGGAATACATACGGAATATCAAGAACGGCTGCCTCGGGGCAAACCTTGGAGAACGGACCCGATACCATCGACATGGCAAGCGTGCCGTCCTGGGTGTTCTGCAGAAGATCGGTTTCACCACCCAGCGCACCGGCCGGGAACAGTGCGACCTCAATACGGCCACCCGACTCTGCTTCGACAATATTTTTAAAGACCTGGGATGCTGCACCTTTTTTTGAGGTGGTCCACTCTGCCGGGTCAACATGGGCAAAGTTCAAGGTCACGTCAGCTGCTTGCGCGGAATAGCCAAATGACGCAGCAACCATGGAAACGGCACCAAACAGGGCACCTTTGGAAATCATCTTCATTACATCCTCCCTATTGAACGACATCCCGCAGACTGTGGTTGCTTGTAACAATCTTGTTCTTGCGCAGTCCGGTTTCGGAATTAGGATAATTTAAAAAATATAGGAGATTTTGTCAAACATTCTATATTTTTAAAAAATCGGCTGTTTCCCTGCCTTTCCGGCTTTTGATTGTCACATCAAGCCATTTTCCCGGGACCAGACAAAGGTGTCTCCACCAGTGTCGCTTGCCTCCACATTGGCCCTCAGAACAAAATTGCCAAGGCATTCCAGGCTGGCTTAACACTGCATCTTGCTGTTTCATAAAGGATCATTTGCCTTTGAGGCCAACAATGGCTGATTCGAAAACAGCTTGCTGCAAATCCGGTTATTTGTGCTACTTTGGCTGAGAAATTTGACGATTCGCCCCTTGAAGTAACGCTATTTCCAAAGTGAATCCCGTGAACAGTGTCAACGGCCCAACATCACCGCAGCTTGCAAAGATCGCTTCGCGTATTCTGGCGGGAAGCTTTTTGTTCGAGGATCTTGATCCCGAACTGCTTGAACAACTCTCCAGCCAGGCGACCGTCCGCCGGTTCGAAGATGGTCAGCTGCTGTTTGAAAAAGGCTCGCCTGCCGATGGTCTTTATGCCGTCGAGGCAGGTAAGGTTCGTATTTCCTCGGTCTCGGAAACCGGCAAGGAAATCGTTCTGAACGTGTTGGCACCCGGCGCCGTATTCGGCGAAATCGCCCTGCTTGATGGTGAACCCCGCACGGCCAGTGCGCGTGCCGTCGGCCCGACCCGGACCCTGTTCATCTCACGCGATGACTTCTTTGAAATCTTTGACCGCGAAGCCCCGCTGCGCCGACACATCACGGCTCTTCTGTGCCGTCGGTTGCGCTGGGTCAGTGATCTTCTTGAAGATGCCAATTTCCTTGATCTTACCGCACGCCTGATCAAACGCATTCTGTGGCTTGCCGAACGTCATGGCGGCCCGGACCCCGAAGGCATTCGTATCGCACTTCCCCTGTCACAGCAGGAACTTGGTCTGATGCTTGGCGTGACCCGTGAAGCCGTGAACAAGAAGCTGCGCGAACTCGAAAAGCAGGGGATGATTACCCGGCGCGATGGTCGCCTGATCATCAAGGACAGCGACGGTCTTAAACAACTTCTTGCTGATGCCATCAAAAACTGAACCCTCGGATTCATTATTTGACCGCCTTGTCGCACGCGAGGAAAAGCGCGGACTGATCCTTGTTGCGTTTCTGCGCATCTGCATGCTGGCCTTCATCCTGTTGCTGTTTAGCAAACCGGATTCGCCAACCGGCAAACTTTATACCCTGCTTGAAGTTCTGGGCTGGTTCATCCCTGGCGTTCTGATCCAGCTGTTTGTCGCCTTTCGCGGTGGCAAAACATACTGGATGATTTATCTGCTCGCGGTCGTTGATGCCGTTCTGATCGTTTATGTCTCGATCGTTCCCGACCCGCTCAATCCCCTGATTGATCATCCGGCCTGGCTATACGGGTTTATTGTCCGTGACCGTGGCGTCGTCTTTTCGATGATCATGATGGCGCTGGTCATCATGACATTCTCGCCGCGTCTGATCCTGTGGTTCGGCTTCTGGCTGTTTATATCCTGGTGTGGAGCGATATGGTGGCTGGCAACACGACCGGGCGTCATTGTGTCCCAGCATTTCGGCGATGAATGGAACCCGACCCAGCAGGAACTGATTGATACCTATAACCTGCCGGAATTTGTCGATATCTCGTCACTGGCCGAACAGGTGATTATCGTCATTGTCTTCACACTGGCCTGTGCGGTGATGGTTTCGCGATTGCGGGTTCTGATCAACCAGTTTGCCGCAGCCGAACGGGCGCATGGCAATCTCGCGCGCTATTTCCCCACGGCCCTTGCCGACCAGCTTGCAGATCGTGATGAACCTGTCCGGGTTGGCGAACGCCGCGAATGCGTCATTCTGTTTGCCGACATTATGGGCTTTTCAAGGTTTGCCGAAAAACGTGACCCGCAGGAAGTCATGCGGTTCCTCAATCAGTTCCACCAGATTACCACCAGCCAGATCGGAGCCTATGGCGGGATTGTCGAAAAATATATCGGCGATGCGGTAATGGCGAGTTTCGCCGCCTTTGACAATCTTGAGCGTCCGGCGGCCAACGCGCTTTGTGCTGCCCAGGCCATCCTCAGTCAGGTCGCCGAATGGCAGGCCCGCGATCCCGCCGATGGGGACGCGCCCCTTAAAATCGGGGTCGGACTTAATTTCGGCGCGGCTGTTGTCGGCGATATCGGACAACGCGAAGCCATGACACCGGCCGTTATTGGTGCCAGCGTCAACCTTGCCGCCCGTCTTGAACAGGCAACCCGCGAGCTTGGCAGCGATATGGTGATCAGCATCGACTTCGCCCAAAAGCTGCATCAGGAAATTCCTGTTTGCGCGCCGGTACTTATGGCGCAATATAGCCAGATGGATAGCATTCACGTCAAAGGTCTTAGCGAGCCGGTCGCTGTTCTGTACCGTCCGTCAGACCAAAGCTGATCGCAAAACCGTGACTTGTCTGCCAACCCCTTGAAATACGGGCATCCGCGCCCAAAGTGCTTTGCATAAAGATCGCCCAACAGGACATATGATCCCCGCAGGAGGAAGCGATGGTAACGACGTCTGACGCGAACACACCGGCTACGGATACAGTTCCGGCCGCCGTAAAGCTGACAACCCTGTTTGGGGAACGTGAATTTGCCTGGGACAAGGCGATCTATTTCCCGGCCGGTCTCAAAGGTTTTCCCGACCATAACGTGTTTGCACTGGCAAGCTTCCCGGGCGACGGCGCAACACCCTTTATCCTGATGCAATGCCTGACCGAACCGGAACTGGCCTTTATCGTAGCGCCTTACAATCTTGAAAGCGGCACGATCCGTCCCGAACATCTTGAACAGGCCTTCAACATTCATGGCATCAAGAAAAATGACGGTGCGGTTCTTTTGATCGTGACCCTGCACAAGCCCGAAGACGGTGACGTCGTCATGTCACTTAATCTGCGTGCACCGATCATTATCGATACCTCACGTCAGGCAGCCTATCAGCATCACCTGCCCGAAGCCGGTGGCTATTCATTCCATCATGTTCTGAATTGACGTTTTCAGGCCACGGGCCAAACGCCGATCTGTTTCATGCCGGACAAGACGCATCTGCCGTCTTGTCCGGTTTCTTTTATGTGCGAATTCGTGCCTGTCGGGGTGAAATCCGCCACGGGATAAAACACCCGAAATTGTCCCGGACTTTCCTTGATCCTGCCATCTTTTCACGCAATGGTAGCATCGCTAACTCATTTAAAATCAATCAAGGGACCGGAAATGGCAGGAACATTGCGTAACCGTTTTGCATTGGCGGCGATGCTGGGCACAGCGGTATTTTTCGGACAGGACCTCGAAGCGGCCAAAGCGCAAGACACGGTCGAGGAACGCGACAATCTTGGACCGGCGATCCCGCTTTCGACCGATGCCCGCACCAAATTGCAGCTGACCGTTTATCCGGGCAACCTGTCGCTGGTTGCAGAACAACGCAAGGCCACCATCCCCGAAGGCCAAAGCAGCCTGCATATCAGCGGCCTGCCATCAACATTGATTGATGATTCCTTCCTGCTGGGGACAGCCAAGGACAGTGATCTTGTCTGGACGTCCCTGCGCAATCACGGCAACGGTTATAACGCCTTTGACAGCCTGCTTCGCGATCATATCGGCAAGACGGTTACCATCCGCCGTGGCGACGATGACCTGATCGAGGGCAAGCTTGTCGCGCTGACCCATCTTGCACTGGTGCAGACCGATGCCGGGATCGAGCAGGTCCCGGTTGATCAGATCATCCTATCCGACCTGCCAGAAGGCTTTACGCTTGACCCGGCGATTGAGGCCGATATCGCAACCACCGCCCCGCTTGATCATGTGTCGATGGCCTATCTGCTGGGCGGCATTGGCTGGAACACATCCTATATCGCGGCCTATGACAGCCAAACCAATCAGCTCAAACTCTCGGCGATTGCCCGTGTGACCAACAATTCCGGCACCGGCATCAAGGACGCGCAGCTTCGTCTGGTGGCGGGCGACCTTAATCAGGTCGGCTCAGCCCCGATGGCCAAGGGCGCGCGTACCGAAATGATGATGTCTGCCATGGCCGATAGTGCACCAGCGGCCAGTGCACCGGATCGCGAGACTTTTGAAAACCTGCATGTCTATGGCCCGTTCAACGATCTTTCGATGAAAGACGGCGACACTGTCATCCTGCCCTTGATCAATGTACAGGTTCTGCCGGTCGAACGCCGTTCGATTTTCCAGTCATCGAGCAATCCCTATGGCATGGGACAAAGCAGCCAGACCGATTTCATCCGTCCGGAACTTGAACTCAAGATCACCAATGACGGCGGGGCTGATGAAAAAAGCCCATGGCCAGCTGGCATCATGCGTATTTTCGCCAAAACCCCGTCCGGTGATACCGGCTTCCTTGGTGAAAACTATGTTTCCCTGACCCCGGTCGGGCGCGATGCCATCATTCCGGTTGGTCAGGCCAGCGAACTGTCCGGCACCCGCGAAGTCACGTCATTTTCACGCAAGGCACGCCCGAACCTGCCCGACGAGGTCCATGCCGACCTGAACTGGACCGTTCGCAATACCAGCACACGAGATGAAGTCATCACCATCCGCGAAAATGTCCCGTCTGACTGGAAAGTCACGTCTGAAAGCCACAAACATCACCGCCCGGAACCGGGCCTGATCACGTGGGAGATAAAGGTTCCCGCCAACTCGGATATCAAGCTGAGCTGGTCGGTTGAAAGCAGCCGCTAGGAACCAAATCCGACCCAACATTGAGCTGCTGCAAGACAGGGTGTTTTGCAGCAGTTTTCATATGCCCAATCTATTTGACCCAGCCTATTTCACGCGGCCCTTTCGCGTCGTGTAGAATGATTTTGCCAGCGGCATCAGCAGGCCCGCATCGGGTAACTGATCGGTCATTCTGCACAGATCGGCGTAAATGCAGATCAGCTTGGTCAACAGCACAAAGGCTTCCTGATTATCAAGCCCGGCAAACTTGCCCAGAACCCGGATCGCATCACGCGCGGCATCACATGCAAGGTCATTGCGCCCGGCCCCGCGCAGGGCAAGAACCAAGGCGGCGAGTGAATAGCCAAGATCAAGCCGTTCGGTATCATCCTTGCGCCCGATGCAATTGCGCAACCGGTCCCGCCTGAGCGATACGGCCTGACTGGCAGCATCCACCGCCCAGTCCCATTCTTCTGCCTCAAGCTCAAGGGCGGCACGGTTATTAAGACTAAGCGCAAGACCGGCAATCGCCGCATCACGTGACGTGGGAAGATGCAGGGCAAAAATCGCATCGGCCTTGTCAAACAGGCTTAGTGCGTAATCCCGGTTGCTGTAATGCTCGCCACTTGCCATTTCGAGATAAAGGCGCGCAACCGCCAGTGAATTGGCATCTGCCTGTTCAAGATAGGACAAACGCAACGCATATTCGTCCGATTTGTCCGCCATCCTGATCCCGCCACCTCGTTATCCATACAGGGTGCATTCGATGTGATTGCCCCCGGCAAAAGACGTTCATGACCGGTATCTTGTGAAAGATGTCAGGGGTGGGCCCCAAATCCGCGATAAGCTGTTTCACTGTCTTGGGCAGCCTGCTAGGGTCGGATAAAGTGTTTGTGCTTTTGCTTGCCCCACTGCCTGGAATTCAGCCCCAAATGAGCTTACAAACTGAAACCCTGCGCGCCTTGTATGGCACCTGGCGGATCGCCCGCGGCGATGCGGGTGGACTGGCGTTTTTCAATTATTCGCTTCAGGGATTCTGGCGATCCTTCCTTGCCGCTGTGATCATTTTCCCGGCATTTGTGCTGTTGCGCGGCCATGACCTTATGGCGGCACCCGACGATTTCCCGGTGATGCGCTATATGACGACCGAGGTGATTTCATTTGTCATCCGGTGGGTCGCCTTTCCACTGGTGATGTTTCACATTGCCCCGATGCTGGACCGGGCAGAACGCTATATCGGATTTATCACCGTCTATAACTGGGCCTGTGTCATTCAGATGGGTGTTTATCTGGTTGCCCTTGCCCTGGCCGCACTGTTCCCGATGCTCGGTGTGGGCGGCTTTGTGATGATCGCGATTGTCGCGACACTGGTATACAGCGTCTATATCACGCACCTGACCCTTGCCATCCCGGTGCTGACGGCAAGCGCCATTGTCATTGCCGATTTCCTGTTATCGATCATCATTCAATCAATCGGTATCCGTTTGGCCGTCGGGCAGTTATTCTGATTTTATAACGCTTTAAAAAATTATCCGTCATCAGGGAGAAACACAAAATGAAACCCGTCCTTGCCGTGACCCGCCGACTGCCAGATGCCGTCGCGAAACGTGCTGCACAAAGTTATGACATCCGCACGCAGGAAGGTGACGATCCGCTGTCACGCAACGAAATTCTTGCCCTGTGCCATGGGGCGGATGCCGCCCTTGTGTCGGTTGGCGATCCGATTGATGCGACCTTCTTTGAAGAATTGCCAGACAGCGTCAAAATCGTTGCCACCTTCTCGGTCGGGACCGACCATATCGATCTGGCGGCGGCCAGGAAAAAAGGCGTTATTATCGGAAACACACCGGGCGTTCTGACCGATGCGACGGCCGATATCGCCTGGCTTCTGATCCTTGGTGCGGCGCGCCGCGCGAGCGAGGGCGAGGCCGAAGTTCGCAACGCCACCTGGTCAAGCTGGCGTCCGACCCATCTCATGGGCACCCAGGTTACCGGCAAGCGTCTTGGCATTGTCGGCATGGGCCGTATTGGTCAGGCGGTTGCCAAACGTGCACGCGGTTTTGATATGGATATCCATTACTACAACCGCCGCCAATTGCCCGCCGATCAGGAAATGGGTGCGACCTATCACGACAGCATCGAAGGCCTTTTGCCCCATTGTGATTTCCTGTCGCTGCATTGCCCGTCGACCCCGGAAACCCGTGGCATGGTCAATGCCGGTTTCATTTCCAAGCTGCCGGATGGGGCGATCATTGTGAATACGGCGCGTGGCGATGTCGTCAATGACGGCGATCTGATCGCCGCCCTGAAATCGGGCAAACTGACCGCGGCTGGCCTTGATGTTTTTGCAGGCGAACCAAACATCGAACCGGCCTATCGCGATCTTAAAAACACATTCCTTTTGCCGCATCTGGGATCAGCCACGGTTGAAACCCGCAATGCCATGGGTTTCCGCGCGCTTGATAACATCGATGCCTTTATTGCTGGCAAAGAGGTTCCCTATTCGGTGTGACGCCGACTGCTAGAAGCCGAACAAACAAAAGGCGCTGTCACCAGCGCCTTTTTCGTTTCTGTAACTTGATGCCGATACCGACTTAGCCAAGGTCGCTTTCCTCGCCTGCAGGCAGGATGCAGGCAATCTCGCGGCCATCGCGGCTGATCTTGACCCGACCACCATGAATTTCGACTACCGCGCGCACCATCGCCATGCCAAGGGCACGGCGGGCCGACGGGGATTCACCATCGCGCAGCCCTTCAAACAGCATCGGTTGCGGTGCCTCGTCCGAAAGCGAGATTGAAATTTCGATATCCTCGCCGCGACGCCGTGCGACCACGGAAACCTCGCTGCCCTCGGGGGCGGTGCGCAGCACATTGGTCACCAGAATGAACAATGCCTGTTTCAAACGCCGTTCATCTGCCACCATCCAGCCGATATTGCGCGAACAATACAGGCGCAGCGATACATTCAGCTCGGCCAGACGGGCCCGTGTCAGGGCCTCAAGAGAGCGTAACAACCGCCTTGGATCAACCGTATCCAGTTCAAGTGCTACCTGCCCCGAACCAAGCGTCGCCAGGTCGCGCATATCGTCGACAAGGGCCAGCATGCTTTGGGCCTCGGCCCGGATCGTTTCGACCGAGCGCGCAACGTTGCCGGTCAGATGCGGGATCAAACGATCAGATTCGCCATTGATATGATCAAGCGGCTTGGTCAGTTCACGCGATACGGTCGAAATGAAGTCCGACTTCATCTGATCGGCGGTGCGCAAAGCCTCGTTGCGTTCCCGAAGGGCACGCTCGACCCGGATGGTATCGGTCACATCGATATAGGACATCATCACCGCCCCGTCAGGCAGCGGCACAATGGCAAAATCAATGATCGTGTTATCGGACCGCTCAAGGCGGCCATTCATTGGCTCGTGATTGGTGATGCGCGCAACCATCCGGCTTTTGAACTTGTCCCAGTCTTCACGTTCGCGCCAGAAATCCTTGGACTTTTCCACGACCTCGGCCAGATGCGGGGCGGCATCAAGGAAGGCCGGATCAAGACCCCAGACATCGGCAAAACCATGGTTATAAAGCCGCAAGCGCCCGTCACCACTGATCACCCCGACCGCTTCATGCAGGCTTTCAAGCGTCTCGCGCTGAACTGCAATCAGGGTGTTATAGGAACTTTCAAGCACCAGCTTGTCAGTGACATCCTCATAGACAAACATCAGCCCGCCAAACGGATGGGGCGAGATAAACCGCCTCAGCGTCATGCCATTGGGCAGATGCATCAGATCTTCTTCGGGTTTGAGAAGATCGGTAAAACGCTGATTCTCGGTGTTGCGGAACTGGGTAAAGTCGGTGACTTCGGGCAGTTTGCGTTCATCGCGCAACCGTCTGAGAACATCATCATGTGTTGGTTCCGACCACAGCCATTCGTCATCAAGGTCCCAAAGCTTGGTAAAGGCGGTATTAAAGAAAATAAGCCCCTTGTCCCCGCCATAAACCGCAATCGCCGTACCAAGATTTTCAAGCACCTCGGCATGGGCGCGAATATGGCGCGACAGATCGGACTGCAATTCCTCGACCGGGGTGCAATCAATCGCAAACCCGACCAGCCCGTCTGATTCGCTGGTATCCTGTGACGGGGATTCGGTAATGCGCAGCAATTTGCGGTCGCCGCGAATCACCACATGATAATCGCGCGTCAGGCTTTCGCCATTGCGCTGCACCGATGCCGCAAGCGACCGCCCATGATCGGGAATGATCCCCGCGCCGATTTCAGACTGATTGGCCAATGCATCTTCGATACTCGGTTGTTCGACCGCATCGGCATAGGCCGCATTGCAATCAATCAGACGCAGCTCGCTATCGCGCCGCCAGACCGGGAAGGGCAGGCTATCAAGCAACGCCCGAAGCCCCGATACTTCATGTTTCAGGGCCTGAAAATCACCGAACTGGTTTTCGCGTTCGCGGGTATGACGGGTTTCATCGCGGAACCATAATCCGTGGGCCAAAACCGTTGCCGACCGGTCCTTGCGCGCCGCCATGCCGGTGACGTGGAATTTGCGTTCATCAAGGGTGGTAATCCAAAGCTCGAACCGGTCATGTCCGGATTTAAGGTTCCGCACGCGTTCCTTGAGTGCCTTGGCATCCTCATCACGCAAAAGTTCGAGCAAATCGGGAAACCGGCCATCATTGCCCAACTGAAAGGCCCTGCGCAAAGACGGGCTTGCCCCTTCGGCAAAGCCCTGCTGGCTCCAGTAATAGACCGGGTCCGGACCGGCAAACAGAAGATGGGTGAAAAGCTCGCTCTCACCGGCAAGCTCATGTTCGTGATCTTCGACTTCTTCAATATGACGGCGCATCCGAAGCGACATCCGCCACCCGATCCAGCCGGCAATCGCCGCTCCGCCTACAGCTGCCAGCCCGACCACCAGCCAGTCACGATCACTGAGCCCCGCAAGGTTGCCAAAAATCGTCGCCCCGATTCCCTCGGGTGCCGGTGTTTCCGAGGCCTGATTAAGTCGAAACTTCTCCTGGGCATGCAGACCGGCGCCAAGAATAAGCGTGCTCAATGCCGTCGCACTGCCCCAAACAAGGGCAGAAAGCCGACATGTGGGCAATTTGCGCAAAAATGCCCTTGGCTTATTCGTTCCCCCAATCCGTTTGGAAGCTTGCTCGGATGCGTTCCGTGTCACGTGTTGTTAACCGTTTGTGTTTATGAGCTATTATTATGGTGAAAACGGTGTGCTTTTACCACCGTTTCGCATCATCTCGGCAACAGCCTTGTCTGAGGCCGTGTTTCACGGGGTTCGCCTGTGGAAAAACCGCGATGACATGGGCAATGAATCCGTTTATGTCTGCGGTATTGGCTTTAACAACAGACACAACGTACCCGTCATTCCAAAGATGAGTCCCAAACCGCAGCTAGATCTTTTTGCACCGCGCGCGGCGGCCAAACCGGCCGCGTCCCAAAAGGAATCTGCCGCGCTCAAGGTGACCAAGGATCCGGGACCGGAAATCGGTGATCTGTTTGATACCAATTTCAATGCTGCCGACATCGCCGAATGGGAACTGCTGTTTCGCGATGTTCCGCAATATAACTACCATTTCAAGCGTGCCCAGATCGCATCGGCCTTTGACCGTCCGCTTCATAAAAAGCTGATTGCATCACATGCCTTTGAACGGTTGCGTGAAATTTCGTTTCTGGGTGCCATCGACTATCTGTTCCATCCCAATGGCAAACCGGCAAATATCCGTCATTCGCGCTATGACCACACCATCGGCGTTGCCCTGCTGTCACAGCGTTATTGCCGCCTGATGGGTCTTTCGGATGCCGATTGTGATTTGCTCGGTGCTGCGGCCCTTTTGCACGATATCGGGCATGGGCCGTTTTCCCATACGCTGGAACCGGAATTTGCCCGGCGGTTTAACCGCAACCATCATCAACTGACCAATCAGATCATCACCGGCGAAGTGCAGCTTGATCTGTCGGTCAATCATCTGCTGGTCAAACACAATGTTGATCCGAACGAAGTCATCGCACTTCTGTCAAAGAAGTCGGATCACCCCCATGCCAGCCTGTTTTCCGGCCCGGTCAATATCGACACACTCGAAGGTATCAGCCGCACGAAGACCTATGTGCATCCCAACCATGTGCATTGCCATCCGCGCCTGCTGCTTGAGGCCGCCGTCAAACTTGATGCGGACTCGCTCAAGCGTCTGGACAAGTTCTGGCAGCTCAAGGAAGACATCTATCGCAACTTCATCTTTGGTCCGATGTGCTTTGCCACAGACCATCTGTGCCGTGAATTTGTTGTCAAAAACGCACCCGACTTTGCAGCCGATGATTTCCTTTTGACCGAAAAGGCGTTTTTAAACAGCCATCCGGCCTTCAAGAAGTTCCTGCACAGCCTGAAAAACCGGATCGAGCTTGATGGCGTTGCCGATGCGGTTGACCATCAGATCAGCGCATCAGCCAGCACCCTTGACCTTAACGAGGCCAAGGTGCCGCGTCGTGAATTCCACATCAACAAGGATGTCGAAGTCAGATGCTTTGCCGATCTGTCAAAACGCTATTACGAGGAAAAGAACTCGTTCCTGCGCCGCGTCGGCAGCCTGACCGACCCGGCCCAACAGGCCGCCGCCGCAAGCCTGTTTGATTAGGGAACTTGACGGTTCTTGCAGGTGGCTTGTGATGGTGACTTGAGACCAAGGACATCCTAGTCACGGTTAATCGAGGCAAGGAACGTCTGGTTCGCGGTTGCAAGATGGCGCTCAAGGGCTTTCACGGCCGCGTCCTGATCCCGTTCAAGAATCGCATCAATAATTTCAAGATGTTCTTGTATGGCAAGCACGATGCGTTCGACCTGATTCTTGTTGGACCAGCGATAATGAAAATGGAAGATCAACGATATTGAATCCTGAAAGCCATCCATGAACCGGTTCCCGGTGGCCGCATTCAGCATTCTGTGAAAGCGACTATCAAGTTCAGAGAACTCGATAAATCGTGTTTCAATTTCCCTGCGCAGCTGAATATGCTCTTGACGAATACGCAGCATTTTCCCCCAGAACGGGTCTTCCTTGGGAATCGTGAAAACTGCCCTGATTGCGCGCGTTTCAAACATCTGGCGCACTTCATGAAGTTCAAGGGCATATTTCTCGGTAAAGCCTTCCAGAATCCAGCTTCGTTGTGGTTCTTTGCGGATGAAGCCAAACCGGCTTAGCCCGATCAGAAATTCTCGAACAGTTGTGTTTGAAACCCCGAACTGGCGGGCCAGAACCGCTTCACGAAGACGACTACCCGGTGGGGGCTGCATCGTTCTCAGCCACATCATGAAATCAGTTTCAAGCTGTTCTTCAAGACTTCTGATGTCCGAGTTTGGAAAATAGTCGGATTTTCTGGTGCTGCGCAAAAACGTGATCGGAAAACTGTCTTCTGAAATCAGACCGATTTCGCGCGCACGTTGCAGGATGCTGCGCGCCAGCGTCCTGCTAACTCCCAGCAACCTTGCCAGTCCCGAAATGGTTTCCGGGCAATTTCCAACTGCAACACTATCAAGCCAGGTATTGAAGCTGGTCTTGAATTTCTGATCCGAACGAGCCACCAAAGCTCCTGTCTTTTTGGATGTTTTTTAAGCATTAAAGACAGTTGAGGTGAATAGCAACTCTTCCCTAAGATCACAGAGAAAAACAAAAACTAAAATAATGCACATTCACGGAGGAAATAATGTTCACTCGGAAATTGTCCCGTACGCTTCTGATGGGATTGACGGCCTTTGCAACCCTTGCTGGAATCTCACAGGCTTCCAATGCGCAAGAAGTTTTGAAATTCGGCCATGTCTACGAAGTAGACACCCCGTATCACCGCGCCGCACTTGAAGCCGCTTCGCTGTTCTCGGAACGCACAAACGGGCGTTATGAAATCAAGGTCTATCCGGCATCCCAGCTTGGCAAGGAAGCCGCCATCAACGAAGCCCTGACCCTCGGTTCGATTGATATCATCTATACCGGCGTCGCCTACCTTGGGCAGACTTATCCGCCGATCTCAATCTCGGACTATCCCTTTGCCCTTCGCGGCTATGATCATTGGTCAAACTACGTCAAATCGGATTTGTTTGCCGAATTGTCCAAGGAATATACAGATGTCACCGGTAACCAGATCGCCGGTCTCGTTTACTATGGCGCACGCCATGTAACGTCCAACAAACCGATCCTGACACCGGCGGATATGAAGGGCTTGAAAATTCGCACGCCCAATGCCCCTGCCTATCAGATGTTCCCCAAGGAAACAGGGGCCAATCCGACACCGATGGCTTTCTCAGAAGTGTATCTTGCCTTGCAACAAGGTGTGGTTGATGCACAGGAAAACCCGCTTCCGACCATCAAATTCAAGAAGTTCTATGAAGTACAGTCAAACATCAATCTGACGGGCCATATCATCAACTCCCTGATCATGCTGGTGTCGCCATCGACCATGTCGAAACTGGGTGAAGAAGATGGGAAATTGCTGCTCGACACCCTTCAGGAAGCCGGCATTCATGCATCCGATGAAATCGTGAAAAGTGAAAATGAGCTGTCTGAATGGTTCACCACACAGGGCGTTACGGTCAACAAGGTTGATCGTGGTCCGTTCATTGATGTCATTGCCCCGCGCCTGAAAAGCGACGACATGCCTTGGGACCCGGAAATTTATGAACGCCTGCAAGCGATCAAGGGTTAATCCCGTCTAACCTTTCCATCCCAAATCCGGCCGGGGGAAGCCATTTCCCCCGGTTACGTCATGTTCCGTGCCCAAGGAAGAGACAAAATGTCTGACATCAACGGGGATCTTTTCAAGGAACAGGAACGACAAGAAGCCGAAACGAACTTCCGACTGAACATCACCTGGGCCGACTTTCCGGCTTTGCTGGTTTTCTGTGCCTTGTTCGTCACGGTGTTCCTGCAATTCTTCACCCGCTACGTCCTGAATGACTCGCTGGCCTGGACCGAGGAAGTCGCGCGTTACCTGCTTATTCTTCTGGCCTTTGTCGGTGCGATAAAATGCCAGCTTGTCGATAGTCATATCCGCCTTGAATTTATCGACAAACTTGCCGGGCGGGGACTGACCAAGCTCAAACTCGTCGCGCTCGTACTGTCATCGGGCTTCTTCGGCTTTGCCATCTATTCCCTCAATGAACTCATGACGAAGACCTCGTACCAGAAGATGGTCTCTCTGCCGCTTCCCAAATACTACTTCTATGGATTGGTCCTGATTGCTCTTGGCATCCTTTTGGCGGTCCATCTTTACCAGATTTATCTATTGCTGCGGAGAACGCGCTGATGAGCTTTATTCTTCTTCTGGTATCGCTGGTCGTCCTGATCGCCCTGCGCTTGCCGATTGCAGTTGCTCTTGGATTTTCCTCTCTTCTTTATATCCTGCTCGAAGGCATGCCGCCTGTCGTTCTGCTGCACAATATGATCAATGGCATGAACAGTTTTCCACTTCTGGCCATCCCGTTTTTCATTCTTGCCGGTGGATTGATGAATTCGGCCGGGATCACCAGCCGGATTTTTGCCTTTGCGCGTGCACTTGTCGGCTGGGCCCACGGGGGTCTGGGGCATGTGAATATCGGTGCCAGCATCGTTTTCGCCGGTATGTCGGGTGCCGCCGTCGCCGATGCCGGTGGTCTTGGATCGATTGAAATCAAGGCGATGCGTGACGCGGGATATGATGATGATTTTTCGGTCGGCATCACGGCCGCATCTTCGACCATCGGCCCGATCATTCCGCCTTCGCTGCCGCTTGTTATTTTTGGCGTCATGGCCTCGGTCTCAATCGGGGAACTGTTTGTTGCGGGCATCATCCCGGGTCTTCTTATGGCCGCATCCCTGATGGTGATGGTCTGGTGGATGGCGCGCAAACGCAACTATCCGCGTGATGTCGCTTTCAGCCCGAAGCTTGTCGGATCAACCTTCAAAACCGCGTTTCTGCCACTTCTGACCCCGGTCATAATTGTTGGCGGCATCGCATCGGGCATGTTCACCCCGACCGAAGCCGCCGTTTGCGCGGCAAGCTATGCCATCCTTCTTGGCATGGTGATTTATCGAACCCTAAGCTGGAAAAAACTGATCCGGGTCTCGATTGAAACCATCGAAACCACCGCATCGATTTTGCTGATTGTCGGAACCGCAAGCGTCTTTGCCTGGATCCTTGCCGCCAATCAGGCAGCTGTTGTGTTCTCTGAAACACTGCTTGGCCTGACACAGAACAAGGCCCTGATCCTTCTGATCATTACCCTGATCGTGCTTGTGATCGGCCTGTTCATGGAAACCATCGCGGCAATTTCCATTCTGGTCCCTGTCTTGCTGCCCGTTTCATTGCAGCTTGGTATTGATCCGATCCATCTGGGCATCATCGTCATCCTCAATCTGATGATCGGTCTTTTAACACCCCCCATCGGGATGGTGCTTTATGTGCTGTCCAAGGTGTCGGCAATTCCATTTGAACGCTGCGCCAAGGCCACCATGCCGTTCCTCGTTCCACTGATCGCTGTGCTGCTACTGTTGACCTATGTGCCTTCGATCACCCTGTTCTTGCCCGAACTTCTCTATCGGCAATAAAGCACGAAGATAAATGCAAATGACCCAATCTTCTCCCATCAGCATCCTGTTGCATCCCGGCGACAATGTTGAAATTGCGCTGGCTGACCTGAAAACAGGGACGGAACTTTCACAAAGCCCTGTCACCCTGAATGCACCGGTCGCGCGTGGCCATAAAATCGCGATACGTTCGATTGCCGCGGGTGAACCTGTTCTGCGCTACGGCCAGATCATAGGTGTCGCCACTGCAGACATCGCACCGGGCGATCACGTTCACACCCACAATCTGGGTATGAGCGACCATCGCCAGAACTATGATTTCAGCAAAGATGCCAAACCTTTGCCGCCCATTTCGGACGCCCGGTTCTTTATGGGCTATCCACGCAGTGACGGGCGGTTCGGTACGCGCAACTATATCGGTGTTCTGACATCGGTAAATTGCTCGGGAAGTGTGGCCCGCTTCATTGCCGAACAGGCGGAAAAAACCGGCTGGTTTGCCGATCTTGAAAATGTCGATGGCATCGTGCCGATTGTTCACGGAAGTGGATGCGGCATGGGCCGCCACGACGAGGGATATGACACCCTGTTCAGGACTCTCGCAGGTTATGCCAAACACCCGAATTTTGGCGGCATTCTGCTTGTCGGTCTTGGATGTGAAGCCATGCAGGTCGAAGATCTCGTCGGGGCGGAAAAATTGCGTCATGACGGCAACTTCCACTATATGACCATTCAGAATAGCGGTGGAACACGTCAAACCGTTGAACGCGGTGTTGATATTGTGCGTGATCTTGCATTGCGGGCCAATCAGGCAAAGCGGGTGCGTGTCCCGGCATCCGAACTGGTTGTTGGTCTGCAATGTGGCGGATCAGACGGATATTCCGGAATTACCGCCAATCCGGCCTTGGGATATGCATCCGATTTGCTGGTTCGTCACGGCGGCACCACAATTCTCTCGGAGACGCCTGAAATCTATGGTGCGGAACATCTCCTGACCCGGCGCGCCATCAATGATGAAATCGGCCAGAAACTGGTCGACCGGATTTTATGGTGGGAAAACTACACATCGGTGCGCGGCGGCGAAATGAACAACAATCCGTCGCCGGGCAACAAACGGGGCGGCTTGACCACCATTCTGGAAAAGTCCCTTGGTGCTGTCGCCAAGGGCGGCACAGCCCCGCTGACCGATGTCTATGAATTTGGTCAGATCATCACCAACAAGGGCTTTGTCTTCATGGACAGCCCCGGCTACGACCCATGCTCTGTCACCGGTCAAATCGCAAGCGGGGCAACCCTGATTGCCTTTACCACCGGTCGCGGATCGGTTTCGGGCTATGTGCCAAGCCCCTGCATCAAGCTCGCCACAAACAGCACGATGTATGAAAACATGTCCGAAGATATGGACGTCAATTGCGGAACAATTGTCGATGGTGCAATCACAATTGAAGATAAAGGCCGCGAAATATTCGACCTGTTCCTTGAAATTGCATCGGGCACCAAAAGCAAAAGCGAGGCCCTTGGTTTTGGCAGCGCCGAGTTTGTCCCCTGGCAAATCGGGGCTGTGATGTAGGCATCACAGGTCCCAGACATTCAGCCCGCACGACATTACATCATCAAGGATGTCGGAAACCCGGACTGCTTTACCGGTCCGTCAAATACGACGACGCGGAAAAGCAGTCCGGCTCTGTTACGTTGGCTCGCCTGATGCCTCCCCAACACCAGGCGGCACGAACTGATATAATATCAATCGACCACAAAAAGGGTCGCGCCTGTCTCGGTCGAAGAACGATGTGCCTCTGCGTTATCGGCCACCTGATAGCTCATCCCCGGTTTCAGAACAAAGGTCCGGCCATCTTCAAGCTCGGTCGCAAGTTCGCCTTCCAGACACAGCAGAATATGCCCCTTCGAACACCAGTGATCGGCCAGATAGCCCGGTGAATATTGCACCATGCGGACCCGGATCGGGCCAAATTGCCGTGTTCGCCATGTCGCCATGCCGGTTTCACCGCGATGTTCGGTCGGCTCGATAGAAGACCAGTCGGTCGTGCCAAAGGGCAGATCAGTGATATTCATGAAGGGGCGTTCTTTCGCAACAGATGTGGGGCGACAGGTGTGGGACGCGTATCCTCCGTCGTCGGAGATCGCCGGTTAACTATGGTTTTTGCGGACAAACCGTCAATCACCTTCGCAATCTTAATCTGGCAAACCCCATATCAGATAAACGCGGTATTAATCTTTAACCTTTAGGCAGATAGTTGGTAATCAACGAGTCGCACCAAGAGGCTGTCCCGATCTTGTTACCCGCAACCATCGCAACCAATCAGGACTATTCCGCCCGGCGTCTGGCGGAAATGCGTGCTGCATTGGCAACACGCCTGCAGGGCGATACATTTTGCGTTGTCGTAACAGGGTCTTATGGACGCCACGAGGCATCCGACCAGTCCGATCTTGATTACTTTATTATCGGCCGCGAAGCCGAACGTGATCAGGCCCCGCATCAGGAAGTTGCCGACATCCTTGGCAAGATGGTCACCAAGAAACCGGCGGTAAACGGCCCGTTTTCATCCTATGTCACGGCCGAGGAACTCGTAAATCGCATCGGTCTGGATGGTGATACCAACTCGATCACCACAAGACGGCTTTTGTTCCTGCTCGAATGTGAATGGCTTTATAACGAGGCAGGAAAACGCAAATTCTTTGACGATCTGATTGCCAACTACGTCACCACATCGGTCACGCGGGACTCCATCGCCCGCTTTCTGGTCAATGATGTGATCCGCTACTACCGGACCATCAGCGTAGATTTCGAAATCAAGACCCGCGAAGGCGACGCCAGCAAGGCATGGGCACCCCGCCGCCTCAAACTCGTATTTTCCCGAAAGATGCTTTATTTTGGCGGCATTATTGCGGCTGCGGAAACAGCAGGACGTGATTATGCGGGGAAACGCGAAAAACTGTCGGAACTTTTACAGCTCCCGCCAATCACACGACTGCAAACCGTGTTTGGCGAGAAAAGCCTGCCTGCACTTGATCTTTATGACCGCTTCCTGCGCGAACTATCCGATCCCGATGTGCGCGCCCGTCTTGACGGGGTCGGACCGCATGATCGCAATAATGTGCAATTGCGGTCGCTTCTTGACGCCGGCAAGGACTTCTCGCGCGAGCTGATCAAACTGCTTAATGATCGCTATGGTCCTGACCATCCGATCCACGAAGCGCTTTTGATGTAGGATCGAAACCGCCTTACGGCGCAAGGGTCACATGCTTGTGGTAATGCGCCCGATCAAGGTCATGGACCTCGACCGTAAATTGCACCGCATAATCCCCCACCAGCCATTCCAGCCGATCACGCAGCACCGCAAGGGCTGCCTCGCCCGTGGCGAACTTCATCTGATCGGTCCGCCCCGACAGCAGGCGAATATCAAGATGGACCATCGCATGACTGTCATCACCATCGGCAATCACGACATTCTGCAGCGCTGAAATCCGCGTCTTGAAGGAATCAAGATCCGCATCGGCTTCGCGGGCAATCACATAATGCAGATCAACAGCCAGTTTCGGCAATTCGTCGGCAATCGGAAGCTTTGCGGAATATTCAATTTCAAGCTGGGGCATGTTTCCAAACTCTTTGGTGGGGCTGATTGCTTTTATCAAGCAAGTCCCGCCCTGAACACAAAAAAGCCGGTCTGACTGAACAGACCGGCTTTGATGCAAATCGGCAAAGACCGATTAGTAACGGTAATGATCCGGCTTGAACGGACCAGCCTGCGGAACACCGATATATTCGGCCTGTTCGCTCGAAAGCTTGGTCAGTTTTACGCCCAGACGGTCAAGATGCAGGGCTGCAACTTTCTCATCAAGGTGTTTGGGCAGGACATAAACCTTGTTCTCGTAGTTGGCAAAGTTCTTCCACAGCTCGATCTGGGCCAGCACCTGGTTGGTGAAGGAGGCCGACATGACAAAGCTCGGGTGGCCGGTTGCGCAACCAAGGTTGACCAGACGGCCTTCGGCCAGAACGATCAGACGTTTGCCATCCGGGAATTCGACTTCGTCGACCTGCGGCTTGACGTTGTCCCACTTGTAGTTACGCAGCGAACCGATCTGGATTTCGGAATCGAAGTGACCGATGTTGCAAACAATTGCACGGTCTTTCATCGCACGCATATGGTCAAGCGTGATGATGTCGATGTTACCCGTGGTGGTGACAAAGATATCGCCAACCGGTGCAGCATCTTCCATGGTGGTGACTTCGTAACCTTCCATCGCGGCCTGAAGCGCACAGATCGGATCGATTTCGGTCACAAGAACGCGGGCACCCTGGCTGCGCATCGAAGCAGCAGAACCTTTACCCACGTCACCAAAGCCGGCAACAACGGCAACTTTACCGGCAACCATTACGTCGGTTGCGCGTTTGATGCCATCGACCAGGCTTTCACGGCAGCCATACAGGTTGTCGAATTTCGACTTGGTGACCGAGTCATTGACGTTGATCGCCGGAACCTTAAGGGTGCCTTTTTTCGCCATTTCATACAGGCGGTGAACACCGGTGGTGGTTTCTTCCGACAGACCTTTGATGTCTTCAAGAAGTTCCGGATACTTGTCGTGGATCAACTGGGTAACGTCGCCGCCATCGTCAAGGATCAGGTTCGGTTTCCAGCCGTTCGGGCCGGAAATGGTCTGCTCGATGCACCACCAGAATTCTTCCTCGGTCTCGCCTTTCCAGGCAAATACCGGGATTTCAGCAACAGCAATCGCCGCCGCAGCCTGATCCTGGGTCGAGAAGATGTTGCACGAAGACCAGCGAACTTCCGCACCAAGTGCCGTCAGCGTTTCGATCAGAACTGCGGTCTGGATGGTCATGTGCAGGCAACCGACGATACGTGCGCCAGCCAGCGGCTGTGCTGCGCCATATTCTTCGCGCAGCGCCATCAGGCCCGGCATTTCGGTTTCGGCAATCGCGATTTCCTTGCGGCCCCAAGCGGCCAGCGAGATGTCTGCGACCTTGTAATCGGTAAAGTTCGACATGTCGTCTCCAATCAAACAGGAATGGCGCATCCGCCACGGACTTCTGTCCTGCCGATACGCCGAGAAATTCTGTTGCGGTCATTTCCCTGACCGCGATGGAACACATATAAAGATTTCTTTATATCGTTTTCAAGTCTTTTTTTGCCCAATCGCAAAAGACGGATCAATCCACGACCATTCTCACCCCGAAATCCTGCTGATTTCGGCGGAAAATTTCGGGCTGTTCCCTATGTCGTGATGATGGTTGCAATGGACAAGGCCGATGACTGATCCGGCCAAGATTGCGCCAAGGCCCGATCAATCAGGCAAGATCGTTGAAATCATCAAGCATCATGGCGATGCGTGCCGAATCCCACTGTTCCATGACCCGGTTGGCCTGATGTTCGGAATTACGGGTATCAAGCCGGCGCAGGCGCTGTTTGACCAGCAACAGGTTAACCGGCGACATCGACAGATTGCGTAAACCAAACCCGATAAACAGCGGCACATAACGCGGATCACCGGCCATTTCGCCGCAAACACTGACCGGGATGCCCCGTTCACCAGCAACTCTGATCACATCACGGATCAGGCGCAAGACCGCCGGATGAAGCGGATCATAAAGCCCCGCCACCTGATCATCGGTCCGGTCAATCGCCAGCGTATATTGCGTCAGGTCATTGGTGCCGATGGCAAAGAAATCGCATTCGCGCGACAATGTATCGATGGCAATTGCCGCGGCCGGAATTTCGATCATTGCGCCCAATGGCGGCAATATTTCGGGGATCGCGTGCCCTTCCTTGCGCAGGCGCTTGGCAACTGCCTCGTATATCTGGCGCGCACGTGTCATTTCATGCACCCCGACCACCATCGGGATCAGCACCCGGACCGGCCCATGCAGGGACGCGCGCAAAATGGCGGCAAACTGGGCTTCAAGCAGTTCGGGTTTGCGCAGCGACAAGCGAACACCGCGCAATCCCAAAGCCGGATTTGGTCCCGACCCCATATCGGCCTGAAGCGCCACCGCGAGCTTTTCACCACCGATATCAAGGGTGCGAATCGTGACCGGCTTGCCGCCCATCCGTTTTACGATGTCAGAAAGTTCTGCATATTGTTCGTCTTCATCTGGCAGGTAATCCTTGTTCATGAACATGAATTCACTGCGCAAAAGTCCGATGCCCGTCGCCCCGTTTTCAAGGGCTGCGGAAAGTTCGATTGGCAATTCGATATTGGCATGAAGATCAATATCGACCCCGTCGCGCGTTGCCGATGGTACGTCGCGCAATGTCGCAAGCTTGTCACGTGCGGCCAGCCAGTCTGCCCGGCGCTGGCTGTAATGTTCGATATCGGCATCAGAGGGCGACAGGATAACCTCGCCGCGCCCGCCATCGACAATGATCTGATCACCACCCGATACACCCCGGATGATGTCGGTCGCCCCCAGAACGGCCGGAATACCGAGTGATCTTGCCATAATCGCCGTATGGCCCTCGGCCCCGCCAAGGGCGGTGACAAAGGCAGTCAGCTGCCCCGGCTCAAACCGGGCCATATCGGCCGGGCTGACATCTTCGGCAATCAGGATCGCCCCCTTGGGGGCCTTTTCAACGGCACGGTCGGTTTCGCCCATCAGACACCGCATCAGGCGCAAGCCGACTTCACGGATATCGCTTGCACGCGCCGCGATATAGCGATCATCCATGCCCGAAAACTGGGTGGCGATCACGTCAATCACTTCGCTGACCGCATGGACGGCATTCAGCTTGCGCGAAACAATCAGCTCTTCCGCACCGCGCACCAGCCGCGACTGGGTCAGCATGTGGATATAGGCATCAAGCAGGAAGCCAAGTTCCTCGGATGCCGCACTGTCGGCTGATGAAGATTGGGATTTCAGACGTTTGAGCTGATCGATGCTTTCCGCAACACCGTCATGCAGGCGTTTGCATTCGGCCTGAACAGCATCATCGGCAATCGGTTTGCGGCTGACCTGGATATATTGCCGGTCCACAACAAAAGCCCGGCCAATCACGATCCCGCCTGATGCGCCCAATCCGGTAATGACCCGGCGGGCACCGGTGGCATGGTCGTCTGATGGGGTTTGATCTTTTGGCGGAACTTGCAAACCTGGGGTCAGAACCTGTTTTTGTTGTTTTCCCGAAAGTCAGAAGTCTTTTGGTCGTTATGCGTTTTATTCTTCGTCGAACTTTGCATCGACAAGTTCGTTAAGAGCCTCAATCGCCTTGACCGCATCGGGTCCGGTTGCTTCAACCTCGATCTCGGTGCCAATGGATGCGGCAAGCATCATAAGCCCCATGATTGATACACCCGAAACTTCGGTGCCGCGATTGCGGACCATGATGCTGGATTCAAATTCACCAGCCAGTTTAACAAATTTCGCCGCCGCCCGCGCGTGCAAACCACGCTGGTTGCTAATCGTAAGGATACGTTTTTCCTTCTGCGCCATCTATGTCCCCGCCAGCCGGATGTCCGATTGCGATACATCCGGCCTTCTTATTTTTGTTGCCGTCTTATTCTTCGCCACTCAGCAGACGCGACGCAACGTTGATATATTTACGCCCGGCATCCTGAGCCGCATTGACCGTCTCGGCCAGCGTCCCGTCAATGCGAACAGATGCCAGTTTGATCAACAAAGGTAAATTAACCCCTGCGATGACTTCGACATTTGCCTGTTCCATGATGGAAATCGCCAGATTGGACGGCGTCCCGCCAAACATGTCCGTCAACAGGACAACACCCTTGCCGCTGTCGACTTTCTCGACGCTTGCAAGGATATCCGCGCGGCGTTGTTCCATGTCGTCATCGGGTCCAATACAGACCGATTCGACATTTTCCTGCTCGCCAACAACGTGCTGCAAGGCAGATACGAACTCTTTCGCGAGATCGCCATGGGTGACCAGCACCATCCCGATCATGCAGTTTTCTCCATTTTATTCACTCCCCCGATGCCGGTTCATCTGGCTTGTCTCGATGTCCGAGATGTGTGTCATATCCCAGATCGGCAATCCAGTCATTGAGTATCCGTGCGATATAAACCGAACGATGTTGTCCGCCCGTACACCCGATCGCAATGGTCAGATAGCTTTTCCCTTCTTGCGCATAACGCGGCAGGATCGGCTCCAGCATTGCTTTCAGACGGGTCACAAACCCGGAGAAGTCCGGGTCTTCTTCAATATATTGGCCTACCCGATCATTCATGCCTGTCAGCAGGCGAAGCTCGGGATCATAATGCGGGTTGCGCAGAAAGCGAACGTCAAAAACCAGATCGGCT
Organism: Thalassospira sp. SM2505; assembly: GCF_054901115.1. Lineage (NCBI taxonomy): Bacteria > Pseudomonadati > Pseudomonadota > Alphaproteobacteria > Rhodospirillales > Thalassospiraceae > Thalassospira > Thalassospira sp. SM2505. The sequence goes on from NZ_CM142731.1 coordinate 92,338, forward strand.
TCTGCTGGCACACCCTGACGGAATGAAAAGCTTTTGACAAAGATCGCAAGGCCTTCATTTTCGCCAATATCAAACTGGTCCTGAAGAATCTTGCGAAGCTCGGTTGATTTCATCCGCGATGTATCGATCCGCATGTCCGCCGTCGCCGCAATCGGCGCCATCAGACGTTTTTCATGCTCGATCGCGTCAACCAGTGGCCGGTCATGGCTGAGTGGATGGGGACGGCGCGTTTCGGTAAAGCGACGCTGTAGCACCGTTGTGTCGGCATCGACATAGATCATCAGGGGTTCCATGCCGGTCTGCTTGCGCAGGCGTCCAACAATCTCGACAAACTGGTCAACGCCAAAATCACGTGTGCGGATATCAAGCCCGATGGCAATCGGACGATCCGGGCGGCAATCGCTTGGCACCAGGGCCGAAAGCAACCGAAGCGGCAAGTTGTCAACCGCATCAAAGCCGAAATCTTCAAGGATTTTAAGGGTAGTTGTCCGTCCTGCCCCCGAAACACCGGTCACAAGGACAAGACCGCTTCTGCCATCAAAGCTGTCAGGTGCGGCATTCTGGTCATCACGGGGTTTGACGGGAGTTTTCTGCAAAACAGCTTCCTTAAGACTCTAAGCGCAATTCACCGGTCGCAAGCGCCAAAGCTACCCTGATCTTGGCCTCAAGTGCCAGATCGGTTGCACATAATGTCCAACGCGCAACAGATATGCCACAAATCTCTTCTGATGTGCCATGAGGCATTCGTTCCACAAGATCAGGATCATCGACCAGATCAATCACCACCCTGACATCGCCTTCAGGACGTTGTGGCAATCCGCGCACAATGCCAAGCCCGCGCACTTCACACAATCCGGCAATCGTTGCGGGCGATGTTGCAATCAGGCGCCCGTCGCGTGCAACAAGGTCTGTCCGGTCATCTGCGATCAGAAAGCCCCCCGCATCGATCAAACGCAGAGATATACTGGATTTCCCGGAACCGGACGGACCGCGCAGCAAAAGCGCATAGTCACCGATCTGGACACAATTGGCATGAAGCTGGGACATAATGGCAAAACGATGCGGGGCGGCGCGTTTGTTGTCAAACACCAAACGCGTAAACCTGACCTTCCGCATAAGCGTTTCGCGGTTTTTTGGTGCCGATTCCCTATTCGAGCGGCAGACGAATGGTAAAGATAGCGCCCTTTACCTCGTCCCCGACCACGCGATTCTGTGCGCTCAGTTCGCCATTATGGGCCGAAATGATCCGCTTGGAGATCGAAAGACCAAGTCCCGAATGCTGGCCGAATTTCTCGGTCGCGGGGCGCTCGGTATAGAAGCGGTTAAAGATCGCCTCTTCCTTGCCCGGCGGGATACCCGGACCGTCATCCTCGATCGTGATGATCGCACGTTCCTTGTCACGCCATGCCCGAACCCGGACTTCGCCGCCCTCGGGGCTAAAGGTAATCGCGTTTGAAATCAGGTTTCTGAACACCTGGGTCAACCGGCTTTCAAGGGCCGGAACATTCAGGTTTTCGGGGACAGACACCCGGATACGCGGCCCGGACGGATCGGCATTATAAAGTTCGCCCAGTGTTTGCAGCAGAACCCGAAGATCAACTTCTTCGGATTCGGCGCGCGACAATTCGGCATCCATCCGCGAATAGTCGGAAATATCACTGATCAGACGGTCCAGACGCTGCACATCCTCGGCAATGATTTCCATCAGGCGACGCTGGCGTTCCGGGTCCTTGAGACGCGTTGCCGTTTCCACCGCACTGCGCAGCGATGTCAGCGGGTTTTTGATTTCATGCGCCACATCGGCGGCAAACCGTTCAATCGCATCCATGCGGTCCCAAAGGGTCTCGGTCATATCGCGCAGCGTGGTCGACAGATCACCGATCTCGTCGCGGCGATCCGACAGATCGGGAATGGTGAACTGGCGGTTCTTGCTCCGCCGGACCCGTTCGGCTGCACGCGCCAGCCGGTTTAACGGCCGGGTAATCACGCCAGCCAGATAGATCGACAGCAACACCGTGATGCCAAAGGCAAAAACAAAGATTTTAAGGATATCAAGCCGCACCGCATGCAGCGCGCTTTCAATTGTGTCGCCACTTTTGGTCAGCATCACCGACGCCAGAACCTGCTTGAAACGCGCCACGGGAACCGACACCGACAAGACCCGGCGCCCCTGGCTATCCACACGCACAACACCGCGCGAATACCCCGCCAATGCCGCACGAACTTCGGGGTAATCGGCTGCACTTGCCACGGGCGGATCGACATAAAGCGGCAAGGGCTGCTCGCCTTCAAACAGGGTCAGAAGCCCGTCAGTCAGTTTGCGCATGATATCGGCAAAGGCATCTTCTTCGCCCGGTGCCGGAAGTTCTTCGGCCTGAATGGTGCCTGCGCCAAAGGACTGGATATTACGGCTGTCAGCCATCAGCTTGCCATTGGTGGCAAAAAGCCGTGTGCGTGCGCCGGTAATACCGACAAGCCGACGCACCATCTCGCGCGCGACTTCAAGCTTCACCCGGTTGGTCGCATCATCTTCGGCACTGACCGCAGATGTCGAAAGGGCGGCGGCATACATTTCCGCCTGCACGGCCATGGCTTCAAGTTCGGAATGAATAAGTTCCTGCTTGTAGCGGCCCAGATACAGAATACCTGCAACCAGCACAAACAAAGCCAGCGCATTCACGGCAAGAATGCGCCAGGTCAAAGGGGAAAACAGCCCGTGGCGTTCCTCTATGCGTGCCGCCCGTGTTTCGGACTGGCCTGTCGTCTGGTCATGATCGCCAGCGCTTTGATCGCTCATTCAAACCTGCGTAACTGGCCCGCTTGGATCGGGCCTGCAAAACGATAGGTGCCGGAACAGACATGCTCCGGCACCAGAATTCATCTGATTATCCTGCCACCGTGGCAGAGTCGCGATAGCGGTAGCCAACGCCATACAGGGTTTCGATTTCCTTGAATTCCTTGTCGGTCTCGCGGAATTTCTTGCGCAGGCGCTTGATGTGGCTGTCGATGGTGCGGTCATCGACATAGATATGTTCGCCATAGGCCGCATCAATCAGCTGGTCACGGTTCTTCACATGACCCGGATGTTTTGCCAGTGCCTGAATCAGCAGAAACTCGGTCACGGTCAGGTTCACATGCTGCCCTTTCCAGCTGCACATGTGGCGTGACGGATCAAGAACCAGATCCCCGCGCTGCAACACATCATCGGACCCGTTCGGGCGAATACCACCGGCCCGCATGATTTCCGAACGGCGCAACAATGTGCGGATACGTTCAATCAGCAAACGCTGCGAGAACGGCTTTTTGATGTAGTCATCCGCGCCAAGACGCAGACCGGTCAGTTCATCAACCTCGTCATCCTTGGACGTCAGGAAGATCACCGGCATTTCGGTTTTCTTGCGCAGATGGGTCAGAAGTTCCAGTCCATCCATGCGCGGCATCTTGATATCAAGCACGGCAAGATCCGGCTCTTCCTTGGTCAGGGCATGCAATGCCTCCGAACCATCGGAATATGTCAGGACCTCATAACCCTCTTCTTCCAAAGCCATGGAAACAGACGTCAGGATATTACGGTCGTCATCAACAAGTGCGATCTTACTCACCTGGACCTCGTCATCTGGACAGATACAATTCGTTCGTTAGTTTTGTGACTATACAATTTACATTCCAATGTGGCGAAAAAATAACCACTTGCGGCATAATTAAGGCTCATCGAATACACGCATCATCCCTGGCACGTCTTGCCTGTATTTGTTGACTTTGCGCCATTCTGCCCAATAACAATCACCCCATCAGGATAAAAGCGCGGACCCGGTACAAACGCGCAAAACACAAAAAGGGTCCCAAACGGGATCGGAGGCCGCAATTTTTTACTGGTTACGCAATTTCAGTCGCGCAAGCCTGACCTTTGCCGGCACGCTGATATCGGCTTTGGTGGTCTGGCTTGCCGTCAGTTCGACCGGCAATCTGACCATCCGCGAACTGCAATCAACCGGTCAGGCCCGTCTGGCCCTTTATGACAGCTCCCTGCGTGCGGCGATTGACCGGTATCGCTACCTTCCCTATGTGGTTGCCCGCCATCATCAGGTGATCCAGGCCATCTCTGATCCGCAAACAGCCCAGATCGCCAATCTTTATCTGGAACGGGTCAACAACCGGTCCGGTGCAGCAGCCCTTTATGTTCTTGATAGAACCGGTGTCACCGTCGCATCCAGCAACTGGAACACACCGGACAGTTTTGTTGGCGAAGACTATTCGTTCCGCCCCTATTACAGTCTGGCCCTTGCCGGGAACGAGGGATTCTTTTTCGGGATCGGCGTCACCACCGGACGCGCTGGTGTTTTCATCTCCAATCCGATTTTCCAGAATGGCGAGATCATCGGTGTCGTCGTCGTCAAACTCGAACTCGATGAAGTTGAAATGAACTGGCAGGAAGGCGGCGAAACCGTTTTCGTTGCCGATGCCGACGGTGTGATCACCCTGACCAGTCGCGGCGACTGGAAATACCGGACCCTGTCCCCGCTTTCCGATACTGATCGCACCCGTATCAACCTGAACCGCCAATATCCCGGCCGCGAACTGACATCGTTGAATGTCGGGCAACAACTGGCAAAAGGTTCGGGCATCGTCACCATCAGTTCCCACCGTTACCTGTTTGACAGCAAACCGATCCGGGGCAGTGACTGGCGCATCTTCTATCTGACCTCGATGGATCAGGTTACCGACCGTCAGGCCGCTGTCATGCTGATCGCCATCATTGGCGGGGGCATGATCGTTTTGCTGATCCTGTTCTTGCGCGAGCGCGAGCTTAAACTCGCATCCCAGCGTGAAGCCCGCGAACTTGAACGCATCCAGGCGCTTAATACCCGGCTCGAAGAAGAAATTGCCGAACGCCGCAAGACCGAAGACGAGCTGCGCGGCACCCAGAATGAACTGGTCCAGGCCGGAAAACTGGCCGCCCTCGGTCAGATGTCGGCAGCCATCGCCCATGAAATCAATCAGCCGATCACCGCGATCCGGACTTTCTGTGCCAGTGCCAAACTGATGCTTGACCGCGGCAAAACCGACCAGCTTGACCAGAATATCAGCCAGATTTCATCCCTGACCGAACGCATGGGCGCGATTACCGGACAGCTCAAGACATTTTCACGCAAATCGACCGGTGTGCTTGAACCGGTTGATTTGAAAGTTGCTCTCGGGAACGCCTTGCAACTTCTGCGTCCGCAGCTTGAGTCCGAAAATTGCAGTCTGGAACGCAACGAACCGGATTACCCCCTGATCATCCGGGCCGATCTGGTCCGGATCGAACAGATTTGCGTCAACATCATCCGCAATGCGCTTGATGCAATGGAAGATAGCGGGGTTAAACGCATCCGCATAGATCTGGCCACCGATGCCGATGATGTTACCATGCACATCACCGATACCGGACCGGGCATGAATGACGAAACGCTGGCACTTCTGTTTGACCCGTTCTTTACCACCAAGGATCCGGGACAAGGTGTGGGATTGGGACTTTCAGTAACTTATGGCATTGTGCGGGACTTTGGCGGCACCATCAAAGCCTATAACACCACAATGGGCGGTGCCTGCTTCGAAGTTCGTTTGCCGCTGCTCAGGAACAGTAAACAGTGACGTCAATCAGCCAGATGCAAGATCCGATCACCAAACCGCACATCATCATTGTTGATGACGATGCCGCGATGCGCATGGCGCTGTCGCAATGGCTGGAACTTTCGGATTTCGATGTCACGGTCTATGAGGACGCACGCGAGGCGCTGCGCGATATCCGTCCCGATTTTGCTGGTGTCATCCTGACGGATGTGAAAATGCCCAAACTTGATGGCATCACATTTACCAAATCCGTCCTTTCGGCGGATTCCGACATTCCCGTCATCCTGATGACCGGCCATGGCGATGTCCCGATGGCGGTCGAGGCAATGAAAAGCGGCGCATATGATTTCGTCGAAAAACCGTTCGAGCCCAAAGACATTGTCGAAAGTCTCGAACGCGCCATTGAAAAGCGTCGTCTGGTTCTCGAAAACCGCCAGCTTCGTCAACAGATCATCCACCGCAGCAGTTTGGACAGCCGCCTGATCGGCAATTCTTTGCCGATGCGTGCGCTTAAGGACGAAATCGCCAATATTGCCCCGACCGAAGTCCCGGTTCTGATTTCGGGTGAAACCGGTACCGGCAAGGAACTGGTCGCACGCGCCATCCACGATCTCAGTGACCGGCATGATGAAAAATTCGTCGCTGTAAACTGTGCTGCCATTCCCGAAAGTACGGCTGAAAGCGAACTGTTCGGTCATGAAAAAGGCTCTTTCACCGGGGCGGTCAGCCAACGGATTGGCTGGATCGAACACGCCATTGGCGGTACGCTGTTTCTTGACGAAATCTCAAGCATGCCGCTGGCCCTTCAGGCCAAATTGCTGCGCGTGATCGAACAGCGCGAAGTCGTGCGTGTTGGCTCAAACGCACCGGTCAAAGTTGACTTCCGGCTGATCTGTGCGACCAACGAAGATCTGGTTGATGCGGTCAGCGCGCGCAATTTCCGTGAAGACCTTCTGTTTCGCATCAATACCTTTGAACTGGCAATATCATCCTTGCGGGATCGCAAGGATGATATTGCCCTTCTGTTTGATATCTTTGCCGAACGTGCGGCCGAACGGTTCGAGCGCCCCTATGAACGACTGACACCGGCACTGATCGCGCAACTCAAGGCCCATGAATGGCCCGGCAATGTCCGCGAACTTAAAAACATGGCGGAACGGTATGTCTTGCTGGTCGGAAGCGCCGAAGAACGTTTCAAACGCCTGTTCAAGGGCGGGTTTGATCCGGCAGGCAAACCATCAACGACCCTTGCGCTTGCCGATCAGGTCCGTGACTTCGAGGAACGCGTCATTCGTGATGCACTTGATCGCCATGACGGCAATGTCAAATCGGTGATGGAAGAACTCGACATCCCGCGCCGGACCCTGAATGAAAAGATGAAAAAGCTGAACATCCGGCGCGACAAGCCACTCTGATCAGATCGGCATATCGGCAACATTCCGCCGATCAAAATCCTCAGATCGGCAATATTATGCCGATTTCTCAATTAAGCCCAAAATAAGTATTTGATTTTAAATAATATTTTTTATTCCTGTTTTGGCATACTCATTGCACATTCGAGTACCAAAATGATAAAATGACAAAAACACAGGGAGGAGATTCAGACAGCCAGCCCGATCCGGGTTTTCCAGATGGCTGTTTTGTATATCAACTCTCTGACATGATTTCATCGACCTGCCAGAATTGCTTTGTGCGCAGCTGGCGTCGAACGGAACCGGAAGCGACCAGGCTTCATGTCATCATGACAGCCACACCGGACATCCGTGAAATCCAAGAATAACAGGCCATGACAATTGGCCGGTAAAGAACGTGAAGAACCGTATTCTGTAGCGATCTTTGATTAATTGGACATTAGAAGTGTTAACCCTAGGGAGGACTACCATGAAGCTACGTACTCTGCTTTCCGCAGCAGCCGCAGCCATGATGCTGACCGCTACTTCTGCTTCAGCACAGCAGCTTTCGATCGCAACCGGCGGGACCGGCGGCGTTTATTATCCGTATGGCGGTGGCCTTGCGGAACTGATCACGAAATATATTGATGGTTCAAGTGCCGTTGCCGAAGTTACCGGTGCATCTGTTGAAAACATGGGTCTTGTTTCCCGTGGCGACAGTGACATCGCAATCGGTCTGGCCGATACCGTTTATGCAGGTTACACCGGAACCGGCAAATTCGAAGGCCGCACCCTTGATAACGTGCGCGCACTGGCTTCGATCTATCCGAACGCTGTTCAGCTCGTTACCCTTGCCGATAGCGGCATCAACAGCCTTGCCGACCTTAAGGGCAAGCGCGTTTCTGTTGGCGCACCGGGTTCGGGGACCGAAGTTTCGGCCAAAACCCTGCTCGAAGCCAATGGCATCACCTATGATGACATCGAAGAGCAGCGCCTGAACTTCAACGAAACCGCTGATGCAATCCGCGATGGCGACATCGATGCCGGTTTCTGGAGCGTCGGCCCGCCCACAAGCTCGATCCTGAACCTTGCAACCACGCGTAACATCAAGCTGATCGCGCTGACCGATGATGAAATCCTCGCAGCACTTGATGCAGAACCGACCTTCGCACCCTATGCCCTGCGCAAAGGCATCTACGAAGGCGTAACCGCACCGGTTAACACCATTTCGACCCCGAACGTTCTGTTCGTAAGCGACGAAATGGACGAGGAACTGGCTTATCAGATTACCAAGACCCTGTTTGAAAAGGTCGACGAACTGATCGCCATCCATCCGGCAGCCAACGATACCACCATTGACTTCGCACTGGGTTCGACCCCGATCCCGATGCATCCGGGCGCCCTTCGTTACTATGAAGAAACCGGTTTCCCGATCCCGGAAAAACTGCGTCCATGATTTCGCAAAAGGTTGGGCGGCCTCTTTTGGCCGCCCTTCTTCTCTCGATCACAGCCTGTGCTGGCCCTGCCAGCCAACAGGAAGTCAAACCCGGCACCACCGTCGATCATCTTGAAGTTATCGGCCCGGATGGTTCGGTTCTCGCAAGGACCGACATTCCACGACAGACCGGCTGGTGCCTTTACTGGAATCATTCTGTTACCGGTGATGGCGTGATCGACTGTTACATAGACGATCTCGGCAAGATGGTTCTTCATCGCGCCTATCAACCCGACTTCGCGGCAGGACTGGGACATTTCCCCGGTCGTGGGATACTGACCAGCGCCGAAGGCGGTGGATACTGGATCGAAGATATTGATGAACCTGTAGCGGGCAACGCCTATGTGCTGCGCGTCGGGTCTCTTGCAGTTAATCACCGTATCGTCACAGCCGATGGTGACGAAATATATCTTTCAAAGATGGCTGAACACACACGTGTCACCATCCGCCTTGATACCGGGGAATAAGTTTAATGTCTGAACCGGCACCGTTTCCGTCCATGACGGACAAACTGCCACAACCCAAGATGGTTGTGTTGGCAATTTCGATTGTTGCTGTCGCACTCTCCCTGTTCCAGATGTATGGCGCCGGGATCGAGCCGCTTGGTCTGTTTTATCAGCGCAGCATCCATCTTGCCTTCGTCATGTTCCTTGCCTTCCTGATGTTCCCGGTATTTGGCAGCAACAAGAAGCGCGGCGCACTCGGATGGATGATTGATATCGCCTTCCTCGCCGGTGCCTTTACGACAGGCTTCTATCTATCCTTCTATCTGGATGCGATCATCAATCGCGCCGGTTTCTGGAGCAACACCGACCTGATCATCGGTGTGATTGCAACCGTGACCGTGCTCGAAGCAAGCCGCCGTGCAGTCGGCCTTGGCATGACCGTGATCGGCGTTGTCGCCATCATCTATGCCCTTTCGGGTCCGCGTGGCGCACTTCCATGGCTTGGCGAATGGCTTCCGGGCATTCTGGCCCATCGCGGTGCCGATATTGATCGCCTTGTCGGTCAGCTCTACCTTGGTCAGGAAGGCATCTATGGCCTGCCGATGGGGGTTGCTGCGACCTATATCTTCATGTTCGTGCTGTTTGGTGCCTTCCTTGAAGTCACCGGGGCGGGCAAATTCTTTATCGACATGGCCTATGCCGCCACGGGTAAAAAGGCCGGCGGCCCGGCCAAGGCTGCGGTTCTGGCATCGGCCGGGATGGGATCTATCAGTGGATCGGCAATTGCCAACGTTGTGACAACCGGTGCCTTCACCATTCCGCTGATGAAGAAACTCGGTTACCGCCCGGCACAGGCCGGTGGTATTGAAGCTGCGGCATCCACGGGCGGCCAGATCACCCCGCCCCTGATGGGTGCTGGTGCCTTCCTGATTTCCGAATATACCCAGGTGCCCTATCTCGACATCGTCATGATCTCGATCTTCCCGGCGATCCTGTATCTCGGAACGGTTTATCTGTTCGTCCACATCGTCGCACTCAAGAACGGCATGCGCGGCATGCCGGTCGAAGAACTGCCTGACTGGCGCGAAGTTCTCAAGGAAGGCTGGCAGTTCATCCTGCCGCTTGGCATTCTGATTTATCTGCTGGTGCTCAATATCTCGCCGATGCGCGTCGGCTTCTGGGCCATCATTTCGGTTATGGCGGTTGCAGCCCTGCGTTATGCCCTTTGGTATTTCGTGGTCGCTCCGCAAAATGGTGAAAAGCCGACCCATGACGGGCTGAAACAGGCCATCAAAAAGGGCATCGCGATTACCATCGCCGCTCTTGAACTTGGTGCGAAAAACGCCGTTGCCGTTTCGATGGCTTGTGCGGTTGCCGGGATCATCGTTGGCGTTGTCGGTCTGACCGGCCTTGGCCTGAAATTCTCGTCGATGATGATCGCGTTTTCTGGCGGCAACATCGTTCTCGCCCTTGTACTGGTTCTGCTGGCCAGCCTGATCCTCGGCATGGGTCTGCCGGTGACGGCATCCTATATCGTTCTGATCGTTCTGGTCGGTCCGGCACTGTCGAACGAGTTCGGTATCCCGCTTCTGATCGCCCATCTCGTGGTCTTCTGGTACTCGCAGGACAGTAACGTGACACCACCCATTGCGCTGGCGGGATTCGCGGGGGCGGCAATCGCCAATGCAAGCCCCATGGAGACCAGTATTCAGGCCTGGAAATTCGCCAAGGGCCTGTATCTGATCCCGGCCTTCATGGTCTTCAATCCGGAAATCATCGAAGGTGGCGCAATCGAGATCGTTCTGTGGACCGGCTTTACCGCCATCCTGTGTCTGGTCGCCTTTGCTGCTGCCCTTGAAGGCTATCTGTTTGATCATATGGATGTGATTTCGCGCATCGTGATCGTTCCGGCAACGATTGGCGTGTTCTACCCCGACGTCAAAGCTGAAATTGCCGGCACCGTCGTCCTGCTTGTGGTTCTTGGCTTTAACTGGTGGAAAAGCAAAAAGAACGGCGCAACGCCAAGCGCTGTCACCAGCTAGGCGCCACCTGACAGACCTTTGAACAAAGCCCGCAGCCTCACCCCTGCGGGCTTTTTCTTTGGGGCGGTTCCCTTCAGGTCAACATTCATTCACCCTACCCGACCGGGCAGTAGACCGACCGGAATTGAATCGATACAGTATTACTCATACAAATAAATCCTGCTTCTGAACGCGCCCCTTTTAACTCCGGAAACATCATCTTCCATGCAGTTTATTCTTCTGCTGCGTCAGGCCCCAAGGCAGCTTGCCTTTGGCGTATTACACAGTTTCGGCTCTTCCTTTGGTCAGACCTTTCTGGTTGCGCTTTTTGTTCCGTTCATTTCCGCAAGCCTCGGTCTGAACGCGACCGAGTTTGCCAATATCTATGCCGGAATCACGATTGGCAGCGCACTGTGTCTGCCGGTCGTCGGGCGCTGGATCGACAAGGTCGATATCCTGTCCTACAGCCTTGCCACCTTGGGGCTTCTTGCCCTTGGTTGTGTGATGATTTCGGTTGCCAGCAATGTCTGGATGCTGATTGCCGCCCTGTTTGTCCTCCGCCTCGCCGGGCAGGGATTGATGAGCCATGTCAGCATGACCGGCATCGCACGCTATTTCAGCAAGCATCGCGGGCGCGCCCTTGCGATCGCAAGTTTCGGCTTTCCACTGGCCGAGGCGATCCTTCCGGCGACACTTCTCGCACTGATTGCCACCGTCGGCTGGCGCTATACCTATGCCGGGTCGGCGGCCTTTATCGTGGGGGTGTTGATACCGGTTGCCATTCTGCTGATCCGCGGTGATCAGAAATTCCGTGCCGCGCCGGCTCGCAAGGACAAAACTACCCCCAAAACCACATCCGCAACCAATGGCGAGTCGCAAGCCGCCCTTAACGCCGATAACAGCAATGATCAGGCCTCGCCATCCGATCCGGAACATCCCCGCCTGTTCAGATCGCTTTATGTCTGGTTCTGTATGCCGATGCTGGCTGCACCGCCCCTGATCATGACCGCCCTGTTTTTCCATCAGGGGACGATTTCAAGTCATAAGGATATTGATCTTGGCTGGTTTGCGGCGGGATTTACCGTTTTTGCCGTGACATCGGTGATGGGGGCCTTTGGCAGCGGTCCGCTGATTGACAAACATTCCGCGCGCCGACTGTTTCCCTGGCATCTGATCCCGATGATGCTGGGAATTGTTGTCCTTGCATCAACCACTCAACCCTTTGTCATTCTGATTTATATGGGTCTGGTCGGTATTACCGTCGGTTTTGCCACCACCCTGCGTACCGCCATCATCCCGGAACTGGTGCCGCTTGATGAAATCGGGGCGGTGCGTAGCACCCTGACCGCTGTGATGGTGCTGGCCTCCGCCATGGGACCGGCGATTTATGGCTGGATGTTTGCCGCCGACATTTCCATTGAGGTCATGCTGATGGCCACCCTGATTGTCATGGCCGTGATCAGCATCCTGTCCTGGCTGTCCGAACGTCCAGGCTTCTACGTCCCGCCGGGCATCAGCCCACAGGATTCGCAATAGCCGGGCGGCTGGCAAACAGCCGCTCCGCAGACCACAAGACAGGCAGGATCACCCGACACACAGGCGGATCGGGGCAGCCAGGCAAACAACATCCCGGGGGAACCCTTAGCAGTCGATACGATACCGCCCCACATGCTGCCGGGCCTGTTTTACGCTGCCCTTTGCAAAGACCGGTGCTGCCAATTGCCGAAAAAAAATGGCCCGGATCACAAAAGTGACCGGGCCAGTCGGGAAAACAGCGTCAAATAGGGAGGAAGACGCTAGATAGAAATCGGTAGTCCAGCGTGCGGGAGCACCTCTTGGGGAGGAAACTCAATCGGTGCTCAACCGCGCGCAATCGTCTGATCAGGCAGCACCGCCAACGGTACCGGCCGGATGCTTGATGTCGGATGCCTTGTCCGAACCTTTGAACAGGTTGCGGAAGAAGGAACCTACGAACTCAGCGCGCAGCTGCTGACCTTTACGTACACCTGCTTCAATTTCGGTGGCGGAGATGTAACGGGTGGTGATTTCTTCGTAAGTGGCCATGGTGACCTCCTAAAAATTTCGTTCGTTGCGACGCCGTGTCGCTCTCGATGAACTCAATCTAATTTTCTTTACCGGGAAAGAGAATTAGCTCAATATGCACATTACTTGTGAAAGAACGTCATAAATAGGAATGCCGAAATATGGATCGTGCCGCGGAAATGGAAATCTTTGTCCATGCCGTTGAAGAAGGAAGCTTCTCAGCCGCTGCAAGGACTATGCGTCTGTCCCCGTCAGCCGTGTCGAAATACATTTCCCGACTGGAAGACCGGCTGGGCGCGCGCCTGTTGATGCGCACCACCCGTCAGCTCAGCCTGACCGAGGAAGGCCGTGCCTTTTATGAACGCGCACGCACGATCTTAAACGAGATCGAGGAAGCCGAAGAAGTCGTCACCCAGCTTTATGCCGCTCCGCGCGGTACATTGCGCATCAATGCATCGGTTGCCTTCACCAAGATGCAGGTAGTCCCCCTGATCCCGGAATTTCTGGCCCGCTATCCCGATGTCCGGATCGAATTGACGCTTGATGATAAATTCACCGATCTGGTCAACGATGGTTATGATCTGGCCATTCGACTGTCCGCTCTTGAGGATTCGTCACTGATCGCGCGCAAATATGCGGTCAACCGCCGTATGATTGTTGCCTCGCCGGAATATCTCGAAAAGAACGGCATCCCGCGCAAGCCGCAGGATCTGGAAAACCATAACTGTCTGCATCTGTCATCGCGCGAAAGCTTTAACGACTGGCACTTTGAAACCCCGGACGGTCACGTGGCCTTCCGCGCACAGGGGTCGTTCTCTGCCAATGACGGTGACGTGCTTCACGAAGCAGTTTTGGCCGGTCTTGGCATGGCGCGTCTGGCTGAATATCTGGTTCATGAAGATATCCGTACCGGACGTCTCACCCCGGTTCTGACCGAATATGTCCATGATCAGGCATGGATTTCGGCGGTGTATCCGCATAAGCGCCACCTGTCGCCCAAGGTCCGCGCCTTTGTCGACTTTTTGGCCGAAAAATTCACCCCGGTCCCGCCATGGGAGCTTGGCTTCCGCGATGCCCGTTCTGTGCGTCGCCCCGCTGATGCCGCGCCCGCCGATGGCGGACCGACCGAACCGGCGGATCAATAAGGACCTAGAACGACAGGGCTTTCTGATAAGCCGCAAAGTCAAAGCGGAACTGATATTCCGACGAGGCACTAAGATCATCAAGAATGCGGCTTTCGCCTGTGCGCGCAAAGCCGCATTTTTCATAGAAGCGATGCCCCGCTTCAAACCGCGTATCGGTCCAGAGCATCACGGTTGCGCAATCCGGATGATTCTCCACCAACCATGCCAGCGCCTTGGCCATCAGTTTCTGGGCCATGCCCCGCCCACGGGTATCGCGATGCAGATAGACCTTGTGAAGTTCTGCTTCCCTGGTCGCCGCGTCATATTTAACACCAAAACACCCCAGAACCCGCGCCGCCGGATCAACCACAACCCAGATCCGCCCGTCGGCCTGTTTGAAATCATCGGCAATCGCATCAAGTTCGGGGAATTCGAGCCCGCGATCAAAGACGCAGCCGGGATATTCGGCAAAAACCCCCGCGATCAGGACCGCAATCGCGTCACCATCGCTGTTAAAGGCCGGACGAATGACAAGATCAGCCGGATTTGCGCGGTCCGGGCGTACAATATCCCCCGCCATCAGCCCAGAACCACGCCCTTTGCCAGTTTGTCATAACCGCGCAGTACCGCATCGGTATCCATCGCGGCCTTGCCCGGGCGCTGAATGCGGGTCGGGCGAAGCGCCCCGCTGCCACAACCAATTGTCAGGGCATCGTCAAGAATCTCGCCGACCGGACCGGACTGGTCGATCACTTCGGCGGCTTGCACCTTGATCCGTTCCTTGCCCAGTTCGAAATAGGCTCCCGGCCATGGCGTAAAGGCACGGATTTTCCGTTCCAGACTGGCCGCATCATCGGCAAAATCAAGCTTGGCCTCGGCACGCTCAAGCTTGGCGGCATAGGTCACGCCCTCTTCGGGCTGTCTGGTTGCCACAAGCTCTCCCTTTGGAAGCTTATCCAGCGCTTCAACAATCATCTCCCCGCCCAGTGCTGCCAGATCATCATGGAGCGCATTGGCATAGGTTTCAGCGGTAATCGGAATGTCTCGGATCAGAAGCATATCGCCGGTATCAAGCCCGACATCCATCTGCATGATGGTAACCCCCGTCGCCGCGTCGCCTGCCAGAATGGCCCGCTGGATCGGGGCCGCCCCGCGCCAGCGGGGCAACAGTGATGCGTGAATGTTCAGACAGCCATATTTCGGCGCATCAAGGATCGCCTTGGGCAGAATAAGCCCATAGGCCGCCACCACCGCAACATCGAGATCAAGATCGGCAAAGGCCTGTTTTTCCTCGTCGGACTTAAGCGATACGGGATGGCGAACTTCTATACCCTGCTCGGCGGCCCATCCATGAACCGGACTTGGCGTTTCCTTTTGACCACGGCCGGCCGGACGCGGCGGCTGGGAATAGACGCACACAACATCGTGCCCGGCTGCAACCAGATCCTTAAGTGCCACAAGGGCAAAGTCCGGAGTTCCCATAAAGGCAATACGCAGCTTGGTCATATCGTCACGTCCATTCATCACAAGATTGGGCATTCATCACAAGATCGGGGCAAGACCGGCGGTCTTTGCTATTCCAGGGCGGCAATTTGGCGCTATCTTGTCGAAATGACAAGCCAAGCCTTATTCAAACCGCGCAAATACCCGGTTGATCATATCTGGCACGCCGACTGGAGCATATCGGTCAAGGCCCGCTGGGTGGCCAAAGCCCGCCGGACAACAAGCGGCTGGCAAATACATGCGATCGAACCGGTCGGGATGCTGAACCAGTTTCGCCATTCCATGTCCGAGCATGGTCGGGACCAGCGCATCTGGCTGGGACTTGATATGCCCATCGGCTTTGCCCGCTACTGGTATGATGGCGCAAATATAGCCGACTTCAAGACACTCACGGATCTGCTATTTACCAAGGATTGGCGCGAATTCTCCGACGTCTGTGAAACCCGTGACCAGATTTCCCACCGGCGTCCCTTCTACCCTAAATCATCGGGCATCAAGGGCAGTGTAAAGCGCGAACATCTTGTTTCGGCGCTTGGGCTGTCTGATTTCACGGATCTGCATCGCCAATGTGAATTCCCGACCGACAAGCGCAATGCCGCCTGCCCGTCCTTCTGGACATTGGGGGCCAATCAGGTCGGCAAGGGCATGCTCCATGGTCTTGAACATCTGGTCATACCCGGATATCGCAACGGCTTTCATATCTGGCCGTTTGATGGTGATCTTGCAACCTGCTCTGCCCAACCCGGTGTCACGCTGATTGAAACATATCCCGGTGAGATCTATGACTGGCTGGGAATAAGTGAGTTAACTAAATCAAATCAGAAAAGCCGTGCAGATGCTGTCGAACATCTTTGCGTCTATGCCCCCGAGAACGGGATTGAAATAAGCCCTGCCGTCCTCGCCGACATCCAATCGGGATTTGGCCCGGAACAGGGGAAGGATGATGCGTTTGATGCGCTGGTTGGTGTTATGGGACTGATCCGGATCGCCGATGGCAAGCGTCCCGAATTTCTGCCCGATGATCCCTGCATCCGTAAGCGCGAAGGATGGATTGCCGGTCTTGATCCCGGCACACTCAAACGCCCGGGTAAATAAATCCGGACAAATAAAAAGGGCCGGATAACCGGCCCCTTTGCATCAGATCACAGTGTAATCAGCGTCATCAGGCAGACTTTTTAGTCTTCTGAAGCTTCTGGACCTTTTTCAGGATCATGTTGCGCTTGAGCGCGCTCAGATAATCGGTGAACAAAACACCGTCGAGATGATCAATCTCATGCTGGATGCAGGTCGCAAGCAGGCCTTCTGCCTCGATCTCATGTTCCTTGCCATTTTCATCAAGGTAACGCACGCCGACCTCGGCCGGGCGTTCAACATCGGCATATTGTTCCGGGATCGACAGACAGCCTTCCTGATAGACCGACGTGTCTTCGGACTCCCAGATGATCTCCGGGTTGATCAGTTTCATCGGCTCGGGCTTGTCCTTGTCATCGGATACATCCATGACGACAACGCGCTTCATCACACCGATCTGCGGTGCCGCAAGACCAATGCCCGGTGCCGCGTACATGGTTTCAAGCATGTCATCAAGCAGGGTTCTGATCTCATCATTCACGTCCGTGACCGGTTCGCATTCCTTTTTCAGGCGCGGGTCTGGAACGATAAGGATTTCACGCAGGGCCATGGGTCTCTGATCCGATTTCGAACTGAATTCTGGTCTGTATTATAGCGAATTTCGCGCTTCGAGATAAGGTTTCCCGACGTCCAAGTCAAGAAAGCTGGGCCAATTGATGGCGGGTATCAGCCATGTCACACCCGGTTGATACCCGATCCACCCTTATTCCTCGGCGGGATTGTCGTCCGGCCCGGCCAGAAGTTCCATCTTGGTAATGTCACGTACATGGGTTTCGGACGGGGCGGGTTCCTCGATCATGCGGTCATCGGCAACGATATGCTTTTCCTTAAGCTTCCTGGCCGACACCAGAACCGATCCTTCAAGCGAACCAAGCGTCTTGTTGTAATTCTTGACCGTGCTTTCAAGCGACTTGCCCATGGTGCTGAAATTCTTGGCAAGCGTGCCAAGACGATCAAACAGCTGCTGGCCAATCTCGCTGATATCGCGCGCATTTTCGGCCAATGCTTCCTGACGCCAGCCATATGCCACCGCCTTGAGCAACCCAAGAAGCGTGGTCGGGGTCGCAAGGATCACGCCATCGCGGAAACTGTCCTCGATCAAACGCGGATCGCGTTCAAGGGCCGCCGAGAAAAAGCTTTCCCCGGGCAGGAACAGCACCACGAATTCCGGGCTGTCGACCGACTTCCAATAGGATTTCTTCGAAAGGTCCGTGATCACCTTGCGCACATTGGTGACATAGGTCGCCATCAATGCTTCGCGGCGTTCATCGTCATATTTCTCGTCAATCGCCTCAAGATAGGCCGATGTCGGGGCCTTGGCATCAACCACAATGTTTTTCCCACCCGGCAGGTGAATGACCATATCGGGTTTCTGGATGCCCTCGTCGGTGTTGAAATGGACCTGCTCGTCAAAATCACAATGCTTGAGCATCCCGGCCAGCTCGACAATGCGCTTAAGCTGCAATTCGCCCCACTTGCCCGATACCGACGAGCTTGACCGCAAGGCCGAGCTCAGCGTCTGGGTTTCCTTCGAAAGCCGGTTCTGCGATTGCACCAGGGTTCCAACCTGCTCGCGCAGCTCGCCATAGGCTTCCTTGCGGTTTTTTTCAAGTTCGTTAACCTTGGTATCAAAGGCCTCAAGACGTTCCTTGATGGGTTTCACAAGGCCATCAATTGCCTGCTGACGTTTTTCCAGATCACCCTTCGCCCCTTCCTGCAAACGCGAAAAGTTTTCACGTGCAAGTTTCAGGAACTCGTCATTATTGACCTTGAGCGCATCGGATGACAGCGCCTTGAAACTATCAAGAAGCTTGGTCTTGGCATCTTCAAGCATCGCCAGTTTTTCAGCCGCCGCCTCGCGCTCTTTCTCAAGTGCGGTTTCAAGCTCCGATCCCTTTTCGCGCCAGTGATCAAGGGCAACACGCAGTTCCTTCATCTCGGCTTCAAGGATCGGCACCCGGTTGGCTGTGGTTTCGGCAATGGCCCGCTTTTCCGAACTTTCCGCGAGCTTGTCGCGCGTCACGGCCAGTTCTGCTGCCAGATCACGCCGGGTTGCTTCGGTCTGTTCAAGCTGGGATGCCAGCAATGCGGTGCGCGACTCTGTTTCGGCATTGGCGGCATCCTTGCTGCGTTTGATCATCAAGATGCAGAAAACCAGCGCCAGAACAGCCGCGCCAACCGCGCCTGCGGCC
Source organism: Thalassospira sp. SM2505 (assembly GCF_054901115.1). Lineage (NCBI taxonomy): Bacteria > Pseudomonadati > Pseudomonadota > Alphaproteobacteria > Rhodospirillales > Thalassospiraceae > Thalassospira > Thalassospira sp. SM2505. The sequence goes on from NZ_CM142731.1 coordinate 111,297, forward strand.
AAAGAAATCGGATCCATTGTCCCACCATCTGTTTATCGTCTGGACTCTTTGTATCTGTTTTGTTCCATCAAATCCAGAACCGAACAAAAATGAATGCGATCAAAACAGATCCGAATTTCTGTAAACCGTTGCTGGCATGAATGGAAATTTCAACTATATATCAACGGGATATTCAGGAACAATCGACGCCACCAACCAAACCTGTACGTCTTGATCTCATTCATCTACGCCGATACGCGGGTCATTTGCGCCCGAATTTCGGCAGGCAATCCGCCATATTGAGCAGTCCTAAAGTTGTATTCCCTGAATATCTTCTGCGCACTAGCATAGGGCGCAAGCGACAGGATCATTTTGTCCGCCCTGTATTCCGTAACGAAACAGGCACCGCGGCAAAACCGATCCCTGAACCGCACCGAAATACCGCATCGGGACAGACTCCTTTCCGACACACCGGAAACAGGAACCCCCACCCGGCGCATTACGAGACCACAGGAAACGAACAAGAGGCCACATATGTCTGCGAACGTTTATCCCGTCCCCGGCGACATCGCAAAGAATGCCCTGATCGACAAAACAAAATACGACGCCATGTACAAACAGTCGGTCGAGGACCCGGATGGCTTCTGGGGCGAACATGGCAAGCGCATTGACTGGATCAAGCCATACAGCAAAGTCAAAAATGTCAGTTATGACGCCAAGGATCTCTATATCAAGTGGTATGAAGACGGCACGCTGAACGTTGCCGCCAACTGCCTTGACCGCCATCTGGAAAAGCGCGGCGATCAGACCGCCATCATTTTCGAAGGCGATGATCCCAACGTTTCCGAACATATCACCTATCGCGATCTGTACGAGCGCACCTGCCGTTTCGCCAATGCGCTGAAATCGATGGGTGTTGGCAAGGGTGACCGCGTTGTCATTTATCTGCCGATGATCCCCGAGGCCGCTGTTTCCATGCTGGCGTGCGCGCGTATCGGTGCGATCCATTCCATCGTCTTTGGCGGCTTCTCGCCCGAAGCCCTTGCCGGTCGCGTCGAGGATTGCGGTGCGAAGGTTGTCATCACCTCTGACGAAGGCCTGCGTGGCGGTCGTGCGGTTCCGCTCAAGCGCAATGCGGACGAGGCGCTTTCTCATCCGGGCGTGAAATCGGTCGAGAAAATGGTCGTCGTCAAACGCACCGGCAAGGACGTTGCCTGGAACGACACCCGCGATGTCTGGTATCACGAAGTCTGCGCAGCGGCATCCGCCGACTGCCCGCCGACCGAAGTCAATGCCGAGGACCCGCTGTTTGTTCTTTATACCTCGGGCTCGACCGGCAAGCCGAAAGGTGTTCTGCACACCTCGGGTGGCTACCTTGTTTATGCGTCCATGACCCATCAGTATGTCTTTGATTACCATGAAGGCGATGTTTACTGGTGTACGGCCGATGTGGGCTGGGTGACCGGTCACAGCTATATCGTTTACGGCCCGCTGGCCAATGGTGCCACAACCCTGATGTTCGAAGGTGTGCCAAGCTATCCGGACGCATCGCGCTTCTGGCAGGTCTGCGAAAAGCACAAGGTCAACATCTTCTATACCGCACCAACCGCCATTCGTGCCCTGATGCGCGAAGGCGAACAGTGGGTAAACAAGGCCGATCTGTCCAGCTTGCGCATCCTTGGTTCGGTTGGTGAACCGATCAACCCCGAAGCATGGGAATGGTATCACGAGCATGTCGGCAAACGGAATTGCCCGATTGTCGATACCTGGTGGCAGACCGAAACCGGTGGCATCCTGATTACCCCGCTTCCGGGCGCAACCGACCTTAAACCGGGTTCGGCAACGCTTCCGTTCTTTGGCGTTCAGCCTGCCCTTCTTGATAACGAGGGCAAGGAACTGACCGGTGCGACCGATGGCAACCTTGTGATCAAGGACAGCTGGCCGGGTCAGATGCGTACGGTCTATGGCGACCATGAACGCTTCATCCAGACCTATTTCAGCACATTCGCCAATGTCTACACCACCGGCGACGGTGCCCGTCGTGACGATGACGGTTACTACTGGATCACCGGTCGCGTCGATGACGTGATCAACGTATCTGGTCACCGTATGGGCACGGCCGAAGTCGAAAGCGCGCTTGTCGCCCATTCCAAGGTTGCCGAGGCCGCCGTGGTTGGCGTTCCGCACGACATCAAGGGTCAGGGCATCTATGCCTATGTCACCCTTAATGCCGGTGAAGAACCGACCGAGGAGCTCCGTCTTGAGCTGGTCAAATGGGTCCGCAAGGAAATCGGCCCGATCGCAAGCCCGGACTTCATTCAGTGGTCACCGGGTCTGCCGAAAACCCGTTCGGGCAAAATCATGCGCCGTATCCTGCGCAAGATTGCCGCTAACGAATATGATCAGCTTGGCGATACCTCGACCCTTGCCGATCCGGGCGTGGTCGACGATCTGATCGAAAACCGCCAGAACCGCTAAGGTCCGATCCCTCAAGATCGATCCACACAGAAAGCCCGCCGAAATTTCGGCGGGCTTTTCTTATTCAATGGACCCGCACAAATCCCCGACGGACAAGATTGCCCTTACAGTTCGACTGGCGACACACCGTTTCTTTGCCCTGCACCCCGACGGCCAAGTTCACGCGCAAGCGCGATGAAAGCTTTGTGTCCTGCCGATAGGTTGCGGCGTCCGGGATAATAAAGACACAGCTCTGATAGTGGGAATGTCCAGTCCTCCAGAACGCGAACAAGTCTCCCTGATTCGATATCCGCCAATACGTCTCGCTCGATAAAGCATCCGACCCCGACACCTTCCAGAACTGCGGCCCGCGCCAGACTTGCCTCATCGAGCGTCACGGGTCCGTTCACATCAATCTGAACGGCTTCCCCATTCTTTTCGAACCGCCATCGAAAAACCGACCCGTCCGGCAAGCGAACACGAACACATTTGTGGTTCAAAAGATCAGGCGGAACCATTGGCTTGCCGTGATGCGCGAAATATTCGGGTGATGCAACGATGGCGTATTTTTGCGCATTGCCAAGCGGTACTGCAATCATGTCACTTGGAATGAGATCCCGGATGCGAACGCCAAGGTCAAAACCTTCCGCAACAATGTCAACCAGCCGCCCTTCCGTCACAACATCAACATGCATGTCCGGAAACCGCCGCAGATACTCGAACACAAGTGGCGAAATCACTTCGCGGGCTGCGAACGGGGCTGCATTGATCCGAATGGTGCCAGATGGCGTTTCGCGCTGGGAACGCACAACTTCAAGTGCATCATGCATGTTCTGAAGAACCGGGCCCACCTGTTCAACGAACAGTTTGCCTGCATCCGAAAGCGAAACACTGCGTGTTGTACGATTGAACAATCTAACACCAAGACCCGCCTCAAGCTTCCCGATGGCATGACTGAGCGCAGTCGTCGACACGCCCATGTCAACCGCCGCCGCCCGAAACGTTCCCCGTCTGGAAATTGCCATTACAGCATCCAGATCGTTCAATACGACACGATCCATTATCCCGATCCATTCATCACTATATGAAGAATTATCCTTATTGTTGATACAATATTTCAGGACTATCTGTCGAACAATCAATCACTAATACGGAGACAGATGATGGATATGCCTAATGCCGTGAAAACCTATTTCCGTGCTGATCAAGGCCAGAACGCCGATCTTCTGACCGACATTTTCTCATCAGACGCAATTGTTCATGACGAAGGTGAAAACCATACCGGCACGGGCGCAATACGCACCTGGTGGCTGGCGGCCAAGGCAAAGTACAACCATGTTGCCGAACCGATCGAGGCAAACACAAATGGCGACAGGGTCACCGTCCGCGCCAAGGTCAGTGGAACCTTCCCCAACAGTCCGGTCACACTCGATTATTTCTTCCACGTCAAAGACGGCAAGATCACCGAGATGGGTGTAGAATAATGACAGATTTTCTGAAACTTACCGGAAAACGCGTCCTGATAACCGGCGGCACAAAAGGTGCAGGCGCTGCAACCTTCCAACTGTTCCGCGACTTTGGCGCAAACGTGATCACTGCCGCACGTTCCCGCCCCGAAACCCTTCCCGAAGAAGCGTTTATCGCCGCCGATCTAACAACGGATCAAGGATGCATATCAGTCGCCGAAGCGGCACGGCAACGGCTTGGCGGGGTTGATATTATTGTCCACATGCTCGGCGGGTCATCTTCTCCTGCTGGCGGGTTTGGCGCCCTTTCAGATACGCACTGGCATCAGGAACTTGATTTGAACCTGTTTCCCGCGGTGCGTCTGGACCGACAGCTTGTTCCCGACATGATCAAACAGGGGCATGGCGTGGTGGTTCACGTCTCCTCCATTCAACGACAACTGCCGCTACCGGAATCGACAACTGCCTATGCGGCGGCAAAGGCCGCCTTGTCGACATACAGCAAGGCGCTTTCAAAGGAAGTCTCGCCCAAAGGTGTCCGGGTCGTGCGGGTTTCACCGGGCTGGATTGAAACAGAAGCCGCCGTGCGCCTGACCGAGCGACTGGCAGCCCAAGCCGGGACTGACTATGCAGGCGGCAAAAAGATCATCATGGACTCGCTGGGCGGGATCCCGCTTGGCCGTCCGGCCAGCCCCGAAGAAGTCGCCAACCTGATCGCCTTTGTCACCTCTGATCGTGCGGGCGCGATCACTGGTACAGAATATGTTATTGATGGCGGCACAGTCCCGACGGTTTGACCAAGCCCAACAGGGGCCCCGCCATTCAAGGCCTTTGTCCCGCATGCGACAAAGGCCCCCGAACAGGGCAGGCCCTTGCCATCGGGCTTTTTCCATCATCGACAAGCGCGTTACGAAAGACCAAAGCCGGTCAATTCTTCACTAAGCTTCCAAAGACGTTCGGCAATGTCGGCGTCACATGCCCAGGGCCGCACACCTTTACGTACGCCCTGATCCGTAATTGTTATCGGCGCAATGTTGCAATCTTCGCAATAAACCCCGCCTTTGTCTTCAAGCTCAGGACTGATAGCGCACCACATTGTGGTTGCCGCCCCCTGGTATATATTCTTTTTACCGTTTTCCGGATCGATGATGGGTATTCCGTTATCGTCGACAAACCCTGTTGCCTTGATTTGGTCATCCGTCATGAACTGGGCCAGATTGGTACTGACAATTCCACCCGGATGCAGCGAAAACGCCCGGATACCATCTGATTGTCCACGCCGATCAACTGCCATCGCAAACAACGCATTCGCAGATTTTGACTGCCCATAGGCTTCCCATTGGTCATATGCCCGGGACATGAAGTTCGGGTCATCAAAATCGACCTGACCACGGAAATGGCCGCGTGAAGAAACCGTCACCACGCGCGACGTACCTGCCATTCGCAACGCAGGCCACAAACCGACAGTCAGCTGAAAATGTCCAAGATGATTGGTTGAAAACTGTGCTTCAAACCCCCGGTCATCACGTATCAACGGACAAGCCATGATGGCCGCATTGTTGATCAAAATATCCAAGGACTGACCCGTCTGCGCAAACCACTGGCTGAATGCCGTGATTGACTCTGGATCCATCAGGTTCATCGGAACAATTTCCATGTTCAGATCCACATAAGGCTCGATTGCAGTTTGTGCCTTTTCAGGATTGCGGGCGGGCAAAATAACCTTCGCACCGGCCTGGGCCATAAGTCTGGCAACTTCTAAACCGATGCCGGAATAACCGCCCGTCACCACCGCGACTTTTCCGTAAAGATTGTGACCTTGGATAATTTCAGCAGCCGTCGAAGCTGCGCCAAATTTGCTCTGAAGTGGTGCCTGTTCTGTCATCTAGGGATCTCCTTTGTGAACAAGCCCCTTTGTAATGCATCTCAATTGTACTATTAATAATAATTGGTACATTAAACTTTCGAGATCGTACAAATGATAGGTGATCCACTCTCAAGCTCTCTGAAGCTTGTCAATGCAACTGCCATTCTTTCGGGCGGATTGAAGATTGGTGGCACCTGGGGGTTCTCGTTTCCACCACCAACCAAATTGAAATTCATCGCCATTGTCGAAGGTTGTGCTCAATTGCGGTTCTTCGATGATCCGGGTCTCATTACGCTCGAATGCGGTGATGTCTTGCTGTTAAATGGCGCGACTGGATTCACCATCTTCAGCGATCCTGATGTGACCCCTGTTGAAATCAGTTCCGTTTTTCGATCAGGGGAAAAAGCTGACAATATCTTGACGATCGGCCAGGACATCGATTTCTATTTAATCGGTGGCCATATTGATTTTAATCAGATCGGGCGAGATATCCTCGTCAACGCCCTGCCAAAACAACTCCTCATCCCGGCGAGCAACAGTGCGGCGGGGACGATCACCTGGTTGCTTCAGCATCTTGCACGGGAAATGGCAAACGAAAAGATCGGCAGCCAGATCGCCAGCACGCAACTGGCGCAGCTTGTTTTCGTACAATCCTTGCGGGCCTATATCGAACAATGTGACATGATCCCGGTGGGCTGGCTGCGGGGTTTGGCCGATAAACACATCGCACCTGCCTTGCACTTGATGCACGACGATCCGGCTTACCAATGGCAACTCGAAGAACTCGCTCATAAAGTCGGCATGTCCCGCACCGGATTTGCAGAACGTTTTCGCAAAACGGTTGGCGTCACGCCGCTTGGCTATCTGCGTAATTGGCGCATGCGCCTCGCTGAACAAGCTTTACGCGACACCAATGAAACAATCGCGACGATTGCCCTGTCTTTGGGTTACACCTCGGAAAGCGCCTTCAGCACCGCATTCAAACAGGTTATTGGTACCGCTCCGCGGAACTACCGCAGCGAAAACAAAACAGCGCCGCTGGATCTGACCGATTGGGCAAATAAAATGCCATTCCCCGACCATGTCGGCTTTGCCTCCTGACCTCTTGCAAACCTGCCGCCGGGAAATTGCCGGTTGTGTCAATTATGGAATTGCTATAAGAAAACCCCCGCTGCGACGCAGCAATATTGATCTTCCTGTGACGGACACCGGGCCGATGTAAGAACTGTTTCAATAAATTCCTGCCTGCGACCAGCCTGAAAAATTTCGGTGCCCATGTTGTCTGCGCGGCAGTGATGAAACAGCTATCCGCCCAAAGAATTTTCTGAAATGCCAATGAATTGCTTGTCCGCCGCATGGCGTGACAAAACGAAATAGTGACTGGAGAGAGTCTGTGAATACCGATTTGCTTCCGCGTTTGCGGGCTGAGTGGCTTGGCAACATTCGCGGCGACGTGCTTTCGGGCCTTGTGGTCGCCCTTGCCCTGATCCCGGAAGCCATTGCCTTCTCGATCATCGCCGGTGTTGACCCCAAGGTCGGGCTTTATGCCTCCTTCTCGATTGCGGTCATCACCGCGATCTTTGGTGGGCGTCCGGGCATGATTTCGGCGGCAACGGCGGCGACCGCGGTTCTGATGGGCTCGCTGGTACGTGAGCACGGGCTTGATTATCTGTTGGCGGCGACCATTCTTGCCGGTCTGATCCAGATGCTGGCAGGGGCGTTCAAGCTCGGCAATCTGATGCGTTTTGTTTCGAAATCGGTGATGACCGGCTTTGTGAACGCCCTGGCAATCCTGATCTTCATGGCCCAGTTGCCCGAACTGATCGGTGTGTCAAACATGACCTATGTGATGGTCGCGGGCGGCCTTGGCATCATTTACCTGTTCCCGCGCATCACCAAAATCATCCCGTCGCCGCTGGTTTGCATCATCGTTCTGACCATCATTTCGCTGTTCATTGATGGTGGTCTGCGCACTGTTGGCGATATGGGCGCCCTGCCTGATGCCTTCCCGGCGATCTATCTGCCGGACGTGCCGCTGAACCTTGATACCTTCCTGATCATCCTGCCCTATTCGGCGGCGGTCGCGGCGGTTGGTCTGCTTGAAAGTCTGATGACTGCCCAGATCGTTGATGATCTGACCGACACGACGTCGAACCGTACGCGTGAATGCTATGGTCAGGGGATCGCCAACTTCTTTACCGGTTTCATCGGTGGCATGGCCGGTTGTGCGATGATCGGCCAGTCGGTAATCAACGTCAAATCCGGTGGCCGTTGCAGGCTTTCGACCTTCCTTGCCGGTATCTTCCTTCTGATCCTGATTGTGGTGCTTGGCGATCTGGTCGCGATCATTCCGATGGCGGCCCTTGTTGCCATCATGATCATGGTATCGGTCGGCACATTCAGCTGGTCGTCGATCAAAAACCTGCGCGAACATCCGCGCAGCTCGTCCATCGTGATGCTGGCCACCGTGATCACGGTTGTCGGCACGCACAACCTTGCCATCGGTGTTCTGATCGGTGTCCTGCTTTCGGGCATTTTCTTTGCCTGGAAGATCGCGCAGATTTTCCGCATCACCAGCACGCTTTCAGCTGATAATACCCATCGCACCTATGAAGTCCGTGGCCAGATTTTCTTTGCCTCGGTCGAAGACTTCACCAAGGCATTCGATTTCCGCGAAGCCCTTGATAAAGTGACGATTGATGTCAGCCACGCGCATATCTGGGACATTTCAAGTGTTGCCGCCCTTGATATGGTCGTGCTCAAATTCCGCCGTGAAGGGGCCGAGGTCGAATTGATCGGTCTCAATGAAGCCAGCGAGACAATTGTCGATAAACTGGCCATCCACGACAAGCCCGGCGCGCTTGAACGCCTGATGGGCCATTAAGGCCACTGACCGGAAAAAGGGAAACGATCCATGACACATCTGATCGCACTGATTGACGGCTCGGGCTATTCGCAAAGTGTCTGTGACCTGACGCGCTGGGTGGCCGAACGCACCGATGCATCGGTTGAATTGATGCATGTGCTTGGTCGTCGTTCAGTCAGCTCGGAACCCGCTGATCTGAGCGGCAATCTCAAGCTTGGCGCACGTACCGCCCTGCTCAATGAACTGGCCGAGCTTGACGAGCAGAAAAACAAGCTCGAACTCAAACGCGGTCGCCTGCTGCTTGAAGACGCCAAAACCGGACTTGCAGAAGCCGGTCTTGCCAATGTCGGCACCAAGCTGCGCCACGGTGATCTAGTCGAAGCCATTGCCGAATTTGAAGGCGATGCGGACCTTATTGTGGTTGGCAAACGCGGTGAAGCCGCCGATTTCGCCAAGCTGCATCTGGGATCAAACCTTGAACGTGTGGTGCGTGCCGCCACCAAACCGGTTCTGGTCGCATCCCGCGCGTTCAAGCCGATCAACAAGTTCCTGATTGCCTTTGATGGCGGCGAAAGTGTGATGAAGGCCGTGCGCCACATTGCAGCGGGCAAACTGTTTGCCGATCTGCCCTGCACGCTTCTGTCGGTTGGCAAAGCCACCGATATCCTGCAGGAAAAGCTTGATCAGGCTGCCGCCATTCTACGCAATTCAGGTTATAGCGTTGATGCCGGCTTTGCATCGGGCGAGCCCGAAGACGTGATCAAGGCAAAGATCGAGGCCGATGACATCGGTCTTCTGGTTATGGGGGCCTATGGCCATTCGCGGATCCGCAACCTGATCATTGGCAGCACCACCACCGAAATGGTCCGGTCCTGCCATGTGCCGGTGATGATGTTCCGCTAGGTCAGCGCGAACTTCAATCATCAGACAAATAAAAAGCCCGGCAGTTCATCTGCCGGGCTTTTGTCATACAATTATTCTGATCCCGATCAATGCAGGATAAAACGCCCAAGATTGGCGTTGATCTGGCGTTCAAGTTCGCGATCCAGATCCATCAGAAGGGCAGCGGTCGCGTCATAGATCGCCTGCTCGCGTTCCGAGACCGACATCGATTCCGAAAGCGTGCGCGACCGTGCTGCCATTGCCTGTACTTCGCCCTTCTGAACGCCATTGGCATCAAGAAGTTCAAGCTTGGCAGCAACTTTCAGCTCGATCTTGTCGGACTGGTCATCCGTAAAGACCCCCTTGATGCCCTTGGTGGTTTTAAGGGCGCTGGAGATCACGGATGCCTCGGTCACGGAATAGCGCAGCATATCGCTGGTGCCCGCAGTCTGGATGCGGTCATCGGGCCAGTTCATTGCCATATTGCCAAGGCTGAATGGCAGGTCTGATGCAATCGATCCGTCTTCGGTATTGCTCCAGGCGGCGACCTTTTCAATCGGGCCTGCGGCAAAGACGATCGGCGTCAGATGCCGCCATGTCACATCCGGGTAATTTGCCACCGGTGCACTGGTGCAGGCTGCCATCAGGGCAAGTGCCGCACCCGCAACCACGGTACGCAGACCATTGATGGACAAAAGCTTCATGACTTCAAACTCCCCTGCCTTTTATTCAGATGCCGAAAACAACGTATAAAGTGCCAAAACAAAACGCCACCACGGCGTTTATAGCCATGGTGACGTTGCAAGATGATTAAGGCAAGGCTATGACGGCCTAACTGCCTGAAATTTAACAAGGGCCTTTGGATTACTCCGACGGCGTGTTCTCTGCCTTAAGGGCGCGCAGGTCTGCTTCACTAAAGCCGTAATGGGCATTGCAGAACTGGCAGGAAACGCCGACTTCGCCGGTATCCTCTTCGCGCATCGAAAGCAGTTCCTCAAGCGGATAGGACGCAAGCGCGCCTTCGATTTTCTCGCGCGAACAACGGCATTTGAACTGAAGGTTCGCCTGTTCGTAAACACGCGGCTCCTCATCATGGAACAGACGCCAGATCAGGTCATGGGCCGAAAGCGAGATATCAACAAGTTCGTTTTCGGTCGCACTGGCCATCAGAATGGTCGAACGGTTCCAGTCTTCGGCAATCTTTTCGGCCTGTTCCGGGTTTGCGGCATCGCCCGATGCGCTAACCGGCATTTTCTGCAGGAACAAGCCGCCAACCCACCAATCCGCCGTGGTTTCGCCAGAATGAACTTCAAGCTTGAACGATGTTTCAAGCTGTTCGGACTGACGGAAATAGGCTTCGGCACATTCCGAAAGCGTTTCGCCTTCCAGTGAAACAATGCCCTGATAGCGGTCATGACTACCACCCTGATCGACCGTGAAGGCGATATGGCCGCGTCCCATCAGTTTCAGGACCTTGCCGCGCAGTGCATCCTCGCCGCCTTCTTCCTCGGCAATCATGGCATTCAGGCGGGCCTCATCGACGCGCAGGCAGGCACGCACATTCCCGTCGCTGTCAACATCGACCACCATCATGCTGATCGGGCCGTCTGACGACGTCTGAAGGGTAAAAAGCCCCTCATATTTCAGCGACGATGACAGCAGCACCGCAAGCCCGATAATTTCGCCCAGAAGATGATTGGCAAGCGGCGGGTAATTGTGCTGGCCGATAATGGTCTGCACCGTCGGTCCAAGCCGCGCAAAGCGGCCACGGATATTGGAATGATCCAGCGTGAAAGGCTGGCAAAAATCGACTGCGATCTGCATGTTCGGCTTCCGGTGTTTTGCATGTTTGGGGCCGTATAACAATACCAACCCCGTGAGTCGAGGTGCTTTACCCCCTGCCCACTGCCATAATAAAGGGCGGCAACAGCCGCCCTTTTCAATTTCGTTGCGTCTTATTTAGGCGCAAGACTCAGGAAGGCAAGCCGTTAAAGCAGTATAGCAGAACCCCTTTCTGCGCATGCAGACGGTTTTCAGCTTCGTCAAAGACGACCGATTGCGGACCATCAATCACCTCGTCGGTGACTTCCTCATTCCGGTGTGCAGGAAGGCAATGCATGAAGATCGCATCATCCTTGGCCTGTGCCATGGTTTTTGCATTGATCTGATAAGGTGCCAAGGCCTCCATACGGGCGTCATAATCCTCGTCACCCATCGAAACCCAGCAATCGGTCACAACCACGTCAGCACCCTCAAGGGCGCTATCCATATCGGTCATGCGCACCTTGCCACCTTCGGCATTGGCACTTTCAATCAGGCCCTGATTGGGGCGATAACCCGCCGGGCAGGCCAGATCAAGCGAGAAGCCGAATTTCGGCGACGCATGAATAAAGGATGCCGACACATTGTTACCATCGCCGATCCAGGCGAACTTCAGGCCTTCGAGCTTGCCCTTATGTTCCTTGATGGTCATCAGATCGGCCATGATCTGGCACGGGTGGCTCTGATCGGTCAGGCCGTTGATCACCGGAACCGTCGCATATTTCGCCATTTCGAAAAGCTTCGATTCATCCGTCGTACGGATCATGATCGCATCGACAAAACGCGACAGAACGCGTGCCGTATCGGCAATGGTCTCACCGCGGCCAAGCTGGCTGCTTTCCGCATCAAGAATAACCACATCGCCACCAAGCTGGCGCATCCCGACTTCAAACGAAACGCGTGTACGGGTCGACGGTTTTTCAAAAATCAGCGCAAGCGTCTTGCCCGCAAGCGGCTTTGCACCGAACGGGGCATTACCGGCCTTCTCGGAATCGCCAAGGGCGAGAATATCTTTCAATGTTCCCGACGGCAGTTTGTCGAGATCAAGAAAATGGCGGATATCAGTCATAGCTAAGTCTTCCTTCCTGCGCCCTTATTTCGCCAGGGCTGCGGCTGCTGCTTCAATGGCAGCAAGCGCTTCGTCAACATGGGATTTGGTGATGTTGAGTGGCGGCAGAATACGCACCACATTATCGCCGGCCGGAACTGTCAAAAGGTTCAGCTCGCGCAGTTTGGCGACAACATCGACATTGGTCGGGACAGTCTTCATGCCCAACAACAGACCCATGCCACGGATTTCCTCGATGAAGCCCGGATGTTTCCGGGCAATGGCGTCAAGCCCATCGCGGATCAATTGGCTCATGTCCAGAACATGGTCCATGAAGCCGGGTTTCAAAACTTCGTCCAACACCGCATTGGCGGCTGCCATGGCAAGCGGATTGCCACCAAAGGTCGAACCATGCATGCCCGCCGGAAGGGCCGCAGCGGCCTTTTCCGTCGCCAGAAGTGCCCCGACCGGGAAACCACCGCCAAGGCCCTTGGCCGAGGAAATGATATCCGGGGTCATGTCCGACCACTCATAGGCATAAAGCTTGCCGGTACGGCCAACGCCGGTCTGGACTTCGTCAAACATCACCAGCATGCCGAACTCGTCAGCGGCCTTGCGCACCCCTTCAAGATAGCCTTCCGGCGGACGGCAAATGCCGCCTTCGCCCTGGATCGGCTCCAGAAGGATACCACCGGTATTGGGCGTAATCGCATTGCGCAATTCATTGAGATTGCCATAGGCGACGCGATCAAAGCCCTCGGGCATTGGTCCGAAACCTTCGCGGTACTTGTCGCTGTAACCTGCGGTCAGCGTGCCAAGGGTCCGGCCATGGAACGCATTGGTCGCGACCAGAATGCGGTTCTTTTCCGGATTACCCGATACATGCTGATACCGGCGCAGCATCTTGATGCCCGCCTCGTTGGCCTCGGCACCGGAGTTACAGAAAAACACCGTATCGGCAAAGGTATTGGCAACCAGACGCTCGGCCAGCTTTTCCTGACCGGGAATACGGTACAGGTTCGAGGTATGCCAAAGCTTGCCAACCTGTTCGGTCAGCATGGCAACCAGATGCGGATGCGAATGGCCAAGGGTATTGACGGCAACACCCGACCCGAAATCAAGGAATCGTCGGCCGCCCTGCGCATAGAGATAAGGTCCTTCACCTTTCTCAAAGGCCAAATCGGCCCGCGCATAGGTCGGCATGACGGGAGTAATCACTTCTTTAATTCCTTGATTAGGGTAAAAATTGGTTTGTTGACCAGTTGGTCAACACCGGCAGAATACCGGGAAGCCGGGGAGTATCAAGAGATTCCTTGACCCTGTCAACGTCCCAAAAACCCCTTAGACCGGCGATAACAGAATGATAGCGGAAATGAAAAAGGACAGCATCCACTTTTGAATGCTGTCCTTCTGATGTGATTTTGCGCCAATGGCGGCTTTGGCAGGCGATTATGCCTTGAGTTTGTAGCCGCTTTTGATCATGCGATAGCACAGCACCCAAAGCACCGCATTGACCACCGCAAGCACGATGACACCGGTCATGACCGTGCCATCCGAAATCCCGGTAAAGCCATAACGGAACCCGTCAATCATGTAGAAGAACGGGTTGAAATGAACCAGAATCTTGCCCGCTTCTGGCAAATTCTCGGCACTGTAAAAAGTACCGGACAGGAACGAAAGCGGGGTGACGACAAAGTTGGTGACAACGGCGATATGGTCAAATTTCTCGGCCCAGACACCCCCGGCAATCCCCAGAAGAGCCAGCATCAGCGATGCCGAAATCCCAAAATACAGGATCGCCCAGATATTATGGATGCTGACATCGACAAACAGCGCCATGCCAATCGCAGTTGCAAGACCGACCACAATGCCACGGGTCACCGCACCAAAGGCAAAGCCAGCCACCATTTCACCGGCTGAAAGCGGCGGCATCAGAACATCGACGATATTGCCCTGTACCTTCGAGATCATGATCGAGCTCGATGTATTGGCAAAGGCGTTCTGTGCCATGGTCATCATGATCAGACCCGGCGCAAGGAAGGTGGCAAACGGAATGCCGTTTACGGTTTCAACCGCCCGGCCAAGGGCCAGCAGGAAGACAGCCAGAAACAGCAAACTGGTGATAACCGGTGCACCGACGGTTTGCAGATGTACATTGAGGAACCGACGGACTTCTTTGGCATAGAGTGTCCAAAGACCAAGCCAGTTGACCGCGCCCATCTGACGTGGGGCTAACTCTTTCATAGAACTTCCTTCGGAAAAATGCAGACAATTGCGCGTAAAATAGGGAGAGTGGGGGTCTCCTTGCAAGGGTGCGTATTCATTCATTTTGGCTGATATGGTCGATAAACAGCATCAAAGCCCGGAAACACTGGCGCCAGGCACCGACACAAAGCCTGCGGGAAATGCCCGTTTTACCAGTTTTGGCGGTAAAAATAGCAAAGACAAAAAGCGCGACCCCAAACGTCCGCGCAAAGTCACCCGTGACTATCTGATGAATTATGCCACCTGGTATCTTGAACGCTTTGCCGCGTCCCGTGCCCGGCTTGAAAAACTGATGCGCGGTAAAATCCGCCTGTCTGTTGCCGAATATGGCACCGATCCCGATGAGGCCATCGGGTGGATGAATTCCGTTCTGTCAGCCTGCGAGAAGGCCGGTTTCATCAATGATGACGCCTATGCACGCGGCCGTGCCAGATCGCTTTTGCGCAAGGGCAAGGCGATGCGCGTCATTGCCGCGGATTTGTCCGCACGCGGTATCGCATCCGATCAGATCGATGACGCCATCCGCGATCTTCGGGCCGAGGCCGAACAGGCCGCCTACGAAGAAGCCCGCGGCACCGATCCCAATATTGCCGCCGCCGCTGCCTATGCCAGACGCCGTCGTCTTGGCCCATGGCGCAGACCCGATATCCGCGAGGAAAAGCGGGAAAAGGACATGGCTGCCCTTGCCCGGCAGGGATTTGGCTATGACACCGCAACCCGTATCATCAATAGTGACCTTGATGAGCTTAATGATCTGCTTTCAATGATCGACGGGATTTGATCGCACCCGGTTTGACGGCGCCGGAATTGCCTGATCGGCAAATGCCCGCTATCAAGGGACATTCAGTTTTTGATCCGGAGAGCCCCCAAGATGGTCCGCATTTATCACAATCCGCGCTGCTCGAAATCGCGCCAGACCCTGGCCCTGATCGAGGAAAAGGGTATCACGCCCGAAATCATCACCTATCTTGATACCCCGCCAAGCCCAAAGGAACTTTCCGATATCCTCGCCAAACTTGGCCTGCAACCCGAAGACATCCTGCGCCAGAAAGAAGCTCGCGAAGAAGGCATTGCCGATCTGACCGGCACCGCCCTGATCGAAGCCCTTTGCGCCCATCCGCGCGCCATTGAACGCCCGATTGTCATCAATGGCGACAAGGCGGTTCTGGGCCGTCCGCCGGAAAATGTACTGGCGATCCTTTAGAGGCACTTCGCCAAAACAATGTGATTTCAAACGCCTGTGCCGGTCCGGCACGGGCGTTTTTCGTAATTAATAAAAGTCGAACACCCTCACAGGCATTATGTGTTGCAGATAACATCAAATCAAAACACCTGTGGGGAGGTCGTTCATGATTGCTGCATTTGCCCTGATCCTTGTCTGCCAGCTTTTTGGCGAGGTGGTCTCTGAGCTTTTTGACCTGCCGGTTCCCGGCCCGGTCATCGGGCTGGTTCTGTTATTCTTTGGCCTTCTGATCAAACGAAAACCGCCAAAGATTCTGACAGATGCCGCCGACAACCTTCTGATCCATTTTTCGTTGCTGTTTGTCCCGGCCGGTGTTGGCGTTGTCACCCAGATTGATCGTCTGAAAGGCGACTGGTTGCCGATTGCTGCGGCCCTGATCATCTCGACCTTGCTGGCAATGGTTTTGACCGCACTTTTGATGTCGAAATTGCTCCCCAAACAGGAAACGGTTGAAAAGGCGGAGGACGTGCAATGAACGAGACCGATATCACCCAGCTTTGGGTTTATTTGTCGACCAAGCCGCTGACTGGCCTGACCATTACGCTTGTCGCCTATGCCATCGGCTTCTGGCTCTATCAGAAAAGCAACCGTAACCCGCTATGTAACCCGGTGGTGATTGCCATTGCCCTGATTGCGCTTGTGCTTCATCTGACCGGCACGCCCTATGCTGCCTATTTCGAAGGCGCACAATTCGTGCACTTCCTGCTGGGTCCGGCGACCGTAGCACTGGCCGTCCCGCTGTTTCGCCAGACCGCAACGCTTAAACGTGCCCTGCCGGTAATCGCGTTCGGTGTGCTGTTCGGATCACTGGTCGCCAGTGCAAGTACCGTCATTCTCGCATGGGCACTGGGCGCAAGCCCCGAAACACTGGCGTCGCTGGCCCCGAAATCGGTGACAACCCCGGTTGCCATGGGCATTGCCGAGGAAATTGGCGGCGTACCTGCCCTGACCGCCGTTTGCGTGATTGCAACCGGCATCGTTGGCGCAACCCTTGGCCCGACGGTGATGAACCTTGCCCGGCTCAAGGACTGGCGCGCGCGCGGCTTTGCCATGGGTGTTGCGGCACACGGAATCGGAACCGCACGCGCCTTTCAGGTCAATGAAACCGCAGGCGCATTTTCCGGCCTTGCCATGGGGCTGAACACCATGGCCACCGCCCTGACCATCCCGTTCCTGTGGCACTGGATGTTTGGATAGAAAAAGATCCGGGTGAGGTTCCCCCCACCCGGAACAGGGTCAGCCCGCGCGCAGTTGCGACAGGAAATCCGATACCGTGCCTTGCAGGGTATCGATCTGTTTGGCAAGGGCCGCGACCGTTGTATCAAGTTCCCCTGCAGCAGCGCCGCTTTCGGTGGCTGCTTCGTGGATTTCATCGATATTGGCGACGACTTCGGTCGATCCCGACGACGCACTGGTCGCACTGTTGGCAATTTCGTTTACGGCCGAGTTTTGCTCGTTCACGGCCGATGAAATGCCATTGGCGATTTCGCTGATCGACGAGATCGTCTGGGTCACTTTCTCGATCGCTTCGACTGTCACCTTGGTCTCGTCCTGAATCGCCCCGATCTGCTGGGCAATTTCATCAGTCGCCTTGGCCGTCTGGTTGGCAAGGTTTTTGACCTCTTGTGCAACCACGGCAAAGCCTTTGCCAGCCTCACCGGCACGGGCGGCCTCAATCGTTGCGTTCAATGCCAGAAGATTGGTCTGGGCTGCGATATCGTTGATCAGACTGACCACCTCGCCGATGCGTTCTGCGGCCTCGGCCAGACCACCGACCATTTCATTGGCCCGTGATGCTTCACCCACCGCCGTTTCGGCAATTGATGTTGACTCACTGACCTGCCCGCCAATCGCACTGATCGACGCAGACAGTTCTTCGGTGGCAGCAGCAACAGTTTGCACATTGCGCGCCGAATCATTGGCGGCATCGGAAACCTTCTGGCTCTGACTGACCGAATGATTGGCAGAGTCCCGCATTCTTGCGGTCGATTTCAACATGCCGCCCGTGGCTTCACGCACCGAGCTCACGATCTGGCCAATCGATTGTTCAAGTTCAACCGCAAGACGGTTGCGCTGTTCAAGACGTTCCTGTTCGGCACGTTGTTCTGCCACCGCACGGGCTTCCTCGGCCTCGTCGATTCTGGCTGCTGTTTCGCGCCAGCGCACCAGACCATTGGCAATCGAGCCAATCTCGTCCTTGCGATCGGTAAAGGAAACTTCCTGTTTGAAATCACGGTCGACAAAACGCGAAATCGTCTGGCTCAGCACCCGAAGCGGTCCAAGCTGCCAGCGTAGCAACAGGAACAGCAGCCCAGCCGACGCAACGGCAACAATCAGTCCGACCACAGCGATACGAAAGACGATCTCATCTGATACTGCGGCAACGTCTGCCTTCTTGATGCCGACATAGAGGATACCCAGAACATCGCCCGCCGGAGTCATGATCGGGCTGTATTGCGTGATATATTCAGTGCCCAGAATAAGGGCCTCACCGCGAAATGTTTTACCCGACATGATCGGCTGATATGCAGCACTGCCCTTGCCAAGCATGGTACCAACTGCACGGTTGCCGTCGGGTTTGATGATATTGGTGGAAACACGAACAAAATCCTGTTCGGCCGGGACATAGGCAAAGACCGTTGCGGTTTCGCCGGTTGCCGTCCCGATACGATCAATCAGTTCATGGGATGACAGATCGGGAATTTCGCTCATCACCAGATTGGATGTTTCACCATCCTTGCTGATCGTCATCCTGAAATCAGGATTTGCATCCTGAAGCAACATCGCGGCAATCCGCAGATTAAGCTTCTGTGATGACACACTGTCTGCCGACACCTTCTGATCGACCCTTTGCATGATCAGAACACCGAGCAAAATGATCCCGCCCATAAGGATGAGAACAGCGGCAAGCGCAACTTTCAGGATAAGACTTTTGGACATGCTTTCTCACTTTTCACCATCACCGGTAAAATGAGGCATGCCAGTGAATGGTTTATTGTTCACATTTCTCGAAGGTCTTGGCGCCGGGATTTGAATCCTTATAAAAATTAAAATAACACAATTAATCTTTACGTATAAATAATTATACGTTTGAATAGTTTACCACAATCAGCCATCAGCCCAAACCGCTCGCAGACAGCTTGACGCAAGCAAGGCGTGACAAACGTCGCAGCCCCCGGGCCACGCGTTTTAAGATGTACGGGAATGGTCGCGGAGATGTCCGCCGTCAGTAATCGACCTTGACAAAATACAGGCCATCGGCCGGTGCGGTCGGGCCGCCTGCCCGGCGGTCACAGGCCTCAAGGGCGGTTTTGACGTCAATCGGCTTCCAGGCACCCTTGCCAACCAGCACAAGGGTCCCGACCATATTGCGGACCTGATGATGCAGGAAGGACCGGCTTTCGGTATAGACCCGGATTTCAAGCGGATTTTCTTCACTGCGTTTGATTTCAAGTTTCTCAAGCGTCTTGATCGGGCTTTTGGCCTGACATTCGGTGGCCCGGAATGTGGTGAAATCAAACGTACCGATCAAATGCCGGGCCGCTTCATTCATCGCATCAATATCAAGAGGTTTGTAAATCCCCCATGCCAGCCCCGCCTCGAAGGTCAGCGGCGCACGGCGATTGATGATGCGATACATGTAGTAACGTTTCTTGGATGAAAACCGCGCATGGAAGTCTTCTGTGACTTCCTCGCATTCCTTGATCGCAACCGGATCAGGTTTGAGGTGATGGTTGATCGCATTCATCACCGCTTCAGCCGGATAGTATTTTGGCAGGTCAAAATGCACGACCTGACCCAGCGCATGCACCCCGGCATCGGTACGGCCCGAAACATAAACGCGCACGAACGTACCGGCGAATTTTTCGATTGCGGCCTCGAAAACCCGCTGAACCGAAATCACTTCGTCCTGGTATTGCCAACCGTGATAAGGGCGGCCATCATATTCGACGGTACATTTATAGCGCTGCATGGGCTGCTTTATAGCTGGGCTTGGAAACGAAAACGAGGGGCAAAAATGCCCCTCGCTTCCCTATCCGCAATCTCTTGCGGAAAACTTACTTCACGCCGTCGCGGTCAAAACCAAGGCGCAGACGAAGGGCGTTCAGTTTGATGAAGCCTTCTGCATCGCGCTGGTTATAGACGGTGTCAGCTTCGAACGTGACATGCTCTTCGGAGTAGATCGAGTTCGGCGACTTACGACCCGTGACGGTGACGTTGCCCTTGTAAAGATCAAGGCGAACAACGCCGTTCACGGTACGCTGGGTTTCGTCGATCAGGCGCTGCAGGGCCTGACGTTCCGGCGACCACCAGTAACCGTTATAGATCATCTCGGCATAACGCGGCATCAGCTCGTCCTTGAGGTGACCGGCGTTACGATCAAGGGTGATGCTTTCCATGGCACGGTGCGCAACCGACAGGATGGTGCCGCCCGGGGTTTCGTAAACGCCGCGCGACTTCATGCCGACATAACGGTTTTCGACCAGATCCAGACGACCGATGCCGTTCTTGCCAGCAACTTCGTTCAGTTTGGTCAGAAGGGTTGCCGGGCTCATGCGTTCGCCATTGACCGCAACCGGGTTACCCTGTTCGAACTCGATTTCGATCGTGGTGATCGCATCGGGGGCGTTCTGCGGGGAAACGGTGCGCTCGAACATGCCTTCGTTCGGCTTGACCCACGGATCTTCCAGCGCCTTGCCTTCATAGGAAATGTGCAGAAGGTTGGCATCGGTTGAATAGGGCGGCTCGTCACCACCAAGCTTGTCGGCCGAAATCGGAATCTGGTGTTCGCGGGCAAAGTTCAGAAGAGCCGTACGCGAATTCAGGTTCCATTCACGCCAGGGCGCGATGACCTTTACATTCGGCTTAAGGGCATAATAGCCAAGTTCGAAACGAACCTGGTCGTTGCCTTTGCCGGTTGCGCCGTGGGAAACGGCGTCAGCACCGACTTCCTCGGCGATTTCGATCTGGCGCTTGGCAATCAGCGGACGCGCGATCGAGGTGCCGAGCAGGTAAACGCCTTCATAAAGAGCGTTGGCGCGGAACATCGGGAAGACGTAATCGCGGACAAATTCTTCGCGCAGATCTTCGATGAAGATCTGTTTTACGCCGAACATCTCAGCCTTTTTACGGGCCGGTTCCAGCTCTTCGCCCTGGCCGAGATCGGCGGTGAAGGTCACGACTTCGCAGTTATACTGCTCGCGAAGCCATTTCAGGATGATCGAGGTATCAAGCCCGCCTGAATAGGCAAGCACCACCTTTTTGACCTGATCGCTCATTGGAGTGACGCCTTTCGTTTATCGATACAGTTCAGGAAGGGACGCATTTTCGCGACGCTTCCTGTCATAGACGCAATCCACTGATTGCGTCGGGCCCCGAATCGCCTGTTGGGCGCTCCGACGGCTCTTTATGCAAAATGTCGTACATCTTGCATAAAGAGCCCGAGAGCATAATGCTTTAGATCTGATGCACTTTGTTTGATTTTGGCGCGTCGTTTGGCAAGGCACAGCGTGCAGGACGATGCGGCGCATCGTTCGAGCGATGTAACGTCGCCAAAGGCCGCCAAAATCAAACCCTCCGGGCCGGGACATGGTTTTGTCCAGCAGCGTCAAGGTTCTTGCCCGTAGCCCCGCTACGCTCGGCGAACCTTTCCTTGCTCGACAAAACCATGCCTCCGGCAAAGTGGATCAGATCTAAAGTATTATGCTCTAGACCTTGAGCGCGGAGTATAGGAAAACACTACTAGGGGGCAAGACCCAAGATGGGGTTGATGTCAAAAAGGCACAAAAACCCGTAAATTTTCGCCCCGCTTTTGGAAAAAACCGCTCCGAATGCTCAAAGCTACCGAAGAAACAGAAATCGACCTGCCCAAAATCGGCCCGCTTCCGGTCCGGTTGCGCCCGAGTGCGCGCGCATCGCGACTCAAGCTGCGCATTGATCCGGCCTTTGACGGGGTCGAGATCGTTGTCCCAAATGGCGTATCGCGCAAAACCGCGATTTCCATGCTTCATCAGCATGGCGACTGGGTGACCGCCCATATTCAGCGCCTGCCCGAACGGGTGCAATTTGCGCCCGGTGCGTGGATTCCCTTCCTCGGTCATGATCATGCCATCCGCACCGTTCCCGACGCCAAACGCGGAGTCTGGGCCGAGGCCGGAGTGATCTGGGTATCGGGTTTGCCCGAACATACCAACCGGCGCGTGACCGACTGGCTCAAGAAGCAGGCGAAACTTGAAATCGCGCCACGTGCCCATGCCTATGCCGAGAAAATCGGCAAGAAAATCACCCGCATATCGCTTAAGGACACCCGCACCCGCTGGGGCAGCTGTTCGTCGAACGGTACGCTGTCCTTTAGCTGGCGACTCGTACTCGCACCGGAAGATGTGCTTGATTACGTGGTTGCCCACGAGGTCGCCCATCTTCAGGAACTGAACCATTCGGCACGGTTCTGGGCCGTGGTCGAAGACCTGTATGGCCCGTCCAAGAAACAGCAGCACTGGCTGAAACGCAACGGTTCCGGCCTGCATCGCTATGGCGCGGGCAGCTAGAGTGTGGCGTGGGACAATGGTGTTACCGGCAAACATGGTGCCCCCCGCTGAACACGAAAAACCCCGACGAACACTGCGAACACGGCACACAACATCCCGGCCGCCAAACGGATCACCGATCGCCATCGCAGATGACCGTCGCACAAGGCCGCACCTGTTACCTGCAATAGACACCAAGTTACGACGCCTGAAACACCCCGAAACGCCGCAAAGGCCTGCAACAACACAGTTTATGGAGCCCCACCCATGCTGATCCCGATTGAAACACTGGCGATTTTCATTCCGACCGCGCTGGCGCTGAACATGACGCCGGGCAATGACATGCTGTTTTGTCTGGGTCAGGGCATCAAATCAGGACCAAAGGCCGGGAATGCTGCGAGTTTCGGGATTGCCACCGGGGCAATGATCCATACCCTTCTGGCCGGGTTGGGTCTGGCCGCCCTTGTCGCGGCCTATCCGGTCGCACTCGAGGTTTTGCGCTGGGCGGGGATAGCCTATCTGGTGTGGCTGGCAATCGGGGCCTTCCGGTCAAGGGATCAACAGCTTGATCCGGCAGAAACCAAACGTTCCAGCGCCTTTGCGGCATGGCGTGACGGGATTGTGGTGAATTTGCTGAACCCGAAAATCATTGTGTTTGTGCTGGCCTTCATTCCGCAATTTGTTGATGCGTCACGCGGATCGGTATTGGTGCAGTTCGTGATTTTCGGCCTGATCCTTAATATTGGCGGGACGATCATTAATTGTCTGGTTGGCAGTTTTGCCGGGCAGCTTGGACAGGTTTTTTCACGCTCTGCCCGGATCGCACGCGGCTTCCAGATTTTTACCGGCTGCGTGTTTCTCGGCCTTGCCGCCAAGCTGGCCTTTGACAGGAAATAGTGAATAATTCGATCCATTATTAGTTTGAAACTAATAATAACCCGGCCCGTCCCCTGACAGTCTCCTGACAACGTTGTTGAAGGTCGCCCAACAGCTGTAAACAAATGTTTACAGCTAGACCACACAGCCGCTTTCGCGCAGGCGGGGCAGTTCGGCGCGCAGGAAACCAAGGAAGCTTTTTTCCACTGCGCTGAGTTCGCGGGTAGAGGTAAAAAGCGCAACATCCCATTCAATGGCCGGGGTGAGTGTGCGGGCAACGACCTTGCCGTGATCGACCAGAAGGGCGGCAAAGGGATCACTGACGGCAATGCCGACATTGCGTTCGACCAGACGCGAGACGGTGCGGATCGTGCGGCCCTCGACCGCGATCTTGCGTGGCCAGCCGGCAATCTGGAAAATATAGTCGATCTTGGTGCGCAGCGGCGAACCGATGGAAAGCTCGACAAAGTTTTCGCCACGCAAAAGATCAATATCAATCGTTTCAAACCCGGCCAGACGATGATCGACCGGCATCAGACAAACCGCGCGTGATTGCGCAAGCGGCGTGACCAGAACATTGGGGTCCTGCAGATCAAGGGTGATGCCGATCCCCAGATCGCATTCGCGCGTCGAGATCATATCGAGCATGCCTTCAAGACCGGTATCGGTGATGCTGATCGAGACTTTGGGGTGGGCCTGTTTGAATTTGGCCACCACATCGATCAGATAGGTATCCACATAGATCGGCTGGGCCGCAATCCGGATCGAGCCCAACTGATCATTGGCAATGGCGCGGGCCTGGGTTTCGACTTCGCGAAAGGCATTAAGCGAGCGCAATACGGTCGCATGGAATTGCTGGGCCTCGGTCGTGGCGGTCAACTGGTTGCGCTTGCGGTTGAACAGAACAAATCCGACGGATTTTTCAAAATTGTTGAGCAAACGGCTGACCATCGGCTGACTGATATTCATCGCCTGGGCTGCCTTGGTGACAGAACCATAGGTCATAAAAGCATTGAAGCTTTCAAGTTCACGCAGGTTCATAATCGCAACTCCGATCATCTGGTTGGCAGCACAACGCCGCTACAAACAATGCCGCAGGCATCGGTTAAGGGTCGGAAACCACGGAACTTTTCCCGATTGAGACAAGCCCGGAAGCATTCCGGCCCCCGCAAAAGCCCGCCACAAATGGCGGCTTGAGGCGGATAACGCCCGATACAGCCGCCGTCCATAAAGGGGGCGAACTGCCCGGACGCGTTCAGTATGTAAATTAGTTATACTGAAATTAATTTTTTGCGTCACCAGTTATAGTTTGTCTATGGATAATGGATACAAAAACAAAAGACAGAGCTCCGGCAATCCTGCCACCACTATCCAGGGAGACATGAAAATGTTTCGACAGCTCAAAAAAGCCGCCGGCCTAGCCGCCGCCATCCTTGCGACGACCACCATGATTTCGACTGCCCAGGCTGATGCCTATCCTGAAAAAGCCATCACCCTTGTTGTGCCTTATGGTGCTGGTGGTGCATCGGATCTTGCCGGCCGTGCGCTTGCAGAAACCGCACGCAATTACACCGACGGCCAGCCGGTTGTTGTTGTTAACAAAACCGGCAACGGCGGCATGAGCGGTGCAAAATTTGTCACCGAACAGAAGCCGGACGGTTACACCCTTTTGCTGTCGCGCGTTGGCATGGCCCTGTATCCGGCCGTTTATGCTGACAGCCCGGTTGGCTGGGACGCATACACCTTCCTGGGTATTCTTGAATCCACCCCGATGATTCTGGCTGTGAATGCCAATTCCGACATCAAGACCATTGATGACCTGATTGCCAAAATCAAGGACAGCAATGGCGCGACCACCTATGCCGCATCCGGCCCCACCGCGATTGACGGCTTCTCTGTTCAGGCGCTTCTGTCTGACGTTGGTCTTGACCCGCTGACCGCTTCCACCCTCGTGCCATACAAAGGCGGCTCTGCTTTGGCCGCTGCCCTTCTTGGCGGTCATGTTGACTTCCTCGCAATTGCTGCCGGCTCCCTGATGCCCCATATCGAAGCCGGTAAAATGCGTCCGCTGATGGTTTATTCGCCGAAACGCATGGCAGCCCTTCCCGATGTCCCGACCGCCAAAGAACTGGGTTACACCCAGGCTGGCCAGGTTGGCGGCTGGAGCGGTCTGTACGCACCGAAAGACCTGCCTGCAGACGTCGTTGCAAAATGGACCGAAATCCTCGGCAAAGTCGCGACCGACGCACAGTGGCTTGATCTTGCTGCGAAACGCGGTTCGACCTCGGTTATTGGCGATGAAGATCCGTCTGCTTATGTCAAAAGCCAGTTCGAGCTTTACAACGGCATGGCCAAGAAGTTCGGCTACATCCAGTAAGGCGTTTTCGAACGTCCTTTGATCCAAGACTTTAATGCGAGACGGAACCATGAACCAAAATCGCGATTTCTATGCAGGGCTGCTTGCCACGGCATTCTTTGCCATCGTCCTGTTCGTTCTGATCCCGATCTATGTGAAGGTTCCGTCTTTCATTCCGGGCTTTGCCCCGCCGCCTGACATGTGGCCGCGCGTGGTGGCCATTATCGGCCTTGTCATGGGCATTCTGGCGGTTGTTCTGACCTTTCCGAAAATGCGCGAAGCCAGCCGCCAGCAGGTCACCGGCCTTGGCAGCCGGATCATCAGTCACAAGACGCTGATTGCGCGTTTCGTTGCGGTCCTGATCGTGTTTGCCGCCTTTGTCTTTGGCATGCCGATGGTCGGGTTTGTCCCGGCAACCATTCTGATGCTGGGCGTGCTGTTTGTCATGACCGGCAATTTTGACCGCAAATTCTGGATGATCGGGCTGGCCCTTGTTTTCCCGGTTTTGCTTTATCTGCTGTTTACCGAAGTCACCCATACGCCCTTCCCCGAAGGCATGCTGTTTTCCGGCCGTCTTTCCGGCAGCCTTTCTGACCTCGTAACCCTGATCTGATCGAAAGCCCCATCGTTATGTGGAATGAATTGCTTTATGCCTTCGACGCGGTCGCGACCCTTCCGAACTTTCTGGCGATGTTTGCCGGAATCTGGGCTGGCGTGATCATTGGTGCCATTCCGGGCATGACCGGTACGATGGCCGTGACCCTTGCACTGCCCTTTACGTTCTATCTGCCGCCCGTCACCAGTATTCTTCTTCTGGTTGCGCTCTATAAAGGGTCGACCTATGGCGGGTCGATTTCCGCCATCCTGATCAAGACACCGGGCACCGCGTCCGCGGCCTGTACGGTTCTTGACGGCTATCCTTTGGCCCGCGCGGGCAAGGGTGGCAAGGCGCTGAACATGGCGCTGATTTCAAGCTGCATTGGCGATTTCATTTCCAACATTTCGCTGTTCTTCCTGGCCATTCCGCTGGCGGCGTTTGCGCTGCGCATTGGTCCGCCGGAATTCTTCATGCTGATGGCATTTTCGCTGACGATTGTTGCGAGTATTTCCGGTCGTTCGCTTGTTCTCGGGATTATTTCCGCCTGCCTTGGTCTTTTGCTGGCAACCGTGGGCGAGGATATTTACGGATCCTACCGGTTTGCGCTGTCTGAAGACATGAAATCGGGTCTTGGCATGGTACCGGTTCTGATCGGTCTGTTTGCCCTGCCCGAACTGATCAAGATGGTTGTCTTCCGCCCGGAAGAAAACAATGCGGCGCTTAAGCTTGGTGATAACCGCCTGACCCTTTCGGAATTCCGCGGATCGATCAAATCGATCTGCCGCGGGTCGCTGATCGGTGTTGTTCTGGGCGCCATTCCCGGTATTGGTCCGTCAACGGCTGCGTTCTTCTCTTATAGCGAGGCCCGCCGGACTTCAAAGAATGGCGACAAGTTCGGCGAAGGTGAGCTTGAAGGTGTTGCAGCATCGGAATCGGCCAATAACGGTGCGTGCGGTGCGACCATGATCCCGCTGATGGCGCTGGGTGTACCGGGTGATGTGATTACCGGTGTGATGCTGGGCGCCTTCATGATCCATGGCCTGACCCCCGGCCCGCTTCTGTTCCAGAACAATATCGGCGAGGTTTATGCGCTGTTTATCGGCATCCTGTTCAGTTCGGTCTTCCTGTTCATTGCAGGCAAGGTCACGGCAAATGCCTTTACCAAGATCTCGCGCATTCCGCAGACCCTGCTTTTGCCCTGCATCCTGATCCTGTGCGTCTATGGCATCTATTCCATCGGGGCGAGCCCGTTTGATGTCACGGTTCTTCTGGTGATGGGTGTGGTCGGCTTTTTGATGATGCTGCTCAATATCCCGGCAGCACCGTTCCTGATCGCTTTCATCCTTGGCCCGATGTTTGAAGACAATATGCGTCGTTCGCTTGCGATTTCGCGCGGTGATCTTGGCGTCTTCTTCCAGTCATGGATTTCCTGGGGCTTCTTTGTCCTGACCGTTCTGTTCGTTGTTTTGACCATTCGCCGCGAATGGAAAAAATGGCGCGAAAAGCGTGACGTTGCCAATAACGCCACGTCCGCTTCCTGATCCGAGAAACGAGAAATTTTAAAATGTCCAAAACCAATATGTCCCGCCTCCACAGTGCCATCGATATGCTTGGCAAGCTGGTCGCGTTCGACACCACGAGCAAAAACTCGAATCTCGGTCTGATCCATTTTGTCCGCGACTATCTTGCGGAATATGGCATTGAATCGACCCTGTTCCATGATGAAACCGGCGAGAAAGCCAACCTGCTTGCGACCATTGGTCCCAAAGGGGTTCCGGGCATCGCGCTTTCGGGTCATACCGATGTTGTGCCTGCCCTTGAGACCACCTGGATCAGCCCGGCATTCGAGCTGACCGAGCGTGACGGCAAGCTGTTTGGTCGCGGGGCGGCGGACATGAAGGGCTTTTCGGCCTGTGTACTGGCCCTGATCCCCGATCTGGTCAAACGCGATCTGGCAATCCCGTTCCATCTTTGCCTGTCCTATGACGAGGAAGTCGGCTGCATCGGTGTTGGTTCGATGGTCGATCATCTCGCCGCAATGGATACCCCGCCGCGTCTCGCCGTGATTGGCGAACCAACCGACATGAAAGTCATCAATGGCCAGAAAGGCAAATATTCGATGCGGGTGGGCGTTACCGGCACCGCCGGGCACAGTTCGTTTGCGCCCAACCATGTCAATGCCATCGAATATGCGACCCGTGCGATCAACCTGATTGCCGAAAAGGCCCGCGAATTCGAAGAAAACGGCCCGTTTGACCACGATTTCACCGTGCCGCACAGCACCATGCTGACCACCACGATTGGCGGCGGCACGGCGACCAACGTCACCCCGGATTATTGTGAATTCACCTTTGAAATCCGCCATCTGCCCGAACATGACGCCGAAGCGGTGATTGCCGAAATTCGCGATACCGTGATGGCGACTCTGGATGCGGAAATGAAGGCCAAAGCCCCTGAGACCGGCTTTACATGGGAAAAGATCTTTTCCTATCCGGGGATGGGTGATTGCACCGATGCCCCGGCATTCGAGCTTGTGCGCAACATCATCCCCGAAATTTCGGGCAAGGTGTCCTATGGCTCCGAAGGCGGGGTGTTTGAAAAACAGGGCAATATCCCGTCAATCATTTGCGGTCCGGGCAGCATCAAACAGGCCCATACGCCCAACGAATTTATCGAGATTTCGCAGCTTGAGGAATGTCTTTCCTTCCTTGAGGCGCTCACAGATCAGGCCGTCGCGGCCTGATACCCTCACCGCGGCGCTGCGTCACCCTCAGCGCCACTCGGCCGCTGCAAGCAAGCTGTCCACTCCAGCTTAGCGTCGCGCACCGACAGGTGAGAACTCCCTGACTGCATCTCTCCCCAAGGGATGCAGTTTATGGTCGGGCTTCTCCCCCCAGATCCGGCCCCCCGGATTTGACAGATCCCGACCAATAGCAAACCAAACTTGAAGACCGGCTCGTTCATCGATGCCGGTCTTTTTTTATTCTTCCACGACGCACAAAGAAAAGGCGGGCCATCTGATGATGGCCCGCCTTTGTCAGAACACCATAACCGGTGCGCTATTCTTTCTTGCTACTCGCACTGAAGCCCTTGGTGAAGTCACGCCAGCTTTCATCTTCGCCGACCTTTTTCGAGCGCGCCAGGGCGGCCTTGCCAAGCGATCGAACCGGGATGTTTTGATGGGCATGGAGCATGAAGTCATGCCAGAGCGTTGCGGGCAACCCGCCGCCGGTGACTTCGTCCATCGGACTGCCATTGTCATTCCCAACCCAGACGCCCGCCACCAGATCGGAGGTATAGCCGATGAACCATGCATCGCGGTAATCCGACGTGGTGCCGGTTTTGCCCGCAGCCGGACGGTCAATGATGGCATTGCGCCCGGTGCCCTTGGCAATCACGGCCGAGAGCATGTTGTTCATTTCACCGGCATGGAGCGGGTTCATCAGACGGCCCGGGAATTCATCGCTGCGCTGATAAAGAACTTCGCCGCCCTTGCCGATAATCTTGCTGACGGCATGCGGGAAGACAGCAAAACCGCCATTGGCAACAATGGCATAGGCCCCGGTCAGCTCAAGCATCGAGACTTCGCTGGTGCCCAGCGCCAGACTGGGTTCAGCGGTAAGCGGGGATGAAACCCCCATGTCACGCGCCTTCTGGACCACGGTGCCCAGACCGACTTCCATCGCCATCTGGACGGCAATCGAGTTGTTTGACGTTGCCACCGCATCGCGGATCGACATGGTGCCGTGATGCTGGCGATCAAAGTTGCGCGGTTCCCAGCCATTGATGGTGATCGGCACATCGCGCATCCAGTCGTTCGAACCGAGACTTTTGTCGAGCCCGGCAAGATAGACAAACAGCTTGAAGACCGAACCCGGTTGACGGCGGGCCTGTGTCACACGGTTATACTGGCTTTCGAAATAGTCGCGTCCGCCGACCATGGCGCGCACCGCCCCATCGGGCGTCATTGCCAGAAGGGCACCCTGTGTCACATTTTTGGCCCGGGCCCCGTTGCTTTCAAGCGCACGTTCAAGATTGAATTCGGCGATTTCCTGAAGACGGGAATCAAGGGTGGTATGGACCAGAAGATCCTGATCGACATAGCCGACATAATCGCGCACCCGATCAAGCACCCAGTCCGAGAAATAGCGTACACCCGGCCCGGCATCGGCCTTGCGCGCGGTGCGCACACGGGTCTGTTTGGCGCGTTCAGCACGTGTATTGGTCAGGGCGCCGGTCGAGGCCATTGCATCAAGCACGATATTGGCCCGTTCGGCCGATTTGACCGGATCGACCATCGGGTTATAGCGACTTGGTGCCTTTGGCAGGCCGGCAAGCACAGCCGCGTCATAAAGGTTCAGACGACGCGGATCAGTCCCGAAATAATAGCGTGATGCGGCATCAATCCCGTAAAGGCCCGAACCGAAATAGATGCGGTTAAGATAGAGCGACAGGATTTGCTGTTTGTCGAATTTGAATTCCAGCCAGATCGCCAGAAGGACTTCCTCGATCTTGCGGCCAAAGCTTTTCTCCGGCGACAGGAACAGGTTCTTTGCCAGCTGCTGGGTGATGGTGCTGCCACCTTCGGCCAGACGTCCCGAGGACAGGTTTGCCCAGGTCGCGCGCAGGATGCCGACAATATCAACACCGAAATGGTCATAGAACCGGCGGTCCTCGATCGAGACAAAGGCCTGACCGACATAATCGGGAAGATTGCGGACCTCGACCGGGGTGCCATAACGGTTGCCATAGGTGGCAAGGGTTGCGCCATCAATGCTGATCACGCGGATCGATGGTTTGCGTTCGCTGGCAACATCAAAGCTGACCTTGTCGGGAAGGCCATAGCCGTAATAGGCGACAACACCCCCGCCCAGCACCATGACCCAGATGCTGCCCAGAACGATGAATTTTGCAATCGCCTCTGGCCCGGGGATCATATCCCCCAGACGCGCAAAAAGACTTCCCTTGCGTTTGCCTGCGCTGCTGACGCGCTTTTTCTTTGGCTTCGAACCGGTCGATCCCTTGCGAACGCTGGTTCGTCGTTTGAATTCTCTTTGGGCCACAAATGCACCTATCGGTCTGGACCGGTCATGCCATGCGAACCCGCTGACGCGAAAGTGGTGATCCACTTTGCCAGCCCTGCGGGTGCGCCGGACATTCCGGCGTTTCTTATTTCTACCGGCAGTCCGAAATCAGACAGGCCGGTATTGTTATATGTCCCAACCGAGGAGGGAGTCCCCCGTCTCCCCGCTTTGCGACTGTTGTTTTATTTTTTGCCGTTCAAACCCTGTTTCCACAGGTCGGTTACACCATCACTGTCACGGCGACGTTGCGACGACGCACGGATCATCGAGCGGATGGGTAATCCTTCATGTGCATCAAGCATAAATAACCGCCACAAAGACGCAAGTTCTACCTCACCGCGGACATCCATGCGTTCACGTTCATCATTGCCCGCCCAGACCGTGGTAATCAGATCAGACGAGAAACCGACATACCATGCATCGGTACCGCCACCGGCCACCGTGCCATAACCGGCAAAGGGCCGGTCAAGGCGGACCTGCGGGTCGGTCACACTGGCATAGAGCACATAGGATCCCTGAATGGCCTCGTCGGTCAGGCGTTTTTCCTGTTCGGGATCAACACGCTGATAGATCGGTTGTGCCTTGGGATCATCGGTGTAGGAAACCGTGTTGATCAGGGTGATCATCGGCGGTTTTCCCGCATTCTGCGGCAAGGCATGAATGGCGGTAATGTCGCTGAGCGTGACCGGATCAAGACCGACCACGGTGCGGATATCGGTCGAAAGCGGACTTTTGATCCCGATATTATGGGCATATTGACGGACATTGAGCAGCCCGTAATGGTCGGCCAGATTGGTCGGCACCGTATTCACATCGCGGACAAAGGCTTCGCGCAGTGAAATTTGTCCCTGATATTCGTGATCGGGGTTGATCGGCCGCCAGCCCCCTACCGCCATGCGGTTATCGCGCACCCATTGCGCCGGGTCGCTGTTTTCATTGAGCGCGTAGTAATATGTGGCGATCTTGATCATGCGTCCGGCCGGATGACGGACTTCGGTCACGCGGTTGCGCTGAAACGGGGAATAGTCCGAACCACCGATCAGCGCACGAATGCGGCCCTCGGGGCTTATGGACAGCAGGCCGACCTGATTGGCCCCGCGCGGTTTAAGACGCAGCTCCGAGACTTCCCGGACCACATCGCGCGCAAGGTTTTGCACCTTGAGATCAATGCTGGTGACGACATCGATATCGCGGCTGGTATAGCCGACAAGATCGGCGACTTCTTCGAGCACCATATCGACCACATAGCCCGACAGGACATTTTCCTCGATCTGGACATCGAGCTTGGGCAAGACAAGGGTCAGGGCCGAAACGCGGTTGCCCTCGATGAATTTGTATTGGGCGAGCTTGGCCAGAATTTCATTGGCCTCGGCAGCGGTTTCATGCGGATTGAACAGCGGATTGAATTTTTTCGGATCGCTGATCGCCGCGGCCAGAACGGCTGCCTGATGGAGGCTCATGCGTTCGGACGGGCTGCCATACCAGATGCGCGATGCCGCCGTGATACCGAAAATGCCGCGCCCGACATAGCTGCGTTCAAGGTAGCTGCGCAGGATGGTCTTTTTGCTAAAGCTCCATTCCAGCCAGAGTGCGACGAGCAGTTCCTGAAAATGGCGACCCGCACTGTTGGCCTTGGTTTTGAAGAAGCTGCGCGCGACCTTCATGGTGATGGTCGAGCCGGAGCCTTCCGCACCACTGAAAATGCGGGCGAAATCAGATCCTGACACCCCGAAATGGTCATAGAAATTCGGATCAGCCGCCGCAACAAACACATTTTGCACCCGTTCGGGCAAGGTGGTCAGCGAGACATCCTGACTGTAATGGCCCTTGATGGTTTCAAGCAGCGCACCGTCATAGCCCAGAATACGGATTTCGGGGCTTCGGATCATGTTGCGGCTCAGATCAAGGCTGGACTGGATCGAATATCCAATCCCCAGAATGGCAAAGCCGGTGACCGACAGGAAAAAGGCAATCAGAAACGTTCTGCGCCGCCGGATACGCCGCCGAATGGTGCGCAGCTCGCGCTCGGCAATCCGCTTCATCGCTGTTTGTGCTGCTGATTGTCCGCCGCTTTGTTGTTCGTCGTCGTCTTCTGCCACGCCGAAATTCCGTTCATTGCCCGTGTTTTATATTGTTCCCCACCAGTAAAACGCCAAGCCGTTAAGAAAATACTTTAACCGCCGGTTTCACAGCGAATATTCGTCAAAGCGGACAGGCCCGAATACAAATGGCGGGGCAGCCGAAACTACCCCGCTTTGAACGGTGATGCTGTGATCAATGACCAGGGGAGGTTTTCGGGCCTGGCTAGCGCGCGCTCGCGCCAAAGCGTTGCGCATCGGCAAAGCCCCTGATCGGGGGCATGGCGCCGAGCATATCGGGGGCCAGATCGGCCAGACGCGGCAAATGACGGTCGCGATCCGAAAGGACGACCTGTTGTCCGAACAATTCCCAGTCAATGCCAAGATCGGGATCATTCCAGGCAATGCCGAAATCATGTTCGGGGCTGTAATAGTTCGAAGCCTTGGTTGTGACATGGGTTTCGGGGCGCAGGGTCTTGAAGCCCTGGGCAAAGCCTTCGGGGATCCAGAGCTGATACCAGTTTTCTGCACTCAGCTCGATCTTCAGATGCCGTCCAAACGTTTCTGATCGCGGGCGGATATCGACGGCAACATACAGGATTGCGCCCTGTGTCACCCGCACAAGACGGCCCTGGGCATAGGGGCTGGTCTGAAAATGCAGGCCACAAAGCGTATTGATCGGGGTGCTGATGATCTGGTTTTCCTGAACCAGATCGATCTCGCCGATCACGTCGCGGAAATCATCATTGCGAAAGGTTTCGGCGAACACGCCGCGCTTGTCCCGGTGGCGGTTGGGCACAAACAGAACCGGTCCGTCGATATCAAATTCATCAAATTCCACAGGCATTGATCGTTACTCCCTGATCGAGATCGGAACACGGATCAGTTGACGCGGCACGCGCCAGCGGTCCTTGAAGGGTTTGGGCACCAGACGGACAAAGATCAGGCTGGCCTGATCATCGACCGTGCCAAACAGGCGGTCTGTGCTGTCATCATCAATGATCGACGGATAGGCCGAAAAGCTTTCACCCGGTCCGGCATCGGGTTGCAGGGGCTGCTGATAGAGCAATTTCGGATCGGACCAGCGGGTCAGATCTGTCGAGGTCGAATAGAAAAATCCTGCGATATCGTCCTTGCCGGTATTGTTCTTACTGCTCTGGCGAATGCGGTGCTGATAGATCGCGATGAAGCGGTTGGAGTTTTCATCGCGGACCAGACCGCGAATGGATGATACCCCGTTCGGCCCGACGCGCGCGCAGTCGGTTTGGCGCACCGACCAGCCCTGATCGGTCAGGGTGGCGGCCTGCTCAAACCCCGATCCGGTCCAGATATCCCATCGGCCCGGATCATTGGCCGGGGCGCGCACCAGACAGTTTCGCGAGTTTTCCCAGCTATCGGCACGTCGCCAGACAATGGCATAAAGGTAGTTCTGCCACTGAACGATATTGGTCACGGTCACATAGCTTGGCGCGCGTTTGCGATCATCGCGATAGGGCCGGGGCGGCGGAAAGGGCGCATGACGGGGCGGATCACCAAAATAGCTGAACTTCTTGCCGCCATCGGTTGATTTCAGGGTCACCAGACCGTTGATCCAGCAATCGGTGCGCTGGGTGCGGCCTTCACACGGCATGTCATGGCGATAGGGGATGAAGCTTGCACTGCCAAGCGCATAAACATCGCGCCCGTTGCTGGTATAGATCGCCTGAAGCCAGGTGCGATCATCAAGCAATGCCGGGTCGGCCTTGCCTGCGGCCATGAAGCGGCTGTCGCAATCGGGTTTCAGGCTGTCAAAGCCGTAACCGACAAAGGCCCGGTTTTGAAAATTCGGGGCAAACAGCACCATTTTGCCCTGATCATTGCGAAAGGCGCGGGCCGGTGAGTCAGGAAGATGATGGTTATCACAACCATCGACATCACTGTCAAACATCACGGTTTCCGGGCCCGAGACCGTGATTTCGGTATCGGCTGCGGCTGGCGTCCAGCCGGCAAGACCGCCAATCAGCAGCCCCGCGACAAAGGCCGAGAGTGCGACAGATGATCTGGAATATTGAAATCCGGGCACAGCTTACCCCTTTGACAGGCCATAAAAGGACAGGGTGATAAAACAACAAGGAAAAGGGCGACGCGTAGCACTTCTGGGGCAGTGCCACGCGTCACGTCAGCAATGTCACGCCGCCTCTGCGACTTTCGGGGCCGGGAGGAAGCCCAGACAGCGTGCCATGCTGTGTTCCTTGCAGGACACATTTCGCGCATCACGGCATGACCTTGTCCCGGTCAGGAAGGATCGGGTCATTTTGGCATCTCCTGCCGGGTCGGTGAGCACCAGTTGGGGCCGGAACATACCGCACCGGGTCAGATCGCGCCGGGCCACTTGCCAGCATTTGTGCGAACCGCTTGCGCATGTATCGAATGCAGGATGCGGCTTGTCAGGCCGCACTGACTTCGCGACCCTTGAGGCTTTCTTCCCAGTCAAGGGCGTGCCGGACAATCGCCGTGAGATCATCATGAACCGGCTTCCAGCCAAGTTTCTGACGAATGCGGTCGGCCCCGGCAATCAGGGCCGCCGGATCACCGGCACGGCGTTCGGCCAGATCGACGGTGAAATCAACGCCCGAGACCTGTTTGACGGCATCAATGACCTCGCGCACCGAGAAACCGCGCCCATACCCGCAATTCATCACATCGCTTTCGCCGCCCTTTTCAAGATATTCAAGCGCAAGCACATGGGCATTGGCCAGATCGGTGACGTGAATATAGTCACGGATACAGGTGCCATCGGGGGTTTCATAATCCTCGCCATAGATGGCCATTTTCGGCCGGACACCGGTTGCGGCCTGACTGGCGATCTTGATCAGATGGGTCGCCTTGCGCGAAGTCTGCCCCGACCGGCCCGCCGGATCAGCACCGGCAACATTGAAGTAACGCAACGCGACATAGCGCAGATCATGGGCGATCGCAGCATCAGCCAGCATCTTTTCGGTCATCATCTTGGATGTGCCATAGGGCGAGATCGGCTTGAGCGCAAAGTCTTCGAGGATCGGGGTGGTTTCGGGTTCACCGTACACACCCGCGGTCGAGGAAAAGATGAAATGCCTGATCCCGCTATCGACAGCGGCCTGGGCAAGCGCACGGGAATTGACCGTGTTGTTATAGTAATATTCCAGCGGATAGATCACGGAATCCGGCACAATAATCGAACCGGCAAAATGCATGATTGCCGTGACCTCATGTTCGGCGATCACCCGACGCACCAGATCATAGTCACCACAGTCACCTTCGACAAAAGCCGCCCCGGCAGGCACCGCCCAGCGATGCCCCTGAGAGAGATTGTCAAGCACGACGACATTGCGTCCGCCATCAAGCAGTGCGAGTGCCGCGTGGCTACCGATATAACCAGCGCCACCTGTTACAAGTACAGTCATTGCCGTGTCTCCTTGTTGATGTTGCCCATTCTGATCTGGACATACTGGACAAGCACGGCCGCCATGACCTTCCCGCGCCGGGGTCGCCATGGCGGCAATACCCGGTGTCGTCACGCAACCTTTCGTTCGGGCTGCGCGTCCCTGCTCATGACATTGAGCATCTTGTGATCGATGTTGTTTTCGCTCAGGAACGTCGCCATCTCGCGATAGGTCTGGAACCAGGCGCGGTTGAACTTGTCGAAAAGATCCTGATTCCAGTAATCCTCAAGCACGAATTCCTTGGTCGAGAACACGTCATAGGACGGGATCTGATAGGTTTCAGCGAATTCGACCGTCCGGCTGTCATAGGTGAAATAGATCGACGGAACACCGTTCGACAACGCCATCAGATTGCCGTGCAGACGATAGCCCAGCACGCAGTCCTTTTGACGGACAAGGTTTTCATAATCGGCAACCACGTCGGAATAGAACAGCTTTTCGCGATAGAGACGTTCCATCGTGTCGTCGAGATACCAGTTCCTGACCCAGTCATTGTTTTTCAGCGCCTGCATCGCTTCTTCGCGCTGCATGTTGCTGCCAAAGACCAGTTTTTTCTCTTCGGGTTCACCCTGAGCCATCAGGGTGATGTCATCGAACCTGCCAGCAAGCTCCTTGACCAGATCACGATGGAAGGTCAGGTAACGCTTGATGTCCTGCGCATAGGCCGGTGACACTTCGCGGCGCAGGGTGATGCCGACATTGCGCACACTATCAAGCGACGGCAGTTTGATGCGCATGTCGGGATTGTTTTGGCGGAAGGCGGTCGGACAGCCAACGATACGGACATTGGTAATCCCCAGATCCCAAAGGACCTGTGCGGTATAAGCCCCGCGCACCCCGATAGAGGTCGTTGAGTCCGCCATCATGCGCAGAACGGTTTTGGTCTGTTCGGAAAGCTCGAGCTTGCCTTTGACCGGTGCCTGCGCACCAATGCCAAAGCCCAGAACCGGCAATTTCAAGCGTTTGAGAACATCAATGGTATTGCGCCAATCCATTTCCGAATGGATGTAATTCGACCCGCGCAGGAACACATAGTCATATTCCTCGCGAAGACGGTCGATATCTTCCATCTTTGGTTCGGCAATCGGCAGGACACCGAGCTTGTCATAGTTCATCAGTTTCAACGATGAATCGAAAACGAAGGCATCACCGATATTGTGGTAATGGTTGATGCTCCGCTGAACATCCTGATAGTTGTACCACCGGACGCAGTCGTGGTCGTAGACTTCGCCCGACGGGATCATTACGAGAACGCGCGCCATATTGTGTCTCCTTGGTTGATCACGTTTTTGTTCCGAATTCAGGCCGTGCTTGCCACGCTCTGTTCAGAGGCGGCCTTTGCAGACAGCAGGCGCGTTTTCAGAACCTCCCGATACTGCGCAAGATGTTGCTCTGCGCATTCCTGATAGGTCGTGACACGCGGAATCCCTTCGCGCATCCGATCCCAGAGTTTGTTGTCGCTTAGAACTTCGATCAGCCGGTCGGCCAGGTCTTCGGCACTGCCGACACGGAAATGCAGACCATTGACGCCGTCCGTAATTTTTTCGGCCATTCCACCAATATTCGAGCAAATCATCGGTCGACCGTGGAAGAATGCCTCCTGAATGACGACGGGCGAGTTTTCCCACCAGATGGACGGAATGATTGTCCAGTCGGCGAGTTCCATCAGTTTGGGCATTTCCGTATTCTGATAGGCGCCATAGAAGCGCACGCGGTCACCGGCCTTTTCGATCAGGTCATGGACCTTGTCCTGATAGTCCTGTGGCTGGCGGTCCAGATTGCCGCCAAAGATCATCAGACGGGCATCATCGCCCCAGATGTCATCGGGCACACGCCCGACCGCATCGAGCAGGATATCGGCCCCCTTGAACATCGTCAGCTGTCCGAAGAAGGCAAAGCGCGACCGCCGTGGCTGGGTTTTGGAAAGCGGGCGGTCTTTTGCCCGTTCGTCGATATCAAGACCGTTCTCGATCACCGACATTTTTTCGGCCTTCATGCCCCAGTCGATAAAACGATTGGCCAGAAATTCGCTGGGCGACACATAGTGGTCAGCCAGTTCAAGCATCGCCTTGATGAAGCGTTCACGACGCAGGAAGGATGCCGGGGAGATGTTGGGGAAACAGCCATTGCATTCAATCGGGCTTGCCCGGTTGCACAGCTTGGTCCCGCCGCTTTTGAGCATCTGGCCATGGTTGTGGCAGATGGTCAGGAATTCGTGGAACGTAAAGAAGATCGCTGTTTCCGGAAGAGCTTCACGGATGGCATAGATCGTCTCAAGACCAAGGCCCAGATAGTGATGGAAATGCACCACATCGGGCTCGTAATCCTTTACGAAGCGCAGGAAATCGCGATCAATTTCATCGGTGCTGCCATTTGACAGCAGGAAGTGGTCATAGTTTTCGGCGTGATAAAGGATTTCATTGTCCTTTTGACGCAGGCTCATCAATGCCGAGGCGCCATGGCGCGGAACGGGATTGCCAACCCGGGCCAGATAGAAACTTTCGACCCCGTCAATGGCATTGAGCCCCTTATGCAGGTTGTAGGAGGCGACTTCTGCCCCGCCCAAAGACATGCTGGGGTGACCATGCGAAATAACCAGAACACGCAAATCATTCGACGGCATTGTTATGACTCCGCAAGTTTGAGACGACCAGCGACCAGCGGCGATCAAATGCCCAGCGGTCGAGACGATGGGACAGTTCTTCCCAGGCGGGCGCGTTGCTTATGGATTGCTCGCTGCCCAGGACTTCGATTTCGGGAATCCAGAATGACGGGGTTCCGGCCATGCGCAGCTTGAGCGCCAGATCGAGATTTTTCTCGGCCGGGCCGATATAGCCGCGCGTGAAACCGCCAATATCGACGATGGCCTTGCGCGGCAGAATGCAGCATTCAATCGTGCCTGCGGTGACTTCGCTGGGTTCGGCCCCGTCCAGAACAGCACAGGGATAACCGACATAGCGATCCGACAAATACTGATCACCCTTGGCATCGGCTTCGATCCAGGTTCCGGCCCAGCGCACGGAATCGTCTTCAAACAGGATGGTGGGCGACACCAGCGCCTTGCCACCGCGCTTGCGATAGGCGGCATAAAGCTGATCGAACCATCCGTTATAGCGCGGCAGGATATGGGCAGATACCAGCCCAACCGTTTCGGAATTGGTTGCGGCAATCCCGACTTCAAGCGCGTCACAGAAATCCTCGACGCCTTCGGCAAAGACGATACGGGTATTGAGTTTGTAGAAGGCGGCCAGACGCAACATGTCGCTGCCGACCTGATCGAAACTTTCGACCGGGCCTGCAATGACAATCGGCAGATTGCGGGTTGCCTGATCAAGCCCCAGCAGCGCGATGGTGACACCAATATCATTGATCGTATCATCGACACCGACGACCAGCGTTACCGGAGCATTTTCGTCAAAATCGCCGATATCATGGATATCCACCGCATAGGGGTTTTGCGATGTCATGCCCTGAAGCATCGGGCCGAACTGACGTTCAATACTGTTTGATGCGGTCACCGAACGCGGATCAAGTGACGGCAAGACACGCGACAGGGCCTGACGGGCCGATGAACGGGTCGGGTTCAGGGGACAATATGCCGGAAAGGCATCGCTGATCCGCAGTTCGAGATAAACCGGCTGGTCGGAGGGCGGCGTGTCGTCAAGCGGACAGAACACCAGAAAACCGTGATTGTTGCGCGCCGGATTGAGCCCCGAAAACATCGGATCATTGGCAAAGGCGCTGGTAACATCGGCGCGCGATTGTCTGGTCCAGCGATCATCAATGCGGACCACCTCGCCATTCACGCGCAAGAAAACGTTTTCCACAGCCCGGTCAGGATCAAGCATCCAGCCCGAAATCAGCACACCGCTGCCTTCGATCAGCAACGAGAAATCAATGCCGATCCGGACGGGACGATCCAGTTCGGAAACCGTATCGCGGCCATCAAAACGATGGGCAGCCATCTGAAGATGGGTCAGGATATTTTCCGGTGCACGAACCCGGTCAAGAACCGAACGGATATGGGCCGGGACATCCGAGGGCGCGACCAGAACGCGCTGTTGATAGACCTCGATCCCGTACCAGCCTTCGCGGCCCCGGAAATAGACACGTTTGAGTTTGCCGGGATTGATCGGCTTGTCGCCCAGCATCAGGCCGGTAACGCCCGATGCCTCGTCGCCCAGATCATCGCGCTGAAAATCGGCACTGGTCAGTTCAGCCAGAACCGGAACGTCTTCAATTGCAATCACACGGGTTCGCCCGACCGGGAAGTCGCTTGACCAGCCCTGAATATAGATGTCGCCTTCTTCAAGGCCGCCAAGCACCTCGATAAAGCCGTTGCTGCGCGCTGCGGTCTGCACAAGGGCGGCGACCTTTTTCAGGCGCTTCTTGTCGGGATCGCCGGCAAGCAATGCTTCGATCACGCCATCAATCACGGTTGCAAATGCCGGTCCTGACTGATCGGCAATTGATGACAGGATGGCCTCGACCCGTTGTTGACGGTTTTCGATCCGGTATTCGCGTGGCTTTCCCGCCCCCTGAAACAGGGCTGTTTTCAACCGGCGCGGTGCCACATCCTTCATCGGGACAAGGGCCACGAAACCATAGGCATTTTCAGGATCGGTTTCATTGCGTCGCCAGCTGATGACGGATGCCTGTACCTTGGCGTCAGACTGACTGTTGAGATAAATGGCAATTGTTGCCGGAAGCGCATTCCCCACCCCGACCAGAAGGGCAAGGCTTTCGTCAATCAGGGCGGCGACAACCGTTCTGCCATCAAGAGGCATGCCTTGATTTTCCGTCATTTGCGGGCCTCATGAATTCTGAAAACATATTTTGAAAACAAAGTGCTACCTGTCATTTTCATGGGATCACCAGACAATCGCGCCGATTGCCAATCCGGTCGTCACACCGATCAGGCATGACAGGATCAGAAGCGGTGTTTTGAGATCATTGGTGTGCCGCGCAGTCAGAGCCGACAGACGTTCATCAAAACCGCCCAGCGATTTGTCGAAACGGACAAGAAAGACTTCAAGCTCGTCAACGCGGCTTGAAAGTTCTTCCTGTCCGGTGCGGACAAGTTTCACCCCGGCTTCGATGCCGTCATCGGCAGAGGCCAGTTCATCCATGCGTTCGGTCGCACCAATCAGCCGTTTGGCAGCTTCGCGCTGACCGTTTTGCAAGATGTGCTGGGCGGCCAGAAGACGGTCGAGCCGATCAAGAATTTTACCAAGCGGCGCATTCAGGGCGGTGTGGGCTTGCTGTTCGCTTTGCGAGGGAATGCGCAGATCAACTTCATCACGTGAGCCGGGCATCAATGCACAGACACTGATGGTATCCGGACTGGCCAGAGCGGCGTCGGGCAATTCGATTTCAAACGCATGTTTGCCATCGCCAATCCCGTTACGGCGCAGATCGACCCGTTCATTTTCCGCCGTCACCCGCAACAGGGAATGACCGTTCAGGCGGATAATGACTTCGATGCGGGCATCGGGTTGTTGCGGGCACCACACCCATCCGAACAGACGGCTTTGATCAATTGCATCGACCCGCCCTTCGAGCGTCAGCGCATCTTGTGCGTCATTGGCAGACGCATCGTGACCGGCGCCCGGTTTCGGGGCGTTTGTCTTGGCTGGCTGTTTCTCGGCGAGTGCCATAATCATCTCCTTGGTGGATATCAGGCCGCGACGAAATCGGGACGAACCATCTTGCGGAACATCTTGAGATGTTCCTGCGCGACGTCGTCGATCAGGGCGGGCGCGCGGACCTGCCCCGAAAGTTTTTTCCAGAGTTTGGGATTGGTTGCGCAGTCCTTCATGACGCGCGCAAGTTCGGCCGGGTCATCGGGGCGGACATGAATGCCATCGTGACCATCACGCACCATTTCGGCCATGCCACCGATGCCGCTGGTAATCACCGGGCGGCCATGCTGGAAGGCTTCCTGAATGACCAGCGGGGCATTTTCCCACCAGATTGACGGGACAATGACCCAGTCAACACGCGCCATCAGATCGGCGATTTCATCGCGTTCATAGGCACCCATGTGCTGAACGTGATGGCTGCTTTTCGCAAACAGGTCGTGC
The DNA here is from genome assembly GCF_054901115.1 of Thalassospira sp. SM2505. Lineage (NCBI taxonomy): Bacteria > Pseudomonadati > Pseudomonadota > Alphaproteobacteria > Rhodospirillales > Thalassospiraceae > Thalassospira > Thalassospira sp. SM2505. Next base: position 154,254 of record NZ_CM142731.1, read on the forward strand.
ATCTTTTCGGTAAAGGCGACGGTCTGAAACAGCACATCACCGTGAATGCGCAACGCGAAATCGGTTTCCGCCTCAACCAGCTTCCGGCTGGCTTCAAGCAGGACATCGGCCCCTTTCCAGGGATTGAGATTGCCGAAATAGCCAAACACATTTGGCATGCCGGTTCCGATATTGCGTCTTGGTGCAGGTGCAACCGGTGGCCGACCGTTGTTGATCACAACAATCCTGTCGGGATCAATGCCCCAGTCAACATAGCGATCCTTAAGGAACGCGCTGGGCGAGACGAACTGATCAACAACACGCAGATGATTGCGGATATTGACCGCGCGCATGACATGCTGATCGGATGTAAATCCGTCCAGTCCGCACAGACGACCGATGGCATCGGGTTTGGTATAGCGTTTGCGCGTGTCACGATGGACCATCAGCCCGTCATTGGGGCAAATCTGATAATAGTCATGCAAGGTCATGACGATCCGGCAATGGGGCAAAACCCGCCGGATCAGCATCGGCAATTCGATCCCCCACAACACCAGATGGTGGATGTGAACAATGTCGGGATCCCAGCTTTTGAGCAGGCGGGCAAAATCGGGGGCAACCGCATAAAGATCGGTTTGCGACATGTTGAACCGGTCAAAGTGACCCGCCCAGAACAGCATCTCATCGCCCGCATCATTGATTGCCTGAAAACTGGTGCCCGGCCGACGTTCGCGATGGACATCGTTGGTCGCCGCCACAAACAGGGCGTCGCATTCGGCGCGCTTGTAGGCGTGGAACAGATCATGGGCAAAAATCTCTGTGCCGCCGGGGTGAAGATCGGGGTGATTGTGCGCAAGCACCATGACGCGCGGGTTCATGCGGACCTCCGCGGTTTTTGGGCAACAAGAATGTCCTGATAGTGATCACCGCCATCCCCGCGCCATGCGCCGAAACTTCTGGTCGCCAGCTCAAGGCCGGTGTGGTTCAGGACGTCTTCGATAAAGGCCTCGTCGAAGCCGACGGCGGCCATCGGATTTTCCCCGCGCAGATGCCAGGATGGCTGACCTTCGGCCTTTTCAAAGCTGGTCAGGCGGGCATCGCATCCCGGTTTTGCCGGATCGTCGGTATCGCGAATGATGAAGGCCGTCATGAAAAGACGACCACCGGGACGCAGCACGCGGAAGACCTCGGAACAATAGGTTTCGATTTCTTGTGGCGGCAGATGGGTTGCCACCGAGATCATTGCAGTGAAATCGAATGTTCCGTCCTGAAAAGGCAGCCGCATGCTGCGTCCGCTGATCGCCCCTTCGGGGTTATAAAGATCGTTATGGATATCAAGCGCTTCGAAGCGGAAATTGGGATAAGCCGGTGTGATGGAGCGTTTGCACCATTCAATGCCGCTACGCACCGGATCAAGACCGCGATAAATCGCCTGCGCGGGATCAAGAAACTGTGTCAGGGGCACGGCAATACGGCCAATGCCACAACCGATATCAAGAACATCATCGGTCGGTGACAAACCGGCACGACGCACAAAATGACCAAGGAATTCGGCACCGATTGTGCGGTAATCGCCATCGCCGACAAAGACTTCTTCCTCGGGCGGGACCGGCAGGAACCGATTGGCAATCACCTGCTGACACAGCCATTCCAGACGGGTTTCATCGACCGGCATTTTGGGCGGATATTGATGTTCGGACAGGGCGAGAACCTGGCTCATGCCGCGGCTCCTTGTCTGGTTTCGGGGCTGGTTTTGGTGGGGGATTTGTTTTGCGAAACGCCATTGGCGTGGATGTCTTCGAGCATCTCGCGCCAGCGTGACGCATGCAGCCAGCCGTTATATTCGGCAGCCACCCCGCGCATGTAATCGACATGGGTCGAGATCGATTTGCGTTCGAAGTGATAGAGACTGACATCGGGGATATATTTGATGTCAAAATCGGCCTTGCGGATTTTCAGACACAGATCGCTGTCCTCGAAATCCCCGATCACGTAATCCTCGGTAAAGCCGCCGACTTCTTCAAAAGCATCCCGATGGATCATCAGGCAGGCACCGGTGACACCGGGAACGGAGCGTTCAATATTGGCGTCACGGAACTGATCGGGCATGCCCTTGTGATAGTGGTAGTTCAACCACTTGCCGCTTTCATTGGGGGCGAAATACATCCCGGCATGCTGGATCGAGCCATCTTCAAACAGAAGCTTTGGCCCGACGGCGGCGACTTCCTGTGGCCCGCCCATTTTCGATGCCAGTCCCTCTACCCAGCCGGGCATATGCGGGATCACATCGGAATTCAGCATTGCCAGCAAATGGGCACGCGCATGCTGCGCACCGGCATTGCAGGCCCGTGCATAACCGCCATTGCGTGACATGATCACAAGCCGCATCGGGATGCCGTAAAGGATATGAAGCCCGCGCAGCAGATGTTCGCATTCTTCGGCCTGTTCGGGGGAATCAAGGACAAAGATCAGCTCGCAATTGGCAACCAGCCATGGATCACAGGCAAAAGCCCCGATCTGGGCCCGCAGGAAACCAAGCACACGATAAAGCGGCACAATGATCGAGGCATGCGGGTCTGGATGCTGAGCGCCAAGCTCGATCACGCGGTCAGTTTTGGCGAGATTCATAAGCTTTTGCTGCAAATCGCCAATGACCGGCGCCAGACAGTTTTCGATAATTTCATTGGTCAGATGTTGCGGCGGAACAGCGCGCAAGATGCGGGCACGCGCCTCGGCCGGGTCAATCGGCTGTGCGGGCGGCACCATCAGATGGCGATTGCCCGATGTCAGGCGCATTACGCTTCGGGGCTGAAGGATCGGAACCGGGCTTTGGATATCCTGATAAAAGCCGACAAATCCGGTGGCCGGAACCGTGCGATCCTCGTCCTGGACATTGCCGGTATAGCGATAGAAACCATCGCCGAACGGATGGGCGATGCCGTTGCTATCAAGAAGATCAATGCCGGCAATCATATCGACCGGATCACGATACCAGCCCCCGATCAGCGTGCCACGCGCCGTCGTAACGGCAAGGTCGACCTCGCCACTTGGCAGCGACCCGCCACCGGCAACGCGCTGACTTGCAAGGGGACAACGGATCTGAAATTCAATTGCCGCCTTGCTTGCGGTCGGGCCGGAGCGCGCCAGTGCCCCGATGATATATTCACGCAAATCGGCATCGGACTTGCCGCGTGCCTGCCACCAGCGGGCAAGTGACGGCATCTTTGCGGTGCCGGACAATTTCCGGATGGCAAGGGTGCGCACACCGGTCGCAACCACAAAGGCCCCGTCTTCGGTGCCCGCACGATCCGCAATCATGTAGACAAGGTTCTGGCCGTTCTGGCCGCGATCACTGACATGGGGTGTCTGGGCCAGACGCCGGAAGCCGGTCGGGGACACGATATAGACGGCTTCAAGATCGCTAAAGGCTTCGGGCAATCCGGCGGCAAGCAGCATCTTGTCATCGGTCAGCTTGGCAAGCGCATTGGCGCGCTGCGGACGTTCAACGATTTCCGCGACCAGATGGTTGAGAAAACTGTTGTAGCTTTTGCTCAGGCGCAGCCGGAACATGCTGGCCCACATGCCAAACAGGGCGGCAACCAGCGACAGACGCCCGGACGGGGTGACGTCATCAATCAGGGACTGGGCATTTACAAAATCGAAATCGCCATCGGGCTCGATTGTGACTTCGTCCTTTCGCCCGAGCGTTCCCGATTCAGCCAGAAACGACACCGGTTCATCCTTGGGACGGCGGATAACGCGCAGCAACCGGGTCCCGCCACCATTGAGCGGCAGACGCAAGGTCGCCTGGGGCGAAATTGCTTTGTGATCGGTGGTTTCGAGCTTGGGCACCTCCCACAATCGGGTCGGTGTATCCCAGATCAAAAGCAGCGTATCAGGGTTCAAAAGGCAAACGTCCGGCGCTTCGCCGGTCGTCCGCACAGCATCGGACGAGGCAAATTCAAGCATGACTATCTTTCGCTTTACTTGAAGTCGGGGACGAAGCGCCCGCAGCAATGGCTGCGGACGCAACTCGTCGGATTACTGGACGCTAAAGAAGCTGTCCGGATCGTCCTGTACGTCTTCCGCATCGACATTGTTAAGGGTGATGGAATCCCCGTTACCAAGGTCAATGACAGTGTTCGCGCCAACCTGCGTTGCACGGGCAGCAACGTCATCGGCGGTTTCAATGCCGGTGTCGTTGATATTGCTGCTAATGGAAAGCATGTCGTCGCCAGCGTGGAAGTCGAGAACAACATCGTTGCCGCCACCGCCGGAGAACACGAATGTGTCGCCGCCAGAACCGCCGGAAAGAATGTCGTCACCGGCACCGCCATCGATGACATCATCACCCGAACCACCAAGAATGACGTCATCACCGGCACCGCCCTGAAGAACATCGTCTCCAGAACCGCCCAGCATGACATCATCGCCTTCGCCACCGAGTACGATGTCTTCACCAGCGCCACCGATCAGCAGATCACTACCGGATCCGCCATCGAGCACGTCGTTGCCTGAACCGCCAAGCAGGGCATCGGAATCAGCCCCCCCGGACAGAACATCTTCACCAGAGCCACCCATCAAAAGGTCGCTGCCGGCATCCCCGATCAATGCATCGTCTCCCGATCCACCAAACAGGAAGTCGTTTCCTTCGCCGCCAATGGCAATGTCATCGCCCGAGCCGCCGAACAAGGCATCATCGCCTTCTTCGCCAAACAGAACGTCGTCATTGCCTTGACCGAAGATTGTATCGTCACCGCCACGTCCAAAAATGACGTCACTGAAACGAGATCCGAGAAGCGCATCATCAAAGGCGCCGCCTTCGAGAGTTGCCATGTAATCCTCCTTCGTGTCCCAACATTATTGACATCGCGGGGATGTTTCCCTCGCGAGAGGATGGCCGTTCCCTCAGGGCAAACTGAAAGTCGCCCTGAACGACCACTCAGAAACCCTATATTTTTTTATTTAGTATGTGGAGGGTATTGTCGTGTTTTTATTTTGTCAATATTGTGACTTACTTCAAAAGTAACTCGCTTATTTGATTATTATTTGTTCTATTTTATTTTTTATTTACTTCAAATTTCGATCAATACTTTAAGTAAAAAGGCCGTCCCCGTTGAGTTTCAGGAACGGCCTTGATGGCAAAGGGCTTGATTTCGGCTGCCTTATTCCTCGCGGAATGCCTTTTCCATGCTCTGGGCAATCGGGTCGATGAGATAATCAATCGCCTTGCGCGGTGACTTCAGCACAAGAATGCTGGCCGGCATGCCCGGGCGCAATTTGATGTCTTCATGCTTTGCCAACTCATCTGGATTGATGGCCGCACGCACGATGTAATATGAGCTATCACGTTGCTCATCAACGGTTTGGTCGGCCGCGACATAGCGAACTTCACCGGCCAGCGGGGCCAGTTTGCGCTGACTATAGGCGGTCAGTCGAATTTGCGCCTTTGAGCCGACATGGACCGAGTCGATATCCTGTCGATTGATGCGCGCCTCGATCACCAATGGTTCGTCTTCGGGGATGATATCCATGATCGGCTCGGCCGGGCTGATGACCCCGCCCGGTGTCCTGATCTGGATATTGGCAACGGTTCCCGATTGCGGTGCCTTGACTTCCAGACGGTCCAGAACATCGCGGCTGGCACGGATACGCTGGGTCACGTCATTCAGCGCCAGCTGGGCTTCCTGAATTTCGGTTGCGATATCGCTTTGCCATTCCATCTCGATTGAAGCCAGATTGATCTCGGCTTCGGCCTTTTGTTGCTGGGCTGCGGCTTTCTGGGCTTTGAATTCGCCCATATCCCCGACCAGATCCGACCAGTTATTTTCAATTTCAACCAGCTGGGTGCGGGTGGCAAAGCCCTTTTCGGCAAGCTGGCGGATGCCCTGAAGCTGTTCTGCGACAAGCTTTTCCTGCCGGGTGCGCGCCTTGATCTGGGAAGCAAGTGCCTGGGCTTCGGCTTCGAACTGTTCGATCTGTTTGGCCTGGGCATCAAGCTTGGCGGCATAGACTTCCTGACGCTTGGCAAACAGGCGTTTTTCATCGCGGAGAATATCGGCGACATAGCTTTCGGCATTCTGCGTAAGTTCGGTCGGGAAAATGACTTCCCTGTCGCCCCGCTGCTCGGCGCGCAGCCGGGTCAGCTTTGCCAGAAGACCGTAGCGTTCGCCGCGCAACTGACCGAGTTCTGATTCACTGCGCGTACCATCAAGCAGCGCAAGGGTCTGCCCGACCGTGACCCGATCCCCCTCCTCGACCACAAGCTGTTTGAGGATACCGCCTTCATAGTGGTTGACGGTCTTTTTGCGGGAATCAACGATCACCGATCCGTTGGCCACCGCCGCACTGTCAAGCTCGGCTGTAAATCCCCAGGTCAGAAAACCGCCAAAGCCCAGAACAATGACCGCAATCCCGGCAAGGATCGGTTTGCGCAGACTCTGGCGGGATGCTTCGCGTTCTTCGGTCAGGATCTGGTGCCATGGCACCTGCGGATCATCGACCGGGATCAGCGCGCCTTCATTATCAACATCAATGACACGGCTCATGCTGCACCTCCGCTTTCCTGCTTGTGGGCGATGACGGGAATGTTTTTGATCCCGTCGCCCTCATTGGACATGTTGCGGATGATGTCTGTCCGTTCGCCAAACTGTTTGACCCGACCGTCCTGCATCACCAGCAATTTATGGGCGTACTGCATGATGCTCTGACGATGGGCGATCAGCACCACCATCGCCCCGGAATCGGCGGCCTGCCGCACGGCCCGGATCAGGGATGCCTCGCCCTCGGCATCAAGATTTGCGTTGGGTTCATCAAGGACAAGCAGACGCGGCCAGCCATAAAGGGCACGTGCGAGTGCAATGCGCTGTTGCTGCCCCCCTGAAAGCGTATGGCGACCCGCCCCAATCGGTGTGTCATAGCCCAGCGGCAGACGCCCGATCATTTCATGCACACCGGCGGCGCGTGCGGCATTGATCACCTTGCGCGGATTTGAATCGCGCATCCGGCTGATATTGTCGCGAATTGTCCCGTTCAAAAGCGACACCGATTGCGGCAAATAGCCCACCATGTCGCCAAACGATCCGCGTTCCCACAAATAGGCATTATGCCCATTCAGATACACCCCGCCCGATGTCGGTTTGGCCGCCCCGACAAGCAACCGCGACAGGGTTGATTTACCCGCCGCAGACGGGCCAACCACGCCAAGGATTTCACCGGGGAAAAGTTCAAAACTGACCCCGCGCAACACCGGCACATTTGATCCCGGCACGGCATAGACCAGATTATCCACCAGAAGCGGACCTTCGGAACGCGGGGTTGGTTTGATTTCACGTTCTGACTGGGTTTCTTCGAGCATCGAGCGAATGCGTTTCCAGGCCGAAATTGCCCCCACCCATGCCCGCCAGTCGCGCGTCACATTGTCAAAGGGCAAAAGCAACCGCCCCATGATCACCGTCCCCCCGATCATGGCGCCGGGCGTGGTTTCACCGATAATCACCAGATAAGCCCCCATCGCCAGAATGACGATCTGCATGCCGAATCGCACCGTTCGGGTCATGGAATACATGCCCTTGCTGCGCATATTGCCGACATCAAGAAGCTCGCTTGCATGTATCTGTTCACGCCGCCAGCGCATGGCCAGCGCCGGCATCATGCCCATGGCCTCGATCGCCTCGGCATTGGAAACAGTGGCCCCGATATCGCCAATATTGCGCAGATTGGCATCGGTTCCCTCCTTGGTGACCTGCCGGACCAGCAAATCACCGAGCAAGCTGAACCCGATCAGGATCAGAACCGCGACCAGCCCGGCGATGCCGTAATAGGGATGCAGCGCAAACATCACCAACAGGAAGATCGGCGACCACAGGGCTTCCAGCGGTGCGCCGATTGTCGAACCATTGATGAAGTTTCGAAGATCGGACAAATCCCGCAAAACCTGCGTGCCATGCAGCGATCCCTTTTCAAGGGCGACGCGCATTGCCGCAGAAATGGCGGGCAGATTGACACGGCGCAGCAGGGATTTTGCCATTTCCTGAAAAACCAGCGCGCGCAAGAAGTCGAGAATCCCGAACAGGATGATTGCGGCAATCGCGATCACCAGAAGCAGGATCAGGGTATCGGTACTTTGACTGTTGATAACGCGATCATGCACCTGAAGCATGAAAAGCGGCACGGTCAATTGCAGCACATTGATAAAGCCGCTCATGACCCCGGCCCAGCCCAACCCCCGTACAAAGGTATATCGGGCTTCGCGGATTACCGACTGCACGTCGAGTGCTGGTCTGGCATCCTTGTTTTCCAAAGGTTTTGCCAGCTTTTTCCGACCAAAATGCATCGAATTTCATCCAATTACTCAAAAGTCATAGTTTTTCCGCAATCTAATCACATAGTTGCGATGACATGATGATCTACAATAAATTTAAATATGTCGATCTCATGTTGATGGTTGGACAATGTAAAAACTAATAACTCAGAAGTAATTCAAAAATAAAAACACTTTAGAATTACTTCTTTAATACGAGCATAACTGTGGGAAGTAAGGGCGTGCGGAAAATCGTTCAAGAACAACGTCCTGTTGTCTTCCCCAAAACGAAAATTGTGCCTTGGCATATTGCTTTGGCATCAAATCTCGCTTGGGACCAGATAACGGATCGAACACCATGACCGTCACTCATCTTGAACTGGCAAATACTGTCGAGCGCATTTATCGACGATTTGCAGACTTGCTTCGGGTTGATCTGATTCGACTCGGTAAAGATGACATCAGCCCCGCACAAGTGGCGCTGTTATTCACAATTGGCGATGATGAACTCTCTGTTCGCGATCTTCTTGATCGCGGCCATTACATGGGTTCGAACGCTTCCTATAACCTCAAACAGCTTGCTGAGTCGGGCTATGTTGAACGGCAGGTAATGGCACGTGACAGACGTTCTGCACGGATCAGGCTTGCCCCCAAGGGTCGTGAATTGTGCCGTGCCCTTCATGAATTTCACGAAGAATATCACGACGCGCTGGCCAACAATCTTGAAGACCAGCAGGAAATGGAAACAGCCCTGCGAACCTTGCGACGCCTTGAGGAGTTCTGGACCCAGACACTTCGATATGGCGGTGTGCCCATCAATGGCATGATTGAAGTAAACGAGGTTCGAAACCGTCGATGAAAATAGTCTTCGTCCATCGTCATGGACCGGGACAGTTTGTTCATCTTGCCTGCCATCTGGCCAATACCGGATGGCAGGTTTCCTTCCTGTGCGAAGCAATGAATGTTCGACTGCCTGGCATCCGCATCCTCCGGCAACGCGTCACGCCACCGGCACCGGCAACACCATTTGGACAATATCATCAGGAAGTCGGTCTCAGGGCAGCGACCACCCTTGATGCGCTTGTTCGCGAAGAAGGACCGCCCGATATCGTTTACGGGCATATCGGATGGGGCAGCATGATGTTTGCCCGCGATGTGCTGCCGGCGACACCGCTGATCGGTTATTGCGAACATTACTATCATGCCAAGGGCCGGGATGTCGGGTTTGACCCGAATGATCAGGTTCCCCTGCAAAAGCGCACGCAATTACGCCTGCGCAACCTGGCCCAGCTTGCCTCTCTTGATCACCTTGATGCGGCGATCAGCCCGACACACTGGCAAAAATCGGCCTTTCCAACTGCCTATCACCACAAGATCGGCGTGTGCCATGACGGGATCGATATCCATCGATGCCGTCCGAATGCACAGGCCAGCTTCACATTGCCAGATGGCCGGGTTCTTACGCCCAAGGACAGGGTGATTACCTATGTCGCGCGCGATCTTGAACCCTATCGCGGGTTCCCGACCTTTATGCGTGCCGCAGCCAGACTTGCAAAACGCGATCCGTCGGTACAGTTCGTCGTCGCCGGGGGCGATGGCGTCAGTTACGGACAGGTGCGCCGCGACGGGCAGAAATGGCGCGATGTCATGATGGCAGAAACCGGCCTTGATCCGTCACGCATCCATTTTCTGGGCCAGATCAGCCATGACCAGCTTGTACGGGTCTATCAGATCAGCGCCGCACATATCTATCTGACATATCCGTTTGTGCTGTCATGGTCCGCACTTGAAGCCATGGCGTGCGGGGCATTGCTCATCGCATCGGATACCGGCCCCTGTCACGACATTATCAGCGATCAGCAAAACGGCCTTCTGACCGATTTCTGGGACAGCGACAGCCTTGCCGAAAAAATGGCGGATTGCCTTGAGAATCAGGAACAGCTTGCGTATTTGCGCGAAAATGCGCGCAAGACAATCACAAACCGGTTCGAATTGCACAAATGCCTGCAAAGACAAACCAGCCTGATTGAAAGAATGGTCGCGGGAAAGGTCGGTGCTGGAAGTACTTGATCATCTCAATATTCCCTGCTGCACCGATCAATCATGCTATTTGGCCCAAACGATGATGTGAATATACGGTGTTCAAGACGCCGAACCTCTGGCATCCGAAAACCACCCGAAAAGATACTGATTTTAAATCTGGACGGTCAGGGCTATGGAATTCAGGTCGAATCTTTTGGTCAACTCTATCGGCATCACGCATTCACGAGCATTAGAGTCACTGAGCAAATACGACGTTGTTTGCGGTTCACGGTATGCATCCATTTCCATCTTCGAAGCCCTAACATAAAGCCCGCGAATCAAACGAAAACACCCGCTGTGGGTAACAACCACATGTGGTTGATCGGTAGAGAGCCGGGCAAGCCAGCGCTCAATTCTTGCGCAAAGCTGACTTTTGCTCTCTCCTCCGGGGACCTCATAGTCCCATAGATCGCGCTGGTGGGCGCCAAACTCTGCTGGACGGGTCCGGGAAACTTCCGACAAAGTCATGCCTTCCCATGCACCATAATTACGTTCCGCAATCGCATCATGACTTTGGAATTCCGAATACCGGATTCCCCAGGAATCAGCGAGGATCGAGGCTGTCTGGCGGGCGCGACCAAGCGGACTGGAGATATAACTGACGGTGCCGGTTGCAGACAACTTTGTCCAAATGTCACGCGTGTTCTCTGCAACGGCGCAAATCTGGCGAAAACCGTTCAGGGTCAAGGGGGTATCCTGCCCACCTTGCAAGCGTCCTTCGATGTTCCACTGGGTTTCACCGTGGCGGATAAGCAGAATGGTCGGGAGTTTGGTTTCAGACATTTTCTAATCTTCGTGAAGCGGGTCATGAAAAATGGGCACTGAACGATCATGACGTTCAGTGCCCCGGCTTTTCGAAATCAGTCGCGGATCAGAACCGCCTGAGCAGGATCAAGCTTCAAGATAACCTGTTTCCCCTTTTCCATCCGCTTCTGGCCACGCGTGTGGCGTTCATCGACCAACAGTTCCTGTCCATTGACATCAACGGCATAACGTACCATTCCGCCGAGGAACTCGGCCGATACAACCGAGCCCGACAGGGGGTCTTTCGTACTGTCGCTGCCAAACTCGATACTTTCGGGACGCACCACCAACCGTGCCTTGCCGGTTGCTTCGTCTGCACTGACGGGAATGCGAAGGCCGGCACCGCAATCGAAGCTCCTGCCATCCGCAGACGGGACGACCTCGCCTTCGAGGATGTTTGCCGTGCCAAGGAACTTTGCAACAAAGCTGTTGGCCGGATTGTCATAAACTTCATCGGGGCGACCGATTTGCTGAACCACGCCATCTGCCATTACCGCAATACGGTCACAGATGGTGTTGGCTTCTTCCTGATCATGGGTCACGAAGATGGTGGTAATGCCAAGACGACGTTGCAGTTTGAGCAAATCCTGACGCATCTGCACACGCAGGTTGGCATCAAGATTTGAAAGTGGTTCGTCAAGAAGCAGAACGCGCGGCTCAACCACGATGGTACGTGCAAGTGCAACGCGCTGCTGCTGCCCGCCCGAAAGCTGTGACGGGAAACGTTCGGCATAATCACCCATGCCAACCAGTTCCAGCGCAGCACGGACTTTCGGGCCAATCTCGGATGCCGGGACCTTGCGTTCTTCAAGGCCAAAGGCAACGTTTTTGGCAACCGTCATATGCGGCCAAAGTGCATAGCTTTGGAACACCATGCCGACATTACGCTGCCAGGGAACGGAACCGACAATATCCTGACCATCCAGTTTGATCTGACCTTTAGGGGTCGGACCAAATCCGGCAATGGCACGCAACAGCGTGGATTTACCCGAACCCGACGGCCCGAGAAAAGCAAAGAATTCGCCTGGACGAATGGCAAGATTGACCCCTTTGAGAACTTCGGTATTACCGAATGACAGGGAAAGATTTTCAATGTCGATCTGAACCGGTGAGGTTTGCATCGTGGTCATGGTGTCGGCCTCCGCGCGACGATTATTGGAAGGATTGCTTGTGACGGTCATGCGACGTCCCCTGTGGCTTGTTCCATGCTGCTGCGCTGTTGACGCGCACGGTCAACCATGCGGTGTGACAGATAGGTCGCCAGACCAACAATGATCACAGCCATGACACCCAGTGCCGCACCCGGACCACGCCCGGCAGCCGACTGCATGAACAGATAAAGTCCATAGGCAAGCGGTGCGTCATTTTCAGTCGAAACAAGCATGATGGTTGCGGAAAGTTCCACCGCTGCGGTCGAGAAGCTGGTGACAAAACCGGCGACAAGGCCGCTTGCCATCAGCGGTACAACAATGCGTCGAACTGTACGGAACTTGGATGCACCAAGGTTTTCCGATGCTTCTTCAAGCGACGGGGAAACCTGCTGCAAGGCAGCGGTGCAAGAACGAAGCGCATAAGGCAAACGGCGCACAGCAAGGGCAATAACAATAATCCCCCACCAGGTTGCCATTGGCTGATCGGTGAATGGCATATTCACGCCATAGAACACACGCAGATAACCGATACCAAGCACGACGCCCGGAACCGCAAGGGCCGAAACCGCAAGGTAATCAAGCCATTTACGACCAATCACATTGGTGCGCATCACCACATAGGCAATCGCCGTTCCAAGAACGATATCAATAACCCCGGCAAGACCGGCATAGATCAGTGTGTTCTTGATAAAGGTCCAGGCAGAGGTAAATGCCGTGCCATAGTGGCTGGTGGTGAAGCTGTCGGGCAGGACACTAAAGGACCAGACAGAGCCGAATGACAGCAGCAACAAGCCCAGATGCGGGGCCAGAACGATCCCCAGGATCGAGAAAATCACAACATAGCAAAGGATGGCTTCATGTGAGCGCAGATCGCGCTTGGAAAGGCCACCACCGCCTTTTTGCGTGGTCGAATAATCCTTGCCGCGCATGCCAAGGAACGCCACCCACATCGCAAAGACCGAGAAGACGATCAGGATACAGGAAATCACATATCCCATCGGGTCAGAGATACCGATCGACGAAATACGCAGATAAGCCTGCGGGGCCAGCATGGTGTTGACGTTCAGCAAAAGCGGCGTCCCCAGATCGTCAAAAACCTTGACGAACACCAGCGACGCACCGGCGATATAGCCTGGCATGGCCAGCGGGAAGACAATTCGGCGGAACAGACGGAAGCCGCTTGAACCCAGCATCTGGCCTGCTTCTTCCATCGAACGGTCAATGTTCTGAAGGCTGGCACTCAGATTGATCAGGATGAACGGGAAATAGTGGATCGACTGAACAAAGATGACCCCATTCAGACCTTCCATGAAGGGAATGTCGAACCCGAACCAGTCGCGCATCAAAAGGTTTACACTGCCATTCGATCCAAACAGCAACTGCATGGCCACAGCACCAATAAAGGGGGGCATGATGAGTGGCACAAAGGCCAGCGTCTGGATAATGACCGAACCGGAAAAATTGAACCGGGTCGTGAAATAGGCCAGTGGCAACGCAAATGCCGACGCAAACACGACAGACATGCCCGACACATAGACCGAGTTGAAGAAGGACTGGCGGAAAAGCGAACTGTTAAAGAAGTCCTGGAAGTTCACCATCGTGAACGAACCGCTGGACGGGTCCTGGAATGCCACCTGAATAACTTTCAGGACCGGCACCAGAAGGAATGCCCCAAGGAACAGGACCACAATCCCAGCGACCATGTATGGACCAAGCGAAGAAAAACGCACCGGTCGCGCAATAGCGGCGGAGGACATGAGTATTCTCCAATGTCGGGAAATTAGGCCCCTGCCAGAGAGGTCAATGTGATGAAATTCTCTGGCAGGGAGGGTGAGCATCATGCAGGCCCCGCGCATACCCCCAGCGGCTGCGTGGTGGCGCTACATGACACCAGGGAGGTCAGTACAGCCTAGAACATGAAGCGAGCCGTATTCGCGAGCTCGGCTGCTTTCTGATAGTTCTGAACAATCTGGTTGTCCCATTCCTGCTCGATCTCAGCCTGACGGCCTTCGACCTTGTCTGTCTGCTTCTTACGCTTGGTTTTGAAGATCGCAGCAAATTCAGGATCATTTGCCTTTGCTTCGTCAACCGGAAGCGTATGAAGAAGTGCCTTGGCTTCGGCGATCAGCTTGGTTGCCTCGGCATTGGCAGAACCGTTTTCAGCCAGGGCAACTTCGGCTTCCTGGATGGCAACAACTGCTGCACGCAGGTCTTCCAGACGATAGGTCACCATCACGTCGAACAGCGAGTTCACAACGTTATAGCGACCCTGCGAAACTGCGGTGTCAAATTTGACTTCGGACTTGATCGAGCCGTCAAACGGGTTCGGCAGGCCCTTCGGTGCGTTTGCATAAACGCTTTTATTGACCGGAAGACGCATGATTTTCGGATCGAACAACAGGCCCTGACCGGTTTCAGACATCAGGAAGTCGATGAATTTCTTGGCCGGTTCGCTATTCGGGGCGTTGTTGATCACACCAATGTTGGCCGGAACAAGTGCGGTGACGCTCGGATAACGGAAATCAACCGGGAAGCCCGATGCCATCGACGAGAAACCGAAGAAGTCGATAACGATACCGATGCCGAATGAACCGCTGTTCACGCCGTCCGGCACGCCAAAGCTGCGCTCGGTGATGGTTTTGGCATTACCGGAAATATCGCGGATGGTCTGCCATCCTTTTTCCCACCCTTCGCCCTGAAGAATGGTTTCAATCGTCAGGTGCGTGGTACCGGAACGCGACGGCGCAGAAATACCGACATGACCGTTATAGACCGGTTTTGCCAGATCTTCCCATTCGGTCGGCTCCGGAAGTTTGTAGGCGTCCATGTAACGTTCGTTCCACATGAAGCCATAACCCGACAGGGCAAAGCCGGAATAGTAGCCATCCGGATCGTTGATCGGGTAACCGTTCAGTTCGCTGGCAACGCCGCCGACAGATGATTCATACTTCGCCAGAAGGCTGTTTTCTTTCAGCACCTCAAAAGCATCCGGTGCCGACGCCCAGAAGATATCGGACTGGTTGTTCTGTGCCGTTTCAATCAGATACTTCACGCCTGACGAGGTGCTTTTATTGACGACCTCGACGGAAATCGACGGGTTTTCCTTCATGAAGGCATTTTTGAAAACGTCGGTCAGGTCAGACGGAAACGACGTAACAATGACAAGCTTGTCGTCGGCGGCATGGGCCGTCGCTGTGGCAAGCATTGCCGCGATCGCAACACCTGTCCCCAGGTGGCGCAGAGTCTTGTGAACCATTTTAGACACTGGTTCCTCCCTATTTGGTTGTTCATTGACCGACAATGTCGGTAACCAAACAAGAGCAACGCCTATGCCAGAACACGCACTTTCCGCATGTTGCTATAAATATCTGAAAAATATGGGAAATTTTAATAACCCCCAGCATACCAAAATACTATTTGGGTCAATATTGACACATTTTCAAAAAGTCACGTGTCACAAACGACCCGTTATTCGGTGCTGGAAAATGTGCGTTTGTCGATCGTGTGGTACTGCATCCGAAGGTACAGTTTCTTGCGCGGGATCGACAGATAATCAGCGGTTTCCTGAACCCGTCCGCCACAACGCCGCAAGGCAGATACAATGACCTTTTTCTCAAAGGCATCAATCTGATCCGGCAATGACATGACCCCGCTATCTAGCGGATCGGATACCATCCCGGCATTTTCGAGCTGCAAGGCATAGCGTTCGGCTGCATTTACCAGTTCACGCACATTCCCTGGCCATGACTTTCCACGTAGCTCGTCAAGATTGATCTCGCTGATTTCCGGGATTGTCAAACCGTGCTTGCGACAGGCCTTGGTCACGTAGTGCACAAACAAAAGTGCGATATCATCCCCACGTTCTCGCAAGGACGGAATGGTCAGGGATGCAACCGCCAACCGATAGTAAAGATCAGCACGGAACCGTGTTTCCTCGGATGCCAGTTCGAGGTCTTCCTTGGCGGCAGCAACCACACGTACATCAATCTTGATCTGGGATTTGCCGCCAAGCCGTTCAATCACCTGCCCTTGCAAGGCACGCAAAAGCTGGGTTTGCTGGCCAAGCGGCATGCTTTCAATTTCATCAAGGAAAAGTGTTCCGCCGCTGGCCTGTTCGAGCTTGCCGATACGGCGACGATCAGCACCGGTAAACGCCCCGGTTTCATGACCAAACAACTCGCTGGCAATCAGGTTTTCGTTCAGGGCACCACAATTGATCGCGATGAACGGCCCATCCTTGCGCGGTCCCAATTCATGTAATGCGCGGGCAACCAGCTCCTTACCGGTACCGGTTTCTCCATAGATCACCGTGTTGACATCCGCCCCGGCAACGACCGCAATTTGCGCGCGCAGACGCTCGATTTTCGGGTGGTTGCCCATGATGTGGTTTTCGATCTTGTAACCGTCCGGACTGCTATTGCTCAGACGGCGGTTCTCCAGAACCAGCCGGCGGAGTTCGGCTGCACGCGCCATAACCGCAAGCAAAGTGTCAGGGTCAGCGGGCTTTTCGATGAAATCATAGGCCCCGGCTTTGACCGCCTTGGTTGCCATTGGAATATCGCCATGCCCGGTCACGATAATAACCGGGATTTTCGGATCAATGCGTTTAACCGCATCCAGCACGCCAAACCCGTCCATACCCGGCATTCGCAGATCTGTCAGGACCACACCCGGCCAACCTGCATCCAGGGTCGCAATTGCCGCCGCCCCGTCTTCGAACGAATGCGGAGTGAAGTCATTCAAATGCAGGGTTTCTTCCCAGGCACGGCGAATTTCAGCTTCGTCGTCAATCAGCAGGACAGGTGGTTTTACACTGTTATCGGTCACGTTTTAAACAGCTCCACAGTTGCGGTCGTCCCACCCTGATCACCGGTCCCCGGCAAGACCTGCAAGCGGCCACCGAGGTCACGAATGATGTTGAATGAAATCGACAATCCAAGCCCCAGCCCCTTGCCCGGTGGCTTGGTCGTAAAGAAGGGTTCAAACAGTTTATCACTGACTTCCTGTGCAAATCCGGTGCCATTATCCACCACCGAAATGATCGCCCGACGGTCGGTTTCACTGATCACCAGATGCAAGGTCGGCGTTTCCTGATTTTCCACCGCATCAATCGCGTTACTGATCAGATTGACCAAGACCTGTTCAAGCTTTGCCGGATCGGTCAGCACATGAACCGGGCCTTCGGGATAATCACGAACAAGTTTGATATTGCCCCGTGTCACCCGCTCGTCAAACAACGACAATGCGTTTTCCAAAACCTCGACCGCGCTATGGCGTGTGACGGCTTCTTGCGGTCGACGGGCAAAGCTTTTCAGATGGTTTGATGTCTTTGAAAGACGTTTGACCAGCCTGTCGATATCTTCCAGTTTTTCGCGGCATTTTTCGATTTCGCCACGCTCCAGATACAGTTCGGCATTGTGGTTATAGGAACTGAGGGCGGCGAGTGGCTGATTGAATTCATGGGCGATACTTGCAGATAACTGCCCCAACGCAGCAAGTTTGGCTGCCTGCAAAAGCTCAGCCTGGGTTTCGCGCAAATCCTGCTCGGCCTGATGGCGCAAGGCAATTTCGTGGCGCAATTCACTGTTGGTTTCCTGAAGCACCTCGGCATGGGTTTCAAGTTCCTGGGACTTGTGACGGAACAATCGCACCGCATCAGCAAGCTGTCCGATCTCATCCTTGCCATCAACCAGAACCCGGTGCGCAAAATTACCGTCGGCTATGATCTGCATGGAAGACAAGACACGCATCAATCGCTGCAACAACTGCCCACGGATAAAGAACACCGAAAACAGGATCAACAATACCACAGTGGCAACACCGGCAAGGACACCGAACAACTGCCCGTTTCGCACTTCCTGTTTGATCTGAAGCGATACACTTTCTGTCCGCTGACCGCTTTCGCGCACCGTATCGGCAACAAGCCCGCCCAATGCCTCAAGCAAGATGGCACTTTCATTCTGAAGCTGGGTATTTTGACGGCGCAACGCCGTTTCACGCAGCTTCAATTCAAGCAGATCACGCGGACTATCCCCATAAGATGCAATTTCACGCCAAATCTGAAGCAGGGTGATGGAACTGCTGTTTTGCTGCAAAGCTGGAAGATTTTCGTTGGCCTCTGTAATGCTTTCCAGAAGCCGGAGCCGAAGTTGTTCAATCGCCCCGAAGTCATCTTCGCCAACCGCGCGCAACATCAAACCGACAATCAGATTACACGCTGCGTGCAAACGACCAAGTGCCTCGGTGAAACGAACTTCGTTGATGACTGCATCGGCCTGAATTTCCTGTCCCGGTGTCGCAAAGCTGCGATCAATTGCCGATGTCACGTTAAAATTGGCATCAATCAGCAAGGGATCGACTTCAAGCAAGAAGTCACTATGCAGCCGGTTGATCCTTGCCACCTGTCGGCCCAGATCGTCGCGCATGGTGAATTTGCCCGCGACATTGGCATCAAGCTTTTCGACATTGCTCATCAAGGCATCCAGCAACCCCGTCAGCTTTTCAGTCAGTTCCGGCGCATAGATTGCAAGTTCGTCGCTGAGCTGTTTCAGGTCCCTGAAATGGCCTTCCAGATTGTTAAGGGCCTCTTGTCGACCATATTGGGTCGTGGCACTGCCTAAACGCGGGGTATCAACCCTGATTTCCTGACCGATCTCGGCAAAGCGGGCACTGGTCGCGGTAACCGAAAGATTTTCCGATGCCAGATCAGCAACTGTCTGGCTGACGCCGCCCAGTGTCAGGTTGGAAATCACGGTTGCCATCACAGAAACACTGGCGATGACAAAAATCGACAAGGTCAGCTTGGATTTGAGACTGTTCGGACGCCACTTCATTTCACTGCGCCCGTATCAAGATGGCTTTGAAACGAGTCCATTCGCGCAATCAATTCACGGGCCGATTTGAAACGCTGACTGAAATCGTTTGACCAGCTGTCCTGCACGCGAAGCCTGCCAACGACCGAGTTTTCCGATGGAATGGCATCGGAGAACACCCGTTCAAAACTGTGTTCATTGGCCATAAAGGCCGCAACAGGGACAGTTTCCAATGCGTCGCGTACGGCACTTAACAATGGTTTGGTCGCATCAGACTGGGCAATCACCGGAGTGGCTTCCAGCCGACGCAACGATTGCCACAGTTTCCGAAGCTCAAGCAACCGATGCGTGATCATGTCATCATAAAGCGCATTGACCACCGCCATGCGCCGTGCGGCCAGTTTCAGGTCAAGCCCCTGTGCCGGATTGTTTTCAGACGGTGAGAATCCCGCCTGCGGCCACAATTTCGGATCAATCGGGATACGCCGGATTTCGGGTTGCAACAGCAATCTCTGGGCAGCATCACCACGCAGGAAATCAACAAATTCAAGGGACCGCGCATTTTGTGCCCCCAGTCCTGTCACCGCCACACTGGCTGGAAAATACCAGCCGGGAGAAAAGGACTGAAATGACAAGGCATCGCCTGTTTGCGGTTCAGACTGGGCCAGAAAATCAATTCCGATCCCGTATCGGAACCGTTTGCGTGCAACACCATCGCGGACCCCGAAACTGCGCGCAGTGACCGTGGCCAAGTTCCCGCCAATTTGCGACAGCAATGCCCATCCATCCTGCCAGCCATATTGTTGCAACAGGCTTTCGACAAAAAGGTGGGTGGTGCCGCTGCGTGATGGTGAACTCATGCCCAGCAGACCGTAATAGTCCGGTGACGCCAGATCGGCGATTTCAATTGCCGTGCTTCCAAACGGCTGATCCGCCCCAGACATCACTCCGATCGTCGAAAGTGCAAAACCAAACCGTGATCCGTCAGGTGCATCTGGTTGAATACCACCACCCCCAATCGGTTTTGATACCTTTTCGGGGAATCTGGCCAAGGCATCTTGCTGGTCAAGAAGCTCGAACGCGACAGGTGAACTGGCCCAGACAATATCGGGAACCGGTCGGCGGTTTTCGCGTACATGGGAGATCAGGCCAATAGTGTTCTTGTTCTGAACGCATACGCCTTCTGTGCCCGTTTGCTGAACAAAAAGGTCAATAAACGGCTTGTAGAATGACGACGGATAGGACGTCAGAATGCTCAGTTCACACGCATCCGCCTTACCGTATGTCGCAAATGCCACGATACCGGCAACCAGTCGGACCACAGCGCGAAACGAAATCGCTGGCCTCAAACGCATTGCGTTATTTTCCACGGATCAACGACCTTTGGGCCTGTTGTCCGCGCCTCCCGAATTGGTATTTGTTTTTATATTTTCCGACGGGGCAATACCCCGCCTGACGAGCAGATACTATTCAGGAAGCCACTTCATGGCGACCTTTTTTGACGACTTGGAGTTCGAGGGAGATTCTTCGGACCAGGTTATCAGTCCATATCCCAAAAAAAAACCATGGCTGCAAAAGTTCACAGCCATGGTTCCAGTTTTATGCGTCAATTCACACAAGATGTGAATTGACGCATAAATCCAGAAACTCAGACCACCGTTTGCCAACGAAACCTCGAACTTTGCGACACATTATGCTGAAAAGGTTTGAAGCATAATCTTGGAATTCTCTCTATTCCTTATAAAATTCATAAAATCAAATACTTACAGCATATCCAATTTGAGAAAAACGCTACAAATTTCGAAGATTATGTGTCGAATTCACTTGTAGTGTAATCTTGTTATGCATCGAACCGGATATCACGCTCCAAGATACTCATTGAGGCTAGCGTTGAGTATAGCCTTTCTGAGGAGCACCTAATTCGACATGCTGTTTAGCAGTTTGGCTTATGAAGCTAGCTAAGTCATCGATCAGCTCAAAATCAATCTTTGTCCCAATAGCACACTCCCATACAATTGCAGTGCGCCAACCCAAGTTATGCAATTCCTCTATCGCTGTTTTATCTCTCTTGGTATTGGCCGCAAATTTCTTAGTCCAGAAATCAGTGTTTGTTGCCGGTGTCGTCGCTTTCTTACAGTCCGGATGACGATGCCAAAAGCAACCGTGCACGAAAATCACAACTCGCCACTTCGGCAGCACTATGTCCGGTGAGCCCGGCAACAGACGTATATTGAGTCTGTAGCGATAGCCCACAGCGTGCAGTGCTTTTCTCAGCATAACCTCTGGTTTCGTGTTTCTGCTCCTGATGCCAGACATCATTCTGGAGCGTGTTTTAGAGTCAACTATATCCATGATTTCACAAACATAGCGCAATCAAGCTTATTTTCCACCTGGTGACACTTGGTGAAACCTGGTAAAAGGCTCGACATTATGGGGAGAAACGATGTCCAAAGATTTTGCCATCATTGATTTGTTCGCCGGGCCAGGAGGGCTGAGTGAAGGATTTTCAAGGGCAGGACGCGACAAGGAAACCCCAATGAAGACCCATCTCTCAATCGAGATGGATGACCATGCAATTCAAACGTTGCGACTGAGGGCCTTCCTGCGGTCCTTTGATCGATTTCCTCAAGAATATTATGTCGCTCTCAATAGTGGTCTTGAGCTTCCTGACTGGGCCGACCTCTATCCCAACAATTGGAAAGTTGCAGCTAAGGAGGTACGTCAACGCGTCTTGGGGAGCGACGGTGTATTCGAGGAACTAGCGACCGAACTAGACCAAGTGCGCGAACGTCATCACGGCGATACAATCTTGATCGGAGGACCTCCCTGCCAAGCATATTCGTTGGTTGGAAGATCGAGAAATCGGGGCAAGGCAGGTTACGTTCCCGAGGATGATAATCGGCATTTTCTATATCGCGAGTATGTGCGCATTCTAGACCGGCTTCGCCCTGCGGCCTTTGTGATGGAAAATGTTAAGGGGATGCTCTCGAGCCAAATTAATGGCGGTCGGATTTTCAGCAAAGTCCTCGATGATCTTGAGGAGGCGGGAGACGGGTACCGTTTGTTACCGCTCGCAACTTCCGCCCCTCTCGATGGCTGCCGAGCTTCGGCCAAAGACTTTCTGATACGGTCAGAAGACTTTGGAGTTCCCCAAGCCCGCCATCGAGTTATCATTCTCGGAGTTAGGGTGGATCTCGCTCAACGCCTGAAACTCGACGGTCCACTTCTCGGCGCCACCCAAAAGCAAGTGGACGTGGGCACCGCAATTGACGGACTTTCACCGCTCCGCAGTGGACTCAGCCGTGGCGATACAACAGAAGCTTGGAAAGCTGCTGTTCGTGAACAGGCTATACGCATTGCCAGAGCTGGAAACACTCCAGAAGAAGTAAGGAATATCGCTCAAAGGATTTCTTCTGCCACCAAATTGCCTGAAGCAAGGTCAAGTCGCGAGAAGGCGATTGCTGGCAATATGCCAAAACATCTCCTTAGGTGGTTCGATGATGAACGACTTCGGGCAACGCTGCATCATGAAACCCGAGGACATATCCCGGAAGATATCGGTCGCTACCTTTTCTCTTCCGCTTTTTCCAGCTCGTACTTACGTTCCCCGAAACTGGACGAGTTTCCAGATTTTTTGCAGCCGGCTCACAAGAACCGTGATTCTGGCCATTTTTCCGATCGTTTCCGCACCCAACTGAGTGGACGCCCATCGACCACTGTCACAAGTCACATATCCAAGGATGGTCACTATTTTATCCATCCCGATCCAACCCAGTGCCGTTCACTCACCGTAAGGGAGGCAGCCCGGTTGCAAACATTCCCTGACAACTATTTTTTCTGTGGGCCGAGAACCAAACAATATCATCAAGTAGGTAACGCGGTACCACCGTACTTGGCTTGGCAAATAGCTAAAGCGGTTTACAAAATCTTGAGATGAAGAAAACCCAAACGTTGGCCTAATCAGATAGGGCGAAAGCGCTCTCTAACCAAGAGCCTCAGATTAGGCAAAAGTGTGCGGATAGAGCTTATGCGTCTTCTTGATTTACTGCAAAGCCTAGGCTCTGCGCTTCGCTGAGGATCTTCTGCCCCTGAACCGCCTGCTTCCGACTTGGCTTACGCCCCTGAGATGCGAGATGCCCAAGACTAAATGACAGACTTCTCTGCCATCCCTGCAGATTATGGGTCTCTTTTGCCCAGCTTGAGATCCCGAACCACGTATCAGCAGGCACGTGTGCCATTGCGTCTATAAGCGCGGCCTCCTCCGAACTAGGCGCGTCTGCAGTATGTGTGTCTTTCTTCGGCCTGTTGGCGGGCCTCGATGACAGTCCCTTGGAAATTGCTTCAGGCACATCCAGCTCTGTTTCTCTGAACCGCTCCCAGCAGAGATCTTTCTTACACCACTCCCCAATGTTCTGGCCATTTGGGGCATTCGTGATGTGCTTGTGAGCAAGAACTGTGATTTCCTCAATAAATGCTGCCAGCGCTTCAGGGAGATCCTGACGCTCCCATATCTCCTCCAGATCAACCCTCTGAGCCGTACAGTGACTGAGCAAAGCGAGAGAATATGCCACAATCTGAGACCGGTATCCGCCGAACTTCTGGCGGGTAACAATACGCTCCGTCTCCTTAAATAAGATTGCTTTAGCGACGAGGCGCCTGAAGTACTCTTCATCAACCTCTATGCCGCCACGCTCATCAAGCTTGGCCATGAAATAGAGAAAACTTTTCTGCGCCCCACGCGCCACTATCTGCGGAAGCTGTGACCAGGCATTTTCAAATTTCCCCAGATCAGTCTTAGTAAACATCTGCCGACGTGGGTTAATAGCCTCCCATGCTTTCTGCCGTGCCGGCGTCCCCTCACGCGTTTTGCTATCCAAGTACTGGCCACGGGCTCTCTCAAAGAACCAACGTGTCTGTTTCTGGAGACCTCTCTTCGGCGGGGCCC
This sequence comes from Thalassospira sp. SM2505, assembly GCF_054901115.1. NCBI lineage: Bacteria > Pseudomonadati > Pseudomonadota > Alphaproteobacteria > Rhodospirillales > Thalassospiraceae > Thalassospira > Thalassospira sp. SM2505. Next base: position 178,329 of record NZ_CM142731.1, read on the forward strand.
AAGTCTTTCTTGAAACTTCTTCAAGCTTTACGTGGAAGGGGTCGTTGGAAGTGAAATCCGCCTTGTTCACCTTGTTCTGACTGTTGGCAAAAAGAGAAATTTTAGGAGCAACCTCGTCGACGTACTCGGTCCCGGTGATCTCGGTAATCTTCACAGGTATGAATATCTTCGAAATATCATATTTGTCCTTTGTGGCCGCCCGGTATATTGAGCCGGTAGTCTGTCCCCCGTTTACGATCTGAAAATCATCAGTAGATGATATCTCAAAATTATCTATACCCTTCTCTTCACCGGTCACACCTCTGACAACAATCGAAAGCCCATTGTTATAGGCAACAAACATATCTGACTCTTCCTGGATTGTTTTTCTGATACCCTTGTTCACATCGCCCCTGAGCTGAAGAAAACTTCGGACATTCCGCTCGAGCAGGCGGGGACCATGGCGCAGATAAAGGTCCACAATTGTCTGGCCGGTGAGCATAGACATAAAGCACCGGTATTTTTCAGAGGTCTGCGGGACAGCCAGACACCTGAGAGGCTGGCCTGTCAGATCCTCAAAATTTACCTTGATCGGCTCATGGCCCGCGTTTGACACATCAGCCCGGTATAACCGACGCAGATCCCAGACATGATGAGATATTTCAATCTCGCCAATCCTGAAATCCTCAATTGCCTCAATTTTTGTAAGGCCGTCGGTCACGAGGAATAGTCGTGCTGAAACAAGATTACGCCGCGAAGACCAGATCGCCCAAGCCATGTCATAGCCATCAGACGCCTCCTCAAGGGACTTGTGATATCCATCAAGCGCCTTCTCGAGGAAAGTTCTTAGGCGTTTGAATGCTGTATCAACATCCGTTTTTGTTACGCTTTCTAGGGCCTCCGTAAGCCTTGCATCAGTGACAAAAAGGTCAAGCCTGTCTCCGTCCTCGGAGACATAAAAGCCATTCGCCTTTACTCCGCGGGCCTGATGATAGGAAATCTCGGCATCCTCTATCTCACCAATATCCACCAGATACTCAATGAAGACCTGGGTAAGTTCATCTTCACGTAATGCCCCTTCTTCATGAGCGTCCGCTCTGGCGATAACCTCTTGAACGAAGTCCTGCTGAAACCTTTCAAGATCAGCAATTTCCAGATCAGCCATTCACACCTCCAAGCACTTCCCCGAATTTATCTCCGTCGGTTAGATAACTGCTCAGCGCATCTGCGACGATTGTATATTTGATGTCACCCACGCCGGGAGGCAGATCCTTCTCAGTTAATCTCGGAAAATTTCCCTGAACACGGTAAATCACAGGATTGGAAATAACGTATTTTTTGTCTGTGTAATCGGAGTTCGCTCCGTCTTCATATCCCCCCTCCCTCAGCCTCAGGCTGAATTCCGCTAACGCAAGGGGTTCTTTCACCATTAATCTTCGAACTGCTTCCACGGTTTCAGCGAGTGATATTCCTGCACTACCCTCATCAAGTCGGATATGCGCAAGGAAAAGATACTGGTGCGGCTTCTCATCCAGTTGCTTCTCACTGTTTATCTTAAGAACAGAATGCCTTTTCGTGATTGTGGTCTTCACCTCAACTGCAGTCTCGGCACATATGAAATCCTGGTGCGAGCCTGAAGGGCCATGCCATGAAAAAACCGCGTCTGTTGCTGAAACGGGGCCGATCATGCGCTCCTTCAGGAATACCAGTTCGCCTAAAAGGCCCCTCTGTTTTTCCGGTGACAGCCCCTTGCCACCTCCACCCTCCATCATCCGCTTCCAGCGGGCCAGATAATCCAAGGCCTCTCGGAATGCAGCTTCTTCATCAGCAACTCGGGACAGCTGCTCTGTGAGCGAAGCTGCAAAGGTCGCGAAAAGGTCTTCATGTGCCTTTTCTTCAAGAACCAGAAAGAGACAAAGACAGCCCTCTGTTACACCTGGAACATCAGAAACCTGGACTTTGATCCCTTTCGTGGAGGGAGACTTGATTTTCTCGTTACCGCCGGATTTGGTTCCCTCAACGATAATCGCACGATTTTCGGTCGGCCACGTTATGGCAAGGAAGAGCTTTACTTTGGAATCCCGGGCGATCCTCCTCCGGGTCATTCCGCTCTGAGGCTTTGGGACTGCCTCTGCAATCAGCTCAGACCAGACCTTCTGTAGCTCCTCAACGATCATTCGAAGATCTCCTCAAGCCCCTGAACGCTTGTCTCAGCGTAATCAATGAGCGGGGCATTCTCGTCGTAAGGGAAACTTACCGCAAAACCCATTAGTGGCTGCTCAATTCCTTCAACATAAATCGGGTAGATAAGCAAAAGGCCGTCAGTTTCTGCCCGCTGCCGCCGGACCCAAACTCCTGAAGGCGCATTAGGTTCCTTCCCTTTACCTCCCTTTCCAATCCAACACCTTCGGGTTTCTTCCAGCGCTTCTACGACTTGTTCAGGATTGAGATCCATCCACTCATCTTTTGGGTCTACAAGACGCCCGATCGAATACTTGGTTTCAGTCTCAATTTTGCTCTCACGCGTCAGAAGCCCGATTTTATGTCCGCCGATTTCCTTTGGTGGCGCCTTTGAGCGGGAGGACGAAACCAGACGCACAGACCAGTTGGTAAGCTTGCCGACGGCAACTCGGTTTTCAACGTATTGACAGATGGCCGTGCTGTTTGCCTTCCACGACTCGCGCGAGGTCGTAACCGATTTAAACAGGTCTATAACTATAGACGCCCCAACATTACGCCAGTCACAAGTGTTATTCTTTCCCCTCGAATGAACCTTTCCGAGAGACCTGATAAAATCTTCAAAGACTTCGAAGTTCTGTTTCGGGAAAGGGTCATCGATATCAAAAGCCACGGTTTCCGAAATTGTTCCTGAGAACCCGGCCCGGATTTTCCGGCTGGCGCGCATCTTATTTGCAGCGGTAATGAGTAGTCCGTCAGGATGGGTCCTTACCCTGTTCGTATATTCAAGCGGGGTCATACCTCTGGAGAAGACATGATCAAACTCCTCCCTAAGCTCGGACGTCGCGGTTGAAATGTGCCGGTACCACTTGATCAGCTCAGGGGACGTATAAAGCCGGAGCAGGTCTGCATACCTTGGGCGGTAACCAAACCACCGACCCATCTGCATCAGAGTATCGTACATCCGCGATGTTCTGATAAAATAACTCACACTAAGCCCCTCAAGGGTAAGACCTCGTGAAAGTTTATCGCCGCCGATTGCTATCACGTACATACCGTCGGGATGATCAACATAATCCAGCGCGTCTTTTGCGGAGCCATTAATTTCCCTGACTTCAATTCGCTTGGCGGCCTTTACAATTTCCCCCTCGACGTCTTCCCAGCGAAGCGGTTTAAGATCTTCTTCCGGCAGCAATTGCCGCACTTTTTTGGATGTAGGGACAAAGTCACGGTCCCAAAGATCACGGAGGTTCGAGAGAGCGTTCCCCCCTGAGCCGGGATACTCTAGCTGCCGGCGTATATCATCAAACTCTTCTTTTACAATTCGCGCGACCTCGCCCTGAACGCGGGTAAATCTAGTGACATGCACCAGCATGGAATTATGTTCATTAATGTCACCTCTGGCGCGTCTTGCAGCACAGACCAGAATAAATGCGCTTATTGCTTCTATCAGAGAAGATGGCAGGTAAGGTACGTCATGCTCTTTTTTATGTCTGGGCGGGAAGGAAAGATCCGAGTCAACGACCTTTCTGATTACAGGAAGCCCCTGATCTGTTTCAACTCCATCTGAGCGGTCCATACCGAACAGCTTTTCAGCTCCGATGTAATTAGATGGTGCCGGCAGATTTATGATGAAGCTTCGGGGAAAGAGTCCTTCCCCAGCATCTTCGGTGAAATCCTCATGATGAATAAAGATATTTGCAAACGGAGTCGCAGTATATCCGACGTACGCGCTCTGCTCGAATGCCGACAAAATCTGACGGATCAGCTTGTTCGTCTGCGTTGGATCATAGTCAGGCCTCGGCTCACCGAACTCATCCAAGTAATCGTTCGTATTTGCAGATGCATAGTCTGCTTCGTCATCAATCAGGAGTAGAGGCACATTCGTGATTATTTTTCCAAGAGGCGATTCAGGAGCCTCCTGTCCTCTGACAGCCAACGCCCAGTTAAGCAGGTTTCTCAGAACGCTCGTGTTCTTCTTCACCACGAACAGCACCGGGTCTTTCCCTCCCGGGACGATTGAGGTCTGCTGCGCGGTAACCCTGCGGAAGTCTCCCTGCTCGCTGCTACTTGTTAGTGAGTGAGCAACCAGAAAGGGGGCTCCGGTAATATCACCAACACCAATTCTCTGGTTGGCTTTCCCCCAGGACAGATGATGCCTTGTATCAAATCCCAAGACGCCCTCATCAAGGCGCACCTGGGTCTGACTCCGAAGGCTGTTATGGGCACCCGCCAGAACAATTGCGAGACGATAACCCGCATCGAAAGCCTTGGTGATGAGGCCCGTATAGTTAGAGGTTTTGCCTGACTGAACGTGGCCTACAACAAGCCCTCTTCTATCCCAGCTTCCCGTAAGTGCCGGATCCCTTAGCCTGTCGAGGATATCGTCCGTCAGTTCGTCAAGGCGGAGAATTACCTGGTCCGGAAGATTTTTCTCCTCGCGCAGGTAACGCTCATAACGCTCCCAGAACTCGAACTCTGTATCTTCCTTTTTAGCTGCCAGCCATGCCTTGTATTCCTTGTCATCCAGGATGGAATAGCCGCCAACATGTACGTTATTATTAAACTCGAGGTCATCCTGCAGCCTCTGAAAGTCCAGCCCATTGTACTCGGCGATATTTTTGAGCATGTTCACTGCCTGCACGATGTCGCCGAGCGTCACCGGCTTTTTCAGGCGAAGAAAATTATTTGCCATCCCGAAGGCTGATTTGTAACGAATCTTTGAATCTTCATTCATCAATGTCACTAACCGGTCCGGCGAACAGTTCGCCGGCTCAGGCTACCCCCTATTAATTTCGTCCAAGAATGCGGTCAGCACATCAGGATGAGCGTTGAAAGGCTCCATCACAGCGAGCTTTGTAGCCGCAGCAGTCTTTGTTTCTCCCTCTTGGATAAGTATCCCGTACACCTCACGCATGCACTGCAATAGTCCTTTCGGATCATCCCCAAAAGGAACCCCCAGGGTGTCGGGCTCCTCGGCATTGTTGATAACGATAAGAGGGCTCGGAACAGCCTGTTCGATCATAGAGAGAAGGGATGAGAACTTTTCTCCGTCTTCGCAGGATTTTCTCACTGACTTCACCAGCGGATGATCCCTGTTGACCTTATAATAGGTTCTGCCTCTCAGGGTTTTTGCAGACCAGACGAAGACAAAGTCATCAGCATGCTTTCGCTGAAGAACTTTTCCCCGGTGCCTGTATACCTTTGCGGCCTTATCCCTCGTCGCACGTGCAATCCTTTTAAGGTCGTCTCGCATTGCTGCTGGCGGATATGCTCGGGCCTTTTTGACGTCAAGATGCCATGCCTCATCAAGTGAATTAGGCAAATCGATCTGAATGCGTGCGAGCTTGTAATGCTCCTCTTTTTGGATCCCCAGACTAAGCCAGTCCCCGGAAACAATCAGCCGCCGATTGCGATATACATAAAAACCCTGCTGTGCATTCCAGCCCTTGGGACCTGATGCTGTGCTATGCTCCTCCTTGGTCAAACGTGAATGGTGCGGCAGCACAAACGGGAAGACTTGTATCTTTTCTCCCCCATAGGAAAGCCGCTCCGCGGCTAACGCTTCGGACTTTCCTTCAATAAAGGGATCCCAGCCAGAGACCCTCGCACCATTGATGAACATCGATAATGCGCCTGCACCCTTGAGGTACCGATGGAATACCATGCTCAGATGAGCACGTACTTCGTCGATTCTCTCACGGAACCTTTTTTCTGCCTTTTTATCTCCGGGAGAACCGTCCCTGACCACCCTATCGAGCTTCGACAGCGCTACAATCGTTCCCTTTCCGATCGATTGCAGGCGCTCCGAATGGTTTTTCACATCTGGTATTGGCGGTTTCAGGAGCCGCCATTCACCACCTCCGTGTTCCGCAATATAATCGAGATCCCAGCATCGGGTGACGACTTCAGCGCAATTCGCAAGAGAGACAACCGTCAGACATCTTGCCTGAGAGAGGGATGCAGTCTTCAGTCCGAGGCCGAATCTGCCTAAGTCATTTTCTGACCTTTTCACCGTCGGGCTGATACTGCCCATTCGCATTGCCGCTACCAGACCGGCTTCATCCATGCCTTCGCCATCATCAGCAATGAGAATTGCCGATTCAGCGCCATCCCAGATAAACTCGATCCAGATGTTTTTGGCGTTTGCCGAGATGCTGTTATCGACGAGATCTGCGAGTGCTGTGGCAAGGTCATAACCGAACGCTCGCATTGACTCAATCATCGCGCCCGCGTCGGGTGACACAACCTCGTATTCGGCACTCATTCCAATACCTCGTAACAGGCTAAATCTCTAAAACTGCCACGGATTCAGAGCATATTTGGACTGACGAGTCTATCGGTGATTAACCGAAACTTGCGCACTAAATAAACTTAAAATTGCACGCCTTACTTTGGTTCCTGAAACTTTATCGCTTGGGAAGCATGGCTTTTTGTCGCGGCGAAACTAGTCGCGAACCCGCGATAACTAATTAAACCCTAGGAAGAATTTTCTGCCGTTTCTGCGGGAATCAGATCAGACACAAGATCGGGCCCTTCAAGGTATTGCTGATCTTCGAAAGAAATATTGGCGACTTCCGTCAATCGCCGGTCCAGTAACCGGACTAGCCCCTAACTTTTTCATATGGGCAACGACGGATCTTGCGGAAGTATTCTTGTGGGCTGCCAAGCAGGAAGCGGAAATGTATGTCGCCTTGAAACGCTCAATCGCATCCAGTGAAACCTGTCTGCGCAGACGGCCATCTAACGGGACAGAGGTTGTTTCAAGAAACCCCTTATGCACGAGATGACGTGTTGCTTCTTCATTTAGCCCAAGCATCCTTGCAGCTTCACGAATGGTAACGGCCCATTTGATCGTCCGCTTTTCGTTGTAAAGAAACGCTCGGAAGTCTGCGTCATTGAAGAACAGATCTTTGAGATTGATCACCTTTGTCGAGCGCTTCTGCGATTTCAACTCGCCACCGAGCACACCCTGAATCAGGTCAACGATACTAAGCCCCTTGGCGGTGCAGCGACGCAGCGCTTTGGTAAAAGTCACAGGCTCATCTGCGAACCGGCAATAGGTCGCCTGCTTTGTCACAGACGCAATAAATTCGTCGATATCCTGCTTTTTGAATGCCCAGTGTTGAGAACCATCAACCTTGGACCCTTTCACTGCCCTGATTAGGCCTGCGTTCACCAGTTTCATGAAAGGGTGCTTTGAAACGCCGAGCAGCTCTTCTGCATCATTGGTTCCCAACAGGTTCTCACGCGCATTTCGGTACCGCTCAACCTCCGCGACTTCTATGACGCGAAGGCATCTGCTTTGCATCTGTCTGGTGGTTGCAGCCAGATTGCCCCCAGCAATATCCCGTCTCAGGATACTTGGATGAATACCAAGGCGTCGTGCTGCTTCCGTAACCGTAACAAACGACTGATCCCGGGACCATTCATCCGACAATCGCTTGCTGGTTGGTACGACAAACCCAGCAAACCACTTACCTTCAATGTATTTGGCAAACTCAGCACGGATAAGGTGCAGATGCTCAACCTCCTGCTGCTTACGAAACAGATTGGTGTAGAGCGATCGGAATTCTGCCTCGAGCCCGACGTGTTTTTCAACATCCTGTTCGGTGAATTGCCGCACCTCGTCGAGCAGTAGGTGGAATCCGTTCGGCCAATCAGCAAGAATCACAGAAACCCGGTCAAATACCTCGCGCAATGCGTCCGCGGTAAGATTGTAAAACAATTGTCGGCCGGTTCCACGCCCTCGACCTGAAATATAGGCTGCCAAGAACATCGAATGGTTAAGAATATCTGTGAAACTCAACTTCTGAAATGCCGGATGCAGGGCGCAGTTTTCGTCTGCCAGCTGATCGTGGAAGCGCTTCTCCAGCAACCCGCAGAAATCTACTGTTTTATCGGGTGCTGAACGCGGCCGAAACGATCTCAAATCCCCACCACAAGCGCATTCAAGAAGGTTTTCACGTGCCCAGCCAACGCGTCGATTACATTTCCTGCAGTTCTCAAGCAGATAGGTCCCGTGTTTTGGACAGGCACTCAAAGGCTTGATATCCCACAAGGCACGATGGTAGGGAGCTTCGCTCAAGCATTGCGGGCAGTAGCGAAAAGAACGCCTTTCCTGCGCACAAATATGAACTTCATGAGACCCCACACGAACCCACCGGGGCCCCACAATTCGGCTCTGAATATTTGAAAGCTCCCGGTCTCCAAGGTTTAGCGCGCTTGCCAACTTTGCAATGTCATCACGCGGCAAATATGTGCGTGGATGAATACCAAGCTGCCTCAGCATCCAGTTTGGATTGTGATAACCATTTTCCGTCGAAACCCTGAGCAGATATCCCCGGAAGCTCTCAGCCTTTTCCGGCTTAGGACGTACCAGTAGTGACCGATCACCTGACATGTGTCTCACCTTGCTGAGAGGACTTCGTTAACGTTTTGAGAACGTGATCTCGCGCTAATCGACGGGATGCATCCCGCCACCGACATATGCCGGCTCTCGGGAAGCGGGTCGATTGCTTGTCCATCCCAACTATCGAGAAACGGATTGAGAACTGCTTTGTCTGGCACAAGGCGCTCTCTGAACGATTTGGCGAGATGCTGTTGGGTTATCGACGAAGCATTGCATTTGGCTGCTTCATATGCAGCACCGTGGAGTAGCTTGATCAGAAGAGATATCAGACCTTTTGTAGCAGCATGGCAGCGGACAACTTGGCTCTTCAAATCGCTTTTGCCCCCCAGAATCTCCGCAAGCTTTCCGTCTACCGCGTCAAGAATCCTGGTGAACTCTGCACGCTCTGCCTTGTCACTCCAAGCAAACGGCGAAAGTTCAGTCTGATAACTAAAGCGCCGCATGAGCTGTTCATTTGCTGAGAGCACATTTCGCGAATACGGAAGCCCAACCAAAGCCACCGGAATCGATGTGTTGGAAATGAGGTTCTTCAGCCAGTCAGAAACATCGAGGATAACCCGCTCGCTCTTGCGATCGATAAAGTGCTGAAACTCATCAAGGATGATCAGTTTCGTGCCGCACTCCCGAAGCAGCTTGCGAAGCCTTTTGGTTCTTTGCTCAAATGTGCCCCGATCAGAAAGAGGGTCGCCAAGCTTATCTAGAAGCTCGGACGCCATATTCTTCATCGTTGCCGGCACCGGAATTACCGCGCTCAGAACCGGAACCAGTTTACGGTCCTGGGTTTCGACAGGCTGGTTATCGACGAGAAAAGCCTTTGCAAGCGTCGACTTCCCAACACCTGATGGACCATGCAGAAGCATACAAACCGGTTCTCCATAGCCCGTATAGGACTGCATGCATTCATCAAGCCGTGCCAAACCGGTCTTGAAAGAACGATGGCGAATCAGAACATCACCCATCACCTGATTGATGTCAGAAAGCTTGTCTGGATTAACAGCAATGCTCATACGTCATCCTTTCCGACAGCCTGAATACGCTGCATGCCATCAGCAAGAAAATCGTCATCTTCGACCAGGTCGTCACGATAATCTTCCTCCTCGGCCGTTGGTGCAGCATCAAATGAGATCTCATAAGAGGTGCTCTGCTCGACAATCCGATCTTCATTCGTGGGTGCTTGACTGGAGGACTCACGAAACCGTCCAATCCGTGCATTGGTTGTGCGTTTCCGCTTCTTGGTCTTGGCCGATTCCTGAATAAGGTCGTGAATGTATTCTTTGACTTTCGCAAGTTCAGTTGGATCGATCTGACGCGCCCCCATTCTCCGAAGGTACTTACGAAGGATCTTGTGCGGCCATAACCCGAGCCCTTCTGCGTATTCGGGATCCAATGCCGGGACATCGAAATAGGTATTGGTTCTTGGATCACGGACATGAATACGCCCCATATTGGTCGGGTCGAATTTCATATCTACCTGGAAATCCTTGTTAGAGCTGTTGCGGAGCTCGGTCAGCTTTCTTGAGCTGTACCAAATGCCCTCTATCACAATCCCTTTGGGATGAATTTTCCGAACTTCCTTGAAGCAGGAAAGAAGAACATTGAGGTCCTCCTGATCGGAAATAAGCCGAGGCGGAAACGTCTCCACACCTTCAGTCCATCTTTCAAGCGGCATTGCTTGTATACCTTCGTGCATCTTCCTGGCATGAATTTCGACAATCCATTTACACAAGACATGCTCAAGAAGTGCGATAGGAACGCTCGCCTCTCCAACCGCATCATTCTCTGAGCGTGCGTCCTTGTTGTGAAAGGTCTTTCCCGGCGCATCACACAGAAGAGATCGGTTGATCTCACCAAAAATCCTCTCCACAACACCTTTGGTCCATGGCGACTTCACTTTGTTATGCTGAATGGTGATACCTAGTTGAGCACACGCTATTTCCAGATCTTTGGAATGGAATTCAGGCCCGTTATCCGTAACAAGAACCTCGGGTACACCATAACAAGGCCATGTGCCTTCAATGTCTGGGTAACGCTCATTAACCCATTCCTTGGTTCCAATCGCGCTGCGTAGTGCCATCATTACGCTCGCAGAACCCGGCGCCTCAAAGCCCAGATAAAAGCCCAGAGGCATGCGTGAAAAATGATCAATGATCATTGTGAGTGTTGGTCGTCCTAGCGGAATATCGAGTTCCGGATCGTAGGCGATGATGTCGAGCAGTGTGTGATCGATCTCAACCCGCTCAAGCGGTCGAGAGGAGAATGCACCTTTTCCCACGTGTCGTGTTTCCTTTTCGGCAATGTGTTTCCCGTATCGACCCTTCAAGTATGTGTAGGGCTCGAGTTTCTCGATTTCGCGATAGAGAGTTCTAAGCGTCGGCACTGCCAGTTGATCAAATGCTAGTCTGTATGCATTCAGTCTTTCGATCTCGACGACGACAGCGGAGTAGACATCCGTCGGCCTCGGCCTGGACGTAACCAGAAATCGCTCATTAATTACGGCCTGAAGGATTTCGAGCACCTCAGGCGAAAACCGCCGTTGTCGGTTCCCGCGGCGCTTTGTTTGCGGCACCAAAGCCACAGGATCGCCGCCAGCCTGACGATAAAGTTTGCACCAGTTATAGAGCGTTGCCACTGACGGCGGTTTAAGGTCGTTGAGTTGTGCCGCACCAATTTCGATGCTGGCTTTCACCAAAGCTGCGCCACTCTCCGCAACCCTCGGCTTCTCAACTAATTTTACGTAGGCAAGCCTGCGACGTAGCTCATCGCGATCTTTTTCGGGAAGGGCACTCAGATCCTGGCGTTCAAGTACCTGCCGTTTGCGTGCACCAACAATGATGGAAGCTTCACCGTGGGCCACAGAAGACGCCAACTCTGGCCTTGGGATTTTCACCAATCGACCATCGTCTTCTGACTCAAGCTGAAGAATATCCCCCGCAAGGCAACGACGAACGGCATAGATGGTTTCACCAACAGACACCTCAGTTCCCATACCGATGCGAACAGCAACCATTACAGAGCCCTCCGCAAACAAACAGGTGCCTCAGCATTGTCAATTGGCAGGTCAATATCGATCCAAAGACTGCCTTGGGCAATGAGCGCGTAGACATTTGTGAACGGCACGCCATGTTCGCTCAAATGGTCGAACAACTCATCAAGTGTCCGATCCCCGCGATCAACAAGATCAATTACAATCCGCTTGTTTGTGGGGCTCACGATTTCGCGTTGATATCGCAAGAGCTTGGTGATGTTTGAGAGGCGCGGTTCTCTTCGAATTTCACGCTCAGTCATTACAACGAAATCAATATCTTGAGCAGCGTAGTGCTCTTTGAAGGCCACAAGCCTTTCTTTCAAAGGGCTCATTATGGACTGATCATATGGCTTCACCTCGAAGACTGTTAAACCGCGTGTCATCTGCGCGATAAAATCAGGCGTGTATTTACGCTGCTTCCCACTTTCGAAATAGGTCAGAGGCTCAGGCTGCTCCCGATAGCGCAGCACTGCCGGATCAAATTCCAGCAGGCGGATCATGTCCCGCTCCAGTTGGGACTCCCAATGGACGATCCGATTGGACTTCAAGCTTGGAAAGCGCCCAACGGCGCGATGTGTTGTCCTGCGAACAACCTTGCGACTTCTTTGTACATGAGGATCAAACATCATTCACAATCCATCTTATGATTCGTTTCATATTATGATTCGAATCAATTTTGCACAATCAAAAATTTTCTGCTATTGGTTATTGCAAGAACTTCCAACACCACGAAAAAGCACCCAAGATGAGCACACAATCATTCGATGAACTTCTTGCAAAACTCGAAAATGCCCGGGAACGCAGACTTCCATGGACAGAAATCGCAATGCTCATCAATGCGATCGAGAAAACACCGACCGGCAAGCAGTACGCTGCAAATAAAGAACAATTCTGGGAGGTTCTTGTTCAGAAAACCCGATACACGCGCAATGCCTTACAAAGGATGCGCTCTACACTAATCAGGGGCCGCGCTATTGCAGAGCGTGAAAAAGTAAAATTGCAAGAAATCCTGGGATCACGAGCACATGAGCCGAATGCTCTGTTTGACGTCCTCGGGCATTTCCACACTGCGGAGCTTTTTGCTCGAATACATAGCGCAGACGCAGATGCGGCTCTCGATCTGCTCGCTCAGATGCGCGATGAGAAAGTTCCGGTCATTCGCATTAAGGAAATCCTGAGTGAGGTGACAAACCGGAAGTTCTCGTCGTCTGCAATTCCGAAATATCTGATGCCAAATGAGGTCATTCACAGACAGCAGGCACTGGCTCTGATTGATGAACACAAGTCCCTCCTTTATGCAGGAGAGGACGTGAGCATCTATTTCAAACGCTATGAATTCGAGTTCTTCAGTATTGATGCAGTCGGCATTCGCTGTGGCGACGACGGCGCTTTGCAGTTGGTCGATGGTTTTATGTTTTTGACCGGGACACCGGCAAATAACAAACAAGGTTTCCAGAATCTGCTTTCGGACATCGATTATCGTTCTAGCTTCTTTCGCCATGTGTGGCTCTGCAGAACCAGTTCTTTCCGATGGCCATCAGAAGATATTCTCTCAGCAATTGATATGCTTGATATTCGCCAGGTTGGCATTATCGAATTTGATGAGAACAATGCAGAATTGAAGATTATCCGTCGCCCGAAAGGCGATACGCGACCTGCACGCTATTCATTGACGATCCGGGAAATCATGCGCCAGGGGATACCAGATTTCGGGATGGTTTGAAGATTAGTCCGCTAACCGCTCACCAAACGGTATTTCGTTGAACGTCCACGCCCTTCACAAACCTCTAAATAGCCTTTTGTTACCAGATCAGTCAGGTGACGCGTTGCCGTCGCCTTACTAACGCTGTTAATTGCGGCATATTGTGATGCGCTTATGACATTTTGATCCGCATCATCATGCAGCAGCACAAGAATTCTGACTTGTTGTGTCAAAAGTCGATTTTCTGGCTGTATCGTCACGAGGCTGTTCGCTTCAACACTCCAGCTTAATCTCGTTATCGCGCCGTCGAGTGCATTTTCCAAAGTTTTGAAAAACCAGATCATCCATTCCGTTATGTCCAAACCGGAAGACTGAGTTCGCTCCAACACTCGGTAATAGGTCTCACGGTCGGCTAAAATGTATGGCGCCATTGGGTACAAGACAGCATTTTCGTCTGTCTGAAACATTGCTAGATCAGCGACCGCGCGTGCGCTCCTGCCATTGCCATCTTCGAATGGATGCACGGTCACGAACCACAGATGCGCCAAAGCAGCTCTCGAAATCGGATCTATTTCTTTGGCTTCTCGGCTAGAAGTGAACCAGGTAAGGAATGTTTCCATCTCAATTGCGACGCGTGACGGGCTAGGGGCTTCGAAATGAATTCTCCGGTCGCTGCTTCCACCGGAAACCACGTTGATATCTTTGGTTCGCCATCTTGCAGGCTGCCCGATTTGAGCTGGCGAGTATGTCCTCTCGAACATGCAGCGCTGCCACATTCCTAATCGATGCAGAGTAAGGTCTTGAGAGGACTTGTCAAAAACGTTTGATATCAAAGCAGCAGCGTTTCCCTCCAGTATCCCGACACTCTTGGTGTCATCGCAAGAGGAAGGTCGGCCACAACCGCGCTCGATTTCATCGGATATCACAGTTGCGTCGAGGTACTCGCCCTCAATTGCAAAAGAAGCAACAATGCTCTCAGTAAGTGCTTTAGTGGTTAACGCTCTGGTGCCGTTCAGCGAGTTGACCAATCCGGCCACGTATCCCTGTTTATGATAAACAGGAGGTAAGTAGGCTTGGATTTGCTGGCTATCCCAAGTGAAGTTGGGCCAATCGCTGTGCTGCCAGTTCCATTTGCCCATCACAATACTCCCTCGTGAGCCCATTAATCACCATATTCGGCTCACATTATGACGTGAATAAATTTCACGGAAGAGGCAAAACCTACAACAACTCGCGATTTTGGCAAAAAATACCCCCCCAAGAGGCGCATCACTGAGCTCCTAAGAACTGCAGGCTAAGCGTGGGGGGGTGTTGTTAGTGAAATTTTAACTTAACTAGGAGCCCAGATGCAACAAATCTCAACGATTAAGGACGAGCAGAGCTAATTCATAGCATTCATTTGAACTTGCTCTGCTCGTTCTAATTTTATGTGTCACAGATTCTAGATTTATGCGTCGCGTTTCTAGTTTTATGCGTCGCGTTTCTAGTTTTATGCGTCAATTCACAATTGTGAATTGACGCATAAAACTGGAAGCACAATCCAACATACACTGGGAATTGAGTCGTTTCATGACGCATAAAATGCCGTTCAAACGACACATTAAATCACAATTTTTTGTCACGCAAATAATGTCATTTAATGTCAAATACTTGATGAATACGTCTCCTTCGTGAATCACGATAGGATTCTAGATTTTCGTGTCGATTTGAACTGCTGCTTTATTTGGAGGGCGCTATGCGCAATGCGGGACTACTATCACACGGCAATCAGAGCCGATCTGCAAGAACACGGAAGATCATGGCAGCCGCAAGCGTGGTCGGCTACGAACCCAAAGATATCGAGATTCACCCGAAGCCGGTCGTCACAGCGGAAGGCAGTTTGACAACTCAGCCGGCATAACCACCTTCAATGAAACAGCCCCGGGCCAAGCCTGGGGCTGTTGTTTAACCTTATGGACCCTTGGGGCCTGTGTAGTCCGGGTCTTCCGGTTCACTTTCATCATCGGGATCATCTGGCACAAGAGGCTCAGGCAACCCGAGCTTCACGGTCAGCCAGGCATCGACAGTGTCATATGCAGGGGCCTCCCCTACGAAGATCAAAACCCCGTCAATCCCGCCAACTAAGCGAACAAGATACCGCTCGCCATCGATGATGATCCAAAATGGCCCGTCTTCAGTAAGAACTTGCCCCTTAGCTAGATCACTCTCCGAAGCTAGGTTAAGCTCAATGTCTGCTTCGGGCTCGGGCCATGCGATCCTCATGGCCTCTTGCCAAATCTCTTCAATTGATGGCGGAGGGCCGTCGTACTGAATAGCCCCTGGAACAGCTGTGGTAAGCCGACGTCCATGTAAATCACTGTGAGTGCACAATTGCTCCCAGACTATACGACTAAAATGTCTAGCTTTCTTATAAACTAAAGCCATACATTCAGAGGATGACATCTGGGATGTTACTTAATACTAAGCCAGACAATGGCCCCCATTGTCGCTGTAAAGCCGGGCATCACCAGCCAAAAAAGGTTTAATGATATCCAGTTTGCGATGGCTGTGCGCAGGGGCTTGGTTGTGAAGATATTGTAGGTGGCTCTCAGCGAGTCATAAGCGGATGCTTTTCTCGACAGATCATATTCTAGCTGCTTCCTTGCCTTACAAAGCAGCATTAGCCCATCTGAAAGATCAAAGATTCGGTTCGAGGTTTTGGTTTCGGCCTTGTTCACATGCTTTACGAGGATCTGTTTCATCACAGGTTTCCCCCCTACATCATCGAATTCCAGGCCAAATTTCCCATAAAATTTTTTACGGCGCGCCACGATTTCCGGGTTTGGGTCGAAAATATCTATCGGAGAAATGGTCGCTTCAGGCCATTCCCGAGCCCAATCAATAATGCGGTTCATCAGGCAACTGCCAATCCCATGTCCCCGCAGGTAATCGGGATCAAGAAACAGGACGCTTGCAACCAGTGAAACAGAATTTCGGTAGCTGTTAAAGCTGGCGTCGAAATATCTGTAAGGGACTGGACCTGCACTCCGAAATTCGCTGACAATAGCATAACGAAGGTACAATTTGCTTTCGACGACCTCGTCATCAAGGGAAATGTTCCGGTCTTCACGCGGATTGACGTGAAGCAGCCATTTACCGGAAGCGGGGTCCGAAGGTTCTGAGGGTGAGACAGCAATCAGAAAGTCCGGATGCGGGGCATAAGGGATAAGCAATGGAAAATAGCCTCTTTAAACTACAGGTGCCAATTTACCGCATCTATTAGATCTCTTGCAGAACCGAAAGTTCATTTCTTTTTCTGGGTTTCGTATCACAGTGCTCTCGAGCTCCTCAACCAATCAACCGAGCGTCTAATCCTCTGTGCCCCTTGCCTTGTTCAGCGCCAAAGAAATTTCTTCCCAGCGAGAACGCCGCCAACCCAACTTGCTTAGCTGAAACATTCGGCTTCAGTGTTATCGACAACCGTAAGGTAATCAAGCCAGCCCGCATGACGCCTGTTTCTCTACAAGATGATCTTCCAAGCGGAGGTATCAAACCCAAAAAGTCTTCGCAGCACTGCAACCTACGACCCACAAACACTGAAAATCAAAAGCCAAGCCTCCATTCGCTTATGAGAACCTTCAATAATTCTTTTTGACGTTTTTCGAGAACATCAATGGTCCAATTGGGCTCATTGAGAACTTGTGATGTCAAAGCGAACGTCGCTACACCTTTTTTCTGGAAGTACTCAGTTTTCTTACGTCCAAAATCAAAGTTCTTAGCCTGAGAGTTTTTTTGTCTTGAGAGAAGCACTAAGTTTGCCAGCCTATGTGTCCACAGATTTCTCGTCTCTGGATCATGAAATAGCGAAAGCCATTCAGAATTAGCATCTGGATTTTGAGGCAACACATGTTCGATACTCAGAACTTTGTGCTCATAAGACACACCACTGTCAGATAGTAAGCTATCAAGACGAAGTAGGAGCGGCATTCGAACGCGCGTTTGCAGATAAATTGGTCCGTTCAGTGCTTCAATAATTGAGGCTTTCTCTTCCGCTGTTAGCTGCAACGGCGAGTCTTCGAGGCCTAAATCTTGGCCCGCTTCTATTGCACGCAGAACAGAGGCGTAGCGACCAATCCTCTGATTTATGTTGGCTCGTTGAATAAATAACCCATACGCCAATCGTTCCAAGTCAATTGCGAACCTGACCAACTTTTCATGTTCATTCACATGCTTACGGAAAAAGGCAATTGCTGGAGGTACCCAGTCGTAGTTGTCCAGACGAGAGAGATGGTCCAGATACCGATTTACCACTTCAGCATCTGCCGTGCTCTCATACGCCGCATATGAAACTATCTGATAGGCTTCAGCATAAGGCACAAGAACATCGTCGATGAAAGCCTCACCATTCTTAACCTTAAGAACGCTCTCTCTAAACTCATGATTGAGGTTTCCGCGCGCCTTGCTTTGCGCGAAGATCATCCGTATGTGAGAAAACAGGTCTCTGAAATCTTCGCGACCCAGATCTTCTTCAATTTCTTCCCACTGATCGTTGTAGTTGGAACGAATGTGTTCGGGCATTGCCCCGATTATATCGGCTTTCAGGATATCAGTGGGCGAGAGGTCCAAACCTCGGTCATTCATTACAGAGAAAACTCGGTAAGCTGATTGTTGGTCTGAGGCAGAAACGACTACGAGAAAACATCTCTGCAGGAGAAACATCGTGAGTCTGTCCCTCGTTTCCTGATCAAGATTAGAGAGTTCTGCTTGAAAGTGTTTAGCGTTCTCGTAAACACGTTTACGACTATCGGTTAAACTGGCGCTATCTTGCTTGAGGAATGACTTTAATCCGTCTCCTGTCTGGACCGACTTCCTGAAAAATTCGCTATCTCGATCCCGCAGAGTCAACCGAAAGCGATCCTCGCTGCCGGCAAATTTGTCACCCTTTTCACAGATGTATTTTTCTAGGTTGGATTTGGAGACAGTATCGTCACACAAGTCTCTGATAACCGCGATCAGAATGGTTAGAGTTGTAAGCCTCTGTTGACCGTCGACAACCTCAGCACGCGCATAGAGCGGGTCTTTTATTAGAACGATACTTCCTAGGAAGTACGGTGCCACATCTTCGATGGGCTCAGAGTGTCCCATAGTCGACAGTAGATCATCCAACAGTTCACCGGCCTGCTCTGTTGTCCACGAATACGGCCGTTGATAGGCAGGTATTTCGAATAGATAGTCATCGCTAAAAATACGCTTTAGCTCTTGTTCTTTTGCTTCAATTGTCTGCTTCATTTTGAACTAACCCCCATTCTGAAATGACGACCCGGAGATCATTGCGTAGCAGGCATTATGCCCAATCTGTGCAAAACAGCTCAGACAACGCACTTAATTTTGCAGGCAACGCACCCTTGCACGTCATACCAAAATAAGTCGCGGCACGCGTGGCACCGACATAGAGGTACTTCTCGAATAAATCGGGTTCGTTTGCGGCCAACTCATCAATGTTGACAAAAAATACGGCCTCAAATTCAAGGCCCTTGATGTGTTCAACACTGAATACCCTTACAGCGCTGTCATTGCCCTTAACCTGTCCTTGAGGACAAGCCTGCACAGTTACGTTGTTCGACGCCAAGGCGGCTCCCAACGCATCTGCAAGTTCAGAAATCTCGTTCTCGGTATTCACCAAGACGGCAATTGACGGAATTCCCCCCGTGAATCTCTCAATCTCAGTGATCCGATCGGCCAACCAATTTGCTTGGTTCCTTGTATCCTGTAGCGATTGAGCCAAGACAGGAGACAAGCCTAGATTGTCTGAAAATTTTGGGAGGTTAACCTGCGTTTCCGGGACTCCGGTTGAAGACAAAATCCGCTGGGCAAGTTCATGCAACTTTTCGCTTTGTCGGTAAGCAACCTCGACCGTTCTTGTCTGAAGATCTGGCAAGACCCAGCGCATCTCGTCAGCAGACCGGGTTCCCCAGGTGGTTACCCTTTGATTGAAGTCGCCACAGGCAAAGAACGATCGAATTTCTGGCTTGCAGAGGCTCGCCATACATGACAGTTGGATTGGAGAGAAGTCAGTGGCCTCATCCACCAGAACTTGCCCCATATAGAGGCCTCTCATGCGGTCAAACAAGCGCTTCGCCAGTGGATCGTTATCAATCAATTTGTCTGAACGACCACCCAGTGAGTTTGATGCTTTGATCATCACCAATAGGATCACATCCAGCTCGATCGGCGAAATATCTGTGTGATTGAACCCGTCTGCATGGAACCAACGCCCATCTTCCTGACGAAGACGACGGAATTGGCGATATCGAGAGAGCACACCCTCAACATATTTAATCGCAGGATTAACGAGCGGACGCAAAGAAGACTGGATCTGCAAAGTACGACCCACCAATGACAAACTGTCTTCTGATAATACTCGATGCCCCAACCACTCGATCAGACGTCCACTTGCGCTGTTAGGAGACAATGTCCGCCCGCTTACGTGTGATCTCGCCAGGGCTCGCATAGCGCGCATGTAGGCATTTGAAGCCGCCCTTCGGCCATTATGAGGCTGGTTTTCTTCATCGTCATCTTCGAACTCTTGGTCTAATTCGTCATCTTCAAACTTAGAGTCCTGAGCACTCAGAAAAGCTGCAATCTCATCTAGAAGGCCTCTTTCACGATTCAGATGTGCCGTTAAACCGCGCCTGATTATCTCGTCTGATGATTTCTTCAGCTCAGCCATGAGAGCTGATACGTCAGAAGATATTGCCGAAAATGAAATCAGTGCGTCAGCACCTAACGGCTTTTTCGCCTTGCTAAGAAGGTCCAGTGCTCGTTCACCGAGCGCAACAGTTTCTGCCTTTTTGCCCTTAAGCAAACCTTCTGCCGCTGTTTGAATTTCGTCCCAAAACTTCTGTTGTTGCCAGTCAGAAAAATCCGTAAAGAAACTGATCTGATCACTCTCAACCCCAGGCAGCAAAGTCTCCGCACGCGTATTCAGGACAAATCCTCGCCGAAAGTTCGCAGATCGCAAGAGCTTGAATTCGTTACGGGCCAGATCAGTGCGGTAGTCATTCCAAGTGTGAATACGCGTGTCAGGTGCCGGAATACCTTCTTTGTTGAATGCTTCTTTTACATAGAGCTTTAGCAGCTCTGTAGGCGTGAACATGATCCAGCTTTGGCGATGATCATCAGAGACCAAGTTCTGTTCACCATCGTCAAGAAACTCAGTATCGAGCTTCTGGCCAAGTCTGCGAACCAAAGTGGTCGTCTTCCCGGTACCCGGTGCCCCAAGAAGGAGCATCCGAGCACTGAGTGGCATACGAAAGATCTCACCTTGAATGCGATCCAGGACAGGCTGATCACGCAAACCCATTTGGGTAATCACGGCCCGGCGGATGCCCTCGCGAACTCCTGCGGACTCACTTTCTTCTCTGAGCAAGGCATCAAGAATGTTGTCATCAAGTTCAACACCTTCCGAAAGCAACTTACGCAAAGAATCCGCGCTAAGAACACGTTCGGCCATCAGTTGAAAGACGACATGCTCCGCATCCCACTTACCTTCCGTCAAGAATGGGGCGAACTTGACACTTTCAACAACCTCAAGAGCTAATTCATTGTCGCCGAGTCTGACTGTGTGCTCTTCACCAACTTCAAGCTCCGCCAACGGTCCGAATTGGGAGCGATAGCTCGTGAATTTCGCTTTCTCACCCGGCAAAGAGGCAGCATATGTTCGGGAGAAATAATACGTTGTTCTCTTACCCGTTTCGTCCGCAACGACAACGCGGGCGATTGCGGGTTCTTCCTTAAGGGAACGGTTACCTTCAAGAATTTTCCGAGATGTATCATCGGCAGATCGAATAGCTGCTCCATCCGTGAAAGTATTTCTGGCAACTGAGGAGTGGTTTCCTGAAGCTAGCTTCTTTTGGATCTCTACCAACGCAGAACGCGCTATCTTCTCAAACGTATCCAAACTTTCTTGGGCAACGGGGCGAACATCGGCCTCTACTTCGTTCACGTCTTCCATGTATCCCCCCTCTAATAACGTCGATTTCCACGAAAACTCTTTGTTCTTCGAACCAGACGTCGTCATTTGGTTTTTGTAGGCATTAACTGGCTATAAAGCGCTGAGCCGTCAAAAGCAGGTCGCAGGATATCAATCTATCGGTGCAAGCCAGATAGTTACAACCACTATTTCAGCGACATTTAATCTATGGGAAACACGCAAGGCGGGAATTTGGGTTGGTTACGCCTGGCCAGCATGAGGTTGGAAGTAAGCTGCACGATGTTCGACAAACTGAAAGAGAAGGTCTGTCTTTTGAGCCAGATCATCTTCGCTGTACGAGTCAACGGGTAGTCCGGTCCGGTCATCGTAAAGGTGGTCGTAGATTGACTGCTTGAGTCGATCACGCGTCGATACCTTCGCGAAAACGTCTTGCACATCACGCATCTGAGCTTCGATTTCTCGCAAAACTGAAACCGCCACCGACTTGATCTTCCTAATTTCGGCCTTCGAAGGGTCAGGCTTTAGAAGCATATCGAAAACTGCGAGCTGCTCTTCACTATCCAGCCCTTCTTTGAAGTGGCGCTGCTGCTCTTCACTCATTTCAGCTGACAGCTTCATAAGAGCTTCAAAGGTCGCCTCGATGGTGTTCTTGTCTTTTTCCTTGTTGTAATCGCGAACAATCTCGTCAAAGCGTTCCTGAAAATCAACGCGCAGCGGATTTTGCATCAACATCTTACGCAGCCGATTTTCAACAACCGTCTTCATATCCTGAACATCTGAACGCTTGCTCTCACTCTTCGCGAACTCTTTGCGCAGCAGGTCAAAGTTGATCTTCGAGATATCAAAAACCTTGTCACCTGAATCTACGTCGGCCTTGACGTCGATGGCGTCACTGACAATTGCATTCAGTTTCTGGATGATCTCGGAGGTATCGGCTTTGTCCTTATCTTCCTGAAGGGTCTTGTATATGAATTTAATCGCATCGCAGTCGGCTTTATAAGTCTGTACACCTTCAAATGTCAGACATGCCTTGTATTTACGAAAGACCGAGCGCGCGGCAATCTCGAACTTCTTTCGGCTTTCGTCATCAATATTGACCGCTTCTTTTGCATCAACCAGCGCCTTGTTTTTGGCAAATCCTGTTGCGGTCTTTAGCGTTGCGAGCTTAAAGCCGTTGTCCTGCAAAAGCTTGCGAACAAACTCGATGGCTTCTGAAAACTCCTCAAGTAGCTTTTCCTCAGGATGGAGCGGATCGGTTTCCGGCCCCTCACCATCAAAGCCATCTTCGCCCGAGTGGCCTGCGAAGGTTGCCAACGCTTTCCTTAGGTTCTTGAGAATGCCGCAGTAATCGACAATCAGGCCGTTGTTCTTGCCTTCTTTCACACGATTTGCGCGGGCGATAGCCTGCATCAGGGTGTGGGCCTGAAGGGGCTTGTCGAGGTAAAGCGTCGAGAGTGACGGCACATCAAAACCGGTCAACCACATGGCGCACACGATCACTACGCGAAACGGATGCTCTTCGCGCTTGAAAGCGCTTTCCACATCCAGCCGCTTGCCGTCTTCGAGAAGGAACCCTTCCTTCATCAGTTTTCGATGCGATCCAATATCAAGGCCCCACTTGCGGAACCGATCTACCTCACCCTGTTCGTCACTGACAACAACGGCGATCTCGGTATCGCGCATCCAGGAAATCTGTCGTTCACGAACCGCCTGATCCTGATCGTCGCGAGCGTTCTTCTGCTCAGCTTCCAAACTTTCGATACGCGCTTTCCAGGCCTCTTCAATAAAGCCGTGCATACGAACAGCGGTGATCTTATCGATTGCCACAAACATAGCCTTACCGGTTTCCCAGTTGGTCGAGTAATGCGTGGCGAAGTCCTCCGCAATATGATGCAAACGCATCTCTGCCGTGATGACGTAGTATTCGCGTTTCAGCTCATCTTCGAGCTTCGCTGCGACATCCGCGTCTTCAATCTCCGCCTCTTCAATCGCAGTGGATAGCTTTTCGTTGAGCCCTTCGGCAGACAGACCCAACTTATCCCCCCGCGCATCGTAATAAAGCGGTAGTGTTGCGTTATCTTCAATCGCGCGCTGGAAGTCATAGGTCGAAACATAACCGCCGAACACGCACTGTGTGATCTCGTCACTGGTAAATAGCGGCGTTCCGGTGAACCCGATATAGCTGGCATTCGGCAGCGCATCGCGCATATTCATTGCCAAGGTGCCATACTGGCTCCGGTGCGCTTCGTCCGTCATGACGATGATGTTGTCACGGGTCGAATATTCTTCGCCATCTTCGATCTTCTGGTTGAACCGGTGAACCAGTGAAAATATGAAAGCCTTCTGTTCGCCGAAGTACGTCTTGAGCATTGCACCGCTCTCTGCTCGGCAAGGGTCCCTGTCATTATTAACAAGCCCTACACCCGCGAAGGTTTTGTAAATCTGGTTATCCAGGTCCAATCGGTCGGTGAGCACAAGAAATGTGAAATCACCCCCAAGCTTTCTGCGCACCTTCTGCGCAAAAAACGCCATTGAGTAGGATTTTCCGGACCCTTGCGTATGCCAGAACACACCAAGCTTTCCGTCACGCTCTTTGCGAGTAATGACAGACTGTAACGCGCGGTTGACCCCAAGATATTGATGGTTACGGACAACGATCTTGGCGAGCTTGCCAGTGCTCTCATCGAAGAGAATAAAGTTCTCGAAAATATCGAGGAAGTTTTCGCGTGTGCAGATCCCCTTGATCAGGGTCTCCATCTGCACAACGCCCTTGTCACCCTCTGCCAGACGCTTCCAGTCGCTGAAATGCTCATATTTGGCAGAGATTGAGCCGACCTTCGCCTCAACGCCATTTCCAAGCACCACGAAGGCGTTGAAATGGAAGAGCTGCGGGATGGTGTCGAGATAATCTAGGAAGTTGTCGTCATAGGCGCGACGCAGTGATTTGTCAGGCCGCTTCAGTTCGACAAACATCAAAGGCAGGCCGTTGACAAAGCCAATGATGTCAGGACGGCGGCGAATGTGTTTGGTTGGGTCATTATCTATGAAGCACTTCCCCAGAAACTGGCAGCACTTATCACCTCGATCACAAGCGATCCTTTGCTGTTTCTTCTGATCGTCAATCTGGTGCTGTTGTTTGTTGGCATGGTGATTGACGGAATTGCAGCCATCATCCTGATTTCACCGATTTTGCTGCCAATCGCCATGAATGATTTCAATATCAGTCCCTACCAGTTCGGGGTGGTCATGTGCCTTAATCTTACGCTTGGGCTTTTGACACCGCCCGTGGGGGTCGGCGCATCATCCATGAGTGGCGTCTCCGCAGGACGCATCTTGAAATCACTCTGGCCGTTCTTGCTGGCCGTTACGATCATTCTGGTTTTGCTAAGCGCGTTCCCATGGATTTCAAACTTCATGGCCAAGTAGTTCTGGCGATCAGCTTGCGTCCGCCACCTTTGAATGATGGTGGGGATGTTTTAGGACATAACAAAGAAAGCCGAAGGTATCACCTCCGGCTTTCTAATTTTATGCGTCACAGATTCCAGATTTATGTGTCGCGTTTCCAGTTTTATGAGTCAATTCACACAAGAGCCGGTCTTAAACATCGAGGTTTGCGACCTTGAGTGCGTTGGACTGGATGAAGTCGCGGCGTGGTTCGACGATGTCGCCCATCAGGGTCGAGAAGACTTCTTCGGCCTCGTCGGCATGGTTGACCTTGACCTGAAGGAGCGAGCGAACATTCGGGTCGAGCGTGGTTTCCCACAGCTGATCGGGGTTCATTTCGCCCAGACCTTTATAGCGCTGGATTGAAATGCCGCGACGACCGAATTCCATGACCGCATTGACCAGATCGACCGGACCATTGATTTTCCAGGTCTTGTCCTTGGCCACGAATTCCGCACCTTTTTCAAAGGTTTCGCGCAATTCACCAAGAAGACCGGCAATCGCACGGACTTCGGCAGAACGCAGGATATTGCCATCAATCACGTGACGCTGTTCAACGCCACGCAACATCCGCCAGATGACAATTTCATCCATTGGCGCTTCGCCATGCCAGCCGCGATCAAAATCTTCTTCAAGGCTGTCAAGATGCGTTGCAAGAATCTGTGCTGCATCGGCGCGCTTGCCATCATCATCAAGAAGGGCGGGGTTGAGCGCACCGGCAAGGGTTGCCTGTTCAAGAACCGAGATCGGAAGTTTGATCGAAAGCGGTTCAAGAAGACCCTTGGCCTTGCGGGCCAGTTCAACAATACGGACAAGATCAGGACCGGCAACCTGCACACCACCAGCAAGAGTCAGAACCGCTTCTTCGGTACCCTGCGCGGTGAGGTATTGTTCCATCTCGCGGTCGTCCTTGAGATACTGGACCGAGTTGCCACGTTTGGCGCGATAAAGCGGCGGCTGGGCGATATAAAGATAGCCGCGCTCGATCAGTTCGGGCATCTGGCGATAGAAGAAGGTCAGAAGCAGGGTCCGGATATGCGCACCATCGACGTCAGCATCGGTCATGATGATGATTTTGTGGTAGCGGGCCTTTTCGATATTAAAGTCATCGCGGCCAATCCCGGTACCCATCGCGGTAATCAGGGTACCGATTTCCTGACTTGAAAGCATCTTGTCAAAGCGTGCGCGTTCAACGTTCAGAATCTTGCCGCGCAGCGGCAGGATCGCCTGGAAGCCACGTTCACGGCCCTGCTTTGCCGAACCACCTGCGGAATCACCCTCCACGATGAACAGTTCGGCTTTGGACGCATCGCGTTCCTGACAATCAGCAAGTTTGCCCGGAAGGGACGAGATATCAAGCGCACCCTTGCGGCGCGTCAGTTCGCGGGCCTTGCGGGCTGCTTCGCGGGCAGATGCAGCTTCGACCACCTTGGTGACGATCTTGCGTGCGTCCTGCGGATGTTCTTCGAGCCACTGTTGAAGCTTGTCATTGACGATGTTTTCAACAACCGGGCGGACTTCAGACGAAACCAGCTTGTCCTTGGTCTGGGACGAGAATTTCGGATCAGGAACCTTGACCGAGATCACGCAGGACAGGCCTTCGCGGGCATCATCACCGGAAAGGGCAACCTTTTCCTTTTTGGCGATACCGCTTTCCTGGGCATAGTTGTTGATCTGTCGGGTCAAAGCGGCACGGAAACCGGCCATATGCGTCCCGCCATCACGCTGCGGAATGTTGTTGGTAAAGCAGAGCGTGGTTTCGTGATAGCTGTCATTCCACTGCAGGGCGACTTCAACGGTGATGCCGTCCTTTTCGCCTTCAATGACGATGGATTCTTCGATCTGGCGAGTCTTGTTACGATCAAGATATTCGACAAAGGCGCGAATACCGCCTTCGTAATGCAGCTTGGTTTCGACCGGTTCACCATGGCGTTCATCACGAAGTGTGAGGATCACACCCGAGTTCAGGAAGGCCAGTTCACGCAGGCGATGCTCAAGCGTTGCAAGATCGAATTCAAGCTGGGTGAAAATGTTACCGTCGGGATAGAAGGTGACTTCGGTGCCCGAAAGCGGCGTCCCGTCAGCCGTCAGCGGCGCATCACCAACCACTTCAAGCGGCTTGATCGCGTCACCGCCCGAGAATTCCATGTAATGTTCCTTGCCATTACGCCAGATGCGCAATTTCAGCAGGGTGGAAAGCGCGTTCACAACCGAAACACCCACCCCGTGCAGACCGCCGGAAACCTTGTAGGAGTTCTGGTCGAACTTACCGCCGGCATGGAGCTGGGTCATGATGACCTCGGCGGCAGAAACGCCTTCTTCCTTGTGCATGTCGGTCGGAATACCACGGCCGTTATCGCGAATGGTGGCCGATCCGTCGCCATTCAGCTGGACCCAGACCGTGTCACAATGCCCGGCAAGGGCTTCGTCGATTGCGTTATCGACGACCTCATAGATCATGTGGTGCAAACCGGTTCCGTCATCGGTATCCCCGATATACATGCCCGGGCGTTTGCGCACCGCTTCAAGGCCTTTGAGAACCTTGATCGATTCTGCACCGTACTCCTGTGCCGGTTCGGCAATGTTCGGAGTTTCTGTTTCGTTGGTCATAGCGTCACAACCTCGGCATTCACGGATTGGTTTCCAAAGACAATGTGGCATTCTCCACGCGGAAGAATTGCGCACGACCGTCCAAACCTTCAAACAGCGCCCGGTCCGTGCCTGTCATCCAGGCCTGGACGCCAAGCGCCACGATTTCGTCAAACAGGTGTTTGCGGCGTTCTGCATCCAGATGCGCAACCACCTCGTCAAGTAACAGCAGCGGGCCAGCCCCGCGTGCCTTTGTCTGCAGGCGGGTATTGGCCATAATGATCGACAGTAACAACGCCTTTTGTTCCCCGGTGGAACATTGATCTGCCGACTGTCCCTTGGCATCATGCCAAACCAGCAAATCACTGCGTTGAGGGCCGACTATCGCCCCGCCATAGGTCGCATCTCGCGCACGTCCGTCGCGCAATGCAGCCCGCATTCTGTCTTCGACCTCGATGGCCGGATATTTTTCCAGCCAGTCTTCAAGATCGCCCGCCAGCGCCAGACGTGCGGCGGGAAATGGCCCGATGGCCATGGTTCCGGCCCGGCTCAAACGGGCAAGAAGTTCAGCACGCGCAACCGCAACCGCAATGCCGTGACGGACCATCGAATCTTCGATCGAGGCCAGCCATTTGTCATCACCCTTGCCTTCCTTGAGCAGCTTGGCGCGCGAGCGCAAGGAATGCTCATAGGCAGCAACGCGGCTACTGTGATCGGGATCAAGGCCGTAAACCAGCCGATCCAGAAAACGCCTGCGCGCCGAAGGCCCGTCCAGAAACAGGCGATCCATCTGTGGCGTCAGCCAGACAGCGGCACAAACCCGTCCCAATGCAGCCTGACCACGCTGGGCCTGACCGTCGATGCGGACTGCACGGCGTTCACGCCCCTGCTCAAGGGCTGCCGGATCAAGGCCCGATCCGACCTGAAACACGCCGTCCGGCGTTTCAAGATCCGCAGCCACTGCCCAGGCACGGGTCGCACCATTGTCGGCGGGCGGGACACTGCGCGCGATTTCACCCAGCTTGGCCCGGCGCAATCCGCCGCCCGGTGCCAGCAAGGAAACAGCTTCAAGCAGATTGGTCTTGCCCGCCCCATTGGGCCCTGTCAGCACAACCGGTGCCCCGCTTAGCGACAGTCGCAAGCTTTCGTAACAGCGAAACTCGCTGAGCTGGATACGGGATACGGCAAGACGGTTTGTCATGGACGAACCGTCTTTTGGCATGAGGTTATTGGCAAGAACAGCCACAGCGTATCGTGCTTACCGTCAAACACGCATCGGCATCAGAACATACAATGCCGAGAGGTCATCGGTATCACGCAGAATGGTCGGGCTTGAGCCGTCCGACATCAGCAGGTTAAGCGTATCGCCCTTAACCTGCTTGGCAATGTCGAGCAGATAGCGTGAGTTAAAGCCGATCTCGATGTCCTCGGCATCATAATTGATTTCAAGTTCCTCGGACGCAGTCCCATGTTCCGGGCTTGAAGCCGAAAGGGTCAGGGTATTGCCCGACAGAACGACCTTTACCGCGCGCGATTTTTCAATCGAGATCGCAGAGACACGATCAACCGCATCGGCAAAGGCCTTGCATTCGATATCAAGGGTTTTGTCATTGCCCGACGGGATCACACGTTCGTAGTCCGGGAAGGTGCCGTCAATCAGCTTGGACGTCAGGATTGCATTGCCGAAACCGAAACGGATTTTGGTATCCGAAAGAGCGATATCGACCGCCTCGCCGGTTTCCTCGATCAGCTTGCGCAGCTCGCCAACGGTTTTGCGCGGCACGATGACGCCCGGCATGTTTTCCGCGCCATCAGGAAGCGGTGCCTCGACGCGGGCCAGACGGTGCCCGTCGGTTGCAACCGCGCGCAGGATCTTGGTGCCTTCGGCGTCGGTGGCATGGAAATAGATACCGTTAAGGTAATAACGGGTTTCCTCGGTCGAGATCGCGAATTCAGCGCGATCAATCAGGCCACGCAATTCAGCAGCAGCAAGACCGAAGGTCACCGGAAGATCACCACCCGACATGACCGGGAAATCATCAACCGGCAGAACAGCCAGATTGAATTTCGACCGGCCAGCAGCAAGGGTCAGACGACCGGCGCCGGGCTCAAGCGCGATCTGCACCTGCGAGCCTTCGGGCAGTTTGCGGACAATTTCATACAGCGTATGCGCCGGTGTGGTTGTCGCCCCGGCTTCGGAAACTTCGGCCGTCGTGGTTTCGACGACTTCAAGGTCCATATCCGTTGCGGTCAGGGAAAGACGATCATTCTCTGCCCGCAGCAAGATATTGGACAGAATCGGGATGGTGTTGCGTCGTTCAACAACACTTTGAACATGGGTCAGCGATTTCAACAGAGCCGCGCGTTCGATGGTCAGCTTCATGCCCGTCCTATCCGTCTGTCAGTATTAGTTTAACAAATTGATTTTTAATCAGTTTTCTCACCTGACCCCCACCCTTCCGGGCAAGGAAAGCGCATTATAACATGCATGGCACGAAATCGAAGGATTTTTACGGCTTAAACCCAAGCAAATAAAAGGAGTCGCCGGGCCAATTTACGCCCAAAACGCGCAAAGCGGCGCATACTGCGCGACTCGCAGTTTCGCTTATGTGTTTCGGGGGAAATTTACCACCATCACAGCCCGGAAATCCATCCGCAGAACCGGGCGGTTTCCCGCCACATCACAGCCAAAAAGCAACGCGATGTGGCGCAAGGAATACCTAACCTTCGAGCATCCGGCGCAGAAGATCGATATCTTCGGAAAGCGACGGGTCGGAGCTGTGCAGTTCTTCGATCTTGCGGACCGCATGCATGACCGTGGTGTGGTCACGCCCACCAAACTTGCGTCCGATTTCCGGCAGGGAATGGGTGGTCAGCTGTTTGGACAAATACATCGCAACCTGACGCGGACGGGCAACTGCGCGCGCACGGCGGGCCGAATGCATGTCCGAGACCTTGATGTTGAAATGTTCAGCCACGCGTTTCTGGATTTCCTCGATCGAGACACGGCGTTCGGACGCACGCAGAACGTCATGCAGAACGTCCTGAACCATCTCGAGGCTGATTTCACGACCGACCAGCTGCGAATGAGCAATCACACGGTTCAGCGCACCTTCAAGCTCACGCACGTTTGCGGTGATCTTGTGCGCAAGGAATTCCATGACGCGCTGGGGAAGTTCGACCCCCTGACGTTCTGCCTTGGATTCGAGAATGCCAAGGCGCAGCTCATAGGTGGTTGCATGAATATCAGCAACCAGACCGGAACCAAGGCGCGAACGCAGGCGTTCTTCGATATCTTCAAGGTCAGACGGCGATTTGTCGGCAGACACGATGATCTGACGACCCTGATCGACGAGCGCGTTAAAGGTGTGGAAGAATTCTTCCTGGGTCGAATCCTTGCCCGAGATGAACTGGACATCATCAACCATCAGCACATCGACGGAGCGGAACTGGTCCTTGAAATCGACCGTATTCTTGTCACGCAGTGCGCGGATGAAACGATACATGAATTTCTCGGCCGACAGGTAAATCACCGTGCGATGCGGCTGGGTGCGGCGGATATGCCAGGCAATCGCATGCATCAGGTGGGTTTTACCAAGACCGACACCGCCATACAGGAACAGCGGGTTGAACGGCACCGATTCGGCTTCTGCCAGACGGCGGGCCGCGGCATAGGCAAATTCGTTCGGTTTGCCGATCACAAAGTTATCGAACGTGTAGCGCGGATCAAGGGCTGCCGAAATACCATCATCAGACATGCTGGCAATGGCGGTGCGGCCCGATGCCGGCGGCTGGCTTTCGGTACGGTAATTGGTATTGGAACCGGAAACCGTTTTCGGTGCCGGTGCACTGACCGACATCGTGTTACCGGAAACCGATGCCGACACCGGGCTATCTGCCGTTACTGTCGACGCGTTGTTGCCGGAACCGGAAATGATGTTGATTTCGACGAAATGCACATTGGCATCTTCGGCGTGCCAGAAGGCCTGAATACGGTCGAGATAATGCTGGGTGACCCAGTCACGCATGGCGCGTGTTGGCGCACCAAGACGCGCGACCCCTGCTTCAACACCGATCAGGGCAACCGGCTCAAGCCAGTAGCGATAGGCTGTTGCACCAAACTCGGCGCGCAGCTTTTCGCGAACGACCTGCCAAATTGCAACTGTATGATCATCAAGTGCTGCCTGCTGGTCACCCTGCATCCCCCCACTGGACTGCCCGAGTGCCGATTGCGTTCCCCTCACGGCGTGCTGCACTGTTTGAACCTTCCCCGATATCCCAAAATTCCACACAAACAAATCTGCAAAAGACAAAATGGTACTGGATCGCGTTCATCACGGCTGTGATCAACACGCTGGTCTTCCGCAAAATCGTGGAAGCGTACTCGCGCCTTTTGTTTTTTTGGTTCTTCGTCTCGGGCCGCTTTGCGCGGCCTGCGAAGTCCAAACACTGTACTGATGCGACCCACATCAGGCAAGGCGATCTTTAACAGAACGTTAAAAGGATTACGGCACCAAAACGTTCCTTATTTTCTGCGGTTTCTTCCACCCGCGGAATCATGGAACAAAAGGTGATTCTCCGGAATCCGGGCAGCGAAAAGGCCGCACCAAAGGTGCGGCCTTCGACTCGCCATCCCGTAAGGGATAAATTAAAGCGCCTTGATACGAGCGGTCAGACGCGAAACTTTGCGAGCAACGGTGTTCTTGTGCAGAACGCCGAGCTGTGCGCCGCGCGCCATTTCCGGCTCGGCGATTTTCATCGCAGCCTGAGCAGCATCTTTGTCGCCAACGTTCAGCGCAGCTTCGACCTTCTTAACGAAGGTACGAATGCGACCGATACGTGCACCGTTGACTTCTGCACGGGCGGCGTTGCGGCGAATGCGCTTCTTGGCCGATTTATGGTGAGCCATTGCGAACCTGTCTCTTCAAACAAATGTTACGTAATTCGGAGCGCGGCTTATAGCTCTGTCCGAAACCCTCGTCAACCCCCGATACCGCGTCGACGCCCTATTTTCTGCGGTTTAGGACTCTGTTGGTGTGCAACACAGATATGCAGTACCGGAATCAGGGGTCAACTTGTAGCGATCACTGCACAATCAACGGTGCTTGAAATCGGCTTTTCTCTTTTCAGAGAAGGCTTTCATGCCTTCAGCGCGGTCTTCGAGTGCGAAAGTCGAATGGAATTCACGACGTTCAAACATCAGGCCTTCGGTCAGGGTCATTTCATAGGCCTTGTTGACCGATTCCTTGACCTTCATCGATACCGGCCCCGAGAAGGAAGCGATCTTTTCAGCTGTTTTAAGCGCTTCTTCAAGCAGCGAGTCGGCCGGGACGATTCGCGCGACCAGTCCGGAACGCTCGGCTTCCTCGGCATCCATCATCCGACCCGTCAGGCACATTTCCATTGCCTTGGCCTTACCAACTGCACGGGTCAGGCGCTGGGTCCCGCCGGCACCGGGGATGGTGCCGATGGTGATTTCCGGCTGACCGAACTTGGCGGTATCTGCGGCAATCAAGATGTCGCACATCATCGCCAGTTCACAGCCACCGCCCAGCGCGAATCCGGCGACAGCGGCAATGGTCGGCTTGCGGCAGCTGGCCACACGGGTCCAGCCCTTGGTGATGAAGTCGTTCTTATAGACATCCATATAGGTGTAGTCGGCCATTTCCTTGATATCGGCACCGGCAGCAAAGGCCCGTTCCGATCCGGTAATGACGATGGCACGAATGTTTTCATCGGATTCGAAATCATCAAGGGCCGCACCGATATCCGTGATCAGGGCAGCGCACAGCGCATTAAGTGCCTGCGGGCGGTTCAGGGTGATAAGCCCGACATTGCCTTTTTTCTCGGCGATGATGTTTTCATATGACATGCCAGTGATCCTTTATACGCGATCAACCCGGTTTTCTGGGGGTCGATTCGTCTGAAACCATATTTTGATACTGTTTTACCGAATTCGATCACGCGCCGCAACCGAACCTGCATAAAAGCATCCGCGATCTGGATCAAAAGATGCCGGCGATCAAACCATCGGGGGTGCCAGATACGACAAAAGAACACCGGACGGGGCAAAGCTGGCCCTATTTCTGACAGGTCGGACAGAAAAAGGTCGACCGCCCGGCCTGAACAATCCGCTCGATTGTGCTGCCGCAGCCATCCGCAATGCAGGTCTCGCCCTCGCGGCCATAGACACGGAAATTATGCTGGAAATAGCCAAGCTCGCCATTGGTCTGACGATGATCCTTAAGGCTTGATCCCCCGGCGGCAATTGCGTCTTCAAGAACCAGACGGATTTCGCGATACAGGCGATCAATCTCGCCGGGCTTCAAATCCTTTGCCAGACGGTCCGGTGCGATACCGGACCGGAACAGGGCTTCGCACACATATATATTGCCAAGACCCGCGACCAGTTTCTGATCAAGCAGGGCGGTTTTGACCGGACTGCCGCGACGTGCCAGCCCCTCTGCCAGCACCGAACTGTTAAAGGCATTACCAAGCGGTTCGGGGCCAATATCGGCCAGCATCTTGTGGCTGGCGACCTCATCGGCAGCAATCAATGTTATGACGCCAAAGCGTCTGGGATCATTGAAGCGCACAACTGCACCATCCTGCATGACAAAATCGACATGGTCATGCTTGCCCGGTGCAGGGACGTCTGTTGCCGGATCGTTATGGATGGTCATGCGGCCCGACATACCCAGATGGATCAAAAGAACCTGTCCATCATCAAGATAGCCCAGAATGTATTTCGCCCGCCGGGTCAGCTGATTGATCCTGCGCCCGGCCATCCGGTCGACAAAACCGTCGGGAAACGGAAAGCGCAAATTGGGACGACGTTGCACCACATGGTCGACGACATGGCCTTCCATCACGGGGGTCAGGCCACGGGTAACTGTTTCGACCTCTGGCAATTCGGGCATATCTGGAACTCGTCTAAATGAAAGCGTCCCACTTTCTAGACCAGAATCCACCGCAAAATAAGGACCAATTTCAATTGCGTGGTGGCGGACCATTCCCCGGTTGTCCATCGGGGCGCGGTTTTGGCCCCGGCCCGGCCTTGCCAGTGCCGGCCGGACCTTTGCGTGACTGGGCAGACCCAAGATAGGGTTCAAAGATCGCAAGCGAGGCAAGGTCAAAACCCGCCGGGCAGGCATCATCAATATAATCGTAATAGATTGCCCTACCGCGAATGGAAGATGCGCGGTCCGCCTCGAAGAACAGGCCATAGCAGGCGGCATTGCAATAAAAGAGCGCGCCGTCCTGACGATCAATCCGTTTGGTCGTGCCATTACTTTGCAAAAGTTGTTCACCGCGCAAGGTCCCTGTCATCACCCGGCAAACATCCCCGCCAAACGACTGTGACGACGCGGTTTTGATTTCAAAGGGAATCGGCAGACCGACAATATCCTGTCCGGTGCGGTCGCGGCGCATGGTCCAGCGATCCCGGGCAAATCCGCGTGGCGTGCCCGAAAGACAATTCAGAACATTCCAGTCCGGCGTGGTTTTGACATTATAGAAGTAGGATCCCTTGTCATCTTTCATGCCACGACAGGCATCCAGCAGGGACTCGACCGAATTGGCAGGTTCAAACCAGCCAAGGGCAAGAATCGGGAAGCTGTCCATGGCATAGCCAACCGGCTTTTTATCAATATCGACCCATTGGCGACCAAGGTCATTGATCAGGCATCTTGGCGCGATGTGGTAATGATAGTCATCGCCGCGCCCGGCATGACCGCCGCATTCATCAAGCTCGCCCTCGGTAAAGGCCGATGGACGTTTGCCGGTTTGCGGATTGACCGGACCTTGTGTCGACGGATCAAAAATCGGCACCCCGTTGATGGCAACCCCAACTGGCCCGGCCTCGGTCATGGTTGGTCGGGATGCCAGTTGGGGATGTTGCAGAATTTCGAATTCAAAATCATGGGCGGCGGGGAATTGCTGATTGCTGGCGGTAATGCCGGTCATCACAGGATGGGACGGATCGGGCAGACCCTTGGCCGAAAATCGCACCTTGTCGCGATCACAGGCCAGATGGGAAATCTCGTCGGTGAAGCAGGCCTCGTCACATTTGCAATTCTTGATTTCGTGGGCATTGGCCGGGTTTATCGCGCCCAATATCAACGCCAATCCGAAAAGCCAGATCTTCATCACCCTTTCCCCCGATCACTTCCCCGGTCACGACCTGATCACCATAGAGTATCATGGGCGCAACAAGGCGGTCATCTTCGACTGGACGTCGATCCACAAAACCATATGATGGCGACGCCCGGCGTCGTTGACACCCCATGTCAGACCCGCGTTCGGGATTTCAAATCGCGCCTTGCCCCACCCTTTGCGCGATGACCTATTTACGAAAGCCGCCCCATGGAATTTGGTTTTGATCTTCTAGCGATCCTGTTTGGCGTTGCCGCCCTTGCCGCCTGTATTGATGCTATTGCAGGGGGTGGCGGACTGATCACCATTCCGGCCCTGCTTTGGGCGGGGGTAAGCCCGGCACAGGCACTGGCGACCAACAAGCTGCAAGGAAGCTTTGGCAGCTTTACCGCGTCGCTTAATTTCATTCGCAAGGGTCACGTCAATCCGCGCGATATGATTCTGGCCATCGTTCTGACCTTTGCCGGATCGTCGCTTGGCACGATTTTGGTGCAGATGCTTGATCCGGGCATTCTGATGACGATCCTGCCCGGTCTTCTGATCCTGATTGCGCTTTATTTCCTGTTTTCGCCACGGGTCGGCGACATAGACGCCCATCAGCTGATCAGCAAGGCGACCTTTGCCTTTACCGCCGGATTTGGCATCGGGTTTTATGACGGGTTCTTTGGTCCGGGTACCGGATCATTTTTCTCCATCGCCTTTGTTGCCCTGCTTGGCTTCAACATGACCAAGGCGACCGCACATACCAAGGTACTGAACTTCACTTCGAACTTTGCATCCCTTGTGATGTTCATTGCCGGTGGCGAGGTTGTCTGGGTCGTCGGTGCCGTGATGGCAGTTGGCGCCTTGATCGGCGCACAGATCGGATCACATCTGGTGATGAAGGTCGGTGCACGTCTGGTCCGTCCGCTACTGGTCGTCACATCGATTGCGATTTCGATCAAGCTGATCATTGATCAATATGGCCCGACCATCAGCCAGACATGGGATCAGATGCGTCATTGGGTCGGATAAACCGACCGAAAAATCCGCAAGCCATAAGAAAACCCGTCAACCGCAAGGCTGACGGGTTTTGTGTTTCTGTCTGATGACTTCAGAACCTAGCAGGCATTGGCACCGCTTTCGGCAAAGACTTCATCACCACGATCAAGCAAATGGCTCCAGACCGTGAACAGCAGTGCGAGAACCGCAATCCCGGCACCAAGCCATGGAATATGCTGATAGGAAACGCCGTGCGTGATCGCAAGACCACCAAACCATGCACCCCCGGCATTGCCGAGATTGAAGGCACCCTGATTAAGGGTCGAGGCCAGGTTAGGGGCCTCGGATGCTTCGTTCACCACCCGCATCTGAAGCGGAGAAACGAGTGCAAAGGCAACCACCCCCCAAAGCATCACCGTGATCACCGCCGGAATCATTTCGGTCAGGGTTTCAGTGAACATGGCAAGGATCACGATCAACAGCACAAAAGCGATGATGATCGCAGGCATCAAACGCCAGTCACCCAGTCGCCCGCCAATATAATTGCCAACCGTCAGACCAACCCCGAACAGCAACAGGACATAGGTGACCTGACGCGGGGTGATACCGGTGATTTCCTGCAACATCGGGGTGATATAGGTAAAGACGCTGAACAAGCTGGCCGAGGCGAGAACAGAAATCAGCATCGCAAACAGCACCTGAACCTTGCCAAGTGATCTGGCTTCGGCCCACAGGCTTCCGGTTGATGCCGCAATCCTGCGCGGCAGGGCAACATAAAGTGCCGCCGCAGCAATGACGCCAATTGCCACAACAGCCCAGAAGGTCGAACGCCATCCGAGTTCCTGACCAAGCGCGGTCCCGAACGGAACGCCCAGCACATTGGCCAGTGTCAGCCCCGAAAACATAAGCGCAATGGCCTGAACCCGTTTATGGGGTGCGACAAGGTTTGATGCCACAACCGCACCAAGACCAAAGAAAGCGCCATGGCAAAATGCCGTGACGACGCGGGCCGCCATCAGGGTCCAGTAATCCGGGGCTACGGCACACAGGAAATTGCCAAGGATAAAGATGGAAATCAGCAGCAAAAGCGCGCGTCTGCGCTCCATCCGGGCCGTTGCGATGGCCAGGAAAGGCGCGCCAAAGGTCACGCCAAGCGCATACCCTGTCACCAGAAGTCCGGCATCCGGAATGCTGACACCCAGATCAAGTGCGACATCGGGCAACAGGCCCATGATGACGAATTCGGTCGTGCCGATGCCAAAGGATGCAAGGGCAAGGGCGAGAATCGGCAAGTTTCCGGGAAATCCCCGGGTGGTGGCGATGTCGATCATGTCAGAATTATCCAGATAAATCCGTGTCGGCCCGCTGGACCCGGATTTTGTGCAACTGCGAGATGGGCATATTGCGCCAATTTTTGAAACGATTCAATTCTGAGATAAATCGATCCGCGAAACCATCGCCAAATTCGCATGGCCGCATGCGCAACATTCACGGCTGACATTTCCCGATCAACATGAAAAAGGCCCGAACGATGCCGGGCCTTTGAATAACGCGATGGAAGGCTGAAGATCAGGAAAGCTCGGCGACGATGCGCTTGGCGGCTTCGACCGGATTATCGGCCTTGGTGATCGGACGACCGATCACCAAAACGTCGCTTCCCATGGCGACCGCATCCGCCGGGGTGACGATGCGTTTCTGATCATCACTTGATGCCCATGCCGGACGGATACCCGGTGTAATCAGCTTGAAATCCGCACCAAGGGCGTTGCGCACCGGGGTGATTTCCTGTGCCGAGCAAACAATACCGTCAAGTCCGGCCTTGCGGGTCAGTTCGGCCAGCTTGACGACACGCTCATCAATCGGACCCTTGAGGCCAACATCATCAAGATCACCCTGATCCAGGCTGGTGAGGATGGTCACCGCAATCACCCAGGGCACTTCAACGCCGGCCTTGTCGGCCGCTTCGCGTGCCGCTTCGCCCGCACGTTTCATCATCTCGATGCCGCCTGTGGCATGGACATTGACGATCCTGAGCCCCATCGGGGTAACCGCACGGATGGCACCGGCCACGGTGTTGGGGATATCGTGATATTTGACATCAAGAAAGATCGGCATGCCAGCCTTGGCAACCGCGCGCACACCCTGTGGACCGTGGGCTGCAAAGAATTCCTTGCCCAGTTTGGCCCCGCCAATCACGCCAGACAGCTTTGACGCCAGATCAATTGCGTGATCAAGGTCTGTGGTATCGATGGCACAGAAGATACGGTCTTTTGGGGAAAGGGGCTGGGTCATGATGTCCTCCGGCGGCTTGCAATTGGGTCATGGCCCACAATCAGGTGCGCGGACCGGACATGGCTTAGCCGATTTATCCACAAAGGCCAATGTCAAATAGTCCCTTTCCGGCGCATGGGCCCATGCATGAGGCAAACACAAGATCGGAACGATCAATAAAAAGGGCCCCCTGAAAGGAGCCCTTTGCGGTGTCAGCTATGACCCAGTGCCTTTTGATCAGCTTTGGGGGGTGCATCGTCGGTCTTGATACGCCTGAGCTCGCTATCCATCCGGCGGACGGCCCGGCGATGCTTGCCATGGATCAGCCATTCATAGGCAAAGCCGATGCCAAGCCCGAGAAGCAGGGCGACCATGATCGGCAGAAACAGCGGCAGGTCGACCTCATAGGGCAAAGGCCAAAGCGACAGGGTCACAAGCGCACGGTTGGACACGGCAAAGACGGCAATCAGAACCGCAAGCGGGATAGAAATAATCCAGTAAAGGATACGCATTCTTGGCTCCTTGTGCCTGACGGGATGGCGGCAGATGTCCGGCGAACCGGACATCCCCGAAATCAGGCAACAGGTCACGTTCGGGGATCGATGCGACAGTATGGCGCAAACAGCAGGCAAAAGCCAAGTCACCAGCAACACAGAAATTCTGCATTATGGCAGGTTTTGCACAAGCCATCCGGCCAGACCGGATCGCCGATCAATCATCGCGCAAACGGAAATCAGTTCAAACGCTCACGGAGCTGTTTACCGGTCTTGAAATAGGGAACCTTTTTCTCGCCGACAGGGACCGCATCACCCGTACGCGGGTTGCGACCGACACGTGCATCACGCTGTTTGACAGAAAAGGCACCAAAACCGCGAAGCTCGACCCGGTCTCCGCGGGCAAGAGCGTCGGTGATTTCGTCAAAGATCGTTGCAACAATCCGTTCGACGTCTCGCTGATAGAGATGCGGATTCAATTCAGCAAGCCGGGCAATCAGTTCAGATTTCGTCATTTCCAGGCCCCATCCTGTTCGTGCTGACAGTATCACTCAACCGCGGATTAGATTATTTTATCGGTAACTATCACTCAGGTTGCCAGACAGCTAGCAAACCGTCAAGTTTAAGCCCCTCAGATGACAGCACTTTTCCAAGGTTTCCCTCAAACAGTGCGGACATCAAATCGTCCTCCGGGTACTCGATTTCAAGCGGCACAACGTCCGCTTCCGGCGTGACACCGGCCTGGGTTTCAAGCCAGCGCAAGGCTTCACGACGGCCTCCTATTTCATCAATCAATCCATTGGCAAGGGCCTGCTGTCCGGTATAGACCCGGCCATCCGCCAAGGTTTTTACAGTATCAAGCGACATATCACGTCGTTCGGCGACCATTCCGACAAACACGTCAAACATGTCTGAAATCAGGCCCTGCATGGCCGATTTTGCAGCATCATCAACCGGTTCGAACGGATTCGGTGCTGCCTTGAGTGGTCCGCTCTTAACTGTCAGCGGCTCGACACCCAGCTTTTCCAAAGTGCCCGAGAAATTCATCGACTGGAAAATCACCCCGATCGATCCGGTCACCGTGCCCCGGCGCGCCACAATATGGTCGGCGGCAATCGCAGTCATATAGCCCCCCGATGCGGCGACAGTACCCATTTCGGCAACGATCGGTCGGGTCTCCCCGATACGGCGCAGCGCCTCAAACAGAGTTTCACCACCAACCATGGTGCCGCCGGGACTGTTGATATGGACAATCACACCGACAACATCGCGATCTTCCTCGATGGCAGCCAGCGCATCAAGAAGATAGGGATCCTCGGTAATCACACCTTCAATATTGACCTCGACAATCCTTGGCCCGAGTCCGCCCAGAACGCTGTTTTGCACACCGGTCCCGGCAAGACCGATGATGATCACAGCAAGCACGGCAATCACAGCCACCACGCGCCAGCGGAAGACTGATTTCTTCAAGCGACGTCGATCCAGCAGAATATCGGCATCCAGCGCCATCAGGGGTGTCCCGGTTATAATTGTTCGATCAAATACTTAGAAAGGAGTGTCTCCTTAAAGCTGCCTTTTCAAATGGTTTTTCTCGGCGCAGAAGGCAAGGACAAAAAGCGTTTAAAATCAAAATTTTCGCTAAAAATGACCAACAATCCGGTGCCGAACACCAATCCGGGGTCAAAACTCGGATGATATACGATTTAGCGTGACAATTCCGGGCGCTAGCAGGTATCGCGCAATTGCGCATCAGTCCGGGGCACACCGCCGTTCCGGCACCCTGATTGGCCAAAAGAAAACGGGCCGCACAATGTGCGACCCGTCTTTTCAGTCCGCCAGAAAGCAGACTGTATTTCCTTGGAGGGTGGCTTATTCGCCGCCTTCCTGCTTTTTGCGCAGAGCTTCGCCGAGGATATCGCCGAGCGATGCGCCGCTGTCAGCAGAGCCGTAATCCGCCATTGCTTTCTTCTCGTCAGCAACTTCAAGAGCTTTGACAGAGAGGGAAACTTTACGGGTTTTGGCGTCGATTGCGGTAACGCGTGCGTCGACTTTCTCACCAACTGCGAAGCGCTCCGGACGCTGTTCCGAACGCTCACGCGCCAGTTCAGCTTTACGGATGAAGCCTTTCAGTTCGGTGTCGCCAACAGCAACTTCGATGCCGCCGTCATTGACTTCGGTGATCTCGCAGGTGACGGTTTCGCCACGCTTGATACCGGTAACTGCTTCTTTGAACGGATCGCCAGCAAGCTGTTTGATGCCAAGCGAGATGCGTTCTTTTTCAACGTCAACGTCAAGAACCTTGGCTTTGACGATGTCGCCTTTTTTGTATTCTTTGATGACTTCTTCACCAGCGCGGTCCCATGACAGGTCCGAGAGGTGAGCCATACCGTCGATGCCGCCCAGAAGGCCAATGAACAGACCGAATTCGGTGATGTTCTTGACTTCGCCTTCGATCTCGGACTCGACCGGGTGAGCTGCAAGGAAGGCATCCCACGGGTTCGAGGTGCACTGCTTGAGACCAAGCGAGATACGACGCTTCTGTGCATCGACGTCGAGCACCATGACTTCGACTTCCTGCGAGGTCGAAACGATTTTGCCCGGGTGGATGTTTTTCTTGGTCCAGGACATTTCGGAAACGTGGACCAGGCCTTCGACACCAGCTTCGAGTTCGACGAATGCGCCGTAATCGGTGATGTTGGTGACACGACCTTCGAATTTCGAACCGACCGGGTATTTGGCTTCAACACCTTCCCACGGATCAGCTTCAAGCTGCTTCATGCCAAGCGAGATACGCTGGGTTTCGCTGTTGAAGCGGATGACCTGTACTTTAACAGTCTGGCCGATCTGAAGTGCTTCGGACGGATGGTTGATACGTTTCCAAGCGATGTCGGTAACGTGCAGCAGGCCGTCAACGCCGCCGAGATCGACGAATGCGCCGTAATCGGTGATGTTTTTGACAACGCCGTCAAGAACCTGACCTTCCTGAAGGTTCTGGATCAGTTCAGCACGCTGTTCTGCACGGGTCTCTTCGAGAACTGCACGACGCGAAACCACGATGTTACCGCGCGAACGATCCATTTTCAGGATCTGGAACGGCTGCGGGTTGTTCATCAGCGGGGTAACGTCACGGACCGGACGGATATCAACCTGGCTGCCCGGAAGGAATGCAACTGCACCCGACAGGTCAACGGTGAAGCCGCCTTTAACGCGACCAAAGATGGTGCCGTCAACGCGTTTGCCTTCGGAGAACTGTTTTTCCAGCTCAACCCAGGCTTCTTCGCGGCGCGCTTTTTCGCGCGACAGAACGATCAGGCCATCTTTGTTTTCATAGCGGTCGACATAAACATCAACGGTATCGCCAATGTTTACTTCGCCTGCGCCAAATTCTTTAAGCGGAACGCGGCCTTCGGATTTCAGGCCGACATCAACGATTGCATCGTCGTCAGTTTTCTTAACGACCGAACCGGTCATTACGCGGCCAACAAAACCTTCGTCTTCAGAACCAAGGGTTTCAGCCAGCAGGGCGGCAAAATCTTCGCCAGTCGAGAATTGTGCTTCTTCAGCGGTGGTCATAAACCAGACTTCCTTTCGAGTATCGTCACTATATTCTGGCCAACCGGTTGTATCCGGTGGTCTTTGCCGCAAAATCGCGGCGATATTGTCAGTCACTGCCCAAACCCGGACATATATAGAAGACGTATCTTCCATACACGAAAAGGTGAACGCACAAGTCGTTCACCTTAGGGACAGGTCATTACGACCGGCACCTCGGGATCGTTCATCGCCTGACGGTTAAAACGCCCTTTGATCAGTCATCCTCGCCCATATGGGTGCGGATATGCGCCATAACGGCATCGAACACTGCATTGGCATTCAGACGGTCCGTATCGATATGGATTGCGTCTTTTGCCATGGTGAGCGGTGCGACATCGCGAGCACTGTCTCGGGCATCCCGTTCTTCAAGCTCTTTGAGAACGCGCTCGTATATAGCAGCGGGATTTTTTTCCTGCAACTGTTTGAACCGACGGTTTGCGCGTTCTTCGACCGAAGCGGTCA
Source organism: Thalassospira sp. SM2505 (assembly GCF_054901115.1). Lineage (NCBI taxonomy): Bacteria > Pseudomonadati > Pseudomonadota > Alphaproteobacteria > Rhodospirillales > Thalassospiraceae > Thalassospira > Thalassospira sp. SM2505. The sequence continues at coordinate 221,586 of NZ_CM142731.1, forward strand.
GATAAAACTTGATCGGGGCTTCCGGGCAAACGACCGTTCCAATATCACGACCATCAAGAACCGCCCCGTGCTTGCCCCCGGGCGGGGTGGTTGCAAGGCTGCGCTGGAAATCAAGCAACACCTCGCGAACCCTTGGAATCGCTGCAACTTTTGACGCAGCGGTGCCGACTTCCTCGCTGCGGAGCTCTTCGCCCTGCAGATCATCGGCACTCAGATTTTTGGCCGCGCCAACCGCGGCAGTTTCGTCTTCCGGGTCGGCATTTGCGGCCAAAACTTTCGCACCGGTGGCCCGATATAAAAGGCCCGTATCAAGGTAGGCATAGTCCATTGCGTCCGCGACTCGACGCGCCAAAGTCCCCTTGCCGGACGCTGCCGGCCCATCAATGGCGATGATCATATGCTTCGCTCCCTGCTTGTATTAACGGGTCCTTCCTATGGGTGGCCCATCGGTGGCTTGATATCGACTTTTATATATTGGGACAGATCGATCAGGAATGTAGCGCAAATTTTGCGCCCATATCGCCCATCAGTTTTTCAAAGTTCGGGAAGCTTGTGGCAATCGGATTGGCATCATCAACCGAAACCGGTTTTTCCGCGCCAAGACCAAGAACCAGGAACGACATTGCGATGCGGTGATCAAGATGGGTTTCGACCATGCCGCCGCCGGGGACAACACCACCGGTAACAATCAGATCGTCGCCTTCGATCCGGTGGATCACGCCATTGGCTTCAAGGCCTGCTGCCACCGCGGCCAGACGATCAGATTCCTTGACGCGCAACTCTTCAAGATCACACATGCGGGTTTCGCCATCTGCATAGGCCGCAGCCACCGCCAGAACCGGATATTCGTCAATCATTGACGGCGCGCGTTCGGCCGGAACAACGATCCCCTTAAGACGGTTTTTGCCGGTCACAACCAGATCACCGATGGTTTCACCGGCTTCCTCACGTTCATTGGTGATCGTGATATCGCCACCCATTTCGATCAGGGTGGTGATCAGACCGGTGCGCAACGGATTCAGGCAAACGTCCCGAATGATCACGCGGGAGTCCGGGTTGATCAGGGCGGCGACCATCGGAAATGCTGCCGAGCTTGGATCGGTCGGAACAACAATGTCTGCGGCCTTCATTTCAACCGGACCGGTCAGGCTGACGGTGCGACCGCCATCGTCATTGACCTTCACATCCACATCGACGCCAAAGTGGCGCAGCATGCGTTCGGTGTGATCACGCGACGGTTTGGGTTCGATCACGGTCGTCGTGCCAGTCGTATTCAGGCCGGCCAGCATCACAGCCGATTTCACCTGGGCCGAGGCCATCGGCAGGGTATAGGTCACGGGTTTTGCCTCGTCCGTGCCAATAACGGCCATCGGCGGGCGGCCCCGGTCACGGGTAATGAATTGCGCACCAAATTCCGAAAGCGGATCGGCCACACGGCCCATCGGGCGTTTGCACAGCGATGCATCACCGGTAAAGAACGTCGTGATCGGATGGGTGGCAACGATTCCCGCCATCAGACGAATGCCGGTCCCGGCATTGCCCATATCAATCACACTATCAGGTTCACGAAGCGCACCGACACCAACACCGGTCACATGCCAGGTCCCGTCATCATCCCGGGTAACGGTGGCACCGAGTTTGCGCATGGCGTCTGCGGTCGCCAGAACGTCTTCGCCTTCAAGCAGGCCCGTTACCTTGGTCGTACCAATTGCCAGACCACCAAACATCAGGGAACGATGGGAAATTGATTTGTCACCCGGTACCCGGATATCGCCCGAAATTGGCCCGGTCTTGGCCGAGGAAAGCGGGCGTTTGGTCTGTGAAGAACTCATTTAGCCATACCTGTCAGTAAATTGTTTTATCATCCCTTGTGCCGCCACCCAGAAAAGCCGAGACGTGTTGCCATGATTTCAGGCGCTCAGGCGTCTTCAGATTGCGCGCCCAAAGCTCTAGCACAAGCGGTTATCAGGCACCAGTATCGAAGCCAAATTTTGACGGGATGATTGCACGGATTGCGGGCCTGTTTCACATCATTGACGGATCAAAGGACAAAAGGATCAATTTCCTTTTGACAAGCCGCCAACAAGATGGCAATTGGGCCTTTCAGACATTACGCTTTGCGCTGCGTTGCAGCACTTCGCGACAGAAAGTCTTTTTCTTAGATGATAACGGTAATTAAGAGGATTTGCCGTAATGTCAGCACGCGGTAAGAAACGTCACTGCCTCGCCTGTGGTACCAAGTATTATGACCTGAACCGTAGCCCGGTTGTTTGCCCGAAATGCAAAACACCTGATGGCGTGACCAAGGTCAAGAAAGCCGCGGTTGCCAAACCGGCACCGGAAGAAGACGAAGATATCGATGACGTCACCGATCTTGACGATGATGTCGATGCGGATCTCGATGATGATATTCTCGAAGATGCCTCTGATCTCGGCGAAGACGACGATGATCTTGGCGAAGTCTACGAGCATGTCGAATCTGATGACGACGACCGCTAAGAAATTTTGAAAATAGGTCTTGCCAACATTTGGTGAACCTTCTAAATATGCGCCGCGCCGCAGAGAAAGCTCAGGCAAATCTGCGACGCGGACAAAGTGGGGCTGTAGCTCAGTTGGGAGAGCGCTACAATGGCATTGTAGAGGTCGTCAGTTCGATCCTGATCAGCTCCACCATTCAAAACCCGTTGCCTTTGGCGACGGGTTTTGTCGTTTCGGGCTTGTTTTCACACCAGCTCCCGTTTTCCGGTAATTGATCCAAAATCTGCCCCACCCGGTAGAGACCAGGGCGATGTTGCACTAGGATGCGATATCGAACAGTCCGTATGGGCATCTGACCCATCGCCAAGATCAAACAGGGATACAAACATGACCAAAGTCTGGACCGTCTATTTATCGGGTGAAATTCACAGCGACTGGCGCGAACGGATTGCCGCTGGCGTCCAGGAAGCGGGGCTTCCTGTCGAACTGGTTGCACCGATCACCATGCATGAAGATTCCGATGATTGCGGTGTTGCCGTTTTCGGGCCGGAAGAAAACAAGTTCTGGCATGACCGCAAAGGCGCACAGCTTAACGCCATGCGGACCAAAACCCTGTTGTCAGGCTCGGACCTTGCCGTCATTCGCTTTGGCGAAAAATACAAGCAATGGAATGCGGCCTTTGATGCAGGCTATGCGGCAGCCATGGGTATTCCATATATCACCCTGCATCCGGCAGAACACGACCACGCGCTTAAGGAAGTTGATGGTGCGGCCAACGGTGTCGCGCGCGAACCTGAACAGGTCGTGCAAGCACTGGCCTATATCATTCGCGGCGATATGCCGAAGTAAAACCGTATCTGGACCGGATCAGGTTAATGCAACGTCTGGCCCGATGCCTGATCCGGGTCGCCCGGTGCAATCAGATCACTGGCAAGCATCGTAAATTCGCTGATGGTACGGGCGACGATAATCCGGCCTTCGACCGGATTGCCCTTTTCCTGACGCAGAACGCCAAGCGCATCCGAGACGATCTCGAAACCGCATTCTTCCATCCATTCGGTGACCGCGCGCTGATGATGGCGGAACCGCTGGCCGGGGCCAAGGTCGAACGGGAAGGTGTCCCCATGTTCAAGGGTCAGCACCATGCAGCCACCAGACTTCATGCGCGCATGTGCCGCACGCAAAGCCGGGGCCAGATCACCAAGATAGTTCAGAACATCGGCCGCAATCACCAGACCATATTCCTGCCCAAGATCATCGGGCATGTCGGTAATATCACCGGCCACAAGCGTACGATAAATGCCCTTGGTGCGCGCCCGGTTGATCATGCGCGGTGAAAGATCGATGCCGTCAATGGCATCAAACTGACCGGCAAAAACTTCGCCCACCAGACCGGTTCCGCAACCAAGATCAAGCACCTCAAGCGGGCGCAACAAGGCAGGCAGATACGGACGCACCGCTTCGAGAAGCAATTCCGGCCCGCGATAGGCCAGACGATCGCGCAAACTGATTTCAAAGCGCGGCGCATAATCATCAAACAGCGCGCGGACATAATCAGGCGGCAAGCGATCACGCATCGCCGCAGCCCCAAGCAGGGTCAGGCGGACCTCGGCCCCCATGCGGTCGACCGGATCGAGAATCAGATACTGACGGTAAGCTTCAATGGCGTTTTCTTTTTCACCGGCGCGTTCATAAATATCGCCAAGCGTGAAATGGGCTTCTTCCCATTCCATGTCCGCAGACAAAGCCGCACGGGCCACATCAATGGCCGCGACATAGTCACCCTGTGCCACCAGTGCCAATGCCACATCAAGACGCCGACTGGCCGACAGACGATCCTTGCTCATCTATGTTTTGAAATCCGAAAAGGGTCTGGCGGAACCGCCATGAACCACAACCAAAGATACTGCTGTATCTTCTGAATCCCTGACTTTGGCAAGAGGGATAAAATCAAACAAAATCAGCGAATTACATTACATGATACCTTTTGCCTCGTCACAATTGGTGATCTGCGTCGCGCAAACGGCACACACAGGGAATAAATCCATGCAAAACTGCCCGGTCACCGGCATGACCGGCAAAAAGACCCGTGTCTGGTCAAAGCACGGATCCGGTCGGAAGATTAACCGGCAAAGCCGCGACCTTTGACGAAGGAAACGGGCCGGACAAATCGAATCTGATTGATAAAATCAATTCATTCGCATATTGTAATGTAAATTCATTTCACTATGGAAAGTCTGATGGAAAACTTTACGCCTGTCTCAGCCCTTTTGGGCGGTGGACTCATCGGATTGGCATCCGGGCTTTATCTTTTGCTCAATGGTCGCATTGCCGGCATCAGCGGTATTGTCGGTGGCCTTCTGGCACCGGCCAAGGGTGACAAAACCCTTGTTGAACGCCTGGCCTTTGTCCTTGGCCTGATCATTGGCCCGCTTGCCCTGATGACGGGTACATCAATCGAAGCCCAAAGCGTCGTCACCAGCCCGCTTCCGGTCATCATTGCAGCCGGTCTTCTGGTTGGTGTTGGTACAACAATCGGCAGCGGCTGCACCAGTGGCCATGGTATTTGTGGCCTGTCGCGCTTTTCGCTGCGCTCGCTGGTCGCGACCCTGTCCTTCATGATTGCCGGTTTCCTGACCGTTCTTGTCACCCGCCATCTGATGGGAGGAGCATGATGCGTATTCTTGTATCGCTGATTTGCGGCACCCTGTTCGGGGCCGGGCTTTATATTTCGGGCATGATCGATCCGCAGAAGGTTCTTGGCTTCCTTGATATCTGGGCGATTGCCGATGGTGGCTGGGATCCGAGCCTTGCCTTTGTCATGGGCGGCGGTCTGATTGTGGCAACCCCGATCTTCCAGTTTGCCAAGAAACGTTCGGATGCGGTCTGTGGCGGGGGCATGAATTTGCCAACCAATAAAAACATCACCACCAAACTGATCCTTGGCGGTGCCCTGTTCGGGATTGGCTGGGGACTGGTTGGCTATTGCCCGGGTCCGGCATTAAGCGCACTGGCCTTTGGCCAGACCGATACCATCATTTTTGTGGTTACCATGCTTGCGGGCATGGCAGGCGCACGGGCCTTGCGGCTTCATGCGTAACCCCCTGAGTTCGATAATCCCCGCGATAGCTTCCCTTAGCTCCCGTTAGCTCCTTGGGGGCGGGGACGATCTGCGATCAGGCGGCCCTCCCACAGTTGGTTGATCGCAGAGCATGCAACCGCCCGCGCATAACGCCGGGCGGTTTCGCATTTATGATCAAAATTCGCGCGAATTCTCGCAGCACCGGGCTTGTGTTTGGCGCTAAAATCCCATAACTGAGCAACAGCGCCACTTTGAAGTCGATAAAGGTTTCTGCATGAAAATCGGCATTCTTGAACCCGGGTTCGCCCCGGAAGAACTTCGCGACGAGTTTAAAAGCTATCCCAAGATGTTTGAAAAACTCCTTGGTGATGTAGACCCCGGTCTCGAATTTGAAACCTGGACGGTCCTTGAAGACGTTTTTCCGGATTCAATTAACGCAGCAGATGGCTGGGTGGTTATGGGCTCCAAACATGGCGTTTATGAAAACGCGCCCTGGATGATCCGCCTGCAAGAATTCCTGCGCGAGGCCATCAATGCCGGGCAGCCGGTATTTGGCATCTGCTTTGGTCACCAGATCCTTGCAACCGCCCTTGGTGGCAAGGTCGTCAAATCCGACAAGGGCTGGGGCGTTGGCGTTCACGAATATAATGTCGATAACGCAAATGCAGACTGGCTGTCAGACAGCCCGGCCACCTTGCGCATCAATGCCTTCCATCAGGATCAGGTAGTTGAGCTTCCCGAAGGGGCGACCGTTTGGGCAAGCTCGGACTTCTGCCCCTATGCCGGATTGCAATATGGCAGCAATGCCGCATCGATCCAGCCCCATCCGGAATTCATGCGCCCCTACGAGCAGGCCTTGCTGGAATCCCGCCATGATCTGATCCCCGAAGATGTGCACAAGGCTGCGATGGCGTCGCTTGAGACCCCGATCAGCAGCCCTGAATTTGCCCGATCGATTGTGAATTTCTTGACCCGCAAGCGCGCACGCAAAGCAGCCTGAACATCGGGTCTCAAAGTTATTCGTCCCTGAAACGGGCCGCTGTCTGGCGACGGCGGTCCACTTCAAGTTTCAGAATGTCCGGGCGTGAATAGTGACCGACCGGATCAAAATTCTGCCGTTCCTGACGTACCATCGCGTGATCAATTGTTGCGGTTTTGACCACTTCGATACCAATGATCGGCTCGATCACGTAACTGCCATCAGGTGCAACCAGACACGACCCGCCATTGGTCAGCATATCAGCCTCTCCGTTTCCGGCCAGAATCTGTTCAAGATACGGTGTATCGTCCGGGAAATCGGAAACCCGCATCAATCCCGAAACCGACATCACGTAGGAACGCCCTTCCTGTGCCAGGAAAGGTGAGATTCTTGTGTTGCGCTCTCCCCCCGGCCAGCAGGCAAAGTGAAAATCCTCGCCATCGGCATAAAGGGCGGTACGCGCAAGCGGCATCCAGTTTTCCCAGCAATTCAGGCCCCCGACCCGGAAGGCACCAAGCGGATGGGTGCGCAACCCGTTGCCATCACCGGGCGACCATGTCAGGCGCTCCTCGTAGGTTGGCATCAGTTTGCGATGAACCGATCCGATGGCACCATTTTCATCAATATAGACCAGACTGCAAAATCCGCTGTGGCCACCACGGTCCATCGGTCGTTCATAAATGCCAAGATAGATCGCCATCCCGTGGTCGCGGGCCTGCGCACAAACCGTATCAAGATCACCGCGTTCAATCACAACAGCCTGATCAAGATAATGCGCATGCAGGTTCTTTTGAACCGGGTCGTTAAAGCGCGCCCCGTCGGTGCGTTCGATCCAGAACGGATATCCCGGCAAAACCGTTTCGCCAAAACCGATCAATTGTGCATTTTGCGCAGCTGCATCGGAAATGGCGTCCGATACCTTCGCCAGTGTGGCTTCACGGTTAAGCCAGACCGGGGCAATCTGGGCAACAGCAACATTAAGTTGATCTTTTTTGGAACTGTTATTTATTGAAAGAGACATTTGGGGCGCGTTCCTGACATAACGTGTTTATGATTGCACAGCACACTGGGACGAGAGTTACAAACAGACCAAGCAACTAATGCATTCTGTTACCAAGGCAGTAAACAGATTTCGAGCAAACCGGCGAGACACGATGATCCAGAATTTGCGACTGTATTCAGGACTGACACTTTTTGCGTATGTCCTGACCCATTTGCTTAATCACATAGCCGGGATTGTCTCACCGGAACTGATGGAATCGTTCAGCGAATTCAGTACCGAAATCTGGCAATTCCCGCCGCTTGAAATCCTGCTGTTTCTGGCCCTGATTACCCATTTTGTTCTGGCTGCAAGCCGACTGACCGGTCGCCGTTCCCTGCGCCTGCGCAAATCGGAATGGGCCCAGATGATCCTTGGGCTTTCGATTCCGTTTTTGATGTTCCGCCACCTGATAGCGACCCGGATTATTGATCTGGGGTTCGACGTTGAATCGAACTATGAGCGTGTCCTGCTTGATCTTGCCGTTTTTGTCCCGATGCAGGGCATCCTTCAGGCCATCACGGTGATTGTCGTCTGGGCACATGGTTGCATCGGGATTCATTTCTGGCTTCGGGTCAAACCGTTCTATCCCAGATGGCGCAATGTTCTGGCCACAGTTTCAATCCTGATCCCGACACTCGCACTGGCCGGATATGCCGCTGCAAGTGCCGAGATCATTCGCCGGGTCGAAGAAGGTGGCCGTAAATATGTGTTTGGTGTGCTTGAAGCGGCCGACGTCAATCAGGCAGCAATCAATTTCTATGAGAACGCGCTGATCCCGTGCTCCATCCTGACCCTTGCACTGGCATTTTGCCCGTTTGGCATTCGTCAGATCAGACAGACGATTGACAGGGTCAAGCGCGGACCGATGCTGAGTCTGCCCAATGGACGATCAGTTCGGGTCCCGCCCGGTGCCACGGCCCTTGAAGCCTTGCGCGATGCCGGCATTGCAATGGCATCGGTTTGTGGCGGTCACGGGCGTTGTACGACCTGTCGGCTTCATTGCGGGTCGGGTCTTGAACAGCTTGCCGCACCGGGCCAGATCGAGGCCGCTGCCCTGAAAAGCATTCAGGCACCGCGGGGCATGCGACTGGCCTGTCAGATCAGACCGCAAAATGATCTGGCAGTTGCACCTTTGATGCCCCCCAACGCCACCGCACGCGATGGCCGGCGTCCGGGCGGGTTGTCGGGCAGCGAAAGACAGGTTGTCTGCGTGTTTATTGATCTGCGTGATTCGACCAAGCTTGGCGAACGCAAGATGCCCTATGACGTCCTGTTCATCCTCAACCAGTTCTTTGCCGAAATGACCGAGGCATTGCGCAGCACGGGTGGCTATTACGCGCAGTTCACCGGCGATGGCTTGATGGCACTTTATGGCCATCAGACCGATGACATCGAAGGCACCATTCTTCAGGCATTCGAAGGGGCGGCTGAAATGTTGCGCCGGATCGAGGGATTGAACGAACATCTGGCGTCCGAACTTCCGCACAAGCTGCGCATCGGGATCGGCATGCATATGGGCAAGGCCATTGTCGGGGAAATGGGCCCGCCGGGTCGCGAAAATATCAGTGCGATTGGCGATACCATCAACACCACTGCCCGTCTTGAAGCCGAAACCAAGGGACATGGCGTGCCATTGGTGATTTCAAAAACCCTGTTTGATCTTGGTCCGATTCCCTTGCCGGAAAACGCGGTTTTGCATGAAGTGGCGCTGCGCGGCAAGGATCAGTCGGTTGCCTATTATGCGCTTGATGCCATGCCCGATCTTACACAGCTCAAGCAGTGACTCGTATCAATCCTGCCAAAGCGGCCTGTGGGCTTCCTGTGCATAAGTTTTTCGGGATCTGGCGGCGAACGCAATGCAGCAGGGAAGTCTTGACTATCACGCAGAAAATCACATTTATTCCAATATATGGATACGTTCGGTGCCGAAGACGTCGGGTCGGACAAACGGATGCCCGAAACGCACGATGCGTGGGGTCTGAAGATTAATCACACTCGCTCTGACCGAGGAGGTGCTGCCAATGTCGCGAATTTCTATGTTTAACAGCCCGTTGCTTCTGGGTTTTGATCAGATCGAACGCGTTCTTGATCAGGTGTCAAAAACCAAGGCCGAAGGCTATCCACCCTATAACATCGAGCAAATTGCCGAAAACAAACTGCGCATCACTGTCGCGGTTGCCGGATTTGCCGAAGAAGATTTGTCCGTAACCACAGAAGATAACCAGCTGATCATTCGTGGCAAGCATACCGATGATGACAGCGAGCGTGTCTATATCCATCGTGGTATCGCATCGCGACAATTCCAGCGGTCCTTTGTTCTGGCCGAAGGAATCGAGGTTGTCGGTGCCCATCTCGATAACGGCCTGCTTCATGTCGACCTGAACAGACCATTGCCTGAACCGGTGGTGCGCGAAATCGCAATCGGATCAAGCAAGAAGAAAGCGGTTCCGTCACGGACCATCGACATGAAGGTTGAAGACGAAGACGGTACTGCCGAAGATAATAACGGCAAGGCCTAATAAAGGAGTGGTTCAAATGACAAACCGCACAGCAAACCACGATACCGAGATCACCCAGCGCGACGCGCAGGATACCGGCCTGTTGTCGAATGTTGATTTCGCCATGTTGGGCATTCATGACTTTGCCTATATCCGGCAGGTTCCAAATGCCGAAGAAGACAGTGACGAGATGGTTTTTGGTGTCTTTACCGCCGATGGCACCCATATCGCATCGTTTGAAAGCCACGCGGTTGCCGACGCGGCCATCCGACAACACGATATGGAACCGCGCGCGGTTCACTGATCTTCCTGCCAAATGAATCACAAAGGCGCCTGCCCTGGCAGGCACCTTCTTTTTGCACCGGTCTGGTTCCCGCAACATGACGTCCACATCCGATATTTCATCGGCCAAGTCGTATTCCGAACTCCATAACTGGCGGCTTATTCGCAATACTGCCGGGCTTTCCGATGCGCCGGTCCTTGTGTTGTCACACGGATTTGGAACCGATCATCGTAGCTGGCGCCTGTTGTTGCCCGAATTGCTCAAACAGTTTGATGTCGGGGTCTATGACCTTGCCGGGGCAGGCCCGAATGGTGGACGTAATTTCGACGCCACCCGGCATGTATCGATCACATCCTATGCCGATGATCTTCTTGCACTGCTTGATGAACAGGGCATCACATCCTGTCAGATCCTGACCCATTCGGTCAGCGGCATGGTCGCACTGATTGCCGCCCAAAAGCGTCCGGACCTGTTTCGGCGCATCTTCATGATTGCCGCATCACCGCGTTACCTTAACGAAGACGGCTATCATGGCGGTTTTTCACAAGATGATCTGAATGGCCTGTTTGATGCGATGCATTCGGGATATGAGGCCTGGGCAAACGGATTTGCCCCGATCATTGTCGGAGAACCCCTTCCGGAATTTGTACGCGAATTCACCACCGGGCTATTGAATATGCCTGCGGATGTCGCGATCCAGACAGCCCGCTTTATCTTTCAGTCGGATTTCCGTCATCTGCTTGCCGAGATTTCCGTTCCGACCGTGGTGATCCAGCCCAAAAATGATCCGGCCGTACCGGTCGAGGTGGGCAGCTACCTTAAATCGCATCTGCGCAATTCAGTTCTTGAAATCATCGAGTCACGGGGCCATCTGCCGCATCTGACCGCCCCCTATGCCGTGCTGCATTGTCTTCATAAATCGATTGAAACCGTCCCGCTTGCCTAGCGGATTTCGATGACTTCGCCCGGCACCGCCATGCGGACCTGTTCATTGCCCTGAATGATCCTGGCCATCTCGGCACGGACGTCACGCTTGATGTGATAAAGCCAGAACCGTGCACCGGGCATATCGGATGCCAGTTGAAGGACGGTTTCCAGATCACAATGGGCCGCATGTTGCGGATCATGACGGGTCAGATAGGTTTCCTGGAACACAAGATCCGCCCCGGTAAACAGGGCCGCGGTATCCGCCGTGACATTTCCGTCCCCGGAATAGGCAAATCCCTTATTGGCATAGCGCAGCAAGATGGCGTGGTTCTGCACACTGTGATCCGACCTTGCGAACTTGCACTCGAACGGCCCGATCATGTCGGTTTCGAGAATCGAATGCCAGATGATGGTGAACGGCCAGGCTGACCCCAAACCGGTAAAACCAAGCTCCATCAGTTTTTCAAGATGGGTCTGCAATTGCGGGCTGCACAGGATATGAAGCGGCTTTGACCGGCCATCATCGCGCCAGTTCAGCATGACCGGGATCAGACCAAAGATATGATCAGGGTGCATATGGGTAAAATAGATCGCATCAATCGCATCGGGGTCGGAAAACTTCCCCATCAGCTGACCGGCAATGGTTGCCCCGCAATCAATCAGCAAACGATAGTCATCTGCTGTGACCACAACAGACGAATTTGCAAAGTTCGGGTCGAACGCCTCGCCCACACCCAGAACATCAATGCGCATGTAATCGCTTGTCATAACCTGACCGTCCCGCCTGTCTGCCTCACACAGCCCGCCAAAATCCGGCGGCTATTCTTGCGATTTTGCACGCAGCAAAGCAAGACGTTCTGAAAATCGGTCAACGGTCATACGCAAATTGTCATAGAACTGCAAAAGGCAGAACCGGGTGGCTCTGCCTTTTGCAAGATTTTGAAATATAGCGATATTTTATACTTATCGCGCCAAAACTTCGGCCGCTTCACGGGTTTTGTAAACCGAGGATGCCACATCGTCACTTGTGGTCCGGATCACTTGCAAATTGCGGCTCAACTCTTCGACGGTGTTTGCCATGTTGCGCATATTGGCACTGACATTGTCTGTAACGGCGGTTTGTTGCACCACAGCCGACGAAATATTCGTCACATCATTACGCACCGTTGCGACCGACCCGCGGATGACCTGAAGGGCTTCGGCAACCTCGTTGGAGATCGCCTGAATACCGGTGATCTCTTTTGAAATGTCCTCCGTCGCGCGTGCTGCCTGATTGGCAAGGTTTTTGACCTCGTTTGCAACCACAGCAAAGCCTTTGCCTGCTTCGCCTGCTCGCGCACTTTCGATGGTTGCGTTCAAGGCCAACAGGTTGATCTGCCCTGCGATATTCTGAATAACCTCGACGATACTGCCCATCTGATCAACAACCCCGGTCATGCGCTCGGTCATTGCATTGGCGGTTTCGGTCTGGTCATAGGCACGTTCGGTTTCGGTCTGGGACTGGGTCATGCTATGGGAAATTTCGGCAATCGAGGCCGCCATCTGTTCCGCACTGACCGCAACCGATTTGGTGAGTTCCATCGTCCCGTTCGAAACATCAACGCTTTGAGCCGTACGGCTGTTAAGTTTGGAAATATTGCCTTCGATCTCGGCAAAATTGCCATCAATCATCTGTTTCAGATTAAGCAAAAGCTTGGTCTGTTCGGTAATATCGATGGCGAACTTGATCACCTTGATCGGGTTTCCAACCGCATCCAGAACCGGGTTGTAGGTTGCCTCGATCCAGATGTCCTTGCCGCCCTTGCCAATGCGTTTGAACTGACCGGCCTGGAATTTCCCCTGATTTAGGTTCTGCCAGAAGGTCCGGTATTCCGACGAGTTGCGATGTTGCGGTTCGACAAACATCGAGTGGTGCTTGCCGACGATCTCGTCAAGGCGATATCCCAGCAGCGACAGGAAGTTTTCATTTGCCTTCAGAATTTTGCCTTCAAGGTCAAACTCGATCACCGCCTGCGATGCGCTGATGGCTGCGAACACACTTTGCAGAAGGGCGCGCTCGTTACGACGCTCGGTGATGTCGCTTGCAAATTTGACGACCTTGATCAACTTGCCCTTGTCATCAAAAACCGGGTTATAGGTTGATTCCAGCCACACCAGTTCGCCGTTTTTGCGTTTGCGCGGAAAGGCTCCTGACGCAAACTCGCCATTGCCAAGCTTTTTCCAGAATGACTGGTACTCGGCCGAATGCACGATTTCCTCAGGGACGAACATGGAGTGATGCTTGCCGACAACTTCCTCAAGCGAATAGCCCATGGCTTTCTGGAAATTTTCATTTGCCCACAGAATATTACCCTTCACATCGAATTCGATGCGCGCCATCGAACGACTCAACGCTGCGGCGACCTGTGTTTCGGCCTGCGCGTGTTTATCGTTCCTGAAGATACCAAAACCCACTTTAATGTCCTTCCGTTCCGCTGTTCCCGAGCCATCCCTGGCCGTTTCAAACGGGGTCAACCAACACAAACACCACCTTCGTATAGCTCCTGAAACTTCGACAACTGTCCCATTTGCATGGTGCAATTACGGAATTCATTGCTTTGAAGACGGTAAGATTCATCTGGGAATTTCGAATATCATCTCAATTACAGCGGATTACGACATGCATCCTGATGCATATTCCGTATTGCTGTCATTTTCCAAAAATCATTCACAACTATTTGTTTATGTTAGATTTTCTGTTTGATATCCGCTTGATTCCTCATCGTGATCGATGCTCTTGCCTCGATAATTCTCTATCAGGCTTTCTTTACGAGCAATTTCCTTTGGCCGATCACTTTGATCAACCATTCACTTTATGAATAATTGATCTTCGTAAAATACATATACTTTTGAATAGTTCAACTACTGATTTTGAATAGCTGTCCCGATACCGGTCCGGAACGGTGACACAACCCGGAACCGGAAGCAGGACATATGGGGAATTTCAGAACATCAGCAGGAACTTATCGCCCGGTTGCAAAAGTACCAGACGGGACTTGTTTATTTCAGAGACGTTGCCAGACACAGTTGGTCAAACGGCTATCAGAAGGCCAACCGGCTCTGTGGTGTTGCCGCAGCATCAGCCAAGTGCTTCAAACCAGACGAGTCACACGCTCTGACAAGCCATTGATTTACTCGATCGGATCAGGCAGGCCACTTGACGATATAACGCGTCAGGTCGGGATGAGCATCATCTTCGGAAATCACCATGCCGCGCACAGACATACCGGCAATAAAGGTAGACTCGCGATTTCCCGTTACAAGCGGGTGCCAGTCAGGAAGACCTTTACCCTCCGACAGCAGCCGATAGGCACAGGTTGACGGCATCCAGTTGAGTGTTTCGACATTTTCCTTCGACAGCTGGACGCAATCGGGAACATGAACTGTCCGGTTGGGATAGTCCTTGCACTGACAGGTTTCACAATCAAGCAGACGACAGGCCACGGAGGTGTAATAGACAAAGTCGTCATATTCGTCCTGCAACTTGTGCAGACAACATTTACCACACCGATCACACAGGGATTCCCATTCATCCTGTGTCATTTCTGCAAGTTTTTTGGTTTCCCAGAATGGGTCTGCCGGAAGGGTGACGGGATTGTTATCAGTCATTGTCTCTCTCATGCGGGCCGTCTGTTAAGCATGATACAGGGTAATACAGCCCGATGCATCACACGAACTCACGACATCGGCGCAAATGTTCAACTCTGCGCGATCACATGGAAGAACGACCCGAATACCCGCCCCTGAACCAGACCCGCCGGACCAAGATCGCCACCCAGCGCAGTGCGCATGCGACAGAACGGTATCCCGTCTTCGGAAAGTGTCGTCGCATAGTGGAACTCATGCCCGCGCACAGTCATGCCCGCCGGTCCGAACGGTGTCGGAATACCGATTTTGGCTTCGCGATAACCAAGATGAAGCCGTCGGGTGGCAAAGCTTGTCGAAAGCGGCAAAAGACCAAGCATCTGATGTGTCGTCCCATCAGCATCGGTCAAATCCGTCCCGAGGGTCATATAGCCCCCGCATTCCCCATAAATCAGAACGTCCCGCGCAGCCGCCTGATGCATTCCGGCCTTGAAGATATCAGCTGCGGCAAGTGTGCTGGCATGAAGTTCGGGATACCCGCCGGGCAGATAAATCGCATCGCATTCGGGGTCGGGGGCCTCGTTCGCGAGCGGTGAAAAGAACGTGACAGATGCCCCGGCACGCCGCCAGCCATCAAGAATATGGGGATAACAAAACGCAAAGGCCTGATCACGCGCCACGGCAATCCGTTGCCCAAGCGGGGCGATAAGGGGGGCATCATCGAGATTGCCCGCATCACCGTCTTGCGGATCAGATGGCTTTGTCTGCTCTGCCAGCCCGGTCAGCGCATCAAGATCAACATCCTCGGCAATGATATCTGCGGCACGCTCAAGGAATGCATTGAGCTTGGGATGTTCACCGGCCTGCACCAGTCCTAGATGACGTTCGGGAAGGGTAAGCTCATCAGACCGGCGAACCGCCCCGATGATTGGCAAGTCCGGCAGATGCCTGGCACAGGCATCAATGATCATCTTGCCATGGCGGGGGCTTCCGACCCGATTGAGGATCACGGCGGCCACATTGATATCCTTGCGGAAATTGGTAAATCCCGAAATCAGTGCCGCAGCAGAGGCAGACTGTCCTTTGACATCGACCACCAGAACCACCGGCCAGCCGGTTTGTGCGGCAAGATCGGCAGTTGATCCTTCGCCATTTGCCGCCCCGTCAAACAGCCCCATCACGCCTTCGCACATCACAAACGATTTGCCGGTGGCGTGGCCTGTGACCAGCGATGCGATCTGGTTACGGCCCATTGCCCAGGGATCAAGATTGATACAGGTCCCGCGACAGGCTGCGGCCTGAAATGCCGGGTCGATATAATCAGGGCCGGTTTTCGCCGCTGCAATCTTGTGCCCCTGACGGGTCAGGGCGCGTAACAAAGCCAACGTGACAACGGTCTTGCCACTATTGGACGACGGCGCTGCAATCAGAATGCCCGGAACGGGGTCTGCTTTTTCATGGGGCATATGGCGGGGTCTCCGGCACGGATGGACAGGCAGGCGGCGAAATCGGGGACAATAATCCACCCCGCCTTCCAATCATAGCATTGCCGACCAACCGATCAGCCGTTCTTTTTTACCGCCTCGGTGATGCCCTTGGCCATTTCTTCGGGGGCAGTGCCATAGTTGAAATGGCGAATGAACTGACCATTGCGATCCATCAGATACACAAAGGACGAATGATCCATCAGATAGGCGTCGGTATTTTCCGGTTCACCTTCGGGAATGGCCTTGGCGTAATATACCCGGAAGGTTTTTGCCGCCGCCGACGTCTGGGCGACGGTTCCGGTCAGGCCGACCATTCTGTCATGGAAATGCGGCACATAGGCCTTGATGGCCTCGACCGTGTCACGTTCGGGGTCGACGGTGAAGAAGACAGGTGTCACTTCATTGGCAAGGTCAGCCGGCATCTGGTCAAGCGCATTGCCCATGACCTGCAATTCGGTCGGGCAGACATCCGGGCAAAAAGTATAGCCGAAATAGATCAGCATATATTTTCCGGCAAAGTCCTTCTCGGTCACGGTCTTGCCGTCCTGATTGACGAGCTCGAACGATCCACCGATGGATGCAATTCCCGATGACTGGGTTTCTGTCCCCATCATCATCAGGCGATAGGTCAGACCAATCCCCAGAACCAGGGCAATCGCCAGAATTGCCAGAAGCGTCTTTTTGCTCACGCGTCCTACCTCTTTTCTTTTGACCGCACTTGACCGGCCTTTAAGCATCCCAAACTATCGGGGCACTATAAATGCCCTGTGCAATCCTGCAAGGGCAGCAGCTGTGGGAAAGCTCACACCACGTTACAAAATCCTGTAAATATGACACTTTCCACAACATATCCGGTGTCCTGATCAGGCAATTGCCTTTGCGGCAAGGGCAAACAGGATCAACCCGTTCACAATCATCAATCCGCGCCCGACCGGCACCATCAGGCTGCGAAACCGCTGGGCAGCGTATTGGCCGATAAAGCCTGTGACAAACAGCATCGGCACTGTGCCAAGACCAAAGATCACCATCACCACCCCGCCATTCAGTGCACTTGCGGTCGCCGCAGCCAGAACCAGCGCACCATAGACCAGCCCGCACGGGATAAAACCCAGCATGATGCCAAGTGCATATCCCCGCATGCCAAAGGGGGCGGCAAAAAGCGGTCGCAAGCGGTCACCAAACAGGCGGTTCCACCACCGCGTTTCACCAGAAGTCGGCAACAGACCACCCATATGGGGCAGCAACCCCATGATCCCGAAAATCAGGAAGAACGCACCGGCAAGCACCAGCAAGACCGGCCCGATCCACCAGATACTGGTCAATGCCGAGATACCATCGGCAAAGAAACCCGCAAGCACGCCGAGCAGGCAATAGGTGGTCAAACGCCCGAACTGATAGGGCAAAAGAGCCGCCCCGGTCAGACGACGCAGCTCGCTCATTTTTTCGAGCGGAACCTGTTCCATCCGGCTGGTGACCTGCGAAATCACAAAAGGCCCGCACATGCCGACACAGTGGGTGACACTGCCGACAAGCCCGGCAATCAGCGCAGACAAAATCACCCCGCCATCATCGCGCAGGATTTCGGCACATTGTGCCCAGCCGCTTTCAAGGATGCGGATCAATACCTGTTGTTCGTCCATGATCCATCCGGGTCAATTCGATTGCGGCGATTGTGACAAGCACGCGCCTGACGGACAACGATATATATCAATCCACTGGAATGGATTTAATATGGGGAGTGACCTAGTCTTTTAGCGGATCAGACGGGGTCGAAATCAGTTCAAGTACCTGTTCGAACGGCACATTGCGAACCGATTTGACATCGTCTTGCGGCGACAGCCAGTTCAGGCGATCCCGCAAACCGACAACCTTGCCCAGAATGCAGATCGCGGGCGGTTCAACACCGGCACGTTCAACATCATCGGCCGCCTTTTCAAGCGTGGTGATCAATATACCCTGATCGGCTGTGGTCGCCTGATTGATAACCGCAAGCGGCTCATCCCCGGCACGGCCATTGGCCATCAGTTCCGAGGAAATCCGGCGCAAATGCTTCATCGCCATATACATCACCAGAACCGGTGCCCCCTTGGCAAGGGCTGCCCAGTTGATGTTGTCGGGAACCTCGCCACTTGATCCATGACCGGTGACAAAGGTCACCGATGAATTGCAATCGCGATGGGTTGTCGGAATACCGGCATAGGCCGCCCCGGCAATCCCGGCGGTAATGCCCGGCACCACGCGGAAGGGTACATTGTGCTCAACAAGGGTCAGGCCCTCTTCACCGCCGCGCCCAAAGACAAACGGATCGCCCCCCTTAAGGCGCAGGACACGCAAGCCCTGCTTGGCAAGATCGACCAGTTGCAATGAAATATCGGTCTGCTTTGACGACGGACGTCCGCCACGTTTGCCCGCATATAAACGTTTGGCATCCGCACGCAGTAGATTGAGTATCCGTTCATCAACCAGCGCATCATAAACAACGACATCAGCCTGTTGCATGGCATTGACCGCATGAAGTGTCAGCAAGCCCGGATCCCCCGGACCCGCACCAACCAGCCATACCCAACCCGGTTCAAACACCGGAAAATCAAGACCAAGAGTCGTCATTACGCGCTACTTCTGTTCCGTGAATTTCGGTCCATCTGTGCAGGACCGTTTCAAGAGGATATGTTAAACAACAATCAAACGATACGTCCAACATATTTCCGATATTTTGTCGTATTATTAAAAGAACAACACAATTTAATATGTTTAATTAAAATTCCCGCGATGGCAGGAACTTCGCGCCATCAATACCGGGAACCAATGCCAGAGTGACAGGAAAAAATCGAGGAATGGTCAGAAAACCGGAAGGACCGCTGCGCAAGGGATGGACAACGGGGGCCTGTGCCACCGCCGCCACCCGTGCTGCCTGGCAGGCCCTGCTATCCGGTACGTTTCCCGATCCGGTCACCATTACCTTGCCGCGCGGTGAAACCCCGTCTTTTGCGCTGGTCAAAGCCGAAAAGGGTGATGGCTGGGCACGTGCAAGCGTGATCAAGGATGCGGGTGATGACCCCGATGTCACCCATGGGGCTGAAATCGTTGCCACCCTGCGCATCGGAAAACCCGGGGCCGGTATCAGTTTTCATGCCGGGGACGGGGTCGGAACCATCACCAAACCGGGTTTGCCCCTGCCCCCCGGCGAGGCCGCGATTAATCCCAAGCCACGCGAAATGATGGTTGGTCAAATCACCGAGCTTTGCGAAAAATTCGGCGCCACCCCTGATGTCGAGATCGAGATTTCCATTCCCGGTGGACAGGAAATTGCCACCAAAACATGGAATGGACGGCTGGGTATTGTCGGCGGTTTATCGGTTCTGGGCACGACCGGGATTGTCATCCCGTTCAGTTGTTCAGCATGGATTCATTCCATCCATCGCGGCATTGATGTAGCGCGCGCCACCGGGCGCATCCATGTCGCGGGCGCAACCGGCAAAACATCCGAGGCCGCCATTCGCGCATTTTATGGCCTTCCCGAAGAAGCCATTCTTGATATGGGCGACTTCGTCGGCGGGATGCTGAAATATCTGCGCAAGAACCCGGTGGAATTTGTCAGCATTGCCGGTGGCTTTGCCAAACTCGTCAAGCTTGCCCAAGGGCATCTTGACCTTCATAGCAGCCGGTCGCAGGTCGATTTTGACCGGCTTGCAGAGACCGTCAAACTGTCAGGCGGCAGTTCCGATCTTCAGGATCAGACCCGCAGCGCCAATACGGCAAAACAGGTTCTGGAACTTTGTCAGGCCGCAAACGTTGATATTGCAGACACCATTGCGCGTCAGGCCTCTGAATCGGCACGTGCCACCCTTGATGGCGCAAGTGCCGTCGAGATCCTGGTAACCGACCGCGAAGGCCGGATCATTGCGCGTCATGGTGTTGGTGATTTTGACCGCTTCAAACCGGTCACATCTGCCTGATCTGCATCCGCACACTGAACATATCACAACAAGGTCACTGCCCATGTCGCTTTCCCGCCCTGCCAAACGCCCGAAGCATGTTCTGATTTTTGGCGGTACCGGGGACGCTAATCGCATTGCCGAGGACCTAATGCATGAATTCGGCCGCGACATCCGGCTGCAACTATCCCTTGCCGGTCGCACCAGTGCACCCAGCCTCCCGGACCGGGTTCCGGTCCGGATTGGCGGGTTTGGCGGACCGGAAGGCATCATTTCCTATGTCAAAGGCGAGCAGATTGATCTGGTGATTGATGCGACCCATCCTTATGCCACCCGGATTTCAAGCAATATCGCGCAAGCCTGCCACGCAGTCGCGATGCCCTGCATCCAGTTTTACCGCCCCGGCTGGGAAAAGACGCCCAAAGACAACTGGATACCGGTCCGTTCCATCGAAGAAGCCGCCCGTATTCTGCCCGACCATGGCACACGCGCCCTGATCGCCAGTGGTGCAAAGAACCTGCATGCCTTTGAGGGCCTTGAAAAGACCTGGCTTTTGGTACGAACGGTTGATGCCCCGCGCGATCCGTTTGATCTGGCATACGGGGAATGGCTTTTTGCCCGTGGCCCGTTCAGCGTCGAAAGCGAGACCGAACTTCTTGAACGCCACGGGATTGATGTGATCGTCTGCAAGAATAGTGGCGGCACGGCGACATTTGCCAAAATCGAGGCCGCTCGCAATCTTGGCCTGCCGGTGATCATGATTGAACGGCCGGGTGCCGCACCAGTAACGCAAGCACACACCCGGGAAGTTATACTTAAAAGCGTTCAAAAGTTTCTTGATGAAAACTAATTTCGCAACATTGCAACACAAACACCACTAGACCGCTTCCGACTTTGATTCAATAATATTCCCAAGGACGGAAATAACCGTCAGAGACAAGTTACCGGCCATAGATGGCGCTTGGCTCATATAAATCAAAACAATCCATGAGTGGGAATATCATGACCGGCAAAGTTGGTTTGCGCGGTAGGCTAATGGCGGCGATTGTCCCCATTGCTCTACTTGCTGTTTGTGCCGCCGCACTGGCGGTTTTTTCTTTTCGTATGACTGAGTCCCAGCAACGGGTCGTCACCGCAGAAGCGATTCCTGCCCTTGTCAACGGGCAGGAGCTTTATGTCAGCAGCGATGCGATCATTCGTATTGCACGCGCGGTTGCCAGTGCGACCAGCCATGACGAAGTTGTTGCTGCGACCGCAACGCTTGATGCTGTCGAAAACCAGATGAATGATCATATTTCCGGTTTGGCGGCATTGGGGGTGAATAACGAGATATTGCAGCAATTCTCGGATCAGACCGGGCAAATGATCGTCAATATCCGCCGTCTGGAAGAGACCATGGGTGGGGTCTTTACCAATCGGGACGAACTTGCGGCCATACTTGATGAAATCATCCGTGCTGCTGGTGCGATTGAAGTCAGTTCGCGTGAACTCTCGACCAACGCCAACATGACGCTGACCAACAATGCCGGTGAACTTTACAGTCTGGTTGGCAAGGCAGACAGGGAGGGCGAGATTTTTGATCTTCTCGATCAGCTGATTGATGAAGACGCCCTGACCGCACAGAACATGGCCGAGCTTCGCGCATTGGCCCTCAAGATCCCCGATCTGGCCCGAATTGCAAGTTCAGCCACTGATATTGACGGCCTTGATCGCGTCAAATTCTGGTCCAATCCGATCATCACGCAGATGGGTGCCAGCATTGCCGAAATTCCGGTTGATGACCTTAAGGCCCGTTCGGAAGAAAACTTCAAAACCCTGTCGGCCGGACTTGATCCCAACAGTGAGAAGAACCTGTTTACCCTGCGTCAGCGCGGTCTTGAACAACAGGTTGTCCTTGCCGATCTGCTTGAACAAACCACAACCATTGCCAATGGTATTGGGGAAACAGCCGATCAGTTGCTGGACGAAATGCGCAGCAAGATTGATGCTGCCAATGCCGATGTCAGCAAGACCATCACGGTTGCCGAAACCGTGATGCTGATTGTTGCAGCGGCGGCCATCATCATTTCAATCCTGATCATCTGGCTTTATGTCCAGCGCAACCTTCTGGCCCGGCTGATTGGCCTGAACAGTGCCATGGACCGCCTGACCAATGGCGATCTGCGCACACCGGTTGCCGACAAGGGATCAGATGAAATTGCGGCCATGGCCCGTGCTGTGGAAACCTTCCGCGAAAACGCGCTGGAGGCCGAAGAACTCCGGGCCCAGAACAAGGCCAACGAGGAACGTGCCGAACAGCAACGTCGTGCGGCCCTTCTTGAAATGGCTGACGGTTTTGAAAGTTCGGTCAATGGACTGGTCACTGACCTTCTGACCCAGATCACCGAAATGCGAAATGCGGTCGATCATATGGCATCGAATGCCGGTGAAAACGTTGTCCGGGCAACCGATGTCAGCAACGCCTCTCACAATGCGTCGGAAAATGTCAGCTCGGTCTCGTCTGCGACCGAGGAACTTTCGGCATCAATCGCCGAAATCGAACGCCAGGTTGGCAAAGCCGAGGAAGTCTCACGTTCTGCTGTCGAGGAAGCCCGCCGTTCGGATGTTACCGTTCGCCAGCTTTCCGATACGGCCGAGAAAATCGGTGAAGTCATTGATCTGATCAACACAATTGCCGATCAGACCAACCTTCTTGCGCTGAATGCCACAATCGAGGCTGCACGTGCCGGTGATGCCGGCAAGGGCTTTGCCGTGGTTGCCAACGAGGTCAAAAACCTTGCAACCCAGACCCAGCGTGCGACCGAGGATATCAGCCGCCAGATCGACGAAATGCGCACCGTCAGCGCATCCGCCGTCGAGATGATCTCGGCCATCGCAACCACGATCGGCGAAGTCGACACGATTTCAAGCTCTATCGCGGCTGCCATGCGTCAACAGGGTTCCGCCACCGCCGAGATCGCCAGTGGTTCCGAGGAAGCAGCCCGTGGCGTTCGCGATGTTTCGGCAAACATGACCGAAGTTTCCCGTTCTGCCGAGGCCGTTCAGACACTTTCGGGCGATGCCCGTGGCACGGCTGAGGAGCTTCTGACCAAGGCCCAGCGTCTTCAGGAAGAAGCAAACGGCTTTGTCGCCCGCGTCCGGGCAGGCTAAATCTGTTTTTCAACAAAGAAAACCCCTCCGTCGGCTGGCCCGGCGGAGGGGTTTTTATTTGGGGCCGCTGATTTTGCAGGGCCTGCCTTCTAGCCTGTATAACCAAACAGGCGGGGCAACCACAGAACCATGTCAGGGATCAGCACCAGCACGATCAATGCCCCGATCAAGGCTGCGACAAATACCCATATTTCACGAATGATGTCGCGTAACGGAATGCCCGTAACACCGTTCAGAACAAACAGCAAAATGCCATAAGGCGGCGTGATGAGACCGATCATGATGTTAATCGTGATCACGACACCGAAATAAACCAGATCAATGCCAAGAAGCTCTGCGGTTGGCAGGAAAAGCGGCACCACGATCAAAAGCAGTGTCGTCGCATCAAACAGACATCCCAGTACCAGAATGATCACATTGATCACCAGCATAAAGACCAGGGGCGACATGTTGGTCGCGGCCAGCTCGTCCGCGACAAGGGCAGGCAGGTTTTCACTTGCCACCAGATAGTTCAGCACCAAAGCCGACGCGATGATCAGCCCCACGACCGAGGTCGATTTGGCCCCGTCGAGCACCAGAAGATAGAAATCCTTCCAACTGACCGACCGGTAAAACAGTGCGGCAAGTATAAGCGCATAAACTGCTGCAATTGCCGCAGCCTCGGTCGGGGTGGTGATACCGCCATAAATCCCGTAAAGCAGGATCACCGGCAACATCAGCGCCGGGAAAGCGCGCATCGTCACGCGCGGAATTTCGCGCAATGGTACGACATCATCACGTTTGAAATCCCGTTTGCGGGCAATCGCGACATTCAGGATCATCAGGACCAAGGCCAGAAACAGTCCCGGCACAATCCCGGCCAGGAAAAGATAACCGATCGATGACCCCGAAATCAGTGCATAAAGGATCATCGGGATCGAAGGCGGGATGATCGGACCGATAACGCTCGATGCCGCCGTCAGGGCTGCGGCATAGCCGCCAGGATAACGGTTATTTCGGGTCATCAGATCAATGATAACCCGCCCGATTCCCGCCGCATCGGCAATTGCCGACCCCGACATACCCGAAAAAATGACACTGGCAAGCACATTGACATGGGCAAGCCCGCCACGAAAACGCCCGACAATCGCAATACAAAATGTCAGCAACCGGTCACTGATCGTTCCGGCATTCATGAAGTTGGCCGCCAGAATAAACAGGGGCACGGCCAGCAAAACATAACTGTTAAACAGACCGTTCAAGGCCTGTTCAGCGACCAGACCGACATCCTGTCCGGAAATAAACATATAGCCGATTGACGCCGCAAAGGCCGCGATTGCAATAGGCATCCCAATCGCACCAAGCAACAGGAAGCCGCCAAGGCTGATCAAAAAAGCCATACTCATGCCTTTGGCTCCTTTGTCACAAACGGATCACAAAGCGATTGGTCCGGCTGTGTCGGGTCGCCAGCGATTGCCGCAATTTCCTGGCCATAGCTTTTGGCGCGCATCAGACGCCACAAGGAAATCAGGCTCCGGATAATCAGCGCGACGATAAAGACCGGGAAAATTGCATAGACATAGTCAAGGGTGATGCGCGTAACAGGCGCCTTTTCGATCCGCATGAACATGACGTAATCCACAATCACCGGGAATCCGGCAATAAAGGCCGCCGCAATACATCCAAGACCAAGAATTGCCATAACCCGCCGCCCCCGTGTCGGAGCGGCAAGAAACAGCATATTGAACGATACATGGTCATGTTCACGCAGCAAGAAAGCAGACGTCCAGAACACCAGCCAGATATACAGGATGATGCATAGCTCGACCGTCCAGCCCAGCGGGCTATTGAGAACATAACGCGCAAAAATCTGTAGAAGAAAGGTCCCGAACATCGCGATAAACAATGCCACCGCGATGATTTCGGCACCTTTTTTGAAGGGTCTGCTCAGATCACGCACGATCTAATCACTTCACCGCATTGATTTGTTCAACGATGCCTTCCGGCCAATCCTTGGCAAACTCGCTTTCCAGATAGGCATTCTGGACTTTGGTGCGGAATGCGGCAACGTCAGGCGCGTAAATCGACAGACCTTCTTTCTTGAAGAAATCAATCAGCGACTTTTCGTCTTCAATACGCATCTTGTTGTTATAGGCGGTTGCAACTGCTGCGGCGTCCTTGACCTTTTTCTGCTGATCTGCAGACAAGTCATCATAGGTGTTTTTAGCCATCGACAGGAAAACCGCATCGACCAGATGATCTGTCAGAACGATCTGTTTGGTCACTTCATAGAATTTGACGGCCTTGACTGTCGGCAGCGGGTTGTCCTGACCATCAATCGTTCCGGTCTGAAGGCCCGTGTAAACTTCGCCAAATGCAAGCGGAGTTGCATCTGCGCCAAGCGCATTGCCAAGGAACAACCATGCATCGGAGCCCGGCATGCGCAGTTTCACGCCTTTGAGGTCATCCGGGGTGGTAATTTTCTTGTCATTGGCAAGATTAAGCTCACGCGTGCCAAGATAACCGACATCAAGAATCTCGATATTCATGTCATCTGCGACCATCTGATAGAACTTCTTCCCGATGTCGCTGTTGAAAACCTTTTTCTGATGTTCCGGATCACGGATCAGATAACCGGCGGTGAAAACCGACCATGCCGGAATCTGCTTGGCGATATCCTGTGCTGAAATCATCGCCATATCGAGATTACCACGCTGCATTGCTGCGGGCTCTGTACCCTGTTTGAACAGGCTGGCATTGAGATGGATTTCAACATCGAATTCGCCCGGCGCGGTCTTTGCAAGCTCGTCCTTGAAGACAGTCAGCATCTTGGCATGCCAGTCGGACTCAACAGCAGGCGTTGAGATGCGCAGCTTGACCGCGTCCGCCGCAAAGGCAGATGTTGCGCCAATCGCAAATGTGCAAATTGCGGCCGATGCAATTCTTACCAGACTGCGTGCCATGGGTGTTTTGGTCATTGGATCCTCCCTAAAGGACATTAAGTGTCTGTTTTTCTGATGTGTCGTTATTGTTTTTAGGTCTTTCCACAGATGAGAATCAACAACATCTGCGCTGACACGACACCTATTGTATAACTAACATGTTAGTGATAGACAACTGTTTCAATACCGATAAACACTGCGCCATGTCAAATGGCTCGAAACAGGAATGTGTCATGCCCGTCACCAGAACAGACAAATTCGGCATCTCGGCTGCGATCACAACGCCCTTTACCAGCACCGGTGCGATCGACACCGATCTGCTGTGCAAACATGCCAAATCATTGATTGCCAAGGGATGTTCATCCTTCACACTTGGCGGGACAACCGGTGAGGGTCCGCACCTTTCGCGTGATGAAAAAGTTGCTGCGCACAAAGCCCTTCTGGCATCGGGTATTGAACCGGCCCAGATCGTTGTTGGCATCATCGAATCCGCACTTGGCGATGCAATTGCCGCCGCAAAAACGGCCGATTCTTTTGGCAGCAAATATGTTCTGGTCACACCACCCTATTATTTCAAAGGGTCCAGTGATGCCGGTCAGATCACCTGGTTCAGACAGTTTCTTGATGCCATCAGCGACACCCGTCTTCAGGTCATTCTGTACCATATCCCGCAGGTTACAGCCGCCCCGATCTGCCCCAACATGATCGCGGCACTGATTGAAAGCCACCCTGCCATGATTGCCGGGGTCAAGGATTCATCAGGTGACTGGGAAAATGCCAAAACCCTGCTCGACCGGTTTTCAGACCGTCACATCCTGATCGGCGATGAACGCATTCTGGGCGCAGCCATTGCGCTTGGCGGATCGGGTGCAATCAGTGGTGTCGCCAACTTTGCACCGGACCTTCTGATCCCGCTTCTGGATGGCGAAACCCCCGATCAGCGTCTGGCACCGCTTGTAAATGCCCTTGTCGAATTGCCGGTGACACCAGCAGTAAAGGCGCTTGTTGGCCACATCACCGACTCTGCCCAGTGGTCACGCGTGCGCGCACCGCTTGTCGAACTGACACAGGAACAGTATGAGTGGATCACAAATACTTACGATACCCTGTTCGCAACCAGGAATGATTGATGAGCGAAAACAAGCGGCAACCAGCAAGACAGAGTCGGCGAAGCGAAGCCTATAACAGCTTCACCGAACATCTTTTGGCCCGTGACATCCGGCCCGGTCAGTTTATTTCGCAACGTGAACTGGTCGAAATTACCGATATGCCGCTTGGTGCCATCCGTGAACTGATCCCCCGCCTTGAGGCGGATGGTCTGATCACCACTGTCCCCCAGCGCGGTATGCAAGTCGCCCATATCGACCTTGATCTGGTGCGCAATGCGTTTCAGCTGCGTATTTTTCTTGAACTCGAAGCAGCCCGGTTATTCACAGTGCAGGCCAGCGACAAGATGCTGGTCAAACTGCGTAAGGCCCATGAAGATGTTCTGGAGTCAGCCCGTGAAAACGGCATCACCCCGGAACTGCTTGAGCATGCCCAGGCGGTGGATTGGTCGCTTCACGATACGATCATTGATTCACTTGATAATGAAATCATTTCAAAGATCTACAAGGTCAATTCCGTCAAAATTCGCCTGATCCGACAGGAACGTTTCCGACTGACAGAAAGCCTGTTGCAGAATGTGATGAACGATCATCTTGCCATTATCGCAGCCTTTGAAAAGCGTGATCCTGAACAGGCCGCAATTTGCCTGCGCCAGCATCTTGAAAATGCACGGGGACGCGCACTGGGTCTGGGCGACCGATAAGGACCGCGCGTAAGTCAAACACCGCCCCGAAATGAAAAACCCCGCCGAAAACTGGCGGGGTTTTTCGCATTCAAGGTCTGGGCTGCCTCAGACAAAGCGGCGGAACTCGCCGGATTTGCGTGGCGGGCAGAACCGTTTCAGATAGGACGGTGCCACGGCTTCAAGGCTATTGGGGGTAATTCCCAGTTCGGCAAAACCCGCCGCACCTTCGGACACGACATTATCGACCTTGAGCAACCGGACCTGATCGGGTGTCATCGGCGGCACCGGCAGGAATTGCAGGAAGAACGCCTTGATCGAGGCCAGCCAGAACGGAACCGGCATCAGAATGGCGCGTTGACGGGTGATACGCAGCATGTCGCGCAGAAGACCCATGAAGGAATAGGTTTCCGGCCCGCCCAGTTCAAATGTCTTGCCCGCAAGTGACGGGTCACAAACAGCTGCGACAAACGCATCGGCAACATCGCCGACATAGACCGGCTGGAATTTCGGGCCACCGTCACCAAGAATATCAACCTTGCCTTCGCCAAGATCGACTTTCGGCAGGCCCGGCGCACCAATCACCGGCAAAATGGGCGAAAAACGCGCCAGCGTTGCGAATTTGTTGAGGAAATTGTCATTCGGGCCAAAGATGACCGACGGACGGAAGATCACCGCATTCGGGAAGACCTCGCGCACGGCATTTTCACCGGCAAGTTTCGATGTCGCATAATTGGCGGCACTGTTTTTATCCACACCAAGTGCGGACATATGCACCATGGTCTTTACGCCACATGCCCTGGCTTCTTCGGCGATGCGTTTCGCGGCTTTTACATGGATGTTGAGGAAATTGTTGCTGCCACGTTCGTACAGAATGCCAAGCAGGTTGATGACGGCCTCGGAGCCTTCGATTGCGCCCTTGATGCTGTCTTCGTTGCGCACATCGCAATGGACCGGAACGACCTGACCGAGATAGCCCATCGGTTTGAGCTTTTTGACGCGCTCGAAGCTGCGGGTCGGGACGCGAACGATAAAGTCACGTTCAAGCAGACGCTTGACGATGTGACGTCCGACAAATCCGGTGCCACCGAAAACGGTTACGATACGACGATCCATGCTTGCTTTCTCCTTGCCGATGACAATATGCGCAGAAGACCTTCCGCGAGACATGCCAGCGTTAGATGCCTTCCGGGCCAGTCAGGCCTGACCACCCGGTCGATGTTATCCTGTGGACATTCATATTGTGCCCGAACAGAGAACGATATGA
Source organism: Thalassospira sp. SM2505 (assembly GCF_054901115.1). Taxonomy (NCBI): domain Bacteria; kingdom Pseudomonadati; phylum Pseudomonadota; class Alphaproteobacteria; order Rhodospirillales; family Thalassospiraceae; genus Thalassospira; species Thalassospira sp. SM2505. The sequence continues at coordinate 251,048 of NZ_CM142731.1, forward strand.
GTGTCCGCAGGCTCTTGGGTTATATACGACGCGTCATGCGGGTCAACAATGCGCCGAGATTAATCAATTTCCTCGCGGGATTCCAATCGGGCCAATATTTCATCATAAAGTGGCGTCAGACCGGCCCGATAATCGGGATAGCGAAGCTTGACACCAAGTTCTTCCTTGATACGTGCGTTCGAAACCCGCTTGTTGTCTTCATAAAAACTTGCTGCCATCGGGCTGAGCCTGGCGGTGGCAAAATCTTCTTCTGCAGGCGGATCAATGCCAAGCATCCCGCAGGCATAAACAATCACGTCCTGGGGTGGGGCCGCATCATCATCGCAGACATTATAGGCAGCCCCGCAATCGGGGCGCTTGATTGATGCCAAAACGGTCTGGGCGATGTCTTCGACATGGATACGCGAAAAAACCTGACCGGGTTTGATGATCCGGCGCGCACGACCGGCACGAACGGTTTCAAGGGCATTGCGGCCCGGCCCGTAAATCCCCGCCAGACGGAAACTTTGCACGCATAATCCATGACGACGGCCCAGATCAAACCATGCCTTTTCCGCAGTCACCCGACGTCGACCGCGCTTGCCGCTGGGCAAAAGTTCGTCTTCTTCGCTGACTTCTGCACCGTCACGATCCCCATAGACACCTGTCGTCGACAGATAGCCAATCCATGTGCCTTCGGGCAATGCCGCAAGATCATTGCCATGATGATGGATCACCGGATCCCCTTGCCCGCCGGGCGGGGCAGAAACCAGGACATGGGTCACCCCGCGAAGGGCGGTTTTGATATCGGCAACCGGTTGATCATCGCCAAAAATAAACGGCTCGATCCCGTCTGCCTCAAGCTGTTTCGCCTTGTCTGCATTTCGGGTGGTTCCGGCAATTTTCCAGCCTTCGCCCTGCAATTGATTGGCAACCAGACGTGCGGAAAAACCCAACCCGAAACAAAACAGCTTATTGGTCATATAGGCACCTGTATCTTACGCATGATCTCATAATGCGCACAGTAACGGCGCGGACGGCGCGATACAAAACCTTTTGGTCTGCACCGGAATTCGGTACTGCACAGTCGAATGGATCAGACAATCATTATCTTGCCGTTTTCATCCTGTTTTTTGGGGCATCGGGGCATTCAGGCATGGCGGTGCGGGGGCATCATCCCCTATGCTGTCGGCGACCCGGTTTTGCCAGAAACGGAGCTTTTGAAACCATGTCACATCTTTGCGGCCGATCCACATTTGCACGCGCGACAGGCGTTCTTCTGCTGGCGGGGTTTGCTGGCATCTGGACAGCACCGGATCTTCATGCCCAGACGGACAGCAACGGCACCCTGACGCTTGAGGAAAAGCAGCAATATCAGGACTGCATCAAGCTGGCCCAGCTTAAACCCGAAGACGGTTTTGAAAGTGCAATCGCCTGGCGCGACATGGGTGGCGGTGAACCCGCACGTCATTGCGTTGCGGTCGCGCTGATATCGCTTGGCAAATATGAAGAAGCCGCAACCAGACTGGATGCGCTGGCCAAGGACAGCACCGCCGAGCCGGGGGTTGTCGCCGGGATGCTGGCACAGGCCGGACAGGCATGGATGATGGCAAACAATCTTGAATTTGCATGGCGCGATCAAAGTCGGGCGCTTGAACTGGTGCCCAACAACCCGCAGCTTTGGGTTGATCGCGCCATGGCGCTTGGGCTTGCCGGGCAATATTGGGATGCGATTGATGATCTGAACAAGGCGCTTGATCTGCAACCCGATCAGGCAGATGTCCTGATTTACCGGGCATCGGCCTGGCGGATGCTTGAAAGCTATGACCTTGCCATGACCGACATTGACAATGCGCTCAATCTTGAACCGGGGAATGTTCAGGCACTTTTTGAACGCGGAAAGCTTTACCGGATTGCGGGGAAAAACGATCTGGCACGTCGTGACTGGCTAAATGTCATAGAAAATTCAAACGGAACCCCTGTCGCTGATGCGGCAAAAGCGAATATAGAGAAGATGGATGTTCACACCGGATCAAACTAGGTTTGCTGTGGTCAGTTTCCTTGTATATGTCCGGTAGAGAATCATACCGGATTTTGACCGAACACCATTTTGGGGGACGTAATGCGTCGTACGCTTGCCTTGACTGCCCTTGCCGCGTCTGTCGCACTTGTTTCTGCTGTCTCTGTGGCACAGGCACGTGATCAGGTTCGTATCGTCGGCTCGTCGACAATCTTTCCGCTAACCACCAAGGTCGCGGAATATTTTGCCAAAACCACCGGTCAACCGGCTCCTGTTGTTGAAAGCACCGGTTCTGGCGGTGGCTTCAAGCTGTTTTGTGGCGGGATCGGGGAACAATATCCCGATATCGTTGATGCATCGCGTCCGATTTCCGGTTCGGAAACCGCAATTTGTGCGGCCAATTCGGTCCGCAATATCAGCGAAATCAAAATCGGCTATGACGGCATCGTTCTTTTGGGATCGCGCGAAGCGCCGACCATGGAACTTACTGCCCGCCAGCTTTATCTGGCCCTTGCCCGTACCATCCCGGTCAATGGCGCCAGTGTGCCCAACCCCAATGTCAAATGGTCTGATGTCGATCCGTCATTGCCGGATTTGAAAATCCGCGTTTACGGCCCGCCGCCGACCTCGGGCACCCGCGACCTTATGGGGCAGCTTTTGCTCGATAAGGGCTGTTCAACCTTTGCCGATATCGCAAGTCTTGAGTCATCCGATCCTGACAGCTTCCGGTTGCTGTGCCGAACCATCCGCGAAGACGGGGCCTATATCGAGGCAGGTGAAAATGATCGCCTTGTCATCAGCAAGCTTGAAAAAGACCCGACCTCCTTTGGGGTGATGGGCTTTAACAATCTTGAACGAAACCGTGACAAGCTTCAGGGCATCACGATCAACGGCATCGGGCCGGATTACGAAACCATCCTTGATGGCAGTTATCCGGGGTCGCGTGCGCTGTATCTTTACGTCAAGGACGACCATGAACAGCTTGTCAGGTCGCTCAATGCCTTTATCACGACCTATGTTTCGGAAACCGTGATTGGCGCAGAAGGTCTTCTTGTCGATAACGGTCTGGTGCCGCTGACCGATGAAGAGCGCCTTGAAACAATGGCAGCATCGAAAAAGTTTGCTGGCAACTGATCAGTCGGAAGCCGGATCATAATTCAAGCGGCCGGACATCAGTCCGGCCGTTTTGCCATCCAGACCTGATTGGTAGCATATTTGGGTGGACTGCCCTTGAAATCAGAAAATTCCGATATCGAAACAAACCCGGAAAGTTCCAGCATCAATCGCATTTCGCTGCGCGTCACCCAGCGCAAATGATGCCAGGCGTCTTCGCGCCGAAGAACCACGCCATCCGGACCGACTTCCTCGAAGCGCCAATGTTCGCTAAATCGCTGGGTCAGGGGATCGTTGGTGCGCTCCATCGCCGTGATCCGCAATTGGCTGTCTGGCTTTCCGACCCCGTCGGGCATCGGAAAGATCGGCAGTTCGACAAAATCGGGATCGCCTTCGGGCAGGCAATAACGCAAATCAGGATCCATCAGATCGAGTGCGATGACCCCGCCGGGTTTGAGATGGGCAAAGGCCCGTGCAAGGGCACGACGCTGATCATGGACATCGGTGATTTCCTGAAGCCCGCGAAACGGGATGATGACCAGATCAAATACCCGGCCCAGATCAAAGTCGCACATATTGCCGGGATGCCAGACAAGATCGGGATATTTGGCACGTGCCTGATCAAGCATGGCCGGGGACAGGTCCAGTCCTTCGACCGCAATATCAAGATCAGCAATCGCGGCACTGATCCGTCCGGTGCCACAACCGAGCTCAAGCACGCCAAGCGATCCCGCAAGGCTTTTGGCAAGGCGTGTATAGAATGGAATGGGATCTTCGAAAATTTTGCGATCAAGATCAGCGCGAAGATCATAACTTGCCGTATTTAGCCCACCGACCGGATAGAATTCATCAAGATTGGATGAATTCGTCATTCAAAATCCAGTTCCGCATAGTGACTGGATGGCGGGAAGCTGGCCTGTCGATCGGCCAGAATATCACGCATGGACGGACGGCTTTTAATCCGCATATACCAATCCTTGGCGCGCGGATGTTTGGACCAGTTGATATCACCCATATAGTCGATCACGGAAATCTGTGCGGCAGCAGCAAGATCAGCCATGGTCAGATGATCCCCCGCAAGCCAGTTCCGGCGTTCAAACAACCAGCCGATATAATCAAGATGATAGGCAGCATTGGTCCGACCGGCACGCAGCACCTTGGTATCTGGGGTGCCGGTGGAAAAGAACCGTTTCAGAAGCTTTTCACCAAGCAGATGATTGGTGACCTCGCGGTTAAACTTACCGTCAAACCAGGCAACAAGACGGCGGATTTCGGCGCGTTCCTTGGGATTTGAACCCAGCAGCTTGGGTTCCTCGTCAGAAATCTCGTCGAGATATTCGCAAATCACGGTCGAGTCACACAGAACCGTTCCGTCCTCATCCTCAAGCACCGGGACTTCACCGGCCGGATTGAGCAACAGAAACTCGTCGCGCCGTTCCCAAACCGGTTCGGCTTTCAATTCGAAATCTAGTTTTTTCTCGGCCAGAACCAGGCGCACTTTGCGCGAATATGGTGAAAGCCAAAAATGATATAACTGACGCATAAACGTGAAGATACCCGACCAAGGATGAACGTTTTGCAAAGACCCGCCAGCGGTGTTCAGATATTGGCAAAACGGCAATTCACACAGTTCATTTCAGAACCGGAATTGCAAAATCTGTCAAACCACGCAACAGGACGGAAGTAAAGGCCTTCAACGCAAATGTCGTGCGATTTTCACGCTTTTGACAAGACTTGCTGTCAGAAATCCGAAGGCGGTGCTATTTGCCGCGACTTTTTGCCAGTTCAAGCAACCCGTCAAGGTCAAGACAGGTTTCAAGATGGTCCGCCAGTTCATCAAGGGCGGTGTCGACTCCGGCATCGAAACTGCTTTGGCGCGGGCCGTCATCGCCACCAATCGCCGCCAGAAAGCCGTGACGGAACGCGTCACTGCCAAACAGCCCGTGCAAATAGCATCCCAACACCCGGCCATCGGCACTGATCGCGCCATCGGGGCTATCAAGCCCGTCAAGTGCCAGCCAGCCCCGCACGCGGTCTGGTCCCTCGGTCTGGCCCATATGAATTTCATAGCCGCTGACCGCGATCCCGCACTCAAGTGGCCCTCGAACGGCGTCCGATGTCGTCAGGCCATCGGTTTTGCGCAGTGTCTTGTCACCGGCCATGACGGTTTCAACATCCAGAAGACCCAAGCCCGCCTCGCTTCCCGCTTTGCCTTCGACCCCGTCAGGATCATGGACCATCCGGCCCAGCATCTGATAGCCGCCGCATATCCCGACGACAAAGCCGCCGCGCCGGTGATGGGCAAGAATGTCGATATCCCAGCCCTGTTCTTTCAGGAAACGCAGATCCGCCATGGTCGACTTTGAGCCGGGCAAAAGCACCAGGTCACAGTCGGCAGGGATCACCTGACCGGGTTTGATCACCAGAAGGTCGACATCATCCTCGGCCGCCAGCGGATCAAGATCATCGAAATTGGCAATGCGCGGCAGATGTGGCACGGCGATCCGGATCACGCGCCCGGCTTCTCCATTATCCTTGGCATGGTTGTCCTTCGCCGCACCATCTGCGCGGCGCTGATATTTGCCCGCTTTTTCAAGGGCCACGCCATCTTCGGCGGGGAGCTTATGGGCACCCTGCCAATATGTTGCGATACCGTAACTTTTTAGCCCGCATGCCTGTTCGATGATGTCGGTTGCCGATGCAAACAGCGACACATCACCGCGGAACTTGTTGATCACATAGCCCTTTAGCCATGTGCGATCATCGTCGGACAAAAGTGCATGGGTACCGACGATGGATGCGATGACCCCGCCGCGATCAATATCGCCCACCAGAATGACCGGGACTTTCGCCGCCTCGGCAAAGCCCATATTGGCGATGTCAGCCGCCCGGAGATTGACTTCCGCCGGTGACCCGGCCCCTTCGACAAGGACAAGGTCGGCATCGCGCGCCATCACCTCGAAACTTTCGATGACCTTGGGCAAAAGATCACGTTTGAGGCGATAGTAATCGCGCGCCTTGGCACTGGTCAGAACCTTGCCCTGTACGACAACCTGCGCGCCGATATCACTTTGTGGCTTGAGCAGGACCGGGTTCATATGGACCGTGGTTGGAACCCCGGCAGCACGGGCCTGAAGCGCCTGCGCACGGCCGATCTCGCCGCCATCATCGGTGACAGCGGCATTGTTGGACATGTTTTGCGGTTTGAACGGGCGCACGCGCAGGCCCCGCCGGGCAAAGGCGCGGCACAATCCGGCAACCAGCATGGATTTACCGACATCAGATCCGGTCCCCTGAAGCATCAGGGCAGGAACAGATTGCACGTTCATTCCGGTTTCAAAACTTTCACTTTGTTCCCCAATAACGGCGATATCGCGCCAGATTGATCAGAACTCGACGCCGACCTGGGCCTTGATGCCCTGTTCGCGGAACGGGTGCTTTATCATGGTCATTTCGGTCACCAGATCAGCAGCCTCGATCAGGGTATCGGGCGCGTTACGGCCGGTAAGGACAATATGCTGATCGGGCAACTTGTTTGAAAGCGCTTCAAGCACATCGTCAAGCGGCAGAAAATCATAGCGCAGAACGATATTGATCTCGTCAAGGATGACCATGGCAAAGCTTGGATCACGCAGCATTTCCAGCGCCTTGTTCCAGGCTTCACGCGCCAGTGCGACATCCTGGGCACGGTTCTGGGTTTCCCAGGTAAAGCCATTGCCCATGGCGTGGAATTCGCAAAGATCGGGGAACTTTTTAAGCAGTTTTGCCTCGCCGGTTTCCCAGCCGCCCTTGATGAACTGAACCACACCGACCTTCATGTCATGGCCGACACAGCGCATCGCCATGCCAAAGGCCGAGGATGATTTACCCTTGCCCTTGCCGGTATGGACAATGATCAGGCCCTTTTTATCGATCTTCTGGGCCATCATCTTGTCGCGCGCGGCCTTGATTTTCTTCATTTTTTCATCATGGCGCACGTTGATATCAATGTCTGGCTGGCTTTTATCGGTCATGGTTTCATCCCTTTGAAGTGCGCCCCCACAATGCGGCGAAAGCACATGCGGGATCAAGGGCAGTTTTGTGGCGATTGATCAAGCTCAAGCCCGGCAATCACACCCTGAAAACCATGCTTGCGGGCTGCCGGGCAAAACAGGGCCGGATCCGCCCCCTCTTCAAAATATTCCACGGCAAAGACCGGCTTTCCCTGTGCGATATAGGGATCAAATTCATCCATGAAGCCAAGCCGGAATGCCGATTCAAGCAGCGCAAAATCCATCCGGTCCACCAGATCATCAACAAGTTCGGACGCATTTTTCTGCCCGATGGCAAGACCGCGATCATGGGCCAGATCAATCAGCCATTCGACATAGCGCACCTGATCTTCACGTGTGAGCTTAAATCCCGTTGTCCTGTTTGACTGATCGGCTTCGTAACCATCAATATTATCGGGTTCTACCGCCAAGAATCCCTTTTGACGGCACCTGTCAAACCGGGCCATCATAATATCGGCAAAGCGTTCATAATGGGCGATATCAAGCCAGTATTCGCCGTCCCAACCCCAATAGGCATTGCCAACCACATCCGTCGGGAACTGATGATAATCTTCGCGCCAGTCTTCAAGTGCGCCGACATTGATATAGCAAACCGGATAAAGTCCCGCCTTGCGCCATTTCGCCACCTGAAGCGCAGTTGTTTCATCAAGATCAGCACCAATCACAGCAATGCTGGCCGGATCGACAGCAATTTCACCTTGCAGCTGCCAGTGAAAAGCCCCATGAGGCACGGAAAACCGTCCATTGTTTTCTGTGGCCCGCGCATTTTGTGCCACAGGCATCAGACAAATGGCGACGCCAAACAGGCAGAAGACAAAGGAAAACAATCTTTTCGCGTCGTTCATTGATGGCCCCGGAATATGACCGCCTCACTTTGCCCGCCCGCGGCAAGCAAGACAACCCTTACACCCCAGGACCATGCACATAAGAGAAGGTGCGGCCCAAAGACCGCACCCTTCTGCTGCCATTGGCAGCATTCCCCACCCACAAACCAAACTGTCTTTCCGGAACGATATTTCCCTAGCAGATCGTGCCTTCGCGCGGTGACAGACCAAGATCACCGGTGACAAGATCAGCCCACTTATCGGGTTCGCGCATATCGATATTGCGCAATTCAGGGCGCCGCATCCGGGCCTTGTTAAACAATTGCAGACGATCACCTGGCGACATGCGTTTCAGCCGCATCAAGGCTTTGCGCACGGTTTCATTGTGCGATGTCACCGGGGTCTGGAAACTGTGTTCGACGACCTCAAGCCTGCGTTCAAGCCAGTCGCGGCTGACAACCACCTCTTCGATCAGGGCTCTGAATTCCCGGACCACCGGAAAATGATCAAGGGCGACATGGGCAACCGAAATCGCCGTGCGCCAGACCTGGCGTTCAACACCTTGCAAGTAGCGCCAATAAATCTGAACCTTGGCATCAATTTCGAACCGGGTCTGGTCCGGGCCGGGCAGATGATGGGCAAGTTCGGTCATACCAGCATGAAATTCTTCAAAGCTGACCGGGCGGTGCTGGCCGTTAAAGCGTTCACGCACGTCAAGAACGGCGCGAATGGCCCCGCGGGCCGGGCGATAACGCCCCTGTCCGTGCGTATCGGCCCGCAACCAGTCGGGCATGTCACAATCTGCAAGCAGGAAGTCAATGATATCTGCGTGCCCTTTGTGGGCAGGCAAGGGAGTTTGCAAATAGTCAGGCAAACGAACGTTGGTCTTGTTCTCCATCGCGGCCTCCTATCTTTTCGATCGTCCTGCTTCCCGTGCAGACGATCCGAAAGGTGTGCCCCGTCCCTCACAACTTATTAACAGTTGGTTAATCGAGATATGGTGCGAAAACGTAACGTTTCAACTCCTGACAATGTTCCCTTGGTAAATTTCTTGTGAATCCCGTCAGTTAGTCGACCACACCTATGGGCGGTCCATCAGTTCGGTGGCAACGCTATTGCGGCGCGGCTGCCAAAGGCCACGTTCGATTGCTTCGCGCAGGCGATCCCGAATGTCGCGCAGGGCATCTGGGTTGTGCTGTTCGATAAAGTCGCGAACCTTTGGATCATCAAGATAGGCATCATAAACCAGATCAAAATGATGATCAGCCACACAACGCGCCGTTGCCGCAAAGGCAAACAGATAATCCACTGTGGCTGCCATCTCGAACGCGCCCTTATAGCCATGGCGCATCACGCCATTGATCCATTTGGGATTGACCACACGGGCCCGGACCACACGGGCGATTTCTTCTTCCAGCGTGCGGATTTTGGGGCTTTCGGGGCGGGAATGGTCACTATGATAAACAATGGGCTGTTTACCCGACAGATTGCGCACCGCCGACGTCATTCCGCCTTCGAACTGATAATAGTCATCGGAATCAAGCAGATCATGTTCACGGTTATCCTGATTATGGACAATCGCATCAACATTCGCCAAACGGGTTTCAAACAGCTTGCGCGCAGCAATGCCCTCGGCCCCGTTCCCATAGGCATAACTGCCCCATGCCAGATAGGCATCGGCAAGATCGGCTTCGTCTTCCCACAGCTGTTCGTCGATCATCGCCTGCAAACCGGCACCATAGGCACCGGGCTTTGATCCGAACACGCGGAAACCGGCCTGCTGGCGGGCCTGATCGGCACCCATGCCCTGATCGCTTAGTTTTGCCGTCTCCCGCGCGATACGCGTGGCAATCGGGTTGATGTCCTCAGCTTCATCGGCCTGATCGGCCACCGCGCGTACTGCACTGTCAAACAGGTCAATCAGGCCCGGAAACGCATCGCGGAAGAACCCAGATATGCGCAAGGTTACATCAACACGCGGACGGCCCAAAAGCGATGCCGGCATGATCTCAAACCCGGTCACACGGCGTGACGCGCTATCCCATGTCGGACGTACCCCCATCAGGGCAAGGGCCTGCGCAATATCGTCACCACCCGTACGCATATTGCTGGTCCCCCAAACCGAAAGTCCAAGGGCACTGGGCCATTCCCCGTGATCCTGCACGTGCCGTTCAAGCAGCAATTCTGCCGATTTCCATCCCAGTTGCCAGGCCGCTGGCGTCGGAATTGTGCGGGTATCCACCGAATAGAAATTACGTCCGGTCGGCAACACGTCGGGCCGTCCGCGGGTTGGCGCCCCCGATGGTCCCGGTTCGACAAACTTGCCCGAAAGGCCGCGCAGAATGCCGGAAATCTCGGCCGCACCACAACCGGTTACGGCCGGGCGAATATTTGTTTCGATATCGGAAATAACATCATTCACCGCATCCCATGCCGGATCGGCAGTGAGGGTGCCATTGACCAGATCACGGGCCAGAAGTTCGATGCGTTCGACCGTATCACCCGTCGTGCGCCAGGGCCCGATATCCTGATCATCATAGGCGGCAAGAATATCGGGCTTGGCACCTGGCCAGAATTCAGCGAATGCGCAATCAAGCGGGTCAAATTGCGGATCGGCAAGAATATCTCTGGCGATTGCCCGATGCAGCGATGCCTTTGGTCCCGTATCAGCACCGCGTGGCAAGCGCGCCAGCGCGACCAGAAGATCAGTCAGAAGATCACCCTCAGGGGCCTTGCCAAAGATATGCAGGCCATCGCGGATTTGCAGTTCCTTGAGCTCGCACAGATAGTTATCAAGCTTGGCCAACGCGCTTTCTTCGTCTTCACCGGCTTCGATTCCGCAATCACGATCAAGGCCAATGCGAATGGCAAGCTCAAGAATATCGCGTTTGAGGATCACCAGACGGCGCGGATCGACCGCAGCAGCGTCATAATATTCGTCCACCAGTGCTTCGAGATCCTTGAGCGGGCCATAGCTTTCCGCCCGCGTCAGGGGCGGGGTCAAATGGTCAAGGATCACGGCCTGTGCCCGGCGTTTGGCCTGCGTGCCTTCGCCCGGATCATTGACGATAAAGGGATAGAAATGCGGGGTTGGGCCAAAGACCGCCTCGGGGAAGCAATCCTCGGACAGTGCCAGTGACTTGCCCGGTAACCATTCCATATTGCCGTGCTTGCCAAAATGAATGATCGCATCGACGCCAAACACATGGCGCAGCCAGATGTAAAAGGCGAAATAGTTATGCGGCGGCACCAGATCGGGCGAGTGATAGCTTTCAAGCGGATCAATATTATAGCCGCGCGCAGGCTGCAACCCGACCACCACATTGCCCATCGGCAGGATCGATAGCGCAAAGCTGTCCTGATCGGACAGATAAAACGGATCGGTCTTCGGGTCGCCCCAGGCATCCGTCACCTGATCCCGAATGGATTTTGGCAATTCCTCAAACGCGGTCCGGTATTTTGCCATCGGCAAGGTCACGCGTATGTCGCGTCCGGCAAGGGATTTGAAATCGTTGGTCGGTCCGGCCTTCACCGCCGAAATCAGGGCGTCGCCATTATCGGGCACATCGGTAAGCTCATACCCCTCTGCCTGCATGGCACACAGGGTTTCAATCATGCCAGCCGGGGTATCAAGCCCGACACCATTTCCCAGACGGGCATCCTTGTTGGGATAGTTCGCCATGACCATGGCGATCTTGCGGTGCGGGGCATCAGTGGTACGCAGCCTGATCCAGTTGGCGGCAAGTTTGGCCGTGAAGGCCACGCGATCACGTACCGGGATATATTTGACCAGATCGATCTGCGTCAGGTCGTCCTTGCCCGCCGATCCCTTGAACGAAATGGCACGTGCCAGAATACGGCCGTCAACTTCGGGCAGGGCGACATTCATCGCAATATCCCGTGCGGCCAAGCCGTTCACGCCATCGCGCCAGGCTTCTTCGCTGCCACCCGACAGCACCACCTGAAAGACCGGGGCATCGACTGTATCAAACGGCCCGTCAAGTCGTTCCGATCCCGGAACGGAAAGCGCAAACCCGGTGGTATTGAGGATCAAATCGGCGCATGTTTCCGATAACCAGTCACTAACCAGCGCACTTGCCACCGGGTCCTTAAGGCTGGCGACAAAAATTGGTAATGGATTGAGATGGTTGACACAAAGTTCTTCAACCAGTGCGTCAATTACGTCGAGATTCCCGGCCTGCACCAGGGATCGATAGAAGATTACCGGTGTAACCGGTTGATCTTTAACCCAGTTTGACCGGATTTCATCAAGATTTGCGTGGGATTTTCCCGGCCAATAGCCACCCGCCTTGACCAAAGGGGCGGCTGGGGACCAGTTCCAGCTCACATTTACATTTAACTTTTCATATATAAGGCGAAGTAAATTCTCGGAATTTTGCGGGCCACCTTCAATCAGATAGCGCCAGATATGCTGATATTCACTGCCTCTGAGCGTCGAAAGCGAAAGCAGTTCGGCATCGGGTTGATCATCACCCGGCAGCAGAACCAATGGAATGTCCCTGGTGCGCGCCATGGCAACCAGTTGCTCGACGCCATATTCCCAGTAACCGCGCCCGCCCAGAATGCGCACAATGATGAATTTGGCATCGCTTAATACATCATCGACATACAGATCGACCGACATATTGTGGCCAAGCTGCAAAAGGCTGGCCAGACGCAAGGATGGAACGTCATCACCAAAGGCATCGATCAACCGCGCCTGCGCCCCGGCAAGACAGGCAAGCTCGGACTCGGCAGCAGACAGGATCACGACATCCCCCGGTTCCTGACCAAGGTCCACCGCCTCGCTGCCATCGGTAACCATTCCGGGCTGAGCTGCCAAAAGATGCATTTGAAATTCCGTCTTTTACGTCGTCAAAGGCATCGATACCGGATGCAAAACACCCGGTATCGATCAGATTAATCTGTCTTTGGAAAGACGGCCTCAGGCCGCCTTGATCGCGGTCTCGATGGCGGCGCGATCCAGTCCATGCAGACCGATCACCACCAGCTCGGAGCGGCGGTTTTCCGTTTCTGCCCACGGGCGATCAAAGTAACGCTGGAAACGTTCGCCAACACCCTGAACCACATGGCGCATCGGCTTGCCGGGGATATCAAGGAAACCCTTGATGCGCAGAACATCAAACTGGCGGACAACATCGACCAGGCGCTTTTCCAGAGCCGCCGGATCATTGACCGCATCAAGCGACACCACAAAGCTTTCAAAGTCATCGTGATCATGCTCATGACCATCGTCGTGATGGCTTGGGCGGCTATCAAGGTCATCTTCGGCAGCGGCACCAAGCCCCAGCAGAATGGCGTTTTCAACGCGGGAATGTTCGGTTGCGATAATCTTGACCGATGGTCTTTTCAGCTCTGCCCGAATGTCGGCTTCGACCTTGGCGCGTTCTTCGTCGGTCAGAAGATCGGTTTTGTTCAAAACCACCATATCCGCGCAATGAAGCTGTTCTTCGAACAATTCTTCAAGCGGGCTTTCATGGTCAAGATTTTCATCAGCCTCGCGCTGTGCCTGAACCGCATGATGGTCATGGGCAAACAGACCGTCGCGCAGGGCCGCGCCATCAAGAACCGCAACCACCCCGTCCACGGTCACACGCGACCGGACTTCCGGCCAGTTAAACGCCTTGACCAGCGGTTTCGGCAAAGCCAGACCAGATGTTTCAATCACGATGTGATCAGGCGGTGTTTCGCGATCAATCAGCCCGCGAATGGTCGGCAGGAAATCATCTGCGACCGTGCAGCAAATGCACCCGTTTGCCAGTTCAACGACATCATCCTCGGCACAACCTTCGATGCCGCAGCCATTGATGATACCACGATCAACACCAAGATCGCCAAATTCATTGATGATCAGGGCGATACGTTTGCCATTGGCATTTTCCAGCATGTTGCGGATCATGGTTGTCTTGCCCGCACCCAGAAAACCGGTGATAACCGTTGCCGGGATTTTTCCCAATTGCGCCATCTTATAAATCCTTAAAAATCAATACATTAACTTGTTATTTGACCTGCATCGGGATGCCTGCGACCACCAGTGTCACCCGATCAACCAGTTCAGCGATGCGTTGATGCAGCCGTCCGGCATGGTCACGAAAGGTCCGTGCCATTGCATTTTCCGGAACAATGCCGAAACCGACTTCGTTTGATACCAGCAAAACCGGAATCTTCAATGTCGGGATCAGTTCGCAAAGCTGATCAAATTCCGCATCAATGTCGCGATCTTCAAGCATCAGATTGGTCAGCCACAAGGTCAGGCAATCAACCAGAACCGGCTTTGCGCCCGTTCGGTTGCAGGTTGCAAGCGTGCCACAAAGATCAAGGGGTTCCTCAATCGTTTGCCAAAGATCGCCGCGCGACTGTTTGTGAAGGTCGATGCGGTTGGCCATTTCATCATCCCATGCCCGACCCGTCGCGACATAAATCCCGCCACCGGCATGATTGATGATGTTTTCGGCAAACCGACTTTTACCCGATCGTGCACCACCAAGGATCAGGTGCGTCCCGCCAAGCGGGTCATTTTGGGTCATTGTCTGTTCCTCGCCATGGCCTCCCACCGAGGCCCGATTGCGTCGCCACCGGTTTTTGATTGGTGACACCTTCGGCTGGTTTCCTGGCTGCGGGCATGAAAGCAATCCGCCTTCCCGGTTTCCCGGTGGCTGATGAACGACCTTGCGTCCATCTGGATCACCCAACCCGATACAGTTGCGGGGGCAGCATCGGCATCGCACCGATTTCCCATCACCGAACGGTGCGCCGAACCTAACAGGTTTGGTTCTGAACCCAAAGGGCATTCTCCAATTGGCGAAGCACCCTAATCGAAAGGTCAGTATTTGTAAGAATTGTCTTCTTGAGGGGAGCCCTCCTTTAAGAGAACATAATATTATCACGCTGGAATTAGAGTGAGACAAAATCACCTTCCAGTGGGATCGCCGGGACAAAAACCATCATAACCCGGTGTGCCACAGAAAAAATGTGGCAACTGGATCTTGGGGTTAACTGGAATTTTTCATAATCAGATGGCAGTTTCTGCACAACTATCGAAAATCCGAAAACCGAACACGCCAAGCTGGGTTACATCGTCCCGAAAGGATATGTGGCTTGGCTTGCTTGAACGTTTGAACTCTGAAAATCGCGCGTTTCAGACCTTTTTGCACGAATATGCGACGGATTCAGAGATCACGCTTTCGCGGCGTGATGTTCGCAACATCTTTGCGCTTGATGCCTCCAAGGGCGTGATTGGAACCATTATCTGGTCCCATTCCCGAGGCATCCGTGTGAATGCATTGTCACTGCTTGTCCGCGACCTTCCGACATTGATTACCCTGATGTCGATTTCCGATTTCGGCGAAGAAGAGCTGAACGAATTGCTGGCCCAGCCGGGCATTTCGGTTCCGACCGCAAGCAAAATGCTCTCGGCCTGCGGCAAGACCTATTGCGGCATGCCAGCAGCCATTATCGACGACAATGTTATTCAGGTGATTGAAAATACGGCATTGTCCGAAGATTTTCCGAATGTTGCCAATTTGCGCAACAAGTCGCGCAGCCGTCCGATGCCCTATTATGAGGCCTATCTTCAGGACGTGACCGCGATCTGCGAAAAGTATGACATTTCGGCAGATCTACTTGATCGATATCTGGCCGAACAGGCTTTTGACGATCTTTCCCCAAAAGCAGAACTACAATCGGCCTGAACGCGACCATCCGGAAATTGATCCGGCCAGAACCAGAAACGGCATCATCTCAAACGGGATAGATGCCGTTTCTGGATCTGCAGGGCCGAGATGGTGACACCACAGTTTCCGGTTTTAGTAAGTTTGATTAACACCGGTGATCCGCCAGCCGGGCAGATCAACCCCGTCAATATATTCAAGCTTGGTCAGGCTCAGCGTATCAATATGAAATGACAGGGCCGCCTCAAGCGACAAGCCAAGGGCATTGGCCATGATCGCCCGGATCGTTCCGCCATGAATGACCGCAACGATATCGCGCCCGGCCCAGTATCGGTTCAGACGATTGAAAATCGGACCAACCCGGTCGACCACATCGGCGAAGCTTTCGCCATTGGGTGGTTGCTGACGGGCGAAATCGGTCCAGAACTGCGTGGTTTCACCTTTGGGAAGATCATTCCAGTGCTGCAGCTCCCACGCGCCGAAATGCTGTTCGGAAAAGCCGCTTTCGCGCGTTGGCACAACGTCTTCGTCAATAACTTCCTGAAGCTTGAGCGCGGTATCAAGAGTTCGGGAAAGATGACTTGTGACCCAGACCGCATCGCGCGGTAAATGGCGGGCGACTGCACGTAATTTCTTTTCATCAGACAAATCAGCGGGCATGTCGCTGCGGCCGTAAACCAGACGTTCCGGGTTCTCGACCGGGGCATGTCGCACCAGCCACCAGCGCGTTGTTTCAGCTTTGATCATATATTCCTCAGACCAATCGGGCTTTGGTGATGAAGGATCGCAAACGCTGTCATCTTACCATCATGCCATGGTCATCGCTGCGATAAATCCGATACCGGCAAACAGCTCGGCACAGATTTGCGTTGCACCCAAAACGTCGCCTGTTTGCCCGCCAATCTGCCATTTGGCAACCAGCCGGACCAGACAAATGGCAAGGGCAACGCCGCAACTAACCGCAAGCGTTGCAACAATGCCGGAAAGGACGAGAACAATCGCAGCCGCAATCGCAAATCCAATCAGGATCGGCAGCCCGTCGGGCCGTCCCGCCCCCTTGCCCAGACCATTATCGCGCGCCGGGGGCAGGATACGCATCATAACCGGTATGGCGGCACGTGAAATTACCGCGACAACCAGGAAAATAACCGCCCCCTTGCCCATATCCGCAGCCGCCGTAATCAGGGTCAGACGCAATACCAGACCAAGTATCAAGGCAACCACGCCATAAGTACCAACCGTACTGTCGCGCATGATTTCCAGTTTGCGGGCCTGATCGACACCACCGCCAAAGCCGTCTGCGCAATCGGCAAGACCGTCTTCATGCATGGCCCCGGTCAATAGCACCATGGACGCAACTGCAAAGATTGCAAATATGACCGCATTTCCGGTCAGGTAATGGGCCAGCATGGCAGGAAGCAAAGCAAATCCGGCCAGCACCAGACCAACAAGCGGCCAGCACCAGACCGATCGTGCAATCATGACAGGACGAAAGTCATCAATATGGTAAACCGGCACCCGGCTCAGCAAAGCCATGGCCCGCCAGAAGTCGGTCAAAACAGACGTATCTGCGATGGTTTCGCGGCCAAATTCCTTTGACTTCGCATCCGGTTGATCTGTGCTTTGCATATTTGTTTCGTTTTGGTTATGATCTTCGGGCACCGTCAAATTCCGATATTCGAACTGGCATTCTGTTGCACATGGGCCTAGTTTGAGGCCGATTTCCCCGGCGCCTGTCATCCTGCCATCTGATGGAAGCTGCCCCGCACCGGGAAACCAGAAACCTGATGAACAGCAAGACGCACCATTTGATTGGTTTCTGAACCTAGTCCTTACCATCTCAGAAGCCAAGCGGAACACGCTTTCGACGAAATGCCGCCAGCCGGAGACCAATATGTTCAATGCCAAGCACCCGCCCCAAAACCTTGATGAGATCCGCACCCTTCTGGCTGAATTGCCCGGTGTGGATAGCGACGCACAGGCAGCGGTACTCGAACGCGAACCGACCCTGACCAAGCCGGCCGGATCGCTTGGGCGACTGGAAGAATTCAGCTTGTGGCTTGCAGGTTGGCAGGGAACATCGCGTCCGCGCATGTCGCGTCCACGCGTTACGGTCTTTGCCGGAAGCCACGGTGTGGTCGCGCAGGGAGTTTCGGCCTTTCCGCCAAGTGTGAACCAGCAGATGGTCGAAAACTTCATCAATGGCGGGGCGGCCATCAACCAGATTTGCAAATCGGTTGATGCGGAATTGCGGGTGATGGAAGTTGCCCTTGAAATCCCGACCAATGATTTCAGCCAGGAACCGGCGATGGATGATGAAGGCTGCGCAGAAGCCATGGCCTTTGGCATGAGCGCAATCGAAAAGGGCCTTGATCTGTTTGTTCCGGGTGAAATGGGGATTGGCAATACCACCGCGGCCGCCGCAATTGCACATGCGCTTTATGGCGGAACCCCGGCCGAATGGACAGGCCGGGGCACCGGGATTGATGATGCCGCACTCACACTCAAGACCCGCGTGGTTGGCGATGCCATCATCCTGCATAAAAACCAGATGCATGACGGGCTTGATGTGTTGCGCTGTGTCGGCGGTCGTGAAATCGCCGCCATGGCTGGTGCGATTATTGCTGCGCGTTATTCACGGGTGCCGGTTTTGCTTGATGGCTATGTTTCCTGTGCGGCGGCTGCTGTTCTTGCTGCGGTGCGTGCTGATGCGCTCGATCACTGCCTTGTCGGTCATGTTTCAGCCGAGCCGGGGCATATCCGCTTGCTCGACAAGCTTGGTAAAAAGGCCCTGATTGATTTTGGCATGCGCCTTGGCGAGGGATCAGGTGCCGCACTTGCCATCCCGCTTCTGCGTTCGGCAGCCGAATGCCACAACGGCATGGCAACCTTTGAAAAAGCCGGCATTGATGGCAAGGAAGAGGCGTAAGCTTTTCCAGGCGATGCGATAAGTGATGTTATCGACAGGATAGCGCCGGAGGCAACCGGCGCTATTTTTTTGTCCGCTCGCTCATCAGGTGCTCGACATGGCGGCCCTGGAACATGGTGATATTGATTGAATGGCCAAACTTGATGGCCCGTTCATCATCGCAACGGCAAAGAATCACACGCGTATCACCAGATTCAGCAACCGCAGCCCGCATGGCTTCGCGATGCTCTTCGTCCATGCTTTCCATCTCCGGATCCCAGATCATCTTGATCATATCAACGCCAAGCTTGTTACGGTTGATATAGGGAAGCGACAGATGGCTGATACCATCAATACAGATGCGATACCCGCGATCACGGCAAAAATCACGCGCGAAGAAGAACGCACCCAGATCGGCGAAAATATCGATCTTTTGCAGTTCAAGAACAATGGTGCCGCGCTGACCGGCTTTGACATTGCTGTCAAAGGTCAGGAAATCAGGTGATAGCAAGGTCGACACATTGAGATTGATACTGACCGAACCGGTCACGGATGCATCATTGGACCGCGTCAAAAGCGACAGCATGCGACGATCAAGAATTTCCGTCAGATGCTGGAACAGCCACCGGTTCGACAGAACATTCACATCGGGCAGGAGCGTTTCCTGCAAATCCTTGATTGAAATGAACAATTCATGGAATACCGGCGTCGGGTTGGCATCGCCAACCACCGCACAGATCGCCTGACGGCGCATAAGATTGGACAGATCGGCACGACGCAGGGATTCATCAATACGGCCAAGAATTTTAGGTGTCAGCGGCGCACGATCATCCCCATAGTCCGGGTGATCGTTATGACGTTCTGCTGCCTTGCTGACGACGCGTGGCCGGTTGGCGTTTGATCGCACCAGCATCTGGGTCAGATGCAGGAATTCCTTGTATTGCTGGCCGACATCGAAATAGTCGGTGAAAGTGGCCGGTGCGCCGCTTTCATCCTTGCCATCGCTGATCAGTGGATCATCATTAAACAGGAACTTAAGCCGGAAAATGACGGCATTGACCTCGTCCATTTCAGCGGCATCGAAAATGAAAATCAGATCCTGATTGGACAGGGTAAAAATGCGACCGGTGACTTCCGGCACGATTTCTTCAAAGGCAACAATCGCCGTGCGGATATGGTGATCACGCCGGTTGAATGCCTGCAATTTCGAGAAATGCACATGGATAGCACCGACACCGTCCTTGCGCCGTTCAAGGCGCCGCACATAGTCGACGAGAAAGGCCTCGGGTGATGGAAGTGAACTATCAGACATTAATGCAAAAACCAGATTATTGTTTTATCGGAACCAATGCCGATACCAAGCCCGTTTCATAATAGAGCCTGTCGATTAACAGGTTATGTATTTATCATTCATATCTATTGAAACCAAACGTGAAAATCGGACATTTTCAAACATCTGGCGAAAAGATAAGTCGTAGCTTTCCGCCATCCAAGCTGCTAGTTTCAGCCCGATTTAACATCTGAGCGATAGGTCAAAGAACGATATGTGGCGACGTAATCGCATTCTTGTGACGGGTGGTGCCGGGTTCTTGGGCTCACATCTGTGTGAACGTCTGCTTGAAGAAGGCAATGACGTCCTTTGCGTCGACAATTTCTATACCGGCAGCAAAGACAATATTGTTCATTTGCTTGAGAATCCGCATTTCGAACTGATGCGTCATGATGTGACCTTCCCGCTCTATATTGAAGTCGACGAGATCTATAATCTGGCCTGCCCGGCATCTCCGATAAATTACCAGTACGACCCGGTCCAGACGACCAAGACCAGCGTACATGGTGCGATCAATATGCTCGGCCTTGCAAAGCGGGTTGGTGCAAAGATTTTCCAGGCATCGACCAGCGAAGTCTATGGCGATCCGGAAGTACATCCGCAAACCGAAGATTACCGTGGCAATGTCAACCCGATCGGCCCGCGCGCCTGCTATGACGAAGGCAAGCGCTGCGCAGAGACCCTGTTCTTTGACTATCACCGCCAGCACGGCCTTGATATCAAGGTTGCCCGCATCTTCAATACCTATGGGCCGCGCATGCATCCACAAGATGGTCGCGTGGTTTCAAACTTCATCATTCAGGCACTTCAGGGTGAAGACATCACCATCTATGGAGACGGTGAACAAACCCGTTCCTTCTGTTTCTATACCGACCTGATTGAAGGATTCATTCGTCTGATGGCGACCGATAAATCAGTGACCGGCCCGATGAACCTTGGAAACCCGTTTGAAATCAGCATTCGCGAACTTGCGGAACGTGTGATTGACATGACGTCATCGTCATCCAGGCTGATCTTCAAGGATCTGCCGGCTGATGATCCGCTTCAGCGTAAACCCGATATTACCTTTGCCCGCAATACACTGGGCTGGGAGCCGAAAGTGGCACTGGAAACCGGTCTTGGCTCAACCATTGAGTATTTCCGCGATCTGATTGCGAAACACGGTTAAGACGACTTACTGCAGGATTTTGACATACGATGGATATCAAAGCCTTTTTCGATGCCGAATTTGACGAGCATCTTGATCTGGTCAACAAAACCCGCGAAGCAACCCGCGATGCGTTCATTGAACTGGTCGAAATCTGTACCGATGCGCTGAATGACGGCAACAAACTGCTGTTTTTCGGCAATGGCGGCTCTGCGGCCGATGCCCAGCATATCGCAACCGAATTTACGGTTCGCTATATCCATGATCGTCGCGCCCTTCCGGCTATTGCCCTGACCACCGACAGTTCGGCATTGACCGCAATCGGCAATGATTTCGGGTTCGATTACCTGTTCTCGCGCCAGATCGAAGCACTCGGCAACCCCGACGATGTTGCAATCGGGATTTCGACATCGGGCAACAGCAAGAACGTTAATCTTGGGCTGGCCAAGGCCAAGGAAATGGGACTGATTGCGACCGGCTGGACCGGGAAAACCGGCGGCGATATGGTTGGTCTGTGTGATCCGCTGATGATTGTGCCAAGCAACACCACGGCACGCATTCAGGAAATGCATATCCAGCTTGGTCAGATGCTGGTCGGTGCCCTTGAGCACACCCTTGGCCTGACCAAGCGATAAGTTCGCCAGACACCTGATTTATAAAATACCCAGACAGAACAAAGACACCACAGCATGACCGATCTTAGCCATCTGGCCCGACAGGTAGAACAACTGACCAACGCCAAAGTTCTTTGCATTGGCGATGTCATGCTTGATCGCTTTGTCTATGGATCGGTTAACCGTATCTCGCCCGAAGCCCCGATCCCGGTAATCAGGGTCGAACGCGAAAGTGCGATGCTCGGCGGTGCGGGGAACGTTGCGCGCAATGCCACAGCCCTTGGCGCGTCTGTTCAGTTTCTGACACTTGTCGGGGATGATCTGCCGGGTCGGGAAGTCATGGAATATGTTTCCAATGACAAGGGTGTTGAGCCCTATATCCAGACCGAACGCAACCGCCCGACCACGATCAAAACCCGCTATATCGCCAGCGGACAGCAATTGTTGCGATCTGACAACGAAACCACATCCGATATTGCCCCGGCGACAATCAGCAACCTTTCAGCCCTTGCAGGGCAGCTGGCACCAGACGTTGAAGCGATCATTCTGTCTGATTACGGCAAGGGTGTTTTGCACGCCGACGTGGTTGCCGCCGCCATCAATGCGGCACGCAAGGCCGGGAAGCCGGTCATTGTCGACCCGAAAGGCAATGATTACAGCATCTATCGCGGTGCCACCGTGGTCACGCCGAACCGCGCCGAAGCACAGGCCGCGACCGGCATTGCGGTTAATAGTGACGAAGATGCGATTGCTGCGGCAACCAAAATCATCACCGAATGCGGCATTGATAATGTCCTTCTGACCAGAAGCCAGGATGGCATGACCCTTGTCACCAAGGGGGGTGAGGCCATTCACCTGCCAACCGAGGCCCGCGAAGTGTTTGACGTATCGGGCGCGGGTGACACGGTGGTTGCATGCCTTGCCTCGGCAGTGGCTGCGGGATCAAGTCTTGCCGATGCGGCGCGCATTGCCAATGTTGCCGCCGGTATCGTGGTTGGTAAAATCGGCACTGCGATTGTCTATCCTGATGAGCTGGTATCGGCCCTGCACCACCATGATCTGATGATTGGCGAGGCCAAACTGATGCCGCTTGATCGTATGGTGGATCGCGCAGAACGCTGGCGTCGCAAGGGATACAAGGTCGGCTTTACCAATGGCTGCTTTGACCTTTTGCACCCCGGCCATCTCAGCCTGCTCCGACAGGCACGCGCAAATTGCGACCGCCTGATTGTCGGGCTTAATTCTGATGCATCGGTCAAACGTCTCAAAGGCGAAAGCCGCCCGGTTCAGTCCGAAGCTGCCCGTGCTGCTGTTTTGGGATCCCTTGAAACAGTCAGTGGCGTCGTGATTTTCAGTGAAGACACACCGATCAAACTGATCGAGGCGATCAAGCCTGACATCCTTGTCAAAGGTGCCGATTACACCATCGACAAGGTGGTGGGTGCCGATATCGTGCATGGCTATGGCGGCAAGGTGGTTCTGGCCAATCTTGAAGACGGGTTTTCAACCACCTCGACCATTGCGCGCATGAATGACGGCAAGAAATAAGGTCTGACTTTCAGACGACCTTATGGAACGGCTTTGACGTCATCGGGCCATGGCCCGATGACCAGTTCCGGCCAGATTTTCTTCCAGCGCGCGACTTTCGCCTCATAGACCTTGCGGATTGGCAAAACCGGATTGGGTATAATCTGGCCTGACATCGCGGCCTCCAGCCCAAACGGGGCATAGATGCGAAAGCTGCCATTTCTGTCTTTTCGCAGTCCGATTGCCGTTGTCTGATAGGCAAAACGGTCGATCCCGTCGCTGGCATAATGGACCGGGCCATAGTCAAAACCGAACTTTTCCGGATACCAGATCGGCACGCGCGCCTGATTTCGGACTTCAATGCGAACTGGCAAATCGGCAAAGAGTGCCGCGGCTTGGGAAATCACCCGATCTTCGGCCTTCCAGTCCGTATCGGGATCGAAATAAAAAATGTCGTAATCGTTGATATCGGCTTCCGACTGCCGTCCGGCATTCAGGTTCCAGATGGTTTGCGCCAGACAGCCGGCGGTCAGCCACCAATCGGAAAAGCCAAGTGATCCGAACCGACCCAGAATTTCGCCATTGAACCGGTTTTGAAGAACCCCGTTTACGAAGTCTGCGCCGAGAACACACTGATCAATGAGTTGCCCCGAACTCATAACCCGACCCAGAGAAGCTTGATCACAACCGGCCAGGCCGCATTGATCAGGCAGGCCCCGGTATAAAGCGACAATGCCCGGTCGATGTCCGAGGCCGTTGCATCACGCCGCCCCGATCCGATATAGGGGTCATCAACGATCTCGTCGCCATATTGGCGGGGTCCGGCAAGGGCAAGATCAAGCGCCCCGGCAAAGGCTGCTTCCTGCCATCCGGCATTTGGGGATTTATGTTTGCCTGCATCGCGCAAAAGTGTCTGCCAGGCGGCTTTGCCACTGGTCTTTGCCCCAAGAACAGCGGCCAGACAAATCACCCCCCCGGCAATGCGGGCCGGAATGAAATTCACCACATCATCAAGGCGCGCGGCAAAACGCCCGAAATACAAATAACGTTCGTTGCGGTGACCGATCATGGAATCAAGGGTATTGATCGCCTTATAGACGCAAATGCCGATCGGACCGGCAACCACATACCAGAAGAGTGGTGCGACAACACCGTCCGAGAAATTTTCAGCACAGCTTTCAATTGCGGCCCGGCTGACACCGGCTTCATCAAGCTTGTCCGGATCGCGCCCGACAATCATCGAAACCGCCTTGCGCCCGCCAGCAAGCCCGTCTTTCCTAAGCGCTGTCGAGACGGCTTTGACATGCTGATAAAGCCCCTTTTGGGCAATCAGAACTGCGACCAGAAGAATTTCAAATCCCCTGAAGACATCCCCCAGCGTCGAAACCAGCTGAACCACCCCGCCAAAACACCCGGCTGCGGCAATCACCGCCAAACTTGTTACAATCCCGCGAACGATCAGATCAGCATGGCTGCGACCCGGACGGTTAAGGCGGGCTTCAAACCATGCAATCAGGTTGCCAATCCAGACAACCGGATGAGAAATGCGCGAAAACAGCCAGGGGAAGTCGCCAAAGATGGCGTCCAACACCAGTGCCAGCACCAGTATTGTGAAAAGTGGCCCGGAAAATCCGGAAACCGGAATAAGAAAATCGACGAGATCAGGTTCCATCGGCGCAATGTGCGTCCTGCACAGCCAACCGTCAATGCCAATGACAAACGCTGTGGATAAGTCATTCTATCACAAGACGATTTGCCATTCCCGATCCGGTTTGCTAGAACATTTTCATACGATTTTTAATTTCATCATACTAACAGGTCAGTGACCGAAGTTTCGGTCACATAAGACACCCCTTGCGATCACCAGCCAGATAAAGACATCCCCATAGCTAAACGCCCCCTACAACATCTTCGATATCAACAGATACCCTGCCCACAATAAGCAGTATTTTCGCCCCCGATGTGGCCTGCGATCCATCTTCTGTTACCTGCCGCTTGCATTCCGCAGGCCAATCGGTGAAAACGGGGGTGGCATCGGGTACCGCGATGGCAAAAGCATCGCGAAGAACACCAAAAGAGAGACAAAGGAGCAGCCTTTTATGTCCCCCAAAGGCGCAGTAATGATTTGCGGCCACGGTTCGCGCGACGAACGCGCCGTTTCACAGTTCAACGCCATGGTTGAAACGATGAAACAGACCCATCTGGCCGACTATGATGTCGAAAGCGGCTTTCTCGAATTTGCCCACCCGATCCTTCGTGACGGCTTTGAAAAGCTCAAAGCCATGGGCCACAAAAAGATTTATGCCCTTCCGGGTATGCTGTTTGCTGCCGGTCACGTCAAAAATGACCTGCCAAGCGAAGTGAACAATTTCGCCCATGAAAATCCGGATATCGAAGTCCTGTTTGGCCGCGATCTGGCCATTGATCCCAAACTTCTGAGTGCGGCCAAAGACCGTATCGAGGAAGCGATGGCCGATGCCGATGACAGCGTGTCACGCAAGGAAACGCTTCTGATGGTTGTCGGGCGTGGCACCAACGATCCGGATGCCAATTCAAACGTCTATAAAGTTGCCCGCATGCTGCAGGAAGGTATGGGCTTTGGCCGCACCGAAATCAGTTATTCCGGCGTTGCCCATCCGCGCGTCAATGCGGGTCTGCGCGAAGCGATGAAACTGGGATACAAGCGCGTCGTCGTCTTCCCCTATTTCCTGTTCGCCGGTATCCTGATTGACCGCATCTATACCCACACCGATGAAGTTGCCGCCGAATTTGGCGATGTTGAATTCATCAAGGCAGGCTATCTTAAAGACCACCCGATGGTGCTTGAAAGCTTTGCCGAACGCCTTGCCGAGATCGACACCGGCGACAACAATATGAACTGTCAGCTGTGCAAATACCGCGAACAGATCATCGGCTTTGAAGGCGATGTTGGCACCCCGCAGGTTGGCCACCACCACCATGTGATGGGGATCGGCACGGACGGACACAGCCATGGTCATAGCCACGGCCATCATCACCATGGTCATGGGCACCATCATCATGGACACGAACATGATCATAGCCACGATCACAGTCATGACCATGATCACGGGCACAGCCATTCCCATGATGACGTGAATAAATCGACCGGTTCCTGACCGGTCGATCCCGGGATTCTGAAAGGCGCGGCAATGTTTGACTATCTGCGTGATCCGCAGGAAATCTATGCCAAAAGCTTTGCCACCATCAAGGCCGAGGCTGACCTTGCGCGCTTTTCAGATGACCAACAGCCTGTTGCCATCCGCATCATACATGCCTGTGGCATGGTCGAAATGGCGGCCCGGATCGCCTTTGGCGGCGATCTGGTCGGTTCGGCAACAGCCGCGCTAAGATCGGGAAAACCCGTTCTCTGTGATGCGGAAATGGTCCGCCAGGGCATCATTTCCCGCCTGTTGCCTGCAGAAAACAAGATTATCTGCACCCTGAATGACGACACGACCCATGACATTGCCAACCGGCTCGGTACAACCCGGTCAGCCGCCGCAGTCGAGGCATGGGCAGATCATATCGAAGATGCAATAATAGCCATCGGCAATGCGCCGACGGCCCTTTTCCATGTGCTAGAAGCCATCCATGACGGACGTCTGTCCAAGCCCGCCGCCATCATCGGCATGCCGGTCGGGTTTGTCGGCGCGGCTGAAAGCAAGGATGCGCTGATTGACCATGCCGGGGATATTCCCTTTGTCACCTTGCGCGGTCGATTTGGCGGCAGTGCTGTGACGGCAGCAACGGTCAATGCTTTGGCTCGTCTGGCGCGCGATGATGCTACCACCCCCGATGGCACCCTTGATCGCAGGAACGGGGGCATGTCATGAACGAACAAGCCCCGCTCAAGGGCCGCATCACAGTCATCGGGATCGGTGAAGACGGTTATGACGGCCTGTCGCCGATGGCCCGCAAGATCATTGAAAATGCCACCGTTATCTTTGGCGGCAGCCGCCACATTGCCATGCTGCCCGGATCAAACACCGCCACCCTGAACAAATGGATCACCCCGTTTGAAGCCAACCTGCCGCTGATCGAGGATTGCCTTGATCAGAACCCGGTAGTTCTGGCCAGCGGTGATCCGATGTATTTCGGGGTCGGCAATACATTGATAAAATATTTCGGACCCGAACCGATATATGCGATCCCGTCGCCATCAAGCATTTCTCTGGCGGCATCGCGCCTTGGCTGGCCATTGGCGGAATGCGATGTGATCACGCTTCATGGCCGTGATCCGGAAACCTTGCGCGCCCATTTGCGCCCGCATGGCAAACTGATTGCCCTAAGTGCCGATGGATCGACCCCGGCACTGGTCGCGGTCATGCTGTGCGAAGCAGGCTTTGATCAAAGCCGCATGTCGGTGTGTGAACGGCTTGGCGGTCCGGAAGAACGGATCACCACCCAGACAGCCCGCACCTGGCAGTCCACCGCCACATCGATGCCAGACGTCAAGGCCGTCGATCCGCTTAATCTGATCATGATTGATCTCGAAGCCGGGCCAAAGGCCAATCCGTTACCCACGGGACCGGGCTTGCCCGATGATGCCTTTATTCATGACGGCATGATCACGAAATCCGAAATCCGTGCCCAAACCCTGTCATCGCTTGCACCCTTTGCCGGTGGCATATTGTGGGATCTGGGGGCCGGGTGCGGTTCGATTTCCATCGAATGGATGCGAATGCGCGGTCAGGCGGTTGCGATTGAACGCGATGCCCAACGTTGTGCAATGATCAGGAAAAATGCCCTGCGCCTTGGTGTCCCCGGACTTGTGATCGAACAAAGCACAATTGAAGACGCAATCATGTTTGCCGATCGCCTGCCTCGACCCGATGCCATTTTTATTGGCGGTGGTATCACCAGCAATGGTTTGCTCGATGCCTGCTGGGATCTGCTTCCGACCCATGGGCGGCTGGTCGCCAATACGGTCACGCTTGAAGGCGAAGAAAAATTATTACGTCTCTATAATGAAAAAGGTGGCACGCTGTCGCGCCTGTCGGTATCCCGACTTGTCCCGCGCGGCACGTTCAAGGGCTGGAGCAACCTTGCCCCTGTCACCCATTACCTCGGAGTAAAAGCATGAGCAGTGCGGACCTTCCCGCAGAGCGCCTTCCGGTTGCCGGAACGGCCTATGGGCTTGGTATCGGACCGGGCGAGCCTGATCTGATCACGCTCAAGGCCTATAAAATCCTGCAACAGGCGGATGTGATTGCCTATCCTGCCCTTGAAGACGGCGTCAGCCTTGCGCGCCAGATTGTCGATCCGCACATTCCCGAAGGCCGGATCGAAATTGCCATCCGCATCGAAATGGGCAAAACCGCCGACCCGGTCTATGACGCCGCCGCGATTGAAATCGGCAAGCATCTGGCTGACGGCAAAACCGTTGCGGTACTTTGCGAAGGTGATCCGTTCTTCTATGGCAGCTTCATGTATCTGTTTGGCCGTCTGGCCGAGGCCGGCTATCCGGTCAAAACTGTTCCCGGTGTCAGCTCTATGATGGCCTGTGCCGCTCAGCTTGGCGCACCACTGGCCGCCAAGAATGACGTATTGCAAGTCATTCCCGGCCCGCTGGATGCTGATCGCCTGCGCGCACAGCTTGCCAATACCGATGCAGCTGCCATCATCAAACTCGGCCGCCATTTTTCCAAGGTGCGCGACGTGATCAACGAGCTCGGCCTGACGGACCGGGCGCGTTATATCGAACGTGCAACCCTGGAAACCCAGAAAATGGTGCCGCTTGGCGATCTTCCGGTCGATGCCAAGGCCCCCTATTTTTCCATGATCCTGATCCACCGTCGCGGAGACGCATGGCGATGACCGCCCAGAACAGCTCGAACAGCCCGGCATTGCCGACCAACCCGATCGCCCCGATTGCCGTCATTTGCCTGACGCAGCGCGCCCTTCCGACTGCGCGCAAGATCGCATCGAACCTTCAGGGTGCGAGTGTCCATGGCTTGCGGACCCGCGTGTCGGTCAAGGACGTTGATGTTGCCTTTGACGATACCATTGCGCATCTGCAACAAACATTCTCGTCTGATCACGTCATCATCGGTGTCTGTGCCGCGGGCATTCTGATCCGCGCCCTTGCGCCGCTTCTGGCTGGCAAGTGGCAGGATGCCGCCGTCATTGCCGTTGACGAAGCAGGCGATACCTTCATCCCGCTTTTGGGTGGGCATCACGGTGGTAACCGGCTGGCCCGTGATCTGGCCGAACGGCTGGGCGGCAAGGCCGCAATCACCACCCCGGGCGATGCGATGCTGGGCCTTGCCCTTGATGAACCGCCTGCGGGCTGGAAACTGGGCACACCCGAAACGGTCAAACCGGCCACGGCGGCCCTTCTGGCCGGGGCCCCTGCCCGGATTGAGGTCGAAGCAGGATCGGCGGCATGGCTGACCAACAGTGCCATCGCCCAAAGCGAGGATGGCAGTGTTCTGATCACCGCCACCGCGCGCGAGGGGGCTGATGATGACGCCATCAGCGATGGTGCGGAAACCGCAATCACCTATCACCCGCCTGTTCTGGCTCTTGGGGTTGGCTGTGAACGCGGCTGCCCGGTTGATGATCTTTATGACCTTGTGATGGAAACACTGGCCGGTCAGTGCCTGAGCCCCAAGGCAATTGCCTGTGTCAGTTCCATTGATCTCAAGGCCGACGAAGCTTGCGTCCATGAACTGGCCCGCCGCCTTGGCGTTCCGGCCCGGTTCTTTGATGCCCAGACCCTTGAGGCCGAGGCAGACCGTCTTGTCACGCCATCCGATGTGGTCTTTGCCGAAACCGGCTGTCATGGTGTGGCCGAGGGGGCCGCACTTGCCACCGTCGGGCCAAACGGCAAACTGGTCGTCCCCAAACACAAAACCGGGAAATCCACCTGTGCGGTTGCGCTGTCACAGGACGACATCATTCCTGACACCATCGGCACGGCACAGGGCAAATTGTCCATCGTTGGCATCGGTCCGGGTCAAATCGGCTGGCGCAGCCCCGAAGCCACCGCCCTGATCGGACGTGCGACCGATATCGTCGGCTATCAGATGTATCTTGATCTTCTGGGATCGCTGATTGACGGCAAGGCATGCCATCATTCGGATCTTGGTGCCGAGGAAGCCCGTGCGCGCCACGCCCTTGAACTTGCTGCCACCGGCAAGGATGTTGCCCTGATCGGGTCGGGGGATGCAGGCATCTATGCACTGGCAACACTGGTGTTCGAATTGCTGGATCGTGAAGATCGCGCGGACTGGAACCGGGTTGCGGTTCAGGTATCGCCGGGTATTTCCGCCCTTCAGGCCGCAGCATCGCGCATTGGCGCACCGCTGGGCCATGATTTCTGTGCGATTTCGCTTTCCGACCTTTTGACCCCGCGTGAAGATATCCTGCGCCGCCTCAAGGCCGCAGGCGAGGGCGACTTTGTCATTGCCTTCTATAATCCGGTTTCCAAGCGCCGCCGTGATTTGCTGGCCGTGGCCCGTGATATCCTTCTTGAACACCGCCCGGCTGACACGCCGGTTGTTCTTGGCCGTCAGCTTGGCCGCCCGGACGAGGAAATAACCGTCGTTCCGCTTTCGAAACTGGAGGTCGACATGGTGGACATGCTGACCACAGTATTGGTCGGATCGAGCAACAGCCGCCACATCACACGTGGTGAGAACGAATGGGTCTATACGCCGCGCGGCTATGCCAAAAAGGGCCCGGATGCGGCCAAGGCCCCGGTTCATAGCAGCACTGACACTTCCAGAAACGACACTTCCAAGAAAGGCGGCGCAGAATAATGACTGTTCATTTTATCGGTGCCGGTCCCGGCGCCCCGGACCTGATCACGGTACGCGGTTTGCGTCTGATTGAAAAATGCCCGGTCTGTCTTTATGCGGGATCACTGGTGCCCGAGGAAATCGTCACAAGCGCCCCCGAAGGTGCCCGCGTGATTGATACTGCCCCGATGAATCTTGATGAAATCATCGCCGAGATCGAGGCCGCCCACGCCAAGGGTCAGGATGTGGCGCGTGTCCATTCAGGTGATCCGTCGATTTATGGCGCAATCGCCGAACAGATCCGTCGTCTTGATGATCTTGGCATTCCCTATGACATTACGCCGGGTGTTTCAGCCTATGCCGCAACCGCAGCCGAGATCGGCGCAGAGCTGACCCTTCCCGATATTTCGCAAACCGTGATCCTGACCCGAACCGCCATGCGGTCATCAAGCATGCCCGAAGGCGAAAGTCTTGCCGAACTGGGCAAATCACGCGCGACACTGGCAGTCCATCTGTCGATCAACAATCTGGCCAATGTGGTGCGCGATCTGACCCCGCATTATGGCGAAAACTGCCCGGTGGTGATTGCCTATCGCGCGACCTGGCCCGATCAGAAATATATCTTCGGGACCCTTGGCGACATCCGAGCCAAGGTCAAGGGAAGCGGCATCACGCGTACCGCCCTGATCATGGTGGGCGAGGTCTTTGGCCGCAAGGATTTCACCGATTCCCGGCTTTATGCCGCCGACCATACCCACGTATTACGCCCGGCAAAGGCGTAAACCGGATCGGGCGGGTGCAAAACCCGCCCGTTTTTTGTACAAAGCCCCTATGCACCAAGTTCATTTTTTCAGCACAAGAGAATTTTGCCGAAAAATCTGTCATTTCAACCCTGAACATCCTTGACCGCCAAGCCCCGCCACGCCTTTAATCGAAGGGTAATAAAGGGGAGTATGCATGTTCAACGAGATGACAATGGACGACCAGGTCCGCGAGCCATATCGCGCACTGGTTGACTGGATGGAAGCAAACGGCCCCGAGGTACTCGAACAAAAGCGCCTTGAAGCTGAAACTCTCTTTCGAAAAATCGGCATTACCTTTGCCGTCTATGGCGAGGGCGGAGACCCGGAACGGTTGATTCCGTTCGATTTGATCCCGCGCATTTTCACCGCAAGCGAATGGCGCAAACTTGATCGCGGCGTCAAACAGCGCGCACGGGCGCTCAACACGTTCCTCTATGACGTCTATCACAATGCCGAAATCATCAAGGCCGGGATCATTCCCGCCGATCTGGTGTTCAAGAACGACGCCTTTGAACCGGCTGTGATTGGCATTGATCCCCCGCGCAAGGTCTATAGCCACATCGTTGGTGTCGATATCGTGCGCACCGGGCCCGAAGATTTCTATGTGCTTGAGGATAACTGCCGCACACCGTCTGGCGTGTCCTATATGCTTGAGAACCGCGAAATCATGATGCGCATGTTCCCCGAGCTTTTCAAAAACCTGCGCATCGAGCCGGTTGAAAGCTATCCGGACATGTTGCTCAAGACGCTCAAAAGCATCGCACCACCCAAATGTGACCGCGAACCCAATATCGTCGTGCTGACACCCGGCGCGATGAACAGCGCCTATTACGAACATTCGTTCCTTGCTGACCAGATGGGTGTCGAACTTGTCGAGGGTCAGGACCTGTTTGTTTCCGACGACCGGGTCTATATGCGGACCACCCGCGGCCCGGCACGGGTCGATGTGATCTATCGCCGGATTGATGATGCCTATATCGATCCGCTGTGTTTCCGGCCGGATTCTGTTCTGGGTGTTCCCGGACTGATGAATGTTTATCGTTCGGGCGGGGTTGCCATCTGTTCGGCTCCGGGGGCCGGTGTGGCCGATGACAAGGCGGTTTATACCTATGTTCCGGACATGATCCGGTTCTATCTGGGGCAGGAACCGATCCTTAATAACGTTCCGACATGGAAATGCGGCAAGCCCGATGATCTGAAATATGTTCTTGAACATCTGGGCGAGCTGGTCGTGAAGGAAGTTCACGGTTCGGGTGGCTATGGCATGCTGGTCGGTCCGGCATCAACCAGGGAAGAACAGGCGGCCTATGCCGAACGCATCAAGGCCGATCCGGGTGATTTCATTGCCCAGCCAACGCTTGCGCTGTCTGCCTGCCCGACCTTTGTTGAAAGCGGCATCGCACCGCGCCATGTCGATTTCCGGCCTTTCTGCCTTGTCGGGGATGACATCCGTCTTGCACCGGGCGGTTTGACCCGCGTTGCCATGCGTGAAGGATCGCTTGTCGTGAACTCGTCGCAGGGCGGCGGGGTCAAGGACACCTGGATCATGAGTGATTAACAAGGGAAAGGGTTGAAAGATGCTTAGTCGTACCGCAGACAACCTTTTCTGGCTGTCGAGATATGTCGAACGGGCTGAAAACATGGCCCGCCTGATGGAGATGGGCTATCGCATGGCGTTGATGCCTGCTGTTGGCGATGGCAACCGTTCGGAATGGGAATCGGTTCTTTCGGCGTCCGGATGTCTTGCCGGATATGATCCTGATGCACCGCTGCGTCAGGAAGAAGTCGCCAACTACCTGATTTTCAATCGGGATAACCCGTCTTCGATCATCAATTGTTTTGAATATGCGCGCGCCAATGCACGTGCCATGCGTACCGCGATCACCGCAGAAATGTGGGAGGCGCTTAACAATGCCCTGATGGAACTTCGCCGTCCGTCGATGCATAATCTGGCCAAGAACGAGCTGCCGGAATTCATCGACTGGGTGAAAAAGCAGGGGTCACTGTTCCGTGGCGCAACTGATTCCACCATCCTGCGCAATGACGGCTATGACTTTATCCGTCTGGGCACCTTTATCGAACGGGCCGACAACACTGCCCGTCTTCTGGACGTGAAATATTACGTGCTGCTGCCTGAAACCAGCATGGTTGGCGATGGTGTGGATAATTATCAATGGACCACAGTTTTACGTGCGGCATCGTCACTGCGTGCATTCCACTGGGTTTATCGCGATGATTATTCCCCGCATCGCATCGCGCATTTCCTGATCCTTAATCCGTTCAGTCCGCGATCATTGGCCCACTGTGCCGAACAGATCACACAGCATCTGGAACGGCTGGCGCGTCACTATGGTCAACGCCATGACGTTCACGGGCAGGCGGTCGAGATGTATTCGCTTCTGACGCAAAGTGCGATGGACGAGATTTTCTCGGAAGGTCTGCACGAATTCCTCACTGACTTCCAGATCCGCAACGGTGCGCTTTCAAGTGCCATTGCCGAAGCCTATTATTTCGGGGGGCAGTAAGATGCGCCTGACAGTCGAACACAGAACCCATTACCGCTATGAATCCCCGGCCCGTCATGTTGTGCAAAGCCTGAAGCTGACACCGGCACAATTTGAAGGTCAGAAAATCCTTAACTGGTCGATCACTGCCGAGGGTTGCCTGATCGGGACGGAATTTACCGACGGCAATGGCGATATCATCAGCACATTGACGGCAGGCGGACCGGTCGACGAGATTGAGATTGTCGTACGCGGCGAGGTCGAAACCACCGACACCGCAGGCGTGCTTCGCGGTCACAAGGAACGGGCCTTTCCGACTGTTTTCCTGCGCTCGACACCGATGACAAAATCCAGCGCTGCCATCCGCAAGCTGGCCGAAAAAGTCGCCAAAAAGACCAGGGACGCGTCCCTTCTTGATCGCGCCCATGCACTTTCCGCAGCAGTTTCCGATGCCATCGCTTATGCGCCGGGTACGACCCATGTTCACACCACTGCGGCTGACGCACTGGCCGATGGCAAGGGGGTCTGTCAGGACCATGCCCACGTCCTGATTTCAGCCGCCCGCCATCTTGATATTCCGGCGCGTTATGTATCGGGCTATCTGTTTGCCGATCAGGATGGCAAGCCCCATGAGGCATCCCATGCATGGGCGGAATTACATCTGCCTGATTTCGGCTGGGTCGGATTTGATCCGGCAAACCGTTGTTGTCCGACAGATTATTATATTCGACTGGGGGCTGGACTTGATGGGCAGGTGGCTACACCTATACGGGGTGTACATACTGGTGGCGCGAACGAAAATTTGGATGTAACAGTCGTCATCGCGCAATCACAACAGTAACCGGACCAAGACGAAAAATGACCTATTGTGTCGGTTTGATGCTGAACGAAGGGATGGTTTTCCTTTCAGATACGCGGACCAATGCGGGCCTTGATAACATTTCGCGCTATCGCAAAATGTTCACATGGGAAGTGCCCGGTGATCGCGCCATCGTGGCTTTGTCAGCAGGCAATCTGGCCATCACCCAGGCGGTGATGAGCACCCTGCATGAAGCCATTGATGATCCCGACACCGAACCGGGTAACTGCATCCTGAGTGCGCCCAGCATGTTCCGCGTTGCCGAGCTCGTTGGCGAAGCCATGCAGAAAGTTCAGCACAAATACCATGACACCCTTGAGCAGCATCACGAAAGCAGTGCGGCCTCGATCATGGTGGGTGGTCAGCGCAAGGGTGGCGAGCAGCGTCTGTTTCTGGTCTATGCGGCAGGCAACTTTATCGAAGCCACAGCCGATACGCCCTATTTGCAGATTGGCGAACATAAATACGGCAAACCGATCCTTGATCGGGTCATCACCCCCGAAACCCCGATTCAGGACGGGGTAAAGGCGGTTTTGCTGTCGATGGATTCGACCCTGCGCTCGAACCTGTCGGTCGGCATGCCACTTGATCTGGCCGTTTTGCCCGATGATGCCTGCCAGTTTTCCGAACTGCGCCGGATCGAGGCCGATGACAAGGGTTTCCGCGCCCTTTCCGATGCATGGTCAAATGCGCTGCGCGATGCCTTTGCCGATATGCCAGACGAACATTGCGATCTGGCTGCCGAGTAATCCGGCACTACTTTAAGCAGTCCCGAGTACAAATCCGGACCTGTCGGGGTCCGGATTTTTTTTCATTCCCGGTCTGAAATTTTTCCTGCTTGCACGACGCTGGCATGAACTTTCCAGTGACAAATATCGCGCATCAAATTATCTATAAAATCATGACAGAAAAGACCGACACCACCGTTACCGGGCGGATCACCCGCACCCTTGCTGATCGCATCATTGCCGGCGATATCGCGCCGGGCACCAAGCTGCGTCAGGATCACTTTGCCGAGGAATTTGGCGCAAGCCACGTGCCCGTGCGCGAAGCCTTTCGCCGCCTAGAGGCACAGGGTCTGGTGGTCAGCGAACCCAGACGCGGTGTGCGTGTCGCAAGCTTTGACATCGCCGAAGTCCGCGAAGTCGCGGAAATGCGGGCATCGCTTGAAGTTCTGGCCCTGCGTCATGCAGCCCCGCATCTGACCAGTGCGATCCTTGACGAGGCCGAGGATATCAATCGCGCCGGTGAAAATGCCAAGGATGTCCGGGCATGGGAAGACGCCAACAAGGCGTTCCACCGTATCATTCTTGAGCCGTGCAACATGCCGCGCCTGATGGCGAGCATCGATGATCTTCATGCCGCCAGTGCGCGTTTCCTGTTTTCCGGTTTCCGCATGGAATGGGAAGCCCCGACCGATCAGGACCACCGCGCCATCCTGCGCGCCCTGCGCGAACATCAGTTTGATGTCGCTGCCGCCACCCTTGCCCGCCATGTCAAATGGATCGGCACCAAGCCCGGCAAAAACAGTCGCAAGCTGTCTGCGATCTGATCAAAAATCCAAATTTTCTGGTCTGATGATTACCGATTGGATGCCATTGGCATCAATCGAACCATCCTTGCATCTGGATTTCCATATTTTATAGATAATTTTTAGTATTTATTTTCAATTGTTTATCTAAAATTTTCTTGGGATCTGCAACAAATTCGCTGATTTTGCGATTTTCGGATTGATTTCACGATCCAATGGCGGCGTAATTAATAGATCAGATTCAGTTTTATAGATAATTTTAAAACAAAACCCGGAGGAACACGTCATCATGGTCAATTCCGTCACCCCGGAAAGCAACACTGCACTCCACAATCCTGTCCTCAACGGGACGAAAAACACCCTGATGGTTTTGGCGGGCGTCGCCCTGATCACGGCAAGTGCCAAGATCACTGTTCCGTTCTGGCCGGTACCGATGACGTTGCAGACCATGGCCATCATGGCCATTGCCGTTGCGACCGGTCCGCGCATGGCCCTGGCCACCCTGCTGGCCTATCTTGCCGCCGGGGCTGCGGGCCTGCCGGTCTTTGCCGGAACACCGGAACGCGGCATCGGCATCGCCTATATGATGGGTCCGACGGGCGGTTATCTCGCCGGATATCTGGTAGCGGCCGGTCTGGTCGGGGCCTTGGCACGTGGGCGCAGCGCAGCCGGTCAGTTTGCTGTGATGATGATCGGTATGGTGCCGGTCTATCTTTTTGGACTGGCGGGGCTTTCGGCCTTTGTGCCGTCGGAAAAGGTCGTTGCCCTTGGCTTTACCCCCTTCATCCTTGGCGACATCCTCAAGATTGCGCTGGTTGCCGTTGGCTTTGCCGCCATCCGCCACCTTAAAAGCCTGAACAAGGCGGCCTGACCGATGACGGGTGCACACTTAAACACGACTTCGCCCCAGCCCCGTGCGCGCAATGCGAACCCGCCTGCTGACGGCACCCTGCGCCATGACTGGAACATCGAGGAGATCGAGGCGATTTATCGAAGCCCCCTTCTTGATCTTGTCGGGCGGGCAAGTGCCGTTCACCGCGCCCATCACGATCCGTCCCGTGTTCAAAAGGCCAGCCTGCTATCGATCAAGACCGGCGGCTGTCCCGAAGATTGCGCCTATTGCCCGC
Source organism: Thalassospira sp. SM2505 (assembly GCF_054901115.1). Taxonomy (NCBI): domain Bacteria; kingdom Pseudomonadati; phylum Pseudomonadota; class Alphaproteobacteria; order Rhodospirillales; family Thalassospiraceae; genus Thalassospira; species Thalassospira sp. SM2505. Next base: position 288,840 of record NZ_CM142731.1, read on the forward strand.
AATCCGCCCACCACCGAGAGGTCAAGCTGGGGAAGCAACAGCTTCTTGACCCGGCATCAGTGATTGAACTGGCCAAACGCGCCAAAGATGCCGGGGCAGACCGGTTTTGCATGGGGGCTGCATGGCGTCGTGTACGTGACGGGGCAGCCTTTGACGCGGTTCTTGAAATGGTGCGCGGGGTTGATGACCTTGGCATGGAGGCCTGCGTCACCCTTGGCATGCTTGAACCCCGTCACGCCAGACAGCTCAAGGATGCGGGGCTTAAAGCCTATAACCACAACCTTGATACCAGTCCGGAATTCTACGGCCAGATCATCACCACCCGAACCTATCAGGACCGGCTTGATACGCTGGCTTCCGTCCGGTCACACGGGATTGATCTGTGCTGTGGCGGGATCATCGGCATGGGTGAAAGCATCCGTGATCGGGCATCAATGCTTCAGGTATTGGCGGGTTTTGATCCCCACCCCGAAAGTGTGCCGATCAATGCGCTGGTGCCGGTCGAAGGCACTCCGCTTGCCGGGCGTGATCCGATTGATCCACTTGAGCTGGTTCGCATGGTGGCAACCGCGCGCATCACGATGCCGAAATCAACCGTGCGCCTGTCGGCCGGACGCACCGATCTTAATCGCGAAGCCCAGATCATGTGTCTGATGGCCGGGGCCAATTCGGTGTTTTATGGCGAAAAGCTTCTGACCACGCCAAACCCCGAAGAAAACAGCGACAGCGCCTTGTTCGCAGCCCTTGGGCCGATTGCCGCCTGACCATTCAGGCACAAAGTTCAACCCCCGAACCCGTGCCGCCCGCATGGGTTCAACTGGCGGAGCTCTCCTTCCATGGGAGCTTCGCCATTTTATTTGAAGCAATATGGAAAAGGGGAACACGCAACCAGAACGGCCTAGTTGGCCTGTGCAGTTTCCTGCGGCTGATAGATGAAACCATGTGCCGGGTAAACGCTGCCAAACGTACCCTGGGTATTCATCATGCGGACTTCCGACCAGTCGTTTTTCGCTGAAACATCGACCACCGGCTGACGGTAATGGACCTTGCCGCGCGTGCGCGAATCACTGCCCCAATTGGCGTGATTGACCAGAATCTTTCGGCTATCAAGGATGGCCGAAACCACGGCAACATGACCAAGTTTCAGACGGGATGTCTTGCGAAGTGCAAGAACGGAACCGACCTGCGGGCGGTTGCCGCGCTGGAAATTCTGTTTTCCGGCCTGCGCCCACCAGGTCCAGGCATCGCCATAAATCTCGATCCCCGATACTTCACGGGCATAGGGCACGCATTGCAGGAACTTGTCGGTCGGCGCAAAGGGATTAAGACGCGAGCTCGGCACATTGACACTGGCAAGTGTGGTGACCGTATCACTTGGCATTGGGCCGGTCGTCTGGGTTGCGGAATTGCCCGTGCTAAAACACGCAGAAAGCACCAAACACAGTCCGACAATTCCCAGAAAACGCATCTGAAATTTTCCCCAAATGACTCACATTGGCTCACCATAGGGGGCCATGCCTTAATAATCCTTTACCGCACTGCATCGGAAATATCCGAACTCCTGCGACCAAGTGCACCGATCCGGTACAATCGCCAAAGCCCGACAGATGCCGCACACAGGATCAACACCCCTGAACCGCGCGCCGTATATTGAATGTTTCCTGCTTCGGATATCGCACCAAGCATGGTCCCTCCCAGGGCCATACCACCAAAACTGGTCGCACTCCAGAAGCTCATGACCCGGCCCCGCAATTTGTTATCCACCGTCAACTGCAAGGCGGTTTGCGATCCGACCCCGACAGCCGTCAGACCAAAACCGGTCAGTGCCACCAATCCCACGGCAAGCTCATACCATGGCGAAAAGCCAAGACCGAACATGCCCATCGCCGCAGCAAAGGCACCGACAATGGTAATACGTTGAAAATCAGCAGCATTTGATTTCACCCGCGACAGCATAAAGGTCGATGCCACCGCCCCGATCCCGCCCGCAGATGCCATCATGCCAAGCCCGGTAACCCCGCGTTCATAGACCGCCTCGGCAAAAACCGGCATCAGTTCGATCATTCCCGTTCCGACCAGCGATACAAAACAGGACAACGCCAAGACAGACCGGATCATCGGATGGGAAATGGCATAACGCGCCCCATCGACAAGGGCTGCCCAGATTCGCCTGCTTTTGGCATCGGGTGCCCGTTCAAGATGAATGGTCACAACCGACAGGACAAACACCATCGGAAGATAGCTGATGGCATTCAGCATAAAGGCAACGCCCGTCCCCCATGTTGCGATCACAACCCCGCCAATCGCCGGACCGACAAGCCGCGAGATATTGAAATTCATTGCCGCATAGGCAACCGCACGGCTCATGAATTCCCGGCGAACAATAACCGGCACCAATGACAAACGCACCGGCGTCATCGCACTGCCCAATATCCCCATGGATGCCGCCAGAATCACCATCCATGGCAGGGTCATCATCCCGGCATGGGACAAACCCATCAGAAAGAATGAAATTCCCGCCTGCCCAAGATTGAGGATCATCGCCGTGCGGCGCAAATCAACCCGGTCCGCCATCACCCCGAAAATCGGCCCCAGGAAAAAGGCCGGGGCGAAATTCAATGCCGCGATCAGCCCCGTCCAGAATGCCGATCCGGTCAGCGACCAGGCCAGCCAGGACATGGCAATTTTCTGAATCCACAACCCTTGGGTCGAGATGCATTGCCCAACCAGAAACAGCAAAAAATTGCGGTCGGAAAAAATCGATTGTGATGCGGCCTTTGACCCGCCCAAATCTTGTGGCGGATCTTGTGGCAGGTCTTGCAGCACGTCAGATGTTTCCGGATCAGGGGCAGCTTTTGGCACGGGGGCTCCGGGATGATGTGGGGCGGAAATCGATCCATCTGTCTGTCGGGGCAAACAGACAACCGGCAAGATCGTCAGGATGGCCGGAACTGGATGAACAGAACTGCAAAATGGTGGTCATGCAGCAATGTGATTATAGGAAAGACTAAGCTGTTTGGCATTAATTCTTCGCAAATTAGCTGTATCAGGCCTTCCCAAAACCCGCGATAAGACACATATCAAAATAACAAAACCATCGGCACAGAACCGATAAAACGTCCTTGAAAACATGGTCCTAGGCCAAACCGGGTATCGCATCACATGACGACTGAATTTCGCGATATCGAACGTGAAAAGTTCGCGATCAATGCCAAAACGTGCGAATGGACCATTCGCGCCATGACCGCACTTCGCGCCAATATCGACATCAGCATCAAAATGCACGGGCCGCGCGATCATCTGGATCAGGGCGATATTTTCATGTTCAACCATTTCGCCCGGTTTGAAACCTTTATCCCGCAATTCCTGATCGCGCTTGAAACCGGCGTCTATTGCCGGTCCATCGCATCGGGCGAGTTTTTTGCCCAGGACAACACATTCTCGCGCTATCTGCGCGCCCTTGGCGGCGTACCCAACGACTATGAAAGACTGCTGCCCTTTCTGGCCGAGGAAATCCTGCGCGGCGGCAAGGTCGTCGTGTTTCCCGAAGGCGGCATGGTCAAGGATCGCCGTGTTCTTGCTGCGGAACGCCCGCACCCCAAGCGCCCTGATTACAGCGTTTATTCGCGCACTGCCGATACCAGGCGCGCCCATCATACCGGTGCGGCCCTGTTGGGTCTGTGTATTGACGGTTTCAAAATCGGGCTTTCGACCCTGATCGAAAAGGGCCATCGCGATGAACTTTCCCGCTGGGCCGGGATTCTTGAACGTGAAGAGGACGATCTTCGCACCACCCTTGCCAAGCCAACCCTGATGTTTCCCGCCAATATCACGTTCCATCCGCTGCGCGTTGATCAGAATCTTCTGGCCTGGGCGGCTGACATGTTTACCGGCGGGCTCAGCCCGAAAATGGCCGAAGAACTGATCATTGAAGGCAACCTGATGTTCAAGAAGACCGATATGGACATCCGCCTTGGCGATCCGGTCGATCCGCGCCTGCAATTTAACTGGCTGGACCGGCGCATGCTGGCCAAACGCGTGGAACGGGCCCGATCAATTGATGATCTTTTCCGGCCTGCCAGCACACTTGAGAAAATAACAGACCGGGTCACCCAATACGCCATCACCCGGCATATCAAACCGCTGCGCAATCATTGCATGGCGGTGATGTATTCCAATCTGACGATCAATGTCAGTCATCTGGCGTCGCGACTGATCATGATGTGGCTGGCTGATGGTGTGACCGAAGTCGATATCAGACATTTTGATCGCACCCTTTATCTGGCCATCAAGAATATCCAGCAGGCCGAAGACGTTCACCTGCATCGCGGCATGAAGAACCCGGCCGACTATATCGGTATTTTTGAACTCAATTGCCCGCAAATCCGGTTCTTCATTGATAGCGCGGTTCAGCTTGGCCTGATCGAACGCAAGGATCAGAAATATTGCTTCCTGCCAAAATTGCAGGAGGACGCCAATTTTGACCAGATCCGCATGGATAACCCGATCATGGTCTATGCCAATGAAATGGCTCCGATCCATGCAGCCTGGCAGGCGCTTGAACGGGCCCGGATAGAGGTCGATCACTTAAGCCCCGTCGATATCGCCCATCGCCGGTTTGACGATGAAATTCGTGCGTGGTCCTGGAACCGCGCAAAATACAAGGGCCCGAAATACGACGCCATCAATCAACAGGAAACAGCCACGGCCGATAGCCGACCCTATCTTTTGTTGCCCAACGGACAGACCCGGTTTGCCTGTGGTGTATTGCTGGTGCATGGTTTTCTGGCCTCGCCTGCGGAACTCAACACGCTTGGCGAAAAGCTTTCCGCACTTGGCTATGCGGTAATGGGGGTCCGGCTTGCCGGACATGGAACATCGCCGCATGAATTGCAAAAGCGCAAATGGACCGACTGGCTGGAATCGGTTCGGCGCGGTTATGAAATCCTTGCACCTTTCTGCGATCAGGTGATCATCGTCGGCTTTTCGACCGGCGGGGCGCTATCGGCTATCCATGCTGCGGATCATCCCGAAAAGCTGGCCGGGCTGGTTCTGGCAGGGACACCCCTTAAATTCCGCAACCGCAATCTGATGTTTGTGCCGCTGCTGTATGGCGCCAACAAGCTGATGGGATGGATGCCATCGGCACAGGAAATGCTAAGTTTCCGGCCAAATGAATCCGAACATCCCGACATCAATTACCGCAACATTCCGATTGGTGGTCTGCATCAATTGCGTCAGGCCGTTGCCGAGATGCAAAAACGCCTGCCTGATATTGATTGCCCGACATTGATCCTTCAGGGCGATGGCGATCAGGTGGTTGATCCGGCCAGTGCGACCATGATCCGCCGGATTGCAACCAATGCCCCGGAAATCGATATTCAGATGATCAAATCCGAACGCCATGGGATTGTGAACGAGGATATCGACGGCACCCATGACCGGATCATCGATTTCATCAGTGATCATTGTGCCGCCGAGATGATCGAGGCCAGCGCCATTCCTGCTCAGTAGCCTGTTACTTCGGGTACGGCTAACGCCCCTAACCGGGAACCGCCGGGATCACCTGACGCAGATCGGGTTGATCGTGGATAAAGGTCAACTGGATCGTCGCCGGGATCTCGGCCAGAAACACGGGATCTGCCTTCATGGATTGCGCACCACCGACACAATCGACCTCTATGTCGCTGGAACGAAGGAAGTCGCAAAAGGCATCGCATTGCCGACCATCCATTACAAAGCGGATGGTTGCCATCTTGTTGGAATAAAGCTGACTGTCTTCAATCCAGCCATGCGCCTTGCTGATCGCCTGCTCGACAATATCCATCACATGGTGTCGATCCTGACGGGTGACTGCCTGAAAACTGATTGGTTTTGGGCGCATTATTACCCCCCATTTTCGGGCCACATCCCGGCCATACATACCAAAAAAGACCCGAAACCCGGCCAAATTCAACCTATAGATTAATACCCAAATTGCCTTGCAACAAGCTTGACGTTGTTTTGGCATTCTCATAGTTTGGATCCATGGATACAAACATTATCACCCAAACACTTGAACGCGAAATTCAATCGGGCCTGCTGACACCGGGAACAGTGCTTAAACAGGAAGAACTGGCATCACGTTTTGGCGTTAGCCGCCAGCCCGTGCGCCATGCCCTTGAACGGTTACGCACATCGGGCCTGCTTGAAAAACGCCCGGACAGAAGCCTTGCCGTCACGGGACTTCGCACAGAAGACGTTCGCGAGCTCTGCCAGATTCGCATCGCCCTTGAGACCACCGCACTGACGCTTTCTGCCCCGAACCTTTCGGCCAGTGCGCTTCGCAAGGCGCGGCGCCTGAATGAAGACCTGTTTGAAGAAGAAGACCCGGAAATCCTTGCCGAACTCGATCGGGATTTTCACCGCACGCTGTATGGGGCCTGCGGCAATGAACGGCTGCTTGCAATGATTGCTGACATGCGCGGCGAGGCAAAACGCGCCTATGCGCTGCAACCGGCAGGGTCACGCCCGCGCAGTGCATTTTATGACGAACATAACCGGATTCTTGATGCGTTGGCGGCACATGACGTCACCACCGCTTGCGACATCCTTGCCACCCATATCGGGATAACCGCAGCAACCCTGATCCCGATTGATCAACCCTGACAAGCAGGAGCCCCGCATGAGCAGCTTTGGCGCGAAGGTTGTCTGGCACCGCCAGAAATCCGAAAAATTTACCGACCGGCGCTATTGCCGTGGCCATGTCTGGCAGTTTGATGGCGGAGTCGAAGTTCCGGCATCATCGTCACCGCATGTTGTGCCGCTGCCCTATTCGCTTGCTGAAAATGTCGACCCGGAAGAAGCCTTTGTCGCCAGCCTTTCAAGCTGCCACATGCTGTTCTTCCTGCATTTCGCATCCGATGCCGGGCTGGTGATTGATCATTATGCTGATGCGGCCATGGGGGTGATGGAAACGGTCGATGGCAAGACCATGATCACCAAAGTCACACTTCGCCCCGAAGTCACCTATGGCGGGCAGACACCCGACATCGCCCTTGAGAACGATCTTCATCACCGTGCCCATGATGCCTGCTTTCTTGCCAACTCGGTCAGGACCGAAGTCGTGACCGAGCCGGTGCGATAAACCGCACCATAAATCGCAACCGGGCAAAAGCCGCTCAGTTGGCAAGCGGCTTTTGCGCGCAGATGGCATAACGATGCTGGGCACCGCGCTCCAACCCCTTGGCAAAGCTGATATGTTTCTTCTGGGCGCTGTGAATTTGTCGAAGGTCGAAATCAATCCGGATCGGATCAAATCCGGCCTGTGCCAGCATTGATGAAACTTCATCGGCACGGGCGCCTTCGGAAAAATGGACACGCGCCAGGATATCGCGGTGGGTCTGCATATGGGCAACCGCTTCGACGGGTTTGCGCAACCCGATGGATTCCAGGAAGCCCGCCATCACCTTGTTGAATTTGGTTGCCCAGGTCGGCGAGACAAAATCGCCATCCACCACCAAAAGCTTTCCGCCCGGTTTGAGAACCCGGAACCATTCGGCAAAGGCCGCCGCCGGATCAACCAGCGTCCAGACCAGATGACGGGTAATGATCACATCATAGCTGTCATCATCTTCAAGGGTGTGTTCGGCATCGCCGAGCAGGAACCGGATATCTGATCCGCGCAGCTTTGATTTCGCACGTGCCTTTTCAAGCATCGCCTCTGACCAGTCCATGCCGGTGACCGCAAAGCCAAGATCATGCATCAGATGACTGATCACACCGGTCCCGCTGGCCAGATCAAGGGCCTGACGACCTTCGCCCTTGCCGAAATGTCGTTCAAGCAGGGCATGCCAGGCATTGCGTTCTGTCTCGGAAAAAATCTCGTGCCCGGGCTGTTCGTCGAACGTGGCGGCGCGCATCGACCAGTATTCCCTGATCTCTTCCCGCAAGTTGTAGTTGCTGGCCTGATTCATGATCTTGATGCTCTCTCTGTCGTTACGCGGCAGAAAACGGCGCTCCTTACCTGTTTTCGACGGGGTATTTCCCCCTAAAAAAGATAATGAATTGCATTTTCATTGCGAAACATATTGATTTGCATTCTCAATAACTGATAAATCCGTCGTCAGGCAATCCTAAAATAAGGGAACGGGAATGAAATTTTCGGGTGCACTTGCAGCTCTGACAATGCTGGTCGCGGGTACAGCACAGGCTGCTGATTCCATCAAGGTAACAGATGTTACCGGGCGGGAAGTCTCCATCAATCTGCCGGTTGAACGTGTCATTCTGGGCGAAGGTCGCCTGATTTATGGTCTGGCAACGCTTGATAGCGAAGATCCGTTCGAACGTGTCGTCGGCTGGAGAGATGATCTTAAAAAAGCCGATCCGCAGACCTATGACATCTATGCTGCGAAATATCCGCGCATTGATGATATCCCCACCTTTGGTGGCATCAAGGACGGTACCTTTGACGTCGAACAGGCGATTTCGCTCAAGCCTGATGTTGTCATCATGAACCTTGAAGCCAAGGGTGCTACCGAAGATGGCGGCTATGATGACAAGCTTGCTGCCGTTGGCATTCCGCTGGTCTATATCGACTTCCGCGAAGCGCCGATGAAAAACACCGAAACCAGCATGAAAATCCTTGGTCAGCTGACCGGCAAGGAAGATCGCGCTGCCGAGTTCATCAAGTTCCGTTCCGACAGCATCAAACGCATCACTGATCGTCTGGCCAAGGCAAACCCGGCAAAGCCGCAAGTCTTTATCGAACGTGCAGCCGGTTACTCCGAAGAATGCTGCATGTCATTCGGCAACGAAAACTTTGGCACGATGGTCGAGATGGCCGGTGGCGTAAACATTGCCGCGGCGATCATTCCGGGCACCTTTGGCACCATCAACCCCGAGCAGGTTGTGGCATCCAACCCCGATCAGTTCGTTGGTACCGGTGCTAGCTGGGAAGCCTATGTCCCCGGTGGTGCCTGGGTTGGCCTTGGTCCGGATGCAGACATGGTTGAAGCCCGCCGCAAGCTGATAGGCCTGATGGAACGTCCGGCATTTACCGGTATCAAGGCCGTTCAAAACGGTCAGGTCCATGCTGTCTGGCACCAGTTCTATAACAGCCCGTACCAGTTTGTTGTCATCGAACAGATGGCCAAATGGTTCCATCCGGACCTGTTTACCGACATCGACCCGGAAGCAACCTTCAAGGAACTGCATACACGGTTCCTGCCGCTCGACTACCAGCCGGGTTACTTCATTTCTGCAAGCGATAGCGTCACAAACTAATGTCGACCACTCACGTCAGTATCGAAGCCGGGAGCGCGCATTATAAAGCGCGCTCCTTGCAGCGTTTTTTAATCCTGCTTGCAATGAGCGGGGCCCTGGTATTGTCATTTGCCATTGATCTGGCAACCGGACCTGCGAACTATCCGCTAAGCGATGTGATCGCCACCCTGATTGATCCCTGGTCGGCCACCGACCAGATGCGCGTGGTCATCTGGGAAATCCGCATGCCGATTGCGCTTATGGCCCTGACGGTCGGTGCTGCCCTGTCGACCGCAGGCGCACAGATGCAGACCATCCTTGCCAACCCGCTTGCCAGCCCCTTTACGCTTGGTATTTCTGCTGCCGCCGGGTTTGGTGCCGCTTTGGCGCTGGTTCTCGGTGTTGCGCTTTTGCCAGCCTTTGTTGATTTCATCATTCCGATCAATGCCTTTGTCATGGCAATGGGAACGGCACTGATCATTCATTTCTTCAGCCGCCTGCGCGGGGTGACAGTCGAAACCATCGTTTTGCTTGGTATTGCGCTGGTCTTTACCTTCAACGCGCTTCTGGCACTTTTGCAATATCTTGCCAGCGAGCAGGCACTGGCCGCTGTGGTGTTCTGGACCATGGGCAGTCTGGTCAAGGCCACCTGGACCAAGGTTGCGGTCACCGCATGTGCCGTTGTGATTGCATTGCCACTGTTTGTGCGGCAGGCATGGGCATTGACCGCCCTGCGTCTTGGGGACGCCAAGGCCGAAAGTTTTGGCGTCAATGTGCAGGGGCTTCGTTTACGGACCATGCTGATTGTCAGCATGCTGGCAGCAATCCCGGTATCCTTTGTCGGCACCATCGGCTTTATCGGGCTGGTCGGCCCCCATATCGCCCGCATGCTGGTTGGTGAAGATCAACGCTTCTTCCTGCCGGCATCGGTGCTGTGCGGAGCCTTGATCCTTTCGGCGACATCGGTTCTGTCCAAACTTCTGATACCGGGTGCAATTCTTCCGATCGGGGTGATTACTGCCCTTGTTGGCGTGCCCTTCTTCTTCTCGCTGATTTTCGCAAGTCGGAGGAAATCATGGTAACGCTTCGTCTTGATGATATCGGTACCCGCTATGGCAAGGTGCAGGTGGTTTCAGGGATCACAACACCGGTCATTCAGCCCGGTACCGTGACGGCCGTGATCGGGCCGAATGCGGCCGGCAAATCAAGCCTGTTCAAACGCATTGCCGGACTGGCAAAGGGCGATGGCACGGTTGATCTTGGCAGTGCTACCAAGGATCGCAACACGATTTGCTATATGCCACAGGATACCGGATCAACCGCGGTCTTGTCGGTTTACGAGTCGATCATTCTGGCCGCCAAGCAGGGTTCAAGCCTGCGCGTGCGTGCCGAAGAACTCAGCCGGATTGACGACATTCTGGCCGCCTTGCGCATTGCCAATCTGGCCGGGCGCAATCTGGGCGAACTGAGTGGCGGGCAGCGCCAGCTGGTTGCCATTGCCCAGACACTGGTGCGCGATCCGAAAATCCTTCTGATGGACGAGCCGACCTCGGCCCTTGACCTGCATCGTCAGATGGAAGTCCTGTCTTTCATGCGCGATGTTGCCAAGGGCCAGAACATCATCGTCCTGATCGCGATCCATGACCTCAACCACGCCTTGCAATATTGCGATCAGGCCATGGCCATTCGCGATGGCAGAATGGTCGCCTATGGCTCCTGTGCCGATGTGATTGATCGCGATCTGTTACGCGATGTCTATCAGGTAGATGGCCATGTCGAACTGAACTCTCTGGGCCATCGCCATATCGTCTTGCGCGGCCCAAGTGACGAGACCGACAGCCGTCACAACACCGCAATCCTGCGCAATCCCCAATCAGAATCTGCGCGCGCTGCCCAATAGGCGGGCGCGATTTTCTTTCTGATTAAAAACTTTGCATTTGGGGAATTTTCTGTTTCCATAGAAGCATGATGATCACCGCCCGGCAGGGTTTCCGATCCTGCCGGGTAACCATATGATAATACAAACAAAAATATCATGTGACGTGATCGATGCTTCAGGAGGCAGAACTTGCAGACCGGCGCGCCATTCAGTTTCGAACATTTTACCTTTCCCGATCTTAAGACCCTGCTGGCTAAGGCAAGCCCGCTGCGGTCCGGCGACGTGCTTGCAGGACTTGCGGCAGGATCGGACGAAGAACGGGTTGCGGCACGCTTTGCGCTGGCTGATGTGCCGCTTAAACGCTTTCTGAATGAGGCACTGGTTCCTTATGAGGATGACGATGTCACGCGCATGATCATTGACAGTCATGACGCCGATGCCTTTGCGCCGGTATCGTCACTGACCGTCGGGGAATTTCGCAACTGGTTGCTGGGCGATGACGCCACGCCCGAGGTTCTTCGCAACCTTGCCCCCGGCCTGACGCCCGAAATGGTCGCAGCGGTCTCCAAACTGATGCGCAATCAGGACCTGATTGCCGTGGCCAGGAAATGTCACGTAGTCACTGCCTTTCGCAATACCATCGGCCTGCCCGGCCATCTGGCCGTGCGCCTGCAACCCAACCATCCGACCGATGATCCGGCCGGGGTCGCGGCATCCATCCTTGATGGTTTGATGCATGGCAGCGGCGATGCGGTGATTGGCATCAATCCCGCAACTGACAGCCCCGAAGCGATGATCGATCTTTTAAAACTGATCGACGAGGTTCGCGAACGGATCGATATCCCGACCCAGTCCTGTGTGCTGGCCCATGTCACGACCGCGATTGACGTAATGGCGCGCAATGCCCCGGTTGATCTGGTGTTTCAATCCATCGCCGGAACCCAGAAGGCCAATGAAAGTTTCGGTATCACGCAGGCCATGCTGGCCGAGGCCGAAGATGCCGCCAAGGGTCTTAAACGTGGCACGGTTGGCAATAATGTCATGTATTTCGAAACCGGGCAGGGTGCAGCATTGTCGGCCGATGCCCACGAAGGACTTGATCAGCAAACGGTTGAAACCCGTGCCTATGCGGTTGCCCGCAAATATTCCCCGCTTCTGGTCAATACGGTGGTCGGCTTTATCGGGCCGGAATATCTGTTTGATGGCAAACAGATCACCCGCGCCGGGCTTGAAGACCATTTCTGTGGCAAGCTGCTTGGCGTGCCGATGGGCTGTGATGTCTGCTATACCAACCATGCCGAAGCCGATCAGGACGATATGGATAACCTCCTGACCCTGCTGGGCGTTGCCGGATGCAACTTTGTCATCGGGGTGCCCGGTGCGGATGACATCATGCTTAATTATCAAAGTACGAGCTTCCATGATGCGATGTATCTGCGGTCGGTACTTGGGCTGGAACCCGCCCCGGAATTTGCCGCATGGCTGCGCAAGATGGATATCCTTGATCAGAATGGCCGCACCCGTCCACAGCTTGACGGGCAAGCCGCCCAGAACCTTCTGGCATGGTCGGGGGCCGCGTGATGAGCAAGCTTTCTGACAAGAAAATCCCGAGCGGCCTTGATCCATGGAATGCATTGCGTATCCATACCGATGCCCGTATCGGTCTTGGCCGGGTCGGGGATGGTTTGCCGACCGAAAGGTTGCTTGAATTCCAGATGGCCCATGCACGCGCCCGTGATTCGGTGCATATGGCATTTGATGCCAGTGGTGTGCGCGCCCAGCTTGCATCCCTTGATCAGACGATACTTGATGTCCATTCCGCGGCACCGGACCGGGCAACCTATTTGCAACGCCCCGATCTGGGTCGTTTGCTTGACGATGCTTCACGCGAAACGCTGACCACGCACAAGGCGCGCTATGACGTCGCCTTCATTCTGGCCGATGGCCTGTCGGCACGGGCGACCCATGATCACGGCGCCAATACGCTGTCGCTGATCCTTAAACGGTTGGGTGATAGCTGGTCTATTGCGCCGATCACGCTGGCAACCCAGTCGCGTGTCGGACTGGGCGATGAAATCGGAACCGCCCTTGGTGCCAGACTGACCGTGATGCTGATTGGCGAGCGCCCCGGATTGTCGAGTGCAGACTCCCTTGGGGCCTATCTGACATGGGCCCCAAAACCCGGTCGATCCAATGCGGATCGCAACTGTGTCTCTAACATCCGCCCGGCCGGGCTGGCCCCGGAGAAGGCGGCCGACAAGATTGCCTATCTGATGAGCGAGTCCCGGAAACTCGGTCTTTCAGGCGTCGCCTTGAAGGATAACTCATCCAGTCCGGCGCTGATTGAAGGCTGATTCGCCCCCAAAAAGGGGGTCGATGCCCCCTTTTCTATTTCATTTCCAATGGCATCAGGCCCGAAGCGCCTCAAGCCCATCGGCAACCATGACCGGATCAAATTCAGTGATGGTGTAATCGGCCAGATCATGTTGATGAAACGGATCGCGGGTCAGTTCTTCTTCAAGGGCTGCCCTGTCGCCACGTGCCAGAATCACACCACCATCGCGCGGCACCTTGCGCCCGGATGCCAGAAACATCCCCTTGGCATAGGCTGATTTCAGCCATGCAATATGCCCGTCAATATGGGCATCAACCTGTTCGAGTGGCACCTTGTAGCTGAGCGATACGATAAACATCAGATCTTCCTGCAAGCGGTTCAGATATCGGGTTCATTCGGAAAGTCGGTAGTTTCGCAACAAACCGCAAATCACATTTTGGCGATGTGGCCATCGCTGTGTGATCAGTCCTGATGGCCTGAAAGCCGGTTCAAAAGGCGTTCGATACGCTCGGCATGGGCGGCTTCGCCGCGGGCAACACTTTCAAACCATGCAGCGACATCTTCAAGGCCTTCCTCGCGCGCGATGCGGGCCATTTCCGGATAGCTTGTCTCTGCCTCGTCCTTTTCCTGGGCAAGGGCTGCTTCCAGATTAAGCCGGGTGGTGCCAAGCGGCTTTCCGGTCAGAGGATCACCGCTGGATTCCAGAAATTCCAGATGGCCAAATGCATGACCTGTTTCGGCCTCGGCGGCGGTTCTGAAAAGTTCGGCTGCCTCGGTCTGACCTTCAATATCGGCCTGTTGGGCAAAATAGAGATAGCGACGGTTGGTCTGGGCTTCTGCGGCGAAGGCTGCACGCAGGTTTTTCTCGGTCCGTGTACCCTTGAGCGCCATGTGCGCTGTCCTTTGTTATTGTTCGCGATCGGTTGTCACATAACCACGCGAAAGACGTAAAAATAAGGCGGCGGGACATTTCATCCCGCCGCCTTCTTATGTGTCCTGAAATTCCGGATCGTCAACCGTCACAGGGGCAATTGCACCGGGTCAATCGCGGATTTCATCTGTCTGTTACGCACCACAACAGACGATGTGGTCACAGATCAAATTCAAACGCCTGACGGCTTAGGCCGCATCCTGTTCCGTGCAATTGCGGCGCAGACGGAAGACCAGATCAACCGATGCCAGTTCGGTACCGTTTGGCATGCTCGGAATGCTGTTGATCTGTACCGAGTCTGCGGGAATGTCGGACAGAAGCCCGTCTTCCTCGCAATAGAAATGGTAATGCGGTGAGGTGTTGGTATCGAAATAGGACCGGCCCGGATCAATCACGATCTCGTTGAGCAAACCGGCATCGGTGAACTGATGCAGGGTATTGTAAACCGTTGCCAGTGATACCTTGATGCTATTGCTCATGGCTTCGGAATGAAGCTGTTCGGCCGTTACATGCCGATGTCCGTTTTCAAACAGCAGACGCGCAAGCGCCAGTCGCTGACGGGTTGGTCGCAGATTGGCATCTTTGAGCCGGTTCAAGGCGTCGGTATATGGACGCGAAGTGGTTCTCATGTCTTTGCCCCTATCATTGGTAAAACCGGCATTGCGGTTCCGTTAAGTTCCATGATCAGACTAGAGAACCCGGGCGCACGATTCTTTGATTTTGATCAACTACAATAAGATGTAGAAACCAGACTGCCCCAAATAAAAAGGGCCGGAAAACCGGCCCTTTTCGAATAAGTATGCGATTTGACTGATCAATCGCCGGTCATGATGCGATCAACCAGCTCCTTGACGGTCGGAATATTGCCATTGGCATAGAACGGATCTTCACCGAATTTGTAGGCATTGTGGCCTGCAAACATCAGTTCATTTTCGACCGATGCACCATGGGCAATGTTCTGAAGCGTCTTCTGGATGCAGAAGGAACGCGGATCGGCACGCTTGCCGGTCGTACCTTCATGCTGTTCCCAGTTGGAGAACTGGCACTGTGACAGACAACCCATGCAATCGATCTGGTCTTTCTTGATCGTCAATGCGCTGTCTGGCGTGACAAACACCATGGTCTCGTCCGGGGTCGGCATGCCTTCGGTATAGCCGGCTTCAAGCCATGCACGTACCTTGTCGGCATCGTCTTCACGGACATAGATCGGGCGACCACGACGTCCCAGCGGAATACCGACATGCAGGTCTGCTTCGGCCGTACGGGAATACCGTACCTGACGATCAGAACGCTGATGCAGGTCTTCAAGGAAGTCGTTGCGCACAGCCGAGCTATAGAAACCGGTCGGGCTGAATTTATGCAGCGACACGTCACCGTTCTGAAGACCGGTCAGGCGCTGTTTCCATTCGGCCGAAATCTCGCTTTCCTGGGTCAGAAGCGGACGGGTACCGAACTGGAAGGCCACCGGGGCAACTTCCGGATTGTCGATCCAGTCTTCGAAATCACGCAGGAACCAGACACCACCGGCCATGATGATCGGAACATCATTAAGGCCAACGGAATTCATGAATTCACGCAGGGCCGCAACACGCGGGAACGGATCTTCGGGCACCAGCGGGTCTTCGGAATTCGAAAGACCGTTATGGCCACCAGCGCGCCATGGATCTTCATAGACCACGCCACCAAGCCATTCCGGAATCTTTTTATAGGCACGCAGCCAC
This sequence comes from Thalassospira sp. SM2505, assembly GCF_054901115.1. Taxonomy (NCBI): domain Bacteria; kingdom Pseudomonadati; phylum Pseudomonadota; class Alphaproteobacteria; order Rhodospirillales; family Thalassospiraceae; genus Thalassospira; species Thalassospira sp. SM2505. The sequence goes on from NZ_CM142731.1 coordinate 304,949, forward strand.
AAGGCACGGAACGCCCGTGCCGATGACACGATCGGATAGTAGTGAACACCATATTGCGCGGCGATCTGGGAAATCTTGTAAGGCATGCCAGCCCCACAGGTTACCCCGTGAATCAGGCCTTTGGCACCTTCAAGAACACCATGAAGGATGGGTTCAGCACCCCCCATTTCCCACAGCACGTTCATGTGCAGACGGCCTTCGCCGTTGCGCATTTCATGTGCGATCTGGGCCTGCGCAATACCGCCGCGGATACCATACGCAATCAGTTCCTGATGGCGATCACCGCGGGTTTTTCCTGCATATTCGACCGGGACCAGATTGCCGTTCTCGTCATACGAGTCGGCATTCACAGCGGAAAAAGTCCCGATACCGCCGGCAGCAGCCCATGCGCCGGAACTTTTACCCGTCGATACAGCAATGCCTTTGCCACCTTCAATAACTGGCAAGACTTCTTTACCCGACATGACGAGCGGTTTAAGGGCTTTCAAATTCGTCTCTCCCATTCGGCATTTGCCTGCGATGCCTCTGCATCGCACAGAGTGCCGGACGACGTATTGTTATTGTCGTCGTCCGGCATACCGTTTTGCTTATTCGGCTTCGCCTGCTTCGAGGTCGGCACCGGTTTCCTGATCGACGCGTTTCATCGACAGTTTGATTTTGCCACGGTCATCGAAACCGATGACCTTGACTTTAACCTGGTCGCCTTCTTTCACGATGTCCGAAACCTGTTTGACACGCTCTGGGGCCAGCTCGGAGATGTGAACAAGACCGTCGCGTGCGCCGAAGAAATTAACGAACGCACCGAAATCAACGGCCTTAACAACCTTACCATCATAGATATGATTCAATTCAGGTTCCGCAACGATGGATTTGATCCAATCCACAGCCTGCTTGCCTTTTGCACCGTCGGTATGTGCGACAGTGATCGAACCATCATCTTCAATATCGACCTTGGCGCCGGTTTCTTCGCAGATTTCGCGAATGACCTTACCGCCCGAACCGATGACGTCACGGATTTTGTCTTTCGGGATCGAGAACTGGGTGATGGTCGGCGCGTTGCCCGATACTTCACCACGTGCTTCCGGCAGAGCCTTGGCCATTTCGCCAAGGATGTGCAGACGACCGTCACGTGCCTGTTTCAGAGCGATCTGCATGATCTCCGGGGTTACCGAGGTGATCTTGATATCCATCTGAAGCGAGGTAATACCGTTTTCGGTACCGGCAACCTTGAAGTCCATGTCGCCAAGGTGATCTTCATCACCCATGATGTCGGACAGAACTGCGAAGTCGTCTTCTTCCTTGATCAGGCCCATTGCAATACCTGCAACCGGACGTGCCAGCGGAACACCGGCATCCATCATCGCAAGCGAGCTTGCGCAAACGGTTGCCATCGAAGAAGAACCGTTGGATTCGGTAACTTCGGAAACGATACGGGTGGTGTAAGGGAAGGCGTCCTTACCCGGCATCAGCGGATGCAGGGCGCGCCATGCCAGTTTACCGTGACCGATTTCACGACGGCCCGGCGAACCCATACGACCAGCTTCACCAACCGAGTAGGGCGGGAAGTTGTAATGCAGCATGAAGCTTTCACGGTATTCACCGTCAAGCGCGTCAACGATCTGCTCGTCCTGACCGGTACCAAGGGTAACAACAGCCAGTGCCTGGGTTTCACCACGGGTGAACAGCGACGAACCATGCGAGCGCGGCAGAACCGAAACTTCGCCAAGGATCGGGCGAACGTCTGCGCCGGTACGGCCATCGATACGCTTGCCGGTTTTCAGGATCGCACCGCGAACGATGTCTTTTTCCAGATCCTTGATGATCGAGGAAACCTTGCCTTTGAGTTCATCAGGAACTTCATCACCAAGTTTCTCGACGATGGCAGCTTTGGCCGCCGAAACAGCAGCCGAACGTTCCTGTTTGACAACATTGGCATAAGCCGCGGTCAGGCCTTCGGTGCCAAGACCGGCAATTTTTTCGACCAGTGCGTCGTAACCTTCCGGAAGCTCTGCAACGTCACGCGGTTCTTTGGCTGCTTCTTCGGCCAGATCAATGATCAGGTCGAGAACGCCCTGGAACTGTTCGTGACCGAATTTGACAGCGCCGAGCATGATTTCTTCGGACAGTTCGGATGCTTCGGACTCAACCATCATCACGCCGTCACGGGTACCGGCAACAACAAGGTCAAGATCGCCTTCCTTGATGGCTTCGCTCGACGGGTTCAGAAGGTATTCACCATCCTTGTAACCGACGCGTGCTGCACCGATCGGACCGAGGAACGGCAGACCGGAAATGGTCAGGGCCGCCGAGGTACCAATCATCGAAACGATGTCCGGATCATTTTCCATGTCATGCGACAGGACAGTACAAACGATCTGGGTGTCGTTACGGTATTGCGGGTGGAACAGCGGACGGATCGGACGGTCGATCAGACGCGAAACAAGGGTTTCTTTTTCCGACGGACGGCCTTCACGTTTGAAGAAACCACCCGGGATTTTGCCAGCGGCAAATGCTTTTTCCTGATAGTTGACGGTCAGCGGGAAAAAGTCGACATCCGGGCGCGGCTGCTTGGCGCCAACAGCGGTACAAAGAACGACGGTTTCACCATAGGTTACCTTGACGGCACCATCGGCCTGACGAGCAATCTTACCGGTTTCGAGAACCAGTTTGGCATTGCCCCACTGCATTTCCTTACGGACGACATTAAACATTATTTTCTCTTCCTCTTACAAACCTCTGGCGGACCCGGAATACTACACGAGTTCCGAACACATTAATTATGAGGCTTTCATAACAGCTTCATAATTAATGGGTCCGGCGCAAGCAATCGGGTCGGCCCATCCGACCCTGCTTCTCGTGTCCCGATCCACCGGAACAATAAAAAACGACGGCGGAGGTCTCCCTCCGCCGCAGTTTGAAATCAGCGGCGAATACCGAGGCGTTCGATAACGCTCTCGTAACGCGACTGGTCTTTGCGCTGCAGATACTTCAGCAGGCGGCGACGCTGACCAACCATCATGAGAAGACCACGACGGCTATGGAAGTCGTGGTTATGTTCTTTCATGTGCTCGGTGAGGTTCTTGATCCGCTCGCTCAGGATTGCAACCTGGACTTCGGGGGAACCGGTGTCACCGTCTTTCTGAGCGTATTCTTTGATCAGCTCAGCTTTGCGTTCAGCAGTAATCGACATCAGGCATCCTTTCGCCTTTAGAGATTAAAAACACGTACAGGCCGGATTTCGCCACCATTGATCTCCGCCAACGCTACTGCGCGGTCATGGAGCATGGCACAGACGATTTCGTCCTGCACGACGGGGTTTTCGAGAGCATTGCGCTTTGCCACCGGCAACAGCCCGACAGGCTGCCCGGAAGAAAGGCGTTGCGCCTCGACTTCGGTCAAGGCCAGCGCCGGGATGTCGTCCAGCGCGGTCTCAACCGGAAGCATTTTCTTCATCACCTCTTCGGGGTCCATCTCGAGCAATTCCTGCAACGGGATGGCGTTTTCCTCCGAAAACGGCCCCGCCGATGTCCGGCGAAGCGCGGCGATATAGCCGACAGTACCAAGGCGCAGCGCAATATCGCGCGCCAAAGATCGCATATAGGCACCCTTGCCCGACACAACATCGAACACAGCGTGATCGCGATCCGGCATCTCGACCAGTCGAAGATCCTTGATCAGAATCGGACGCGGCTTCAACACCACATCTTCATCGCGGCGCGCAAGATCATAGGCACGTTTGCCATTGACCTTGATCGCCGAAAACTTTGGCGGCACTTGCTGGATTTCGCCAATAAACTCGCCCAGCACGGCCTTGATTTCGTCTTCAGTCGGACGATGGTCAGAGGTTTCAATAACCTCGCCTTCGGCATCGTCCGTGCTGCGTGCCTCGCCGAATTTCAGCGTCACACGATAACTTTTGCTGCCATCCATGACATAGGCAACCGTTTTGGTTGCTTCGCCAAAGGCAATTGGCAGTACGCCGGATGCCAGCGGGTCAAGCGTCCCGCCATGTCCGGCCTTATTGGCATCAAGCAGACGACGCACCTGGTTGACCACCGTTGACGAGGTGATCTCAAGGGGCTTGTCGACCGCCAGCCAGCCATTAATGCTTATACCGCGACGGCGACGCGCCATCAGTCGTCCTCATCTTCCTGGTCACCAGACCGGTCATCCACCAGATCCTGCGCGACATGCGGGTCGCGCAGCAGGGCGCCAATATGGTCGGCGACATCAAAACTTTTGTCTTCGACAAAACGCAATGCAGGCACAAATTTCATGTGGACCGTATGGGCCACATGGTTGCGCAGGTGTCCTTTCTGACGCGTCAACGCCTTAAGCGACGTTTCGGCCTCACCGCCGCCAAGCGGGGTAAAGGATACCATAGCATTGCGCATATCCGGTGAAAGATTGACGCCGGTAATGGTTACCGGGCGACGTGTCAGATCCGGATCGTAAATATCTCCACGCTCCAACGCCTGCGACAGCGCCTGGCGGATTTCTTCCGCCACTCGGAGCTGTCGCTGACTTGGTGCCTTGGCTGGTTGCTTCGCCATTTCAGTTCCTCACCGTCTTACAGTTCGACGGCGATTTCCTCGTTTTCGAAGCACTCGATCACATCGCCAACCTGCAGATCGTTATACTTGGCGAAGGACATGCCACATTCATAGCCCTCACGGACTTCTTTGACTTCGTCCTTGAAGCGACGGAGCGTCGACAATTCGCCAGAATGGATAACGACATCGTCGCGCAGCAGGCGGACACCCGCACCGCGTTTGACGATACCCTCGGTGACCATACAACCGGCGATCTTGTTGCCAGAAATGGTGAAGATGTCGCGGATTTGTGCGTAACCCAGGAATTTCTCGCGAACTTCCGGAGACAGCATGCCCGACAGCATCTTTTTGATGTCATCAGCAACATCATAGATGATCGAATAGTAACGAATATCAACGTTGTCGCGACGGGCCTGTTCACGGGCCTGCTGGTTCGCACGCACGTTAAAGCCGATGATCAGTGCATTGGATGCACGCGCCAGCGTCACGTCAGATTCGTTGATACCACCAACGCCGCTATGCAGAACGCGAACCGAAACTTCTTCGTTACCAAGTTTCTGCAGCGTCCCGATAAGGGCTTCGACAGAACCCTGCACGTCACCCTTGATGACGATCGGAAGTTCTTTGACCTCACCGCTCTGCGAGAACATGTTCTCGAGTGCGGATTTCTTCATCGCAGCAGCCTGGGTTTCACGGATGCGGCGCTGACGGAAGTCGGCAACTTCACGGGCCTTGGCTTCGTTTTCAACAACCACGAAGTCATCACCTGCAGACGGAACACCGTTCAGACCGGTAACCTCGACCGGCATACCCGGAATGGCGTCGGAAACACGGGTACCGTGATCGTCAACCAGGGCACGGACACGACCCCACTCGGCACCGGTGACAAAGATGTCACCCGTACGCAGCGTCCCGCGCTGAACCAGAACGGTTGCAACCGGACCACGACCTTTTTCCATACGGGCTTCAACAACCACACCATCCGCAACGCGGTTCGGGTTGGCTTTGAGGTCAAGAACCTCGGCCTGCAGAAGAATGGCTTCTTCAAGTTCGGTCAGACCGGTGCGCTGCTTGGCCGAAACCTCGACAGCCTGGACGTCGCCGCCCATTTCCTCGACCACGACTTCGTGCTGAAGCAGTTCGGTTTTAACTTTCGACGGGTTGGCACCCGGTTTGTCGACCTTGTTGATCGCAACAATCATCGGAACGCCAGCAGCCTTTGCGTGGCTGATCGCTTCGATGGTCTGCGGCATAACCGAGTCATCAGCAGCAACAACCAGAACCACGATATCGGTTACCTTGGCACCGCGCGAACGCATTTCGGTAAATGCTGCGTGGCCCGGGGTATCGATGAAGGTGATCTTCGAACCGGTTGCCATGGTGACCTGATAGGCACCGATATGCTGAGTAATGCCGCCAGCTTCGCCACCGGCAACATCGGTTGCCCGAAGGGCATCCAGCAACGAGGTTTTACCATGGTCAACGTGGCCCATAACGGTCACGACCGGCGGACGACCCAGCAGCTGCTCTTCGCTGTCATCTGCAACAACCAGTGCCTCTTCAACGTCGGCATCCGAAACACGTTTGACGTTATGGCCGAATTCCTCGACCACAAGCTGTGCGGTATCGGGATCAAGGCTCTGGTTGATGGTCGCCATAACGCCCATGCTCATCAGGGTCTTGATCACGTCTGCAGCGCGTTCAGCCATACGGTTGGCCAGCTCCTGAACGGTAATAACGTCCGGAATGATAACGTCACGTACGATTTTCTCTTTCGGCTTCTGCGGGCCCATTGCACGGGCCTTGGCTTTGGCCTGCTGGCGCTTGATCGATGCCATGGAACGACGACGGCCACCTTCATCACCGGTCATCGCATTGGCGATCGACAGCTTGCCACGGCGGCGACCATCGTCGGTCTTGGCACGTGCAGCACCTTTTGCTTCTTCTTCGGCGCGCTTGCGGGCTGCCTTGCGGGCATCTTCCTCGTCCTGCTCCTTGCGGCTTTTCGGCTTCGCAGTTGCAGGCGCAGAACGACGACGTTCCTCGGGAACCAGCGGCTCTGCCGGCTCACCCATGATCACTTCTTCTTCCTTGGCTTTCGGAGTCGCAGTCGGTTTCGGCTTGGAGGTTTTGCCTTTTGCCGTCGATGCAGCAAGCTGCTTTTCAACGTCTTCGACAGAAACTTCGACCTTGTCCTTTGACTGATCTTCCTCGACCGGCGCAGCTTCGGCAGCTTTTGCTTCCTCGGCCTTGCGGGCTTCTTCCTCTGCGGCCTTGCGGGCAGCTTCTTCGCGCGCACGGATTTCGGCGTCAGCTTCTTCCTGCTTGCGGCGCTCTTCAGCGGCCTTCAAAGCAGCCATACGGGCAGCACGTTCGCTATCGGTCAGGTTGCCATGATCTTCGACAACCGGGCGCGATTTCGGCTCTTCTACCGGTTCCTTTTTGGCTTCCGGTGCCGGGGTTTCAGCCGGGGCCTGCTCTGCAACGATATCCTTTTTCACTTCACGGAAGCGGCCGGATTCGTTCTTTTCGAATGTACGCTTCTTACGCACTTCGACGGTCACAGATTTGGACCGTCCATGCGAGAAGTTTTGACGAACCTGCCCTGCCTCGACCGTCTTGCTCAATTCAAGCTTCGATCTGTTGAGGCTCAGCGGTTTCTTCTCCTGATCGCGATCACTCATAATCCGTCCAACTTCCTCATTTCCTGCGGGATCGACTTCCAATGCCGATCCTGTCCTGTCCGTCCGGCGCATATCTGATGTCAGACTGCGCGAAATCCTTCTAGCCGCTTCAGCGAGCGACCCAGCCGTTTGGCCAGACCACCTGGTGCAACAGCCACATGTACTGCTTTTTCACGGCCAAAAGCCGCGCCGATTTCAGCAGCATCCAGAACGGAATAAATCGGCAGATCCCGGGCCTTGGCCTCGATCTTGGATTTTCCGTCCGCAGCACCATCGCGTGCTGCCAATATCAGAGCCGCTCCCTCAGCAATCTGGGCGCGGGCCTTTTCAAATCCGGCGACAGCCTGACCGGCGCGGCGCGCAAGCGACAGCAGATCAAGGCATTTCTGCGTCAGCAGCTGCTCGATCCGGTCTGCAAGCGCGGCGTCGACCACGACTTTTTGCCGTGCCGCCCGGGCAAAAGCGTTTTTTGCACAGGCGGTATTTACCACATCCCGCGACGGGCACAACCATAATCCCCGTCCCGGTAGCCGTTCCTCAAGGTCGGGAACAACCGAACCATCCGGCCCGATCACAACCCTGAGAAGATCTTCCTTGTCCCGGACTTCGCCGGTGACAATGCACCGGCGTTCCGGAACCTCGGCTACCTTGCCGCCTTTACGATGCGACATGGTGTCCTCCGATCGGCCTTAAGCCTCTTCGCCTTCGACCGCGTCTTCGGAAGTTTCGTCAGTCTCGTCTTCAAGACCTTCGAACCAGCCAAGCTTGCGACGGGCTTCCATGATCAGGTCGTTTGCCTGATCCATGGTCATGTTGTCGGCATCGCCGATATATTCGATCAGCTCGTCACTGGCCAGATCAGCGAAGTCTTCAAGGGTTTTGACGTCGTTTTCGCCAAGGCGAACAACAACTGCCAGCGACAGGCCATTGAATTCGACCAGATCATCGGCAACCTTGAGCTCTTCACGACGCTTCTGCAGACGCTCGGCTTCTTCAGAAAGGAAGGTCCGTGCACGGTTGCGCAGCTCTTCGGCAATTTCTTCTTCGAAACCTTCGATCTCTGCCAGTTCGGCCAGCGGCACGTAACCGACTTCCTCGATCGAGGTAAAGCCTTCGGCGACCAGGAGATGGGCGATAACTTCATCAACATCAAGTGCCTTGATGAACATTTCCGCACGCTTGCGCGCTTCTTCCTGACGACGTTCGCTTTCGTCTTCCTCGGTCAGAATGTCGATATCCCAACCGGTCAGCTGGGATGCCAGACGCACGTTCTGACCACGACGGCCAATTGCGAGGCTCAGCTGATCGTCCGGAACGACGACTTCGATACGGTTGGTTTCTTCATCAAGAACAACCTTGGTGACTTCGGCCGGAGCCAAGGCGTTCACAACGAAGGTTGCCGGGTCTTCCGACCACTGGATGATGTCGATTTTTTCGCCCTGCAGCTCGGCAACCACGGCCTGAACACGCGAACCGCGCATACCGACACAGGCACCGACCGGATCGATCGAGCTGTCAGAAGACAGAACCGAAATCTTGGCGCGCGAACCCGGATCACGGGCAACCGATTTGATTTCGATGATGCCGTCATAGATTTCCGGAACTTCCTGGGCAAACAGTTTTGCCATGAAGGTCGGATGGGTACGCGACAGGAAAATCTGCGGACCACGCTGTTCGCGGCGCACATCAAGGATCAGTGCACGTACGCGATCGCCCTGACGGACGGTTTCACGCGGGATCAGTTCTTCGCGGCGCAGGATTGCCTCGGCGCGACCGATATCAACAAGGACGTTGCCAAACTCGACACGCTTGACGACACCGTTGATAACCTCATCGGTGCGGTCTTTATATTCTTCGAACTGACGTTCGCGTTCTGCGTCGCGAACTTTCTGAACGATAACCTGTTTTGCGGTCTGGGCAGCGATACGGCCAAAGTCAATCGGCGGCAGCGGATCAATCAGGAATTCACCCAGATTGATATTTTCGTCGCGAATACGCGCCTGTTCGAGTGACATCTGGGTAAAATCGTTCTCGATATCATCGGTTACCTCGATGAAACGTGCGAGTTTGATTTCGCCGGTTTTGCGGTCGATATGGGCACGAATATCGTGTTCATGGCCATATCTGGAACGGCCGGCCTTCTGGATGGCCTGCTCCATTGCACCAAGAACCTCGTCACGATCAATGCCCTTTTCACGGGCAACGGCATCAGCGACCTGCAAAAGTTCCGGCCGCGGCATTCCCGAAGTTGCTTCCATATCCAACCTCTATTCTGCGTTGTCGTCAGCGCGGCGTTCGCCGGTGACATGCGCGATCAATTCATCCGTCAGAACCAATTTCGCCTTTGCGATATCAGCCAACGGCAACAAGACACGTTCACCATCGACAATCATGGCAACCGCATTATCTTCAATTCCATCCAGCAGACCGCTGAAACGGCGACGACCATTGATGGCCATCACCAGTTCGACCTTTGCCTCGAACCCTTTCCACACTTCGAAATGCGGAGCACGGGTTAGCGGGCGGTCGATCCCCGGAGAACTGACTTCAAGGTGATAGGCACCCGAAATCGGATCTTCGACATCCATAAGAGCAGAAACCGTACGGCTGATCTGGGCGCAATCTTCAACATTGATGCTGCCTTTCGCGTCCGGGCGATCTGCCATGATTTGCAGGATATTGTGGTCCTGTCCCGTCATGGAAACACGGACCAGTTCAAATCCGAGCGCATTAATCGACGGCTCGATAATTGCCGTGATTTTCGCCATCAACGGATCTTTTAACTGTTGTCCAATCAGCTCAGCCATATAGCGATGCCATACCCCAAAAAGCACAAAAGAGCGGGCGCGAGGCCCACTCTTTGTCAGAATTTACAAAAAGCTTGGCCGCTTTATACAGCCGGTTTGCGCAGAAATCAAGTGAGGATACAGGGCCCCCACGCCATTCAACCCAAGGATTCAGCGCGACACAGCCAGCCAAGCACATCACCGATCCATAGCCGGACAAATCCTGATGGTTTTCGTGCCGGACCGCTTCAGGATGTAAACCTGATCACATCGGGCAAACTATTGGATTATCGGCACGAATTGCAGTCAGGCCGAAGGATACCGTTCAAATCGAGCCATGCCACGCCCGAAACCCGGCCATCACAGCCAATCTTCATGAAACAGTAAAGGGCCGGACTTCGTCAGTGACCCAGCCATGTCATGGTCGCACAGCTGCCCCGAGAAGGGCTTGCGTGTGACAGACAGGGGACTTTCTGACTCTATTACCGCCGACTCCCCGGTTCAACACAATCCGCGGGAAAAGCTGGCACAATCAGGCAGCGCGCGGCTTACGGCGGAAGCGAAGATAGTTACACTTCTTACCCTGACGCAGCGCCTTTTGTTCATAACGGGTTTTGACCCAGTCATGGGGCGGCGTGCGCCAGTCATCGGGCCCTTCGGCCAGCCATTCAAAGTCCGGGTGGTTGTGCATATGCTGCAAGGTCCAAGAGATATACTGCATATCATCACTGGCAACCCGGAACTCGGCACCATCTTTGAGAAGGCGGGCAAGCAGGGCGAGGTTCCTGGGGCCGATGAAGCGTCGTTCGGCATGGCGTTTCTTGGGCCAGGGGTCCGGAAACAGAAGAAACGCACGGTCAAAGCAGGCATCAACAAGCTTATAGAGCAACGGGCGCGAATCATCCGCAACCACGCGCACATTGGTCAGGTTGCGTTCGTCAATGTGGCGCAACAGGCTGCCAACACCATCCATGAACGGTTCAGCCCCGATGATACCGACATCCGGATTGGCCTGTGCCTGACCGGCAAGATGTTCGCCCCCGCCAAAGCCGATCTCAAGCCATAACTGATCAGGTGTGCTGTCAAAATAGCTTTTGGGATCAACACCGTCCTGTTCGGGATAACGGATGCCGATCTTTGGCAACAGGGTATCGACCAGCGCCTTGCGGGAATCCTTTAACGGGCGGCTTCCACGGCGGCCATAGAAGTTCGGACGATCAGGGGTCGGAATCGGACGTTCTTTGTTGCGCATGGTCGTATCAGTTGATCAATCAGGGTCGGGACAAAACTCGGTCAATGTGATCATTGGGCCAAACGGGCCGGATCACAAATCAAAACGGGCGACCGGAATATTCCGGGCCGCCCGCCTCATATCACGTCGTGCGAATTTGGCAAATCGCACTTTTGCAATGCTGGTGCCTGTGGATCAGGCGCCGAATGCCGATTTCAGTTCCCCGACCAGATCGGTGCGCTCCCAGGAGAAGCCACCATCTGCAGTCGGCTGACGGCCAAAGTGACCATAAGCAGAAGACGGGGTGTAAATCGGACGGCAAAGCGAAAGATGCTCGCGAATACCGCGCGGGCTGAGATCCATCAGCTGACGCAGGGTATTGCCAAGCTTCAGCTCGTCAACATTACCGGTATTGTGGTTGTTGACATAAAGCGCCAGCGGCTTGGAAACACCAATCGCGTAAGCCAGCTGAATGGTGCAACGTTCTGCAAGACCGGCAGCAACCACGTTTTTCGCAAGGTAACGCGCAGCATAGGCAGCCGAACGGTCAACCTTGGTCGGGTCTTTACCAGAGAATGCGCCGCCACCATGCGGTGCAGCACCACCATAGGTATCAACAATAATCTTGCGGCCGGTCAGGCCGGCGTCCCCATCCGGACCACCAATCACAAAGCGGCCGGTCGGGTTGATGTAGATTTCTTCATCAGACGGCATCCAGCCAGACGGCAGGGCAGCTTCGATATAGGGCAGAACCAGCGCACGGACGTCAGCCTGCGACAGACCATCGGCATGCTGGGTCGAAACCACAACCGAGGTTGCACCAACCGGTTTGCCATCGACATAGCGAAGGGTCACCTGGCTTTTGGCATCCGGACCGAACTGCGGTGCTTTGCCGGAATGACGATCTTCGGCCATGGCACGCAGAATACGGTGCGAGAGCTGGATCGGTGCCGGCATCAATTCGTCGGTTTCGTTACATGCGTAACCGAACATGATGCCCTGGTCACCTGCGCCAAGGTCTTTCTCGCCTGCGGAATCAACACCCTGAGCGATATCAGCAGACTGCTCATGCACGTGGCATTGGATTTCTGCGGTCTTCCAGTGGAAGCCTTCCTGCTCGTAACCGATGGCACGGATGGCTTCGCGCGCTTTTTCGATCATGACCTCTTTGGTCACGCTTTCAGGGCCGCGAACCTCACCTGCCAGAACCACCAGGTTGGTGGTTGCAAGGGTTTCGACGGCAACGCGCGAATCCTCGTCAGCGGCAAGGAATGCATCAACGATGGAATCGGAAATGCGGTCACAGACTTTGTCCGGATGACCTTCCGAGACGGATTCACTGGTAAAAAGATATTCGGAAAGAGACATTAAGACCTTCTCCGGTAATGGGTTTCCAAAACTGGACCGGAGGGCTCTCAACACCGGATCGGTATCGATAGCGCCCACTTAGCCTTTTTTTGTGTGGTGGCAAGCGGTCCAAATCCGTCCACATATTCGGTGCTGTTTTACAGCTGCATGACGCTTTTGCCTGATCACTTTTTGCAGGTCAAGCATCATTGACGCAAAAGAGTAACCGGCAAATTGCATAGCACCGGCATTCTCTTGCGCCAAAAGCAAAGGCGCATCCCGTTATCTTGCGAGATGCGCCTGATATTAACAGTATGAAGGCGGGCGATTATTTCTGATCAGCGTCGCCAACCTGCAAAGCCCCCATGGATTTGACCAGCTCAAAGATTTTCTTGCGCTGGTTGGGGTCAGTAATCCGGTAATAGGCGCGCACCAGTTCAAGGGTCTCGCGGCGGTTCATCGGATCATTGTCAAACGGATCCGGGCTTTCGGACATCTCGCGGCGTTCATGGACCGATTTCGACGATACTTCTTCGGGCATATCATCAAAGAAGAACGATACCGGGACTTCCAGCACACGGGACAAGTCATAAAGGCGCGATGCACCGACACGGTTTGCACCGCGTTCATATTTCTGGACTTGCTGGAATGTCAGGCCGATGGCCTCACCCAGCTTTTCCTGGCTCATGCCAAGCAGGGTCCGGCGCAGGCGAACGCGCGCGCCAACGTGAATATCTACAGGATTTGGTTTGCCACTTGCGGTCCGGCCACGGCCACGACCACGGGTGTTTTTCACCATCGCGCTTTCATCCTTGGGCGACATAAGGTTGTTCCTTCTCTCACTCCGACCTACCCGTCCTTATTTAGATGGGACAATCTCTGGACGGTTCGGTGCTTTTAACAGCCGCCTAAAGGGATTTTGATCGTCGAGTATATCCCATAACGAGAACGGCGAAGAAGGTAACAATACCGTAAAATAGAATATCGCGCCACAAATAATATACTGTAGTATGGTTTTTATCACTCAAAAGGGGGTGAACCAAGATATTACTTGCACTTAAGGGGAGGGAGGCCAGTTTACGTCCGTAGGCATCGAAGAAAACAGATACTCCCGTATAGGCGGCCCGCACCAAAGGAAGCCCTTCCTCCACAGCCCGAAAACGCGCCGCCGCCATATGCTGATATGGACCCGCACTATCGCCAAACCAACCATCATTGGTGACATTTAACAGCCATTCAGGCCGATTTTCCGGATCGGTAACCGCTCCGGGGAAGATGACTTCATAGCAAATCAGCGGCGAGAAACTTGGCATTCCGGCCACCGACAATGTCTGCGGCCCCGGCCCGGCCGAGAAATCCGTCCGCCCGGCTGTCAGTTTCGGAAATGGCAGGATCGAGCGGAACGGAACATATTCCCCGAATGGCACCAGATGAAATTTGTCAAAGCTTGCAATGATAGTGCTGCTGGCATCAATCACCTGAACGGAATTCCAGACCTTGTATTCGTCGGTGTCGCGCGGATAGGTCCTTGGCGCCCCGGTAATCAGGATGTCGTTCGGCCCCAGGGTCTCGGCCATTTGCTGGCGTGCGATGGTCTGGGTCTCGACAAAGAATGTCGCTGCTGTTTCAGGCCAGATCACAATACGTTTTTGCGTCGGGCTCATGCCCGCAGGACGCTGCGACATTTCCACCAGTCTGGTGAAATGCTGGCGCTGCAATTCAGGACGCCATTTGTCGCGTTGGGGAATATTGGGTTGAACGATCTGCACCACCGGAACATCGGCAGGCAGTTCTGAAAGCGGCATATCAGAGCGATCTGGCCCGGCAAGCGACAAACGAACAGCACCGCCACCCCACAAAAGCACTGCGATCAAGACACCACCAAGAGCAGCAAGCTTGCCGGGCTTTGCCCCAATGACAGCGGCAGGAAGCGTTGCAAACAAGGCGGTTACAAAGGACAGACCATAGACCCCGACGACGGACGCAAATTGCATCGGAGCCGCATCAACGGCCCAGATATGGCCCAGAAGGTTCCAAGGAAACCCGGTCAGAATATGCCCGCGCGCATATTCCGCCACCGACCAGAAGACGGCAAGCAACACCGCGCGCCGGATCAGGCCATCGGTCAGGCGCCATGTCGCCCAGACGGCAAGCATCGGGAAAATTGCCAACCCTCCGCCCAATCCCAAAAGCGCAAAGGGGATCATCCAGCCATAGATTTCCGGCTGCACCAGAAAGGCATGACTGACCCAATAGAAACCGGCGGCAAAATGCCCGATTCCGAACCACCAGCCCGCCGAAAGTGCGCCCTTGTTGCAACGGACTCCCTCAAGGCTCCAGAGCAAAATCGCAAAGGCAACCGGCAAAACGGGGATTAAAAAGAAAGGCGGCAGCGCCAAAACCGCAACCGCCCCGGAGAACAACCAGACAAAACGCCTGCGCCAGCCTGACAGCCCCGCCAGACGTGTCGCCATCGTTTTAATCATCCGTCTTTTCCTGATTTTTGGTTTCTTCTGATGGCGTCGGCGCATCCCGGCGCACCATATGGATGCGCAATCTGCGAATGCGGCGTGGATCAGCATCAAGAACTTCGAACTGAATGCCGCTGGGATGTTCAATCAGCTCGCCGCGTGCCGGAACCCGTCCTGCAAGCGAGAAGACAAGACCGCCAAGGGTGTCGATATCCTCGTCCTCATCTTCATCAAGCAAGCTAAAGGACAGTTTTTCTTCAAGGTCCTCGACCTCAAAACGGGCATCGGCAATATAGCAGCCATCCGAAAGCCGGATCAGTTTCGGCGTCTGGTCGATGTCATGTTCGTCATCAATCTCGCCAACGATTTCCTCGACCAGATCCTCGATCGTGATCAGACCGTCAATACCGCCAAACTCGTCGACCACCAGCGCCATATGCGTGCGCGACAACCGCATTTCCGACAACAGATCAAGAACCCGGATCGCAGGCGATACAAACAGAACGCGCCGCAACAGGGCCTGAAGACTGAATTCGCGATCTGCGGCCACACAGCCCAGAACATCCTTGATGTGAACCATGCCGGCAATGTCATCAAGCGTATCGCCATAAACCGGCAACCGCGAATGCGCCTTTTTGACCATGACCTCGACCAGAGCTTCAAGCTCGATGGTTTTGGGCACCGCCACGATGTCGGCACGCGGGATCATAACGTCTTCTGCCGTCATGTCGCGTAGCGCAATGATGTTCTCAAAAAGCGAACGTTCGTGCAGCGAAACCGGTTCGTCGTCTTCTTCGGTCCGCTCGGCAAGTTCTTCGAGCGTATCGGAAAGCGAGGCCTCGCCATTGCGCGACTTTCCGCGCTTGAACCCTAGGGCCGAGGCCACATTATCCCATAAGGAGCCGGTTTCTGACTCCTGAATTGCTTCCTCGCCTGTGCGAGGGCGCATACTGTCGTGGTCGTCGTCGCGTTGACTTATGTCGTTCATGGGTCGGTTTCGACATCCTTTAATTCAAACAAGCCTTTCGGCTAAACCGGCGCGTCTTCAATCGGCTCATAGGGATCATCAATCCCGAGGCCAGCAAGAATTTGGCGTTCAAGTTCTTCCATCTCTTCGGCTTCATCATCAACCATATGATCGTAGCCGACAAGATGCAGCGTGCCATGAACGGCAAGATGAACAAGATGATTTTTCAGTGATTTGTCCTGTTCGACAGCCTCGCGCGCGCAGGTTTCACGCGCAATCACAATATCGCCAAGCATCAGCGGCATGTCCGGAGCCATCATGAAGGCATCGGCATCATCGGCACTTTCAAGGGCCGCAAAGGACAGAACATTGGTTGGGTTGTCCTTGTCGCGATAATCGCGATTAAGGATGCGAACCGATGCATCATCAGACAAACGCACACCAATCTCGATCACCGGGGCAACCGATAAAAGCGACGCACCGTCGCCTTCATCCTCTGTACCATCAGTCGGAACGCCGTCGTCATCCCAAAGCGCGCCGTCAGCAAGCGCACCGTCAAGGGCCGCAACAATCGCAGCTTCAATCGCCGCGATTTCGTCCTGCTGCCAGTCTCCGGCCTCGACCTCAAGATCCAGATCAAGCGGTGCCGTCATTGTCCGCATCCTTGTTCGCGGTATCCTTTTCGCCGCGATAACCCTTTTTCAGGCGATCACGCAACGCATCGGCCGCGTCATAGGCCTGAACGATCTTGGTCACCAGATGGTGGCGCACAACGTCGCGCTGATCAAACTTGATCGTCGCCACGCCCTTGACATCACCAATGGTTTCAAGCGCATCACGCAGACCCGATTTGGTGCCATCGGGCAAATCGATCTGGGTCAAATCGCCGGTCACCACCATGCGCGATCCTTCGCCCAAACGGGTCAGGAACATTTTCATCTGCATCGGAGTGGTGTTCTGGGCTTCGTCCAGAATGACAAAGGCATGTGAAAGCGTACGCCCACGCATGAAGGCAAGCGGAGCCACTTCGATCTCGCCACTTTCCATGCGTTTGATCACGACATCACCCGGAAGCGTGTCATGGAGCGCATCATAAAGCGGGCGCAAATACGGATCGACCTTGTCTTTGAGATCACCAGGCAAAAAGCCAAGCCGCTCGCCAGCTTCAACAGCCGGGCGCGACAGGATGATACGATCCACCTGACCCAGGATAAAGGCCTGTACTGCCATGGCGACCGCAATATAGGTCTTGCCCGTACCGGCCGGACCAATGCCAAAGATCAGTTCGTTATCAAGGATCGCCTCGACATAATCCTTCTGACGTTTGGAGCGCGGCGAAATCCGGCGCTTTTTGGTCTGAATGGTCAGGCGCGACCCGCCAAACATATCCTTGGTCTGGCCGTTCCACGGATCGGTGTCATCCGGTTCGGACAGACGAATGGCCCCGTCCACTGTTTCGACATCGATTTGATCGATTTCCTTGTCGCGCAAGCGCGCATAAAGCTGCGACAGAACCTTTTTGGCCTGTGCAACCTTGGCCGGTTCACCGGTCAGCATGACAACAAGACCGCGACTTGATACCTGAACGCCGGTGCGCTCGGACAGACGCGTCAGGTTTTCCGCCTGTGGCCCGTATAGAAGCTGGGCCAGGGCGTTGTCCTGAAACTCGATCTGATCGGAATCCTTGGGGGCGTGTTTTACTTTGGCCGCTGGTTTGTTTGTCGGTTTGTTCTTAGTCGGGGTGCCGCTCACGCAACGTTCCTTTCCGATTTCTGGCCGTTATTGGTGGCATCGACCAGTTCGCCGCCAAGGGAATTAGGCAGCGCTTCCGTGATTTTCAACCTTACGATCTGACCCAATGCGGTTTCCGGCAGTCCGGAAACATGAACCGGCTGCATATAGGGGCTTTTGCCAACCAGCTGCCCTTCATATTTACCGCGGCGCTCCAGCAGGACATCCATCTCCCTGCCGACAGAGTTGCGGTTAAATTCAAGCTGTTGCTCGGCCAGAAGCGCCTGAAGACGCATGATCCGTTCGGTTTTGACTTTTTCAGGCACCTGCAGCTCCATCGCCGAGGCCGGGGTACCCGGACGCGGACTGTATTTAAAGCTGAAAGCCTGAATGAAGGTGATATCGCGCACGATATCCATAGTGTCTTCGAAATCCTTGTCGGATTCACCGGGGAAGCCAACGATAAAGTCCGATGACAAGGCCAGATCCGGGCAAGCATCCTTAAGACGCTTTGCAATATCGCGATAATCGGCATTGTCATGCTTGCGGTTCATCGCCTGCAAAACACGGTCCGATCCGGCCTGAACCGGCAGATGCAGGAACGGCATCAGTTTTTTCAGATCACGGTGTGCGGCAATCAGATCATCATCCACGTCGCGCGGATGCGAAGTCGTATAACGAATGCGATCAAGCCCGTCGATCTCGGCCAGTTCGCGGAGCAAACGACCCAGCGACCATTCCCCGCCATTGGGGGCTTCACCGTGATAGGCATTCACATTCTGCCCCAAAAGGGTCAGTTCCCGCGTGCCATGCGCGACAAGCTGTCTGGCTTCGCCGATAACATCCATCGCCGGACGCGAATATTCCGCCCCGCGCGTATAGGGCACGACACAGAAAGTGCAGAATTTGTCGCAACCTTCCTGAATGGCCAGAAACGCCGAATAGCCCTGGTTTGAAACCTGTGCGGGCAGATGATCGAATTTTTCCTCGGCCGGGAAATCGGTATCGATGATGCGATTGCGGCCAATCGCACGGTTGGCGCGCGCAACCATTTCCGGCAGTCGGTGATAGGTCTGCGGGCCGAACACCATATCGACCATCGGTTCGCGCCGCATCAGTTCGGCCCCTTCGGCCTGTGCCACACAGCCGGCGACGGCGACGATCATTTTGTCACCGCCATTGGCCTCTTTGGCTTCCTTGTGCTTGCGTACGCGCCCGAGGTCGGAAAACACCTTTTCGGCCGCTTTTTCGCGAATGTGACAGGTATTGAGGATTACCATATCTGCGCCCTCGGCGCTGTCGACCGACTGGTATCCCAGCGGCGCCAAGACGTCCTGCATGCGCTGGCTGTCATAGACATTCATCTGGCAGCCATAGGTTTTTACAAAAAGTTTCTTCGGTTCAGTCACGTAAGATCCGTTTCGCTCTCTCAAAACGCCGAAAAGCGGTGTGAATAAGTCACACCGCGCTTGAGTTCCGCATAGTCGCAAGGCCGGAACTTTCGGACATCTCGTTATCTGAATTTCCGGTCAGGTGAAACCCAATTTCACATCAACCGGTGCATTATACGGCAAAATGATCAGGAGCCGAACTGTCGATCAGGACCAAACAGTCGAAAATCTTCTGAAATGATCGCCAAAGGCGAACATCCGATCAGTTCTCCGGACAAACCGCTGTCGATCAGCTGGACCGGAACACCCTGATGCAAACCACGCAAAGCTGCCTGATGTCCTTCGGCAACGCGGGCTTCGCAAATCCGGGCAAGTTCCTTACGCGATCCTGCTGCATCCGCCAGCGTCACAGGCGCATGGACAACAATTTCAACCGTCACCTTGCCGAGCGCGAGAAACTGCCACAAATGCGGGGCCAAGTCCATATCCCCGTACCAGGAATAGAATGCCCGCAAGTCACGACCAATCGGCGCACCATCAAGCCGGGTGGCTGCAATCGAGACCGGCTGGAATTTTACGGGCGACCCGTCGGGCATCGCCCGTTCGGCCGATGCAAACAAAGTCGATTTGAATGGCAGAACCCGGTTGCCATCATTGCTGGTTCCCTCGGGGAACAGGATCAGCTTGTCGCCATTTTGCAAACGGTCACCAAGCTGCTGGTTCTGTTCACGCGAACGCACCGCGCGGCGTTCAACAAAGGTGGTACGCGACAATTTGGCAAGGACACCAAATACCGGCCAGCTCGCCACTTCGGTCTTGGCAATGAAACTGCCACGCGTCAGCGCGCCCAGAACCGGGATATCAAGATAGGATGCGTGATTGGCAACAATCACACCGGGCCCATCCATCAGATCAACACCCGATACCCGCACCTCGATATGAAGGATACGCAGGCACAGCGCGTGATAAAAACGCGGCAATTCATCTGCCAGACGCAAACGGCATGTGATCGCCACCATCTGTACCGGCAACAGTACAAGTGTCAGAAGCATATAGGCCATCAGCCGGATAGCGGCGCACACATAGCAGTTCACGATACCCTCGCGGTCCGTTCGTAATGCTTGTAATAGCGATCAGTTACCTTTTCAGTCGGTAACACAATGCAGATGTCCGTGGTATTGAACTGATGATCAACCACCGCACCATCGCCGACAAAACCACCCAGTCGCAGATAGCCCTTGATCAGCGGTGGCAGGTCACGCAATGCCTGGCGCTGGTCGATGCCGTCAATTTCGGCACGCGCCATCGGTTCATAGCGTTCCTCGATGGCGCGCGGGCGCATGTCTTCGGGTGCCAGATGATTGTGATGCAGATAGGTCAGAACATCCTTGAAGGCATCCGGATCGGTGCCATGGAAGGATGCACAGCCAAACATCAGCTTGATATCGTATTTGAACACATAGGCCGCGATCCCCTGCCAAAGCAGTTGCAGGGTCGGCATGGTGCGGTAATCCGCCTCGACACAGGAACGACCAAGTTCCATGATCTCGCCGGTTTCCTTTACCGCAGCAAGCATGCTTTCGATATGGTATTCGTCCGCGCTGTAGAAACCACCATGTTCGTTGGCAACCGACTGACGCAGCAGGCGATAGGTCCCCACCACCGCATCCGCACCGGCACCGCGATTATGGTCAAGCACCAGAAGATGGTCGCACAGCGGATCGTAATGGTCGAAGTCGCGTTTTTCGGCGGCCATTTCGGCGGTCGGCTTTGCGCCGCGCTCTTCATAAAAGACCTTATAGCGAAGTTTCTGGCTGGCGAGGATTTCATCCTCGGTTTCCGCAAGGCGGACCTCAAGCCGTTGAAGCTGTCTTTCGTCGCGCATGACAACACCCTTTTGTTCATCTGCCCGGATTTTGCGCGCGATTTGCGTGAAGGGCGAGTGAAGGGTTTGTGAAGAACGCGTAACAAAATTATGAAAGCCACTTGCACAAATGCGCAAGTGGCTCTGATTTTCGTCAATCAACAGTGCGGTTGAAAACCGGACTTATTTTTCGTCTTTCAAAGGAACGCCATAAAGTTCAAGACGATGACCGACCAGCTTGTAACCAAGTTCCTTGGCAATCTCTTCCTGAAGCTTTTCGATTTTCTCGTTGGAAAACTCGATGACATCGCCCGAACGCATGTCGATCAGGTGATCGTGATGCTCTTCGGTGAGTTCTTCGTAACGCGCACGTCCGTCACCGAAGTCATGCTTTTCAAGAATGTCGGCTTCTTCGAAAAGGCGCACCGTGCGATACACGGTTGCGATTGAAATCTTGGGATCGATGTCGGTTGCCCGGCGATAGACCAGCTCCACATCAGGGTGATCTTCGGACTCTGACAGCACGCGGGCGATAACCCGGCGTTGTCCTGTCATTTTAAGGCCCGCGTCGACGCATTTCTGCTCGATGGTTGATTCTGCAAGCATTGTCTTGTCTCGTTTCCGTTTCCGGTTCCGCCTGTCCCCAGCCAGGACTTAACCCCTAGGCTCTCTAATCTCTGTGGCTAAATATTGAAAAATCCGCCACATATCGCAAGGTTCAATTCGCGATAAATTCGTCAATTCGCAATCGGAAATGCCAAAGCATCTGCTAATCGCTTGAAACCGGCTCTTTCCTATGCCCCTTGCCACCTGCATACAAGAGCGCTACTTCACAAGTGCGCACCAAGTCAGGAGACCGGAATGGCCATCAAAAATCCCGACCATAAAATAGACATCACGTCTGATGTCTGCCCGATGACATTTGTCCGGACCCGCCTCAAACTTGAAACCATGACACCCGGTCAGGTACTTGAGGTCACTCTGGGTGCCGGGGAACCGTTGAAAAACGTTCCGCGCTCGGTCACCGAGATGGGCGACGAAGTCATCGAATTGGTCGAAATTGCCGATACACCGGGCACTTTCCGGTTAACCATCCGCAAGGCGTAGGTAAACCGCCAGTTCCAATGCAGGCTTACAGTACAACAGGTTGATGTGTAAAACCACACCCTTTATGTGGATATAACAGATTAAAATGCGTCCAACTTGCGCAAGGCCATGACGACAAAATAAACTTTGCCGGTTTGATGTTCTGACGTCAGTCGCCCCAACCCAGAACACAAGATCCAAGACCCCGCTCCATCACCAGCGCGTCGACCTCGCGGCCCGACTTTCGCCGGTAATATCGCTTGCGTCGACCGATGTCGGTAAAACCGCATTGTCGATAAAGGGCAATGGCCGGCGCATTATCCTCTGCCACTTCAAGCAACAGCCGACCAACACCATTATCCCCAAGGCGATCCACAACCCCTGCCAGTAACTTGCGCGCAACACCGCATTGGCGGGCTTCCCTGGCAACGACGATGGTATTGATTTCGGCCTCATCAAGCATTGTCTGGATCAGAACAAAGCCCAGGGGCATATCATCACGGTTTTCCGCCTCGTTACCGGGCGCATAGGCCAAAATTCCGAATGCCCCTGGCACATCAAGCAACCGGATGATGGCATCGGCATCCCAGCAATCCTCAAATCCCTGCGCATGCAATTGCTCCGCGACGGACGCAAAGGCGGCGGTCAGAGGCACCAATTCAATTGTGCTGGCCACACTCTTTGAGGGATGCGGGTTCATTCCTTTTTACGCGGCCCCTGATCTTCGATACGTCTTGCATCCGGCGCACGCAGGTACATCGGTACCGGCGCAAGGTTTTCACCACTTTCCCAACGTTCAGCCGCAATCCGTGCCACATTTCCCGCGCGCGGCAGTCCGGGTGCCGTACAGTCATAAAACGCATCTGGCGCATGGGCCGCAGCCGTCAGAAGACGCGGGGTCGCATCCCCGGCAAGCAAGGTATCACCAGGTGGTGCCATCATCAGAGCCTGACGCGGGGCAACACATTCAGCCGTACTAAGCGGGCGTTTTTTGCCATCAAAGGCCTGGGCGAAAATTTCGTTTCGCTTGCTATCAAGGGCAACAAGGATATTGCGGCCCTGCTGATCGCGTTCCGACACACCATAGGCAACAGCTTCGAGTGAACTCACCCCGACAACCGGAATTTTGCGGGCAAGACCCAAGGCGCGCGCAGTTGCAAGACCGATGCGCATTCCGGTAAAGGCACCCGGTCCGACCGTAACCGCAATGCCGTCAAGATCGGCCATTGTGACTTTGGCGGTTTCGAGCGTGCGAGCAATAAAGCCCATCAGATGTTCGGCCTGACCGCGTTCCATATCCTCATAAAGCTCGCCCTTGACCACACCATTGACCAGAACCGCCGTCGAAAGCGACGTTGAGGCGGTATCAATGGCCAAAATCGTTGGGCCGGATGTCTCCGGACTTCGCGACGATGTTTGCGATGCATTATGATCTGCGCTATCTGATGAGCGCGGCTGTCCAGTCAGCATCTTCTTTATGTAATCGGTGAACGACAAGAACAGGGAGCCTCCGGCGATGGCGCTGGTCGAAATTACGCCTTCTGAATATGATGTCGAAATTGATATCGTCTATGCCACGGATCGGAATTTCACCGGGGCACCAATCTATACACGACCTGCCTGCTATCTTCATGCGGATGCGGCTGCATGCCTGAAAAAGGCCGCGGCCATGGCAAAGCGTCAGGGGGTCAAGCTGCGCATTCTTGATGCATTCCGGCCCCAGGAAGCCCAACGCGCCCTTTGGAACCATTCGCCCAACCCCGATTTCGTCGCCAATCCGGATTTCGGATCGCCACATGGTCGTGGTGTGGCCATTGATCTAACCCTGATTGATCAAAACGGCAAGGAACTGGATATGGGGGCAGGGTTTGACGAAATGCATAGCCGGTCCTATCACGGATCCGAACTGATCTCCAGACAGGCTGAAGCCAACCGCTTGCTGTTGTTGGGCATCATGGTCAGTGCCGGGTTCGAATATTACGACCATGAATGGTGGCATTATCAGCTGCCCAAGGCATCCAGCAAATATCCGCTTTTTTCTGACAGCGCCCTTGCCGAACCGATGATGCAACGTTAACCGCCATCGCAAAACGGCGGAGCAATCATGCCCCGCCGCTGCGTGCTGCTTTATCTGATGCAGAACGAAAACAGTCTTGGTTTCATTCCCACCCGGGCCGGTTCCGCTTCATTTCAGCATGTCACGCCGTCAAAAGCGCCTGACCGCTTTGCGAATCAAACAATGTCATTCGCGCCCCATCAATCAGGATTCTGGTATCACTCCCCGATCTGAAAATCTGTTCGGGGCCACTGCGCGCAGTCAGTTCCGACCCGGCAACCGCGAGGCGGACATATTGATCCGGCCCGGTCGGCTCAGCCAATAAAACGCGCGAAGAGATGCCGGTTTCATCAAACAGCATATGTTCGGGGCGCGCGCCCAGCGTCATCGGACGCCCGATCAGATCACGGGCCTCGGCCGGGACATTGACCAGCGGCAAACATCCCGCACCGCTGTCAAAGACAATGTCGTCACCATTTTGCGAAAGCTTGCCATCAAGAAAGTTCATCGTCGGGGCGCCGACAAAGCTTGCAACAAACCGGTTTGCGGGTCTGCGATACACATTTTCCGGTGTGTCGACCTGTTGAATGCTGCCCTTGTCGAGAACCACGACCTTGGTGGCAAGCGTCATGGCTTCGATCTGGTCGTGCGTCACATACACAATCGTCCGGCCAAGCCGTTCATGCAGGCGCTTGAGCTCGATGCGCATATCGGCACGCAATTTGGCATCAAGGTTGGAAAGCGGTTCATCAAACAGGAACACAGACGGTTCGCGTACCAAGGCCCGGCCAATCGCCACACGCTGTTGCTGCCCGCCCGAAAGCTGAGAAGGCTTGCGATCCAGAAGCGGCGTGATCTGCAAAAGATCGCCGACCTCGGCGACGCGTTTGTCGATCTCATCCCTGGGCATGCCCCGCATTTTCAGACCAAAACCGATATTCCGGCGCACAGACATGGTCGGATACAGCGCATAGGACTGAAACACCATCGCAATGTCGCGCTCGTCCGGTTCAAGACTTGTGACGTCGCGTCCATTGATATGGATAGAACCATCGGTTGTCGGCTCCAGCCCGGCAATCATGTTCAGAAGGGTCGATTTGCCACATCCTGACGGGCCAAGCAGCACCAGAAAATCGCCATCGGCAATTTCAAGATTGATATCTTCCATCACCGTCAGCCCGGCATAGGCCTTGGTAACATTACGAAGTTCAACGCCGTTCATTCCCGTTATCCTTTCACTGCGCCCGCGGCAATCCCGCGCACAAACAACCGCCCCGACAGCAGATAAACCGCAAGTGTCGGCAAGGCCGTCAGCATGGTCGCAGCCATATCAACATTGTATTCCTTCTCGCCGAATTGCGATCCGACAAGATTGTTCAGTGCAACCGTCATCGGCTGTCCCGCACGTCCCCCAAAGGTCAGACCCAGAAGGAAATCGTTCCAGATATAGGTAAATTGCAAAATCATCGCGACACCAAGGATCGGCAACGATATTGGCAACATCACATGCCAGAACAACCGCCAGAACCCGGCACCGTCAATGCGGGCGGCTTTAAGCAAATCCTGCGGAACCGTCTTGAAAAAGTTGCGAAACATCATGGTGGTAAAGGCAACACCCCAGATCACATGCACAAGGATCAGTCCGGGAATGGTGCCAAATATCCCCAATTCACGGATCATGATGATCAGGGGATAAAGGGTTACCTGCGGCGGAATGAACATGCCGACCAGAAGGGCCGCGAACATCACATTCGCGCCCTTCATCTTCCAGGCAGCCAGGGCATAGCCGGTGATCGCCCCAAGCCCGACCGACAGGATGAGGGCCGGGATAACGATTTTGACCGACGTCATGAAGGATGACGAAAGACCGCCACAGCCCTTACCGAGCGTCTTGGCACAATCGCCAAACCACGCCTTGCTCCATGCCGCAAATCCGGGATCGACGGGCAGGGTAAAGATGCTGCCATTGCGGATTTCATCCATGGATTTCAGCGATGTCGAAATCATGATGAAAACCGGGGACAGGATCATGATTGCCGCCACACAGAGCAATCCGTAAAGGGCAAGCCGATTATATCGCATGATCAGTGCCCCCGCCCGCTGCGCTCTTTTTGCAGCTCGAAATAGATATAGGGTGCGATTACGGCGATCACGGTACAAAGCAGGACAAACGCCCCCGCTGCACCAAGTCCAAGTTCCTGACGGTTTAGAATGTGATCAACCACAAAACGGGCAGGAAGGTCAGATGAAAAGCCCGGACCGCCCCCCGTCAGGGCAACGACCAGATCAAAAGCCTTCATGACAATCGCGCTCATCAGAATGAAGACCGTGAAGAACACCGTGCGCAACATCGGTGTGATGATATGCAAATAGACCCGCCAGACCGGAATGCCATCCACACGCGAGGCCTTCCAGATATTGGGATCAATATTGCGAAGGCCCGCAAGAAACAGCGCCATGCATAACCCGACCTGTTGCCAGATACCCGCAATGGCAAGCGTGTAGATTGACCGGTCGGGCCGCACGATCCAGTTGAATTCAAACCCGGCCCAGCCAAGCGCCCGCACCGCTTCCTGAAGACCAAGACCGGGATTCATCACCCATTGCCAGATCACGCCGGTCACAATGAATGACATCGAAAGCGGCAACATGAAAACAGTGCGAAACAGTCCTTCGGCCTTCACACCCCGATCGACCAGAATGGCCAGTAAATAGCCAAAAACGATACAGCCACCGATAAACAGGAAGCCGTGAATCGCAAGATTCTGCATCGCCGTCCACCACCGTTCATTGGCAAACAGACGGGCATATTGATCGAAGCCGGTGAATTTGTAGACAGGCAGCAAACGTGACCGCGTCAGCGAAATCACGAATGTCCAGATGATGAACCCGTAGAAACAGAAAATGGTGATCATCATGGCAGGGATCAGCGCCATTCTTGCTGTCCATTGCGGACGCCAGCGCCGCCTGCCTTCTTTTTGCGTTTCTTCCTGTGCGACAGAACGCTGCAACACACCTTGTGCCGGATCGGCCATAGACATTCTCGCTTCTTTGTAAAGGCGCCGCTGCCCCGCATATTGCGGTTTGCAGCGGCGCATCCCTGCAAAGTCTCTGGAGTTTTCGCCTTACTTGGCGTTGGAGATCGCTTGATGGAACTTCGCCTGACCCTCTTGCGGGCTCATATCCGTACTGTTCCAGAAATTCGAGATGCTGTCATCAATTGCACCCGAAACCGCACTTGGCACCCCGAAAAGACCGGTACTGACAAGGTGGGTTTTCTTGTCCTGCAGGGTCTTGATCGCGGTCTGGGCACAGCTATCGAAACTGTCCGCAGGCACATCAAGACGGGCCGGAATAGATCCCTTTTTCTTGTTAAAGGCGATCTGCACATCAGGCTCAAGCATCACATGGGCCATCTTTGCCTGGGCCGGTGTGGCTTCTTCCCCGTCCATTGCCGAGAAGGCAAAGGCATCGACCGTCATGATATAGGCCGTATCAATTGCCGGGGCGAAGGAACATCCGACTGTCGTACCCGGTTCAATCCCGGCGGCAATGATTTCACCCTTGGCCCAGTCCCCCATGAACTGGAAGGCTGCATCCCCCTTGATCACCATGCTGGTGGCCTCGTTCCAGTTACGGCCGGGACTGCCTTCATCAACAAAGGGTTTAAGAGCTGCAAAGGTTTCAAACACCTTGCGCATGGTATCGGAATCAAGGAGGTCATCATCAAGCGTGCTGTAAAGATCAGCATAAAATTCGCGCCCGGCAACGCCCAGAAGAACGCTGTTGAACATGATGCGTTCCTGCCAGGGCTGACCACCCAGCCCGATCGGGATAATGCCGGCATCTTTCAGTTTTTGCGCAGCCACCACGAAGTCATCCCAGCTTTTGGGAACATCCACGCCAGCTTTTTCAAGTGCGGCCTTGTTATAGAACATCCAGTTCTCGCCATGGATGTTGATCGGGGCCGCGATATATTCACCATCATATTTCGCCGCCTTGACAATCAGTGGCGGTAACTTGTCGTCCCAATGTTCTTCGTTTGCGATCTTGTCGACATTGGCAAGCAGCCCCTGATCAGCCAGCTCACGCAGTTGCTGACCGATGGAGAACTGAAAAACAGCCGCCGGATCGCCACCCAGCATCCTGTTCACTGCAGCAGCACGGGCATTGCCGCCTCCGGCAATCGGGGTATCAACCCATTTGCCACCACTTGCCTCAAACACCTTGCGCACTTCGGCAAGAGCGGCCTGCTCGCTGCCCGATGTCCACCAATGCAGAACTTCTGCTGTCTGGGCGTGAAGCGCACCGGCAGAGACACCTGCGCTCAGAAATGCCGCAATGGCTGCGACTTTGGAAAATTTCGTCATAACGGATGTTCCTCCCTATTGGATACGTTCACGCCCGATCTCTTCTTAAACGGAAAATCGTAACGTTACGATTTTTTTGATAAGCACTTTATTCACCCTTGTCAATCCACAAAACCCAATGATATTAGGATAAGAGAACGGCGAATATATTTTTTTGCCTGAATTTTCGAAACGTTACGATTTTGGATGCATTCAACAAGAACATCCGCTGAGGGTAAGGAAACAACCATGACAAAATCATTCCCCGACGGGTTTCGCTGGGGTGTCTCCACCTCAAGCTATCAGATCGAAGGCGGTGCTGATGACGACGGACGCGGCGACAGCATCTGGGACACATATTGCGCCACTCCGGGCCGGGTCGCCAATGGCGACAATGGTCGTGTTGCCTGCGACCATTACCATCGCTGGGCCGAGGACCTTGACCTGATCAAGGGGCTGGGAGCACGACATTACCGGTTTTCGGTCATGTGGCCGCGCGTCCTGCCCGAAGGCACGGGCAAGGTCAATGAAACCGGCATCGATTTTTACAGCCGTCTGGTTGACGGCATGCTTGAACGTGACATTGATCCCTGGCTGTGCCTGTATCACTGGGATCTGCCGCAAGCGTTACAGGATCGCGGTGGCTGGACCAATCGCGACATTGTCGACTGGTTTGGTGATTATACCGAATTGCTGGTGACACGTCTGGGCGACCGCATCAAATCATGGGTCACATTCAACGAACCCAATGTTGTCGCCTGGGTTGGCCACGAAGAAGGCCGGCATGCACCGGGCATCACCGATCCGCGTGCCGCAATGCGCGTGACCCATCATCTTAATCTCTGTCATGCGCGCGCCACCCGCATCATCAAACATCATTATCCCGATGCGCCGGTCGGATTCGTCTTGCCGATGCACAAGGGTTATACCCTGCCGCATCGTCGCGAACAGGATGCCCATCTGATCGAGCTTTTCGAAGCCAAATGGAATGGTGCCTTTCTTGATCCGGTCTATTACGGGCGTTATCCGGAACTGATTCTCGACCGGATGGCACCACATATCCGGCCGGGCGATCTGGAAGCCATCAGAACCGATGTCGATTTTCAGGGCCTTAACCAGTATTTCCCGAGCTATATCCAGGCTGCCGAAGGCAAGGCATGGCCGTTCCAGCACGTCGAACCGCCAAAATATTTCCGGCGCACCGAAATGGGCTGGGCAATTGACGGAGACTGCTTCTATCGCACCATGAAAATCCTGCAGGAGAATTACGGTAATCCGCCGGTTTTCGTGACTGAAAATGGTGGTGCCTTTACCGATGTCCCCGGCCATAACGGTCATGTCGACGATCAGGATCGCATTGCCTATTACACCGAATATCTTGATGCCCTTTTGCGCGCAGTTTCCGAAGGTGCGAATGTTCAAGGCTATATGCCATGGTCCTTGCTGGACAATTTCGAATGGGCTTATGGCTATGACAAGCGGTTCGGACTTGTTCATGTGGATTATGAGACTCTCAAACGCACCCCAAAGGCGTCCTATGAATTTATGCGCAATGTGATTACACAGAACGCATTGCCATAGGATGCGCCGGACGCTTAGATTGTCCGAAAGAACATAAGAACGGACCTGTCATGCCTGCTTCTCGCCCTAACCTGCGCACGATTGCCGACCGCCTTGGCCTGTCGGTTACGACAGTGTCGCGCGCGCTAAAAGACGGACCGGAAGTCAAATCCGACACCGTTGCCAAGGTCAAGGCAGCCGCAGAGGAAATCGGCTATCGCCCCGATGCCAGGGGCGTCATGCTGCGTACCGGCAAAACCATGCAGGTCTGTTCTATCCTTTACTCACCCGAAGTCGGCGATTACGGCGACCCGGGCTTCTTGGCACAGGTCGAAAGCCTGGCACAGGGGCTTGAGGCCGATCATTATTCTTTGGTGGTTCTGGCACAAACCAGCGGGGAGGATCCCCTTGAACCGGTGCGCAAGGTCCATACACAACGCATGGCAGATGCCGTGGTGTTTTCACGCACCACGCTTCAGGACAAACGTGCCAAATACTGCCTTCAGCATGATTTTCCGTTTGTCAGCTTTGGCCGCACCGAACTTCTGACACCGCACGCCTTTGTCGATCATGATGATGAACAGGCCGCCTACGACGCGATCACGCGCCTGATCGAGGATGGCCACCGCAAGATCGGCATGATCGACCCGCCTGAAGACCTGACCTTTTTTGGCTATCGCAAACGCGGGGCCCGCCGGGCCATGGTTGATGCCGGGTTTGATCCCGATAGCCTGATCTGGATGCCATCGGATGTGTCGGTGCGGGCCGCACGCGAAGCCACAACAAAATTGTTTGGCCATCAACGCGACGCCACCGCCATTGTCTGCGCCAGCCAGATGACCATGATCGGGGCGCTTGAAGCCCTGATGGAACTTGGCATGGATACCATCCGTGATGGCATCGGGGTTGTCGGTTTTGGCGGCATGCCGTTTCGTATGCTGTCAAAGCAAAAACTGGCCTATTACTATCAGCCGCAACGACATGTCGGTGAAGTCCTTGCCCGACATCTGCATGAATTGATGAGCGGGGCGAACCCCGAACAGCTCCAAACCTTGCTGCCCTATCGCCGGATTGATGATCTTGCCGCATTCCGCGAAGGCGAGGATTTCTGAGCCAGTCGGTTATATCCGCACCCAAATCCGCCCTATTGGTCCGGCAACCTGCCATCGCCCATATCCCCGGCTTCGCCCGTTAGCCAGTCAAAAAATACCGTAATGCGCGGGTCGCGCTTGGGTGAATCGAGCGTGATCAGCACATAGTCAAAACCGGTCGGCTCCATACCATGCGGGGCAATCAGCCGCCCGGTCGCCAGATCATCATAGACCAGCGGCAAGGGGCCAATCGCCGTACCAAGACGGTTCACCGCCGCCTGCAGGGCAAAAAAGAAGTGATCGAAATATTGCTCGCTGGCTGGCGATACATTCAGATGACTGGCACGCTTCCAGTCATCCCATGCATCAGGCCGGGTGCGACTGTGAAGCCAGCGCGCATTGGATAAATCCCGATCGAGAATATTTTCCCAGCAATCAGGATCACACACCGGTCCGGCATATTCGGCCCATAAATGCGTGGTGATATAGTCTTCCGAAATCCCGTAATCGGCCCTGCGAATGGCAAGATCACAACCATCAGACAGCAAATCTACCGGGCCACCAGCAAGACGCAAATCGATATTAAGATCGGGATTAGCCTGACGGAATGCCCCGAGCCGCGACATCAGCCAGCGCATGGCCAGGCTTGGCTCGCACGATACCGTCAGGATCGGTGAGGTTCCGGCATGGCGGTGGATATCCTCAACCGCCTGATCAAGCCCGTCCAGCGCACTTCCCGTCGCCTTTAACAGCCTTTCGCCCGCCGCGGTCAGCCAGACCCGGCGATTGCGACGGACAAACAGATCAACCCCCATGCGTTCTTCAATCTGGGCCACCGCCCGGCTGATGGCGCCGTGGGTCAGGTGCAATTCCTCGGCCGCGCGTGAAAAACTTTGATGGCGTGCTGCGGCCTCAAAGGCTGGCAAGGCCGCCAAAGGAGGCAGGCTGCGTTTTTTGTGAATATTACTCACAATATTTCCCGGTATTTTTCGATTTTCTGACGATTGATCCAGTTTGATACTCAATCTACTCACAGATCAAACGGTTTTTCAGCTTAGTCAGGATCACATCCATGCCCGAATTATCAAATCAGTTCCTGTCGATGGAAATCATCGCCGTTGGCATCATCACCCTTCTTGCGGTCATCAGTCCGGGCCCGGACTTTGCCATGGTCACACGCATCGCACTTGCGCGGGGCAGGCGGGCCGGGGTTCTGTGTGCCATCGGGATCGGTAGCGGTGTTTCGGTACATCTGACCTATACCCTGATCGGACTGGGTGTTGTTTTTGCCAGCAATGTCTGGGTTTTGAACAGTCTGCGATATCTGGGTGCAGGCTATCTGATCTGGCTTGGAATGTCGGCCCTGTGGCCAGATATTCGCGTAATTTTTGGTCGCCGCAGGCATCTGAAAAATGTGAATGTCCGGGTAACCACAATGTCAAATGCACCGAAGCCGGATCAAAACCGGAACAACGCGGATCGCCATGCTTTCTGGACCGGATTTGCCTGCAACGCGCTGAACCCCAAGACCATGCTGTTTATCGTATCGCTGTTCAGTCAGGTGATTTCGCCAAACACCCCGATACTGCAGGAAATCGGATATGGCTTTTATATCGCCGCCTGCCACATGATCTGGTTTGCACTGGTCGCGATAGCCCTGACACTCCCTGCTGTGCAGGCCCGCATGGCGGCGATCAAGACATGGATCGAACGGGCAGTCGGCTTGTGCCTTGCAGGGCTTGGCATCAAGCTTATGGCAAGCTAGGCCGGTCTTTCTGCAGGGTATCAGGAACGGATTCCCGTGTCGCCCGATCAGATAAACAGCATCTCGCCGTTCTGCTTGGCGTCATTAAGGAAGGTTACGACACCACCGGTTTCAATGGAAAGCTCATCGCGGGTGGCTTCGTTTTCCAGACCCAGCGCACGCAACCCCATCTCGCAAACCATGAATTTCGCCCCCAACGACGCACAGGCTGACAGCAATTCTTCGAAACTGCCGATCCCGCGGGTCGAATAGCTCAGGTCAATCGAGGTCGCGGTCGCCCCTTCGGCCTCGGTGCGCAAATGCCGCCATCCGGAGGGCGCAAACAGTGCACGGCTGGCATCCATGGTAAAGAACAGGGTAACGTCACGCCCGGTCGCCAAAGCCGCCGATGCCATTACGAGTGCGTAATGAACTTTTTCAAAGCTGCCGGAAAACACCACCAGCGAGAGTTTTTTCGGGCTTTCCGTCTCAGTGCTCATGGATTGAAAGGTCCTTGATTGTGGCGTTTTCTGAACAGGTCGGGCAGCCGGGATCACGCGGCACCCGGATCTTGCGAAACGATGCTGACAGGGCATCAATGATCAGAAGCTGCCCGGAAAGGCCATCGCCGATCCCCATCAGCTCCTTAAGCACCTCGGTCGCCTGAATACCGCCAATCATGCCGACAACCGATCCCAGAACGCCGCCTTGGGCACAGGATGGAATGGCATCTTCGGGCGGCGGTGCATGATAAATGCAGCGATAGCACGGATGTGGCGCGCCCAGATGGGCCTTAAACGTCGATACCTGTCCGTCAAAACGAAGAGCCGCGCCCGATACCAGCGTCTTTCCCCCCAGATAACAGGCGTCATTAAGCAAAAAGCGCGTCTCGAAATTATCCGACCCGTCAGCAATGACGTCATAACCGGCAATCAGTTCCATGACATTGGACGCATCAAGGCGGGTATTGTGGGCGTGAACCGTGATTTCCGGGTTCATATCAAGCATGGTTGATTTCGCACTATCAACCTTGGGGCTGCCAATATCCTTCATGCCATGCGCGATCTGGCGCTGAAGATTGGAAAGCTCGACCGTATCTGCATCAACAATGCCGATTGTGCCAACACCGGCCGCGGCCAGATACATCGCAAGCGGCGATCCAAGGCCACCGGCCCCGACGATCAGAACCCGCCCACGCTTGAGCTTCATCTGGCCAGTACCGCCCACATCCTTAAGAACGATGTGGCGGGCATAGCGCTGCACTTCATTTTCGCTGAAATCGAAATCGGTCACGCGGTCAAACTATCCTGTCAGGACGGATCAAGGGAACTAGGGTCAGAACCTAGCTTCTGGATATAGCCTGCCCGTCACATCTCTCAAGGAAAAGATTTGATTTTCCATCGAATTCCCCGATTGCCCGAACCCGTCTGAGCCAATCATTGTCCAGTTTTTCACTGCCGGATGGAAAAAACCGGACTGGCGATAGGCCTGATCAATCCGGCCGATCTTTTGCAGTTCCAGCAATCCCTGATCGATTGCAACAATCAGATCGTGGCTATAGGGCGTAACCCGCGTTACGGCGTAATGACGGCTGCCATCAAGGGCAATCTTGTAGCCTTCGATTGGCAGTAAATGCACATCATTGACCACAAGCTCCATTTTCGGGCCTGGCTGGAACGGTGCCAACAGGAAATCTGCCCGGCCCTCGGCGACAAATTGCACCATCAATTCCCAGTTTGGCACATGCAGTAAATCAACAAGACCCAGCTTGCCCAAGGCCTGCCAGTCGGGTTTCCAGGTCCGGTTTGACACCCCGCGCAGTCGCTGGAGGCTTCGTAAACTGCGAATTTTCGATCGATTGGGGCTGTCTGCCCGCATATAGAACCCGGCTTCAAACCGGCCATTGGGAATCACGGCCCCGGATGGGGAAATCCTGTCCCCTTTATGTTCAATGTCGCGCAACCATGTCGAAGAACCGGTAAGGTCTGCTTCGCCATCTGCGATCATCTGCATCATGCGCGCATAATTTCCGCCGGCAATCAGATTGATGGCGCCGCGCCAGCCGCCCTTTTTCAGGGCCTGCTGGATCAGAACGACCTCAACGACATCACGGCGGCTGTGCGGACCGTCAAAGGATGTGATGGCAAGCGGATCGCGACCGTCCCGGAATTTCTCATAATCGACCAGAACATCATCGGCAACAACGATCCGAAGGCTGTGCTCGCCGTGATCAGCCCTTACTGTTTTGATATCGAAACAAAAAACAGCCACAACCAGACACAGCATCCCGATCCATCCGGATGCTCTGAAATGCCTGATTTTTCGATCATTTGACGTCATGCACATGTCCCGTTTCTGCCCTATCCTTCAGATTGGGACGATGGCATCCAACATCCAGTAGCGGGCAAAGGCCACACAGCAAAAAAGGCCCGGCGCGATACGCCGGACCTTTGAATTTGTTATATTTGGTCGTCTGGCAAAGAACTTATTGCAGACCTTCGAACAAGGCAGTCGACAGGTAACGTTCAGCAAAGCTCGGGATGATGACCACGATGCGTTTACCGGCATTTTCCGGCTTCTGACCAAGTTCAATACCCGCAGCCACCGCTGCACCTGACGAAATACCGGTCGGAAGGCCTTCAACCGCAGCCAGTTTGCGTGCGGTGGCAAAGGCGGTCTCGTTGCCAATGGTCATGACCGTATCAATCACATCGGTATTGAGGTTGCCCGGAATGAAACCGGCACCAATGCCCTGAATCTTGTGCGGGCCGGGTGCGCCACCGGAAATGACCGGGCTGTCTTCGGGTTCAACCGCCACAATCTGAATGTTCGGGTTATGTTTTTTCAACACTTCACCAACACCGGTCAGCGTGCCGCCCGTGCCAACACCGGCAACAAAGATATCGACCTTGCCGGCGGTATCCTTAAGGATTTCCTCGGCCGTGGTGTTGCGATGAACTTCCGGGTTTGCCGGGTTGTCAAACTGCTGGAGCATGATAGCGCCATCAATCTCGGCCACCAGTTCCTCAGCACGGGCAACCGCACCCTTCATGCCCTTGGCTGCCGGGGTCAGGTCAATCTGCGCACCCAGAAGCATCAGCATCTTGCGACGTTCAAGCGACATGCTTTCGGGCATGGTCAGGATCAGTTTGTACCCCTTGGCCGCTGCAACGAATGCCAGCGCAATGCCGGTATTGCCCGAGGTCGGCTCGACCAGGGTTGCGCCCGGTTTAAGCTTGCCGGTTTTCTCGGCATTCTCGATCATCGCCAGACCGATACGGTCCTTGACCGAGGCCAGCGGGTTGAAGAATTCAAGCTTGCCGATCAGGTCGGCTTTCACACCTTCGGCTTCAGCCAGACGTGAAAGGCGCACCAGCGGCGTTGCGCCAATGGTGTCAATGATGCTGTCGTAAATCTTGCCGCGAAACTCAGTCATGTTTTCCTCGCACGTTTCTGTATTTTTGCCATCAAGCACACGATGCATTTGTATTTATATCGCTATCCCACAAGGTCAAATGGATAGAAGAAATTTTTACAAATCTGCTGGCAGACGGCATTCCTGATGCCTGTAGTTTATCGAAAATTGCAGCGGAATCCTGTTGAATAAGAATACACCACTCCGCTGCCAGCCCAGAAGACTAAATGATGAAATCAGGGGACTCTTCGATCCCGCTGCGCAGACCCGCATCACGGGCACGGTTGCACAGGTCCTCGACCGTGATTTTTTCAAGCTGCTTCATCATTTCGTCCTGCAATTCACGCCAAAGCGGACGCACAACTTCCTTGCCCAGCGGCGATCCTGCCGGATCCTCGATCGGATCATCGGATGTTTCCATCGACCGGATGACCGAAACAATATCGGCAAGTGTGATGCGGCGGCGTTCACGCGCCAGTCGATAACCGCCGCGCGGTCCACGCACACCCACCAGAATATCGGCACGCACCAGCTGCTGAAGGGTCTGTTCAAGGTAACGTTTCGGAATGCCCTGACGCGCGGTGATATCTCGACTTTGGACCGGCTCACCCGCCGCGTTATAGGCAATATCCACGACCGCCTCGATCGCAAACAGCATCTTTTTTGAAAGCTTTAGCATCGTTTCATCTTACTCCCCTTGTGGTCCGGCCATCCCCCCAGATGACATGCAAACCTGGTTTCGTCAGAGCAACCATCAAACCCCTGCCAAACCGCCAATCGGCCCGACAGGTACAATTCATTTGACCGGACTTGCCGTCCCGGTCGATCCGAAACCGCCCGCGCCGCGCGCAGTTTCATCAAGATCATCCACAACCCGCCATGCCACCTGTGTCACCGGGGCGACCACAAGCTGGGCAATGCGCATGCCACGTTCGATTTCAAAGGCTTCGTCGCCATGATTGATCAGGATGACTTTGATCTCGCCGCGATAATCGGCATCAATCGTACCCGGACTGTTCAGAACCGTGACCCCGTTCTTGGCAGCAAGCCCCGAACGCGGACGTACCTGCGCCTCGAACCCGGCGGGCAGGGCAATTGCAATACCGGTTTCGACCAGCGCCCGTTTTCCCGGTGCCAGAACCAGCTTGCCCGCGATTGCGGCCTGCAAGTCGACGGCTGCGGACTGGGCGGTTGCATATTCGGGCAACGGCAAATCCGCCCCGTGGGGCAGCTGTTTCAAATCAACGCTAAGAGCCGACATATTCCATCCTTGTTTATGGCCCGGTCTGAACCGGGATGTGCGTTGCAACCTGCACTATCAGGGTCGTGTCAGGAAAAATGTCTGATGATCCGTGCGCACAGGGCCTCGGCAATGCCGGTTTTGCTTTGGCGCGACCAATGTTCATCGGTCCTGGCATCATCACCTGAAATCAGGAAAATCTCGTTCTGATCCCCGCCAAAGGTCCCGGTTTCCGGGGCCACATCATTGGCAAGGATCCAGTCACAGCCCTTGCGTGCCCGTTTGGCACGCGCATGTTCGGTGACCTTTTCGGTTTCTGCGGCAAATCCGATCACAAGCCCCGGGCGCGACGCACCGGCCTTGCTGATGGTTGCCAGAATATCGGGATTTTCCGAAAGCCTGAGGTCCGGAATAACGCCCGATCCATCCTTTTTAAGCTTCTGTCCGGCTTCGTCGGCCGTGCGCCAGTCGGCAACCGCTGCGGCACAAATGGCGATGTCAGCCGGAAGGGCGTTTTTGACCGCAGCCAGCATCTCGCGCGCGGTTTCAATGCGCACAACTTTTACCCCGGCCGGATCGGGCAGGGATACCGGACCGGTCACCAGCGTCACATCCGCACCGGCATTGCAAAGCGCCTGCGCAATCGCATGGCCCTGCTTGCCAGACGACCGGTTGGCGATATAGCGCACCGGATCAATCGGCTCATGGGTCGGCCCGCTGGTGACAACGGCCTTTTTCCCGGCAAGCGGCTTGGGCGCGGACTGACCATCAAGGAAATCAAGCACATTTGCGATGATCTCGGCCGGTTCTGCCAGACGGCCCGAACCGGTTTCACCACAAGCCAGATCACCCGCAGACGGCCCAACCCGGATCACGCCACGGCTTTCAAGCGTTGCGATATTGGCCTGTGTTGCCGGATGGTTCCACATCTCGACATTCATGGCCGGTGCAATCATCACCGGTTTGTTGGTGGCAAGAAGGGCGGTTGTTGCCAGATCACCGGCCTGACCGGTTGCCATTTTTGCCAGAATATCGGCACTTGCCGGAGCGACCAGCACAAGGTCAGCCTCACGCGACAGACGGATATGCCCCATCTCGGCTTCATCGGTCAGGGAAAACAGATCCTGATAGACTTTGTTTTCGGTAAGGGCTGCGACAGAAAGCGGTGTAACGAACTGTTCCCCGCCCTTGGTCAGGATGGCGCGAATATTGATTTCGCGGTCTCTGAGCCGACGGATCACCTCAAGAACCTTATAGGCCGCAATGCCGCCCGAGATGATCAGAAGGATATTTTTGCCTGCCGCCACTGTGATTACCAATTAATTACGGTTTAAAAGTGTGGTTAACCTACATTGTCTCATTATGGGACGCAAGCGCCCAAAACCGAAATGGAAACGCCGCGTCCCCCAAAGGGTCGCGGCGCTGATTTTTCACCCTGCTTTCAACAGGTTTATGACGGACCAAATCCGGTCCCCATCATGGCACGGTATATAACATCCCGAACCACCGCCAACGGGACTCGGGCCCCATCGCGGTGCAGTTAATCCGCCAGCGCCCCGATGCCACCGGCCCGTCGAGACGAATT
The DNA here is from genome assembly GCF_054901115.1 of Thalassospira sp. SM2505. Taxonomy (NCBI): domain Bacteria; kingdom Pseudomonadati; phylum Pseudomonadota; class Alphaproteobacteria; order Rhodospirillales; family Thalassospiraceae; genus Thalassospira; species Thalassospira sp. SM2505. The sequence continues at coordinate 344,100 of NZ_CM142731.1, forward strand.
TCAACGCGTTCATCGCCCAGTCGGGTCATGGTTGCCTGACCATCTGACGGATAGCAGGCAATATCGGGCGTCGGATCCGTAAGCGTAAAACCGAATGCCGGCGGATTGCGCGTCAGGGTATAATCACCCGGCGTAATGTCGCTAACACGCAGCGGCAATGAATTTGCCGCCAGCTTGAAACGGTCCATTGCGCCATAATGCTCGTTTAATGCAAAACGCGGCAGATACATAAAGTCGGATTCCGTGCTCATCGCACCGCTTTGCTGACCAAAGGCGGCCTTGTATCCGGCTTCCTTGACAGCATTGATGACATCGGCATCCGCCTCGCCATAGGGATAGGCAAAGATATCGGGCACAAACCCAAGCTCGGCCTTAAAGCGTTCGGCCGCATGGGCAAGCTCGGCCTTGACGGCTTCGATATCAAGATCGGGCAAATGCGAATGGTGCTGGCTATGACCGCCAATGGTGACACCGGCCTTGACCATTTCACGAACCATGTCCCAGGTCATGTAATTGGCAAAACCGTCATCGAGCTGTTCGGTTGAAACAAACACCGTAAAGGGCATGTTGTTGGCCCGAAAGATCGGCCACGCGGTTTCGTAAACCGAGCGATATGCATCATCAACCGTGATCCCGACCGTGCGATCCGGAAGGCCCTTGCCATTTTCAAGCGCCTCGACAATCTGTGGCAACCCCATCACGGTGTAATTGCCATTGGTCAGCTCAGCGACATGTTCCTTGAACTGTTCCGGGCGAATATTGGTAGAGGGATATTCACCCTCGCCAAAGCGGTGATACATAAAGACCACTGCCGAACTTGCATCACCACCGGGGGCCGCAACAGCCGGTTCGGACGCATCTTGCTGTGCTGTCGCCATCTGCGGTTCGGTTGCCGGTTCTGCCTCGGCCACCGGGGCGTCCGGTGCGGCCACATTGCCCTCATCCCCGGCGGGTGTTGCCGCCGAACTGGCTACCGGTGCCTCTGTTTGCATGTCTGAGGACGTGCCGGTCCCGGTTTCGACTGACTGGGCATTGCCCGGTTCGATGCCGAATGTTAACCCGACGGCAAATGACATGCCGAACACCGCGCTGCGCAGCATGGTGCCGGACTGTATCAGACCAGCTGCCGATAACGACCTTTGGCCTTTGGCCTTAAAATTCATATCTGTTTCCAGTTTTCTACCAACCACTCCAGACAGGACCTTGTGTGCGGATCGGTCCTGTACCCCGGCTTTGCTGTTTTTGTCATTATCCGGGGGCATCGTCCCGTTTGCCGGGATCGTTTTGCAAAAGCAAAAATACCAGCGAACCGTTTGTTTTTCCATATTTCATATAGATGGTTGCGAATTGGACGACCGGGGTTACCTTTAACACAGACTGATAACTCCAACCCCAAGAGGTCCCATGCTTAGTTCTGATGCTTTTGGTCTTTTGTTCCGCAACGCCCGCACATTCAGCTATTGGCAGGATCGCGATGTCGATACGGATTTGCTCAGACAGGCCTGGGATTTGACGGTGCTGGGCCCGACCAGCGGCAATTGCGAACCGATGCGCGTCACCTTCGTCAAGTCCGAAGCAGCCAAGGAACGGCTGAAACCCTGCCTGGCCGAGGGCAATGTCAATCAGACCATGACCGCACCGGTTACCGCCATCATCGCCCAGGACATGGAATTTTACGAAAAGCTGCCCGCCCTTTACCCCCACACCGATGCGCGGTCATGGTTTGCCGGCAAGGATGAGGTGATCAAGGCCACCGCATTTCGCAACAGTTCCCTGCAGGCTGGCTATTTCATCATGGCACTGCGCGGGCTTGGTCTGGATTGTGGTCCGATGTCAGGATTTGATCAGGCCAAGGTGGATACCGAGTTTTTTGCCGGCACCCCGGTCAAAAGCAACTTCCTGCTCAATATCGGGTATGGCAATCGTGAAAAGCTTCATGCGCGCAGTCCGCGGCTCGGTTTTGATGAAGGGGCCGAAATCCTCTGAGACCGACACATTTTCAGACAGGATTAGACAAGGGTCTCCGTCACCGGAGGCCTTTTTCATATTCAAGCCTTCTGATTTTCTGATAGAGCACATGCAAACGACGTTTCGACGTTTTTTTTCAATCCGTCGAACAACTTGAAAACTGTCATCAAACTTTTATTTGATCTTTACTGGCCCATAACCATTTTAGGTCCACTTTTATGTACGCGCGTATAGAACCAGATTCACCCCGTAAACAGGAGCGTTAATTGGGCTTTCGCCAATTGATCCTTACAGCTTTGGCCATTGCCTTTCCGGCTGGCGTTGTCTTTGTCGTCCTTGCGGCGATGGAGCTGCTTGGCTGGGGCACGGCGATTGTCTCGGCAACGCTATCCTGGATCGGGATTACGGCGATGTTGCGCATATATTTCGGCGATCTGCGCCGGGTTGCACGCTATGCCACCGATCTGCGTGACCGGTTCAAGGGCACCCCGCCACAACATATTACATTTGCCGCCGCGTCCGAGCTGTCATCACTTTATACCCAGATTGCCGGGGCCTTCCGTGATCGTATTGCCCTTCTTGAAGCGCAAACCAGTACGGACGCCGAAATCCTTGATCACCTGCCAAACCCGGTGGTGATGGTCAACCGGCATCGGGTGGTGACCGGCTTTAACCAGGCGGCGAAGGGATTGTTTCACAATCTTGAGACCGGTCGCGACCTGACGCGTTTTATTCGCGATCCGATCCTGCTTGATTCATTTGATGACGTCGCCAATGAACGCGAAATCATGAAACATGCGGAATTTGTTTTGGCCAGTGACGCGCATCGTCATTATGACGTGCTGACAGCGCGCCTGCCTGCGGCGACCGGGGATCGCAACTTTGTGCTCAGTTTCTCGGACCTGACCGAGCTTCGCAAACTTGAACAGATGCGTGCCGATTTCGCGACCGACGCCGGGCATGAGCTGCGCACGCCGCTTTCGGTTCTTCTGGGCTTTATCGAAACACTTGAAGGCCCGGCCAAGGATGACCCCGACGCGCTCAACCAGTTCCTGCCGGTCATGCGCGATCAGGCCCAGCGGATGCAACATCTGATCGAAGATTTGCTTTCCCTTGCCCGGATCGAGCTGAATGAACATACCCCGCCATCAAGCGATTGCGATGTGGGCAAAGTCATCAGCAAGGTTGCCGAAAGCCTTGCCATGAAGGCACAGACCAAGGGCATGAATATCCGCGTGACCCAGGAACTCGAAAATACCGAGATGATCGGCGAGGAAAAGGAACTGACCCAGGTCTTTGTCAATCTGGTGGAAAACGCCATCAAATATGGCCATTCCAATACCGATGTCGAAGTCACGATCAGCCTTGTCAAAAACCCGCCCGGTGCATTGGCGCGCTTCCGTCATGACCGCATCATGGCCGTTGCCATCCGCGATCATTCAGACGGCATTGCGCGCGAACATCTGCCACGCCTGACCGAACGGTTTTACCGGGTCGATACGGCGCGATCACGCGCAGTTGGCGGTACGGGCCTTGGTCTGGCCATCGTCAAACACCTTGTCCAGCGCCATCGCGGCACCATGCAGATCGAAAGCGAACAGGGTGTCGGTTCGGTCTTTACGGTCTATCTGCCGGCCAAAACCGGCGACAATGTCCGGAAACTGCATTCCGCCTGATCCCGGTCAACAGGACCAAACAAAAAGGCCAGCAACATCGTGCTGGCCTTTTGCGTATCTGGATCAATCGAACGTTTCGATTACAAAATAAACTTCGAAAGGTCGGTATCCTTGGACAGGTCTTCGACCTGTTCGCGGACATAACTGGCATCGACCTTGAAGGTTTCGCCCGCCCGGTCGGTCGCGGTAAAGCTGATATCATCGAGCAGCTTTTCCAGAACCGTATGCAGGCGGCGTGCGCCGATATTTTCGACCGATTCATTCACATTGGCCGAGATACGGGCAATTTCATCAATCGCATCATCGGTGAAATCGAGTGTGACTTCCTCGGTCTTCATCAGGGCAACATATTGCTTGATCAGCGATGCTTCGGGCTCCATCAGGATGCGACGGAAGTCGCCTTCGGTCAGTGCCTTGAGCTCAACCCGGATCGGCAAACGGCCCTGCAATTCCGGCAGAAGATCCGACGGCTTTGCCAGATGGAATGCCCCCGAACAGATGAACAGGATATGGTCGGTCTTGACCGTGCCATGCTTGGTCGAAACATTCGTGCCTTCGATCAGCGGCAGCAGGTCACGCTGCACACCTTCGCGCGAAACATCGCCACCGCGTTCGGAACGCGCGGTGATCTTGTCGATTTCATCAAGGAAGACGATGCCGTTCTGTTCGACATTTTCAATCGCCTCGGCAATGACCTTGTCCATATCCAAAAGCTTGTCGCCTTCCTCGTCGATCAGGCGGTCAAAGGCTTCTTCGACGGTCATGCGTTTGGGCTTGGTATTGCCGCCAAACGCCTTGCCGAACATATCGTTGAGGTTCAGCATCCCCATCTGGGCACCGGGCATGCCCGGAATATCGATGGTCGGCATCGAGGCCGAGCTGCTTTCCTGAACGTGGATTTCGATTTCTTTTTGCTGAAGTTCGCCTTCGCGCAGCATCTTGCGGAATTTCTGGCGAGTATCAGGCGATGCATTTTCGCCGACCAGCCCGTCCAGAATGCGTTCCTCGGCCTGCATTTCGGCCTTGGCCCGGACTTTCTTGCGCATGCTTTCGCGGGTCAGATCGATGGAAACTTCGACCAGATCACGCACGATCTGTTCAACATCACGCCCGACATAGCCAACCTCGGTAAACTTGGTCGCCTCGATCTTGATAAAGGGCGCATCGGCAAGCTTTGCCAGACGGCGTGCAATTTCGGTTTTACCGACACCGGTCGGACCGATCATCAGGATGTTTTTGGGCAGAACTTCATTGCGCATGGTGTCGTCAAGCTGCTGACGGCGCCACCGGTTACGCAGGGCAATGGCCACTGCACGCTTGGCATCCTTCTGACCGATAATATGTCGATCAAGTTCGGAGACAATCTCGCGCGGGCTGAAATGTTGGGTCATGATTTATTCCGTATCTTATTGCGACGAATGCCGTGACAGGGCCCGGATTGCTCCAGCGCCTTACTTCGCATCCTCGATTTCAATCTTTTCAAGCAGGACATTGCCGTTGGTATAGACGCAAATCTCGCCGGCAATTGCCATTGCCTTGCGGGCGATTTCCTCAGCACTCATGTCCATATCAATCAGGGCACGAGCCGCCGAAAGCGCATAATTCCCGCCCGAACCGATGGCAATAATGCCGTCTTCGGGTTCAAGAACGTCACCCTGACCGGTCAGAACCAGCGAAACATCCTTGTCGGCTACCGCCATCATGGCTTCAAGCTTGCGCAGGTAACGATCAGTGCGCCAATCCTTGGCAAGTTCGACACAGGCACGCATGGTCTGGCCCGGATGACGATCAAGTTTTGCTTCAAGCCGTTCAAGCAGGGTAAAGGCATCCGCGGTCGCCCCGGCAAAACCAACCATGATTTCACCTTTCTGACCAATGCGGCGCACCTTGCGGGCATTGCCCTTGATCACGGTCGGGCCAAGAGAGACCTGACCATCACCGGCCACCACGACTTCATTGCCCTTGCGCACCGACAGAATTGTCGTGCCATGCCAGCTTTGTTGTTCGCTCATGAATTATCCTTGAATCTCGTCGATTGCTTCGCCCAAGAGTTAGCACGGCAGACGCCCCGGTCAAGGGCAGAAGCCACCCATTGCCCCCAAGATCACCTTTGCTGTGACCCAAACACAGTTTCAACGCCCACAGGCATAAAAAATTCAAAGCACACAGCCACGACATGCTTTACCCTTGACCATCAGAAAAGAATTTCAAGAAAACAGGACCCGAAACCATGAGCAGCACCGATCTTTCGCAAACCCATCTTGGCAAATGCATCCTTGCCGGTCAGGGCAGGGTCAAGGCCGATCTGGTCCTGCGCAATATCGGGCTTCTTGATGTGATCACCGGCAAGGTCACCCAAACCGATATCGCCATTGTCGGTGACCGGATTGTCGGCACCCATGACAGCTATGCTGGTGAAACCGAAATTGATTGCACCGGCAAATTTGCGGTTCCGGGCTTTATCGACACGCACCTTCATATTGAAAGTTCGCTTGTCACCCCGCTTGAATTTGATCGCTGCGTCTTGCCGCATGGTGTGACGACGGTTCTGTGTGACCCCCATGAAATCGCCAATGTGCTTGGTGCGGAAGGGATCCGCTATTTCCTTGATTGCGCCGAACAGACCATCATGGATGTGCGGGTCAATCTGTCATCCTGCGTACCGGCAACGGCGTTTGAAACCGCTGGTGCGCGTCTTGAGATCGAAGATCTTTTGCCGTTCCGATCCCATGAGAAGGTCGTGGGTCTTGCCGAAATGATGAACTATCCCGGCGTTTTGAACCTTGATCCGGGCATCATGGCCAAGCTTGAAGCCTTTCAGGATGGTCATATTGATGGCCACGCGCCGCTGGTGCGCGGCCGCGATCTTAATGGCTATATGGCCGCTGGCATTCGCACCGACCATGAAGCCACATCCGCCGATGAAGCCCGCGAAAAACTGGCCAAGGGCATGGCGATCCTGATCCGCGAAGGATCGGTTTCCAAAGATCTTGAAGCCCTGGCTGAGATTCTTGATGAAAACAGTTCAAGCTTTGTGGCGCTGTGTACCGATGATCGCAATCCGCTTGATATCGGCGAGGAAGGCCATCTTGATAGCCTTGTGCGCCGCCTGATCGGTCATCTTAAGGCGCGCAATTGCCCGATCCATCATGCCTATCGGGCGGCTTCGCATTCGGCTGCCCGCATTTTTGGCCTGCGCGATCGCGGTTTGATCGGACCGGGCTGGCGGGCCGATATTGCCATTCTTGATGACCTTGAAACCTGCGATGTCAGCGACGTCATCGCCGGGGGTCGCCTTGTGACCGATGATCTGTTTGCAACCCGCACACCCATCGCACCGGTCGGCCTGACCTCGATGAAGGCAACGCCCGTGACAGCCGCAGCCTTTGCCTGCGATCCCAAGCCCGGTCAGAACCAGACACCGGTGATCAAGGTCAAGCCGGGTCTTATCCTGACCTTCCGTGACGAGGCAACGCTTGAGATCGGCGATAACGGGCTTGAGCCCGATCTGGCCAATGACGTGATCAAGGTGGCCGTCGTCGAACGCCACGGCATCAATGGCAATATCGGGCGCAGCTTTGTGCGGGGCTTTGGCCTGAAACGCGGCGCTATTGCATCCTCTGTCGGCCATGACAGCCACAACATCACCGTGGTCGGGGCCAGTGATGCCGATATGGCCGCAGCGGTTAATCGCCTGATTGAAATGGGCGGTGGCTTTGCGGTTGCCAACGAAGGCAAGGTTACCGCCGAACTGCCATTGCCCGTCGCCGGACTGATGAGCACGGAGCCGTTCGAAGTGGTCGAAAAGGACCTGATCACGTTGCGCAAGGCCGCCAAGGATCTTGGATGTGTCTTGCCCGAACCATTCCTTCAGGTTGCCTTCCTTGCCCTTCCGGTCATTCCGCATCTTAAAATGACGGATCGTGGCCTGTTTGACGTTGATAAATTCGACTTTGTTTAGAATGCGTCAAAACAACCCTTGATATATTTTTATGCCACGTGATCAACCTGATATTGTTTTTGGCCCGATGTGATCTAATCTGTTGATATAGCTGCATGACATAGGCGGCCTTGGTCAGGTCGCATAACAAGGGCAGAATATCAGGTGAAAATCAGGCTTCAGATCGGTGTTACCGCAGCCTTCACAACCATTGCGGTCCTGATGTTGGGAATAACCGTTGCATTTCTGTATGAAAGCAACCGCACCCTTGCACTTCAGACAGCCCATAATCAGATGGAGACCGCGCGAAAAATCACGGTCGAAAGTCTGGTCAATGTCATCACACCGGTCAGGAAAATCGTTGCCACCACCGCCGATCTGGTCAGTGCGTTCCCGGATGCCATTTCCCAACCGCGCGGTGGTGAAATCATGGCCAGCCAGATCAATGGCCATTCCCAGATTTATGGTCTGTTTTTCGGGTTTCAGAATGATGGACGGTTTTTTCAGGTTGTTCAAATCCCCGAAGGCCTGAAAACCTTTGGTCCGCATGACAGTGTCATTCCCGATAAAAGCAAGATTGTCTATCGGTCGGTTGATTATGACTATTCGGGCGGCATGCTTGATACTTTTCTGTATCAGTCAAGCTGGGGAAAGGTCACGGGCCAGGAACAAAGCGCTGTCACCTATGATCCGCGCAACCGGGCCTGGTATAAGGGGGCACAGGGTAATGATGATGTCTTTATCAGCCCGTTCTACACCTTTAACAGCACCGGCAAACCCGGTGTGACCTTTGCCAAGCGCGTGCTTAACCCTGACGGCAGTCTGATGGGTGTTGTCGGCGCGGACCTGACTTTGGAAAAGGTCACTGAAATTCTTAGCAATATCCGCATCGGCGCAGAAGGCCGGGTGTTTCTGCTTGGTTTTCAAAATCGGGTCATCGCCTATGCCGGTCCGCAGGGCATCGACGGAAATTCATCCTTTTTCACGGTCGGCAACCAGAAAGCCAGTGACCCGATTGTCACCAACGCCATCTTGAAATGGAGCCAGAAGCCCGAAGCCTTCTTTGAGTTTGTCGACGAAAAAGATGGGAAAAAATACCTTGCCTCGGCGGCAATCGTGCCGGGACTCTTCGGCATGGCGCCGGTTCTGGGCCTTATCGTTCCCGAAGACGAATTTATCGGCGCGATCAAGGCAACCACCAAATATGTGCTGAAAATTTCCGGGGCGATCTTTATTTTCACCATCATCCTGATTGCGATTATCTCCCGGATGATGAGCCGCCAGCTCAATATCGTGGCCGCCGAGGCCGAAAAAATCGGCCGGTTCGATCTTGGCGGCGATTTCAGGATGACATCTCATATCTATGAGGTCAGCGCACTGTCATCGGCGATTGCCAATATGAAGGTCAGCCTCAAAAGTTTTGGGGCCTATGTGCCGACCGATCTGGTCAAATCCATAGTTTCCAACGGCAATCCGGTCGAAATCGGCGGCGAGGCCCGTGATCTTTCGATCATGTTCACCGATATCGAAGGCTTTACCGCCAAGACCGAAAACTATTCCCCGACCGAGCTTGCCCGGGAACTGTCGAACTATTTCGCCGCCATGGAGCACCAGATCACGGCCAACGGCAATGGAACCATCGATAAATATATCGGTGATGCCATCATGGCGTTCTGGAATGCACCGTCGGATGATCCCGACCATGTTGATCATGCCTGCCGGGCGGCTCTTGCCTGTCGGTTGGCCGGGCGGCAGCTTAATTCCATCTCGCAGGAGTCTAAGCTGTTCCCGCTTTATACCCGCTTTGGCCTGCATACGGATCGGGTGGTTGTCGGCAATGTGGGATCGGAACATCGGCTGCAATATACCGCCCTTGGCGGGGCGGTTAATCTGGCATCGCGGATCGAGGGACTGAACAAGATGTATGGCACACGCATTCTGGCCAGTGACGCCATTGCCCGCCGCGCATCTGATAATTTCCTGTTGCGCTATGTGGATCTTGTGATGCCCGTTGGCACGTCATCGCCACTTGCGATTTACGAGCTGATCGGGGACAAATCCGATACCAGCAACAGGCTTTGCAACATTGCCGAACAGCAGATCGAGATCGCGGCATGGGATGCCTGTATGGCGCTTTACCTCGATCACAGATGGGCCGAAGCCCATGCTGCTTTCAGCGCCCACATTGCCGATGCCACAACCCCGAAACTGGTTGAAATCTATATCGCGCGCTGCCGGGCTTTCATGACCAATCCGCCGCCAAAAGACTGGGATGGCATCAATCATCTATCAAGCAAATAAGCCCGATCAGGTTCCCCATCACCGATTGAGGATCAAACCGGCAACCAATTCGGGATTTTGCGGCCATTACTTAGCCACTTAAACTGGCTTTTCCGTGGGTTTGTTGCTACATACGTCCCATCATATGCATCAATACCTGCAGGAAAGGAGCTTTGCATGCGCAAGGCCCGCGTTGAGCGTAATACAAACGAAACCCAGATCATGGTTGAACTGAACCTTGACGGGACCGGCGTCTATGATGTCGAGACCGGGGTCGGTTTCCTTGATCACATGCTCGAACAGCTTTCGCGTCACAGCCTGATGGACCTTAAAGTCCGGGCCAAGGGCGACCTGCATATTGATTTCCATCACACCACCGAAGATAGCGGCATCGCAATCGGTCAGGCCTTTGCACAGGCACTGGGCGATAAAAAGGGCATCACACGTTATGGCAGCTGCCTGCTTCCGATGGACGAGGCCCTGACCCGTGTGGCACTTGATATTTCAAGCCGCCCCTATCTGATCTGGAACGTCAATTTCACCCGCGACAAGCTGGGTGATATGGATACCGAATTGTTCCGCGAATGGTTCCAGGGCTTTGCCCAGGCAGCCGGCATTACGCTGCATGTCGAGAACCTGTATGGCGAGAACAATCACCATATCATCGAAAGTGCCTTCAAGGCGCTTGCACGGTCCTTGCGCGATGCGATCGAAATCGATCCGCGCAAATCCGATGCCATTCCGTCGACCAAGGGTGTTCTTGGCGGGTCGCTTTGATCTGATGTGATCTGATCGGTTCAAGATCGAACAATACCGGCAGTGTCCTGCACTGCCGGGACCAGAAAATCGGTTTTCGATGAAGGTTTACACAGTCCATACCCATCCCGGCGATGCCGACCCGATGGAAAATGCCATCCTGATCCGCGAAGGGTTCAATTTCTGGGCCTTTCTGCTGTCGGGTCTTTGGGCGTTGTATCACCGGCTGTGGCTGGGCTTCCTTGGTCTGGTTGCGGTGTCGTTTCTGTGCAGCTTTGCCGTCATGTTCTTTGATGGCGGGCCGGAAATGGATTTTGCCCTGGCCCTTGTGACCGGGATCGGCTTTGGCCTGATTGCCAATGATCTGCGTCGGCGCAAGCTTGCCGCGCAGGGCTGGAAAATGACCGATATTGTTGCCGGAAAGAACGAAAGCGATGCCGAGCATCGCTGTTTTGAACGTTTGAACACATCACGTCCGCGCGTCCCGCATATCGCGCAGACTGCTGTTTCCACCCCCTCAACCGGGAGCCCATCCTACCCATGAGTGTTGCGATTATTGATTACGGTTCAGGCAATCTGCGCTCTGCTGCCAAGGCGTTCGAGCGTGCCGCCCGCGAAACCGGCTTTTCTGACGAGATCATTGTCACCGATGACCCGGAAAAGGTCCGCAACGCCAGCCATATCGTCCTGCCGGGCGTCGGTGCCTATGCCGATTGCCGGGCGGGCCTTGATGCCGTCACGGGCATGGTTGATGTTTTGACCGAACAGGTGATCAAGGGCGGCAAACCGTTCTTTGGCATCTGTGTCGGCATGCAGTTGATGTCATCGGTTGGCCGTGAGTTTGAAGACACCGCTGGCCTTGACTGGATTGCGGGCGAGGTTGTGGCGATTGAACCCAGCGACCCGACCCTTAAAATCCCGCATATGGGCTGGAACGAGCTGGTGCTTGATCCGGCGGGCAAGGCCCACCCGGTCCTGAAGGGTATTTCGGACGGGGATCATGCCTATTTCGTGCATAGCTATCACATGCATGTCGCCAATCCGGCCGAACGTCTGGCATCGGTATCCTATGGCGGCGACCTGACGGCGATGATCGGACGTGACAATATGATCGGCACCCAGTTCCACCCGGAAAAAAGCCAGAAAACGGGGCTTACCATCATTGGTAACTTCCTGGGATGGAAGCCATGATCGCACCATCTGATACCATTCAGCCCGGTGTTGTTGCCGAACGCGTGACCGAACTTTCGGCAGGCGAGCTTTCCGACATTGTCGATGCCTGTACCCAGGCAATTGTCGAAGGGGGCGGCTTTGGCTGGCTCACGCCGCCAGATCGCCCGGATATGGAAAAATACTGGCGCGGTGTTTTGCTGATGCCCGGACGGCATCTTTTTGTATCGCGCGTGGATGGCGTGATTTCCGGCGCGGCCCAGCTGATTGAAACCCCGGCCAACCTTGAAGCGCAACGTCATTCCGCCCAGATTTCCGGCCATTTCGTTGCCCCGTGGGCGCGCGGGCGCGGCAATGGCAAGGCGATTGTGCGTTCGATTGAATATTTCGCCCGTGAAGCGGGCTATAGCGTATTGAAACTGGACCTTCGCGAAACCCAGAAGGCCGCCATCGCGCTTTATAACGGGCTTGGTTATGTCCGTTGGGGCATCAATCCCTATTACGCGATGATCGACGGCAAGATGGTCGAAGGTTACTACTACACCAAGAAATTACAGGACCCTGAACAGTGAATCTTTATCCCGCAATTGATCTGAAAGACGGTGCATGTGTGCGCCTGTTGCGCGGCGACATGGACAAGGCAACCGTATTTAACGATGACCCCGGCGCACAGGCCGGTGAGTTCGTCGCGGCTGGCTGTCACTGGGTCCATATTGTTGATCTGAACGGGGCCTTTGCCGGTGAGCCGGTCAATGGCGCGGCAGTTGATTCGATCCTGGCCGCCGTTAATGGCAAGGCACAGACCCAGCTGGGTGGCGGCATCCGCACCATGGAAACCGTTGATTACTGGCTGGATAAAGGCATCACGCGCGTCATCCTTGGCACCGTCGCCCTTCGCAATCCCGATTTCGTCAAGGAAGCCTGTGCGAAATGGCCGGGCCGGGTTGCCGTGGGCATTGATGCCCGTGATGGCTATGTCGCGGTTGAAGGCTGGGCGGAAACGTCCGAAGTCACCGCCCTTGAGCTGGCCAAAAAGTTCGAGGATTGCGGTGTGGCCGCCATCATCTTTACCGATATCGACCGCGATGGCGCAATGGGCGGCCCCAATATCGAAAGCACGGTCGCACTGGCCTCCGAAATTTCGACCCCGGTAATTGTATCGGGCGGAGTATCGTCACTTGATGATCTGATCGCGGTGAAAAAGCATACGAGTGCTGGCATTGACGGCGCGATTTCGGGCCGTGCGCTTTATGACGGGCGCATCGACCTTGCCCAAGCCATCGCAGCCCTTGCGTAACCGAGCCAAACAGGAAACCGACCATGTTGAAAACCCGTGTCATTCCCTGTCTTGACGTCAAGGACGGCCGCGTCGTCAAAGGGGTCAATTTCGTTGATCTGATTGATGCCGGTGATCCGGTCGAACAGGCCCGCATCTATGATGCCGAAGGCGCTGACGAGCTGTGCTTTTTGGATATCACCGCATCATCTGATAACCGCGACACCATCTTTGATGTGGTGGCCCGCACGGCCGAGGCCTGCTTTATGCCCGTCACCGTCGGTGGTGGCGTGCGTAGCCTTGAAGATATCCGCAAGCTTCTGCTGGCCGGGGCGGACAAGGTTTCCATCAATACAGCCGCGGTCAAAAACCCCGATTTCGTGCGCGAAGCGGCCCGCAAATTCGGTTCGCAATGCATTGTGGTATCGATTGATGCCAAATCGACCGGCCCGGACAAGTTCGAAATCTTTACCCATGGCGGGCGTGAAGCCACGGGTATTGATGCCGTTTCGTTTGCAAAACAAATGACCGAATATGGCGCGGGCGAGCTTCTTGTCACCTCGATGGATCGCGATGGCACCCAGTCGGGCTTTAACATTCCGCTGACCCGCACGATTGCCGATTCCGTTCATGTGCCGGTGATTGCATCGGGTGGTGTTGGCACGCTGGACCACATGGTCGAAGGCGTGACCGAGGGCCATGCATCAGCCGTTCTGGCCGCCTCGATCTTCCATTTTGGCACCTATCGCATCCGCGAGGTCAAAGACCACATGAAGGCCGCTGGCATTCCGGTGCGCGAGGAGTAAGTTATGGCTGATCAACACATCCTTGATGCGCTTTATGCCACTGTCGCCGCCCGCAAGGGGGCCGATCCGGACACCAGCTATACCGCCAAGCTGTTTGCCAAAGGCACAGCCAAAATCGCCCAGAAAGTCGGCGAAGAAGGTGTTGAAACCGTGATTGCGGCCCTTGCCGAAACCCCGGACAAGGTCGCATCGGAAAGTGCAGACCTTCTTTACCATTTGACGGTTCTTTGGGCCGATCAGGGGGTGAAGCCCGAAGATGTCTGGCAGATCTTGGCCGAGCGTCAGGGTATTTCCGGACTTGCCGAAAAAGCAGCGCGCAAGGGCGACTAATCAGTCTGGCCTTCCCGGACCTTTTTCCAATCCCCGTCATGCCCGCGAAAGCGGGCATCTCGCTTTTTGGCATCAAGGATTGCGGATCTGTGCATTTTTCCGCCCGGAATGACAAAATTTGGAAAATGCTCCTGCTTTGTCAAAATCGAAATTGCACCTGACGCCAAGCCTGTCCAATATGGCACCCATAATCAGAATACATCGATCAGGAGCCCCAAGATGGCCGTCAAACCATACGATCCGGAAAACATCTTTGCCAAAATCCTGCGCGGCGATATCCCGTGCACCAAGGTCTATGAAGATGACCATGTTCTGGCCTTCAATGACATAGCACCCCAGGCCCCGACCCATATTCTGGTGATCCCCAAGGGTGCCTATACGTCCTATGACGACTTTGCGCTGAATGCCTCAGACGCCGAAATCATCGCCTATACCCGCGCAATCGGCAAAATCTCGGAGGCCGCTGGCGTTGTGGAAGACGGCTATCGCCTGATCGCCAATACCCGCGACCACGGCCGCCAGGATGTGCCGCACCTGCATGTGCATATCTTGGGCGGAACCAAATTGCCGCTGATGCTGCCAAAAGACTGAATCTCTTAATATCCAGTTTGCGCTAAGTTGGTCCCGTTACGACTCTTGATAAATCATATGTTTTGATTTCTACTCAAAGATGTAAATCTGCTTAGGTCTGTTGTTTTATGTCTTGAGAGGGTGAACGTTGATCCCAGATTGGAATTTATCGGGCTTAATCCCACCGATACGTCCGGGCGAGGACGCGACTGGAACCGACCGTTCTCCCTACAACGTCGGAGTAGACCAACTAATTGATCGATTCTGCACCTCTCAAGAAAGAAAAAGAATTCTTGAGGGCTTGATCAACTATCGTATTGCTTTGTACAGAATTGGGATCAAGCAAGGCTTTCAGTGGCTCGACGGAAGTTTCATGGAAGATGTCGAATCATTGCAAGACCGTTCACCTAACGACATTGATGTGGTAACCTTTTTCGAGTTGCCTGCCGGTGAAACGCAACGTTCGCTCCTCGACAAATACAAAGAATTGTTCTGGTCCGACTTCACCAAGAAAAACTACCTTGTTGATGCGTATGTGGTGGTTCTCTCAGATAAAATGAAAGAGTCGAGTATTCGCCAAGTTTCGTACTGGTACAGTATGTGGTCCCATACTAGGAGCCAGCAATGGAAAGGTTTTCTCAGGGTCGGCCTCAACACTGAAGAAGACGACAAAGCTTTTCTTGATGAGCTAACGAGTAGGGAGGTGTAGCAATGAAGCTAAGTAAATCCTCTTGGATTCAAGAGATAGATGAACTTAAATCTATCATCTCGAGTATCCCAGAAGAAAATGTTCTTGAGCGTTACAGCCTTGAGCAGCGACTTGCAGCTGCTCAAAAGAAACTTGCGAGCGAAGTTGACCAACTCGTACCGGAAAAGTCTAAACTAACATTTCGTGGAGCGCCTGTTACCGGTAGCAAAGGGATTGCTGCCGAATTTGGATCTAAAGCTACTGCTGCATTCACTGAAGCATACGCTGCTGTAATTGCGGGAATGCACAACAAGCTGCGGTACATGGGTCCAATTCCTGACAAAATTCAAAACCAACTAATGATTACAGGCACAGCCATCGGCTCATTCGGTTTTGAACTGCAAGTCCCTAAGCTTGAGCCAACGTTGTTTTCAGATTCCGGTGATGCCGAAGAAGCACTAGAGAAGTTGCTTTCCCTGTTCGAAACCTCCGTAGCTGATAACGATGATCAGCTGGCCGAAATTATCTCGGAGATACATCCACGCGCTATTCAGAAGGCCGCTTCGTTCTTGGAGTATATGATTGAGAACGGCGCTTGGTGTGGCCTGCAGTTCAAGGGCAAAACATTTCGATTTCGCAACATCGAACAGTTGGAAACATCACTGAGTAAAATTAAAGAAGATAACATTCACGAAAGCACTGAGAATTATCGGGGAGAACTACAAGGAGTTCTACCTCGCGGTCGGACTTTCGAGTTTAATGTTATAGATCAAAATATTGTTATTAAGGGGAAAGTAGGATCAGAAATCGAGGATCCAGACGTACTTAATAGAGATTGGCTTCATAAACCCGTTACCGTGAGCCTTGACGTTATACAGGTTGGCCAGAGCCGTCCATCATACGTGCTAAGTTCAATCGATAACCTCAAAGAGCACGATTGAAATTCCTCTGATGAACTCAATATTTAATGAACTTCCCGGATTTTGGACGCTTGCGCGTGATCTGGGCCAGGCCGGGCAGTTTACCGGCGATGTTACGTTTCAAGCCGCCGATCCAGCCCAACCCAATGTTCTGCGCTATCGCGAGGAAGGGTTTCTGACGCGTCCGGATGGCAAGCGGTTTGATGGCTATCGGGAATATGATTTCGTGCTGCACAAGGACCCGGCGGCGATTGAGCTTCTGTTTCGCGATCCGCTCAGTTTCGGCAATCGCTATGTGATGCTGCAATTTGGCGAGGACTCGACCGACGGGCTTTGTGCGCGTGACATTCATCCGTGCGGCGAGGATTTCTATCATCACTGCATGATCTGGCAGAATGATGATCATTTCGAAACAAAAATAAAAATCACCGGCCCAAAGAAAGACCATCTGCTGCATAGCATCTATCGCCGCAAGCAAGGCGATTGAACCGCCAGAAAACCCCAATAAATCAATTAGTTATTCCAGATTTGGCCGAGGGATGATCCGCAACTTCGCGCAATAACCAGTCGCGAAACGCCCTGACTTCGGGTGCGTCGATCCGGTTTTGCGGGGCAATCAGGTAATAGGCGCCGGGATTTTGCAAGGTGGCTTCACAGACCACCTCAAGCGATCCATCGGCAAGCGGGCCCTCGATCAGGACACGCGGCAAAAGGGCGATGCCCATACCGGCCTTGGCGGCCTCGACCAGCATGAAGAAATGCTCGAATCCCGGTCCGGGCGTACCGGATATGGCAACGCTATTGGCTTGCCCCCAATCGTGCCAGGCCTTGGGCCGGGTGGTGTGAATCAGGCGGGTTTGGCCAGCAATCAGGGTACTCAAATCCGCTCGTTGATCCGCTGTCACGGTGCCGGGCTTGGCAACAACCACCTGAATTTCATCAAAAAGTTTATCAGCCCGGACACCCGGCCAGGTCCCATCACCAAAATAAAGCCCGACATCCATCTGGCGCGTTGCAAGATCGGGACTGCGTTCCGGGGTGGCGAAATTAAGCGCCAGGGTTTCGATCACCGGACGGATATCAGGATGTTCGTTTTGAAACCGTTTTAATCTTGGGATCAACCAGCTGCTGGCCAGCGTATGCAATGCCCCGATCACCAGCCGCCGTTCGCCCGCCCCATGGGTGACAAGGTCAAGGGTGGCAGCCTCGATCTCGTCCAAAGCGCGGCGCAGACTGGGCAAATAGGCGCGTCCGGCTTCGCGCAAGCTCAGTTTCGGGCCATTGCGATCAAACAGCACCATGCCAAGGCTTGCTTCCAGATTGGCGACCTGCTGGCTGATTGCGCCCGGGGTCACCGAAAGCTCCTCCGCGGCACGGGCAAAGCTGCCCAAGCGTGCAGCGGCCTCAAAGGCGCGCAATGCATTGAGCGGCGGGGTGGTCGGGCGCAGCGCCATAACAATAGATTTCCTGATGATATACGCAGAACTTCTGATTTTGATCGCAGTATTATGCTGATTTAAAATGACTCTAACAACCAAGCATTAGATTATATAGGCCCTAACCCCTGGAGATATCCATGTCGCTGCCCCCGTTCCATCTGGCCTTCCCGATCAAATCAATCGTCGATACCCGCGCCTTTTACATCGATATCCTTGGCTGTGCCGAAGGGCGCTCGACCGAGGCCTGGATTGATTTTGATTTCTTTGGTCATCAACTCTCGGCCCATGTCCGCCCGGAAGCCGGTCAGAACAAGGGCGCAGGCACCGTCGATGGCGATGCGGTGCCGATCCCGCATTTTGGGGCGGTTCTGGACTGGGATACCTGGCATGATCTGGCCGACCGCCTGAAAGCCGCCAAAGTGCCGTTCCTTCTGGAGCCGAAAATCCGCTTTAAGGGCGAACCGGGTGAACAGGGGACCTTCTTTATCGAAGACCCGGCGGGCAATGGTCTTGAATTCAAGACATTCCGCGACCCGGCAATGATTTTCGCCCATTAGGCCAGAGAATCCGATCAAATCGCGGGTAACATACATACCTGTCAGACATCAGGGAAAGACAGTCGATACCCCGAACGCCAGCTGTTCGGGGTATCGACCCTGTCGAAGCAAGTTGAATTCCTTAGAGATCAGGCTTATCGGTTCGATTGAACAAAACTTACCGCGCCAGAACTTCAGCAGCTTCACGGGTTTTTGTGACAGAACCTCCAACCGTGCCGGAAATCGTCTGAATCTCGGACAGTCTTTGAGCAAGTTCTTCAACCGATACGGCCATTGTCTGCATGTTTTCCGACACACTTTCGGTCACGGCACTCTGCTCTTCGACAGATGCAGATATGCTTGTCACACTGTCGCGTGCGGTTTCAATTGAGCCGCGAATGGTTTCAAGCGACTGCACAACTTCGTTCGAGATTTCCTGTACGCCGTTGATTTCGGCCGATATCTGGTCGGTAGCTTTTGCCGCCTGATTGGCAAGGTTCTTGACCTCGTTGGCGACCACTGCAAATCCCTTTCCGGCTTCGCCGGCCCGGGCGGATTCAATAGTGGCGTTGAGCGCAAGCAGATTGATCTGTCCGGCAATGCCCTGAATGACCTCAACGATGCCGGTCATTGCAGAGACCACATCCGCCATTTTTTGCGTCGATTGGTTAGCATTTACGGTTTGGGAAAACGCGCGCTCAGTCTCATCCCGGCTCTGTGCCATGCTGCGAGAAATTTCGGCGATTGAGGCTGACAGTTCCTCTGCACTGGCGGCAACGGTTTGCACGGAATTGGAGCTTTGCGCTGCTGCCGATGCACCGCTTGCTGCCGCCGTGTCGAGATTGATAATATTCTCGTCAATCTCGCCAAAATTGGTATCGATCATTGCTTTGAGATCGATCAGAAGCTGTACCTGTTCGGTGATATCCGTAGCAAGTTTAACAACCCTTTCCGGGGCACCATTTTGATCGAAAATCGGATTGTAGGCGGCCTCCAGCCAGACTTCCTTGCCATTCTTACCAATACGTTTGAACTGGGCTGCCTGAACCTCGCCCTTTCTCAATTTGTTCCAGAAATCTTTATACTCGGATGAACCCTCATATCCCGGTTCAACAAACATGCTGTGGTGTTTTCCGATTATTTCTTTCTCTTCATATCCCATGGTGCTGAGAAAGTTCTTATTGGCTTTGAGAATCTTGCCATTGAGATCAAATTCGATAGCTGCCTGGGAGCGATCAATTGCATTGAGCATACCCTCCAATGCAGCGCGCTCTTTGCGTCGAGCTGTAATGTCCGTGGCAAACTTGACGACTTTAACCGGCTTGCCGGCCGCATTGAGGATCGGGTTGTAGGTTGCTTCAAGCCAGACTGTTTCGCCGTCTTTGCGAATACGCTGAAACACATCACGCTCAAATTCACCGCTTGAAAGCTTTTTCCAAAATTCCTTGTAGGCGGGACTTTTGGCGTATTCGGATGAGACAAATATCGAATGGTGCTTGCCGGTAATCTCGTTCAATTCGTACCCCATTGTAGCCAGAAAATTGGGGTTGGCTGTTAGGATTGTACCATCAAGAGAGAACTCGATAATAGCCATGGACCGACCCAGAGCTTCATATATCTGCTGTCCTTGAAGCGCATTGACGCCATTCTTAAAAAAGTTGAAAGCCAAGGAATTTCCCTCCCCCTTAACAATGAGTGACAACCAAAACAGGAGATCTTTGGTCGAGTGCAGACCATCCAATACAACCACCTATTCTTAGGTATGGGTAGGATTCGCCCTATTCAAGCCCGTGAAATCGAAAACTGATATCGAGAATCTTTAGGGTTTCTCACCAAGCAGAACGCATGTTGAAGGGTTCCGACATTCTCTATTTTTTGACTTTATGTTGAAAATGCATCCAAGTTTAACGCTTTGGATGCCACTGATTGCAGCAATCCTATTCAGAAGATTTCCAAGTGTTCTTGAGCTATCTGACCGAGAGCTGGTCAGAACAGGTAGCCAAGTGATTGACCAGACAGTCAATTAGCTGCCATCAATAGACGCGCCAGAATTTGCAAGGGAACGCTTTGCGCTCTTGCGCGTTCTAAGTTCTGCAACAGATGCGCCATCCATAACAAAACCGACAACCCGAATATCAGGAGTCCCCCATGTCAGCCGCCAACAGCGCCCCCAATATCCTTATTTCCGCCGCCGGCGAAGATGCGGCGTGGAAAAAGGCCATGACGGCGCGGCTACCGGGTGCTGCAATTGTCACCGGTGATGATAATTACGATCCCAAAATGATTGACTATGCCCTGTTCTGGAAACAGCCACAGGGCCTGATCAAAACCCTGACGGGTCTTAAGGCCATCTTCTCGTTGGGGGCCGGGGTGGATCATGTTGTTTCTTCGCCAAGTTTGCCGGTTGATCTGCCGGTAATCCGGCTTGAAGATGCCGGAATGGCCGATCAGATGGTGCAATATCATCTTTATGCCGCCCTGCATTTCATGCGCGATTTCGATGTCTATAACGCGCAGCAGGCCAAAGCAGACTGGACCCAACATCCGGTAGCACGC
This sequence comes from Thalassospira sp. SM2505, assembly GCF_054901115.1. NCBI lineage: Bacteria > Pseudomonadati > Pseudomonadota > Alphaproteobacteria > Rhodospirillales > Thalassospiraceae > Thalassospira > Thalassospira sp. SM2505. The sequence goes on from NZ_CM142731.1 coordinate 365,011, forward strand.
ATTTCCAAATGCCGGGTCGGGGTCATGGGGCTGGGGGCGCTGGGGGCGGCAGTCGCCACAGCGCTTTCAAATCTTGGCTTTACCGTTTCAGGCTGGAGCCGGTCGATGAAGGCAATCGAGGGCATTACCACCTTTGCCGGCAAGGAAACGCTGGCCGAATTTCTGGGCCAGTCCGATATCCTGATTTGTCTGCTGCCCCGCACGCCGGAAACCGAAAATGTGCTGGAAAGTTCGACCCTGTCGTTCCTGCCCAAGGGGGCGGCGATCATCAATGCCGCACGCGGGGCCATGATCAACGAGGCCGATCTGCTGCGCGCCCTTGATACCGGGCATCTACGCGGTGCGTTCCTTGATGTTGCGGTGACCGAGCCGCTGCCGGAAAGCCATCCGTTCTGGGATCACCCGAAAATCCGCATCACGCCCCATATCGCGGCCGAAACCCGGATCGAGGAAGCAGTTGATCAGATTGCCGAAAATATTGATCGCATCAACCGCGGCGAAACCCCGCGCGGGCTGGTCAATCGCAAAACCGGTTATTAAACCGGCTTTACCCGCCCTGAAATGACGGGCCATATCCCGTCCTGCGCGGTTTCACTTGTCGGGCAACGCCTTTTCTGAAAAGAACAGACATTGCCTGCCAGCCCCGTTCAGACAGGATTTTAAATGTCGGCCAAGACCTTTGTTGCCCTTCGTGTTGAATGCGATCCCGAGACCGCCTTTGAGACCTTCATCACCGATATTGATCACTGGTGGAAGCAGGGCCCGCGCAACCGGCTGATCGGTATCCGGCCGGGTATCATGCAGTTTGCGCAAAAGGACGGGACCTATGTCATTCAGGAAGCCGACAAGCGCCGACCGGATTTCGTCATCGAGGCCGGGAAAGTCACCAGGTTCGAACCGGGCAAACGGCTGACATTTGACTGGCGCTGGCCAGCTGCCACCGATGATGAACCCGCCACCATTGTCGATATCCGCTTTGCCCCGGCAGGCGATCAAACCCGCATCACGCTTGAGCATCTGGGTCTGGAAAAGCTGTCTGCCGCCCATCCGGCGCGCAACGGTCTGAACGACAACCGCTTCAAACCGATGATGACCCAGTATTGGCAGGCCCATCTGGTTTCATTGCGAAACCGGATCAAATCCCTTTCTACCCCGTCTGGCCAAACAGCTTAACCCTGAATGTCAGAATTCGGTTCTGGCAAACAGATCGCAGATCCAGTCGACAAAAACCCGCACTCGCGCAGAAAGCTGCCGGTTTTGCGGATATAGCACGGAAACCGGCATCGGTTCGGGCGGATAATCGGGCAGGACTTCCACAAGCCGACCGGCCCGAAGATCATCGGCAACGCGATAGCGCGGCACCTGAACAAGGCCAAGCCCCGCCGCCGCACAGGCGGCATAGGTGTCGGCACCGGTCACCGAAATGCTGGGCGGCAGGGTGATTTCACGCACCTTGCCATCCACCACGAAATCAAGCGGGATCGGCTTGTCATCTGCCCCCGAAAGAAAGCAAACCATCTGATGGCCTTGCGCCTCAAGATCATCAAGGGTTTCGGGGATGCCAATCCGGGCAAGGTAATCGGGGCTTGCGACTGTCACTTCGCGCAAAAGCGTCAAACGCCGCCCGATCATGGATGAACTGGCCAGATCGCCACTGCGCAGCACGCAATCAAACCCTTCATGGACCAGATCGACAAACCGGTCGCCATCGGCAATCACAAGATTGATGCATGGATAGCGCTCCTTGAATTCGGAAATGGCGGGGATGATAAAGGTTCTGGCTAAAGTCCCCTGAAGATTGACCCGAAGCAATCCCTTGGGATCGGGATTGGTAAAGCTGGTATCGGCATCTTCAAGATCGGCCAGAATCCGCACACAGCGATGATAATAGGCCTCACCATCATGGGTGGGCTTTACCGTGCGTGTCGTGCGTTCAAGCAACCGCGTGCCCAGCCGGTCTTCAAGGCGCTGGATCGAATTGGTCATGGTGGCGCGCGGGATCAAAAGATCGCCCGCGGCCTTGGTAAAGCTTTGGCGCTCGACCACCCGGACGAAATTGCGCATGTCTTCGAACCGGTCCATCACAGATTCCAATTGTTGATGAAATTCGAACAGTCAATTCGAATATAGGGCAATTATCCGAAAAGTCATCCGGGGCATAGTGCGCTCATCACATTTGAGGTTGTCACCCCATCCAAGGAGACTTTTCATGTCTGCCAATCAAAACAGAACCGCCATCATCACCGGAGCCGCGCGCGGGATCGGCGTTGCCCTTGCCAAACGTCTTGCCGCTGATGGTTTTGCCGTGGTTATCAATTATGCCAACTCTGCCACCCCGGCCGAGGAACTGGCCCAAAGCCTGAAAGCCGACGGGCATAAGGCCATCGCAATCGGGGCCGATATTGCCCGCCCCGATGCGGTCACCGCCCTGTTTGACAAGACCATCACCGAATTTGGCGGGGTGGATGTCATCGTCAATAATGCCGGTGTCATGACCACCCAGCCGATTGCCGACATGGATGACGCCACCTATGACGCGATGATGGATATCAATGTGCGCGGCACCTTCAATATGCTGCGCGAAGGGGCCAAACATCTGCGCGATCATGGCCGGGTGATCAATTTTTCGACCACCGCCCTGCATCTGAAATTACCGGGCTATGCAGTCTATAACGCCACCAAGGCCGCAGTCGAAGCCATGACCGCAGTCTATGCCAAGGAATTGCGCGGTCGTCATATCACGGTCAATGCCGTTGCCCCGGGTCCGGTTGCGACCGAGCTGTTCCTCAATGGCAAAAGCGATGAACAGATCGCCCAGTTTGCCAAGATGCCGCCGCTTGAGCGGCTTGGGCAACCGGACGACATCGCCGGTGTCGTTTCCTTCCTGGCCGGGCGCGATTCCGGCTGGGTTGATGGTCAGACCATCCGTGCCAATGGCGGACTGGCGTGATTTTCACCCGAATGCCGCAATCAGGGATCAATAAACTGCGCAGATAGCCCCCCCAACCCCGTATCTGCGTTGGCCCAAATTCCTGAAAGACTGGCAAAAGACGTCGCCTGATCCTTTGTATCGGGCGGCGTCATTGCCGTTTGGCGATGGGCCCCCACGCGATGTGATAACTTTTGCCGGTTCAATCACCCTTGCCGCAAAAGCTTCCTTTCGGCCATGATGCCCGGCCACCAATGAAAGGGACCCCATGTCAGACAGCACCAACGTCACGTTTCGCTATGCCACCCGCGAAGATTTGCCTGCCATCGTTGCGCTTTTGGCCGATGATGAAAAAGGCAAAACCCGCGAGGAATTAGCCGATCCATTGCCCGATGCCTATTATCAGGCCTTTGATGCGATGGAGTCCCAATCGACCGACGCTTTGCCCAACAAATATCTTCTGGCCATTCTGGGCGACGATATTGTCGGCTGTCTGCAGTTGACCCTGATTGCCGGATTGTCGCGGCGCGGACAATTGCGCGCCCAGATCGAAGGGGTTCGGGTCTCAAGCAAGGTGCGCGGTCAGAAGATCGGTGAAAAACTGATAACAGAATCCATTTCGATTTCGAAATCACTTGGCGCGGTACTGATCCAGTTTACCACCGATAAAACCCGCAAGGATGCCCACCGGTTTTATGAACGGCTTGGCTTTGTCGCCAGCCACGAAGGCATGAAAATGGCGCTTGGCCAGATGCCGTAATCTACGGCTTTGCGCTTGCGCAATAACATTGCGGTCAATTTCTGCTAGACTGTACCAGTCCCTTCAAGCACGGATCGGAGCACCATCATGAATTTGATCGAATTGCAGGATATGGCCCGTGAACGCGGTTTCATCCATCTGTTCAGTGCCCGTGACAATCATGTGTTCTGTGATGGCAAACAGGCAAAATACCATGCCGATGACCTGACGATCATTGACAGCCGTGCGGTCGATAACGGCACCGATCCCGGCGATGACGCCACCCTTTATATGATCGAGGCCGCCGACGGCACACGCGGCATGCTGATTGTCCCTGACAGTTTCCATACCGATCCCGACAAGGCCGATCTGGTCGATCATTTGCGCCGTCGTCCGTCCTGATCTGTCGCGCACCTGCCATGTGTCGGAACATTCCTGACAGCTGTGACGTTTTACCTGTATCAGGAAATTTCGATCACGGAGGTTCCCATGACCCTTGCCGATCTTCAGGCAAATGCCAAAGAACACGGCTTTACCCATCATTTCATGTGCGAACGCGATGGCGTGCGCAGCGACGGCACCGGTCATCTTTATGCCGCCGACGAACTGCGACTTGTCCATTCCAACAGCACCGATCACGGTACCGATCCGGGCGATGATGCGACACTTTTCATGATCGAGGCCAAAGACGGCACCAAAGGGATCATGATCGTCGCGGATTCATTCCATACCGACCCGCACAAGGCCCGCATCATCGATCAGCTGCGCCGAAACCGGGCGAACAGCTAGACAGGGCTAATAGCCAATTGTCACTTGCAAATGAAGTCGGCTGGAACGGTCGGTAATGACGTCTGCGTTATCGGCAAGCTCCCAGCCATAATCCGCCGAGACCGAGATTAACGGTCCGAGGAAATAACGCAGACCCAGTCCGGCTGATGCAACAGTGACGGCGGAATCCTCGCCAGCAATCGGAAACTTGTTCCGGCCAGCCCCCAGATCAGCAAATGTCAGAAATGTCAGGCTGTCCTGAGCCGGAAGATCAATATCGGCCAGGTTTTGCGACAGTCCGGGCAGCAAATCGACAAGCCCGAAGGACGGAGCATGCAACTCAAACCGGCCAACAATTGCCTCATCGCGATAAATTTTGCCATCCTGATAGCCGCGCACCGCAGATGAACCAGTCATCATGAGCTGTTCGCTTCCCAGAAGATTACCGGATGCCAATTGTGCATTGACCGATCCATGCAGGCGGAAATCATTGGGCAAGGGCGTGGCAAAGGAAAAGGCCCCCCGGCCGATAAGGTAATTGGCCTTTGCCCCCGAACGACTGGTATTGAAATACTGATCCTCATTTCGCGATGTCAGGCCACCGGGGCTGGCAACGATGGTGCCGCCAAATCCGAACGTTGTGCCATCCATCGTATAATTTCCGGAATAGCCGGCCTCGGCCTGAACGACATGGGTCACATTGTCTGTAACCGGCGTGGTGGAATAGAGCAGGGTGTTATCACTTGATTTGAACGGCACACTGAAATTCAGCTGTTCGGTATAGGCTCCGACCGTCTCAAGCGGAGAATCACATCTCCGCCTGATCGGGCTGACGATTAATCTTCATATTTTTCAATGCACTATACAGAATCTTTCCAGGGATAAAATTCAACCTGCACATCATGGATATGTGATTTCCGCGCATATCATGCTTGACATCCCTTCTTCTGATATAGATAGTTCGGTAACCGAACGAATTAAATAAACCAAATAAAAATCAGATCATCAGGAGAGGCCGGTGAGCGAAACTTTGCGCATTTCCCGGAAGTTTTCCCAGCGTGCAGTCATGGAGACCATCGTCCAGAATGGTCCGATTTCGCGTGCATCCATTGCCAAACAAACCGGTCTGTCAAAACAGACGATTTCCGAAATTGTCCGTCAGCTTGAAGAAGCCGGCTGGGTACAGGAAACCGGGCGCACCGGCGGCCATATCGGTCGTACTGCTGTTACCTATGAACTGATCCCTGACGCTGCCTTCATTGCCGCAGTTGATCTTGGCGGCACCAAGGTTCGCGTCGCCATTGCCGATCTGGCCTGTCAGGTCTTTGCCGAGGAAGTCGCTCCCACCGATCCCCGTGGCGGTCAGGATCTGGTCAACCAGATTGCCGAACTGTGCTGGCAAGCGGCCCGCAACCAGAAGATCGACCGCGACCGCATCCGCCTTGCAGTTATCGGCGTGCCCGGTGCCCCGGACCCGAAAACCGGTCGGGTTCTGCTGGCGCCAAATATTGCCGGTTTTGAAGACATGAATGTCTTTGCCGCGTTTGAGGAGGCGTTCGGCTTTGACGTCATGCTTGAAAATGACGTCAATCTGGCTGTTCTGGGTGAAAACTGGCTCGGCGAAGGCCAGGGCATTGATAATCTGGCCTTTATTGCATTGGGCACCGGGATCGGCAGCGGCCTGATGGTGAATGGCGAACTGGTGCGGGGCGCCCGGAATGCGGCTGGCGAACTTGGTTTCCTGCCATTCGGTGCAGACCCGTTTGATAGCGAGTCCATTCGGGCCGGGGCTTATGAACGTGTTGTGGCCTCGGTCGGAATGGTCCAGCGTTACAAGGCATTGACCGGGCGTGACGTCAAAGTGCCCGAAATCTTTGATGCCGCCAATGGCGGCGAAGTAGCCGCCAGTCAGGTTCTTGATGAAACGGCCCGCTATCTTGCCTTTGGGGTGGGTGCGATTGCCGCCATCGCCAATCCGGAAAAGATCATTCTTGGTGGTTCCATCGGTGATCGTCCGGAACTGATTGCGCGCACCCAAAAATTCCTGATCCAGATCATGCCCCAACCGGTCGAAATCGTGCCCAGCAACCTGCATCAGCGCGCCGCCATCATCGGGGCTGCGGCCATCGGGCTTGGCCATCTTCATAATACCTTTTTCGGGGCTGATGCCCCGGACGGGCGTATTTCCCTGCCCCCGGCCAGCTCGGTATCGCTGCAAGGAGCCGGGAAATGACCCAGACATCCGACCTGCACACCAGACTGGCCAAATTGCTTGATCGCGATGATGCGCTTGACCTGTTCCGGGGGGCCATCGGGGCTGAAAGCATTACAGGAAACGAAGCCAACTTCGTCGCCTATCTTGCCAGCCAGATGGAAAAGCGCGGTATTGAAGCCATCGCAACCGCCGAATTTGAACCCGGTCGCCCCAATATCTGGGGAGAGCGCAAAGGGACCACCAGTCATTCCGATAACACATCGAAACGACTTCTGTTTATCGGTCATACCGATACGGTCCATGTCGATGGCTGGCGCGAACATTGGCAGGGCACAGAACGAGAAGATCCGTTTGGTGCGCCATTGATCGACGGTGAAGTCTGGGGCCGGGGATCCGGTGATCTCAAGGCCGGGATTTGCGCATCACTTGCAGCACTCAGCCTTCTGGATGCAGCGGGTATCCGGCTTAAAGGCGATCTTGCCTTTGCCTATATCGGCGATGAAGAAAGCGGTCAGCCCGGATCGGGCATCTCGGCCGGGGTCAAGGATTACACCAACCGCATCAAGGCAGGCGAGATCGCCAAGCCGGACTTTACAGTCTATGTCGAACCAACCCGTCTTGCGGTCTATCCGGCCCAGATCGGCTTTTACATCGCCGATATCAAAATCACCGGGAAATCGGCCTATTTCGGGGTGCCGGAACTGGGCAAGGATGCACTGAAAGCCGCACATTCCGTCATGTCCGCACTGTGGTCGCATTCGGATGACCTGAAATCGCGCGGGCATCACGACCTGATCGGCGAGGGCTTCCTTCTGATCACCGGACTGACCGGCGGCGGTTTCATTGCGGTTCCGGAAGAATGTTCTTTGTCGCTGATCCGCAAACTGTTGCCGGGCGAAAGCCTGGATGATGCGGCCCGCGAAATGGAAGACGTCATTCGCAGCGCCATCGTTGATCCCGATATTGCAGTTTCGATCAGCTATCCGGCTGGTCGTGATCATCCGCTTGGAGGATCAGCCGCCGAAATCGACCCGACTTTGCCCGAAGTGCGCGCTTTGTCCGAGGCTGTCGCTGGTGCGATGGCAGGACGGGGCACCATTGAAGGCGCGCCGTTCTGGTCGGAAACCCCGTTCTTTGTCAACGAGCTGGGCACACCGGCGGTCTATTGCGCGCCCGGTGATATCCGCAACTGCCACACATTCGAAGAACGCGTTGATATCGAAGAATATTTTGCAGGCATCGTCGCCTTTGCCTGCTTTATGGCCCGTTATTGCGGAGTCGCAGACTGAGACCAGGCGACAGCTTACCACCACCAGAACCGACCAAAAACAAGACCAAACAAGACAAAAAACACATTATCTATCAGAGGAATGGCTCATGCTGATCAAGGGATTGCTTAAAACCGGTCTGATCGCCGGTATCATGATGACAAGCGCACTCGCCCATGCCCAGACCGTTGGTCCGAACGGCGAAACCGCAACGCCAAGTGCCGAAATCACCCTGTCGGACGCCGAGTTTGCCAGCCTGAAGGAAAAGGGCCTCAAGGCCGCTTTGCTGTGGCATACCTCGTCTGATTTCATCAATGCGGTTTCGGCTGGTGCCACCGATGAATTCGCCAAGGCAGGCGTTTCAATCGCCGTGACCACCGATGCCGGATTTGATGCCGCCCGTCAGCGCAGTGACATTGAAACCGCCCTTACCGCCGAACCCGACGTGATCCTTGCCCTGCCGCTTGATCCGGTGACCTCGGCCGCAGCCTTCCGCGAGGCAGTTGCCAATAATACCAAGCTGGTCTTCCTGTCGAACCTGCCATCCGGGTACGAACATGGCAGCGACTATGCCGCCATCGTCACCGATGACCTGTTCGAGATGGGCAAACAGGCCGCAGATGCCCTTGCCAGGGATATCGGTGAAAAGGGTAAGGTTGGCTGGATCTTCCACGATGCCACCTATTACGTCACCAACCAGCGTGACAATGCCTTTAAAACGACAATCGAAAAAGATTATCCGGGCATTGAAATCGTTGCAGAACAGGGCATTACCGACCCGGCCCGCGCCGAGGAACTGGCATCTGCCATGCTGCTTCAGCACCCGGACCTTGACGGCATCTATGTCACCTGGGCCGAACCGGCAGATGGCGTTCTGGCCGCCCTTCGTGCGAGTGGCAACAAACACACCAAAATCGTGACGCTTGATCTGTCCGAGCCGGTCGCGCTTGACATGGTACGCGATGGCAATGTCACCGCGATTGTTGCCGACAAGGCCTATGAACTCGGCCGCGCAATGGCGGCAACCGGCCTTAAGGCGCTTCTGGGTGAAGAAACCCCGGCCTTTATCGTGGCCCCGGCACTGACAGTCGAAAAGGTCAATGTGCTTGAAGGCTGGAAAGAATCGCTTAACCGCGAAGCACCGGAATCCGTGATCAAGACCCTGAACTAGGGCGAAACAGACTTTGCAGCGGGTCGTCTGCCCCGGGCGGGCGGCCCCTCGTCAAACCACGTTTTTTCGGAGAGTTCGGACATGCGATCCCTCAAAACCTTTTCGCCCTGGCTTGCCTCGATCCTGGTTTCGATTGCCGTCACCAGTCCGTTATCTGCCCAAACCGTCGGCCCGAACGGCGAACAGCCTACCCCGGCTGCAAGCATTCAGCTGGATGATGCGGAAATTGATGCCATCAAGGGCAGCAATCTTACCGCGGCCCTCGTCTGGCATGAAATGAGCGAATATACCGATGCTGTCAATCGTGGCGCACAGGATGAATTCAAGCGCCTTGGTATTGAAATCATTGCACAAACCGATGCCGGTTTTGATACCGCCCGTCAGCGCGCCGATGTTGAAACCGTGATGGCCAAAAACCCGTCCATCATCCTGTCCTTGCCGGTCGACCCGACAAGTGCTGCTGCGGTCTATAACCCGGCACGCGATGCCGGTGTAACGCTGGCCTTTGTCGATAACGCACCGACCGGCTATGTCCACGGCAAGGACTACGTGACAATCGTATCCGATGACCTGTTCCAGATGGGCAAGAAGGCAGCCGATGCAATGGCGACTGCACTCGGTGGCAAAGGCAAGGTTGGTTATATCTTCCACGATGCCGATTTCTACGTCACCAACCAGCGTGACAATGCCTTCAAGACCACGATTGAAAAAGACTATCCAGACATTTCAATCACTGCCGAAGCCGGAATTGCCGATCCCGCCCTTGGCGAAGAAATCGCCCATGGCATGCTGATCCAGAACCCCGATCTTGATGGCATTTATGTCACCTGGGCCGAACCGGCACTCGGGGCCCTGGCCGTGCTTCGTTCGATGGGCAACAAGGACACCAAGATCGTGACCCTTGATCTCAATGAACCGGCGGCACTTGATATGATTTCCGGTGGGAACTTTGCCGCCATTGTTGCCGATGAGGCCTATAACATTGGTGTAACAGCTGCCCGTGCGGCGGCGGCAAATGCCGCCAATGGCAAATCTGCACCACCGTTTCTTGTTGTGGACTCGCTTGCAGTCACCAAAGACAACATTCTTGATGGATGGAAACAATCTCTGTCCAAAGAGGCCCCGGCAACCATTGCCGACAGCCTGAAATAAGCGCGCATGCAGGCGTACCCGACTGGTGTGCCTGCATTCCCTGAATACATCCTAGGAGGGAAACTTCCGTGTCCAGTCCCCAATCTGGCTCTGCACAGAAACCCGCTGCTATCCGCGTCGCACTTGGTCTTAACTTGCAGCAGTATGTCGTCTATTTCGGCTTTCTGGCGATCTTCCTGTTCTTTGCCGTAACTCTTGGTGATAACGGGTTCCTGTCGGTCAGAAACCTTTCGAACATTGTGTTGCAAACCGCACCGGCGACCATCCTTGCCATTGGTCTGGTTTTTGTGCTTTCGGCTGGCGAGATCGACCTTTCCTTTGGCTCCATCGTTGCCATGTCTGCGCTGGCAGCCGCCGTCGTGATGAATGAATATGGCATGACAGCCGGTATTCTTGCCGGCATGGCGACCGGTATTGTCGCAGGCGCGGTCAATGGTGCAGTCGTTGCCTTTGTCCGTTTGCCATCGTTTCTGGTGACCCTTGCGACCATGGGGCTGTTTGCCGGGATTGCGCGATCCATGACCAATTTGCGCTCGATCCCGGTTATGGATCTTGATTTCGCCGGTTTCTTTGGCTCGGGCAGCTTCCTTGGCATTCCGTCCCTGATCTGGTGGACGGTGATGGCGGTTGCCATCGGACATTTCATTTACCGTGAAACCCGTTTTGGCGCGCATGTATTGGCAACCGGCGACAATCCGCGCGCAGCCAGCGTTTCAGGCATCAAGGTCGCGCGCATTCGCCTTTATGTCCTGACCCTTTCGGGTGCGCTCGCCGGTCTTGCCGGACTGCTGTATGCCGGGCGCTTGCAGGCCGCCAAATATACCCTTGGGGAATCTGATCTGATGACAGTGATTGCTGCTGTCATTGTCGGCGGCACCCTGCTTCATGGTGGCAAGGGCACGATTATTGGCGCGCTGATCGGATCACTGATGATGGGGATGCTTAATAACGGGCTGATCCTGATGGGGCTTTCCGTTTCCGATCAGATGATCGTCCGGGGTCTTATCATTCTGGCGGCGGTTGCTGTCTCGTTGCGCGAAAAAGCGCGGTAATCCAGAACGCAGGAGCAAAAAATGTTTCTTGATGTATTGCGTCGCCGCAACCCGAAATTCATCGAAGCCGCCATGGCCCTTCACCGCGACGGCAAGGTTCCGGCAAATGCCTATATCCTTGATCTTGATGCGGTCGAGGCCAATGCCCGCACCCTTAAGACCGAAGCCGACAAGCACGGCCTTAAAATCTTTGCCATGACCAAGCAGGTCGGACGCGCCAGTTCGTTCTCGCATGCGGTCATGCGTGGCGGTATTGACCGGTCTGTCGCGGTCGACATGGCGTGTGCGCGTGCAACCCATAATGCCGGATTGCGGGTTGGCCATCTTGGCCATTTGCAACAGGTAGCAAAGTTCGAAGCCGACGCCGCAGCCGAACGGTTACGCCCGGATTACTGGACCGTCTTTAACGATATCAAGGCCAAAGAAGCCGCATCGGCGGCCAAAAAGGCCGGTTATGTTCAGGATCTTCTGGCCCGCATCCATGCCGAGGGGGATACATTCTATCGCGGCCATGAAGGCGGCTTTGCTGCTGATGATATCGCAGAAGTTGCTGATTTCCTTGATGATCTCGATGGCGGGCGCTTTGCCGGTATCACCACATTCCCCGCCTTGCTATTTGATCATGACAGCCGCAAGGTCCTGCCGACCCAAAATCTGGGTACGCTTGCCAAGGCAGCCGACCTACTGGCAAAACGTGGTCGTTCTGATATCGAAATTAATGCACCGGGCACCACGTCATCGGTGCTTCTGGCTGGTCTTGCCGAAGCAGGCGCGACCCAGTGCGAACCGGGCAACGGCATTCATGGCACCACCGCCCTGCATGTGGTTGAAGATTTGCCCGAACTGCCAGCGGTTCTTTATCTGACCGAGGTCTCGCATCTTTCGGGTGGCAAGGCATATTGCTTTGGCGGCGGGTTCTATATTGATCCGATCTTCCCCGATTATGACGTGCAGGCCATCGTTTCCGATGAACCGACCACCGCAAGCACCGCACTTCGGTCCGTTGAAGTCCCGCCACCCTCCATGATCGATTATTACGCGATGATTGATGCCACCGGGCCAAAGGCCCCGAAACCGGGCGATACCGCCGTGTTCGGGTTCCGCGGGCAGGCCTTTGTCACACGCGCCTATGTGGTGGGTGTATCGGGCATTTCGACCGGTAATCCGGTTGTTGAAACCATTGAAAACAGCTTTGGCGAAACAGCCGCCTGGCCGGTATAGGAGATTAGGGATGAACAGCCAAAAACCGGTCCTGAGCCTTAAAGACATTCAAAAGCATTTCGGTGCCGTAACGGCCATCGAGAATTTCTCGCTTGATATCCATCCCGGCGAGATCGTCGCCCTTGTCGGGGACAATGGCGCAGGAAAATCGACCCTGATCAAGATCATATCGGGCGTGTATGCGCCGAGTTCCGGCACGATCACGATCGAGGATGAAACCGTCTCGATGGCCAGTGCCGAAATCGCCCGATCCCACGGGATCGAGGTGGTCTATCAGGACCTTGCCCTTGCCGATCAGCAAAGTGTTTACATGAACATGTTCCTGGGGCGTGAAATCACCAATCGCTTTGGCCTTCTTGATCGCAAGACCATGATTGCCGAAACCCAGAAGCTGGTCGACGAACTTGATGTTCGTATTCCAAGCCCGCATGCGACCATCCGCGATCTTTCGGGCGGGCAGCGTCAGGGGGTGGCGATTGCTCGTGCGACCCGCTGGGCCAAAAAGGTCATCCTGCTGGATGAACCGACCGCCGCCCTTGGGGTTGCCGAAACCGCCAAGGTCGAGGAAATCGTGGAATCTCTCAAGGCCCGCAATATCGGTGTTCTGATCATCAGCCACAGCCTTGATCAGGTCTTCCGCCTGGCCGATCGCATCTGTGTACTGCGTCGCGGCCAGCAGATCGGCATTCGCGAAACCGCCAAGACAGATAAAAACGAAATCATCGGCATGATTACCGGCCTGCAACAGCAGGATGCCGCTTAAAAACCGTTATTGAACTACCGGCAATAAACCATCTGTCGATCACTCAACGACACGGCCCCGCTTTTGCCGTCCGAAAACGCAAAAAAGGGATACCAACGGCTTGGTACCCCTTTATCTGTGTCATGGCGCTTCACAGCCGATGGAAACGTTTGATCACCACAAATGATGGACGTGCGGGGCGATGCGCTGCTCATAGATTTTGCGGAGTTCGCCGATCACTTCTGGCGACAGTGGCGCAACATCACTTGCCGCCGCATTCGCTGCTGCCTGGGCTGCATTCTTTGCCCCCGGGATCACAACACCAACCGACTCTTCCATCAGAATCCAGCGCAGGGCGAACTGCGCCATGGTGATATTGTCCGGAACCAGTCGGCGGATTTCCTCAATAGCCTCGAGCGCGACATCAAACGGCACACCGGCAAATGTTTCGCCTTTGTCAAACGCCTCGCCGTTGCGGTTAAACGCCCGGTGGTCATCAGCGGCAAAGGCGGTTTCCTTTGTCATCTTGCCCGTTAATAGGCCCGATGCCAGCGGCACACGAACGATGACCCCGACATTCTTTGCTTTTGCCTCGCGGAAGAAAAGTCCGGACGGGCGTTGGCGGAAGATGTTGTAAATGATCTGAACCGACGCGACGCCGGGATATTCGATGGCTTTGAGACCTTCTTCGACCTTTTCGACCGAAACACCGTAATTGCGGATTTTCCCGGCGGTGACCATTTCCTCCATCACCTCGAACACATCCGGGCGATAGAAAACCTCTGTCGGCGGGCAATGAAGCTGCACAAGATCAAGACAATCCGTCGCAAGGTTCTTAAGGCTGCGTTCAACAAACGCTGTCAGGTTCTGCTTGTTGTAGCCCTCGGACACATGCGGATCGAGGCGACGTCCGGCCTTGGTTGCGATGAACGGACGTTCGCCACCGCGTTCTTTCATGACATCGGCGATGATTTTTTCCGACCGGCCATCACCATAAACGTCGGCGGTATCAATGAAGGTCGTGCCGTTATCAAGGGCGGCATGCAGGGCCGCACGCGCGTCAGCCTCTGAAACATCGCCCCAGGCGCCACCAATGGCCCAGGCACCGAAACCGACTTCCGAGACCGTGCGCCCTGTCTTACCAAATTTTCTGTAGTTCATGTATTGTTGCTCCTAAGGCATTAACTGGCCGCCATTGACCTCGATGATCTGGCCCGTGATGTAGCCCGCCATGGCGTTCGAGGCGAGAAACAGGAACGCCCCGACACATTCATCCGGTCGGCCCACGCGGCCCATCGGTACTGTTGCGCTTTGCGCGGCAAGAACATCAGGCGGTGTATAGCGGTCATGAAACGGCGTCTGGATAAGGCCCGGCGAAACAGCGTTCACGCGAATGCCGTCTGCCACAAATTCCTTTGCCTGTCCGCGTGTCAGGCTGCTGACAAAGGATTTTGCCGCCGCATACAGCACAGCACCACCGCCGCCGCCATTGCGCGCAGCAATTGATGTCGTATTGACCACAAAACCGTTTTCCGACGCTTTGAGGTAAGGATACGCCGCCACCGTGGCTTCCCAGACCGATTTGCCATTCAGGGCAAAGACACGGTCAAGATGCTCGGGTTCGACCTCGGTCGTGGGCACACGTCCGAGCATGCCGCCAGCATTATTGATCAGGCCATCCAGCCCGCCAAGCATCCGGGCGGCTTCCCTGACAACTTTCGTCGGTGTACCCGTTACACTCATATCGCCCTGAACAGGAAAGACATGTTCAGGAAACTCTGCCTGAAGGGCAAGTGCTGCTTCACGGCTTTCATTATAATGAAGGGCAACCCTGGCACCCTGTGCGGCAAACCCCCGGACAATCTCGGCCCCGATCCCGGTTGAGCCCCCGGTTACCAAAACACGCCGCGACAACAGGTCTGGAATCCTGATTGCCTGAATATCACTCATCGTATTCCTCCGGCTAAATTGTCTGACTTTTGGCCAGATTACTTGTTGCACGGACCGGTGTGGTGTGGTTTCTCATGAATTGAAATCATCCACAAAGTGAATAGAGTTCAACTTGGCTGGAATCGACCGCGCAGAGTTTGCCGATCTACGCCTGTTTCTGGCGATTGTCCGCCGCCAGAGTTTCAAGGCTGCGGCGATTGAATTCGGGCTTTCACCGTCGGCCGCAAGTCACGCGATCCGCCGTCTGGAAAGCCGCCTTGGCGTAAAGCTGATCAATCGAACCACCCGCGCAATCGTGGCAACCGAACTGGGTCAGGACCTTGCAACCAAGCTTACAGAGGGCTTTGACAAGCTTGATGAAGCACTCCAGACGCTTGATGCACCCGGTGCCGCCAGCTTTGGCGAGGTTCGCATCAACGCCTTTTCCGATGCCGCACACCTTCTCATCGCCCCCGCACTACCTGAATTTGCCAAGACCTTTCCCGACGTCAGCCTCGGCATTGTTGTTGAAAACCGGCCGATTGATATTGTCGCAGAAGGATATGATGCCGGCATCCGATATGGGCATCTGGTCCCGGAAGACATGGTTGCCGTCGCCCTCAGCGGCCCCCAGCGCTGGGTGGTGGCAGGCGCACCAAACTACCTTGAACGGCACGGAAAACCCGATACCCCCGAAGATCTGCGCAATCACACATGCCTGCAACTTCTTCTGGGTGACAATTCGCGTTTTCCCTGGGAACTTGGCACCGGCCCGGATCAGAAAAGCTATCGCGTGCCCGGCCACATCACCATTCAGGACACGGCGACCACGATTTCGGCCGCCAAGGCCGGGCTTGGCCTGGCCTATCTGCTGGAATCACGGATTGCGGATGAACTTGCCAGCGGGCGGCTTGAAATCGTGCTGGAAGACTATGCATCATCTGATGATCCCTTCCATATGTATTACAGCAGCCGCCACAACAATCATCCGGGCTTGCGCGGCCTGATCAATATCATCCGAAAACAGAACGGCCTGTCGCGCATATGATCTCACCCAGGTCAGCAATGATCGGCACCCAAGATTTGGCAAGGCGGCAAGCGCTTTCAAACGTCTTGCGATAAGGGTGCAAAAAGCACCAACGATGATGGATTAGCGCCGATAAACCGTCTGCCGGTAATTCAGCGCCTCGGCAATGTGGCCGCGTTTGACACCCGCACTTCCGGCCAGATCGGCGATGGTGCGGGCCACCCGAAGAATACGGTGATAGCCGCGCGCCGAGAGCTTCATCTGACGCGCCGCATCCTGAAGCAATCCGCGCCCGTCAGCATCCAAAGCCGCGGCTTCTTGCAGGACTTCGCCATCGGCCAGCGCATTGGTCGATATGTTTTCGTTTTTATATCGTAACATTTGCAGTTCCCGGGCCAGAAACACCCTTTCGCGAATGATCGCACTGCTTTCACCATTGGCTGGCAAATCAAGCTCTTCAGGCTTTACCGCCGGGACCTCGATCTGAATATCAAAGCGATCGAGAAGCGGCCCCGATAACCTTGCCTGATAATCCTCGCCACATCTGGGCGCCCGGGTACAGGCCAGATCATTATCGCCCAGATAGCCGCAACGACACGGATTCATTGCTGCTACCAGTTGCACCCGTGCCGGATAGGTCACATGCGCATTGGCGCGCGCCACGGAAACCTGCCCGGTTTCAAGCGGCTGGCGCAGGGCATCCAGCACATTGCGCTGAAATTCCGGCAATTCATCAAGAAACAACACCCCGTTATGGGCCAGTGAAATCTCGCCCGGTTTTACCCGGTGACCACCTGTAAAGAAACATAAAATATGAGACTTACAGGTATGAGTAAAAACAAAGGCTTATGGGTGGATTGGCTCACTAAATATGAGACTGAAACACAAAATATGAGACTCGGCAAAAATTACAGCCTTGCTGAGAGTCTTTTTGAAATCCTTGATGACATCTCCGCTGAAACACGCGGCGCACGTGAAATTCGGCCAACCGACCGATCAATAACGGGTTTACTAAAAGTAGCCCCTGACCAACCACAAATACCCTTCGAATCGTCACTGGAACGCGATTTTGCTATCTTGATGACCGGAAGAAGGGGTGTTTTTTCAATCGAAGCTCAGCCGGTCACCATCAGATATCTGGATGACCTGGGCAAAGAACGAACCTACACGCCCGACTTTCTAATCACGCGTTATCGTCATGAGTTGGAGCGGCCGGAATCTGGCCTGCACACCATGCTGGTGGAAATCAAATACACTTCCGACCTTGATGGTAAAAATCAGCCAACCCTTTTGCAAAAATTCAAGCACGCAAAACAATGGACCGAGTTCAAAGGCTGGTCCTTTAGCGTCTTCACCGAAAAAGAAATCCGAACATCAGAACTTGAACGTGCTCGTGAGCTCCTGCCCTATCGCTTTCTGGATTCTGATACTCCGGTAGAATCTGCAATTGACCTGTTTGTCCAGCAGCACAAAGTTGCGACAATCCGGCAAATCACAGATGCTCTTCACAATTTTTCTGAGGAACAAGTTCACACAGAAGTTCTCAAGATGCTTGCGACACATCAGCTTTTTGCCGATGATGAAAGTAGATTAGATGCTGATTTATCGATCTATTTATTATAGTTTCGATATCGTTATGTTTCTTTTGCGTAGGCTAGGAATTTGACATTCCAAAACACTCAGCCAGACAAAATTGACGACGAGCGTTGGGATAGCGCGCTCGAACGTCGGCAAGTTATTGAACGATGGCTTGAAATTGCCAGCCCGACCAAAGAACTGGCTGCAGATTTTGCTGCTAAATTGAATTGCAGTGTCCCGACGTTTTACCGCTGGGTAAAAAATTTCAGGAAGGATCATCAGACTTCGAGTCTTGTGGTTGGCCTTAACAGAGGCAACAAGACCAAACAACGCCTCCATCCCGACGTCGAAAAAATTATCTCTGATGTAATTAAAAACCTTTATCTGACAAAAGAGCGTCCGATACGGGCACGTGTTGTCGAAGAAGTCGAGTTGCAGTGTTTCAAAGCCAAACTTTCACCTCCTTCAAAACCTACCATTTATCGTCGAATTGCAGACGTCCCGGCTTTCATAGCGACAGAACATCGCTATTCTAAAAAGAAAGCGAAACATCTTTTTGAGCCACACAAGGGTTCTGCAACCACGGCAACTCGTCCTCTCGAACAAGCCCAAATCGACCACACCCCGACCGATATTACTCTTGTTGACCCTAATGAACGCGAAGGAATTGATAGAGCCTGGATCACGTCGGCCGTCGATTCATACAGCCGCGCCTGCACGGGCTTTTATCTTTCTTTCGGAGCGCCAAGCTCACTATCTACCGCCCTCTGTCTGACACAAGCTGTCCTACCCAAAGAGCAACTGCTGCGTGAACATAAAATCTCGGGCAATTGGTCAATGCAGGGACTTCCGGAGAAAATTTTCGTCGATAACGGCTCAGATTTCCATAGCGCAGCCTTCAAACGAGGCTGCGATCAACACGGTATTTCCCTTGACTATCGTCCTAAAGGAGCACCGCAATTTGGTGCTGTGATTGAGCGTTTCATCAAAACGCTGAACCATAGATCCCATAATATTCCCGGTACGACTTTCTCCAGCAGTCATCATCGGGGCGAGTACGACTCCCAGGGACGAGCCTGTATGACCCTCAAGGAGTTGGAAGGTTACCTTCTGGAGTTTATTGTTAACGTCTACAATCAGAGGCTCCACCAAGGTATTGGCATGCCTCCCGCTGCAAAGTTCGAACAGGGTTTTGGTGAAAATGATCCCCGTTCAATTGTCCGGCGCCCACGTTTGCCCAGCAATCAAAAAACATTCCTGATCGATTTTCTACCTGTCATGACACGCACCGTTCAGCGATATGGCGTACGTGTTGACGGCATCAACTACTATTCTGACATTCTGGGACAGATATTGTTTGATGGGGACAAGCGGAAGTTTGAACTTCGACGCGACCCTAGAGATATTTCGACGCTGTATCTCTATCACCCAGAAGACAAGACATACTATGAGCTTCCCTATCGCGACCCGAGCCAGCCTCCCATGAGCATTTGGGAGCTCAGACATATCAAGGATAGGATGCGGCGAGAGGGTAAAGACCAGGTCGATGAAGGGCGTATTTTTGCCGGTTATGAAGCTATGCAGAACCGCATCGCAGAGTCAGTGGCTTCCACTCAGAAGGCAAAAAAGCAGCGTAGAACCGAAAAGCGCCGCATGAATCCTCATGCGTCGCAAACGCACGCGGCCAAGCCTGCTCCGACCGAGCCTCGGGAGACGCTATCCGATGACGATCTGGAATTTGAATTCGATCCCTCAATGATTGAATCGGAGATCAAAATTCGATGACTGAGCACCTTCATAGTGAAGCGGCAAAATATCTGGAGGCATCACGGGACGAACAGATTCATTGGCTGAACACCCCTAAATGGTTCCCTTACGATACTGGCAATCGAATGCTTGAAAAGATCGAAGCAATGATCAAGCACCCGCCAACGCACCGCATGCCATCCATGATGCTGGTCGGCGAAACCAATAATGGGAAAACCATGATTTTGGAGGAAGCTCTGAGCCGTCATCCGCGTCGCTCAATTCCAGAGGAAGAAGCTGACCAAATCCCGGTTATTTTTATCACGATGCCACCAGGGCCTGAACTTCGACGATTCTACAAACAGGTCCTCGATAAAGTTGGAGCTGTTCACCGACCCAGCGATACAACAGCAAATCTCGAAAGCCAGGTACTGCACGTTCTTAAGGGCGTCGGTACGCGCCTCATCATTATTGATGAACTTCATAACATCTCGGAGGGCAAATTTACCCAGCAGCGTCAGTTCCTCAATATGCTGCGCTTTCTGAGCAATGAGCTTAGGCTTTCCTTTATCTGTGCCGGCACCAAGAAAGCCATCCGGACCATCCAAACCGATGATCAGCTGGCTAATCGCTTCAAGCCATATAACCTTCCTGAATGGAAAGACGGAAAGGATTATCGAAGGTTTCTCTATTTTCTCGAATCTACTTTGCCACTTCCAGAGCCATCGAACCTGCATAAATCTGAACTGGCGAGGACCATTCTAACAATTTCAGAACGGACCGTTGGAGAGATGGTTTCGTATGTGAAAGAAGCGACTTTCATTGCGCTTGATGAAAGTTCCGCTCATCTCAAACCACATCATTTTGAAATTGCGGACTATACATCACCTTCACGCCGCAAAGCAGAAGCCGAACAAATTGCCGGGTAAATGACCATGTTACCGGTTCGCCCAAAGCCTCAAGTCGATGAGTCTTTCACAAGCTGGCTGATCCGCGTCGCGAACGCAAACGGCATACCTGTCGGTACCTTCTGCCATTTCCTGTCAAAGCATCAGCATTTTTTTACACGGGATACTGACCGACCAACAGATAAACAGATTGTCTGCGACCTTGCCCGTCTGACAGGCACGCCAATTTCAGCGGCCGCCGAAACAACCATCCATCTTTTGGAACGACGCGTGTTTCCCATGCTGAAGCCGAACAATGTGCAGCAGATGATTACAGTTCTGGGAGTTTATCACAGAACCCATCGTAAATATGGCCAAGCCTTCTGCCCTCAATGTTTGGCTGATGAGGGTTACTACCGATTGTCGTGGCGGCTTGTGTTCATTACTCAATGCACAATCCATTCTCAAAGACTGCATGATCGATGTTGGCAGTGCGGCGAGCCTGTATGTCTTCATCGCAGTCCTTGGCATACCTGTCATTCTTGCGGGTTTGATCGCCGGGAAGCTGAAGCTTTACCAATAGACAGTCATGCAGAAAGACTGCAGAAAAGGCTCGAACAGGGTTTTCGTACAGGAACACTTTTCTGGGATGTACCGATGCCATCCCCTCAATCGTATGCCAAACTCGTTTATGACCTCATGAGCATATTGCATCATCGAGCACCTCGTGTCGCAAGGTTACGGGAAGTCATACGAGAAATGTCAGGCGGCCCCGAATTTAGCTTTGAAGGGGAACAAAAATCGCAAAGGCTGGAGAGCCTCAGTTGTGAAGATAGACACAAACTCATGGCCATCGTCGGCCGGGCACTTCAAGACTGGCCATGGCGGCTTATTGCATATGCGATGCGTGCAGATTGCTGGCATTCGTTCCTGCTTAAAGATTTAAAAAATCCGCATCCGGCACTTAGCGAAACCGCCACACGTTACCTGACATTTTCTCCAAACTAGGATAGCTGCAAAAGTTCTTCAATGATCAGGGGCATGTTTTCAGGCTTGGGATCGTCACGTTCCAATCTTTTGGCGTAGCAGTTCACGGTACTCAACAAATCTAACGTGGTAGGCCAACCGTTCATCCCGTCTACTTCGTGGTCCGCCCGCATCGTGAAATACAGAATATCCCTAATCAAACGGACAGGAAGCTTCAACAAAGTGACTGGATGAGCGACAAATGCTGGGCGTCCTTCATAGAGGCCGTTGCGCAATCTTCGCTCAATAAACATCAAATAACTAAATTTTCCGCGGTTGGGCACCCGACAGACCATCACCAGTAAATTTCGGCCGTTGCCAGCCTTTCTGAGTGGAATACATCCCGGCCATTCGCGTGTACTCGGAAACTCAATTACAGCAAATTTACCGTCAGCTACAGGAATCCAATCATCTCCGAGTGTTGCGATTCGATTTCCGGTTTTTCTCTGGAGAGTTGCCAAAGCTCTTGCCAAATCAGGTAACGGGTAATCGATCGGATCCCCACCTGGCTCTGGCCGCAGCTCTTCACTTTGACCATCGTCCACCAATTCAACGAGGTGAAAAGGTAAAGGGATTTTCGGTGAACAACCGAACAGGTCACGCGCGACCGTCGCTTTTCGTTTGCGTAACTGCTGCGCTATTTCGATGTCTACATCTGGAGAAAACTCCAGTGTTGAGTGCAAAGTCCCGCTCGAGAAGGGCTCCGCAAATGACCCGCTTGCAACATCACCCTCAACAAACTGGTATTTTGGACCTATCTGGTTTTGCTCCAGCTCTTCCAAGTGCTTTTCAATGCGAATGTCTGCGTTTGGCGGAACAAAGTCACTGGCTTCCAGATTCAGAGTTTCCCCATCAAACCCCAGATCAGCCGGCTCGGACGTTACACCGATGATCTCTTGCCCACCGGCTCTCGTGACTGAAAATACTCCATCTTCCGTTTCAAACGCCATTTTCTCAGGCTTTGCCGGAACAACGACCTGAATCGTAGATGCCAAGCGCAACGCTCTAATTCTCTGAATTTGAAGAACGTTAATCGCATGGGAGCTTTCGGTGATGTCATATTCCAGAGGTAGGCGAATGTCAGATGTAAGGCCTGCTGAGAAGCCCGCGAACTTGATTTCAAACGGATCGCTAAATGGCAAAATCAATCTTGGTGGACAAATTGGCCAACGATACGGGCTTAACCCCTTCAAAATCAGCGAACCACATTGCCCCAAAAATGCTTCCGCATTCTTTCCCATTGATAAAATGTTAGCCAACTCAATCGCCGCCGCAAATTTGGCGCCAGCGTTGTAGTTTTTTGGATAGATTCGAATATGCCCATGCTCAAGCTCAAATGGCTCACGGTAAAACCGTTCGACAACGGGCTGCGTTTTCCCGTTCATCAGGCCAACTAACAGCTCAGAACAATATCCAGTCAGATACCAGAGAAAATCTGCACAACTCATAATGAATTGTGTTTGGTGATCTGCCCCCTTTAGCCGACCGGAAACGAGTAATCGGGGAGAGGGAAGTTCTAATGGACCAAACTTCTCCAGATTGTCTGGAATATTGATCCACTGATAGTGGTCTATACTATGGGTGAGCCACTCAAGCCGCGCAGTCTTGGGATCAAGAGTCGCATGGAAGACTTCCAGATCAGGAATAGGTGAGTGAATGCGATTATTCCAAACACGCCCCTCTCTCATCAATCCGAATTCTCGCACTGGAAACTTGCGGTAAACCCAGCTCTCGGTTTGCGCCCGAGCAGCCAGATACGTAACAACATCAATTCCCGATTTATTCTTCGATGTCGGAAAAACGTCCTCACAAGGCGCAAATTTGGCGAGACCCCAAATCTGGTCTGCACGATAGCCAAGATTTGGAGATTCTATGGGATCATGTGTGAAACCGACGACATCGAGAAGAATGTGGGGGGTTCTAAAAGGAGCAGTACGCAGTTGCGGTGTTTCAATAGACGGGATGCGATCAGACATGGACCCCCAACATGTGTGTTTTACCAAATTCATCAGGTGTCCCGTGTCTGAAAGCAACACCAGACGACAGAATATATTGTGCGCTTAACAAACTATTTTCTCGATCCTGCGCGTCCTCCTTCATTATCGAAAGATCGAAAAATCTGTTCATGCAACAGGCCATCTTTGGGCTGCAGATAAGGTAAAAGGCCACCGGTACTTTTGTGGCGGGTAATCTTGCGGATATCCGCATCCGAGAGACCCTCCCAATGCGCAGTTGTTGCTATTCCGCTTCGTAGTGAGTGTGCGCCGAACTCTTGGGGAACCTTGTCACACAACAACAGCAATCGCTTTACCAGACGATTTATGTAGCGGTCAGAAACCGCTCTTTTTTGAATTTTTCCATCGCGGATTGCAGGAAAACAGGGACCATCAATGGGTCTGTTACTCAACTGGTACCAGTGTTCCATCGCATTAAAGGCGCAAAGCGACGACGGCACTTTGGGTATCCACTGGAAGACGGCATCGCTGTGGTTCTTTGATGGCTTCAGACGTACGATCAGGTGAGCATCTTCAAAAACAATGTCATCCCAACCGATTGCAACAATCTCGGAGCGCCTTAATGCCAGAGAGAATCCGATCAGCAAAGCGGCCCTATCCCGGGACGCCTTTGGACCGTTCTCTGGCAAATGATCCAGCATTTGCCCCAATAACACGGGAGCGATCATGCGTTTGCGTTTGGGATCATGACCTCGCTCCCGGCGAATACCTCGCATGAAACGACGCAAATAGTTTCGAGGATCCTTAAACTCCAGACCGTTCATCGCACACATAAAGTGGATGGCCGCGAGATCTTGTTCGAGAGCACTTTGTCCCACTTTGGCTGAGCGCTCTGTCAGAAAGAGCGTAATCGTCTTAGGGTCGGAATTTGGCTTTTCAATGCCCTTGGCCGCACACCAGGCTTCGTATCGTCGCCAGGATGCGAGATACCGTGTGCGCGTTGAAGGTGCCAGCGCCTGATCCATAATGCGTCCCGCCCGGTTGGCGAGTTCGAGAAAGGAGTTACCTGATTCGATCGTTCCGAATCCTGTATTAAGAGCAAATCGTTAGAAAAAGACGGTAACAGAAAAAACAAACCAAGAACAATTGATAATTTTTGACCTAAAATCAAAACTTCAATGGGAAAATGAAACGATAATCTGTTTATGAACTCTGACCAATGACGTCAGACTTTATGTCCTCATTGATCTATTATCCTGTTACAAAATATACACCAATAGTTGCATAATTAAATTAGATGCATCAAATTAACAACCGTATCCAAGGTTGGGAGGCTAACCGTGTTCAACAACTTTTTTTCAGGGGATCCGGTTATTGAAAAACCGAGAGCCGTTTACGCAAAACTCGATAAAATTGAGTCTCTCGACGGGGTAGGCTCACAATCCGACTCATATGTATATTTTGATACTGTTGACGCAGACTGGTTCAACCGTACTTGGAAAAAATATCGTTCTGAACGAAAACACCAAGATGCTTCAATAAACTGGTTTAAGGTAGCGCCCATATCGATCATTGTGGGAAAAAGAAGCCTGCTCTTTGGAAAATATGTCTCAACAGATGAGCTAGATTCACTGAGACATGAAATAGATGCCCCAACAGATGAAATAGAGGAGAGAGGTAACTGGTATCTTCTAGAATTTGCGAACGATGGCATCCCTGTTGATCAATATTTTGGCCTGTTCTCTCCTCCAGTTTCAAGGGTGATAGCGTCACCTCAAAGAGTATCTGCTGAGTTTGAAAAAAGTCTCGGAGACTGCTTTGACCTCGATGACATTAAAGATGCGACGGTGAGTGATATAAAGAAGACCCTCAATCCCTCGTGCAACTCGGTTGAAGGTGTAGCGGTCTACGATGTTGGTCAGGGTAACTGTAATGCACTGCTTAGAAACGTGTATTCCCCAGCTCCAACATTGTACTTTGACTTTGGAGGAGGAGCTCTGGCTAACCAATCGACCTTTCCGACCAAACTGCGTCACTTCTGCAAATCACTTAAGCAGCCAGTAATTCTATCTCACTGGGATTGGGATCACTGGTCATCGGCTCAGAGAGACTCAGGCATTCTTCAACATACTTGGATTGTACCACGCCAAACATTAGGAGCTGTGCATCGCACATTAGCCGCCAACATAGACAGCAAAGGAAAATTACTGATTTATCCAAATAATATAGGAAGCATACGTGTAGGTTCTGTAGAATTGATCAAATGCCAGGGGCGAGGACGGAATCATTCTGGGCTAGCTTTGATCGCAACTCATCAAATTCTGGATAGGCGTATATTGCTCCCGGGCGATGCCAGATACAACGTTATACCCAATTGTCTGAGTAGAGCTATTACAGCTTTTACTGCACTTGTAGCACCACATCACGGTGCAGATATGCGATTTAGGCGAGTTCCAGGCCCAGACTACTGCGGCTTTAATCGCATTGTTTATTCTTATGGTCCCCAAAACACTTTTTATCATCCGCGACAAATCACTATCGACCGCCATAAAGATGAAGATTGGGATCACAAGCTGGAGACTGCTGAAGCGCGTAAACGCTCTCCCACTCAACTTGGGCATTTGCTACTGACATTTGATAATAGCTATGTGCCAAACACAAGACTGTTTCCTCCATGCGGGGGCAACTGCCAACTAGATCTTGTTGAAGGATAAATTCTTTTCTCGGAAACCTGTCGGCTCATTCCCAAACGTCACCAACAATGTCCCCTAACCAAGGATCACACACGGCTTCTTGATCAAATGCGCGAGATCTAACAAGGTCCATAATCAAACGGAGCTTATCTGAGGCATCTGATGCGGTCCGCTGCTGGCCGCTTTTTCCTGAGAACGCTCCATAGGGGTGACCACCACGGCGCTCAAATTCCTCGATCATATAGCCGTAAGCAGCAGACAATCTCAGCTCGGGAATCCTGTATCTAAGCTTCTCAAAGATTCTGAGCGCTTCTCGATCCAAGTCCCCCCAGAATAGTTTGGTCTTATCGCTTTTGATGAGGGTGGACAACTCTTGGCGCGTATTGTCCACAGGACAAGACACGACCTTACCCATCAGCAATCTCTCGCCAAGATTTTCCAACGAGATGCCGTACCCGAATGAACAGATTCCAATGATCGAACGTTTAGACGGAGACTGAGAAAAGGCAGTAAATGCGGCCATATTTTCTATGAAAACGATAGCATCTGCATCTTCTAGTCTTGGACCTGCTGTCAGGACATATTGAACCCGATTATATCCGGCGTCTTTGGCAACCCCAAAGGCCTCAGCCACTGGCGCACCCAGTGTGTCCAAAGCCTTGGACGAGCCAAGCAAGTGTTTCGCCGAAGTGATATATGGATCTCGGTGACTTACCCCTTTATCGTTGAAAATTGCAATCAAGCCTTCGAGTATTGATATTTGATCAGCTTCGGACAGTTCCAACACTGAGGATGAGACACGCTGTAGTGCCGCTTTTTGTGGAACATTCAGTTTATCTTGGTACTTCGCAATAACCTCTTGCCATCGGGCATACTCGGCAGGGATGTCTTCTCGTTTGAGATCAAGTTGGACGTTGCGCAGGGGCCTCATACCATGGCTGAACACGCCCCGAAGCTCACCCAACGCTTGGAGCTCTCGCAATGACTCTATGATCATTGGTGTATCAAAGCGCTCAGGTAACCTCTCTTCGAGAAGTACCCACAATCTCGACTTCCTTATAGTTCCGGTTCTTGTGCCTGATCGCAGTGCGGCACGCACAATATCGAGATCACCATCTTGCAACAGAATACTCATATCAGCCCTAAAGCCCCAAAGAATTGAGTTTAATGCGTTGCCGATTGATCATCGAAAAGGTCGTCGATAACCTGATTCCTGTTTTGCGTAGCGTCTTTCTGTCTTCGTTGGCCCTGCATATTTGCCATCACCACTTCCCCTGGCCTGATTTTCAATTTGGCCCCGTTTCCGAGCTCAATATCGACATTCGTCCATACGTGCTCACCGTCCTCGCCGATGCCACCTGCCGGCTTACCAACGATAAAACGAGGGAAAATGTCGAAATTGTTCCGGTAGTGAGGAGGGTGAATAAAGCCGATAATCTGAAGGTTACTTTGGAGTTCCAGACTACCTCCGAGAGACAGATCAATTAAGCTTTCATCTGACAAATTGGAGAACAGACCATCAATTATCAAAATGCCCTGCGCCGCATTTTCAGCTTTCCTTCTTAGAATCGGTGACAGCCCTAGCGCCGAGCCCTTTTCTAACGCGTCTCTCTTAAAGGCAAATTCAGCGAGCTTTACAGTCCACAACAATTCCAACGCCGCATATTGACCTTCACTCACACCCTCCCGGTCAAAAGGAAAGGGCCTTCCCCCAATCGAGTTGTGTTGCACCGCAATTTTTGCTTCTGGAAACAGCCGCGGATAAATGATTTTTGCAATTCGATCACGTGCTTGAGCTCTGTTACGTGTCAATTCCGCGGAAGTTGGTTCGCTCTTGGTATTAGCTTCCCGCTCTTCGGTTATCTCAATCTCTTCAAGAACCTGCTCAAGAATACTCTCCCATAGCTCGGGAGCAGCGGTTTCAATCTCGATCTTGAACGTTGCATCTGGCGTTTTTGCGAGGACTTCTTTGAGATATCCAAGATGTACATTTACGCCGTCATCAAGAAGCGTTTTCCACACCTTCATCAAGCTGTCTTTATTCTTTTTGACGTCCCGCTGGATTGCTTCGAGAAGCTCCCTTTGATCATCGATTTTCCCCTTTATCTCGTCAACCAGAGTCCTTACATCAGATGGTTCGGCGCGTGCGATACGTCTAAAAATAGGACCTTTGATATCGTCATCTGCTTCACCAGTGTTGGAGAGCTTTTCCTTTTCCGTCATGAAAGCCTTACGTGCCGATTCCACGGCCTTTAACGCGTCTCTAGCCAAACGCTCGGCCTCACTTCGTTTAGTTCCAAGCTCGTCGCAAATCATGCTGACATGCTCAATAAAGCCCTCTTCTTCGATAAAATATCTATCTTTATCAACAAGGTATCTTCTTATGAATTCGAACCTCTGGAACAAGGGGTCCTGTGCCAGCCTCCCATCTGATGCACCTTCTTTGTCCTTGAAATTCTGCACGAAGCCATAGGCGTCCACATAACGGTAGCAGATTGCGGACACCAGCTGATCGAGCCGCCCTTCCAAAACTAGCGCGCGCTCAATCTTTGCCCGCAGGAGGTTTACATCTCCTTTTGCCTGAGAAACTGCACCACTCAGTTCTTCGTGTTTTGCCTGCGTTGCCTCAAGCTCGTCCTTGATGTTTTCAATGTCCTGTTGACAATCTACATATTTCTGGGCTTTTTCGAAATTAATGCCACGCAACCGATCTCGGTTTTCCTTTAGAATCGCCTTTTGCGCTGCAATTTCAGCCTCAGCATGCTTGAGCCACTCAAATTCCCCTTGATCAAGTAAACGCTGCCATTCTTTCAGAACTTCAATCATTGCCAACTGTGAGGTGAATCCTAACAGTTTCTCTTCAGCGGCAGTCTTTTGGACAGACCTGTGTTCGACGGTTTCACCCAGGTGCTCACGCTGGGCTTCTAACTCTTCAATCTGATTCGTAAGTGATAGGTAATCTCTCTTCAAGATCGTCAGGTTTTCAGCTCCGCCCGCTTTGAGGAATTCCCGTCGATTGGAGATAAGTGTAAATGCTCGTCTTGTGATCCGCTGCTTTGCCAGAGCGGACGCCTCTTCCAAACCGACGATGGAACTCTCAAGTGAGGCCATCGCTTGATCACCACCGGCGTTTTTAAAACCTGATAAAGCAACTGCTGACAAAGATAATGAGCTTTGCTCACCTATGCGCTCAAGCTCTTCTCTAGTATGCTCAAGCCTTGCTTCACTTGACTTAATGTCTGCACGCAATTGCTTTTTCCGACGCTCAAGTGCTTCCGGTTCAACGAGCGCTGCGATCACATCGTTATACTCTCCCAACATCAAACCTGACGAGACACCGCCTTCCCAGGATATCCCGTTTGTTTCCCTGTTCAGAAAGTCTTTGAGGCCTTCCTCAAGAAAAACAGGAACCTGCAAATCTTCTCTATCCAATGCCTGGCGCATAGCCAATGCATCTTTAGGATTCTTGAAAACGGGAACAGCAAGGAACGCCCCGAATTGGCTCGCGAGCTTTTTGCGTTCCGTGTCACTGGAGATACATTCAAGGATCACATCGCTCACCGATTTGTAGCTTTGATCCTCAGTTAGAAGCGAGAACGCACGTAAAACGTCGCCAGATGGGGACACACATGCGTGTTCGAGGCTTCTGAGTTGGAGATGTAAAGTGGTCTGAGTTTCCTGTTCGTGACCGATATCGACGATCAACTGGCCACGTTGGTTACGGGCCCATTCCAACCAGGTATCTGGCTCTGCCTCTGGGCATTCTATCTCAAAGAGCGAACTCGATTGTTTAAGACCAGAAAGGTCATGATGGTTTCGCCGTGCGTCATCTAGTGCTTTGTTACTCTTGAACGAAGCGTCAAGTAGTTGATCTTCAAACGAGTCATTGGGCTCAAGGTCGCCAAACAGAGCTGTGTATTCGCTGTCTTCTGACGCAAAAGTTTCAAGCCTCTTCAACTCAGTATGAAGCTGGTCGATCTGCTTCCTATAGGCATTTAATTTGTCCTCGCTCGACTTAAGCAACTGTTCGCTTTCGCTGAGATCGCGCTTGCACTGCTCCAGTCTTTTCCCCTCCGCATCACAGTTCTTTTGAATCTGATCCGCATGTTCAATTGGAGACCAAGAGAGACCTTTTTCGTGTTTTCTTCCAAACTGATGGAATGCCTCAAAAGACTTGGACAGTTCTGCTTTTCTGCCGACCTTATCTTCGACTTCAGCGTCCAGGCGATCATTTTCGTTCAGGATTTTCTCTTCAGTCCGGATCGGCGCAGACAGTTCTTCAGCAGAGAATCCTCGCTCAACCATGTCATTGTAAGACCGGCGTAAATCCTCAGATTCTTTATGTTCGAGTTTTCGGCGATCGAGACGCTGCTGGGTGTCTGCCAACTCTTGCGCGAGCAGAATTGATTTTTCCGACAGATGATGTGCATCTGCTTCCATTTCAGATCTGTGTTTGCGTAGAGGGTTGGAGTCCATCTGGCTGGAAAGAATATCAAACGCATGATTGATCGCCTCGATCAGTGCGGCTTTTGAAATGCTCCAGCTATCATGTCGCTCTATCACTTTGAGCAGATCACCTAAAACCAACCATGTCGGCTCTTTACCGCCACTATGTTTGACAGGTTTTCCCGAGTCGACCCCAATGTACAGTGTACTTTCAATAACTTGCCGCGCCTTCTTCCCATAATTCACGCCAAGCACATTTTCTAGGAATCGTCTATAATTAAATTCGGGATCGGTGGCGAACTTTTTAAACAGATATGCTCCCCATAGGGCGGGTGCACCTTCGGTATTTGAGCCCTCAAGGGCTGGTACCCAGACGACATTGGCGAGTACCTCTCGCACCAGTTCATTCTCAATAGTCGTTGTTGGTGAACGCAACAAACCTGGCAGCGGATTTTCGTCAACGAGATCACGTAGCAAGACTACAGTTTGCGCCACAACAGACATACGTTCATTCAGCTGTCTTTCCGCTTTTTGTAGAGCGTCCCCCATATCAGCCAGAGGCTGTAAGTCTTTGAGCGTTGCCTCTTGCTCCTTTAGTTCCGTCTCGCGCAACCGCTGCTGTCGCTTTGTACGGCTGAGCTTTCTACCCGAGGCACTGACGTTATCTTCGAAGTATGGGCTTTCTTGGCTCCAATCCCCGTCTGCCCCATTGATGATTTCTCGAATGCGCGGACCCGCCATGAGCTCGGGCGCTATATTTTGCCAGAAGAAGCTGGTGCCAAAGTCCCTGCCCTTAACTCTTTCCGTTTTAAATAACGGCTCGGAATGATCGCCAGCTCCACGCAAAATATGATTGACGTTTCGCTCGAGAACATTTTTGGGCATATAAGCGTAAACTAGGGATCGCCACTCAATGCGATCCTTCCTTGGGCGCACATTCCATTTACTGCCAGGGATAGCTTTTATCGCAGCCTCGACTTCAGAATTTGCATATAGCTCTTCTGCCCCATCGTCTAACAGGCGAGAAATCGGTACCGCATCCAAATCACGGGGGTAGTAGTAGTATATGACGTCTCCGTTGGCATACCCGCACGCGCCAAATGTGACTCTTTTTCCCGGTAAATCCTCTCCAAATGCGCGATGCATATAGACCGGCTGATGAATATCCACCTCAATGAATTCAACACGAACATGGCTCCAGACACCCGCACTTTCCGGTGCCATCCGTTCCTTCATGCGTTTGCATAGACGAGCGTCCAAAGAGAGAATACCCAGCACACTTGACACGATAGAGGTCTTGCCTTTCCCGTTTGTCATCTGGACGGCTGTGTTAAATCCTCCAAATCGAAAACGCGTTGCGCGAAACCTTGGCCTCCATGGCTTCCCGGCCTTTTTGATATTCAGGAAATTTGACGTCTCAAACGCACCAATCAAAGCCATCAATCAAACTCCTCGGAATCCGATTGGCCCACAATATTGGCATTTGGATCCTGCACTGTCGCAAGGTTCAGGGTTCCTTCAACTGGGTCTTCTAGCGGGATTTCAAACAAGTCACCCAAACCGATTTCGACAGAATGTGCGGCTTCTTTAGCCGCAAGGAGAGTTTGCCGAAAAACATCATCACCAACTTGCTCTAGCAATCCCGCTTCCGTCATGGTCATTAAAAATGAGTCGACCCTGATCTGAACTTCTCGATGCGGATCCACCTCAAGGAGTATTTGTGCAAAGATCGCCCGTTTGTCCGGGGCGACGTCAATTCTCGACAAAGTGTCAATGCCTGACATAACCAATCCAACCAGATGCTCTCTTCTAAAATCCGCCCCGGTAAAGCGGGAAACCTCAGTTAGAGATCTTCCATCATAAAGTAGGGCCATGTGATGCGACCAAATGAATATCCACCACGTCCTCGCCGTCTGTTGGGTTTCGTTCTTTTGACGCTTCATCGCCTCCAGCGCGCTATGGCTCCCACCAAACTCCGGCATTCCTGATTGCGGGTTGCGCAAGAACAGGAATGTACGCTCGCCGATTTCCGGGCGTCCCGGACCACCTTCAACAATTTCAAGTTTAAACCCAAATGCCTCAGCGAGTTTTCCAAGAACATCCCATTGCTGAATGTCCAGATCGTCTAACGCCTTTGCAACATCCAGCTCCCCCGGGTGGCTTTTCCGTGTTCCTGAGCCAAGACGCGCCTCTCTGTGACGCAACATAAATGTCAGCAAATGCCCGAGGTTATCATCGATCACTCGGCACCTCTTCGCACTTTACAAGAACGATATCGTTACCTCTGAAATCACCATCGACGAGCGACAACTTCACTTGATCATGAAGCGCTACCGCTACACGAACTTGTCCAATTTGAAAGAAGGGTGGAGCACTAAAATCTGATATCAACTCCTCAACTAAGCGTATCGAGCTCTCTTCAACCCAACCATTCATAATAATCTCGGATAACGGCAGAGGTCCTTCTGCAAGTCGCTGTTCGAAGCGCTTGGCATAAGCATCGATACACTTGAGTTCTTTAAGTGAGAGATTTTCGTCTGCGGGCGGTAGGAGAACTCGGTTGGATTCAGTCTTGGTTGTCCGGCTGATGATAAAGTTTCTAAAATCCACCGGATGAGGTGCAACCGTCCGCGGCAATTGCGGCATCAGCAAATCAACCATGCCCATCATTTCTGCTTCGCTTAAAGGGTCATACGCAAAACGTAGTGCCAGCCTTGAAAAGTCAACGTGGCGTGCAATAACCGCGCCGCGGTCTTGCATTCTGTCAATACATTCAAGAAAGCGCTTCAAGAACCCCTCGAGTGACTGCGCCAGTTCACGCGGTGCACGACGGATCTGGTCCCACAGCACAGCACCCTCGCCATATTTTTCGGTATATTGTTGAAATCGTTCTGCGCAGGATGTCGTGGCAAGGTGTTCGCGCACCTCAAGAAGCGTCTTGAGTGCTCCTTCTATGGTTTCCTGATAGGCACCTCGGTTCTCAAGATAGTAACGCCGCAGTTGCCCAAAACCCGGTTGCTCGGTTGCTGCAACCAGCTGTTCAGCTTCACGATTAATACTACGGACCATCTGGCCGCAAAGGGCGATCATTTTACCAAAATCGCCCAACCTCAACGCTTTGACGACACCATCACTAAGATCTCCAGTATAAATCCATTCTTTGGCGGACTTAGCGATCTGAACAGTTTGATGCCCTCGCGCACTGAGCCTCACGAGCCCGCCAGACCTCGAACGCTCCAACAGTGCGGTATCTTTGGTAACGAATGATTTTGGATTGATTTCTTCCTCTCGCCCCGAGAGGAAATGCACCTCTGTCGGTCGTGCCAAGACCCTTACGACATACTGCACATCCGTCACGCCGAGTTCAGGATGGCGCTGCTGGATTTGATCAATGAAGGGATCTATCGGAATAAATGCCCCTGGCGATTCAAAATCTGAAACGGTTAAATAGTTAAAGAGCTCTAATGCGACATCAAGCCAAAGTCCGCGCAACTCACGGCCAGGGCGTGCTAGTACGACATCTTGCGCAGGTACTCCCACAGCATGCGCTGAGTCATGCAAGTCTACCAACCGGAATGCGCCCAACAACCACTCTAGGTCTTCGGGAATCTCGTGGTCAGAATTCTGCGAGAGGTCGTGCGGCATCTTCACAGCTCAGTGCAAGTTTTATGTGAATTCCGAAGTATAAATAGTTGCAACCAAAGATAGAATATACTTTCATAATTAACACATAGGAACAACTTGAAACTGTTCGAGATCCTATCGGAGCTCCCACGTTTCAGAAAAATCGCCACAGCGTCAGGTTAGGCCATGACAGATACCCCATCCAAAACGCGCATGTCGCGCTCCAGCGTCGGCCCAGGCAGGAATCTTGTTGTCTGTTGCGATGGCACCACCAACGAAATTGGCAAGCAGCTTTCCAATGTGCTTAAGCTCTATCGGATCGCAGAAAAGAGTGAACAGCAGCTGGTCTTTTACCAACCGGGAATTGGCACTGTTGCAATGCCAGACAGTTGGGGAAAGTGGCGGCAAAAGGCCCATGCCACTTTTGAAATGGCGACCGGGAAAGGTCTGGATCGCGACGTATTGGCAGCATACCGCTTTCTGGTAGAAAACTACCGTGAGGGCGACCGAATATATCTGTTTGGCTTTAGCAGAGGCGCATATACGGTTCGCGTATTGGCTGGCATGATCTATCTTGTAGGTTTGTTACGCCAACATCAGGCTAATTTTGCAGGCTATGCGCTTAAAGCCTACAAAAATGCCAAAGAGGATAGTAATTATGCTACCGCCCATGAGTTTCGCGAGATCGTGCGTCCCTATGCTCAGGTTCCGATCGAGTTTCTTGGCGTTTGGGATACGGTGTCCTCAGTCATCGTTCCGGTATGGCTCAGCATCTTTCCAAAGTTCCACCTTGAAGAACTACCATTCGCCTCGATAAATCCGGCAGTCAAGGTGGTTCGCCATGCCGTGGCTATTCATGAATACCGCCGGATGTTCCGCCTGAAAAACTGGGCGAACAGTCAGAAGTTCCAACCGAACCGATATTCACAGGCCACTAATCACACAAAGCAAGACCTGCGCGAGGTCTGGTTCAACGGTTGTCATTCAGATATCGGCGGCGGCTTTGTCGAAGAAGAAAGTGCGCTGTCCAAGTTCCCGTTACGATGGATGCTAGCGCAAGCACGAAACAGGGGCCTGAGAATTCGCACACAAATGGTCAACCATATCGTACTTGGCCACCCAAGGGTCAATGCGCGCCAATACACCAAACCATCGGCTGATGGCCTTTTACACACATCCCTCACGACCGGCTGGAGACTTCTGGAATTTCTGCCCAAGAACGCACATCGCCAAGAATGGCATGAACGAAAAATCTGGTGGAAACGGTTTTATTTTCCTAGGGGGGAGCCCCGCCATATTCCACCAGATAGCCTCATACATATATCCGCCATCGAGCGCTTCAAAGACAATGAAAAGGAACGCCCAAGAAATTGGCCTGCTTCATACGTTATTGAAAAGGCGGAAGGCCCGTGAATAATCCCAAGACTGTCGGTGCCATGAGTCCTCGCGGCCATTCTGCAGCATCCCTTGAGATCGCGCAATTTAAGCAGTTGGCTTCTTTAACGTGATTTACTCGGGCTTCGTGCAACACACCGAAACACAATCACTACGATACACGTTGGATACATAGCGTCTTCGGGATATCGACGTTCAAGAGTGGTCACGCAGTTCTCCAAACTTACCACCGATGCATCCTCCTCAGGGAGATCAAGAACCAAGACGAATCCCAAACGCGAGATGGCGGCATAAGATGCAGCTTGCCCACCTGGAGGGAAAGCTTTCTCAATATCGGCCAAATCTATTGGTTTTTTGCGTCCGCGACGTACTTTCAGTTCAATGGGGATTGAATCATCAAACAGTATGTCTGCCTCTCCACCGAAGCGTTCCGGCTTTTTGACGACGCGTGCGCCAAATTCACTCCGCAGGCGCTCATAGATAAATGGTAGAAAAAACTTGTCTTCAATCTGAAGAGTTTTTTCGTCTTTATGCTGCTCCAGCCAAACTTCGGCTAGCTCTCTCATGAGACTCGGTTCTTCGATACAAAACGAGGCTCTTCGAAGAAGCCCTGAGCATATTGCACCAAACGACTGCTCAAGTTCGGCTTTCCCACCAAACACTAATCCCTGACGTACGTGCTGATGTAAACGATGATACAGAACGAGCTCAGTTTCATTCAGCAAAGATCTCGTTTGGGGACTAAGTCCCGCATCCACAGCACCAAAGATATTTTGTTTTGCTGGCCGCCGAACAAAATAGCGAACAACAACATCGTTTCGCTCGCGGGGATCACTCTCCAAATCAAGGTCAATCAGATCAAGATAACCGTTCACTTCTAGGAACAATGGTAGAAGAATTTTATCCTCTAACCCCGAAGTGCCAATTCCAAGCATTGTTAAATCCATGTTGTCAAAAACTTGGATCGCCCACCTAAAGGGAATTCTATTAGACAGCAGGGTGAATTCCGTTTCTCCCGTCGTATCAAACCGTTCGTCTAATTGATTTACGAGAAGCTCCACCTGCTTTCTGAAATCTATACGCGGCCCAGAATCTCCGGGTCGATTCTGGGCTGTCGCAAGGAGCATGAGGAGTTTTGAAGAAAGCTCCAAAGCAAAAGGGATACGTTTGGAAACCTCTTCACATAGAACTTTCGGGCAGACCGCTATGTCAAAGACTTGCAGTCCATCAACTTCCGCACATGAAACACGCTCTACACACGGAGCAAGCTCATCAACCTCGCTACCTGTTTCCAGCCATTTGAGTCGAGTTGCGATATGATCTTGGTAATGCTCAAGAAGGGTTTTCTCTTCTCCTGTGGGGCTCATTTCAACTCCAGTCAGAGCTGACAGAGCATCACCGACAAGTTCTGACATTTTATGCGTATGCCTAATCGTTTCAGCTGCGAGACTAGACACCAACGCTTCTTTGCTGACCTTTCGAAAGAAATCGCAGAGAGATAGCTGAACAGTTATTGTTCGCTCAAGTTTAGGGTCTGGGCATTTCATCAAAACGAGCCGTGCAAAGAAGGTCTCACAAAGTTCGGTAAAGCGGAGCTTATGATGCTCGCGGGCAATGAAGCCCCCCATTTTCTCCGTATCATTTTCGGTCATCAGATTGCCTCTAAGGCTTGTGTCGTCACCAATTTTGTTTGCAAGAAACTAGAAGAGTTGTTGATCGTGTCACCCTGCTGATTGAGCTTGGGGACTCCCCGTTAATCTCACATTCCCATCTTCCCCATGTTGCGCTGCCCACTCCGACAACTGCTCGAGCAACTGGTCAAGATGTGGTTTCTGCGAATCGTAACCATCTGGATCCGGTGAGCCTTCAACGTATAACTCAATCATTCGGTCAAGAACCATTTCGCCAACTGCTTTGTCAGATGTCACAGCCTTGTAGGCTTCATAGGGTTTGTCTTTGCCAAGCTCCTCTCCACCAAGAAACCGTTCAAAGTCGGGAATACTCCAACGATGTCGAACATTGATACCGTCTTGACGACACGCGATAACAGCTTCGCGAATAGAGTTGTTAATTGTCCACATGGGGTTGTGGCTCTCGCCAGACTTGGAGAAAGGCCAATCAACATCATGAACAATCCCAAAGTCTGTCTTGAAATGATGCAAGATCTTCATGAGCGGTATCAGTATCGCTTTGCCTCGTGCTCGAATGATGCTGGCACTCCGCTTCAAATTGGAGTCTTCATTCTGAACAGAGCCAAGGAACGCAGCCTGTTCGGTATCTCCCTCCACCAGGATAGGATAACTGCCAAAAAAAACTTCAGCCAAACTGACATCCGTCAATTGCAGTGCCTTCAGGTTTTCTTTCTCATCAGGGGAGAACGACACCTGGTCTGCTACATAGATAAGCGGCGAGATCGATTTTCCGTCGACAGACCGCTCCAATCTTGCGATCGTCGTGTGATCTTCCAACGGGTTGATGAAATAAGGCGAGTGCGTTGTGATAAGCACTTGCCAATCTGGATGATTGGCGAGTGCATAGAGATGCGTTTGAGCCAAACGGGCCGCCATCGGATGCAACGCATTTTCCGGCTCGTCCATGAGCAATATATAGCCGGGCAATGCAGGGTCTTCCGCGTCGGCAGGAAAATCTCCGGTACCGTCTAAGGCAGCAAGTGTCGCAGCTAACTGTTCTATTTTGGCCTCATCTCTTGTTTTCTTCTTTTCTTCGCTGATCAAAGCCTTCTCA
This sequence comes from Thalassospira sp. SM2505, assembly GCF_054901115.1. Classification (NCBI taxonomy): domain Bacteria; kingdom Pseudomonadati; phylum Pseudomonadota; class Alphaproteobacteria; order Rhodospirillales; family Thalassospiraceae; genus Thalassospira; species Thalassospira sp. SM2505. The sequence continues at coordinate 403,319 of NZ_CM142731.1, forward strand.
ACAGCGGTACGACGCTCCTTGTCACGCTCCATCTCGTTATGGACCTGTAGCATCGACCAAAAAAGTGCTCGGCGCGCTCCCGTGCCTTGCTGGGTAAGCTGAGACTTTCCACTTGCCTCCTCGATCCTTATTCCTGATCCCTGTTTAAGTAAGGTCTCAATTTTCAAATCTGGTGGTGGCATTTCCACTTGCAGCTTTACCCCGAGATCAGGAAATACAGCTTGCAAGCTCCCCATCACTTTTTCTGAGATTTCATTTATCCGTGCTTCGTGCGGTACAGCCACTTTATTCACTGTATCGGCAAGTGCCAGTCTTGCTTTAAACAGATCCGAATTCTCGTCCTTCGCGGACGCCTTTAACTCGGTCACGATGGGGCTCAAAGCCAAAGTGAGGAGCACTTCTTCCGTTTTGATCGCGTCATCTAGAGAACCGACACGCATTGGCTTTGGTAAACGAGACTTGAATACATTGTCGGCCCCGCCGGCCTTACCATCACTTGCCCAGTCCTCGACCTCTGGATCCCAAGTCTCACGCGTAATGCCTTCACGATCTGCAGGCCATATCCAGCGACTTCGTACGATGCGCAGACCGTTGCCGTCATCAAATTTCCATTTCTCGTCAACATTGCCCATACCCTCAGGGATATGCACATCAAGTTGAATTTCCGACGCTTCACCTTCGGGAGCCCAATTGCAACGATCCTTGGCATAATCGAATGAACTCGGCGTGTGCGCCAGCTCGTAGGCTCTCAGGATTGTAGTCTTTCCGGCGTTGTTTGCACCAACCAGGCAAAGAATATTGTCCAGCTTAACGGTCAATGTCTCGCTGCCAATACATCCGACATTCTTTACGGAAATACTTACTAGTTTTGATCTCATCTCTCCCCCCATTTGCCAAAGGAACGTCCCAATCAGAAGGTATGAAAAAACCTTCCAGATCGATTTGTGCAATTTGATGGGAGCCATTCTAGACCAGAAGCAAACGTCAATGCTTGATCAACCACGCCCCAATTAAGAGTAGGGGGGCTATGCAAAGGTGGTTAATGGTTTGCTGGAAAGTGCCAAAACTATTGGTATCACAAAATCCGCTTCAACTGGGTTATCCCACTACATATTTTGTCATGGGTAGCACTCCTGCCCTCAATTCGGCCAACATCTCGGAAGAATAGCAGAGTTTAAACGGCAGCAATTTCGCCTTTAGTACTCGTGTCAGAATGTGCAATGAGACTTAACGGTTCACATTGTCTTTTTTCGAGCGATCAGGATTGTCGCGCGCGTATTCCCGACCATTGATCTTCACAACATGGGCGTCAGGATGCTGACCTTTTTTAATCTCGTTCACTATTTGCTTACGCGGAACATTCTTACGAGGTCCAACGTCGTAGTGCTCGTTGCGCCCACCGGGACCGTCGTTCTTTCCTTTGATCTTGGTCATCATCAAGCTCCTTGGAAATCTACTGAAAGCACAGAATAAAACAACTTCAGCGAATCTTCACTTAAAAATAATCAACCAAAAGACACTATTCACCTATTTGCGCCACCGATGATCGAAACAGGGCCCTGCCATCTGCCTTTTCTTCTTGGCCGAACAGTAGATGAATTTGTCCGTTAAAAGACCTTAACGGACAAATTCACAGCCGAAACGATTGCCCGCCTGCTTGACAGGGTATCCTCTCCACCCAACATCTCAATTCTGGGCTGTCGGCACCGTTTGGCTCTAAGCCTCCCCCGACAGACAATGGCCAAAGCTCGCCAATCTCCGGCGGGCTTTGGCTTCTCCGAAACGATCGGCTCGCCGAGAGGCCAGGCCGCACCGCGCCGCCTATCTTTCGCCCAGGGAAAAGGGTCAGTCCGGCTTCGGGTGCTTTTCCAGATATTCGCCGATCTTTATGCCAATGAGCAGCAGGACGAAAAAGGCCCCGGTGCCGAAGAGAAAAAGATTGATGCTGGTGGAATCCATAGGGACCTCCCTTGTCATGCATCCAACTCTCGACCCATGTCACCCTTGTATGATGGGCGAAACGGGACGACATTTCCAGCTTGTTGACGGGCAGAAGAGATAAAACGGGAGGCACGGACCACGGCAGCGCACTTCAGCCAGAACCCCAGAGCGACTGCGGTCGCGCTCAAGGCCTATCGCAATATTGCACACAACTGGGCATTGTCCGCCCGTCAGGCGGCAGCCCTTGCCGATATGTCCCCGGGCAAATGGCGCGGCGCGCGCCGCCCGAATTATCGCGGCCGGATCAATGTCGATCAGATGCTCAGGCTGAGCGCACTGATCGGCATCTATCGCAGCCTTGAGCTGTATTTTAACACGCCGATCGCCCGCTCCTGGATATTGCTGCCCAATCAGGGGCCGCTGTTTCTTGGGGCGAAACCCCTTGATGTCATGATCGCAGATGGATTGCCAGCTCTGCTTACAACCCGGCAATATCTAGACAACTGTCTGGACGGACAGTGATAGCGCGTATCGGTTTCAGATCAGATACCGGCAATAGCCAAGATTGCTTTGAAACTGTTGACCAAGGTGAGTCATCTGCCATCGAGGCGAAATGACTCTCCGAACCGAGATACTGGCTGGTCGACTCCCTCTCCTGCATGTCAGACTGCTCTTAGAGTTTATTCCTCAAACAGTGCCACGCATTCGTAGCATTGAGCACGATTGCGGATACGGAGTTTGGTCAAGGGTGGAGCCGCCATTGGTCCAGTAAAGGGACAGGGTTTTGCGGCGTGTAAGAGCAGGTCTGTTTATCGTCTAGGGCAGCACGTCGCAGTGACATCACGAACCGCGCATTTATCGACCACCTCTTTCCAGTGCACATTCAAGTGCCCGGCGACGGCCTCACCATCCGCTCCCAAACAAGCAGGAAGTCCCGCTTAGCTACCCAGACGGAAAAACAGAAGCAGATTGCTCCGTCACGAGGATCAGAGCCGCAGATAGCATCGGAAAACCCGTTTGACATGATATTAGATATCGAAGTACTTAAATGGGAGACTATAAAGAACACCAACTAAAGTAAAAAATCGGGAGGAAGAGATGGAAAAGGTCGAGCGGCCTGTCATATCCGAGACAACAGGCTTGTGGGGGAGCGATCTGATCGCGGAGATGCTGCGTGCTCTCGATGTCGAATATGTAGCGCTTAATCCCGGTTCCAGTTTTCGTGGGCTGCATGACAGCCTTGTTAATCATCTGGGCAACGAAAATCCTCAAATGCTGTTGTGCCTTCATGAAGAACATACCGTCGCAATTGCACATGGCTGGGCGAAGGTAACCGGACGGCCTATGGCCGCGATTGTGCATGCAAATGTCGGTTTAATGCATGCGACAATGTCTATCTACAATGCCTGGTGTGACCGAGTCCCTGTTATGGTCTTTGGGGCAACCGGTCCTGTCGATGCGACGGAACGACGACCTTGGATAGATTGGATCCACACGTCGCGCGATCAGGCGGCGATTGTTCGGCCATATGTCAAATGGGATGATCAACCTGCATCGTTATCTGCTTCGCTTGAGGCCATGATTCGCGGCGCTTTAATTGCAAAAACAGCACCCATGGCTCCTGTGTATATTTGTTTTGATGTTGCAGTACAGGAAGAGGCTGTCACAGCCCCGATCAAGACACCCGATCCAAGGCGTTTTAAGTTGCCTATGTCACAGGGATTATTGCCCGACGCGCTTGCGGAACTTCACACGCGGCTAAAAGAGTCCCGGTCCCCAGTATTTCTTATGGGCCGAGTTTCTCGGTCTGCAGATGACTGGGCATACCGAGTGGCTTTGGCAGAGCATTTCAATGCTCGCGTTCTCACCGATATCAAACTGGGTGCGGCCTTTCCGACAGACCATTCTCTTCATTCCGGAACGCCAGGATTTTTCCTTTCCCCTGATGGTGCAAAAGTCCTCAACGAAGCTGATTTGATTGTCAGTTTTGACTGGGTAGACGTTGCGGGCACACTCAAACAGGCTGGCGCTCAGGCCGAGAATGCACCACTCGTTCAGCTATCGGTTGATCACCAACTTCACAATGGCTGGAGCCTTGATCATCAGGCCGCGGTTCGAGCTGATCTGCATATTGCGGCTGAGCCCGACATCGTCATACGTACACTATGTAAAGAGGTCGGTTTAACACCCCAATTGAAACCGCAGAACTTGCCGGCTTTCAGTACCGGAAAGTTGACAGATGATTTGGGGCCTATGGATGTAGATACCCTTGCTGCGGCCCTCGGCGATGGGCTGAAAAACGAGGTTGTGTCTCTTGTTCGTCTGCCATTGAGTTGGGGTGGGGATTTGTGGCATTTCCGTCATCCACTTGACTATCTTGGCTATGACGGTGGCGCAGGTATTGCCTCAGGGCCGGGTATGCTGGTCGGGGCAGCACTGGCACTGAAGGGTACAGATCGGCTACCCGTTGCCGTGTTGGGGGATGGCGATTACCTTATGGGTGTTTCGGCCTTCTGGACCGCGGCCCGTTACGGTATCCCTTTCCTCGCGATCATTGCCAATAATCGATCTTTCTATAATGACGAAATCCATCAGGAAAAAGTTGCCGTCAGCCGTGAACGCCCAGTTGAAAACAAATGGATCGGTCAGCATATTGGCGGACCTGATATCGATCTTGCTGCCATGGCCCGCGCGCAAGGGGTAAAGGCCATTGGTCCCGTGACCAATGCGCGTGATTTGAAATCGGCAATTGAGGTGGCACTCGAGGATGTCAGACAGGGCAATGCTGTCGTTATCGATGCACGCATCACCCCGGGTTACAGCAAAGCAATGTCTGCGGGAATGACCCGCACGGCGGATGAAACAGCAGAGTAAATATGGCATGCGTCAAACATGCTTGATATGCTTTGTATCAAGCATGTTTGACTCCTCTATACGACGACTGTATCAGTCAAACGCAAAATATTTCAGTTGGCTTTAAGGGCGTCGTTTTGTTCATGACCGATAAAGAAAACAGAGTTCCCAATTCGCGAGAGCGTCTTGCTCATATTATCCGGTTGGCAACTCGGGGTTTTAACCGGTCTTTGCAAATACGTTTGGCCTCTCATCATGTTACGTTCGGGCAGTGGATATTTTTACGCATCCTGTGGGAGCAGGAAGGTCTGACACAACGTGAGTTGAGTGAAGAAGCCGGATTAACTGAACCCACAACCCATACGGCTCTGCAGCGGCTTGAAGCGCTTGGTTTTCTTGAAAAAAGAACGCTAGCCGGAAACAAGCGAAAACAGCATGTGTTTCTGACCAAGCGTGGCAAAGAACTGCGCATCGAACTTGAACCGCTTGCCGTAGAGGTGAACGAGGTTGCGCTGGCAGGATTGTCATCTTCCGAGTTGGATATAATCCGTAAGGGGATGCTTCTGATTCTGGATAATCTTGAAGAGGATGAGCGAAAAGCGGGTGAGGAAGGACGTAAAGTTCCCCCGACCCGCATTCCGACATAAGGGTATTGATCAGGCCGCCGAAAGCTTTTCGATCAATGTGTCTGCCGTTGTGATTTCGCGCATCGGCATTCCATCGGTCGAGGCATCCGGTTCCGCATCATAGCGCAAACCTTCCCCGTCCCAGAACCACCAGTAAACAACGTTGCCTTGCTTGTCCCGGATAGGGGTTCTAAATGTCGGAAAGGTGCTGTCGGCACTGGGGATTTTCGTGCTTCCGATTTTTTCACCTTCAAGCCCGCCTTTTTCCATGACTGAGAACAGCGGCAGCATGCAGGTGAAAGCAGTTTTCCCCGCAACAAGCATTGCGATATCATCCGGGCGTTTGCTGTGACGCCCAGGCAGGGCACGTACGACTTCCGGATAGGCGGGATGGTTGTGGGTCACTTGCACATACCCAAGCCCGTTTTGAAGTTTGACTTCGATAATATCGCCAGGCTGAAATTGTTTCATTTTCTTATCCCAGTGTTACGTCGAGGCCGATATCAAGGGTCGGTGCCGAGATGGTGATTTTCGAGCTTGAGATATAATCAACCCCGGTTTCCGCAACGTCCTTGATGGTGTCGATATTGATGCCACCGGATGCTTCGATCCGTGCCCGTCCAGCGTTAAGGGCAACCGCATCTTTCAGGCCGCTGATGCCAAAATTGTCAACCAGCACCGTCGATGCCCCCGCTTCAAGCGCTTCTTCAAGCTGGGCCAATGTATCGACTTCAATTTCAATCACGACAAGATGCCCGACATAGTTGCGCGCAGCTTTGATTGCCTTGGTGATGGAGCCGCAAACGGCAATGTGGTTATCCTTGATCAGGACGGCATCATCGAGACCAAAGCGATGGTTGGCACCACCACCACAACGGACCGCATATTTTTCAAATGCGCGCAGGCCCGGCGTGGTTTTGCGCGTGCAGCAAATCCGTGCCTTTGTGTGGGTAATCAAATCTGCGAATTTTGCCGTTGTCGTCGCAATGCCCGACAGATGACACAGATAGTTCAGTGCCACACGTTCTGATGACAGGATGGCGCGCGCATTGCCGCTGACCCGGGCGATTTCATCACCCGGTGCCAGAACATCACCATCCTTTTTAAAGACTTCAAACGCCAATCCCGCACCGGCAAGCGCAAAGGAACTTCGTGCGAAATCGACGCCACATAAACGCCCGGCTTCACGCGAGACCAAAGATACTTTTGCACTGAGATCAGGACCAATTGTTGCATCCGTGGTCAGGTCGCCGGCGCGTCCAAGATCCTCCTTAAGGGCGGCGCGAACGCCTTCCTCGATCAGAATGTGCGGCAAGGAGGGCATGACTGCAGATGTTTTTGCGATGGTATTGGTCATAGGCTGAAGACCTCACGCGTGGAGGGGTGGAAAAGCTCGTCGATCGAAAGTTTCCGCGGTGAAAGTCCTTGGCGGTAGTGATAGTCAAGGAACGTCTCGATGACTTTGCGGTTTGGCGCAACGCCATATGGCCACAGATCATCACCCAGAAGGTTTTTCGCACGATCAAGTGTGTCTTCGACGAACGGCATGGTGACCTTTGTCGCAGATGTATCGCTCAGCGCATCAAGTGCCATTTTCTTTGACTGCGAGAACGCCTTGAGCAACGCACCGGGAAGCCACGGATGTTGCTCGGCCAAGCTTTTGCGCACGCCCAACACATGCATGATCGGGAAGATCGAAGTGCGTTTGTAATGATCTTCTGCCGCAGAGATGCTGTCAGAGAACAAACGCCCGACATGCGGATGGCCTTCATTGAAGCATTTTGGCCAACGCGGGCCAATGAAGCCGTCAATTTCGCCATCTGCCAGCATCTGATTAAGCGTGGCACCCTCTGGCGCTTGGGTCATTTTGACATCATCGGGCAGATCAACCTTGATCTTTTCCGGCCGACCCGGCGTGTCCATGCCACCACGTACCCAATGGATGTCGGATGGTTTTACCCCATAGTCATCCTCAAGAATGCCTCTCACCCAGACATTTGCCGTCAGCTGATATTCCGCAATACCGATGCGGCGTCCTTTGAGGTCTTCGGGGCTATTGATGCCTTTGTCCGTCCGGATGTAAACCGACGTGTGGCGGAAGGCGCGCGACAGGAAGACCGGAATTGCCACATAGTGAGATTCTTCTCGTGCGAGTTTTACGCAGTAGGACGAAAATGAAAGCTCGCTGACATCGAAATCTTCGTTACGGAATGCCCGGAAGAACATTTCTTCCGGGGACAGCAGCATTGATACGGGATCTACGCCATCAATTTTGACGCGTCCATCAAAAATCGGCCTGGTGCGATCATAGTCTCCGTAGGCAAGTGAAAGTGTCAGATTACTCACGAGTTTCCTCCAATATTTGTTTTTTGTGTCTGTATTTGATGAAGCAGCTTGACCGGTGCTGCCGCTTCTGCGGATTGCAAAATCGCGTGGCACGCTTCAAGCGTGGCAAGGCCCCAGCGCCCGGTTTGTGATGGCGGAGCGTTAAAGCGGACAGCTTTAATCAAGGCGGAGTTAACGCCGGCGCGTGGGCCCATCTCCAGCGGTGCAGGAATGTATTTCTGTTCGAAATGGCCGTGCAGCCAAACCCCGTTGGGCGTAATCCGCAGATCGCCGCCGTCACACGAGACAATGATCGGGCCAAAATGTTCGTGGTTTGGCGCGGGTGGTCGTGCCGGGGTTTCGCCATATGTTCGACCGGATTTCAGGGCGGATTCTTCTTCCGGGCTTGAAACCTTGGTCAAGGCTTTGCGGGCTTGACCGTAGCTTTCAGGGTCCTTCGGATAGCCAAGTTCGCCAACCCAGCCTTGCCATACATCGGAATCAAAATGCGCGTAGCCCGAATAGGTCAAAGAGGCAAAGGCACCGCCTTCAAATGTAGCCAATGCGCTATATGCGCCTTCAGTCGGGCGGGCCGGATCCCAGTTCCCGGTGGCCGCAGTGATGGTTTTCATCATGCCGCCACCCAGAAGCCTAACAATATCAAGCTGGTGGACAGCCTGACTGAAAATCACTCCGCCGCCTTCTTCTGTGACGAGTTCCTCCGGTCGACGCGGACGATATAGGAAGTCGGTATAGTTCATTGCATGAATCATGCGGACGTTGCCGACATCGCCAGACTGAATGATCTTATGGGCCAACATTACAGCCCCATCAAAGCTGTGGCTGGGGCCCACAATCAGTTGCACGCCCGCTTTCTCACAGGCTTCGACCATTTTGATGCCGTCTTCAAGATGGATCGCAAGTGGCTTCTCAACCAAAACATGCTTTCCGGCTTTCGCAGCAATTTCCACGTGATCGACATGCATTTGATGCGGTGTGGCGATATAGACGGCTTCGACGTCCGGATCGGCGCAAATATCCTCGACGTTCTGATAGGTGCGCCCGCCAAACTCCTGCTCGAACGCCGCACGTGAAGATTCCCGCGGTGCGCATGCCGCAACAAGTTGCACCCGATCATCTGCATTGATGCTTGGCAATGTCAGCATGAACCCGCGACCAAGCCCGATGACGCCAAGGCGCAAGGGCGCCTCAAGCTTCGGCTGATTAGAGTTCGATGACAAGATTTCCCTCCCTTGCGCGGGAGACACAAATCATGATCTGGCTGTCTTTTTCTTCATCCATCAGGACCATGTCGCGATGGTCAACATCCCCTTCGATCAGCTTGCAGCGGCAAGTGCCACAGGTGCCGCTTTCACAAGAGCTTACCGTTTTGATGCCATTATCACGAAGTGCTTCGAGAACGGACCTGTCAGCAGGAACCGTGATGGTGGTATCGAGATTGGCGACTTTCACTTCAAACGGTTTATCGTCTTCGCGCACGGCATCGACGGCTTTGAAGTCTTCGAAATGCACACGCCCTTCCGGCCAATGGCCTGAGATGGCTTTGATTTCTTCCATCAAGGGGGATGGACCGCAGCAATAGACATGCCCGGCACCGGGCTCTTCGAAGTGATCCCAGAAATCATAAACCTGATTGAGATCGCCATTGTCGTGATGAAACTTAACGCGTGATCCGAATGCGTTTTTGATATCATCCAGATATGCAGTTTCCTCGGCAGATCGGGTGCAGTAGATCATCTCGAACGGCTTGCCCTGCGCAGACAGGTGATTGGCCATTGCGTAAATTGGAGTGACCCCGATTCCGCCTGCAATCAGCAAATATTTCGGTGCATTTTTGAGTGCGAACGAGTTCTCGGGTGCCTGAATTGTAATCTCGCTACCTTCAGTAGCTGACTCGTGCATTGAGGATGATCCGCCACGCGATTCAGGCTCGCGTTTCACGGCAATCACGTAGGTTTCCGGAAATTCCCCATCATTAACAAGCGAATAGCGGCGCATCGCGCCGGATGGCGTTTCGACGGTGATATGCGATCCCGGCGCAAAGGCAGGGAGTTCGATCTCATCCACGGGGGAAAGCGTAAACTCGCAAATATAAGGCGTTAGCTGACGCCGTGCCTCTACGCGCATTTTTATGCTTTCTAATTCTGTTGACATTTTTTCCTCCCGAAGTAACTTTGATGAATAAATTAGATATCTAATAATTCTTGTCAAGTCACTAGATGCCTGTAATGATGTGATATTGATTCTTTGATATCTAAGAAAACACAAAGGAGGAGAGTTCACGTTATGCTCAGCCATGAAGAGAATGACCTGTTAACCCGCGTCTCGGGTGATGCGCCAATGGGGAAGCTGATGCGCCAGCACTGGACGCCGGTTTGCCTCATTGAAGAAGTTGCCGAAGCGGATGGCAAACCGCTGCTGGTGGAGGCGATTGGCAATCGCTATGTCGCCTTTCGGGATTCAAACGGAAAGCTTGGTCTTCTTGATGAGCTCTGCCCGCACAGACGTGCATCTCTGGTTTTTGGTCGTAACGAAGATTGCGGACTGCGGTGCCTCTATCACGGCTGGAAGTTCGATGTTGAAGGCAACTGTGTTGCCATGTCGTCCGAACCCGAAGGCAGTCCGCTACATGAGAAGGTAAAGCACAAGTCTTACAAGACCGTCGAATGGGGGGGCTTTGTTTGGGCATGGCTTGGCGAAGAAGAAGACATGTATCCGTTTTCGCCACCTGCATTTGCCCCGACCGAAGATACCCAGGTTTCAATCCTGAAAATCAGGATTCCGGCCAACTGGGCGCAGATTACCGAAGGGCAGATCGATTCCGCACATTCGTCCAGTTTGCATTCATCGGATATGAAGCCGGCCCGCGTTGAAGGCGCTTCCGCGGATGATCAGGCATGGTACCGCCCTTCGACGGATAAATCTCCGCGCATGCAGACCCAAACGACCAGCTACGGCTTCCACTATGCTGCGATCCGTAAGCCGATCAAAAATCCTAGTACCCATAACTATCTTCGTATTACCGAGTATATTGCACCCTATACATCTCTGATCCCGCCGAATAACAATTATAATGTTGCGAGTGTTATCGTTCCTATTGACGATGAAACCACTCATTTCCATTTCATTGCCTGGGGTGGAAAGGCCTGTCCGACAACCGAAGAGTGGCGAAAATTCAATCACGCACAAAAAGGCATTCACCTTGATGATCGTTGGGTCTCCCAGCGTCAATTGCACAATAATTTCCTGCAGGATCGCCAGGCTATGAAGCTCGGGAGTTTCACGGGTGTTAAGGGTATTCCCAATCAGGATATTGTGATGTGGGTATCTATGGGTGCCATTGTTGATCGATCGGTAGATATTCTTGGGGCTTCCGATCTCGCGATTGTCGAGTTTCGCCGCTTGATGGTTGATGCAGCCAGAAAAGTTGCTGCCGGTGGCGATGCGATCGGTACCGTCGAGCCAAGAATTCCGCATGCAGACATCGCTTCGCGCGAGGGGGTCTATCCGCAGACAGTGGATTGGCGAACTCTTGTGGAAGAGAAAAGTGTCGCTGCCGAATAAGGTTTTGATAGCAGGTTCGTTTGTGAGCCTGCTATTTTTTTCGAACAAAACTAAGATATCTAATTTTATGGTTGACTGATCTCCTTTGCTGCCATTTAATTTAGATATCTTATAAAAAAGACCAGAGAGACCTTTCCGTGATTACAAAAAATAATAAACACGGAAATTCCCGGGAGGAAAAATCACATGAAGCAGGTAGTCGCCGCTTCTGCAGCCCTGGGCACATTGCCCAACAAACTCCCCCAAGGGGTTTATTATGGTGGAGCTTGGCATAGAAGTTCTAGCCAGCAGATACCGGTTTATTCCCCATCGACCGGACAAGAAGTTGCCAAAGTTGACAGTGCCGGCGAGGAAGAACTTGAAGCCGCTGTAAAAGCTGCAACTGCAGGTCAGAAAATTTGGGCGAAGACGATCCCTTTGGAACGGTCGCGTGTTATGCGCGAAGCTGCAAGCAAGATCAAGGAGCACAAGGAAGAACTCGCGCGACTTGACGCTCTCGACAGCGGTAACTCGTTGCGGGGGATGCTGTTTGACGTGGATATCGCAGTTACCTTGATGGAATTCTTTGCGGGCTTGGCCACGGAGATTAAAGGTGAGACCGTCCCGGTTGGGGCGGGGAAAGTGAACTATGTTGTGCGAGAGCCTGTTGGTGTCGTGGCACGCATCGTCCCATTTAATCACCCGCTGATGTTCGCCTGCGCAAAGCTTGCGCCGCCAATCATGGCTGGCAACAGTGTGATCATCAAACCATCGGAAGAAACACCGCTTTCAAGCCTAAAGGTTGCCGAACTTATTGGCGGACTTTTCCCACCAGGCGTTTTGAATGTGCTGAATGGCGGCCCTGATCTGGGGGCAGGACTTTCAACCCATCCCGGTATCGCCAGCGTCAGCGTTGTCGGCAGTGCCGCAACCGGGCGTGCCGTCATGCGTCAGGCTGCCGATACACTTAAACATGTGTCATTGGAACTGGGCGGAAAGAACGCACTTGTCATGTTCCCGGATGCGGATGTTGAAAAGGCTGTTCAAAGCGCGGTCAAGGGCATGAACCTGCCATGGACAGCAGGACAGTCTTGTGGCTCGACCAGTCGGGTATTCGTCCATGAAAGCCTATATGATCCCGTCGTTGATCAGTTGGCCGCCGCATTTGATGCAGTAAAGCCGGGCGATCCACTCTCACCTAGTACCGAAATGGGCTGTCTCTCGACGCGCGGTCAGTATGACAAGGTCCGCGGTTACATAGAAATAGCGCAGAATGAAGGTGCCAGGATGGTGGCGGGCGGCGATGTACCCGAAGAGCTGTCTCATGGCTTCTTTGTTCGACCGACTGTATTTGCTGACGTCACCCCCGATATGCGCATTGCGCAAGAAGAAGTGTTCGGACCGGTGCTGAGCGTCCTCAAATGGAGTGACTATGACTCCCTGATCGAAGCGGTAAATGGGGTTGATTACGGGCTCACTGCCTCGGTTTGGACGCGCGATATCTCACAAGCTATGCGTGCAGTTGATGACATTTGCGCCGGGTATGTCTGGGTCAACAATTCCAGCGACCATTTCCTTGGCACACCGTATGGCGGGATGAAGCAATCCGGCATCGGACGCGAAGAATGCTTGGGCGAGATGCTGTCTTACACCGAGCAAAAGAACGTCAATATCACTTTCGAGGCCTGATGCCGTTCCAGTGGGACCTTTGACGGTCGGCATCCAATAAAAATAACAGAAATTATAAATTGAGATCTTACCCATTAGGGAGGAAAGAATGAGGCTTTTGACTCTTGCCGCGGCTATTGGACTGGCCTTCGGCGTTAACACTGCACAGGCTGAACCGGTAAACCTGACGCTCTCAGGTGGCAATCCGGGTGGCTTGTGGTCCCTTCTCGGCGCAGGTATCGACCGTGCCGTAAAACAATCAGACCCAAATTCCGTTGTAACATATCAGGCAACTGGTGGTGGATTTGCAAATATTGGTTTGCTGGGAGCAAACCGGACGGATACGGGATTAGTTCACAACGCTGAAGTGAAGATTGCTCTGGCAGGTGAAGAACCCTTCAAGGCTCCTGTAAACAACATGCGTGCAATTGGTTACATGTATAATTGGGCGCCGATGCATTTCTTCTTGGCGAAGTCGATTGCCGACGAATACAACATCGATAGCCTCGACGATCTTGCAACAGCAAAAGCACCGGTGCGTATTGGTGTAAACCGTTCGGGTAACATTACGTCCAACGTAGCGTTGTTCATGCTCGAACAAGCTGGGTTAACCACGGAAGCTGTTGAGGCAAATGGTGGACGCATTGTTCAGGCCGGGGCAAACGACCAGGCAGAACTGCTGAAGGATGGTCGTATCGACATTGTTACCAATGGTGTCTTTGTTCTTCATTCCTCATTCCGCGCAATTGACGAAAACAATGAAGTCATTGTCCTCGACATTCCCCAGAATGTAATTGATGCCACGAATGCCCGTTTCGGAACTCAAACTTATACAATCCCCGGAGGAAGTTATTCCAATCAGCCAAATGATGTCGAAACGTCGGCCCTTGGTGCTCTTCTGGTGGCGACGGATCAGATGGAGGAAGAAACTGCATATGACCTTACCAAGGCTTTGATTGCAAATGTTGACGAGATCAAGGCGGTTCACGGTTCTATGAAGGCGCTGACCCCGGAGCTTATGGCTGATCAGGATGTTCTGCCGTTCCATCCCGGTGCAGAACGGGCATATCGCGAGGCAGGACTTCTCAAATGATGAAGTCACTTGTAAACACAGGCCGCAAACGTACGTTTGCGGCCCTACCCCACAAAGTTCTGATCAGCTTGGCGGCGCTATTTGCGATCGGGGTTATTTACGGCAACCTCTTCGTTATCTCGGACCCGCTTATAATTGGCATTCTGTTTCTTAGCGCCTTGTTCTCGATGCTCTTCTTGGTGGTCGGTGCAACAACTAATGCACGGGACAAACCGACCATTATTGATTGGGTGTTAAGTGTACTGAGCCTCGCTACCGGAGTGTTTTTCCTTGTGAATGCAAGTGTGATTTCAAGCCGGATTACTTTGCTTGAAGAGCTTACACCTGCTCAACTTTTCTTCGGGTCGTCACTTCTATTCTTGTCACTTGAAGCGACGCGTCGCACGACGGGTGCAGGTCTTACGATCGTTGTTCTCGGTTTTATGGCCTACAACCTGTTCGGTCACTTGCTACCCCCGCCCTTTGGGCACGGAGTGATCGAATACACCTACCTGCTGGATGCGCTAATCTTTACAACGGACGGTGTCTTTGGTGTCCCGATCCAGGTTGTCGCTAGCTATGTTTTCCTATTTGTTCTGTTCGGGACGTTGCTGTCATTTGCTGGCGGAGGGGACTTCTTCTTTAACCTTGCTGCCTCGCTGACTGGAAAGAGCCCCGGTGGTCCAGCAAAGGTCGCTGTTATCTCATCAGGCATGTATGGAACGATTTCAGGCAGTCCCGTATCTGATGTCGTCGCGACGGGCTCGATAACGATCCCAATCATGAAGCGCCTTGGCTATTCATCGCGTTTCGCCGGCGCAGTTGAAGTTGCTGCATCCACAGGTGGCAGCGCCATGCCGCCTATCATGGGCTCAGCCGCGTTCATTCTTGCTGAGTACACAGGGTTTGCGTATCGCGAAGTCGTCTACGCCGCGATTATTCCAGCGATCCTTTACTATCTTGGCGTTTTCTCGCAGGTTCACTTGCGCGCGGTCAAACGCGATCTGCGCTCCTATCCAGATGATGTCCCTACGCTTAAGGCAACCCTCATTAATGGCTGGATGTTTATTGTCCCGATCGCGGTGATCATACTCGCACTGTCGCTTGGTTATTCGCCAACCATGACGGCAGGCTTGGGAGCTGCTTCTGTCGTCATTGCAGCGGCTTGCTCTGCGCGAACCCGCATGAGCGTTTGGCGTGTAGTTGAAGGCCTTGGTGAAACCACACTGCGCATCCTCCCCGTTGCTGGCGCGTGCGCGGCTGCGGGACTTGTAATCGGAGGTCTGTCTATGACGGGCCTTGGCATGAAAGCGGCAAACGTGATCATGACAATCAGTGGTGCGGATCCGGTTATCACCTTGATGATTTCCGCTGTGGTGACCATCATTCTCGGTTTAGGGATGCCAACACCAAGTGCTTACATTCTTGCAGCAGTTCTCGTTGGGCCAGCACTTTCAAAGTTGGGATATCCGCTTCTTGAGTCTCATATGTTCTTGCTTTACTACGCGATCCTGTCGGCCTTGACGCCACCGATTGCGGTTGCGGCGCTGGCGGCAGCGGCCATTGCAGAAGAGGATCCATTCAAGATTGCGTTTGATGCAGTCAAACTTGCCGCAGTCGGCTTTCTGCTGCCATTCGTCTTTATTTGGAATCCTGCTATCATCGGTTCCGGTTCATCCATTGAGATTGGGCTTGCCGTGATCGGCGGTGTTATCGGAACGATTTCACTGGCGGCTGCAATAGAGGGCTATATGAATGGCACTCTGTCGCGGCTAATGAGAAGCCTGTTCATTTGCGTCGCTGTTGGCAGTGTCGCGCCGTACATGCTCGTATCTTTGGGTGCGATTGTTGTGGGCAGTGCACTACTTGCACGAAACTACTTCTCAACGTCACCCTCCTCAGCGAAAGAGGCGAAGGATCAAAAAGTTCCTGGAGCTTGATGCGTTCCAGTTGTGCAAGGGAGGTGTGCGCATATGCTTCATGCCTCCCTTTTTTTCGCGATGTCATAGGGCTGTTTGATATTGCATTTTCCCGAGATTGGACTTTTTACCGGCAGCTTTATGCTGCGGAGCTCATGGTCACTGCATTTTACCGATCCCGTTTCGTCTATAGTTATCCCAGTGCTGCATCCCGACCGTCGATTAGGGTAAGCGTCGCGGTTAGTTTTGTGCGTAGCGGATTACTCGCGTGCGCATGTCTATTTCCAGCCTCAGGAGATGTTTATCCTGGCTGACGCGACTTCATTTACTGAAATAAAATGGCATAATATCTTCGATCTCTAATTATAAAAGGGCCAATGACACATCTGGCTTAGAATAACAATTGGAAGCAGCAGCCAGCGAATGCTGGCCGTTCGGAGGAAAGCGATGACTAATCTAATGCGTAACTTAAAAATCTCGACAAAAGTTTTCGGAGGCTTTGCGCTCATCCTGTTGCTTCTGGCAACCGTTGCCGTGTTAGGCGTCGTTTCCATGAGTAGTGTGGGGACAGACTTTACGCGTTACAGAGAAGTTGTTCTCCAATCAAATCAAGCGGTCCGTGTGCAGGAGAAGCTGTTGGAGGCACGGGTGGCAGTTAAAGATTATCTATTAAGCAATAGCCCTGAAGATGCCCAAATAGTACTTGATATGCTCGACACGACTAAGCTGTTGAATCAAGAACTAGGGTCTTTACTGTCCGAAGGAAACCGAAAAGAGGCCTCGAGAGTAGTTTCAGATAACTTGACAGCATATTCTGAATCTTTTGAAGAAATCGTTTCGCTCTCGGTTTTTGATCCAGTACGTGGCGATTTGGTTTCCAATGAGTTAGAGCGTATCGGGCCGATTGTTGCCAGTGAGTTAGAAGACCTCAAGCTTGACGTAAAAGCAGAGCAAGATGAGATCGGCCCGCGCGCTGCTGCTGCATCTAAAAGATCTGTTTTGATCAGCGAGATACTAGCGGGTGCTGCAATCATCATTGGTGTAATTTTCGCGTGGTTAATTGGGAGGGGCATCTCTCAACCTATCGTGCAAATTACTGAAGTGATGAAAAAGTTAGCTGCGGGGGACAAAGAAGCAAATGTTCCAGGTGAGCATCGTGGAGATGAAATTGGAGAAATGTCTCAAGCAGTATTGGTGTTCAAAGAAAACATGATTCGTGCTGATCAGCTTGCCACGAAAGAAGCTGAAGCGCTAAAATTAAGAGAAAAACGAGCCGAGAAGATAAGCGAACTTACCGCCGAGTTTGACAGTGAAATGGCTTTTGTGCTCAAAGCCCTCGTAACTGCGGCCAAGGAAATGCAATCGACTGCGACTGGAATGACCAATACTGCAGAAGAGACAAGTCGGCAAGCTGGGATAGTTGCGACAGCGGCCGAACAGGCCTCGACTAACGTTCAAACAGTAGCGAGTGCAACTGAAGAGTTAAGCGCTTCGATTAGCGAAATAAATCAACAGGTGGGGCAGTCATCCACGGTTGCAGCTCGAGCCGTTGTAAATGCGGAAGAAACGAATGTCCGGGTACGTGGGTTGGCGGATGCAGCGCAAAAGATTGGTGACGTTGTTGGACTGATTAGCGATATTGCCGAGAAAACTAACCTTCTTGCTCTAAATGCGACGATTGAGGCTGCTCGTGCTGGTGACGCGGGTAAGGGTTTCGCTGTGGTGGCTGCAGAAGTCAAGAATTTGGCGACAGCGACATCAAAAGCAACTGATGAGATTACTGCGCAGGTTTCAAATATCCAAAGTGAGACTGATGGTGCGGTTGAGGCAATCGCTGCAATCTCTTCCACTATCTCGGAGATTAGTGAAGTTTCGGCAGCAATTGCAAGCGCTGTTGAGCAACAGGGAGCTGCTACACTCGAGATCACTCGCAACGTCCAAGAAGCCGCTGGGGGTACCACCGAAGTCACTAGTAGTATTATTAGTGTGAATGAAGCTGCGGTTTCGACAGGTGGAGCAGCTGAACAAGTATTAGATGCTTCGGGCAGTTTATTACATGAAACAGACAAATTGCGTGAGAAAGTGCAAGCATTCCTGAGTTCTGTTCGAGCAGTCTAACTGTCAAACATCCTTTCGAAGTGTCAGGGCCGAGATAAAAGTTATTTGAGTGATATCCGTTGCTTGTGATTCATTTGTCTTTGTCATGGAAATGGCGGGGTGAGCGCCCTCGACTTACCTTCAATCAGTTCAGTGCGCAGTGCTGTCAGTAATGATAAAATCAGTCTCCGGATCATGCTGTAAGAGGCGGGGATAACTGACCGCGCCCAAGGGGGCAGGAAGAGTTTTCCTCCATAATAGATTAGCGCAATGGCAAATATAATCCCGAGGGCCATGGCAATCGCATGTAACGCCGGAACGTATTTTTCCGGGACAAAAGCATCAAGGAAATCGACCGAAATATGACTTCCGAGCCGGATGCCGATACTGATACCCACGAAGCTCACGACAATGATTGCATAGCCAACAATTGTTTCAATCTAGAGACGGAGCATTATACCGGTTATGAATGATACCCGATGTTCAACCTGATTTTCTTTTTTGTTTCATGATGAGAGTGACTGCATGTCAGTCTGATTTCAAAGGTGTTGTTTTGAGCACGCTTAATGGGCGATTTATTGATTGTACAGACCTCATACCTGGGGTGTTTTGTGATCGGGGATTTATTGACAATACCGTCAATAAATCACACATTGGTTCAGCTGATACCGAGTTGGTTCTATCTAAAGCAATCACCTCTCAATTAGAGAAGCCGCCTTTGATCCAGACTAACCACCTGGTAGGCGGCTTCTTGCGTTTTAGAAAGGTCAGCGCGCCAACGGATTTTCTGCAGTAGCCTATCTAATTGTCAGCAGATAACCGAGACGAAAAGCTTTGCAATCCTCCACGCAAAACGTCCGATAGTTTCTCCCACACCCCGTTTGAGGAAGGATGATTGAGAGCTCCATTCTCAGAAAATTTGAAAGGCAGCACAATGTAGATAAGCTGATTGCGCTTTAATAGTGCAGAAGAGAGCTGATCACTTACATTTCTTCACTATCAAAATGCTCAAACATGAATAGCAACAGCTCCCGAATTTGCATTATTTAGAATATTATTCTCTCAATGCGTCCGCGGAATCAGACAAGCATGCCTTCTAAACAGCCAGACGATAATCGCCGTCGCAAACCAATGCGTAACGGACGGCGAAAAACAAAAACAGTAGGACCTCACCCAATTGATCTTCATGTCGGTAGAAGATTGCGCGAGCTCCGCATGCTTAACGGTTTCGGGCAGACAGAAATTGCTAAACTTTTGGGTATTACTTTCCAGCAGGTTCAAAAGTATGAGCGGGGAACCAATCGAGTAAGTGCATCAAGGCTATATGATATTGCCCAAGCACTCAAAGTTCCGGTCAGTTATTTCTACGATGACATACCACGCGATCTTACTGACAAGTCTATTGCTCAACGCAACAAGATTGTTACTCAACTCTTCGTTTCTCGTGAGGACCCTATGCAGCGGCGAGAAACTTTAGAACTTGTACGCAGTTATTACGGTGTTGAGGATGATGTGTTGCGTGAACGGATATTTGAACTGATAAAATCGATCTCGAAATACAACAGCAGCAAAACAGACAGGGGTATCTGAATAGCTAGCCGATACGACGGAGTTCTCAACGGATCAAAGCGATCCCGAAAACTCCGTTTGATACGATCACTAGGGCGTCCGCATCGGATAAATCAAGTTAAATAAAAAAAGCGGCGCAACCTAAGTCACCCGCTCCAATTCTCTTGCTGCAGGGTTTTCTCGCTAGCACGAGGGAACTGATCCCGCAACTCACACTATGACTAATATAAAAATTATATGGTGCTGTTCAATTAAATTCGTATGTGAAACTGAATACTGTCTTCACAACGAAAATTTGAGATTCACCCGTACCATTTTGGCATTCTCATATTTTCCGACACAAGTTCTCATATTTAATTTTACAGTCTCATATTTTGTGTTCATTTACACCACCCCCGACAAGGGCGGGCATAGATGCTGAATGGTGCGGTTGCCTGAAGGGGCGGGTGCGAATAAGCCCGCCTGCAGGCAGCAATCCTGACACCGAATGGATCACCGTGGTTTCAAGCGCCTGTCTGGCATCAAGATCGGGCAAAATACCGGGCAGGCGGGCGGCCAGCATGGATTTGCCCGATCCGGGTGGTCCCGACATCAAAAGGTTATGGCCACCGGCGGCTGCGATCTCAAGCGCGCGCTTGGCACTTTCCTGTCCCTTGATATCGCGCAGGTCGCCGTGAAATTCGCTGATTTCGCCGTCCTCATGGCGGACCGGACGGGCAAGAATCTGCGTTCCCTTGAAATGATTGATCAGGCTGATCAGCGTCTTGGGCGCGAGGATTTCCAGATCACCGGCCCAAAGGGCTTCGGCCCCGTTATCATGCGGGCAAATAATCCCGCATTCGCACATCCCGGCTTCCATCGCAGCGGGCAAAACCCCGCCAACCTTTGTAATACTGCCATCAAGGCCAAGCTCGCCGAGCACCAGAAACCGCTCGATATCCTCATGGCCGATCACATCCATTTCGGCCAGAAGGCCCAAGGCAATCGGCAGATCGAAATGCGATCCTTCCTTAAGCAAATCGGCTGGCGCCAGATTAATCGTGATCCGTTTGGGCGGCAAAGCCAGTCCCATCGCGGAAAGGGCGGATCGCACACGTTCGCGGGCCTCGGAAACGGCCTTGTCAGGCAGCCCTACCACCGTAAAAGCCGGCAGGCCACTTGCCATTTGCACCTGAACATCGACGGCAATCGTTTCAATTCCGGCAAAGGCAACTGTCGTAACCCGCGCTGTCATGCTGGCTGATCCCCGTAACCACAAGTTGCATTACTTTGACGGGAAACGGGGATCAGGGCAACAAATCGTTTATCAACAGCGGACTAGGCGGATCCTGCCTGCGCATCGGCGGGCATCTCGGTATTGATCATCCAAGGCGTGCCGAACCGGTCGACAAAGATGCCATAACCCGGCGACCAGAAGGTTTCCTCAAACGGCATGGTCACCGTGCCACCGACCGAAAGCGCATCGAAAATTTTCTTTGCTTCGTCGGGCTTTTCAAAATGAAGCGAGGCATTCATGCCCTGCATCGGACTGAAGTAACCAGGCGGGCAATCCGATGCCATCAGATGCCAGTCATCCCCCATCAGGCAGGCATGGGCGATCTTGTCATTATGGTCTGGCATGTCTCCGGCCATCGGCGTATCGCCATAGGCCATCATGATCAATTCACCGCCCAGAACAGATTTGTAAAACTCAAATGCTTCACGGCAGTTGCCATCAAAATTCAGATAAGTGATCAGTTTCATCGGGGTATTCCTTGTAAAAAAGGTGGTCGCAAGGGTCACGGCTCCAGCCCGAACTGGGCTTCACCGCTGTCACAATCAAAAGGCACGGAAAAATGTTCATGCATGATGCGCCAGTGCCCACCCTGCTTTTCAAGATGGCTGGTGGCGCGCATCCAGCTGGCCTGTTCGCTGCCATCCGGGTTACGAATGCCACACCGGATCAGGAAATGTGCCACCGCAAGATGGCCAGACGCCCGGATAACCGGTTCCTGTGATTGAAAAATCATGTCGCCCTGATCGGGCATGCAGCTTTGCCAATGGGCATGATAGTCGGCCCGACCGTTAATTTGCAGCGGCCCGACCGCGTCATAGGAACAGATATCGTCGTGATAAAGGTCCATGATCGCATCAACATTCCGGTTACTGGCCGCTTCAATCCAGCGGTCAAAAACGTTTTTGATCTCCTGATAGTCTTTGCTGGTCGCATGTTTCATCAGACATATCCTTTGTTGGTGACACGAGGGGGGTCAGATGTTTGACGAACGAGGGATAAGCAGCCTCACCCTGCGGCACAGGCACGTTCAAGCTTGGCAATATCGATTTTTTGCATGGTCAGCATGGCCCCAGCCGCCCGGGCAGCGATCCCGGGATCGGGATCGGTCATCAGGTCAATCAGACGGGTCGGGGTGATCTGCCAGAACAGGCCGAACCGGTCGCGGACCCAGCCGCAATCGCGCGGTTCGCCGCCTTCGGACAGACAATCCCAGTAATAGTCGACCTCTGCCTGATCCTTGCAATCAACGACAAAGGATACGGCTTCGGTGAATTTGAATTCCGACGGGTAGTTAAAGGCCGTAAATTGCCGTCCGAACAACTCAAATCCGATGGTCAGAACCTGTCCCTCCGGACCGGGTCCGGCAGACGTGCCACGCATGACCTTGCCAATTTTCGTGCCCGGAAAAACCGTGGCATAGAAATTGACGGCTTCCTCGGCATTGCCGTTGAACCACAAAAAGGGGCTTATTTTCTGCATGGGGCATCCTCCTTGCCGGGCAGAATGAATTTGGATCGGCGGCGACACTCAAACCGGATAATTGATTAGTCTTTTATGATTTTCCCGTTTGACAAATACGTTGATATCAACATAATTATTCCATGTCAAAAAAAGATTTCAACCACAGCGATCAGAAGGTCCCGTTTGCCGATACCATTATGGTGCGGGACTCGTGCCTTTGCCTGCATGTCAGGCGGGCGGCACGCACGATTGCACGGCGGTTTGACGATGCCTTTCGCCCGCTTGATCTGACCAGCGGGCAATATTCGCTTTTGATGTCCCTAAACCGGCCGTCGCCACCGCATATGAAAGATGTTGCCGATCTTCTGGCGATGGATCGCACCACGCTGACCGCCAATCTCAAACCGCTGGAACGACGCGGACTTGTTGAAATCACCCCGGACCCCAGGGACAAACGCGGCCGTTTGATCAGCCTGACCAAGGACGGCATGGCGCTTCTGGTGCGCGCCTTTCCGGTCTGGAAGGAAACCCAGGATCAGCTCGAAAGTCTGGTCGCCAGCTCCAATGCACAACAACTTCTGGCCGATCTGATCAGTCTTTCGCAGGAACCGGAACGCTAGGCTGCGACCCCGTCAGAAAAACTGATCCGGCTAAGCAGTATCAAGCCGGTATCTCAGGAAAACTGCCCCTTCATGGCTAACCTGCCCGTCAAACACAGCCCCCATGCGTTTTAACGCCCCCAGTTTCGTGCGGGTTGGCGGCAGTAAAAACGTGACAGAGGAAATGCGCCGATCCGAACGGGCAAGATCAAGCGCCTTGCGGGTGATCACCATGCCCAGTCCGAAATTCTGTGGCCTTAAAACCAGCCCGTAATCCCAGTCTTCACCCTCTTTTTGAAACCCGCCCCAGCCGACATAGTCGCCATCGCACAGGATTGCCCAATGCCCCAGCCCATCACGCTGCCAATATTGCGATTTATGGGCCATAAATTGCTGATAGCTGTCCTGATCCCACGGCCCGTCAAGCAACGGCATATGCGTTGCCATTCGCGGATCGGACATATGGGCGATAATGTCATCAGGTGCGATGGTCTCAAGGGGCACAAACGCGATGTCGCAGATGCCCGATGGCGGCAAGGCAGCATTTTCTGACATGTCATCCTGCCAGTATGATCAAAGAAAAAGGCGCAAGGGATTTGCACCCATTGCGCCGTCTGGCAGATCAAATGTCAATTCACGGCCCATCACATTTGCCCGACAGGCAGCAGTAAAAACAGGAAAAGGGCCTCGCAACGATCAGTCGTCGCTTTTATCCGCCCCATCACGCGGCGGCAGGAATTCCTTGCGGCAGGGTACAGCTTCTTCGTTCACAACGGTCCAGCCGAAATTGCGAAACTTGCCAAAGCTTTCCTTTTTCATGGTGATGCCGCTGGCTTCATGCTTGCGCACAATGCGGGCGTCCTCGCCGTCAATGCGGGCGGCACGGGCCCAAGCGCGTTCACGCATGGCTTTGGTGATTGTCGGTTCGGTCATGAAGGCTCTTTTCATCGAATGGGGCCAAATCGCATTATAGCGCGATCAGGCAGGTTTCACGATGGCTTTAACCCATGACCTGATCGCAGGCAATTGGCTTCTGATCGCTGTCAATCCGTGTCATGGGGCAAATGGAACACAGTTTCAGTCAAAGATTCCCGTTCGGACATGATCGCCATCCAGTCGCGCACCCGGACCGGAATGTCAAATCGCCGTTCGGGCCAGCGGAAATCAATGTAATAAAGCCCGACCAGAACCGACCATGTGCCAATATGTGGCGCTTCGGTCCGCAATTGCGGCAGGCCGTCCAGGATGGCATCAATTGCGCTTTGTACTGCGGCTGCCTGACGTTCCATTACGAAATCGGAACGATCTGTTTCATCGCGCTTTGAATCGGCAAAAAGGCGTCCCGTCGCCGCCATCATGCCATCGGCAAGTCCTTGCCATTTCAGGGCATTAAGCCGTTCGACCCCGCTTTGGGGGATCACGCCTTCGGACTGGCCTTTTGATCGGGCCAGCTGGTCAAGATAGTCGCAAATCACCGCTGATTCAAACACCGCCATCCCGTCTTCAAGGATCAGGGTCGGAACCTTGGCCAGCGGGTTATGGGCGCGAAGGGCAGCATCGGTCCAGGGATCAATCAGGATTTCACTGACCTGTTTTTCCAGACCCAGTTCACGCAAAACAACACGTACCTTGCGCGAGAAAGGTGACGTTGGAGAATAGTAAAGCTGCATCATGGTCAAAATCCCTTGCCGTTATTGAACGTTACGGATTTTGTAACGCCCTATATCGTCAGATCCGGTGTCTCGCCGATCCCCTCAAGATGCCAGTTTGCATCCCAGCGTTCATTCTTGCGGGCCAGTGTAAGGTAATTTCGCGCTGCACAATAGGTTCCTTTGCGCCCCGGCAGCGGTTTTAGTCTGGTCGGGCGATCAGGCAACGGATGATCCCCGATCCATGCAAGCAAACCCAACACCCTTGCAAACATCACCGGCGGGGCGGTGTGGGAAATGCCCGAGGCCACCAGTTGATGAAGGGTTTTACCCGCTGTTTCAAAAGTCCCGCGGGTTGCAACATGGATTTCCCCCGACAGAAGGGTAATTTCATGATCATGATCATTGGCAATGCGTTCAAGCAATTCAAGGAACCGGCACCATTCGCGCCGGTGCCATCTGCTTTGCCACTGATCCCGCAGATCGTCTTCATATTTCTGGGCGCTGGGCAACAGATGCAAAAACATCTCGACCAGTGACAGGCGCGGACCAATCACCGGCACGCTCGACATCAACAGGATGCGATTGCCATCGGGTATGGTTTCAAGGGCACCCGGAAGATCGCGCCAGCCGTGATCACCGATAATGTCATTGGGCGTCCGTTCGGATCGAAGATCGGGCGCAATCAGGCTCAGCCCCGGATAATCCACCCGCCAGCCAAGGCTTCTTCCGTCCCTGTCAAGCACCATTGCAGGCAGGGTTTTCGGACCGGTATCCGGACTGGTTGCAAGCTGCATCAAACAGAATGCCGCCCGCGCGCAGGCAAACATGCCACGCACCACTTGTGATCCCTGAAACCATTTCTTGTGGCTGCCCCAGCCATCAAAAATATCATGGTCATCCCACATCATCAGCGACGGCACGCGGGCAAGCATATGACTGATCTGGGGTTGCCCATAGATCGCCAGATAATGATCAAGATAGAATTTCAGAACCGCATCACGCATGTCTTCGGTAAATGCCGTGGCAAGTTTCTGGCGGCGGCGCGCCTTGTCCCAGGCAATGATGCCCGGATGGCACTCCCACACCCCGTCGGCATAAACCTGATCCCCGCCATGGAGCAACAACGCAAAAGGCCTGTCCTGATGTTGTCTGGCCAGATCAATCCACAATGCATTGCGGTCTTCAAGCGGCCGGTCAAGATCACCGTCTTCCTGCCCGTTACAGGACACAAACCCGATCCGCAGATCACCGGTAAAATCCGTGCAGACAGAATACGTTTCACTTCCGAAATGATAACAGGCATCCGCATTGGCGGGCAGCTCGAACTCAAACCGCCAATAGCAGCGCCCATAAAGTGTCGCCAGCAATTCCGGCAGAACAGGCTGGCCGGAATCTGTGCGAAATTCGGGAATGTCGAGCCCTTCGGGCGCAACTACAAGTGCGGCGATCCGCGATATCTGACCGGTGCCGCCACGGGCAAACAGGAACGGCCCGAACAGGTCGGTATCAGTGCTTGTTGATGGCGTGCTGGCTGTCATCTGTCCCTGTCATCTGCCGAAGTGCTACGTCACTTATACGTTCAGTCGGTAAGGTGGTTCCGTGCTGATGGACATAAAACCTGACCACATCCTGAACGGATTGTTGAAGTTCAGAAAAGCAATCGGAACAAAAAAGGGCAAGCGACCCGGATCACTTGCCCCTTGATTTCGAAAAAGCCGTTCACTTAGGACAGGCGCGTCTCGATCGCATCCCAGATCAGGCTTTCAAGCTTCGATCCGTCAAAGCGGTTAACTTCCTGCAAGCCGGTCGGCGAGGTGACGTTGATTTCAGTCATATAATCCCCGATCACATCGATCCCGACAAAGATCAGATCGCGCTTTTTGAGCTCCGGCCCGATGCGGTCACAGATTTCAAGTTCGCGCGGGGTCAGAAGCGATTTCTCGGCAACACCGCCAACATGCATGTTTGATCGCGCCTCGCCTTCGGCCGGAACACGGTTGATCGCGCCAACCGGCTTGCCATCGACCAGAATGATGCGTTTGTCGCCCTTGCGCACATCAGGCAAATAGGCCTGAACCATCAAGGGTTCGCGCGACTGGGCTGCAAACAGTTCCAGCAGGGAATTAAGGTTCTCGTCCCCCGGTTTGAGATGGAAAACACCCGCCCCGCCATTGCCAAACAGCGGCTTGACGATGATGTCGTGGAATTCTTCGCGGAATTCACGGATGCGCGCAGCCGATCGCGTGATCAGGGTTGGCGGCATCAGATCGGGGAATTCGGTGACAAAGATCTTTTCTGGCGCATTGCGGACATGGCCCGGATGGTTGACCACGAATGTTTCCGGATGGATCGCCTCAAGCAAATGGGTCGCCGTGATGTAATTCATGTCAAAGGGCGGGTCCTGACGCATCAGGATGACGTCGGTTTCCTTTGCCAGATCAATGACCCTGGACGCGCCAAGATCATGATGATTGCCATGCTCGTAGCGCAGGGTCATCGGGCGAACTTCGGCCTTGATGCGGCCGCGGTCATAGAACATGTCATCGGGATGATAATGCAAAAGTTCATATCCGCGCGCCTGGGCTTCAAGGCCCATGACAAAGGTGGAGTCCCCTTTGATATCGATTGATTCGATCGGATCCATCTGGATGGCGACGATACGGCTCATTAAACGCGTTCTCCTGTTCACCGGGACGGTGCTGCCCCTGACCTGCATGTCGACAATTATGGCCCAAAACGGCCAATTGTGATCATTTGCGGGCATGGCTTGACCCGGCTGGCCTTCCCGGCCAAATGATGCGATATGTAAGATGTTGCGATTACATTTGGCAGGATTTTTATCATCCGCCATTCATCTTCCGCAATCGCCATCAATTATTTGTTTTGAAGACCGGACAGGCACATGACTTTTTCGCGTAAGAATTCCAGGGCACATTTGCAAAATATCGGCAAGAAAAGCCGGTCCTTGATTGCTGCAAGTGTCCTTGCCACTGCCATCGGTCTTGGAACCCTTGCCAGCGTCGCTTTCCTGCCACAGGCAGCACACGCCCAGTCGGCTGACAAAATCAGCCCGGAAATGATCAGCAAGATCGAAAACTATCTGGCGAATATCACCACGCTCAAGGCCGATTTCGTACAGATTTCCTCGGATGGCGGGGCCGCCGAGGGCGAATTGTTCATGGAACGTCCGGGCAAGATGCGGTTTGAATATAACCCGCCGGCACAAATCCTTCTGGTCTCGACCGGGCATGATTTCATTTACTATGACAAGGAAATCAATGCGCCGACCTATTTCGACATTGATGAAACCCCGGCCGGTATCATTCTGGCGGAAAACATCTCGCTGACCGACAAGGTCAAAGTCGTCAATTTTCAGCGCACCGCCGAAACCATCCGCGTTGAACTGGTCCGTAAAACCGATCCGGGTGCAGGCAGTGTGACGCTGGTCTTTGCCGAAAAACCGATGCAGCTGCGCCAGTGGATCGTCACCGATCCGACCGGGATTGAAACCACAGTAACGCTTTTCAACACCGAAGAGGGCGTTGCGCTTGATCCGGCCCTGTTCAAATTCAAGCGTATCTGGCCGCAAAGCGGCAACTGATCATAAAAATTTCTCATCTGTCTTGCCCGATCAGACAGACCGGCTTTCGGGCCGGTTACTATTAAATATTTTTTGATTCAAACCCTTGTCGCCATTGGGGTTTCGTAATGAAATCGGCCATTGTTCAGAATCACTCAAACATTCGTGAGGCAGGGCAAATTTCGGCCCGGATGCTATGGCGGAGGGGCAGCGAGCTTCCTATATGTGAGTCTGTCACAAGGTTCCCCTTAATGATGGGAACCCGGTGTGAGGAAGAGGTCTCCCCTACCTTTCCTCACGCTCCAGATCATCGGAGCGCTGGCGTCCGGTTCTCCCCCCTGGCCGGACGCCTTTTTTTTGCCCAAACGCCACGATAAGACGGAAAACTTGGTTCGGGTCCCGACCCGGCCGGATTTGGGAAATTTTCTGCTTTTTTGCGCAGATTTCACGGGCTGTTAATTTTAATTGCATAGGAACATCAGGCATGATTCCCTTGCAGGCAAAGTTCGCCAAATGACACGACACGACAGGACCGACACGTTCGATGATCAATGACTTTCTGAAATCCATCGCACAATTTTCCGACCCGCGTTTTCGCAAAGTCGTACTGATTGGTGTTGCCGGTGCATTGGCCACCATTATCGGTCTTTGGGTTTTGATCTGGCTTGGCCTGAATTCCATTACCTTTTTCACCGATGGCGGCTGGCTTGAAAGTGCGGTCGACTGGCTGCTTGGCATCGGGTTGATGTTGCTGGTGATTTTGCTGTTTCCCGCAGCCACGGTTCTGATTTCAAGCCTGTTGCTTGATCAGATTGCCGATGCGGTCGAAGACAAGCATTACCCGACCTTGCCCGAAACCCGTCCGCAGCCGATTTCCGAGGCCCTGATCAGCGGCCTGAAATTCGCGCTGACGGCCCTTGCGCTTAACATTCTGATTTTGCCGCTTCTTCTGGCTGGTCCGCTTTATGTCATCGCCTTCTACACGATGAACGGATATCTTTTGTCGCGCGAATATTTTGAACTGGTTGCGGCACGCCGTTATGATGCACGCACGGTTGAGACCATTCGCAAAAGTCGCCAGAAAAAGCTTTGGCTTGCCGGTATCGGCCTGACCTTCCTGATGACCATTCCGGTGGTCAATCTGGTCGCGCCGATTATCGCAACAGCCTTTATGGTCCACTATTCTGTTCGCCTTGGCACCTTTGTGCCCCAAAGTGCATAACGCTGGAACACCGCCGCATGACACGGCACGCACAAGGCAGACGGAGAGCGGATTGCTGAACCGAAACTGCAATACAAGGATCTGGTCATCCAATGTTTGGGAAGAAAAAAGCCAATAAAACAGTCGACAGTAATGCGGCTTCGTCCGATACATCTGTCAAGGATGGATCAGGCACCCTTTCCGGGACCACGACCAGGTCGACAGAGATCGCATCCGAGCACGCCTCTGGCAGTGCCGTAAAAACAGAAAAACGTACTGAGCCGCAGCTCTTCACCAAGCCGCGCACAAAGGATGAACCGCAAATGTCCAGTAAACCGCATTCTACCAGCTTCCGCCCGGAAATCC
Source organism: Thalassospira sp. SM2505 (assembly GCF_054901115.1). Taxonomy (NCBI): domain Bacteria; kingdom Pseudomonadati; phylum Pseudomonadota; class Alphaproteobacteria; order Rhodospirillales; family Thalassospiraceae; genus Thalassospira; species Thalassospira sp. SM2505. Next base: position 433,088 of record NZ_CM142731.1, read on the forward strand.
CGAAACGCCCGCTTGAAATCCCGACCCGTGGCAATTCGGGCCGTCCTGCAAGTGCGGCCAGCAATGCCGAGGGCAAAAAGCTGACGGTCGGTCGCGATATCACGCTTAAGGGTGAAATCGGTTCCTGTGACGTTCTGGTCGTCGAGGGCGTTGTCGAAGCCCAGATCAAGGAATGCACCCGTCTTGAAGTGTCCGAAGGCGGTTCCTTCATCGGGTCGGCACAGGTTGACGAAGCAGAAATCAGTGGCAAGTTCGAAGGTGACCTGACCGCACGTCGCGTCACCGTGATCAATTCCGCCGAAATCAACGGCAAGATCACTTACGGATCGTTGCAGATCGAAAATGGTGCCCGCATCAAGGGTGAACTCGACTATGTCGAGGGCAGCGACGACGGCCTGTCGCGCGCCGGCACCACCGCGGCGATCACCATTCCGCGCAAATCGGAAGATTCCTAAGTCCCGTGCGCGCAGTTGGTTTGACCATACAGACACCCCGATCGGACATCATCCGTCCGTTCGGGGTGTTGTGCATTCTGGCCCTGATTGCCGTGGGCTTAAGTGCCTGTGGCGGCAATGCCGTGCCGCCAGGCACCACCAATACCAACTATGGCATGCTTGAAGAAAGCGGCCAGATCAAGACATCACGTCCGGTTGTCCGCAAGAAGCCTGAAAATACCAAACCGGGCAAAACCGCTGCCATCCCGTTCAAGCAAATCCCGAGCGAAACGCTTAAAGGCCTGTCAGAAGACGCCTTTGAAGCCAGAATCGGCACACCGGAAATGGTCCGCGGCGAAGGCGAAATCCGCGTATGGCAATATCGTTCCGAACAATGTTCCTTTGATGCCTTTTTTGTTCCCAAGGCAGAAGGACAACCACGTGAACTGGCTCACATGCTGGCCCGTATGCGCCGTGGAAACAGCGTAATTTCGGTTCAGGATTGCCTTGATCAGGTTGTAAAACTGAATCTCGCCAACGGATAGGACCGGAAATCACCCGCCAGCCTGCCAATTCGCAGATCGCGCTGATCATCTTGGTTTAATCTTTACCTTTTGTCGGCAGACTCAGCCAGGCAACCTCATAAATTTGCCATATCTGATGGCTTTATTACCTCCTTCCTGGCCCGTTTGGGCCTGTCCCGAAACTTCAGACACGATACGCGACCTCATGAAAAAACACGCCCATCGTCTCGTCAGAACTTCGATTGCCGCTGCCCTGTCAGCCTTTGTCTCAGTGATTGCGATCAGCATTCCTGCCACCAGCGTGCAGGCCCAGAATTCGCCCAAGCTGATTGACGTTTTTGGCAAATGGGAAGCTTACACCTATTCCGAAGAAGGTCAGAAAGTCTGCTATATGGGCAGCCAGCCGACATCGGCCAAAGGTGACTATACCCAGCGCGGCAAGATTTACGTAATGGTAACTCACCGTCCGGGTCTGAAACTGTTTAATGAAGTCAGCTTCATTACCGGTTACACCTACAAGGACAAAAGCACGGTCGATCTTCGAATCGATTCCAAGAAATTCAGCCTGTTTACCCATGCGGATTCTGCCTGGGCGGTTGATGCCGAAACCGACCGCAAGCTTGTCAGTGCCATGAAATCGGGTTCGAACATGGTCGTGGTTGGCTATTCAACGCGTGATACCAAAACCACCGATACCTATTCGCTGTCGGGCTTTACGGCCGCCTATAACGCTATTTCAAAGGCTTGCAACACCAAGCCGGTCAACTGATCGCGTTTTTGCAAACCGATAGGTGATGCTGCGTCCCTTTTATGTGCAACCCTGATTGCATATGCGCGATAGCAGCAATGTGAAATTTATCGTTTCTAATTTCGCCCGGCCCCGCTATATGCGGGGCCAAGCATTTTTGCATCTTTTCTGGTATAGTCGCGCGATCGCGTAAAACGCATAGCCCCCAGACAAGACCCGCAAGACCACAAGAACCAAGAGAGAGACCCCGGGATGACCGACGTCCTGACCGAAAACGCACCCCAGACCGATGCCCCTGCGACGCAGGACGGGCCATCGCTTTCCGACTTCGTTACGCGCGCCGCCAATGGGCAGGCTGCCGACGGTCGGCGCGATCTGGTCGGGATTACCCGCGAAGAACTGACCGAACTCATGGCCGACATGGGTGAAAGCAAGTTTCGCGTCAAACAGCTTTGGAACTGGATCTATAACCGCGGTGTGACCAACATCGACGATATGACCAATATTTCCAAAAAGCTGCGTGATCGTATCTCGCAGGATTTCTATGTCGGGCGTCCGGTTCTGACAGCTGATCAGAAAAGCTCGGATGATACCCATAAATGGCTGATGAAGTTCCATGACGGCAACGAGGCCGAGACGGTCTATATCCCCGATCGCAACGAAGATCGCGGTGCTGTCTGCATTTCATCACAGGTCGGCTGCACGCTGACCTGCAAATTCTGCCATACCGGCACCCAGCTTCTGGTGCGCAACCTGACACCGGGCGAAATTGTCAGCCAGTTCATGGTGGCACGCGACAGCTATGGCGAATGGCCGACCCCGGCCAATGGCATTCGTCGTTTGTCCAACATCGTCATGATGGGCATGGGCGAGCCGCTGTTTAACTATGAAAATGTCCGCGATGCCCTGCGCATTGCCATGGATGGCGAAGGTATTTCGATCTCGCGCCGCCGTGTGACGCTGTCGACATCCGGCGTGGTTCCGGAAATCGTGCGCTGTGGCGAGGAACTTGGTGTCGGTCTGGCGATTTCGCTGCATGCGCCTGATGATGATCTGCGCAATGAAATCATGCCGATCAACAAGAAATACCCGCTCAAGGAGCTTATGGATGCCTGCCGGAACTATCCGGGCATGTCCAATTCGCGTCCGATCACGATGGAATATGTCATGCTCAAGGGCGTCAATGACAAGCCTGAGCACGCCCGCGCGCTGGCCAAGCTGGTCAAGGGCATTCACTGCAAATTCAACCTGATCCCGTTCAACAAATGGCCGGGTTCGGATTATGAATGCACGCCCACCAACGACATCAAGAAATTCGCGCAGATCCTGCTTGATAACGGCTATGAAGCGCCGATCCGCTGGCCGCGCGGCCGCGACATTCTTGCTGCCTGCGGTCAGTTGAAATCCGAAAGCCAGCGCCTGCGCAAATCCCGCGTTTCGGGCTGCGGCAAATCGGGTGCGGGCGTGGATGACTCCGGTGATGAAGCTGTGGTTGCTGCACAGTAACCTGCTCTGACATCACGATATTCTGGGATTTCGATCAACACCGGATGGCGATGCTGTCCGGTGTTTTTCTTTGTCACCATGACATTGTTTTGATTGTCGAACGGCGATGACAGGCATAGCGTGAATTTTCCCCGCACGCCCCAATACCCCAGCAAAACCTCCGCAAGGTCCCAAGCCCCATGTCACTTGGTCAGTTTTTCGCAGTTCTTCTGGTCGTCACCATCTGGGGTGCGAACTTTACCGTGATCAAGCTCGGGCTGGGTGAAATGCCACCGATCCTGTTGTCATCGCTGCGTTTTGCCTTTGCCGCCTTGCCCGCTGTGTTCTTCCTGCCGCGGCCGAAATGTCATTGGAAATATGTGGTCGGCTTTGGTGTGGTTCTGGGCTGTATCAAGTTTTCCCTGCTGTTTCTGGGCATGGATCTGGGCTTGTCGGCCGGGATTTCATCCCTTGTCTTGCAACTCCAGGCCTTCTTTACCCTGATTTTGGGCATGTTTGTGCTGGGCGAAAAGATCGGCCCGCATCGCTATGTCGCCATGCTGGTGGCCTTTTTCGGGGTCGGGTTGCTGATGTTTGTCTCCGACGGATCAATTACCGCCATTGGCCTTGTTCTGGTGGTTGCAGCCGCCGCCGCATGGGGTGTGGCCAATATCATCATAAAACAGGCCGGTTCGGTTCAGATGCTGTCCTTTGTCGTCTGGGCCAGCCTGATTCCACCAATCCCGCTGGCCATTCTGTCCTTTGCAACCGAAGACCGCGCAAATCTGGCCACACTGAGCGATCAGATCAGCTGGATCGGTGTTGGCTCGATCCTCTATCTGGCCTATCCGGTGACACTGGTCGGCTTTGCGATCTGGGGACGGTTGCTTTCGACCTTGCCGGTCGGACTAGTCGCCCCCTTTACCCTGCTGGTACCGATTGTCGGCATGGCGACCTCGGCCCTGGTTCTGGGCGAGGATTTTGGTCCGATCAAGATGATCTCGGCGGCATTGGTGATGGCCGGACTTGTCATTAACGTCTTTGGCGGAAAGCTTATGGCGATGTTTTCCGGCCAGAAGACCAAGTTATCCTGAAAACAAGATCAGATAACTATATCTATCCGATCAAACCCATCGCAATTGCGGTTTTTGATCAGAGGTTTTATCCGGGGTCTGGATATTGCTGATATCGATATTCATCACCAGAATCCCGCCAAGCCCCCCGACGGTGATTTCGGACAATCTGCTACCGACCCGGTCACCATCAAGTTCCGCCAGATAGGCATCCCGCGCGGCTTCATCGACGAAATCGATATTATAGCCATGGGTAAAACCCTGGCTAAGACCGCTTCCAATCTTCTTTTTGCCGCCACAAAAGGCCTTTGTGCCAGGAAGGGACATGGCGGTTTTGGCCAATTGGTCAATGATGGCATCAACCTGATCTGCCGGGATGTGATCAGCGACCTGCAAAAGTACAATGTGACGGAGCATAAAGTGCTTTTCCTTCTGGTTTGCCAAGATCGAACCGGATCAAGTGCTATGTGATGACCTCTAAACCCTGCTTCAAATGATAATCTGGCCGGACTTGACCATTCACTGCGTTGCTTTCGGTTCCCAGCTCGCCGGATCAATGCTGTTGGGCAGCAAAACATATTTCTGACCCTTGCGGTTCATATGACCGGCAAACAGGGCGGCATCTTCGCCCGGTCCGAAAAAGATATCGCCGCGCACCGGCCCCCGGATCGCCCCGCCAGTATCCTGGGCAATCATCATGCGGTTAAATGACCGGTCCGCATTCATCGGATCACGGGTTTCAACCCACACCGGTACTCCCATGGCATGGAAACGGCGATCCACCGCCAGGGAGCGCCCCGGTTCGAGCGCAACCCCCTGTGATCCCAGGGGACCTGCTGTCGGATCGTTCGGGTCAGTCTGAAGCGGGCGGAAAAACACAAAGGATGCGTTGGTATTCATTACCCCGTCGGCCTCGCCGGGATTGTCGTGAAGCCATTTGCGGATGGTCTGAAGTGATACCGTTTCTCGGGTCAAAGCCCCGCGTTCAATCAGCTCGCGGCCAATCGCAAAATAGGGATGCCCGTTTGTGGCGGCATATCCGATGCGCAATACGCTGTTATCGGGCAGCACAACCCGTCCGGACCCCTGAATTTGCAGGAAAAAGGCATCAACCGCATCATCAACCCAGACCATTTCAAGATCGCGGCCCGAAAGCGCCCCTTGTTCGATGGCAGCCCGGTCAAAATAGGGTTTCAGGTTGCTGCCTGTCAGGCGTCCGACCAGTTTCTTGCCTTTCAGCTCGTCACTGAAATCGCCAAGATCGACCGAAATCATATCGTCGGGTTTCAGATAGATCGGGGTCTGATATGGGCCTTCACGGGTCAGGCTGCCACGCAATTCCGGTTCGTAATAGCCGGTGAACAGGCCTTCGGGATTATTGGCATTGCCACTGAGATAGGGTTTGAAATCGCTTTCAAAGAACGCGCGCGCATCTTCCTTGCGCAGGGCGTCAACATCGAGCGATACCGCCATTTCGCACACATTGCGCCATTGCCCGATGGTTCCCATGCGCCCATCAGGTCCGACCATCTTGTCATCATCGCGCCGCAGCATCGCCTTGCAGGACCGCGCAAAGGCACGAATGGCCGGGCGCATGTCATCGGATTGCCAGCCATCAAGCATGGTGAAAGTCGCCGGGCGCAGGCTCAGTTCATCTTCCGGCTTGGGGGGTGCTTCGAACTGGCCGGTAATTTGCGGCCAGAACATCCAGATCAGGGCAGCACCGGCACCAACAAGAACAGAGATAATGGAAAGACTGCGGGAAAGAACCAGACGTCGCTTCAAGATAGAACCCGTTCATTAGCATGGCATTGGCATGACTTGGCAAGGCAGACAGCACCGGCAAGATTGCGGCGCACGAACGCACCAATCTTGCCCGCAACATGCTTAACAAGCCGATAACCGCAGGCACTTGCCATCAAACCTTGCCAGCCCGGACAATAAAAAAGGCGACCCGGTTGCCCGGATCGCCCAGAATTTCTGATCTCGCAAGAAACCCGTCAGTCGGTGGTTTCTTCTTCCGGGGTTTCGGTTGCCACCAGTTGCCAGTTGGGATCGCGGCTTTCGATATTGCGCGCGAAAGTCCAAAGGTCTTCGGCCTCGATCACCTGATTGGGATCACCGGAAATCACGTCACCTTCGTCATTGCGAATGACCGAGACTTCCTCGGAGACGAATTTGACCGTGACATAGGCCGTGCGCCCTTCAAGGCTGGCATCATGAATGGTTGCACTTTTGATGCCGACAAGTGTGGTTTCCTCATGCTCGCCCTTTTGGGCGCGGGCATCGATTGCTGCGGCAAAGTTCTTGTAAACTTCTGCCGAAAGCAGCGGGTTGAGGCCATCCTTGTCGCCCTTGGCAAAATATTCGACAATCATTTCGAACGCCATGCGCGCGCCATTCAGGAAGTCCTGCTGGGTAAAGCTCGGATCGAATTTCTGAATCTTCTGCAAGGTCGCAAAGGTGCCTGATGGAACATCTGTCGCATCCTGTTCGTTTGCAGAATCAGGCAAACGATAGACATTGTCCGTCTTGGGCGCGGTCGCATCCTTCTGCGCGCCATTGGCATCCTGTTCATGGGACTGACGGCCAAAAATATTGGATGGCCCCTGTTTTTCGTTGCCGGTACGGCGGCCAAGAACACCCCGCAAACGCAGCACAAGAAAAACAGCAATCAGTGCGAATAAAAAGATATCGAAATACTGCAAGACCGATCTCTTGATCCTAGTGGTTTCAAACAGGCCGGATTTATATCACAACCGTGGTCGAGAGATGGTATGAACCCAACCAAATGCAAGGGCAACCGATGATCACGCTCTGTCGTGTGATCGTCTTCACCATCATATGGCGATGATACTGGCGCTCTGCCGCATTTTTGTCGCGTTATCGCACTAGTTTCCCGACCAATACAGACTGCAGAGTAATAGGAAATCACTGAAATCCAAGTTGTTTTCTGCAATTGTTTAAGCACAGCGTCAGGAATGACGTTAAAATACGATCCAATTACCGGAAAATCTGCGGTCAAAGGCGCAAGGAACGGAGAAAAAATGGGTTTTTATGTCCTGGCGATATTCGTCGCAATGCCGATCATTGAAATCGCGGTCTTTATTCAGGCTGGCGAACTGATTGGCTTGTGGCCAACCATCGGCATCGTCATTCTGACGGCTATTCTTGGAACGTCGCTGATGCGCGCACAGGGATTACAAACCCTTGCCAAGGCCCAAAGCCAGATGGATCAGGGCGAAATGCCCATCGGTCCGATGTTTGATGGCATCTGCATCCTGATTGCCGGTGTCTTGCTTCTGACGCCGGGCTTTGTCACCGATACCATGGGCTTCCTGCTTCTGGTTCCGCCCCTGCGCCAGCTGGTCGGAGCAAAGGTCATCATGAAACTGGTCCAGTCGGGCAATATCCGCACAAGCTTTGGCGGTGCCGGTTTTGGTGCCGGGCGCAGCAGTCATACGGGTCGCCCCGGTGGTATGGGTGGCGGCATGGGTGCCGGAACAGGTGCTGGCCGGGGTACTGGCCGTCGCGGGGCCGGTCCGATCATTGATGGCGATTTCGAAGATGTCAGCAGCAATACCAACGGTGTGCGCAACGATGACACACCGTCTGACCGGGATATGAACAGCAAGACAGATTCCGGTATTCCGCCAAATCTGCCACCGCGCAGCTAGACGGCAATTTCACCGTAAAATCACAAATTCACAAGGCTGGCCAATTCAAACGGCCAGCCTTCTATGATTTTGTTTGTGATTCTGCCTGTAATTTCAAAACCCGCGCAGCCTGACCATCACTTAAAACCGCAGAAATATGGGCTTTGCAGACAATCTGATTGGCTTGCCCGTGGCTGTTATCCGTGCTAGGCCAATTGATCTGCCGTAATTGCACGGCGTCAGAAACAAGCAGTTCAGCCGGTTTGTGACCACAGCCCCGCAAGGTAATCAACATCCTCGTCGGGACCGCTTGCGCAAATCACCAGCCTGAAGGCTTTTTTCTGACCAAGACCGAAGACTCAAGGGAGCTAGACTTTAATGGCCGAGAATACCACCGGTGCAGAAAGCGGCGCACAGCAGCAGCCAGCCGGCAATCCGATTACGATCCATACCCAGTACATCAAGGATCTTTCGTTTGAAAATCCGAATGCACCGGAAAGCGTTGCCCTGCAGCAGCAGCCGAAAATCAACATCGATGTCGATGTCGAGGCACGCACCACCCAGGATCAGAAACTTCACGAAGTGACCATCAAGATCAATGTCAAAGCAGACGTTGGCGATAAGGTCGCTTTCATCGCAGAACTTCAGTATGGCTGTGTGGTCACCCTGAATGTTGCCGACGAACACCGTCTGCCGGTTCTGATGATCGAAGTTCCGCGCCTGCTGTTCCCCTATGTGCGCAAGATCATCGCAGACCTGACTGCCGATGGCGGCTTCCCGCCGCTGATGATGCAGCAGATTGATTTTGCTGATCTTTTCCGCAAGAAATTTGCAAAACAGATGGAAGGTCAGCCGGCTGGAAATGCCTGATTGACCCAATCTGTTCTCTACTTGGTTCGATACCAAAACAAAGGCCGCCGGTTTGGCGGCCTTTTTATTTTCATATCGTAATATTTAGACGCTATGCCGAATAGGCAATGCTGTTTAGAACGGACGCCCGATCACCATAAAGACCACAATGATCATAAGGACCGTCGGTACTTCGTTGAAAATACGATAGAATTTCTGGGATTTGGTATTGGCGTCGGCTTCAAATGCCCGGCGATAACGGGCCAGCATCATATGGGCAATCGTCATCAACACGACGCATAACAGCTTCACATGGAACCAGCCGTCGCTCATCACACCGGCAACATGGATCAGATATCCGCCAAATATCCAGCTTGCAATCATTGCCGGGTTCATGATGGCGCGCAAAAGACGCCGTTCCATGATCTTGAATTTCTCGCTGGCTTCCGAGCCCGGTTCAACTTCGCAGTGATAGACATAAAGCCGCGGCAAATAGAGAAGCCCCGCCATCCAGGCAATGACACTGATGACATGCAGGGATTTTACAATGCTGTATGTATCCATCTCTCTCTTCTCTGACTGAACGGTCTGATGCTGTTGGCTTTACCAAACGTAGCGCGGAATTTTTCAAACCATAACAGCAAACAGGCCAGTCCCAAAACGGAACCGGCCTGAAATCATTTGCATTTTTACCTATGCCCCGGCGGACTTGAGACCCGGCTGTTTGGCATTTGCACAGGAATGTTCATCCGGGCACCACCAGCCACGGCTTTCCACCGTGTAATCATCAGAGCCCTTTTGATCGAGTTCATCCTGTGTTTGTTTCACAACCGAAACAAGTCCATTGATGAATTTCGGATGGGAACAGACCGTGCGCACACGTTCATAGACCGGAACCTGCTTTTCATGGGCCAGTTCGCCATATTCGATGTCAAGTTCGACCAGGGTTTCCGAATGCTCGGTGACAAAGGCAATTGGCACAACAACGATGGCCTTGCCTTCGCGTCCGGCCCGTTCGATTTCATGTTCGGTCGACGGACCGATCCATTCCATTGGACCGACCCGGCTTTGATAGCAGACATTCCAGTCCAGTCCCTCGATCGCCATCTTTTCGACCACGGCGGCCGATGTTTTTTCGATCTGCGACTGATAGGGGTCGCCACGCTTGGTAATCACTGCCTTGGGCACGCCATGGGCCGAAAACAGGACACGCGGCTTATCAATGCCAAGTTCGACCGTTTTGGCCAATGCCCGGTCGTAACCTTCGCGGATCATCTCGGCTGATGCCTCGACAAAGCCCGGATTGGTCGGGTAGCAACAGGCGGTTTTGATCGGTGCAGTCAGGCCAACCTTGTGACAGGCCCGTTTCCAGTCCTTGACCGATGATCCGCTGGTCGTGGTCGAGAATTGCGGATAAAGCGGCAGCAATATCTGCTCATCGGCCCCCCATGCCTTGACCGCTTGCGCACTTTCATCGGCAAACGGTTTCCAATAGCGCATGGCGATAAAGCAACGGTTTTCATAGCCGTCATCTTCGGAATTCAGGGCTGCCTGCAAGGCATCCGCCTGTTCCCGGGTCAGTTCCAGAAGCGGTGACTTTCCGCCGATATGATCATAGATCTCGCGGGCAATCGGTGCGCGACGGCGCGAAATCAGTTTGGCCAGCAAAAACCGGAACGGATTGGGCAAGCTGATGATCGCCGGATCATTGAACAGATTGAACAGAAACGGTTCGACGGCTTCCGGGCTGTCCGGGCCGCCAAGATTGAAAAGAACAATGGCGCGTTTCTTGCGCGTCGTCTCGGACATAGGATTATCCTTACATGGCGTTTTGACCAGTTCCGTCCAACCGGAAATCTCGTCAATGGATAAACCCGTCCCGCTCCGTGCCCTATATTGGTCAAACAGGGTGGATACGCAACGGATTTAACCCATCATACGCATTGAATTTTCCAATCGATTTGATTGATTTCAATAATCACGAAATAAAATGCAGTCATTGTCTGCACTTGATGCTTATTGATTGCGGATAAACTTCACCAGTTTCTCGACATTTTCCGGCGGCGTTTCAGGCGTAATGCCGTGACCAAGGTTAAAGATAAACGGCCCGTTGCCCAGCGTATCAAGAATCCGTCTGGTCTCGGCAAGCATCGCATCTCCACCGGTGATCAGATACATCGGATCAAGATTGCCCTGTACCGGGCCCAGTTTCTGAAGATTTTCTGCCACCCAATCAAGCGGAACCCCGCTATCAAGGCCAACACCGGTCACACCGGTCTGGTTTTTAAAATCAATCAGATGCAAACCGGCCCCGCGCGGGAAGCCGATAATCGGCAAATCCGGGTGGACCGCCCGCAAATTGGCAACAATCTGTCTGGTCGGTTCGATCACCCAGCGTTTAAAGCCGGTTTCAGAAAGCACACCGCCCCAGGTTTCAAACAGCTGGATGCATTCGGCCCCGGCTTCGACCTGTTTGAGCAGATATTGCGTGGTGGCCTCAACCAGAATGTCGATCAGCTGGGCAAAGCCGTCCGGATCGCCATAGGCAAAGCGACGGATATTGGCAAAATCCTTGGACCCCTTGCCTTCGACCATATAGGTCGCAACGGTCCATGGGGCGCCAGCAAAGCCGATGAGGGCCGTGTGCGACGGGATGGCTGCCGAAAGCTTCGAGACCGTCTCATAGACCGGTCCAAGCGTATCATGGATGCCTTCGACCGAAAGTTTGCCAAGGCCCGAAGCATCGCGGATGGCCTCAAGCTGTGGGCCTTCTCCCTGCTTGAAGGCCAAATGCTGCCCAAGTGCCTGCGGTATAACGAGGATATCGGAGAACAGAATTGCCGCATCGAAGTCATAGCGCCTGAGCGGCTGCAACGTAACTTCGCAGGCAAGATCGGGATTATAGCAAAGATCAAGAAATGATCCTGCTTCTCCACGGGTTGCACGGTATTCTGGCAGATATCGACCTGCTTGGCGCATCAGCCAGATTGGCGGTACCGGCAAGGTTTCACCGCTAAGGGCGCGCAAGAAAGTCTTCGTGGTATTGGGCATCTGGTTTCCTGTTCGTCTGTCCCGATCGCTTTTTTATCTGGTTCCGGTCTTTGACCCGAGGACCAGGTGGCCAGTTTCGTTTCCGTGAATTTTGTCCTGGGAACTGAGCCAGGACGTTTTCCACGTTCTGCCTAACAAAACCTTATTTAATAAAAAAGGATGTTGTTTGTAGGTGGATACCTGTGGATAACAGGGATTAAATTTAGTGCACAGTTTATTCACATTCCGACTCGGGAAAAATGATTCATCTCAAACGGGTTTGGGGAAAACTGTGTACGACTCCGAACGACTCCCAGACCTGAGCTTGGGAAAAGCCGATTTTGAATAACGGGGATAAGGTGAATAACACTGGTTTTTGCCTTCTTATCCCTGCTATTACGGGAAAAAATAATTACTTATCCCGGTCGGGACAGACGCCTTGAGAAAGTTTGTATGAGGGGGAGGATAATTCCTGTGGAAAAAATCGGGCCGGAGTCGCTCCCGTTATCCACAATTGTCCACAGGCCCGACTCCGATTGCTTAACTCCGGGTTGGGCTAATATACCTTATCCGTCCGGTTAGTGATCGGAATATCGAACACCCAAATCCGGGTTTTAAAAAACTTGGAAAAATCGCTTGGCGCGCAAAAAGTGGATAAAGCGGGCTTGCATTGCGAAAAGTGATCAAAAAACGGACAGCATATGGTCGAGACAGACAATATTTTTCATCTTCATCTGGTCTCGGACTCAACGGGCGAAACTGTTGACGGTGTCGCGCGCGCCTGTATTGCGCAATTTCCCGATGTGCGTGCCCATGAACATGTCTGGTCGCTGATCAGAACCGACGCCCAGCTGGCCCGTGTTCTGGCCGATATTGAACGCAATCCCGGCATTGTCCTTTACACCGTGTTTGACAGCGACATTCGCCGCAAACTCGAAGAAGGCTGTCGCAGGCTTCAGGTGCCTCACAGTCACGTCCTTGATAATACCGTGACCATGATGGCCGGTTACCTTGGCCAGCAATCGCGGGGTCGTACCGGCGCCCTTCATAAAATGGACGAGGAATATTTCAGCCGGATCGAGGCAATTGATTACACCCTGTCTCATGATGACGGCCAATCAGGCTGGGATCTTGAAGAGGCCGATGTGGTGATTGTCGGTGTGTCGCGAACATCGAAAACCCCAACTTCGGTCTATCTGGCCAATCGTGGCATCAAGACGGCCAATATTCCCTTTGTGCCCGGATGTCCGCTGCCGCCTGAACTTGATAAGCTCAAAAAGCCGCTGGTGGTTGGTCTGATCAAGGATGTTGATCAGCTGGTTTCGATCCGCAAAAACCGCCTGCGTCAGATCGAACGCGGCGAGGGCGGTGATTATGTTGATCCGGTGGCCGTGCGCGATGAAGTCCATCAGGCAAGACGCTATTTTACCGATCGCGGCTGGAAGATTATCAATGTCACCCGCCGATCCATTGAAGAAACCGCTGCCATGATCCTGGCAACCATGTATGACCGGCGCGGTCACTAACGGACTTTCGAACAGGATATAAAGACTTATGAACCATCGGCTTATTCTGGCTTCCAGCAGCAAGACCCGTCATGCCATGCTGACTAATGCAGGTGTCGCCTGCGAAGCAGTCGCCTCGATGATTGACGAGGAAGGCTATAAACAATCGATGAAGGCCGAAGGGGCCAGTGCCGCCGAAGCTGCCGAAACACTGGCGGAAATGAAGGCGCTGCGCATGTATCGTCAGCAGCCCGACGGGATTGTGATTGCCGCTGACCAGATGCTTGAATGCAATGGCATCTGGTTTGATAAGCCGCGCGACCGTGACAATACAAGAGCACAGCTTTTGGCCCTGCGGGGTAAAACCCATCAGCTGGTTTCAGCCGCTGTTATATATAAGGAAGGGTCACGCATCTGGGGCACGATTGATACCGCCCATCTGACGATGCGCAATTTCAGCGATGAATGGCTTGAAGATTATCTTGATGCCGCCGGTGAAGAGATTTTCAATTGCGTTGGCGGTTATCAGCTTGAAGGCATTGGTGCGCAGCTCTTTACCGAAGTGCGCGGCGACTATTTCACGGTTCTTGGCTTGCCGTTATTGCCACTGATCGGTTTCTTGCGCGATCATGGTGTGCTCAAGGCATAAAAAGCACTTTGCCAAGCCTTGTGGACTCCCGCCTTCGCGGGAGTGACGGTTTTGGAAAAATCTTCTTTTTTCGTCATGCCCGCTCAGGCGGGCATCCATGCGGTTTGGCACATTATTTAAAACAAAACGAAAACCCGAATAACTCCCGTCAGGCAGGAAACTATCGCATCATGACAGCCCGTATTCCGTACCGTACCCTTTCTGGAACCTCGCGTCTGGCCGGTGTGATGGGATGGCCGGTATCGCATTCCAAATCGCCGCGCCTGCATGGCTACTGGCTTGCGAAATACGGGATTGATGGCAGTTACATGCCCCTGCCGGTCGAGCCGGAAAACTTTCAGGCAGCATTGATTTCGCTTCGAAATCTGGGCTTTTCCGGGGTCAATGTCACCATCCCGCAAAAGGAAATGGCCATGCCCGAATGTGACGAGCTTTCGGACCGGGCACGTCGCATCGGGGCGGTCAATACCGTGACCTTTGCCAAGGATGGCAGGCTTTTGGGTGATAATACCGACGGGTTCGGCTTTATTGAAAACCTGCGTCAGGAAGCCCCCGGGATCGATTTTACATCCGGTCCGGCGGTGGTGCTGGGCGCGGGCGGGGCATCGCGCGCCATTCTGGTTGCCCTTCTCGACGAAGGAAGCCCTGAAATCCGGATTGCCAACCGCACCCGCAAACGGGCCGAGGATGTGACACGCGAATTCAACGATCCGCGTCTCAAGGTTATTGACTGGCCTTTGTCGCCCGATGTCCTTTCGGACGTGGCGCTTCTGGTCAATACGACAAGTCTTGGCATGGTCGGGCAGCCGAAACTCGATATCGACCTTGATGGTTTGCCGACATCGGCCCTTGTCACCGATATTGTCTATGCGCCGCTGATCACGGATCTTCTTGCCCAGGCGCGTGAGCGCGGCAACCCGATTGTCGATGGTCTTGGCATGTTGCTTCATCAGGCCCGACCGGGATTTCATCGCTGGTTCGGCATTGATCCGGAAGTCACCCAGGAACTGCGCGATTTCGTTCTTTCGCCTGATTAAGCATATAAAGGTAATCCTGTTATGGTGATATTGGGCTTAACCGGGTCGATCGGGATGGGAAAATCGACGGCGGCATCGATGTTTCGTTTTCTTGGCGTGCCGGTCCATGATGCCGATGCAACCACCCATATCCTGATGGCACCGGGCGGACTTGCCTTTGATCCGATTGCGGCGGCTTTTCCCGATATCATCAAAGATGGCAGGATTGACCGGCAGGCACTGGGCAAACGGGCATTTTCCGATCCGGAAGTTCTTAAAAAACTCGAAGCGATTCTGCATCCGCTGGTGCGGGCGGCTGAAATCCGCTTTTTGCGCAGCCAGCAGATGCTGGGACGGTCTTTGGTGGTGCTGGATATCCCGCTTTTATATGAAACAGGTGGTGAAAAACGCTGTGATGCCGTTGCGGTTGTTTCCGCACCGGGGTTTGTTCAACGTCAGCGTGTTCTTGCACGACAAGGGATGACGGATGAAAAATTTTCCGCCATTCTGTCCAAACAGATGCCCGATATTGAAAAGCGCAAACGGTGCGATTATGTCATCCCGACAGGGTTGGGACGTGCGGTGACTTTTCAATATATTCAAGGCATTATTGACCAGTTAAGCTGACCATCGGACCCAGATTTTATGCGTGAGATTGTCCTCGATACCGAGACCACCGGCCTTGATCCCTATGCAGACCACCGCCTGGTGGAAATTGGCTGTATCGAACTGATCAATCACATGCCGACCGGGCGGCAATATCACCAATATATCAATCCCGAGCGCCCGATGCCCAAAGAGGCCTTCGACGTTCACGGGCTTGGCGATGACTTCCTGAAAGACCAGCCGGTCTTTGCCGAGGTTGCCGATGATTTTATCGAATTCATTGGCGAGGATTCGGTTCTGGTCATTCACAATGCCGCCTTTGACATGAAGTTCCTGAATGCGGAACTTGAATGGTTGAACAAGCCGCGCATCGCCATGGACCGTGCGCTTGATACGGTGCAGATGGCGCGCAAAAAGTTTCCGGGATCCCCGGTCAGCCTTGATGCATTGTGCCGCCGTTTCAAGATCGACAACTCCAACCGTACCCTGCACGGGGCACTGCTTGACTCCGATCTGCTTGCCCGGGTCTATCTTGAACTTCTGGGCGGGCGTCAGCATGGCCTGTCACTTGATCCCAACGCACAGGATGGCGATGGCAATGATCAGGGCAATGGAAGACGCGTTCTTGGTCCGAAATCAAACCGGCTTGAACCGCGTCCGCATGTCATAAGTGAGGCAGAACTTGCCGCCCATCAGGCCTATATCGAAAGCAAGGTCAAAGACGCCCTTTGGTTAAAGAAACAAGAGGCGTGATATGGGGAGGCGAAATAGCCTGAAATCCCGTTTCCGCGACCGGCATATTGCCAAATGCATCAGTTCACTTGTTCTGGCCGCCTGTTTTCTTTTTATTCCAATTCCAGATTTATCTGTGTCTTTCGCCCATGAGAACAGGGGTGAAGCACATGCGCAAAGTGATCGTGCTCCATTTGGCGGGCACTATGTCATTCATCTTTCCGAAAATGCACGCAGTCGGTCAGCCGGTCGGCGTGAACCGGGATATTTTGACAGTCTTGTAATCGAACTTTTTGACAAGGCCGGATTGCAGGCCAGACTTGTCGATCAGATGCCCTGGAAACGACAGCTTGAAGAAGCCGATCACGAAAGCGGTCATGTCATTTATCCGATGACCCGGTCGCAGGATCGTGAAAACAGTTTCAAATGGGTTGGTCCGGTCAGTCGGACGATATGGAATCTCTATGGTTTCGCAATGCATGGCTGGGCGGAAAGGGGATTTTCCAACATCCTTGAGGATGCTCGCATCGGTGTCCTGATGGGGTCGGCGCGTGAAACCTATTTGCGCGCGCGGGGGGCACAAAGACTGGTTATTGTACCGCGTGAAGAGCTTCTTTTGCCGATGATGCGGGCAGATCGTGTTGATCTGATTGCAATTGGTGGCAATGTGCTGCGCTATTACATTGATCAGGCCAATGACGAGGCCAGGGGGGAAGATCTTCCCGAGATTGACGGCGTCGTGCCCTATCGCAGTTGCTACCTTTACATTGCCATAAGTGGCGATGTTCCCGATGACGATATATCCGGCCTGCAAAGACAGCTTGATCTTTTTAAAACTGACGGTTTCTTTGTTGAAAATCGCCGCTCTCACGGGCTTTCAGCCAACCCTGAAAACGGGTTCATCCGGGCGATGCTTGATCTAGGAAATAACGGCCTGGGATGTATAGATCTCTCGGGTCTTGATGAATAGGAAACGGCTGAAATCAGTTCTGTGACGGATCGGCAAACAGCATGCCGAATGTGTCGCGGTGTTTCTGATCACCGATCAGATTGACTGTTGCCCAAAGTCCCGCCACGGCACTTGAAACCACCGGAATTCCCGTTTCCTTTTCAAGGGTCGGTGCCAGATCAATCGTCCGCAACCCGCCACATGAAATAAGCAAGGCATCGCATTCCCCGCTTTGCATCAGCAATTCCCGGCACCGCGCCATCAGATATTCGCCAGAAATATGCGGAAGATCGGCAATATTGCGAATATTGAGGCCCGCGATTTTCATTACCCTGATGCCATAGACAGACAGATAGTCGCACAGCTTGGCATTCACATCGTCTTCATAGGCGCTCAGAACGGCAATTTTTTTGGCAGAAAACCGGGCCAGACCATCAATGATCGCCTGACTCATCGTGGTGGCAGGAAGCCCGGTCGCTGATTTCAATATTGAAATCAGCTTTTCATTGAAATCCGGGCCTTTAAAAAAGCTTAGCGACGTTCCCATCAGACTGACCGCATCTGCACCCGATGCAGCAAGCAAAATGGCATGATCGGCGGTATCGGCGATGACCCGGTCGTAATCCTTGTGGGCCATTTCCACCAGACCAAGACCGCGGGCGATAAAATTCATATCCGGATAGATATGCTGTGCTTCGGGTGGGATCTGGCCTTCACGCGGTGGTACGATGAGTCCAAATGTTGGAACAGGATTTGGCATTACGATACCTTCTGCTTTTTACGCAATTTCAATTCGCTGCGCAGGCTCCAGACAATCGAAAGAACCGCAATCGCAAGAAGAATGCCCGATACCGGATTGGTAATGAGTGGCAAGAAGCTGCCGTCATAAATTACCAGACCGGATCTGAGATTCTGTTCAGCCATCGGGGTCAGGATATAGGCGATGATAAAGGCTCCCGTGGGGATCCGGGCCTTGGTCATGACATATCCCAGGCAGGCAAATACCAGCATGACACCAATATCAAAGAACCGGCTTGAGACCGAAAAAGCCCCGATCATACAGAACACAACAATGGGCGCGAGAAGGTAGGCTTTGTTGATATGGGCAAGTTTGGCCAGAAACGGTGTTGCGACCACCATGATCAGAAACATCGCAAGGTTGCCTGCAAGGGCACCGGCAATGATGGTATAGGCAACGTCGGGGTTTTCGGCGAAAAGCAGCGGGCCGGGATTAAGGTTGTGAATGACCATCGCCCCAAGCAAAACCGCCGTAATCACTGACCCGGGAATGCCAAGGGTGATCAGCGGTACGAGCGCGCCGACCGTACCCGCATTGTTTGCAGTTTCAGCAGCAATAATGCCTTCTTCAGCACCGTTACCAAACTTTTCCGGGGTTTTGGAGGCTGCCTTGGCCACGGAATAGGACGCAACAGATGCAGCTGTTCCGCCAACGCCGGGCAAAATGCCGATCCAGGTGCCGATAAAGGAAGACCGGATATAGGTCATCAGATAATTGGTGACATCGCGCCAATGCATGGAAACGCGGGCTTTTGCCTTGCCTGCCTTGGTGCCGCTCAGAACACCTTCACAATCAATCAGGACCTGTCCCAGAACCAGCATGCCAAGAATAACCGGCAAAAGGGTCAAACCGTTATCAAGCGACGAAAAGCCGAATGTCAGGCGGATGGAGCCAGAAATCGGATCAATTCCGGGCAGGGAAAGCATTGCGCCGAAGGCCGCCGATATCAGGCCGGCCAGAAGACTGCCCTGTGATACTGCGGCAATCAGGCTGAGCGCGACAACCGTCATGGCAAAGATGTCAAAGGGCCCGAATTTAACTGCGATTGCCGACAGGGGTGGCGAAAGAACAGCCAGCATCACCCAGGCGAAAATACCGCCAAAGACAGATGCCAGAACGCCAAGACCCAATGCCCGTCCCGGTTCGCCGCGAGCCGCCATAGGATAGCCGTCAAGGGTGGTCATGATTGCGGCTTCTGTGCCGGGCATCCGCATCAGGGTCGCACTGATCAACCCGCCGGTTGTTGCGCCGATATACATCGATACAAGCAACAGCAAGGCATCATTGCCATTCATGAAATAAGTCATCGGCAAGGTCAGTGAAATAACCATTGCACCAGACAGGCCGGGGATTGAACCGACAAATATCCCGATCCCGGCTCCGGCAAAAATCCAGATCAGACCGGACGTAAAGACATAAATATATGCGTCGAGCATTGAGATACTCCTGACCCTGCAATCTGTGCCGGGACGTTAGATATCGATATAAAACAGATGCTTGAAAACAAGGTCGAGCACGACGGCAAGCACGATGCTGCTTCCGGCAATCAAAAGAACCTTTTTCGGACTGTTGGGTCGGGCCAGAAGACACATGGCCAGACACAGGAAGACCGATGTTGAAATGCGGAAATCAACCCCGGCATAGGACATGGCCGCAAGGTAGAGCACCATGGTCGCCAGCATCAGCGCCGGTTTGCGGTATTTCTTCCAGGAAAAGGACCGGGTGACACTTTCCGGATCCGCCGGGGATTCAGTGCCGGAATGATTTCTGATCAGACTGATCGCCTGCAAGGCAACCAGACCAAGAGTGATCAGTCCAAGGGCTTTGGGAAAAGCGGCGCTGCCAAGCGGTTCGTAGCTGGCAGGGGGTAGCAGGCTGCTTCCGTAAAGGCTGGCCGCCGCAAAAGCGGCGACCAGAAGTAGGAAAACAATCGCTACCGCGTTCTGAGTGAGGAAGCGGTACATTGGACTACTCCAATTTCGCCCCGATCATTGATCGGGGCGGGGTGTCATCTGCGAACAGGGAACGCCTTTTACAAAGGGTTTCTATTTGGCAGAAGACTTCTTGACGATCTCCACCACGTCAACATAGCGCTGATAGTCCTGCGCAACCGCATCCTTCAGCTCCTGTCCGCGTTTGATGGACAACGTTTCACCATTTTTCTCGAGATAGGCCGCAACTTCCGGGCTGTGCAGGGCGATTTCAATCGCATCGGCAAGTTTGTCGATATTTTCCTGCGGGGTTCCGGCCGGAACCCAGTAACGGCGGTTCAGGCAGGCCTCGACATCAAAGCCGAGTTCCTTGGCGGTTGGCAGATCGGGGGCATCGTCAAAACGTTCGTTACCAAGAGCCGCCAGCGGTTTCAGATCTTCCTTGCCGCGCGTGATCCAGGATGCAGACATGAATGCCATGTCAAGCAATCCGCTTTTCAATGCGGCAAAGCGTTTTGACGTTCCGCCCGTCGGAACAATCGTCCAGCTGGTATCGGAAGCCGCCATCAGCTGTGCAGACGGGAAGTGCGTTGCGCTTCCGATATCGTCGGCCTGTTTCAGATCGCCCGGATTCTTCGCGGCGTAGTCGAGCATATCCTGAAGGCTGTTGAATTCGGAATCGATTGGCACAGCAACAAACATGCAGCCCTGGCTGGCCTGAATGACCGGTTCAAAATCGGCGGGGCTATAGTTCACGCGGCCAAGGGCGGCGGCGGCAAACATTTCCTGATGAATCTGCAGGACAGTATAGCCATCCGGCTTTGATTCAAGCACGTGACGGGTACCAACTGTGCCTGCTGCACCATCGGCATTCACAACAACTACCGGCGCTGGCAGCAGTTTTTCTTTTTCGATAACTGCCTGAACGGCACGGGCCAGACCGTCACTGCCGCCACCGGCACGGAACGGAATGATCAGTTTTACCGGCTTTTCAGGAAACTCGGCTTGGGCCGGAAAGGCAGCTGCGCCGAACGAAATTCCGATTAGGGCTGCAATGGCTGTCTTGGTCATAAATCGCATTTTGGATCCTCCCAGGGTTTTTCTGTGATCGCACATTCTCGCTGGTGTCGATCATTAAAATTAGATTGACTATAAACATTCTAGTAGTCAACTATCTAGTTATACATTATTTCAAACTTATCGTTTTCGGGTCGCAGAAACCCGAACAAAAGCCTTATAAATCAAGGAGAAGAAACGTGAACCTTGCCATCAAATCCGTTAAGGCCATCCCGGCCTATATCCCGGTAAACCTTGCTGTTGGACCGGTTGATGTTGAAACGGCACTGTCTTGTGTTGTGATCGAGATTACAACCGAAGACGGGGTGGTGGGGCATGGTTTTACCGCTATTACCGACGAGGAAGTCATTGCCGGGATCATCAGTGAACTTGTCGAACCGAACATCGTTTCCCTGAACAGTCTCAACCGCGAACATATTGCCGAACGTCTATACTGGCTGCTCAGCCCGCGTGGCCAGACCGGTTACGCCAGCCACGTTGTTTCGGCGGTTGATCTCGCACTTTGGGACATTCTTGGCAAGGTGGTCGATCAGCCCTGCTGGCGTCTGCTTGGCGGTGCACGCAACGAAGTACCGCTTTATGTGACCTTTGGTTTTGGCTCCTTTGATCGTGACCAGCTTTCTGATGCGGCAAAGCATCTTAAAAATGATGGTGTCGAACGTTTCAAGATGGTGGTCGGCCATCATGCCCTTAAGAAACGCAATGATGGCGCATCGGTACGCGCAATCATTGACGAAGACATCCAGCGTGTCCGCATTGTGCGCGAGGCAATTGGCGATTGCGACCTCTTCATTGATGCAAATTGCAGCCTGGATGCGTCGTCGGCGCGTTATCTTGCTGATCGTTTGCGAGACTATAATGTGACCTTCTTTGAAGAACCGCTGCGTGACAATGATGTGAAACGTATGCGTGACTTGCGAGAACAGACCGGAATGCGGACTGCGGCCGGTCAGAATGAAGGTCAGCTTTTCCGGTTCCGTGACCTGCTTGAAGCTGGCGCGGTTGACGTGATTCAGCCCAATGTCGCGATTTGTGGCGGTCTGACAGCCGGTGCGAAAGTTGCAGCCCTGGCCCAGGCCCACAATGTCACGATGGCAAATGGCGGTGCCTTCCCGTTCCATAACATGCATCTGCATGCGGGCATGGCAAATGGCGGTCTGGTGGAATGGCATCTGATATCGGTCGAAATGTGCCGCGCGCTCTATGGCAACCTGCCCGATCGTGTCGGCTCGACAATCACCCTGCCGGAAAAACCGGGACTTGGTTTTGTTGCCGATGCCGACGCATTGCGTGATTTCGCGTCCCGTCCGACATCGCATGGTGTTGGCAAGGGCTGATATCATGTCGCGACTTGTTTCATTTGATGATGCACGGGAAAAAGCGCGGCGGCGAATGCCGCGCTTTGCCTTTGACTTTATTGATGGCGGGGCGGGGACCGAAACCGGTCTGGGGCGCAACCGTGCAGCTTTTATCAACCGTATCCTTGAACCACGCGCCCTGATCAATGTTGATGGGGATCTGTCAACCCGGGCCCGGTTTCTCGGCAAGTCCTGGGCGGCACCATACGGAGTGGCCCCGGTTGGACTTGCCGGACTGGCCTGGCCGGGAATTGACCGGTTTCTTGCCCGCGCGGCCGAGCAGGCCGGTGTGCCCTATTGCGCATCGACCCCGTCGACCGCCAAGCTTGAAGACCTGCGCGACTGTGCGCCGAATTCCGGCTGGTTCCAGCTATATGTCGGCAGTTCGCAGGAAATCGTTGATGATCTGATCGAACGGGCCCGCATCGCCGGATATGATACCCTGATTGTTACTGCCGACGTGCCGCGTCCGGGCAAAAGACGTCGCGATTTGCGCAACCAGTTTGCCTTGCCGCTTAAAATCACGCCGCGATTCATCTGGGAACTGGCAAGTCACCCGAAATGGTCGCTTGGCGTTTTGCGCCATGGGGCACCGCGCTTTGCCAATCTTGAACGCTATGCCGAACCGGGGGCGAGTACCACATCGCTTGCCAGCCTGATGGCCAAGCAAAGTTCTGGTCGGCTGGATTGGGATCTTCTGGCCGATATCCGTTCGAAATGGCCGGGCAAGCTGATCCTGAAAGGGATTTTGTCGCCACAGGACGCACAAAGGGCCACAAGTGAGGGCGTGGATGCCATTGTGGTTTCCAATCATGGCGGGCGGCAGCTTGATGGTGCACCGGCAACCCTTGATGCGCTCGGACCGATCCGCGATGCGGTCGGGCCTGATTTCCCGCTGATTGTTGATGGCGGGATCAGAAGCGGCGAAGATGTTCTTAAGGCCCTGATGGCCGGGGCTGATTTTGTGCTGATGGGACGGGCGTTTCTCTATAGTGTTGCGGCACTTGGGCAGGATGGTGCGGCAGAAGCATTCACCATGCTTCAGACAGAGCTGACGAATGCTATGGCCCAGACCGGTGTGCGGGATATAGTTGATATTTCGAAGTAACGAAGTTATTCGAAAAGACATGGCGTTGATCGGGTCCGATTTCCGTGTCTTTCAATAGAACGAGATTAAAAACTTGGCTAAAAACAACGATGTCGCGCTGGGTCCGCTTGAAGATTTCATCGGATTTTATTTGCGCCGCGCCTATGAAAAAGCATTCTCGGATTTCTCGGAGATTCTCGGGAACGATTCCCTGCGACCGGGGAATTTTACGCTTCTGGTCCTGATCCATGAAAATCCCGGTATTACCCAGGTCGAGATTTGCCGTGCTGCCGGACGGGACAAGTCCGGAGTGACCCTGTCGCTGCGCCAGATGGAAGATGACGACCTGATCGAACGCATTCGTGTTGAAGGTGATCGTCGTTCCTATGCCAGCTATATCACCCCCAAGGGACGCGAGCTGTATGCGCGGGTACTTGAAAAGGGCGAGATCCACAAAAAACAGCTTGATGATCGCATTGGCGCCGACAAAAAGGCCGAAATGATCGATCTTCTCAAAAAGCTGATCGACGAGAACTAGGTACTTTTTTACCGGGTTTACCGGGCACGATGCCATACCGGTTCCTGCAAGTGCAGGGCCGGGTTTGATGTGTCGTGCTCTGTAAATAATGACAGTCGTAATGTTCTTGGTCTGGACCTGTCCGCCCGAAATTGGTAATACCAATTATAAGAGATTTCGGCCAGACGGATTCCTGCCCGCACAAAACATCCGTCAATGGCCCAAAAGCCCGAGAGAGGATACGCCATGACGCCTTCAAAACCGCGCGTTGGTCTTTTTGTGACCTGTCTTGTCGATATGTTCCGGCCGACGGTCGGCTTTTCGGCAGTGAAGCTGCTTGAAGAAGCAGGGTGCGAGGTCGATGTGCCCATGGATCAGACCTGTTGCGGGCAACCGGCCTATAATTCCGGTGACAATGAATCGGCGCGCAAGGTCGCCCGGCCGCTGATCGATATGTTTGCCGATTATGATTATGTCGTTGCTCCCAGCGGGTCCTGTGCCGGCATGATCAAAAAGCATTTCCCCGAACTGTTTGCCAATGATCCGGCCATGGCCGACAAGGTCAAGGCCCTGTCTGACAAGACGTTCGAGCTGGTTTCCTTCCTGACCGATGTGATGAAGGTCGATGCGGTCCCGGCAAGTTTCGAGGGCAAGGTCACCTATCATGACAGTTGTTCGGGCCTGCGTGAGCTCAAGGTCAAGGAACAGCCGCGCAAATTGCTCAATTCCATCAAGGGGCTTGAGATTTCCGAACTTTCCGAACCTGAAACCTGCTGTGGTTTTGGCGGGACATTCTGCGTCAAATATCCCGAAATTTCCGGCAAGATGGTCGGTGACAAGACCAAAGATATCAAACAGACCGGGGCCAAAACCCTGCTGGCAGGGGACATGGGCTGTTTGATGAACATGGCGGGCAAGCTTGCGCGTGAAGGATCGGATGTCGAAGTTCGCCACGTTGCCGAAGTGCTGGCCGATATGACCATGGCCGCCCCGCCAATTGCCGGATCAAATTCCAAGACGGGTGGGGAGTAAGCATCATGAATGTGTCAACATCCCCGAAATTCAAGGAAAACGTTCATGGCGCGCTGCGCGATGAAAGCCTGCAACGTGCCCTTGGCCGTCTGAAATCCGGTTTTCAGGAAAAGCGTTCTGCGGCTGCGGCAAAAATGCCGGAATTTGAGGCGCTGCGCGATCAGGCCCGGGACATCAAGAATCATACGCTTGAAAATCTTGACCATTATCTTTTGAAATTCGAAGAAAACGTCAAGGCCAATGGCGGTCATGTCCATTGGTGTGCCGATGCCGCCGAGGCCCGTGAAGTGGTGGCAAAGATTTGCCGCGACAAGAACGCCAAATCGGTCCTTAAGGGCAAATCGATGATTTCCGAGGAAATCGGGCTGAATGACTTCCTGGAAAAACAGGATCTCAAAGTCGTCGAGACCGATCTTGGTGAATATATCATTCAGCTCAGGCACGAACCGCCAAGCCATATCATCGCACCGGCCATCCATGTTCATAAGGAACAGGTCGCTGACAGCTTCCGCGAAACCCATACCGGGCGCGATCCCAACAGGTCACTGGTCGAACCGCGGGAATTGCTTGATGAAGCGCGCGAAGTCATGCGCGAACATTTCTTTGCCGCGGATATCGGGATTACCGGGGCGAACTTCCTGATTGCCGAAACCGGCACCTCGGTGATTGTCACCAACGAAGGCAATGGCGATCTGACCCAGACCCTGTCGCGGGTTCATATTGCGATTGCCAGCCTTGAAAAAGTGGTGCCGACCCTTGAAGATGCGTCAAGTATCCTGCGCGTTCTCGCCCGCTCGGCCACGGGTCAGGAAATGTCATCCTATACGACGTTTTCGACCGGCCCGAAACGCGATGGCGATCTTGACGGGCCCGAAGAATATCACGTGATCCTGCTTGATAATGGTCGCTCGAACATGCTGGGCACCGAGTTCCAGGACATGTTGCGCTGTATCCGTTGTGCGGCCTGCATGAACCATTGCCCGGTCTATGGGGCGGTGGGCGGTCATGCCTATGGCTGGGTCTATCCCGGTCCGATGGGATCGGTTCTCTCTCCATCGCTGATTGGCGTGGACGAGGCCGGGCATCTTCCCAATGCCTCGACCTTCTGCGGGAAATGCGAAGAAGTCTGTCCGATGCGGATCCCGCTGCCCAAGATGATGCGTCATTGGCGTGAACGGGAATTCGAAAAACATCTCAGCCCGTCCTCATTCCGTTACGGTATCAAAACGTGGGCATTTTTTGCTTCAAAACCAAAGCTTTATCGGGCCGTCACCGGGATTGCCTCAAAGGTTCTGGGCAAAATGTCAGGCGGCAAGGGCAAGATCGCCAAATTGCCGCTTGCCGGGGGCTGGACCGACATGCGTGATCTTCCGGCGCCCGAGGGCAAAACCTTCAAGGAACTCTGGGCCGAAAAACAAAAACAGCAGGGAGGTTCGAAATGAGCACCTCGTCCAACACCTCCTCGCGCGATGCGATTCTGGGCCGGATTCGCAAAAGTCTTGGCCGGGGCGCGGGCGAAGCTGCGCCGGTTTCCGTAACCGAACGTTTGTCATCGCCCAAAGCCAATCCGGTGGTGCCCAAGCGTGCCCAGCTTGCCCATCCCAAGCAGGTCGAACTGTTTGAGGAAATGGCAAAAAGTGTCAATGCGACCGTTGCCATGGTGGTCAGCGATAATGACATTCCGCGCGAAGTGGCCCGTTTCCTTGCTGATCACAATTTACCCGCACGGATTAAAACATCCCCGGATTCTGCGGTTTCCGGGTTGCCCTGGAGTGATACGGCACTCGAAGTTTCAACCGGGATCGCCGGTCCGGAAGACGCTGTTTCGGTGACGCCAAGCTTCGGCGGTGTCGCCGAAACCGGAAGCCTGATGCTGCGCAGTGGGGCAGGCACGCCCTATACGCTCAACATGCTGCCAGACACCCATATCGTTGTTTTGAAGGCATCTGATATCGTCGGAACCTATGAAGAGGTATGGGCGCGGTTGCGCGAAAAGGAAGGACACGGCAATATGCCGCGAACATTCCTTTGGGTGACCGGACCTTCGCGAACGGGCGATATCGAACAGACGATACAGCTTGGCGCACATGGACCGCGCCGACTGCATATCGTTCTGGTGGATGACACAAAAGAAAACAAATAAACGACGCCGTACCGTCAGTGACGCGGAAAAGACCCTGTGGGAGGTCTTTACACGTGACGTCAAACCCTTGCGCACCAAACGGCGCAAGGGTGATGATGCCATGTGTGCACCTGATGATGACATCCATACCAGCGATACGGCCATCCAGTTGCCCGACAATCTGGCTGAAAACCTTGAACGGTCCGAGGAAAACCGGGCGGCGCGCAATTTGCCGTCGGCCCGCAATGCCGATCGTGGCCCGCAGATCAAAAAGCAAACGCTGGCTGATCTCAAGCCCGGTGTGACCGACGGGATTGACCGCTCGACGGCCAATAAGTTCCAGAAAGGCAAGATGACCATTGATGGTCGCATCGACCTGCACGGCATGACCCAGGATGTTGCCCATAATGCGCTTAATGCCTTTATCGAGGAAAGCTGGCAGGCTGGAAAACGCTGTGTTCTGGTAATCACGGGCAAGGGATCGCGGGCTGATGAATATGGCCGTACCGGGTTGTTGCGTCAGCGGACCCCGCAATGGCTCAGTGCGCCGCGCCTGCGAAATCGTATTCTTGCCATCAATCAGGCCCAGATCCAGCATGGTGGTGCCGGGGCCTTTTATGTTTTGTTGAAACGGAGACGCCCGTGACACCTTTTGGCAATCGCATTCGGGAATTACGGGCCCGCAACAATGTCACCCTGACCGATATGGCAACGGCCTTGCAGCTGTCACCGGCCTATTTGTCGGCGCTTGAACATGGCCATCGCGGTCGGCCAAGCCCCGGTCTGGTGCAGCAGATTTGCGGCTATTTCAATCTGGTCTGGGACGAGGTCGACGATATCAAGCGCCTGGCACAGCTTTCACACCCGAAAATCACCGTTGATACGGCGGGACTTGAACCCGAAGCGACCGAGCTTGCCAATCTTCTTTCCGAACGGATTGCCGGGCTTAGTGACGATCAGCTCAGCCGCATGCTTGAAATCATTCGCGAACGCCATGCGTAACTGCGCTGCACTGCGCTGATGGCCTGTCATGTCAAACGGATCGGCGGTTGAAAACCGTTCTGTTCCGGTCTGTTG
This sequence comes from Thalassospira sp. SM2505, assembly GCF_054901115.1. Classification (NCBI taxonomy): domain Bacteria; kingdom Pseudomonadati; phylum Pseudomonadota; class Alphaproteobacteria; order Rhodospirillales; family Thalassospiraceae; genus Thalassospira; species Thalassospira sp. SM2505. The sequence continues at coordinate 461,344 of NZ_CM142731.1, forward strand.
ATTTTGGCATATCAAGAAAACTTGATTTTCCGCGCTGCACCCCAATATCAACCTGATGGGGGAAATGTGACAGCTTCACCCGATAAAATTGTAAAGCAACCCGCCCGGCCTTTCACAGGACCGGAAAGGGCTTGCTTGCCCGGGAGTGGGTAATTTCTGGCGGCCATCGAAATCAGTATCTTCGGGGGCCAGCATGTTCAGTTCTATCCGTATCGGACCAAAAATCATCCTGTCACTTGTCCCGCCGGTGGCCGGGTTGGTGATATTGGCAATTGTGATTGTCAGTGGCCGTTTCCAGCAAATGGATGAACTGTCGAGAATCCGTGCGCTGACCGAGTTTGCCGGTTATCTCGGCGCGACCGTTCACGAATTGCAAAAGGAACGGGGAACATCGGCCGGATATATCGGATCGTCCGGGGCACAATTCGGACCGCAACTGGCCGCGCAGCGCGACCTTTCCGATGACAGTATGGATGCCTTGCGCACTGTGATCGCCTCCTTTGACCTGGCTGATTACGACCCGTCTCTTGGGCGCGATATCAACCGCTTTGTCACCCTGATGGACCAGATTCCCGCCACCCGGCAAAAGGTCGATGATCTGCAACTGAAACTGGGTGAAACGGTTGGTTTTTACAGTTCGATCATTTCGGGGATGCTGTCGACCGTCAATGTCATGGGCGGGCTGAGCAATGATCCGGAAATCCTGCGGGTCATTGCTGCCTATAACAATTTCATGCAGGCCAAGGAACGCGCCGGTCTTGAACGTGCGGCCGGGGCGGTGGGCTTTGGCAAGGGCGAATTCGCCCCTGATCTTTATCGGCGGTTTGTTGAACTGGTGACCTTGCAGAGCGCCTATCTCGCGGTTTTTGCCCAATTCGCCCCGGCCGACATCCGGGCATTTTATGATCAGACCTTACAGGACCCGGCAATCAAGGAGGTCGAGGATTTGCGCGCGCTGGCGCTTGATTTCCCGGTAAGCGGCACAACAGGTGACATTCGCGGCGATGACTGGTTCGCCAAGGTCACGGTCAAGATCAATCTCTATAAACAGATCGAAGATCACATTGCCCAAAGCCTGAACGGGCTTGCCGAACACAAGCTGATGACAGCCGAAACCTATTTCTATGCCACCCTTGCCGGATTGGTGATCGTGATCGCGGTGGCCTGTACGCTTGTGCTTGCGGTCGGGCGCAGCATCACTGTTCCGATCGGGAAAATGACCGAAAGCATGACCGAACTGGCATCTGGCAATCTTGATTGCACGATCACCGGTCAGGATCGCGGCGATGAAGTGGGCGATATGGCTCGTTCGGTCGAGATTTTCCGACAGAATCTTGAACAGAACCGGGAAATGAGCAAGCAGCGCGAAGCCGATCAGACCCGGCGCATTGCTCAGACCGAACAGATCGAAAAACTGGCAAAGGCGTTTGAAAGCAGGGTCGACAAGCTTCTGGGCGATATTGGCCGCTCGACCGATGATTTGCGCTCGACATCCGAAAACATGACCACCGTGATCAGCACTAGCCGCGAACGGGCCGGTGTGGTGGCAAGCAATGCCCATACTGCATCGGAAAATGTTGCGGCTGTGTCCTCGGCGACCGAGGAGCTGGCAAATTCCATTCTCGAGATTTCACGCCAGATTTCTGCCGCAGCCGATATTGCCTCTGATGCTGCCCGTGATGCCCGTGCGGCTGATACCATTGCCGATGCCTTGCAAACCGGGGCGGCCAAGATCGGCGAAGTGATCGGTCTTATTCGCGATATTGCCGAACAGACCAATTTGCTTGCTCTTAATGCAACGATTGAGGCTGCGCGTGCTGGCGAAGCGGGCAAGGGCTTTGCCGTGGTTGCCAATGAAGTCAAAAATCTTGCCTCCCAGACATCGCGGGCCACCGATGAAATCACCGGCCAGATGGGCAATCTGCAAGATGCAACCGAACAGGCGGTGGCGGCTTTTGGACGGATTGGCAAGCGGATCGGTGATATCGACACCACCTCGGCCTCTCTTTCGGCTGCAGTTAATCAGCAACAGGCGGCAACATCGGAAATTGCCAGCAATATCGAACGGGCCTCGAACGGGACCAGTGAGGTATCGGGAAATATCGATGAAATCCGGGCTTCAACCGATCAGGCCGGACAGGCGGCCGAGAATGTTCTGGTGGCGTGTGAAAGTGTGACCGGCGTTGCGCTTGATCTGCGCCAGGAGGTCGAAGAATTCCTGAGTTCCGTTCACAAGGTTCAGGCAGGCTAGGGCCGCTTGCACATTGTTATGGCGGGAGTTATGGCAGGACTTTGAAGACAGTCGAACTGTTTGTGGACCCCGTAAATCGCAGGTTTTACGCCGCTATATCTGCGATCTGGCAACAGAAACGTGCTTTTTGAACAACATCGGTTGCAAAATAGCTGCATTGCGTGAAACACGGTTTGACTATTATGGCGTTCGAGGTTATCAATCGGGGGTGTTTCGATCCAGAAACATGAAAAGTCCTGCCTTTCTTGCAACTACAAGGTTTGGAACCGTCCGCACGCACCAGCAATCCTGAGCGCCTTGCCTGACGGTCAACCGCACTTCTTATCCTATCCCAAAATCTTCGCCCATATCCTCTCTTATCTGGCAACCACAGATCATTAAACGCACATATGCATCTTCAGGAACTCAAAAAGAAATCTCCGACCGAGCTGCTTGCCCTGTCTGAGGAACTCGAAATCGAAAATGCCAGCACGCTCCGCAAACAGGAGCTGATGTTCGCCATTCTCAAACAGTTGGCCGAGAACGACCATGCCATTTTTGGCGAGGGGGTTCTCGAAGTGCTGCCCGATGGTTTCGGCTTCTTGCGGAGCCCGGAGGCAAACTATCTTGCCGGGCCCGACGACATTTATGTCAGCCCGAGCCAGGTACGGCGTTTTGGTCTGCGGACCGGCGATACGGTAGAAGGGCAGATCAGATCGCCCAAGGAAGGCGAGAGGTATTTCGCGCTGCTCAAGGTCGACAAGGTCAACTTTGATGCGCCGGAAAAAGTCCGTCATCGCATCAACTTTGACAACCTGACCCCGCTTTATCCCGATCAGCCGTTGCGCATGGAACGGGAATGCGACCAGGAAGGCAACAAGGACACCACCAACCGCGTCATCGAACTGGTGTCGCCGCTTGGTAAAGGTCAGCGTGCCCTGATCGTCGCTCCGCCGCGTACCGGTAAAACCGTGATGTTGCAGAACATTGCGCACGCGATCGAGGAAAACCATCCGGAAGCCTATCTGATCGTTCTTCTGATTGATGAACGCCCGGAAGAAGTGACCGATATGGACCGCTCGGTGAAGGGTGAGGTTATCAGCTCGACCTTTGACGAACCGGCCCAGCGTCACGTTCAGGTCACCGAGATGGTGCTTGAAAAGGCAAAACGTCTGGTCGAACACAAGCATGATGTTGTCATTCTGCTGGATTCCATCACCCGTCTTGCCCGTGCCTATAACACCGTCGTGCCAAGCTCGGGCAAGGTCCTGACCGGTGGTGTCGATGCCAACGCCCTGCAGCGTCCGAAACGCTTCTTTGGTGCGGCACGTAACATCGAAGAAGGCGGCTCGCTGACCATCATCGCAACCGCCCTGATCGATACCGGTTCGCGTATGGACGAGGTTATCTTTGAAGAATTCAAAGGGACCGGTAACTCCGAACTGGTTCTGGACCGCAAACTGTCTGACAAACGTATCTTCCCGGCGATTGATATCCTTAAATCGGGTACCCGTAAGGAAGAACTGCTTGTCGATAAAAGCGTCCTGTCCAAGATGTGGGTTCTGCGCCGTATCCTCAACCCGATGGGTCCGCAGGACGCGATGGAGTTCCTTCTGGGCAAACTCAAATCGACCAAGAACAACGACGATTTCTTCGATTCCATGAACGGATAATCGACATCCGGCGTAAATGGCCGGATACAGATAATTGTCTGATGATTAAACGGGGTCCGGTGGGCCCCGTTTTTTATTGTCTGATGATTGGAAAGGGGACCTGCATGATCAAGGTCACAGGGCCGACTTGCAGCATTGAAAAAGGCTGCCTAGATAGGGCGCCCAATCAATAACAACCTGTTTTAAAATGAATTTGTCCTTGCCAGCGTTCCCGATCGAAACCAGCCGTCTCTTCCTTCGCCCGTTTGTGTCTTCTGATTTTGAGGGCTACGCCGCCTATCACGCGTTGCCTGCGGTGTATCGTTATCTTTATTGCGACCCGCCTGCGGGCGATGCGTTGAAGCAACAGTTTTCCGATCTGCTGCGTGCGCAATTCATGCAGGATGGCGATGTTTGCACCCTTGCGGTCACACGGCGGGAAGATGGCGCTGTGTTGGGCGAGGTTCTTTTGAAACTTGCCAGTATCAATGCCCGTCAGGGCGAGGTTGGCTATATCTTCAACCCGGATTTTGCTGGCAGCGGCTATGCCACCGAGGCGGTCAGGGCAATCGTCGATCTGGGCTTTGCGCATTTCGGGTTTCACCGGATTTTTGCACGGCTTGATGCGCAGAATGCCGGTTCATCCGGCGTTGTTGAACGGCTTGGTTTTCGTCGCGAGGCGCATCTGATCGAAAATGATTGTTTTAACGGGCGTTGGGGTGATGAATATATCTATGCCCGGCTCTTTTCGGAGTGGCAATCCCAAGCCCGGTCATAGTCCCTTCAGGCCAGGATCAGTGTCAGTTCGGCGGTGTGACCATCCAGTTTCTGGCCTTCCACCCGCGCATCCCCCGGTTCAAAGCTGAATGCGCCATTGCCCAGATGCAAACCGATATGATGGGTGCCGTAGCGCATGGTGATGGCCAGTTCGCTGGCGGTGGTAATCTCGCAGGTGGCCTCATCGCCGATATCGAGATGGTGCGGTGGATCGGTTTGCCAGCCACTGCTTGGTGCCAACGAGCTCAGATGCAGGGGGTTTTGGCTGCTTTCATTGCGCAAGGTCAGTTTCAGTCGCATGTCCTGTGACATATGCCAGGCCCTCCTGATTGAAAAACATCTCTGTTTTGTATGTAGGGACGGGATTTTCGAAGTCGATAGGACATGAAGGCTTGAAACAACGCATAAGCCATGTGAATCTGGGGTTCTTCGTTCACTATTTTATTGCGCTTGATGCAGCTTTTACTCAAATCCGTTGATTTTGCCGCGCGCGCCCATCGCGATCAGCGGCGCAAGGGCCCGGCCGAGGAACCCTATATCAATCACCCGATTGAGGTTTCCCGCCTGATTGTTGAATGCGAACCCCATACGGATGAAACCATCCTTTGTGCGGCAATTCTTCATGATGTGATCGAGGATTGCGGGGCGACCCGCGACGAAATCGCCGCCTGCTTTAACGACGCCATTGCCGACATTGTTCTTGAGGTCAGTGACGACAAGGCCTTGCCACGCGATGATCGCAAGGCAAAACAGGTCGAAAATGCCCCCAACCTGACCCCGGGAGCCAAGCTGGTCCGACTGGCCGATAAAGTCGCCAATGTCGGGGCGATGCTGACCGATACCCCGATTGGCTGGGATGAAAAACAAATCCTGGCCTATGTCGACTGGGCCGAGGCGGTGATTGCCCCGTGCCGCGAAGTCAGTGACGGCCTGTCTGCGCGCTTTGACGCCATTGCCCGTGATGTCCGCGCAGTACATAGCGATGACAAAGAAGCTGTCATCTAGCTGGCTATTTGATTTTGCAAGTGAACGTGATGATTGTTACTTAACGTATTCATCGGGGAAGGGAAGCTGCTCGACAGCGCGCCAATCCTTGGTAACGTAGTTGATGATCAGTGACTTCCGGATGCCGGGAATAGTGCGCTTCTCGAAGCCGTGCCAGGTGTTGTTGGCAGGCACGAAAATCAGGGCCGAATTGGGAAAAAACCGTGATGCTTTTACGTGGGTTTCTGCGTCCCGATAGATATCGGTACCAAGCTTTTCGTGCCCGGTCTCGTTGGAGAGATAAAGCAGCATGGTAAAACGCTTCACACCGATATCGGTGTGCGGTTGTAACCAGAAACCTTCACGATCTTGGGCAAATTCAAGTCTGATGCGGGTTTCGCTGAGGTCCGCACCAAAGATTTCTTCGACGGCATCTACAACTTCTTGGGACTGGATTGCTTGTGCGATCTCGTTTGCGACGGGATGCTTTTCAATGGTTTCCTGATCAAAATATCGACGGCTGGAGTTATTGGCTTCGCGTGTTCCTGCATCTACCTCAAGCACGGGTGCCAAAATTGGCAGAGAACATACTTCTGCGGGAAGGTCGGCAGGCAGGACATTTTCGACGAACCAATGTTGATAGGGATCTTGATCAGATATTCCGGATTTGAATGACGCAATTATTGATTCTTTGATTTCCTGAAGCGACATCAATGCGTGCCCTAAAGAGGTTTTTAAGAAATTATCCCGGGACACCGATCCAGATTTAATTTCTGACTGTTGAAATTAACAAAACTCTAATGTTCCGGATACGGAAAATTTGAGTTTACGGCGGTTGTTTGAAAGATATTTTTCTTGCAATTCAGTGCCGCCGATTATGAGAAAAGCCGATACTTGGAAGTATCGGCTTTGTGTTCTCTCTTTTGATAAGCGCTGGTATCAATCAGACCGTAAAGACGATGGAGCCGTTGGTTTTGCGGCCTTCGAGATCGTCATGGGCACGGGCGGCATCGGCCAGCGGGTAGGTTGCGGTAATGTCGATCTTGACCACGCCGGATTTCAGCACCTCGAACAACTCACCGGCACTTGCCAGAAGCTCTTCGCGGGTGGCGTTATAGGTGAAGATGCTCGGACGGGTCAGGAAAAACGCGCCCGGGGCAAGCTGTGCCAGTGTGATGGGCGGAACGGCCCCGGATGACTGACCGAAACTGACCATCGTGCCAAGGCGTTTGAGGCATTTAAGTGAGTCTTCGAACGTATCCTTGCCAACGGAATCATAAACAACTTCAACACCCTGGCCGTTGGTGATTTCCTTGACCCGTTCGGAGACCGTTTCCTCGCGATAGAGGATCGGGTAATCACAACCTTTCGCCTTGGCGATCTCGGCCTTTTCCTGTGATCCGACCGTGCCGATCACCGTGGCCCCAAGATGCTTGGCCCACTGGCAGACAATCTGGCCCACACCACCTGCAGCCGCATGGATCAGGATCGTATCGCCCTTTTGCACCTTATAAGTCCGGCGCAGAAGATATTGCGCGGTCATGCCCTGAAGCATTGCAGCCGCCGCCAGTTCAAAGCTGACATCATCGGGGATTTTGACCAGTCCCTTGGCCGGCATGACGCGGGCTTCGGCATAGGCACCAAGCGGCTGTGCGGCATAGGCAACGCGGTCTCCGACCGCCAGATCAGTGATACCGTCACCAATCGCCTCGATCACGCCAGCACCTTCAAGCCCAAGACCCGATGGCATCGACGGGGCGGGGTAAACACCCGACCGGAAATAGATATCGATATAGTTCAGGCCGACGGCCTTCTGGCGCAGGCGGACTTCGCCCGCACCCGGTGCGCCAACTTCCACATCCTCAAAGCGCAACACATTGCTGCCGCCTGTTTCGTAAAAGCGGAATGCTTTGGTCATTTGTGACCTCCCATTGTTTCGTTCTTTTGAACGTCTGTTTCGTCAATGGATTGAGTTTAGGTCAGAAAAGCCCGATTTGCAGCAGGCGAGTTATGTATTTCGCAGGATGAAAACACGGGCCGCAAAACCCCGTGGGGCGATCCGGGTTCTAAAGATCAAAACTGCCCTGATCATCGCCAATGACAAGCTCTACACCTTCGATCTTGAGCAGATCACGCTTGGTTTCGAGCCCGCCCTGACCGGAATAGCCGCCCGGTTTGTCACCACTGGCAAGAACCCGGTGACAGGGAATGATGATCGGGATCGGGTTCATGCCACAGGCCGATCCGACCGACTGAAAGGCCTTGGGCGATCCCGCCGCTGCGGCAAGTTCCTTGTAGGTCGCGGTCTTGCCCTTGGGGATGTCGCACATTGCTGCCCAGACCGCCTTCTGGAAATCGGTGCCGTCAGGTGCCAGGGGAAGATCAAATTTTTCGAGCTGACCGGCAAAATAGGCATTGAGCTGCTTTTTGGCTTCTTCAAGAACCGGGCTGGTTTCCATTTCATCAACAAATCCCCAATCAAGCGCAACGATTTGATCGTCAAACTCGAAAATCGTAAGCGCGCCGACCGGGCTATTGATGGAAATCTGGGGCATGACGGGGTCTTTCGTGATTGTAAATGCGGTGCTGTGGTTAGCGCGGTGGTGGCGCGGTTATCCTTGGGTTTCCTTATGCCGCCCTGTTTGGCAGATCGGCAAGCAGTTTGGCAAGGTCATCGGCATTTGTCACCGGGGCCGAACAGACCGGTCCCTGACAGACATAGGCGGTTTCCTTGCCGTCAATCGCGGTTTTGCCCTGGGCCGGATGACCATTGGGCAGGGGATCACCATCGCCCAGAATGGTAATCGCCCGGTTGGGCAGGTAGCAGCCAAAAATGGCCCGGCGCATCTCAAGATAGGCCTGCGAGCGATCCCGGGCGATCAGCACGATCTGAACCGGGTTTTGCAACATCTCAGCTGCCAGAAGCAATCCGGGCATATTGGGGAATTGTTCGCCAATCCGTCCGGCAAAGGCCGAAAGCGTGATTTCCGCCCGATCACGATATGTGCTGTTACCGGTCAGGACATAGAGCTTTGCCAGATTCTGGGCCATGATGGCATTGCCTGATGGCACGGCATTATCCATGAAGGGTTTCTGGCGCACGACAAGATCACTGGCGTCCGAAGCGGACTGGAAATAGCCGCCCTTGGCATCGGCAAACAGGGTTTCGACCGTTTCCGACCAGGCAATCGCATCACGCAGATAGGCATCCTCGCCAAAGCATTCAAACAGCCGCAGGGCTGCGCGGATCATATGGGCGTAATCTTCGAGCATTCCGGCATGCTGGGCCTTGCCATCGCGATAGCTGTGCAGGAAGCGGTCACCCTTCATCAGGCTGCTGGTGACAAAGTTAAAGGCAAGCTTGGCGTAATCCAGCCAGTCCGCACGGTGGAAGGTCAATGACGCCTCGGCCAGGGCGGCAATCGTCATGGCGTTCCAGTCGGTCAGCGCCTTGTCATCCCAGCCCGGACGAATGCGCTTGGCCCGCGCCACAAGCAGCTTTTCACGCAACTCGCGAAGCTTTTCCTCGGTCGCATCATCGGCAAGGCCAAGCCCCGACGCCGTGCGGTTGAGGATATTGCTATGTTCCCAGTTCCCGAGTGCCGAAACGTCGTAGAATTTCTTGAAAAGTGGCGCATCCTGGCCCAGAAGGTCGTCAATCTCGGTTTCCGACCAGACATAGAATTTGCCTTCGACACCTTCGCTATCGGCATCAAGGCTTGCGGTAAAGGCCCCGCCGGGAATGCGCATTTCGCGTAAGGTCCAGCTGATGGTTTCCTCGATCCGTTTGGCATAAAGCGGATTGGGATCAACGCGCCAGACATCACATAAAAGATCAATCAGCTGGGCATTGTCATAAAGCATCTTTTCAAAATGCGGCACCAGCCATTGATCATCAACCGCATAGCGGGCAAAACCGCCGCCCAGATGGTCATAAATCCCGCCCTGACACATGCGATCAAGGCTGTGTTTGACGATCCGCTGAAGCTCGTTTTCCTTGGTGCGGACACCGGTCCGCCAGATCAGCGACAGCAGGCTGGGTTGCGGGAATTTCGGCGCACCCGATGTGCCGCCATTTTCCCCGTCCATGATCTGCAAACAGCCATGCCCGCAGCGATCAATCATCTCAAGGTTTGGCACCGATCCGTTAGCCCCGCTATTCATCTTGATCAGCGCATTGGAAATCTGGGTGACGTTGTGACGGACATCGTCGGGTTTGTCGGTGAAAATCCGCGACACGGTTTTCAGCACATCATCAAAACCCGGTCGACCATAGCGGGCTTCTTTCGGGAAATAGGTCCCGCCCCAGAATGGTTCGCCATCCGGTGTCAGGAACATGGTCAGCGGCCAGCCACCCTGTTGACCCAGCAGGGCCAGCGCATTCTGATAAAGCGCATCAAGATCGGGGCGTTCTTCGCGGTCAAGCTTGATATTGATGAACAGATCATTCATCAGGGCGGCCATGCCGTCATCTTCAAAGCTTTCATGGGCCATGACATGGCACCAGTGACAGGCGGCATAGCCCACAGATAGCAGGATAGGCTTGTTGGCGGCCTTGGCCGCAGCCAGAACCTCGGTGCTCCAGGGTTGCCAATGCACCGGGTTATCACGGTGCTGCAAAAGATAGGGGCTGGTTTCCGACCCAAGATTGTTCCGTGCGAGTTCCATGTCGTGTCCTGTGCCACCGGTTTGACCGCAAGGGGCCGGGATGGCGTTATCGTTGTGGCTTGGCCGTCTTCATGATCTCATGACCGGCAACGCTGTTAGAACGACTCTAAGGGTAACGGCGTCATACATAAAGGCAAATGGCTGTAATATTTGTCTCAAATCCGTGATATTGCCGGTAAATGATCCAATATGCTGCCAATATGGTTATTGTGATTGAGATGGCCGGTTCAGTCGCCATAATGACGCAGACAAACAAGCAGAAACAAAAGGAGATCAGGGCGATGAAAGTAACGGTAAACATTGATTGCACCCCCGAGGAGGCCCGCACCTTCTTTGGTCTTCCTGATGTCCAGCCGATGCAAAAGGCGATGATGCAAGAGATCGAAGACCGGATGAAAGCCAATCTGGCGGCAATGGACCCGGAAACCATGCTCAATACCTGGCTGCCGCAGGGCATCCAGAACTGGGAACAGCTTCAGAAAGCCTTCTGGGGCCAGTTCAACAGCACACCGGGCAGCAGCGGTAACAAGGACTGATCCAAGTGAGTGACCACTACTATCAGGCACATGTGTTTGTGTGTCAGAACGAACGCCCCGCTGGCCATGAGCGGGGCTGTTGCAATTCCAAGGGCGCGACCAAGTTGCGTAATTATATGAAAGTCCGCGCCAAGGAACTCGGCATTCCGATGACCCGGATCAATACCGCAGGATGTCTTGACCGGTGCGAACTGGGCCCGGTGATGGTGATCTATCCCGAAGGCACCTGGTATCGCTACGAGACGACCGAGGATATCGACGCCATCCTTGATGATCATCTGGTTGGCGGGCAGGTGGTCGGAAGATTGCAGCTCAGCCCCGATCAGTAACAATGCAAACGGTCCCGAAAGAGGGGCCGTTTTGTTTTGGCTGTTAAAACCCTGTTTGCCAAAACTGCGATATGTTGACCTTTTGGCCGGTCTGAACGATATCGACTGCAAGATTTGATGACGTGCCGCAGGGAAAGCAGCTTGGCGGCACACCCTTACTTGAATAACGGGAATAACGGACAAAACATGATTGCAAGCCGAGAAACCATCTTTGCCCTGTCATCCGGGGCCGGGCGTGCAGGCGTCGCGGTGATCCGGTTATCGGGACCGTTATCGGGGCAGACGCTTTGTACACTTCTGGGGCGCGATGCGCTTCCCAAGCCGCGCCATGCGGTCTATGCGCCGATCCGTGATCCGTTATCGGGCGAACGGCTTGATGATGCGGTGGCGATCTATTTTGCCGGTCCGGCCAGCTTTACCGGCGAAGATGTGGTTGAGCTGCATGTCCATGGCGGACGCGCTGTGATCGAAGGGGTGCTTGATTGTCTGTCGCGCCAGAGCGGCCTGCGCATTGCCGAGCCTGGTGAATATACCAGGCGGGCCTTTGAAAATGGCAAGATGGACCTGACCTCGGCCGAGGGCATTGCCGATCTGATTGATGCCGAAACCGCCGCCCAGCGCCGACAGGCCGTGCGCCAGATGGCCGGTGAGCTTGGTACGCTTTATGAAGGCTGGCGCGCACGCCTGATGAAGGCACTGGCCCATATAGAGGCCGATATTGATTTCCCCGACGAAGATTTGCCTGACGGGATTGTCCCGGTGGTGCATGGCGATTTGCGCAGCGTGAATGACGAGGTCAAACGCCATCTGGCCGATAACCGCCGTGGTGAACGCCTGCGCGAAGGCTTCCAGATTGTTATTCTGGGTGCGCCCAATGCCGGGAAATCCAGCCTGCTTAACCGGCTGGCCCGGCGCGATGCCGCCATTGTCTCCGAGATTGCCGGAACCACACGCGACATGATCGAGGTTCACCTGGATCTGGGCGGGTTCCCGGTCACCATGGTTGATACCGCAGGCCTGCGCGAAAGCGTTGATGTGATCGAAAGCGAAGGCGTGCGGCGTGCGACCGAACGGGCCGAAAATGCCGATTTGCGGCTTGTCGTTGTCGATCGCGCCGACTGGCCCCATATCGATCCCGAGGCCGCCCGCCTGATTGATGACAAGACCATCATTCTGATCAACAAGGTCGATGACAGCGCCAAGGATGCCTTGCCCGCCGTCTGGCAGGGCGTCTCGGTTGAAGGGGCTGGTCTTGAGCTTCCCGTTTTGGCCATATCGGCCATGACCGGGCAGGGGGTCGAAACCCTCTTGCAACTGCTGGAAACTCGCGTAAAAGAGGGGCTCGATTTTGCCGGACCTGTGCCTTTGACCAGGCTGAGACACCGGCGCGCACTTGAAAGTGCCAGCGATCATCTTGATCGCGGATTGCAGACCGAAATCGCAGAGCTTGCTGCCGAGGATGTTCGCCTTGCAGTGCGCGAGATCGGCAAGATTACCGGACGTGTCGATGTGGAAGACTTGCTCGATATTATCTTCGGGGATTTCTGTATCGGCAAATAAGATTAGGGAAGAGTCCCTAGAAATGTTTCACGTGAAACATTGGTCCAGTTTCTGGACAGAATAAGCGTATTCGAACCGGACAAGGTTCAAGCCTGCAAGCGGATCAGCGCAGGGATTGAGTGAGGAATTCGATGTCACAGAATGTGTCGCAAACCCGTTTTGATGTGATTGTTGTTGGCGGTGGCCATGCTGGCTGTGAGGCCGCGGCAGCGGCTGCGCGCATGGGGGCGGCAACCGCCCTTGTCACCCATCGCGCCGATCGCATCGGCGAAATGTCCTGTAACCCGGCGATTGGTGGTCTGGGCAAGGGGCATATGGTCCGCGAGGTTGATGCGCTTGACGGTGTGATGGGGCGTGCGATTGACCGCGCCGGGATTCAGTTCCGGATGCTCAACCGGTCCAAGGGCCCGGCGGTTCGCGGCCCGCGTGCCCAGGCAGATCGCAAGCTCTATCGTGAAGCGGTTCAGGACATTCTGGCCAATCAGGAAAATCTGACGATCCTCGAAGGTGGCGTCGAAGACCTGATCATTGACGAGAATAACCGTGTTGCTGGTGTGATCACGGGTGAGGGTGCTGAATATCGTGCCGGTGCGGTGGTTCTGACCACGGGTACGTTCCTGCGCGGACTTATTCACATTGGCGAGAAAACCACACCGGCCGGTCGTATCGGTGATGCCCCGGCAATGGGGCTTTCCGAAACGCTGGAAAAATACGATTTCAAACTGGGCCGATTAAAAACCGGAACACCGGCACGTCTTGATGGCCGCACCATTGACTGGGCCAGTTTACAGGAACAGCCGGGCGACAATCCGCCGGATCCGTTTTCCTTCCTGACCAGCGAAATCACGGTGCCGCAGATTCCGTGTCATATGACCTGGACCACCGAAGCGACCCACGAAATCATCCGTGCCAACCTGCATCGCGCGCCGATGTATAGCGGCCAGATCAAAAGCAGTGGTCCGCGCTATTGCCCGTCGATTGAAGACAAGGTCGTCCGCTTTGCGGAAAAGAACCAGCATCAGATTTTCCTCGAACCCGAAGGGCTCGACGATCCGACCGTCTATCCGAACGGTATTTCCACCTCGCTCCCCGAGGAAGTTCAGCTCGCCATGCTGGCGACCATTCCGGGTCTTGAGAAGGTCGAGATCTTCCGTCCCGGCTATGCAGTTGAATATGACTTCGTTGATCCGCGCGAATTGCGTCATACGCTCGAAACCAAAAAGGTCGCGGGACTGTTCTTTGCCGGTCAGATCAATGGTACCACCGGCTATGAAGAAGCTGCCGGGCAGGGCCTGATTGCCGGTGTTAATGCGGCACTCGTCGCCGATGGCGGTGAACGTGAATTCGTGCTTGACCGGGCCGATGCCTATATCGGTGTGATGATCGATGATCTGGTGACACTGGGCACGCGTGAACCCTATCGCATGTTTACCTCACGCGCCGAATATCGCCTGATGCTGCGCGCCGATAATGCCGATCAGCGCCTGACAGATCGGGGCCTTGATATCGGCTGCATTGCCTCAACCCGAGAGCAGGTTTGGGGCGCCAAAAAAGCCGCCCTTCAATCGGCAAAGGATCAGGTTTCTGCGCTGAACGAAACGCCAAATGGCCTGGCGAAGTTCGACATCCGGATCAATCAGGATGGGGTGCGCCGGTCGGCCTATGACCTGCTGGCCTATCCCGATATTGATTTCGATACGCTATCCAAGGTCTGGCCGCAGCTTGCTGCGCTTGATCCGGCGATCAAGGAACAGGTGACGATTGATGCGCAATATAAGGGCTATCTTGATCGACAGTCCGCTGACATTGCGGCCTTCCGCCGTGACGAGGAATTACGCTTGCCGCGTGGTCTTGATTTTGATGCGGTCGGAAGCCTGTCGGCTGAGATTCGCTTGAAGCTCAAGGAAATCCAGCCCGAGACCATCGGGGCAGCGTCACGCATTCCGGGCATCACCCCGGCGGCAGTCACCGCATTGCTCGGTCATATCAAAAGCCATAAGCACAAGACAGGCGAGAAGGCGGTGAAAAGCGCCTGATACTTTTGCGGGCAATTGTCAGGACATTGTTTCTGACAGCGTCGTTGGCAGTGTCTCTGATAAGTGTCTCTGGCGCTACTTCCTTGACTCCGTTCAAACCAAAGCAAATTTGCCAAAACCCGGTTGTCAACGCAGCCGGGTTTTTTCGTGGCCGCTGCGCGCCATAAGCTTCATCAAATTGCAGAGCGGGTAACAAGGCGACGGGGCGGGAGGCTTTGTGCAGCAGGTCGGGAAGTGCTGACACCGGGATGCAAAAACACCCAAATCACCTGACCCACGGCGAGTACAAGGCAACAAGGATAGAAGGGCACAACGACAATGTTTCACGTGAAACATTTGCCACACTCTTTCATCGGGGTATCGGTGTCACCGTTAGGGCCCGGGGTGGTTTGATTCCGGTTTCGGTTCCAATAGTGATGCTGATGTCGATGTTGATACGGGTTGCCCGTGCCGATACCGATTCTGGATCGGGGTAATTCAGAAGGGGGCATATTCTTGATCCGAAAATCTGTCTACGGAGGCAAGGTCTGTTCGCGTGCGGGTGACAAAGCCTTGCCGCAATGTTTCACGTGAAACATTTTTGGTGATTTTCGTGTTTTCATCGGTTTCGACGCGATGAAAATCGCAAAAGTTAAAAAATCAAGTCTGGTGTGTTTTTCAAACTGGACGTATAAATCATTTATGCAATCCATTTCCGCACCCGTAAAAACGTGGTTTGAACGCGATTTGAATGTTTCACGTGAAACATTGGACCGTTTGAGCGACTATGCAGACCTTGTCGTTAAGTGGCAGCCACGCATTAATATCGTTGGCGCCAGCACGGCAGAAGACGTTTGGGGACGTCATTTACAGGATTCTGCCCAGCTTTGGCCTTATCTGCAGGATGTTGCTGCAGAGGGTAAAATTGTTGATTTTGGCTCCGGGGCAGGGTTCCCGGGCATTGTTCTGGCGATTTTGGGTGCCGGAAATGTCACCATGATGGAATCCAATACCAAAAAGACAGTGTTCCTGATGGAAGCGGCACGGGTCTGTGGTGTGCTTGGTCAAACCGAAATTGCCCGCGAACGCATTGAAGCCGCTGCACCGCGCGACGCTGATGTGATTACCGCACGGGCCTTTGCCCCTTTGCCAAAACTGCTGGAGCTGGGGCAACGACATCTGAAATCCGGTGGCCATTATGTGCTGCTGAAGGGACGTGCCTTTGAAGATGAGCTGGCGGACGCACGCGATGCCGGTTGGTCATTTGATGTAACCACGCATGCCAGTCTGGTCGATCCCGATGGTGTCGTGATGATCTTAAAAGGAGTTGGCCGGTGACTGATGTAATTGACTTGCCGCTTTCGACCCAATCACAGGGCCAGTCTCAGGGCATGGGACATCGCCCGCGTATCATCGCGGTTGCCAACCAGAAGGGCGGTGTTGGTAAAACCACCACGACCATCAATCTCGCCACGGCACTGGCCGCCGTTAATCAGCGTGTTCTGATCGTTGATCTTGACCCGCAGGGCAATGCCAGTACCGGTTTGGGCCTGCGGCCATCGGATCGCCAGATCAGTTCCTATGACGTGCTGATCAATGGCAATTCACTTGAGGAAGCCCGTCAGGATACAGCGATCCCGCGATTGACCATTGTGCCGTCGGGCATGGATTTGTCCGGGGCCGAGATCGAGCTGGTTGATTTCGAACGTCGTGAAATGCAGCTTAAGGAATCGCTTGCCAAACTGCCGCAGGATGTTGATTACGTGCTGATTGATTGCCCGCCGTCTTTGGGGCTTTTGACCCTGAATGCGCTGGTGGCATCGGACGCGGTATTGGTGCCCTTGCAGTGCGAATTCTTTGCGCTCGAAGGCATCAGTCATCTGGTGCGCACGATCAAGCGTGTCAAAAAGGCATTCAATCCCGAACTTGAGATTCAGGGCATTGTTTTGACCATGTATGACAAGCGCAACAATCTGTCGGCACAGGTGGCCAATGATGTGCGCGATTATTTTGGTGATGTGGTGTACCGCACGGTGATCCCGCGGAATGTTCGCGTGTCCGAGGCGCCAAGCCACGGTACGCCGGTGCTGGTCTATGACATGAAATGTCCGGGATCACGGGCCTATCTTAATCTGGCCAGTGAAGTCCTGAAACGCGAAGGGGTGAAAGCATGAGCGACGCAAAGAAACGCGGCTTGGGAAGAGGACTGTCTGCACTTCTGGGCGAAGAAGACGACGATGTCAGCGTTGCGGTTTCTGGCGGTCAGGACAGTGCCACGGCGGGTCATCCGGGACCGGGCGGGACGACACAGCTGATTGCGATCACCGATCTCAAACCGTCACCGTTTCAGCCGCGCAGCAATTTTGATGACGAGGCGATTGATGATCTTGCTGCCTCGATCCGCGAGAAGGGCATCATTCAGCCGATTCTTGTCCGGGCATCGTCAACCGGTGAAACAACCTATGAAATCATCGCTGGCGAGCGTCGCTGGCGGGCAGCCCAGCGTGCGCAACTGCATGAAGTGCCGGTTCTTGTGCGTGATTTCGACGATCGGGAAACCGCCGAGATTGCCCTGATTGAAAACCTGCAACGTCAGGATCTTTCGCCACTTGAAGAGGCCGAAGGCTATAACCGCCTGATGAGCGAGTTTTCCCACACGCAGGAGGCACTTGGCCAGGCGCTTGGCAAAAGCCGCAGCCACATTGCCAACAGTCTGCGCCTTCTGGCGTTGCCGGCACCGATCAAGCAGATGCTGTCTGACAAGGTGCTGAGCTCCGGTCATGCCCGCGCCCTTCTGGGGGCGGAAAATGCTGTCGAACTGGCCGGGCAGATCGTCAAGAAGGGCCTGAATGTTCGCCAGACTGAAAAACTGGTCAAAACCGATGGCGGCAAGGCATCGCGTCCGAAAAAATCATCGGGTGGGGCATCTTCGAACAAAGACCCAGATACAGTGGCTTTGGAACGCGACCTTAGCAACATGTTGGGGTTGGCGGTGAATATCGATTTTGACGGTGCATCGGGAAAAATCTCGATCCGGTATGAAACGCTTGAGCAGCTTGACGATATCTTGCAGCGCCTGACACATGGCAAGACCACTGACCTTGCCAGCGAGGATGATCTCGGCAACTCGGCGAATTCGGATGAGAATGAATTCGACTCGATGTTCATCGAGGACGAAGAAGCCGATGACAGCCTGACAGCGGAACTTGAAAATATCGCGGATGCGACTTTGCCGGAAAGCAACGGCCAGGATGATGATCTTGATCTCGATGATATCGTGATCGACGGGCCTGAAGGCGATGATCCGATCGAAAGTGATGAAGTGGATGAAGATGAACTCGATGAATTGATCAAGTAAGCTGATCAGGGCATTTGTTCCACGTGAAACACAAAAGCGGGCCATCCATTGGGTGGCCCGCTTTTTTTCAAGTTGGATTGCCTGTGATCGATCACGCTATCTTAACGGTGCCAGATCAAAGAAGATGTGGCTGAGTTCTTCGTCACCGAAGCTGCTATCCGGGGCAGGTGACCCGCCGGCATTGTGGCAGAGGAAGCAGTTCCCCATTTGCGTGCCCTGAAAATAGGTTTCCATGGTGGTATTGGCCAGCCGTGACGAGCCGACCTGAGGTGCCAATAGGGCGACGTCACTGTTGGTTTGATCGGGAAGCGGGCTTTCGGGGATGATCCCGTTTGATGTCCATACTGAGCCGATCTGTACATAATTTGCCCTGATATCACCCGAGACGAGATTGCCCAGAACATTGTTGTTCATCGAGATAATTTGCGCATTGACCGTGGCACTGTTGGCATCTGATCCGGACGTTCCCCATGGGTTGGTGCGTACCACAGATGTTGGAACGATTCGGGTGGCCGGTGGGGTCAATACAATATTGCCATGCTTGTCGATATGGGCGGTTTCAACATTCACACCGTTTACAGGTGTGTCGGGGGCATAGAATGTATAGCCAGAGGCAGACGCATCAAAATTGGCTTCTGTAACGGCGTTTGCTCCGCTCTGATAATAGAATGTACCGTTCGGCGTATTGTTTTTATACTCGAACGTTGACCAGATCATTTCCGGATGGCCCTGTACAGAGCCGACAATATGCATCCCTGTCAGCGCGAGCGTCCTGGTTTCCGTGCCAACCAATGTCCATTGGGTCGGAACGCTGGTGTCATATTTCGGGACTTCTGCCTTTACCTGAATGTAGTTTTCGGGATCGGGAACCGTGCTGGCATCAATCCATGACGTCTTGAGCTCGATGGCAAGCGCCATTGCGGCCGAGGCATCAAGGCCGTTTGCCTTGGCGTATTCGACGACAGCGGTCTTGTCTTCCTCGGTTGTCGGGAAGGTGCCAAGACTGATCTTGCCAGCCTTCTGACCTGTTAGAAATGCGCCATAGAATGTATTGGTATGGATCCCGTAATAAACAAGCGATCCGGCCTGCGAAATCAGGATACCGCCACCACCAGCCTGACCGGTTTCACCGATGGTTGTCGGGACGCTCTGATCCTGTTTGTTGACACGAATCAGGAAATTGTTGATCGGGCTGTCATTCTTCAGAAATCTGCGGACACCCTTGTCATTCTCTGGCGAAATATCATAGAAGCCGTCAGCATCGAAAAGATAGGTCATGTCGCCGGTCGATTTCAGCTCGGCAGGGGATGTCAGCCACAAGAACATTTGTGCAGACCATTTAAAGAAATCGCAGTTGGTGTTTTTCGCCGGAAAGGCAGCGCTATTGGCGGCCATCACCTTGCCATTGAGTGTGATTTCCTTGCCATGAAACCAGGTTTCCATCTCCGCCTTTTCAAGCGGGCAGCTATTGAAAGCATCATCAGGCAGGATTGATGTTCCTGCCAATCCGGCTAGCGGAAGCGCCAGCATTGCGCTGCCAAATACGCCGGCTGCAAATGTGCGACGAAGTGCATTGCTCATTTTGGTGTCCCTCTCTCACCTGTTTGCCAAGTACCGTTCTGTCCCGGAGTGCTGTGTTTATAATCGACCAGCATTGTGCTTTTCAGGCATCTAACCGATTGAGATGGGGAAGCCGCCGGGCAATAAACAGGGTCGCTATACCGAAGAGGAGGTAAATTGGGAGGCAAGCGTGAGATGGGTAGGAGAACTTGCTACATACAAAAATGCTGCAATGCAGCATTACGAGATAGTGCTTAAAGAGCGGGGATGTCTAATCCAGGTTTACAGGCTGCCAGCGTGTGCTAGCGACGGCCCTGTTTTTGACGGGCGACCGCGACCTTGATCATGGCACGATGGGCAATGGTCTCTGGGATGGCCAGACCGCTTTTGCAATCCTTTTCGGCCTCAAGCAAGATTTGCAGGGCGCGTTGCAGGTTATTGACCGCCCAGTTATTCAGACTGGCGCGGAACTGGTCTGCAGCCTTGAAAAACAGGGGCGGGCGCAGGGATTTCATGGCCTGATCGGCACTGATGCCCTGGGCAACCTGACCTTTGACCAGGTGCAATTTCTGAAAGTAGCTGATCATCATGCGCAGTGCGCCAACAGGATTGAGGCCTTCCTCGACCAAACGGGTCAGGGCTGCATCAAGATTGACGACATTGCCCTGTGAAACGGCCTGAATGACATCGTCATAATGGCGGGCCGAGCTGTCACCGACACAGGCCATGGCATCTGCAAGCGTCACCTGACCTTCCTTGAGAGCGTATAGGGCAAGCTTCTCGAGCTCGCTGCGCGAAATCATGCGGTCAGAGCCAAGATTGGCGACCAGATACCGTGTGGCATCGCGGTCAATGCGCAGCTTGTGTTCTTCCATGATCGACTGGATCAGGCCTTCGATATCACGTCCGCTATCGGCATAGCAGGGCAGGGCCATGCCATTGCCGGCCTTCTCGACCGCCTGACGCAGTTTGGATTTTGATGCCAGACTGCCGGCCTCGATCACGATCAGCGCATCACCGGCAGGATCAGTGAGAAAATCAGCAATCAAGGGGGCTTGGGCTTCGCCAATGTCGCGGATCCGAATGACACGGCGTCCGCCGCCAAAACTGATGGCGGCGGCCTCGTCGCGGAGGCGCCCTGCGTCTTCCTTAAGCTGGGGAATGCCAAGCTCGACAACCCGGAACGGATCCTTGAGATCCTCGACCACGGTCCTGGCCAGTTTCACGGCGCGTTCACGCACAAGGCCCTCATCCTCACCATAGATCAGGATAAGCTGCGCCTTGGCATCGGGGGCACGCAAAAAGTTCTCAACTTGGGCTGCTTTAAGCTTCATGAAGCGCCTTGGTTAAAGCAATGGGGTGTCGCATTAATTTACGAATTCACCGACCGGGAAATTACTGAGACCGCAAGCCAATGGCGACCTGATTTGCAAGTTGCTGGGCAAGAGTGCGGGCAGCATCTGCCTGTGCGGCACTTTCTGCTTCGATGCTGGCGAAGTCGGATTCAACGATGTTGTAACTGGTGTGGGTTCGCACATTCCCTTGGCGCAGAATTTTGGAATCCTGTCTGCGTACAAGTTCATAAGTTGCAGTGATCAGATAGTCGGCGATGGTTGCTTCATTGTCCTTGGTGAAGCCCTGTTCACTGGTCGACTCGCTCAAGCTTACCTTCAAGTCATAGAGTGGACTGGCACTTTGACCGCGTGGAGTCAGGGTCTCGATCAAGGCATTCCGGGTTATCTGGCCGACGCGGTCATTGATTACAGCGACATCAACAAGTGCCATGTTTGCCGCGGTATTGTAGCTGTCGCCCTTGGTGGCATAAAGCGGCCGGAAACCACAGGCGCCTAGTGCTGTCAGGGTGATGAGTGCAAAAACCGGAAAAACCGCGCGCAATTTCATTTAATCAAGCCTTCTGTCTTTGACGGCCGTGATCAGGCCTTGTCGCCACAATAGTTCGGTTCCGATAAAAGGGCAAAACAGAGTTAGATTGGCAAGGAAAGTTTGATAGCGGATGCCGGTTTTGTCGCTCTGGCCCGAGTCGAGTTTTTGAAAGCTTTGCCGCAAGAGGGCAATGGCCGCATTGTTGCGGCCTTGCCGGATGGCTTCAACGATTTCAGGGTGGGGCTCGAACTTTTCCAAGCCCGTATCTGGTCGGGATGGATAGGTCAAGGGAACGCAATGACGCCACACCTGTCGCAACCAGCGCCATTGTCCGACCAGACTGTTATGGCTCAGGTGCAGGGGCCGGTGGATGGGAACATCGGCCAGTAAGGCAAGTGACAGGGTGTCGAGTCCGACTTCGTCATAGACACACACACTGCTCTTGGCGATCGCATCCGTTGTGACCTTTGGGGCTACCTGGCCTGTATTGGCCTGGAGGTTTTCAGCTTTTCCGGTTGAGGCAAGAATGTTCGCGATGCGGGCAAACAGTATCAGGCGCATGTCATCAAGGCTGCGAGCCAAACCGGCATAGATCTCGGGGTATTGCGCACGCATGAAGAACCCCCAGTCGCGTTCCAGCGAATGGGGGTTATATTCAGGTGATATATATAAAGTATGTCCGGTCATTGACCTTATTGGACATTGGCACTGTCAATACGCAACTGACGCGCACGGGTCAGGATGGCGTCTTCGAGCGATGTAACAGTTCCTCCCTCAACCACGGCATCCTGCCACTGGTTGGGACCAACATTGACCTGACGGAATACCGAAACCTTGATGGCGTCAGAACGCAGCGCAGTGCCAAGGATATAGGCAGTCAGCTTGAAGCGCTCATTGGGGGTTTCGGCCGGTGCATACCAGTCGGTAATGATCACGCCCCCGAACGGGTCAGCGGAATTCAACGGCATGAAGGACAGGGTATCAAGCGTTGCCCGCCACAGGAAGCTGTTAACGCCAATACCGGAACCGCCGCCCTGTTTGTTTTCCTCGCCACCAAAGATATTGAGGCCGTCGTCACCAAACAGCGTGCCTTCTTTCTTCAAGTCAGCACGGGTTGCGCTGCGCCCGTTGATTTTGCGATCACCAGGGGCCGAGCCCGGGAAATTGTCATAGTCTGCCTGTGTACCGGCACAGGAGGCCAAGAATGCAGAAAGTGTCGCAATACACAGGATTTTGGCGAAAGAACTGTTCACGGTGTAGCCCTTAATAACGAGTGTCGCTTGGCAGTTGCCCGCACTATAAGGCGGATGGGGCGCGGGGCAAATAAAAACATGTGTGGTTTTTGTGCAACATGATGTGAAAAATGTCGCATTTTGATCACAGTACCGTTGACGGAACGGAAAAATGCTGGCTCCATAGCGTCGAACCGAGCGGTAAAAACAAAAAAGCTGCTCACCTAAATTTTGTTATGCGGCAAACGCATTTGCAAAGACGTTGAGGGAAAAGATGAAAAAGATTCTGGTAGCTTCCAGCGCACTCGTCGCTGTTGCTTTCGCGGGCCAGGCACAGGCTTCTGAGAAAATCAGCCTGGGCGTTTCTGGTTACATGGAACAGTGGATTGGTGTTGCCGATCAGGACAACGATTCGATCGATAACGTAAACGCTTTCCAGTCCGACACCGAAGTTCACTTCAAAGGTTCGACCACCCTTGATAACGGCATCGAAGTTGGTGCAGCTATCGAATTCGAAGGTGAAGGCGGCAACTCCGGCACCATGGTTGACGAACAGTACCTGTATGTCAACGGTGGCTTCGGTCAGGTCAAGCTTGGTGCCGAAGACGGCGCTGCTAACGACATGGGCATCTCTGCTCCGGCAGTTGGCCCGGTTGGCGCCAATGACGGCGACATGACCAACTGGGTTACGCTGGCAGTGATTCCGGACACCGTTCCGGCTGGTGGCGACTCCAAGCGTCTGACCTACTACACCCCGTCGCTCGGTGGTTTCAAAGCTGGCGTTTCCTACGCTGACGATGACACCTCGGAAAACAACGACAAAGCGACCGCTGGTGACAGCCGCGTTTCTGCTGGTGTTGAATACCGTAACGACTTCGGCGGCGTTTCTGTTGCTGTTGCAGTTACCGGTGAACATTACGGCGAAGGCGAATGGTACAGCGTTGGTGCAAACGTCGGTTTCGGCGCGTTCACCATCGGTGGTTCGGCAATGCGTCGTGACGCAGAATTCGGTTACGGCGAAAACGTAACTGCAAACATCGGTACCGGTACCGGTGGTAACCGTACCACTGCTGACGACGACAAGCATTTCGACATTGGCGTTTCTTACGCAATGGACGCAGCTTCCGTCTCCCTGACTTATGCATATGCTGATGACGACTCGTCGAACACTGCTGCTGGTTCGGACGAAGTTAGCGCGATCGACCTCGGTCTTGCTTACACCCTCGGCGCTGGCGTTACCTGGAAATCCTCTGTCTTCTACTTCGACTCTGAAGGCCAGGACGCGGGTACCGCTGATGACAACGAAGGCTTCGGTGCAGTTACCGGTCTCGTTCTCTCCTTCTAATCTGTTTCAGATTAGTTGAAGAATTGAAGGGGGTGGATTTTCCACCCCCTTCTTTTTTGCCGGATTTTCTTTAGAAGCTCGAAAAAGTTTCGCACGTGAAGAGCTGTGCCCGCCGCGATTGTGCGGCAGTCTGACAGATACGTTCTGCAACGTGAGCTCCTGTAACAGGGGCTTTTTTGTTGTCGCGATTTGAGGCGACGGTGATGGGGCGATTTTAATAGCCTGTTATGGGAGAGAGCAGGGCTTGCCCGGTGTCAGATTTCATTGCGCGTAATTTCTGACCAATGGATATTTAATGAAAAGATATACTTTTACTGTGTCGTATAGGTATTTTAAGTGACCATTGGTACAGGAAAATACGATGATATCAGCCATTTATCCCGTAAATATCGAGTATAATGCCAGATTGTTGTGCTATAAATGTCACACTGCGATATTTAAATGACCCATGGTTAGTTAAGTATATTGACCGACAGTCATTTAATTGGCTTTATGGCCTTCGACAGATTGAAGGGCCGCTCGGTTCAACCCTTCATTCCCGAAACGTCATTCTTTGAGGGTAAAGATGAAAAAGATTCTTTTTGCTTCCAGCGCGCTCGTCGCTGTAGCAGTCGCAGGCAACGCTCAGGCTTCTGAGAAAATCCAGCTCGAAGTTGGTGGTTACATGGAGCAGTGGGCTGGCTTCGCTGACCAGGACGTTGGAGAGCGTAAGAACGCCTTCCAGTCCGACACCGAAGTTCACTTCAAAGGCAAAACCACCCTTGATAACGGCATCGAAGTTGGTGCGGTCATCGAGCTTGAAGGTGAAACCTCCTCTGACCAGATCGACGAACAGTACCTGTTCGTAAACGGCGGTTTCGGTCAGTTCAAACTGGGTAAAGACGACTCGGCTGCTGACTCGCTTGGCATCACCGCACCGTCTGTTGGCCCGGTTGGCGTTAACGATGGCGACCTGACCAACTGGGTTGACGCATACCTGATCGATACCGTTCCGTCGAGCGGCGACCAGAAGCGCGTTACCTACTTCACCCCGAATTTCGGTGGCTTCCAGGCTGGCGTTTCCTATGCTGACGACAGCGGTTCGAACAACAACGACACCGCAACCGGTGGCGACAACATCGTTTCTGCTGGCGCGAGCTACCAGGCTGACTTCGATGGCATTTCCTTCGGTGTTTCTGCTGTTGGCGAAAACCAGGGCGAAGGCAACTGGTACGGTGTTGGTGCGAATGTTGGCTTTGGCAACTTCACCGTTGGTTCTTCCTGGGGTCACATCGAAGACGATTACGCACAGGGCAAGAACTCCAAAACTGCTGGTGACACCGACGCATATGACGTAGGCGTTTCCTATGCAATGGATGCTGCCAAAGTTTCCCTGACCTATGGTTATGCTGAATACGGCAACCGCAAAGTTGGTTCCACCTCGGCAACCAGCACCGGCGAAGTCAGCACCGTTGATCTTGGTCTTGCTTACACCCTTGGCGCCGGCGTGACCTGGAAGTCCTCGATCTTCTGGTTCGACGATGAAGCTGATAGCGCAAGCATCGCAGACAATGACGGTTACGGCGCTGTAACCGGTCTGGTTCTGAACTTCTAATTCTTCGGAATTGGATACAGACGAAGAAGGGGTGGCTTTGGCCACCCCTTTTTTTGTTTGAACGCCTTCAATGGGGATATGAACGTCGATCTGCTGTTCAGCTCAGATTCAGGTCGGTTTTGAGTTTTTCAAGAATATCAGGTGCCTGCTGGACAAGCTGGATAACACAAGGTACCGGGTGATCTGTCACCATTGCGATGGCCAAAGCCGGATCGCTTTTTTGGGGTAATTGGCCGAGTTCAGCTGCAGACAGGTTCAAGCTTCCCATGCAGCCAATTTTTCCATCTGCTGTTGCCCGCACTTTGGCAAGACCACATGGCGCGGCGCAATGGGGACCGACAAAATCACTTTGCCAGCTATGTAAATTCTGGTGTCGTCCCTGAAGAATATCGGCAGAAGCAGAGCTATATATCCCAAGCCCGGGGGTTTGAAACAGCTTGGTGATATGGGCCGGGCCGCTATCGGCAACCACCATATAATCCTGCTGTGAAACGAAACTCACCAAATCACCGATTGTCTTGAAACCATCAATAATCCGGACGTTTTCTGATTCGAAATCTCCGAGGGCTGCCTTATAGGCCTTCATCACCCCCTGATAGGCATTCAGAACGATTGTGATCCTTGTGTTCTTCTGATCCAGAAATGTTGTGATCTTGCGCACAAGATCAATCGGCAAAGTCCGTAATGGCGATGATGCCATCGGCACAATCCCGATCTGCATTTCAGGGCCAGCGCCTACCTTGCGGGGGGGCAGAGGACTGAGCGGGATATCAAAGGCCTCGCACAACGCTTCTTCCGGATTAACCGGCATGGTCGCGATATCTTTCCAGCCCTCCATCTCGCTCAGGTCAATCACATGTTCGAACCGGGCAAGTTGTTTGGCGGAGATAAAAAGCTGATAAATCTCGATATCGGGGACCAGCGCAAAGATGTCCGAGGCCGCACCGCTATTTAGCACCCCAATTCTGATCGAGGGATAACGCAGACGAAGGGCCTTGAGGAAAAGTGTCATGCCAACACAATCGCCCAGCGCATCATCAGGCACCAGAAACAGCACGGAATTTCGGGAAAAATCGGTATCTGCCCATTTTGCACGTGGAAGTACCTGAAACCGAAAAGCATCCGACTTGATATTGACACCTTTGGCAGTACCAAGAACCTGTTGGCGCAAAAGGGAATTTACGCGCGTAAAATAAACAGGACTGTCGTCAGATTGCTGAATTAAAGCGGTGCTGACATTGGGCAAGCCAAACTGAAAGGCGTGTCTGGAGGCAAATCGCGAGAATGTTTTGCGCGATGGGTGCAGATGGCGGGGCATTTTGCGGTGGTTCTCCGATCAACCGGATTTGGGCGGTTTCAGCCAGAAGAAAACCCTATCCCGGCCAAAGAAGCAAGGGATGAGGACCGCAGATTTCTGCATGTTTTTGCATTAATCCCGCCAAGCCCGATCGGGGTGATGCCCAGATGTTTGCAAATACTCGCCATGTGCAAAACCGTTCTGTGCGAAAGGGTTGGTGCGCCGGGATGGCTTCGGGTTGGAAATACCGGCGAGATCAAAACACCATCGGGGCGATATCGGGCCGGGAGTAATGCGAGGTGCCTCAGCGTCAGCATGTCGTGACAGGCCGATGTCACGACGATATCACGTGGAATTTGCCGATAAATATGCGGCGTTTGCAGGATGCGATATTGCGGAAGATGAAGCCCGTCTGCCGAAACCGTAAGGGCCAGCGAAAGGTCATTTGCCACCAGAAACGGGATGTGGCGCGCCCGACATATCTGGCGCAATGTTGCGGCCAGGCGGGCACGCTGGGGATGATCGTAATGGCGAAAAATAACCATGCTGTCGCGCGGTAATTGCTTGATTGCTGCCACCGGATCGGGCAAACGCAGATCATCTGTCATCAGAATTACCGGCGCAATGACACCTGTTGGCTCGCCATTGCGCAAATTGAGTTGGCGCGCCTGCTTTATCAGGGTGTCATCCATTGATACAATCCTGGTTCTGCACGTTTGGGGCGTGCATTCTTTGCCACCGTTTAAAGGCCCATCATCCATGAGCGATAATGATCTGTCACCCGGCAAGAACGATGTTGCCGAAAATCTTGCTGAAATTCAGGGCAATATCAACACTGCCTGTGCTGCGGTAAAGCGCGATCCGGCCGAGGTCACCCTTGTCTGTGTCAGCAAGAATCATGAAGCAGATCATGTTCGCAAGGCACTTGTTGATGGCAGGCGCGTCTTTGGCGAAAACCGGGTGCAGGAGGCGGCCGGAAAATGGCCGGGCCTGCGCGCAGAATTTCCCGATATCGAACTTCATCTGATCGGGCCGCTTCAGACCAACAAGCTCAAGGATGCGGTTGCGCTGTTTGATGTGATCGAGACCGTTGATCGCCCGAAACTTGCCAATGCATTGGCCAAGCATCGCGACAATACGGGGCTTTGCCCCGACCTGTTCATTCAAATCAATACCGGCGAAGAAGATCAGAAAGCCGGTATCGCGCCCAAGGATGCGGATGAGTTTATCAGAATGTGTCGTGATGAGCTGAAACTTCCGATCAGGGGATTGATGTGCATTCCCCCGGTCGACGAAGAACCAGCTCCGCATTTTGCCATGCTTGGCAAGATTGCCGAGCGTCATGGATTGAAAATCAAAAGCATGGGAATGAGCGGTGATTACGAGGCGGCAATCCGTCTTGGTGCTACGCATGTCCGGGTTGGAACGGCTATTTTCGGGTCAAGGGGCTATTGAACGGCCAATATTGCCTTAAATTGAGGGGAATTTTGGTGTTTTGGCATCAAAAACCGCAAATATCGTGAGTTTATCGCCATAAATATGCGGGTTTATCCAAAAAATACGTATTTTTGATTTTCTGTGGATAATCAGGCCGAGTTCATAGACGGATGAACCAACGGTTTGTGACAAAAAAATCCCGTAAGGAACGGGATTTTTTTATCCAACGGCAGAAATACAAAAAAACCGACGGAATTCGGGGTTACGGGATCAGTTTATAGCCGCCAGGCTCGGTGATCAGGATTGCGGCATTGGAAGGATCTTTTTCGATTTTCTGACGTAACCGATAGACGTGGGTTTCAAGCGTATGCGTCGTAACCCCGGCATTATAGCCCCAAACCTCGTCCAAAAGGGTCTCGCGGGTGACCGGCTTGTCACCGGCCCGGAACAGGAATTTCAGGATCGAGGTTTCCTTTTCGGTCAGGCGGACCTTCTTTTCGGTCGCGGTTTCGATCAGGATTTTCGCACTTGGCTGGAAACTGTAGGGGCCAATCACAAAAACGGCATCCTCGCTTTGTTCATGCTGGCGGATATGGGCACGAATGCGCGCAAGAAGGACATTAAGCCGAAAGGGTTTGGTGACATAGTCATTGGCCCCCGATTCAAGGCCAAGAATGGTATCGGAATCGCTATTGGCACCGGTCAGCATGATGATCGGTGATTTTACACCGGCCCGGCGCATGAGCTTGCACACATCGCGACCATCCATATCGGGCAATCCGACATCAAGCAGGATCACATCAAAATAGGAGTCCTTGGCGGCTTCAAGCGCGTCTGTCCCGCTTTTGGCGACCACGCATTCAAACTCTTCATGCAGTCGGAGCTGTTCGGTCAATGACTGGCTGAGCGCTGCATCATCTTCGACCACAAGAACCTGTTTACCTGTCGACATTCACCATCCCTTGCTGCTTGCGCGATCCGGTCTATATATTGGGCCTGCCTTACTGCCGGATACATTCTTGTTTTTCTGGAACATCCGGGCCAGCCCGCCCTATATAAAGTACATAACCTAGGATCAGCGCCTTAAAGTGCATTTTCAAGAACAAACTGTTTTCGCTTTAACCCTGTGCAGGACCCAGTTTACTTAATACAGTCACGTCGTCGGTTTATCCGGACAGTTTTGTCGTAAAATCTTGAAAGATGTTTATCTTCCTGCGATTTTGCGCATCACTTGGAAATGAACCAGACAGACCAATGCGGTTATATTAAGTAATCCGGGTCCTTATCCAGCCCCATACCCACCGGATCGCGATGTTGTGATCACAAAGACAAGATAACGATGACTCAAAGTTCTGCCGCCCCGGCCCAAAATAACAGCAATCTGACCCCGGCCACCGATCTGGTGACTGTGTCGCGCGCCGTGGCCGATTTGCGCCGTGGCGAGATCGTCCTGGTGCAGGGCCATGACAATGGTGAAGCCCACAGCGTTGCCGTGATTGCCGCAGAACCCCTGTCGCAGATCGGTTTTGATCGCCTGTGTGATATTGCCCGCGAAGGCGAAGCACCGGCAATTGTTATTCCGCGCGTTCGGGCAAAATCCTTGGGGCGGGCATGCAAGGATGATCCGTTTATCGCCTTTGTCAGTGCGGATCGATCAGGCATCAATGCCGATCGTCTGGGCGAGATCGCCAATCCGTTGCTTGATCTTGATGCATTGCCAAAGGGCGACTGGCGCCCGGTTTCGATGGCCGAAAGTGCCGCCATTCGTCTGGCCAAACTTGCCCGTCTTTTGCCTGCTGTCGTAACCGTACCGGTTGCGCCCGATCAGCTTGAAAACCTTGCGCGTGCCCAAAATTTGCTGGTGCTGCAATCTGAAAGCATCAATGGATATGAAAATGCCTCGGCAGCAAGTCTGCGCGAGGTCAGCCAAGCCCGTGTGCCGCTAGAAGATGCCGAAAATGCAACCGTGATTGCGTTTCGTCCCGAAGATGGTGGGCAGGAGCATCTGGCAATCGTGATTGACGAACCAGCCAAGGACAAGCCGGTTCTGATCCGCCTGCATTCTGAATGTTTTACCGGTGATCTGATCGGATCACTGCGCTGCGATTGCGGCCCACAATTGCGGGGCGCGATTTCAGAAATCTCGCGGGGTGGGCAGGGCGGTATTGTGCTGTATCTGCGTCAGGAAGGACGTGGCATCGGACTGGTCAACAAGCTGCGTGCCTATGCCTTGCAGGATCGTGGTTTTGATACGCTTGATGCCAACGAAGAGCTTGGCTTTGATGCCGATGAACGTGTGTACCGCCCTGCGGCCGAAATGTTGCGCCAGTTGGGATTTGAAACGGTGCGTTTGCTGACCAACAACCCGGAAAAGATGACGGGTCTGGAAAGCTGGGGGGTGAAAGTGTCGGAACGTGTTCCGCACAAATTCCCGTCCAATGGTCATAATGAATTCTATCTTCAGACCAAGAAAGAGCGGGCCGGGCATCTGTTCTAGGGTACCCGGCAGAAGATTCCGACAGGCAGGAATGCGTCGGAGCTACTAAGAATAAAATTCCTATTTTTCAATGAGTTAATTAAATCCCAAATTGGCACTCCTTTTGCAAATTATCTGGCAAGAGGAGGACAATCATGTCGATTGGTGCAAATTGGCGGCAAATTTCGCCCGGTAGCGTTCCGGGCGTCGCGGGGGATGTGGCAGGCAACAAGTTTGCCCAGTCCAACGCGGCTGACCAGCTTTCCGATACATCGGAAGGCCGAAGCTTTTCCGAATATATGTTCGGCAAGGACGGCTTTGAATTCAGCGATATGATTGATGTGATTAATCCCCTGCAACACATTCCCGGTGTCGGGATGATTTACCGGTCGCTGACCGGTGACGAACTGGGTAACGGTGCGCGTGTCGTTGGCGGCGGGTTGTTTGGCGGGGTCTTTGGCCTTGCCGGGGCGGCAATTGATGCCGTGGTTGATGCGGTGACCGGCGAAGATACCGGCGCGCACGTCATGGCCTTTGTCGAGGACAGCTTTGGTGGTGGTTCCGGTGATGCCGGGACGGCGATTGCCGATGCGTCCGAAACCCCCGCAACACCGACCAATGTCGCAGCCTTTGACGCCACATATCAGGGGGATCTGGTTCTGCCCTGGATGGCCGGGCCGCAAACAGCACCATCCGGTCTTGCAAGCACTTCAGCGGCAGAGCAGGCAACGATTGTGCAAACAGCACCCACCACCCCGGTTGACCAGACCATTCT
Source organism: Thalassospira sp. SM2505 (assembly GCF_054901115.1). NCBI lineage: Bacteria > Pseudomonadati > Pseudomonadota > Alphaproteobacteria > Rhodospirillales > Thalassospiraceae > Thalassospira > Thalassospira sp. SM2505. Next base: position 493,053 of record NZ_CM142731.1, read on the forward strand.
GGCATCGGCCAATACTGCCTCGAACGCAGCTGCCTATGGCATCAAGGCAAGTGATCTGAATCTGCCCTGGGGGCAAAGCGCGGCATCGGTACAACCGATAGCAAATCCGGTGCTGCAGGCACAGCAAACTGCACAAATGCAGCCGCAATCCGAGCCCCAGATTGGCCAAGCCGAAAGCGCAAGCAAGCTGCCCGCCAATGATCCCGCAGAACTGGCCGTTGCCATGGCCTCAGCGGGAACTACCAACCCGGTATCGAACCTCAAACAGACCATTACATCAAACTCGTCTGCCAGTGATGGCCTTCGTCGCCCGACATTTAGCAATGATGGCGGCAATACGGTATGGGCACGCGCGCAAAGCAGCGGACGGGTAAGCCGGGAGGGCAGCAGTTTTGCGATTTCGGCGGAAATGGCCGAACATGAATCCCGTATTGCCAAGCTTAATACGGTAAAAGAGGAAAGTCGGAACGCCAAATCGTCATTCCAGGGCGAAGATGGTGAACCGTTATCCGCTGCCGAAATGGCAGCACGGTTTAACGCAGCCCTTGGGCGTGACAAGGCGCAGACCATGGCAGCAGAAGCCGTTGCCAGCAGCAATGCGGTCGTCGATCAGGGGACTATGACAGCGCGCCCGGTCAGCCACAGTAGCGATACGCGCTTGAATAATGCGACAAACAATACGGCCAACAGCGCAGCAGAGGACGCAGCCGAAATGCACCCCCTGATGGAACGCGCATCAAGCCATATCGGGACAGAAGAACCGGTTGGTGCATGGTTCAGCCAGACCATGATGGACGGGTTGAAGAAATATCAGGCCATGCAAAAGCAGAACCAGCCCCAATCGACGGGCAATGCCATCTGATCGTCCTTGGCAATGCCGCGTTTAAAAAAAGCCCGCCTGTGATGCACAAGCGGGCTTTGTCATTTCAAACGGTGACCTGATCAGCTGTTAAGGAAGCCGACGATTTCCTTGACCTCGCGCAGGATCGGCTGGGCGATGGCATTGGCGCGCTCCGCACCCTTTGCCAGTGCACTGTCGATATAGGCCGGATCGGCCTTAAGGCGTGCCATTTCCTCGGTGATCGGGGCGAGTTTTTCAACAACCACATCGGTCAGCGCCTGTTTGAAGCCCGAGAATTGCGTGCCGCCATGCTCGGCCAGAACCGCATCAACCGTGCTGTCGGTCAGGGCCGCATAGATGGTGATCAGGTTCTTGGCTTCCGGGCGGCCTTCAAGACCGGCTGCTTCACTCGGCAGTGGTTCCGGATCGGTTTTGGCCTTGCGGATTTTCTTGGACAGCGTGTCGGCATCATCGGTCATGTTGATACGCGCCATATCCGATGCATCGGATTTGGACATCTTTTTCGCGCCATCCCGCAGCGACATTACCCGTGTCGCCGGACCGAGGATCAGCGGTTCGGGCTGCGGGAAGAAATCTTCAACGCCGTAATCATTGTTGAATTTCAGCGCGATATCGCGGGCCAGTTCAAGATGCTGTTTCTGGTCTTCGCCAACCGGAACATGGGTCGCCTTATAGGCCAGAATGTCTGCGGCCATCAGGCTCGGATAGGCATAAAGACCAAGGGAGGCATTTTCGCGATGCTTGCCTGCTTTTTCCTTGAACTGGGTCATGCGGTTCATCCAGCCGATACGCGCGACACAGTTAAAGATCCAGGCCAGTTCGGCATGGGCGGAAACCTGACTCTGGTTGAACAGCACATGTTTTTCCGGATCAATGCCCGACGCAATCATGCTCGCAGCAAGTTCACGGATGTTGGAACGCAGTTCTTTGGGGTCCTGCCAGACCGTGATGGCATGCATATCAACAACACAGAAGATGCAATCATACTGCTTCTGCAAGGCAACCCAGTTACGGATTGCGCCAAGATAGTTGCCAAGATGAAGGTTACCGGTGGGCTGAGCGCCCGAAAACACACGTTCCATAACGTTGTCGTCCATTTCAAGTGATGATCAATAAAGCCTGCATACTCCGCCAGGTTTTGGACACCCGCCGGCGGACGAGCATGCAAGCAAGCAGCGCGGAGTTAAGCCGCCCGGCGCGATGAGGTCAAGCAGCTTGTCGGGAATTGGCCGGATTTATTCCGTGCGGGGGGCTTTTCCGCGTTTGAAGGTCGCCTTGAGCTCGGAAAGGTTGGTTGCACCAAGCAGTTGGGCCGATAGGCCATAGACCATCAAACCGCCAATGACACAGGCCGTCATGATGGTGATCCGCATGACCGAAAGCGCATCATTGTCCCACAAGACATCAATGGCAAACCACAATGCCGCCCCCATCAGGACCGATGCCAGCAAGATGCGCGGCAACCGTCTGACCAGTCGGGCATCAAACACAAGATCACCGCGGCGATGAAGCAGGAAGCCCAATGATCCGGCATTGACCCAAACCGACACAGAGGTCGCGGCAGCAATGCCAAGATGGCCGAACCATGGCATCAGGGCGATGATCAGAACGATATTCAGGATCATGCAGGAAATGCCGATGCGGATCGGAGTTTTGGTGTCTTCACGGGCGAAGAAGCCCGGTGCAAGAACCTTGACCAGAACCGATGCCGGCAGGCCAAAGGCAAAAACGATCAGGGCAAGGCCGGTCATGCGGGTTTCTTCGGCCCCGAAGGCCCCGCGTTCAAACAGGACATTGATCACAGGCAATCCCATGACGCCAAGGGCAACCGCGGCCGGAAGGGTGAGCAAAAGCGCGATTTCAATGCCGCGATTCTGGCTATACATCGCGGTTTTGGGATCAGCCCCCTGCAACTGGCGCGAAAGCGTCGGCAAAAGAGCAGTGCCAATCGCAATACCGATCACCCCGAGCGGGAGCTGTTGTACACGGTCGGCATAATAAAGCCAGGACACCGCCCCGTCGGAAACAAGCGATGCCAGCATGGTATCGATCAGAAGGTTCAACTGATAGACGCCAGCCCCGATCATGCCCGGGATCATGCGTTTGCCAAGCAGTTTGACCCGGTCATCGACCCTGGGCATCTGCCATTTGATGGCAAATCCCGCGCGTTTGCAGGCAATGACCAGACAGATGAACTGGGCGACACCGGCGGCGGCCACCCCCCATGCAAGGGCATGGGCCGGGGTTTCGGTCATCGGTGTCAGGCCAAGCAGGGCGGCAATCAGACAGATATTGAGAATGATCGGCGCCCCGGCGGCGGCGGCATAGCGGTGAAGGGTGTTTAAAACACCCGACATCAGCGCGACGGCAGAAATAAAGGCAAGATAGGGGAAGGTAATGCGCGACAATTCGACGGCCAGCGCGAATTTTTCCGGGTCCTGGGCAAAGCCCGGCGCGAAGACATACATCGCCCAGGGCATTATGATTTCAATGATTGCAACCAGAAAACCGGTAATCAGCACCAGCATCGACATGGCGCGTGCGGCAAATTCGCGCGCGGCCTCCATGCCGCGCTTTTCAATGTCACCGGCCAGAAGCGGGATGAAAGCCGCCGAAAAGGCTCCTTCGCCAAACAGACGGCGAAACAGGTTTGGAAATTTGAACGCAACAAAAAATGCGTCGGCCATGCCCCCGGCCCCCAGCATACCGGCAATCAGAATGTCGCGGCAAAAGCCCAGCAATCTGGACAACAGGGTAAAGCCACTCACCGTGGCAATGGAGCGTACAAGCGACATTCGAAAGCGTTCCGTCTCAAAGAGTCGTCGGGGTGTGCTGTGATGATCGCCAATTGCGGCAATTATCAAGCTGGCTGGATGAAAATCTGACAGGTGAAGGTGAAGAAGTCGTAATGAGGTGTCGCAAACCGGGCAGACCTATATCACAGAAATATGAAAGTCGTTGAACCGGGGCATTTTTTTCGCCGGTTGTGACAGTCGTCACAGAAAACAGGTTGCTGAGGGACTAAATTCCAATTCGCTGAGGATTCGTTGGGACGCGAGCCTCATTATTGGACGGGCGGGGAAATAAGGGGATCCACCTCAACCTGCTGCACTCCGAGGACAACGACACCGTGAATAACAGGTCACGATGTCGGATTTGGTTTTTTACCCTTCCTCGTCCGTCACAATTCTCCATACGACAAGATACTGTTCTGATCGCGGAGATTGGAACTACCGGATTGATCCATACCGTGGTGGCGTCAAGGACGCCATATGGGTGCTGGATCAATCCGGTTTGTATTTCACGGGTCTTAATTATTCTGAATCGATTGCGTCAGGGTTTCCTTGACCTGGACAAATTTGGTCCGGCTATCGATTTTCAGGCCAAACACATCCTTCACATAAAAGACGTCAACCGCGCGTTCGCCAAAGGTGGAAATACGGGCTGATGCGATCTGCAATGACAGGTCACGCAAGGCGCGCGTGATGTCATAAAGCAGGCCAAGACGGTCGCGCGCAGTAATTTCAATCACCGTATGGGTGCGGCTGGCCTTGTTATCGATGATGACGTTCGGCTCGACCTTGAAGACGGCGGTGCGGTGCGAGTTGTCCTTGGTCTGGCGGCGTTCGATTTCATGACTGGGACGCAGGCGGCCCGAAATCACCTGTTCAAGGGTTTCACGCAACTTTTCGAGCTTGGCGGTGTCGTTAAACGCCTCGCCATTGGTGTCCTGAACAAAGAAGGTATCAAGCGCCATGCCATCTGCAAGGGTCAGAATCTTTGCATCAACAACGTTGGCCCCGCACAGGGCCATGGCACCTGCAATCTGGGAAAACAGGCCCGGATGGTCGGTGGTGTGAACCGTGATTTCGGTGGCATCGATTTCGGTATCAATGCGGACATCAACGGTGATCTCGGCACCGGTTTTCTTGGCATCGCGGGTCAGATAGGCATGTTTGACATGCACATCGGTATCGAAACTGAGCCAATAGGACGGATAGCCGCGATCAATGAAGTCTTCGATATCGTCCGTTGGCCAATCGGCCAGTGCCTCGCGCAGGGCCATCTGTGCATTGGCAACACGCGAATCGCGGCTGTCGGCGTTCAGGCCACCCGACAGAAGATCGTCGGTGGCAAAGTAGAGCTCACGCAAAAGTGTTGCCTTCCAGCCATTCCAGACATTCGGGCCAACCGCGCGAATATCGGCCACGGTCAGACATAGCAACAAGCGCAAACGTTCCTGTGACTGCACCAGATCGCCAAAGGCCTTGATCGTGGTCGGATCATTGAGATCACGCTTGAAGGCGGTCAGGCTCATCCACAGATGGGCCTTGACCAGCCAGGAAACGGTTTCGGTATCGGCCGGTGACAGGCCAAGACGCGGACAGAGTTTTTCGGCGACCTCGGCCCCAAGCTCGGAATGATCACCGCCTCGTCCCTTTGCAATATCATGAAGCAGGACGGCAACATAAAGCACACGCCGCGAGATAACCTTGCCCATGATCCGGGTGGCCACAGGGGCGTCTCCGGCCAGTTCGCCATTTTCGATCTGGTTGAGGATGCCAATGGCGCGGATGGTGTGCTCGTCCACGGTATAGGTGTGGTACATGTCATATTGCATCTGGGCAACGACACGCCCGAAATCGGGGATGAAACGGCCAAGAACCCCGGCCTCGTTCATCTTGCGAAGGGCAATATCGGGGCTGTTGCGGTGGGTCAGGATTTCAAGAAAGACCTCGTTGGCAACCGGATCATTTTGCAATTTGTGATCGACAAATTTCAGGCTTTGCGTCACCCAACGCAGGGTTTCGGGATGGATGCCGACCCCGTTCTGATGGGCGACCAGGAACAGGCGCAAAATCTTGATCGGGTCTTCTTCAAAAACGCCGAGATTTTCAACGGTCAGTCGTTCATTGCGTAATTCGAACCCGTCAATTTCCTTGGTGCCAAACAGCTTGCCGGGGAAACGGATCAGCGGGCGACGCTGATGGCGTTCTTCAAGGGCGGCACAGAATATGCGCGTCAGGTTGCCGACATGTTTGACCATCAGATAATAGTGTTTCATGAAGCGCTCGACACCCGAGGCCCCGGCATGATCGGTATAGCCAAGGCGGGATGCAATTTCGCGCTGCGTGTCAAAGGTCAGACGGTCTTCTTCGCGATCAGACAGATAGTGCAACCAGCACCGCACAGCCCACAGGAAATTCTGGGCTTTGAGGAAGCCTTGTGCTTCCTTGCGGGTCAGGACCTTAAGGTCGACAAGCTCCATCGGTGAATTGACGCGATAAAGATATTTGCCGATCCAGAACAGGGTGTGCAGGTCACGAAGGCCGCCTTTGCCATCCTTGACGTTTGGTTCGACCACATAGCGCGAATCCCCCATCCGGACATGGCGGTCATCGCGTTCATTGAGTTTCTTTTCAATGAATTCAAGACCGCTGCCCTTGACCAGTTCATCCATGAATCGGGTGCGAAACAGATTATAGGTTTCCTCATCGCCCCAGACGAACCGGCTTTCTAGAAGGTTGGTGCGAATCGTAATGTCCTGTTTGCCCATGCGCAGGCAATCATCAACTGACCGGGTGGCGTGACCGACCTTAAGACCCAGATCCCACAACATATAAAGAATGAATTCAACCACCTGTTCGCCATGGGCGGTCTGTTTGTAGGGGAACAGAAACAGGATATCGACATCCGAATGCGGTGCCATGTCGCCACGCCCGTAACCGCCGACCGCGACAATCGACATGCGCTGTTCATTGGTGGGATTATGCAGCGGATAGACAAAACTGATGGCAAAATCATGGATCAGGCGCACCAGCTGATCCATCAGGAAGCTGTTGGAAAAGACCGTTTCCTGACCGGAATTGCTGGCTTCAAAGCGGGTGCGAATGACAGTGCGACCGGCCTCCATGACCGATTTCAGCTTTTTGAGAACTGCGGTGCGCTGTTTGAAGTTTTTCAGATCCGGGTCATTTGCAATCGCTTCAAGCTCGGCAAAGACTGTCTTCCGGTCGATGATTTCGCGCTGCTTCTTGATCTTGTAGGTCACGTTGGTCGGTTTCCTTGCGCCTGCTTGCGGTCTGAGTGCCGATTAAAGCCAATACCATAGTAACGACAATTTATTGCGACCGCACCCTATGCATGTGCTGTGCCGAAATCCGGGCTGTTAGATCGTGCTGCTTGCTCGTCAAAACAAGACAGGCACCTGCCTCATATAAGGGCAAGGTGCCTGTTTTTCATGCGCCAGATCCAGCTTTGCCAGATCCAGTTTTGATTGCCTAGTCTTTCAAAGCACGCAGCCGATAAAGTGCATCAAGGGCTTCGCGCGGGGTCATGTTATCGGGATCAAGATCGGCAACTGCATCCAGAAGGGCCTTTTGACCATCCGACAGGGAAGGGGTGCTCGCACGTTCTTCCTTTGCGGCCTGTTCGATGGCCACCGCAAATAGTGGCAGGTCATCGGCCAGCTTGGAAACCGCGCCGCCCTGTTCGCCCTTTTCAAGGGTTTTCAGAACCTGTTCGGCGCGCTTGATCACGGGTTTTGGCAAACCGGCAAGCTGGGCGACGTGAATGCCGTATGAACGATCCGCACTGCCTGCACCGACTTCATGGAGGAACACGACCTCGCCCTGCCATTCCTTGATCAGCATGGTGTGACAGGACAGATGGGCAAGCTTGGCGGCAAGCGCGGTCAGTTCATGATAATGGGTGGCAAACAGGCCACGGCATTGATTGATTTCATGAAGGTTTTCAACCACAGCCCAAGCAATCGACAGGCCATCAAAGGTTGCCGTGCCGCGCCCGATTTCATCAAGGATGACAAGCGACCGGTCGGTGGCCTGATTAAGGATCGATGCGGTTTCAACCATCTCGACCATGAAGGTCGATCGGCCACGGGCAAGATCATCGGCCGCACCGACGCGCGAAAACAGCCGGTCAATCACCCCGATATGGGCCTTGGCCGCCGGAACGAATGCGCCGATCTGGGCCAGAACTGCAATCAGGGCATTCTGGCGCAGGAAGGTCGATTTACCGGCCATGTTCGGACCGGTGATCAGCCACAGGCTTTGTTCATCTTCAAGACGGCAATCATTGGCAACGAAGGGTGAGTCGCCATTTTCACGCAGGGCCGCTTCGACCACCGGATGGCGACCGCCGCGAATGTCGAAGGCAAGGCTGTTATCGATGTTCGGGCGCACACAGCCCTGATCACGGGCCAGTTCGGCAAGGGCGGCAGATACATCAAGACCGGCCAATGCCTGCGCACATTTGGCGATGGCGTCGGCCTTGGTCAGAACGGCGGCAACCAGTTCCTCGAACAGTTCAAGCTCAAGGGCAAGCGCCTGGTCGCCTGCCTTGGAGACCTTGCTTTCAAGTTCGGAAAGCTCGACGGTGGTGAAACGCACCGCATTTGCCATGGTCTGGCGGTGGATGAACTCGTCTTCTTCCATCATCTTGTCGGCGGTTTTGGCCGATACCTCGATGAAATAGCCCAGAACGTTGTTGTGTTTGACCTTAAGATTTGAAATCCCGGTCTGCTCGGTATAACGAGCCTGAAGATTGGCGATCAGTTTTTTGCTTTCGCTTGAAAGCATGCGCAATTCATCAAGCGGCGGGTGATATCCCCCGGCGATAAAGCCGCCATCACGGGCCAGAAGCGGCAGGTTTTCCGACATTGCCCGACGCAACAGATCAATCAGATCGCCATGATGGCCCATTGCGGTCAAATGATCGCCAAGTGCCTCTGGCTGGGTGGTCAGGCCATCATTGCCGCCATCGGGCTTGGCCAGCAGATTGCCAATCGCAAAGGAACAGGCCAGACCATCACGCATCGCGGCCAGATCACGCGGACCACCACGGCCAACCGACAGACGCGACAGCGCACGTTCAATGTCGGGGCATTCCCCAAGGGCGGCGCGCAGGTCCGAGCGCAGCGCATCGCGATCATGGAAATATTCAACCAGATCAAGGCGTTTATTGACTTCTTCGGCATTTGTCAGAGGCGCCGACAGACGGGCGGCCAGCAACCGTGCCCCGGCCCCGGTCCGGGTTCGGTCAATGACCGAAAGAAGCGATCCCTTGCGCTCGCCCGACTGGGTCTGGATCAGTTCCAGTGATCGGCGGGTGGCGGCATCGATTTCCATCGCCGCACCCTCGGCCACACGGGTCGGGGGCGACAGACGGGGCATCTGGCCTTTCTGGGTCAGATCGACATAATCAATCAGCGCCCCGGCTGCGGAAAGTTCGGCAATCTCGAACCCGCCAAAGGCATCAAGGGCTTCGACCTGATAGAGCTTTTTCAGGCGCAGCTGGGCATTTTCGGCATCAAAGCGCGCAGTCGGCTGCGGCGTGATGATGTTTTTGTATTCGGCATAAATGTCAAACACCTCTGCGCGGTTGAGCATCTTTTCCGAAAACAGGATTTCGCCCGGATCAAGCCGTGCCAGAGCGGCCGGAAGGCCTGCCATATCGCAGGGCTGAACAAAAAAGTCGCCGGTCGACATATCAAGCCAGGCCAGACCGACCTTGCCACGCACTTCCGAAACGGCTGCCAGATAATTGTGGCGCCGTGCATCGAGAAGGCTGTCTTCAGTCAGGGTGCCCGGCGTAATCAGGCGGACAACACCGCGTTTGACCACGGATTTTGCACCGCGTTTTTTGGCCTCTGCCGGGTCTTCCATCTGTTCGCAGACAGCAACACGGAACCCTTTGCGAATAAGACGCTGAAGATAGGTTTCGTGACTATGGACGGGAACACCGGCCATGGGAATTTCGTTACCCTGATGCTTGCCGCGTTTTGTCAGGGCGATATCAAGGGCTTCGGCGGCTTTGACTGCATCGTCAAAAAACAGCTCGTAAAAATCGCCCATCCGATAAAACAGCAAGCAGTCCTGATACTGTTCCTTGATTTCAAGGAACTGCATCATCATTGGTGTTGCGCCTTCACGGGAAAAGGATGGCGCGGTCGGTGTGGTGTCGGATGTATCAGCGATGTTGTTCATGACGTCTGTGATAGCAAACCCTGAAGGCATTGACGAGAGGTGGCAAAGTGCGAAGTCATAGTTTTTGACCTATGCCATTGCAACGCCTGAATTTCCGTAAAATATATATGTATTGCACCGGACAGGACTGTCGATGTGTACTGACATTCTTGTAGCGGAAAACAGTCACCAAGGAGAGCGCAAAATGGCAGCAGAACAGACCACCTCGCAGGCCCCGGAACTGGTCGGATTGTTCGATACGAAAGACAGCTTTAATGCTGCCGTGAATGCACTGCGGGGCAGTGGTTTTGCGCGAACCGATCTTTCGGTTCTGAGTTCCCATGAATCGATTGATGTCGCCGGATCAGACGGCCGGTCCTGGTCAGATGTGCTGACCGCACTGGTCGGTGAAGTGAAATATGAAGTGCCGCTGGTGGCATCTGGTGCCATTGCCCTGTTTGGCGGGGCGGCAACCGCCCCGGCAGCCATTGTGATCGGGGCAGGGGTTGGCGCGGTTGCCCTTCGTGAATTCATTGATGAAGTCACATCCACCCCGCATACCGAGGATTTTGCCCGTGCAGTTGATGCAGGCTCCGTGATCCTGTGGGTGCGTCTTGATCCGTCGATGGAAGGTGCCGAAGCAACGGCAAAAGCCATTCTGGAAAAACATGGGGCCACCAACATCCATCTGCATGTCGCGAAATAGCGACCAAAAGGCCGTTTAGTTGGCCAGCCTGTAGCTCAGGCGGGTTGTTTGCGTCTGACCGGCGGCGATAAAGGTCTGGTGATGGTTGATCTGGGTCGGCCATCCGCCAGATCGCGGCAGGGTGGCGGTAATCGTCGTCTGGATGTCGTAATCTTCCCAGGCGCGGAGCTGTTTGGTGGTGCGTTCCATTGATGCCTTGTCCATGCCCGCCATCTGCGAAAGCAAAAAGGCAATGCCGTTGCGCACACTTTCACGGGTGTAGCTTTGGCTGAGCGTGAGGGTCGCCTGATCCTCATTGATCGCGGTTATTTTCATCTCGCCAGTGACCACAAGGTTCGATCCGGTCAGCTCCCACGGTATTTCCCGATGGATGGCAAGCGGTTCGTTAAGTGGCAATTCGATCCCCGTGACCGAAAAGACCGGCAAGACATCGCGCAGGGTGATCTGAACCCCGACCCCGGCTGACATATTGGCAAAGGCCTGTCGCACCGGATCAAGGGTCGCGGCCATGCGCGGATTATCGGTATAATGCGCGATCACATCATCAAGTTTGGCAAAGACCCGCGGCAGAAGATCGGTTTTGACCGCCTCCATATTGGTCAGGGCAACCGGAACGCCGGTATCGGTTGTGCGGAATTCAAAACCGAAACCCTCTGTCAGTCTGGCAAGCCCGGTGGCAAGGCGATAGGCCGGGTCATCGGCATTCGGTGCGGTAATGGCGATGTCGTTATAGGACGCCCGCATTTCAAAGCCCTGATCATCCTTACCCGTCACGGTTATCGGGATCGACATGGTCAGGCGGTTGGTACTTGTCTGATCACTTTGAAGATTGCGCCGGGTTTCGCGGGTTTTGACCACATCATACAGGCGGCTTTCACCTGTGGCCGGATCAAAGGGGAATGAAACGGTTTCGCCTGCGGTTGCGGACATTACGCCCGGTGTCGCGACGCAGATTGTCATTCCGATGATGGTCAGAACCCTTAGAAGCGGTTGCATCACCCTGTTTCCCCTGAGTTTTTCCGGATCGTGGAAAAGGTGTTTTTCCGTTTGAAATCCGTCCTTTATTGCGCGCTGCAACGTGTTTTATGCCCGGATGGCAGGATCGGGATCGCGCAATTACGTCACTGAAAAATCACGTCTATTTGCCAACAGATTTGTCATGATCGGACCCGCGGTCAACTGGCAATCGCGAAAACAGGATCAAAATATACAGGTAAGGATGTGTATTGTTGCATCGCAACATACAGAAAACGCTACGTAATTTTGCGGTTGCCGTTAACGTCGCCTTTGACCCGGGGCGCGAAGCCTGATTTATTGGGCGGTCCGACATGACGGTCCCACACCGAATTTATGTCGATCAGGATAAACTACACACGCAATGCAGATTGCTTTCCAACTTACCACGCAAGCGTCAGTGAAAACATAATGTCAGATAAAGAAATCAAGGTTCGTGACCGCGAAGCGCTGCTGTTTCATTCCAGCGGCCGCCCCGGCAAAATCGAAATCACCGCATCCAAGCCGCTGACCACCCAGCGCGACCTGTCCCTGGCCTATTCACCGGGCGTTGCGGTGCCGTGTCTTGAAATCGCGAAAAACCCTGCCACTGCCTATGATTACACCTCGAAGGGTAACATTGTTGCGGTCATCTCCAACGGGACTGCGGTTCTGGGCCTCGGCAATCTTGGGGCTTTGGCTTCCAAGCCGGTGATGGAAGGCAAGGCTGTGCTGTTCAAGCGCTTTGCCGATGTTGACGGCTTTGATCTTGAAGTCTCGACCGAGGATGTCGACGAATTCGTCAATTGCGTGCGTTTCCTTGGGGCTTCGTTTGGCGGCATCAACCTTGAAGACATCAAGGCACCGGAATGCTTCATCATCGAACAGCGCCTGCGCGAAGTGATGGATATTCCGGTCTTCCACGATGACCAGCACGGCACGGCCATCATTGCGGCATCGGGCCTGATCAATGCCTGCGACCTGACCGGGCGCGAGCTTAAGGACATCAAGCTTGTCATCAATGGTGCCGGTGCGGCGGCGATTGCCTGCTGCGAGCTGGTCAAAAGCATGGGTGTGTCGCCGGACAATGTCATCATGTGTGACTCGCGCGGCGTGATCTATAAAGGTCGCGAAGATGGCATGAACCAGTGGAAATCGGCGCATGCGGCAGAAACCGATGCCCGTACGCTTGAAGAAGCCATGGATGGTGCCGATGCGTTCTTTGGTCTGTCGGTCAAGGGGGCAGTGACGGCCAAGATGGTCAAATCGATGGCCAAACAGCCGATCATCTTTGCCATGGCCAACCCGGACCCGGAAATCAGCCCGGAAGAAGTCGCCGGGATCCGTAATGATGCGATCTGTGCGACCGGGCGTTCGGATTACCCGAACCAGATCAACAATGTGCTTGGTTTCCCCTATATCTTCCGTGGTGCGCTTGATGTTCAGGCATCGACGATCAACGAGGAAATGAAAATTGCTGCGGCTCATGCGGTGGCGTCGCTGGCGCGTGAAGATGTGCCTGACGAAGTGGCTGCGGCCTATTCCGGGCGTCGTCTGCAATATGGTCCGGAATATATCATTCCGGCCCCGTTTGACCCGCGTCTGATCATTGCGGTGCCAAAGGCCGTTGCCCAGGCGGCAATGGATAGTGGCGTTGCCCGTCGCCCGATCATTGATATGGCAGAATATGAAAACCAGCTGCGTGGTCGTCTTGATCCGACGGCCGCCCATCTTCAGCTGATTTCCGATTATGTCCGTGCGCATCCGAAACGTATCGCCTTTGCCGAGGGCGAGGAGGAAACGGTCATTCGTGCAGCTGTGGCCTATCGCAATTCGGGCTATGGCACGCCGATCCTGATCGGACGCGAAGATCGCATCCATGAAAGTGCCAAGAAACTTGGCATCGAAAGCCTTGAAGGTGTTGAAATCAACAATGCTGCACTTTCGGGTCATAATGCCGAATATGCCGAATTCATGTATGAACGCCTGCAGCGCAAAGGCTATCTGTGGCGTGATTGCCAGCGCATGGTGAACCAGAAACGTAACGTTTTTGCCTCCGTCATGGTGGCAAAGGGTCATGCAGATGGTCTGATCACCGGTCTGACCCGCAACTTTGCACGCAGCTTTACCGATATCGCAACCGTGATCGATGCCAAGCAGGGCGAAATCCCGATGGGTCTTTCGATCGCGATTGCAAAGGGCCGCACGGTGTTTATCGCCGATACGCGCGTGCACAACCTTCCCAATGCCGAAGAACTGGCCGAGATCGCCATCCAGGCTGCCGAGAAGGCCCGTCAGCTTGGTCATGAGCCGCGTGTGGCGATGGTGTCGCATTCGACCTTTGGCAACCCCTACAGCCCTGATACCGACCGTATCCGCGAAGCTGTTGGCATTCTTGAACGCAGCAATGTCGATTTCGAATTCGATGGTGATATCGCGGTCGATGTCGCGCTCGATACCGAATTGCTGAAGCTTTATCCGTTCTGCCGCCTGTCCGGTCCGGCCAACGTGCTTGTCATGCCGGCCCTTCATGCGGCAACGACGGCATCGAAGCTTCTGGACAAGCTTGGCGGGGGTACGGTGGTTGGTCCGGTGATGATCGGGCTGGAAAAACCGGCCCAGATCGCACAGATGGGCTCGACCGTGAATGATCTTGTCAATCTTGCCGCCCTGGCTGCTCATGAGGCCGAGCACGGTTAAGGTAAAGGTCTGATGATTTTTGCAAAATGGCGGAGCTGATTTTCAGTCTCCGCCATTTTTGTCTCTATGCTGCGTTGATGCAGGCGCTATTCGACGGATTGACCGAAAACTGCGATGACAGCGGCCAATGCGGCGAGCAACGCGTAAAATCCGACCCGATGCCAGCCAGCTTGTTGTTTGGCCGCTATCACCGCACTCAAGCCCGCCTGCAAGCCGTAATAGATGGCAAATCCGCGCGAGGCATAGCTGACAATCGCATAGATATCGGCCGACCAGGTCAATGCAATGCCGATCACAGCCAGTAGTAAATAGGCCTGGCGCTCGCTGATACGCTTGCGCGACAGTTCGGCAAACAGACCACCCGATCCGCTGGTATCGGCAACTGCCGCACTGAATTGCGATGCCAGCGCGGCTGCGACCAGAAGGAAGGGCAGGATCGGGGCGACAATCTTCATCATGTCGATGATGCCGGTTTCAGATGGCGACATCTGATCGGGGCGAAAGACATATGAAATCAAAAGGATGTAAACCAGATAGATCGCCGTCGACAGCCATTGGGCCAGACGCATCGATCTGATGCGGGTTCTGGCATCATATTCCGATCCAAGATAACGCGATGTCTCAAAGCCCTGGACGGTGATCAATAATCCGAAGGTCAGCGTGACAGCGGACCAGCCGGTAACTTTTTCCGGATTGAAAATAAGGGCGTCATCAAGCGCCCGATGGCCGAAATGCGCCATCAAACCGACCAGCAACCCGGCAATGATCGCCAGTTTCAAACTGACCGATACATATTCCATCTTCTCAAGGCTTTTGAAACCGCGCGACCATCCGACCAGAACGATAGTGATGAAAACTGCGGTGGTCAGAAGTTTGGCGTCAAAACCGGACTTGAATGGTGTGAGACTGAGCGCAAAGGCACCCAGAAGATTGAGGTAATAGGAAACCGAGATGATATAGGCAAAGGCCAGCGCCCAGGAGGACAGGGTTTCGATCCGGATCGCAAGCGGGCCAAAGTCGCCATCCTGAATGGCCTTTTCACCCGATGCGATATTGTAGCGGATCGCACCGCCAAACAGATAGGCGACAAAACACAGAACCAGCATGATCAGCGGCGCATAGCCGCCATATCCGATATTCAGGATCGGGCCAAGCAACAAAAAACCGCTGCCAATGATTGATGCAAGCGGGGTAACAACGGCACGCCACAAGGGAAAATAGGCGACAGAACGCATCGACAGGACTATTGCAACGCAGACAGTCGCAAATGCAATGATCAGATCAAAAATCACAATTCAGTTCCAGAAGCCTTGGGTGCAATGCCTTGATTCATAAAGGATCAAGCTTGGTGTCCTGTCCAGAGCATAGTTCCGGATTATGCATCAGCATGGATATCGATTTTGATCGAAATATGGTCCTGACCAGACACGGCGTTTCTGAAATAATGGATGGATATCTTATGTGATACCATATGGTGGCAAAGGCAATTTGACCCGATTTTTGCCACATGATTTGGGCATATGACCAACATGTCATGCCATTATTGCACAAAAAATAGGAAATGCCGTATGGGCCAGCTGACCCGATTTCTCGCTGTTTTCATGTTTTTCCCGCTTCTTGCCGCCTGTGAAGACGAACAGGCCAGCGGGCCGAATGCCGACGAGATCACCACAGCGGTGATCGAACGTTTCCGCGAAGATCCCTATGCCAAGGTCGGCCATGTGGAAAATGTCACCAAAACCAACAGCATTTCCGAAGGAGATGACGAGGTTATTGTGATGGTGCGCTATGAGCTGGTCTTTGATCGTTCAATCGCCGACTTTGCCGATGATGTCAGCGAAAGGGGCAAGGCTGCCGGAAATATGGATGATGTTGGCAATACGGTCAGTGACGCGATTGATCTGGTGAAAACCAAAATGCTGGCAATGAAGGAAGGCGAATTCAAGCCCGGTGACCGGCGCACGGTCGAGAACGAAATCCGGTTGCTGAAGTCCGAAAAGGGCTGGATCTATCGCGGGGAGCGATAAGATTTCCGACCGCCACCTGACACTGTCGTGCGATGATGTAAAAAAGGGACCCGTTCGGGGTCCCTTTTGCTTATCTGTTGGTCCATCCAGTCGACCGTGATCAGTCAAGTGAGGCCAGAACTTTTGGCGGCGGGGGAACATCGCCAGCCGCAAAGGTCAGACCATCCAGCTCATTGAGGCCATTGGCCCGCATGATGGCATGAAGGCTGTCGACATATTCTTCGCCGCGTTCTGAATATTTGGTCAGGGTTTCGGCAAGGTCCCAACCATTGATCAGGTCACCATTGGCCCGCAGAACCGCGCGGCGTTCGCGCAGGGCCTGATAGGCCGGATGGGAATTGATGTTACGGGCATAGGCGCGCACACTGTCCATCAGGCTGCCAAATGACTTGATGACGTGATTCTTGCCTTCCTCGCGATCTTTGGGAACGATCCCTTCTTCATCACCCCACGCCCACTGACCAAACAGGGCATTGCCTGCACGGACAAAGCGCGACGTGCCCCAGCCGCTTTCCTCGGCCGACTGGGCAAGGATCAGAGAGGTCGGGATAATATCAATACGTTCAAGCAGAGCCGTGATGCCGCCATCGGTCACGCGATAACGTTTCATGAGCTGCTCAACCCATTGCTGATCCGCCGCACTGACCGGAGTGCCGGAAATGCCTTTGGCCTGGATGGCCATCAGGCGGTCACGACGGGTGGCAATTTCTTCATTCACCCGCATGGCCAGCGGCAACATGATGCGAAGGAAAAGCGTCTTGCGCTCGTCAACGGATGCCAGTTCCCCAAGACCCTTGGGGACGCGCTTGATATAGACGCGCGGTACTTCCGTCATATCACTCAGGTCGTAACCGATGCTGTTGAAATACTGGTTAAGTGCAACAACCTCAGGTCCCCGGCGATAAACGGGCTTTTTCTTTGTGACCGTGACTTCTTTCGGGCTGGCTGCCGGGATATCGATCCCGAACCCGGCCGGGGTCGGAGAGACATCAATTCCGGCAAAAATGCCAACATACAGTAAACCGATTGCTCCGGTGACCGAAGCAAGCGCAATTTTCCGGTAATTTCCTGTTTTTGCGCTAGTCATTCTTGTATCTCCAGGATCAGTAACACTGTCCATCCCAAGTGGACGATATCTATGCCTTCCAGCGCCAAAGATCGCAACGGGCAATATTTCCACAAGTTGAAAACGCCGCGTAAACCTTCCCGTTTACGCAAAATAATAACGCCCGGCGCAGGCAAAAGTTTGCGCCGGGCTAAAGATTTTTTTAACGACTCGGAAAGATCAGTCAGCCATTACCGGTTCGACGGCCTGAACTTCTGGCACGTAATAACGCAGCATGTTCTCGATACCCATTTTGAGGGTCGCGGTGCTGCTCGGGCAGCCCGAACATGCGCCATGCATCTCAAGGTAAACAACGCCGTCTTCGAACTTGTGGAAGACGATATCGCCGCCGTCCTGGGCCACAGCCGGACGCACACGGGTATCAAGCAGTTCCTTGATCTGGCTGACCAGTTCGTTGTCGCCTTCGGCAGCGGTGCTGGCACCGGTTGCGGCATCGGAATTCTGGTCAAGAACCGGCTGGCCGGAGGTGTAATGTTCCATGATACCGCCAAGAATCTGCGGTTTCAGGGTCTGCCAGTCTTTGGAATCGTCCTTGGTGATCGTGATGAAATCACCGCCAAGGAAGACACCGGCGATGCCATCAACTTCGAACAGCTTGCGCGCAAGCGGCGATTTGACGGCTTCGTCACTTTTAATGAAGTTCGCGGTGCCCAGACGGCCCATCACTTCTTCGCCCGGCAGGAACTTGAGTGTCGCCGGGTTCGGGGTCGGTTCGGTTTGAATGAACATGGTCGGCTTGTCCTCTCACTCTGATTGCCGGGGCTTATGCTGCCCGCTCAACAATCTGCATTTCATTAGGTTAGCCCCTAAATGGGGCAAAAAGCGGAAAAGATCAAGTCGCAGCGCGCAAGTCAGGTATTCCCCGTACGGTCAGATCGGGGCGCAATGACGCTTAACGCTGCAGGATGCTGCTGATTTCGCGCATCTGCGTGCGTGCGCGCAACAGATAGAAGCCCAGTCCCGCCAGATGGTTGGGGAAAATGATCCCGTCCGCTGACCCGTTCACCACAACCAGTGGATCAAGGGCGGCGGCTGATTGCAACGATCCGATCATTTCTGCCCAGGCTGGCGCAATTTGCCGTTCATTGATGATCTGTTCGAAATCGGTTCCGAGATCGCGCAGGATCAGGCTGTAGGCATAAAGGCGTCCCTTGGTCGCATAGAACACGTCATCGGCGGTGCGATCAAACAGGGACGGTGCATCGACCTTGTCATCAATCAGGGCCGATGCCGAACCAAGGTCATTGGCAAACCGGTTCAGTGTTTCCTGAAGATTGTCTGCGCGGCGTTCAAACACGGCCTCGCCGGTGGTCAGGCGCTTGTTGTAATTTTCAAGTGCGCGGATGGCCTGACGGTATTGCTGTTCGGATGTCACACCGGGCAGCAGCGATACGGTCGGATCAAACACCCATTTGTCGCCGCGGAACTTCAAAAGCCCGGCGGCATCATCAAGATCGGGGTCAACCTGGCTTGATCCGCGGGTACGCCCGATCTGATCGGACAGTTCAATCGAAAAACGCGACAGGGCATAAATGATGCCGGTCTGGAAGTTCGGCATATTGTCGAGTGCGCTACCGGGCAGGAAGAACGGGTCGTTCGCGGTCCAGCGGTTCTGGTTGACCTCGCGGTCGATCAGACCGGCAGCGGTGCTGACCGCATGGCTGCCACCCTGGTAATTGCCGGTAAAATCGGGATTGTCATCAATACGATGTACAAGCGCCATGCCCGCAGGATAATAGACCAGCGCGATCAGAACGATTACGGCAAGGCTGCGAATCCAGAATTTGCGCGATCCGAAAATACCTTTCAGGCGTGCCCCGAAACCAGACATTCCGCCCTTTTTATACAGATAATCGTCTTCAATCATGACTTGTCCCGTGAATTAATTCAGCTCTTGAACCTAGGGTGTCGCTGCCCAAACGGCAAGTGCATGATTTCACTGTGAGATGCAGATATAGGTTTCGTATTGCACCAGACCCAGAAGTGTTTCCAGATCCTGTTCTGAAAGGGCAATACATCCCTCGGTTCCACTATAGTCGGGTTTGGCAATATGCATGAAGATCGCCGACCCCTTTCCCGGTACCGGCGGGTCATCGTTATGACCAAGAACGACAACGATGTTATAGAGATTGTCGTCGCGCCACAGTTTTTCGTGACTTCCGCTAAACGGAAGTCTTACGGGACAATTATAGGACGGGTGATCGGGATCATCGCACCAGCCGTCCGAGAAGGAAATGGTAGTTGCGGGCAGTTTTGTTCTCGGGCAGGGTCTGCGATCAGAGCGATACATCACATAGCGCAATTTCCAGCGTCCGGCCGGTGTCTTGCCGTCGCCCTCGGTCTTGCTGTGGGCATCAATGATGCCATTAACCCCGAATGCACAGCGAAATTCGTGATCTCCCACGCGCAGGACACCATCCGCCGAAGCCGTAATTTCAAGCGGTTGGGATATTTCATGTGCAATGGCGTCGCTTTGCATTCAGTCCGTGCCTTTTTGGTATCTGCGCAGTGCGTCTTCGAGACAATTGCGCGACGAGGATGAGAAACAACAAAGGTAAATTTGTGGCATTGCGGCAATTTCGCCAGTCACCTCACAAATGGTTGATACGGCGATGTCGGCGGCAAGGTTTTCCGGATAGCCAAAAATTCCTGTGGATATGGCCGGAAACGCCATTGATTTGAGGTTGTTTCGCACTGCGATCAGAATTGCGTTGCGGTAGCAGGCAGCAAGCAGGGTGGCCTCGTTACGGTTTCCGCCCTGCCAGACGGGACCAACCGTGTGAATGACAAAACGGGCGTTCAGACCAAATCCCGGTGTGATGCATGCCTGTCCGGTCGGGCAGGGCGCAAGCGGGGCACAGGCCCTGGCAAGTTCCGGTCCGGCAGCTGCATGAATGGCACCACAAACACCCCCGCCGGGCAAAAGGGCCTGATTGGCGGCGTTGACAATCGCATCTGTGTCCAGCGTCGTGATGTCGGCACTTATGATTTTTATGATGCTGGAAGGGTGGTCGTTCTGTTCATCGGGCACGGATCGAATTCCGATACGTTATGAGAGCCCCAAAACACACTGCATTGTCGTCTATTTTGACAAAAAGTCAAAAAAACAACGCTCTGTCGTTCGAACAGAGCGTTGTTTGCAATCATTATAATCGTGCAGGGCCGACTATTTTGCCAGATTTACTTGGCCAGGCGTGCGACACCTTCTTCGATCAGGCTGGCAGCTTTTTCAGCGCCTTCCCAACCGGTGACCTTTACCCATTTGCCTTTTTCGAGGTCTTTGTAACGCTCGAAGAAATGCTGGATCTGGTCGCGGAAGATCTGTGGAAGATCTTCGTGGGATTTGATGTCGGTATAGTAGGGGTCGATCTTGTCATGGGGAACGCAGATCAGTTTTTCGTCCTGACCGGCTTCGTCTTCCATGATCAGAACACCGATCGGGCGTGCACGGATCACCGAACCGGCAACGACCGGCTCGCGGAACATGACCATCGCGTCGACCGGGTCACCATCTTCGCCAAGGGTGTTGGGAATGAAACCGTAATTGACCGGGTAATACATCGAGGTATGCAGGAAACGGTCAACAAAGACAGCTCCGGAATCCTTGTCTACTTCGTATTTGACCGGTCCGCCCTGCGGAATTTCGATGACGACATTTACGTCCCACGGAACATCTTTGCCGACGGCAATCTTGCTGAGATCCATCTGGGAAAATCCCTTTCGCTTCTATAAAGGCATGCCCCGGTATCCGGGACGGCTGTGTTCGGCTTCGAAGATGCAAAAATGCACCCGAAGGAGAATGATGCCGACCTTTTATCGCGAATTGCCGCAGCTTCCAAGGGGGTCCACATGCATCCTTGGTCGAAAATCAGGCAATTTCTTTTGCGGATGCGAATAAAGAAGACGATTCAGGGGTTTCTGCCCGGGCAACGACGGTTGATGGCAGGAAACGATCATGATCATTTAGCAGGTGTTCGTTAAACAGATGCCAGTTGGATACAAGGCCGCCCTGATGACGCGCTGGAATTTTGCGATCATGGAACAGATGCAGCACCGGCGAGCAATATTCGACATTCTTGCGCCGCAGGCCTGACCGCAACAGGCGCAGGACAAAATCGGAATCTTCCCAGCCATGTCCTTCATATGCTTCATCAAAGCCGTGAATACGATCAATATCGGCTTTGAAAACGCCAAGATTGCAGGTCTGCGCCTTGCGCCAGCAATTTTCATGCTCCCAAAGCCAGGGGCCTTTATGGGGCAGGCGAATGAACTGGAACGGTCGATTGCAGAATCCGAAAAGCGATACGGCAAAAAGGGCTGCGCGCGGCCATTTGTGAAAGGCCCATTTGCGCTCGAGAAGGGTTTTGGTCAGGCGCTGCTTGATGAAAACGCGCTTGCCTGAAACAAGGCATCCGGCCTCGGCTGCCTTGCGGTGGCGGGTGATGAAGTCGGGCATGACACAGCAGTCACCATCAATAAAGATGACAAGTTCGCCTTCGGCCATGGCAATGGCGCCATTACGCGCCTTGGCGACGCGAAAACCGCTATCTTCATGCCAGTAATGTTTGACCGGAACCGGGCAGGTTGCTGCAAAATTTTCGATCACACGTGTTGTCGGACCTGCTGATCCGTCATCGGCAATGATGATTTCAAAGTTACGATCATTCTGATCGGCAAGCGAATTCAGCACCAGAGAAAGTGCTTCAGGCCAATTATAGGTCGTGACCACGACCGACACCAAGGATGTCATCTTCCCCCCACGTACCCCGTTTACCCCGTTTTTGTGCAGCTTTGCCCGTTTTTATTACCCGAGCCTACCCTTACGAAATCTTAAGGGCAATTGACAAATTGCTTACATAAACTTCTTTCGCGCCAGTGACGCGGTTTTGGGATTGATCAGTTCCCTGATCCATTTGGCGGCTTCGATCACGACCGGGTCTTTCTGGCGTGCAGGCCGGATCAGAAGGCGATACCACCAGTGCGAAATGAAATCCGGGAAATTCAGCGGAACCAGCTCGCCACGTTCGACATAGTTACGTGCAACGACATCGGTGCTTGCAACGATGCCCTGTCCGGCGCGTGCGGCTTCGAGTGCCCAGATATGGTGGCTGAAGGTCCAGCAATCGGCGAGCGAGAAGCTGGCATCCTTGAACCATTGTTCGATCTGGGCAAACTGTTCGCTGTCACTGTCAATCAGCAGAATATCACGTGGGCCCAGTTCCGAAACATTGATATGACACGCATCAAAGCCGCGCTTTGCCAGCCATTCGGGGGCGGCAAAGGCGGTATAGACTTCCGGGGTGAGAAGTTCGGTTACCCAGTCTTCCGGACCGGGCAGGTCCTTGGGCGCGATTTGAAGAGCCAGATCAATTTCAAGCGGATCAAGCCCGTCATCAAACTCGATCTTGCGGAACTGGACGGGAATATCAGATGGCAGCCGGTCGCGCAGGTTATCAAGTTCATAAAGCAATACGGTCAATGCCGGGGTTGCAAGCGCGCCGATACGGATTGCCTTGCCCTTGTCCGGGCCGACTTCGCTGGTGATATCGGCAATGCCGTCAAGGGCCTCGGTCAGGCGCGGCAAAAGAAGTTCGGCCGATTTGGTTGTGCTTAGTCCCCGACCTTTGCGGGTGAACAGCACAACACCAAGGTTTTCCTCAAGCTGGCGCAGCTGATGGCTGATGGCACTTTGCGTGACGTGCAATTCTTCGGCTGCACCTTTTACGCTTTGGTGGCGGGCGGTGGCTTCAAAAGCGACAAGTGCGCGTAAGGGGGGCAATTTCCGGCGCATTTTGTGTTTCCATACGAACAGTTTCCTTCGTCAATATTGTCTATCAGGACTGATGTTAAAAAGGGGCAAAAAAAACTCAACAATGGCTGAAAACCTTTCATTCGTATTTTTCCAAACAAGCGGGCAGTATCATCTGCATAAAGGGTTTCCGGCCGAAGATTTTCCGATGTCTCCTTGCGCCACCCCGTAAGCCAGTCTCCCTGACTGCCGGAAACCCCCAAATAACCCATGAAATTGGAAACGATCATGACCGGGACGCTGATGCGCCTGAGCGGAAATGTCCGCGGCGTTTTATGGATGACTGCTGCGATGGCCTCGGGCGTTTTTGTCGATGTCTGTGCCAAGCTGGTGTCCCATGATGTCCCGACCGCACAGATCATCGCCATGCGTGCAGTCACCACAGTTGCGGTGTTCCTGATCGTTCTGATGTTTATTGGCGTGCGTCCAGTCAGGACCCGCCGCCCGATGGCCCATATTGCGCGCGGAATATTGTGGTACGGGTCGCTGTTCTTCGTGTTCTTTGCGCTGCGCCAGATGAGCATCGCCGAGGTCAATGCCTATCTGTTTATCGAGGCATTGCTGACAGTCTTGCTCGCCGTCGTGATTCTCGGTGAAAAGCTGACAGCGCGTAAAATGATTGCCACCCTGCTCGGACTGGTCGGAGTTTGGGTAATGTGCGCGCCGCGCATGGATGGTTTCGGGGTGCCGCTTGGTGTTGCCGCGGCCCTGTTCGGGGCTTTTTGCTTCTCGGCCCAGACCCTGTTTGCCAAGGTCATGACGCGCACCGAAACCAATTTTTCCATGCTGTTCTGGCCGCAGATCATCGCAGTTGTGATCTGGGTTCCGATTGCCCTGATTTCCTGGCAGCCGGCGTCTTTTGCCGATTGGGCCTATTCGGCGGGGGCCGGTTTCTTTGCGATGATGACCAATTACATGGTTCTGCGGGCCGTGCGGGTGGCCGATGCCAGTGTGGTGTCGCCAGCGGCCTATACGGCCCTGCCGTTCTCGGTGGCGATGGATCTGATCTTTTTTGACATGTTGCCGGTACCGGTCATTTTTATCGGGGCGGGGATTGTCATTCTGGCGGTGATGCTGCTTGATTACAAAGGCGGTGCCAAACCACAGCAGATTGACGACGCCGAAGAGGTCGGGGATGACGAAGCATCCCCGAAACCGGCAGAGGCCTGATCAAAAAAAACTTATGATCTAGGGACTTTCATGCTGATGGCGGGAGTCGGCAGGCGCCTGATCGCGTTCATGCATGCCATAATCACGGATCACGCCTGCCACGCGCAGCCGGTAATCTTCAAATATCGTATTTCGGCCTTTGCTCTGTGCCGTGCGATGTTCACCGATATTGCGCCATGCCTTGACCGCTTCCTCGTCGCGCCAGAACGATAGTGACAGAACCTTGCCCGGCGTGGTCAAGCTTTGAAACCGCTCGACCGAGATGAAACCATCCATTTTCTCAAGCACCGGTTTGAGATCGGCTGCGATGGCAAGGTAATCATCATAGCGGGCCGGATGGGGCGTGACTTCGAAGATGACGGCAATCATGGTTTGATCAGCTCCGTATGCGGGGTGGAAGCAATTTTGAGAAACTGGCGTTCCTCGCGCAGGATGAATTTTTCACGTTGGGAAAATTCGTAGTTTTCCCGACCCAACGGATCGTCCTTTAACCGGGCGCGATAGGCTTCATATGAGGCCAGATCGGGCAAATGGTAGATGCCATAGGCGGTTGAGACCGATCCTTCATGCGGTGCGAAATACCCGACAAGGTCGGCCCCGCAGCGCGGAATGGCCTGTCCCCAGTTGCGGGCATATTCAATGAAGGCATCCTTTTTATATGGATCGATTTCATAGCGGATGAAACAGGTGATCATGACAACGTCCTTTCAGGAGATCAGGTGACAGGACCATTATCGCGATTGCCGGTCATAGATGCTTCGATTACCATCGAACTATGAAAGAAGGACCCGATATTGCCCGCGTGGCTGCATTGCTTGGTGATCCGGCGCGCGCAAACATGCTGACCGCTCTGATGGGTGGTCGGGCATTAACCGCAACCGAACTGGCGCAAGAAGCCGGTGTAACGCCGCAAACTGCAAGCTCGCATCTGGCAAAGCTTGAGGCCGGAATGATTGTCACCCCGCGCAAGCAGGGGCGGCATCGCTATTTCACCCTTTCCGGCCCCGATATTGTCGAGGCGCTTGAAGTGCTGATGGGGATTGCCAACCGGGTCGGGCATAACCGGGTGCGGACCGGCCCCAAGGATCCGGAATTACGCCATGCGCGCGTTTGCTATGACCATCTGGCCGGGGATATGGGGGTTGCGCTGTTTGAGGGGCTAACAAAGCGCAATCTGATTGAAAGTGACCTGAACGGTGTTGCCCTGACCGCAGCCGGGATCACATTTGCCGGGGAATTCGGTATTGATCTTGATGCCTTGCGCAGCAAACGCCGACCGCTTTGCCGCGAATGTCTGGACTGGAGTGCACGGCAATCCCATCTGGCCGGATCATTCGGCGCGGCATTGCTCGACCGGTTTTACGATCTGGGCTGGGCCAGGCGGGTGGCGGAGTCGCGTATCGTACGTTTTAGCCGCGAAGGCGAGCGTCAGTTTCGCGATCTTGTGAATTTCTAGTCCTTGAGCAAAGCCGCGACAAATCCCGGCACCAGATCGGTTGCCGCCCCATAGGCGCTATGATCAAACAGGGTTGCGCCGGAACTGGGTTCAAGATTGAGCTCGACGGTTTCGGCCTCGGCTTCTTCACGGGCGACCTGCACAAATCCGGCTGCCGGATAGACATTGCCCGACGTTCCGATTGAAATGAAAAGCCCGCATTTGCCAAGGGCGTCATAAATACGTTCCATCTCAAGGGGCATTTCGCCAAACCACACCACATGCGGGCGCAAGCCCCCCGCATTGCCGCAGGACGAGCACGGGGTTTCCCGGGCGAGATCATCAGCCCAGACCGTCAGAAGGTCACAATGGTTGCAGCGGATTTTAAGAAGCTCGCCATGCATATGGATCAGGTTTTTTGATCCGGCCCGGTCATGCAGATCATCGACATTCTGGGTGACCAGCAAAACATCCCCCGGCCATTCGGCTTCAAGGCGTGCAAGTGCCAGATGTGCGGCATTTGGCACGATGGCGGGGTCGCGCAATCCGGCGCGCCGGTCATTATAGAAATAATGCACCAGATCGGGATTGTTAACGAAGGCCTCGGGCGTTGCGACTTCGGCAATATCGTATTTCGCCCAGATGCCATCGGGATCGCGGAAGGTATGAAGACCGCTTTCCTTGGAAATCCCCGCACCTGTCAGAATGACAATCGGAACGGCTTCGTCGCGCAGGATTTCAATCAGATCGGGGCGGAGCGGCATGTAAATATTCCTTGATTGGCAGCGTACTTTTGTCCGACAGCCTAATGCAAACAAAACACCCCCGCCAAGTATGTCTGGCAGGGGTGCTTGCTAAACCCGATCCGCTAAAACCGGTTTATCTGAATTTCTGGTCGTTATGCCGAGGTATCGACATTGCCGCCGGGCGTATCATCCTTTGACGGATTGCTTCCGGCCGGGTTCTTGGTAACACCGACCATTGCCGGGCGCAGAAGACGGCCCTTAAGGACGTAACCGGCCTGCATGACCTGTGCGACATGGCCATCCGGATATTCCGGGTGCGGCAATTCAAACACGGCCTGATGGTGGTTCGGGTCAAGCTTTTCGCCAAGCGGTTCAAGCTTTTCGATCCCGTTCTTTTCAAGAGCCTTTTGCAGGGCCTGTTCGGTCATTTCAACGCCTTCAAACAGCGTTTTCATAGCCGGGTCGGCCTGTGATGTATCACCGGCCGCATCAAGGGCGCGGCGCAGGTTGTCACCCACATCAAGAAGGTCACGGGCGAATTTGGTGATCGCGTAGTTGCCGGCATCCTCGACGTCTTTTTTGGCGCGGCGGCGGGTGTTTTCCACCTCGGCGGCCTGACGCAGCAGACGGTCTTTCAGCTCGGCGACCTCGGCCTGAAGGGCGGCAATCGGGTCTTCGATGACAACTTCTTCACTTTCTGCGCCGGTCGCCTCTGCTGCGACGTCCTCAGATGCGGTTTCTTCTGCGGCATTTACATCCTGCAGATCTTCCGGAGTGTTTTTTGCGGTTTCCGACATGGCTAACCTTGTACTTTCACGTTATGCGGCCTGACACGCAGCGCCGCGATTTATCCAATCAGTCGACCGACCAGTTTGGCGGTGTAATCGACCAGCGGAATAATCCGGGCATAATTGATCCGGGTCGGTCCGACAACCCCGATTGCACCCACAATGCTGCCTTCAGCATTCTGATAGGGTGAAATCACCATCGAAAGACCCGATCCGCCAAACAGTTTGTTCTCGGACCCGATGAAAATCTGAACGCCTTGGGCATCCGTCGTCACATCGAGCAATTCAATCATCTGATCGCGGGCCTCAAGCACGTTAAACAGGCGGCGAACGGTCTCAAGCTGTTCG
Source organism: Thalassospira sp. SM2505 (assembly GCF_054901115.1). Classification (NCBI taxonomy): domain Bacteria; kingdom Pseudomonadati; phylum Pseudomonadota; class Alphaproteobacteria; order Rhodospirillales; family Thalassospiraceae; genus Thalassospira; species Thalassospira sp. SM2505. The sequence goes on from NZ_CM142731.1 coordinate 520,747, forward strand.
ATTGTATCGATATTTTCAAGCAGCTGGGACTGGCCCTTTACAATCAGGGACGATCCCTTGATCCCGCCAGCCCATGTCGCAAGGCCCGCATCAATCAGTGTGGCGGAAAGTTCATCAAGCTCCTGCTTGAGGCGATCACGTTCCTGCGTGATCAGCACTCTTGCGTCATCAAGTGTCTTCCCAGCCAACCGGGTATTTAGATAATTCGCCGCTTCTGTCAATGCCGAGGCGGGCAAATCGACCGGAACATCAAGGATTCGGTTTTCGACACTGCCATTTTGCGACACCAGTACGGCAAGCACCTTGCCCGGTGACAGGGCAACGAATTCGATCTGTTTGAGTCGGATGCCATCGGTCTTTGGCGCAACCACCAGCCCGGCACAGCGCGACAGGCCCGAAAGCATTGATGTTGCCTCGCCCAGCATCTGATCAAGCGAATAGCCCGCCTGTTCGCAATTCTTGGTCAGCTGGTCACGTTCGGCATTGGGAAGGTCGCCAACCTCCATCAGGGCATTCACAAACAGCCGCAATCCCTTTTCACTGGGCAGGCGCCCGGCCGAAATATGCGGCGCAACCAGAAGCCCCATCTCTTCAAGATCGGACATGACATTGCGAATGGTCGCAGCAGAAAGGTTTTCGGACATGCGTCGCGCAATCGACCGCGAACCGATCGGTTCGCCGGTTTCGACATAGGCATCGACAATCTGGCGGAACACTTCACGTGACCGCGCATTCATGTCGCCCAGCAATGTATCGTCAAAATGGGCCATGTGTTCCAAGCCTGCGGGTCGAGACAAAGCTGTTTCAAGCTCAGGGAGAATTTAGTCAGGCATTGGGTATACGTCAATTGCGCCCTTGCAGGGCAAAAGCCGGAAGGCACACCGGTTTCAAGTACTTGGTTTGAAAACGTTGTTTGTATTCCTGACGGGTTTTGGGCGAATCCGGGTCGATCAGGGCCGGGAAACTGCTGGACCTTTGGCGGGTGTCATCTTACTTTGGGCCAAATTTCAAGCCTGTTTGCATCTGCGATCCATCCGTCGGTGCCAGAGCTGCAACCACAAGATCTGTAACCAAGAGGTTCTCACACATGCGCCCATCCGGCCGTACCCCCGATCAGCTTCGTGACGTAACGATTGAAACCGGCATTTCCAAATATGCCGAAGGGTCCTGCCTGATCAAATTCGGCGATACCCATGTCATCTGTACCGCCACGGTCGAGGACAAGGTTCCCGGTTGGATGCGCAATACCGGCAAGGGCTGGATCACCGCAGAATACGGCATGCTGCCGCGTGCCACCGATTCGCGCATGCAGCGTGAAGCTGCGCGTGGTGGCCAGTCGGGCCGCACCCAGGAAATTCAGCGCCTGATCGGTCGTTCGATCCGTGCGGTGGCCGATATGAAAGCCATGGGCGAAATGCAGATGCGCCTTGATTGCGACGTCATTCAGGCCGATGGCGGCACGCGCACCGCGTCGATCACCGGTGCCTATGTTGCGGCCCATCTGGCGTTTCAGGGCGTGCGTCGTCTTGGCCTGATCAAGGAAATCCCGCTGACCCAGCCGGTCGCAGCGATTTCTTGCGGGATCTATAACGGCGAAGCCGTGCTTGATCTGGATTACGCCGAAGACAGCAATGCCGGGGCGGACGCCAATTTCGTGCTGGCGGGCAATGGCGGCATTGTCGAAGTTCAGGCCACTGCCGAAGACGTGCCGTTTGATCGCCAGTCTTATGACAAGATGTTCGCGCTGGCCGAAAAAGGCTGCAAGGAACTGTTTGCCAAGCAGCGCGAGGCCCTTGGTCTTTAAGTTAAACGAGACTTTCCGCGGCAGGAACCATACCTGCCGCTTTTCACATCTGACCCCTACCGAATCTCAGGCAGAAAAATGGCCCGTCGCTTTACGGAAAAAAAACTCGTCATTGCCAGTCACAACAAAGGCAAGATCAAGGAAATCGGTGAATTGCTAGCACCCTTCGGGATCGAGGTTTTCTCGGCCGGAGAACTTGACCTTCCCGAACCCGAAGAAACCGAAAAGACCTTTATCGGCAATGCACAGCTGAAATCGGTGGCGGCGGCCAACGGGGCCAATCTTCCGGCCCTTGCCGATGATAGCGGCCTTGCGGTTTCTGCCCTTGATGGTGCGCCGGGCATCTATTCGGCGCGCTGGGCCGGGCCGGACAAGGATTTCGACATGGCGATGGAAAAAGTCCAGAACGGGATCGGCAACCATCCCGACCGCCGGGCGTCCTTTATCTGTGCGCTGTCACTGGCCTGGCCGGACGGGCATGTCGAGAATTTCGAAGGCAGGGTCGAAGGCGAAATCGTCTGGCCGAAACGTGGGCGTCACGGCTTTGGCTATGATCCGATTTTCCAGCCCAAGGGATATGATCAGACCTTTGGTGAAATGGACCCGGCCAAAAAGCATGAAATGAGCCACCGTGCCGATGCCTTTGCCCAGATGGTCAAGGCCTGCTTTAAATAATCAGGTTTAAATAATCCGGGCCTTTTGGCGCCCGCATTGAACATATGCACGCATCGCTGATGTCATGATCGGCGGTGCGTGTTAGTTTATCCGGGTATCAGGGATATAAATGCCCTGCTTTTCCCGCAATCAGGATCGAGTTCCGCGTGTCCGCATCTTTTGCCGAAACCGTGCCTTTTGGCATCTATATCCACTGGCCGTTCTGTCTGTCGAAATGTCCCTATTGCGATTTCAACAGTCATGTGGCGAACAGTGTTGATCACGCCCGCTGGCGCAAGGCGCTCCGGGCCGAGCTTGCCATCGGGGCGGCCCGCCATCCGGGCCGTGTTGTCGGTTCGATCTTTTTTGGCGGGGGCACGCCATCGCTGATGGACCCGGAAACGGCGGGGGCGCTTATTGCCGATATCAAGACCTATTGGCGGGTCACTGACGATCTTGAAATCACCCTTGAAGCCAATCCGGGCACGGTCGAGATCGACCGGTTTTCGGCCTTTGCCGCCAATGGCATCAACCGGGTATCGATTGGCATTCAGGCACTTAATGACCGCGATCTTAAGTTTCTTGGGCGGGTGCATTCAGCCAAGGAGGCGCTGCGCGCCCTTGATGTCGCGACCACGGTGTTTGATCGCTTTTCATTCGATCTGATCTATGCCCGCCCCGAACATGATCCCAAGGCCTGGCGCAAGGAGCTGCGCGAAGGGCTTGATATCGCCAATGGTCATATCTCGCTTTATCAGCTGACCATCGAGCCGGGCACACAATTCTATACGCTTCATCAGCGCGGTGAGCTGGTGGTGCCTGACGAAGACCTTGCCACCGAACTGTATGAAATCACCCAGGAAGAAACCGAGGCGGCGGGGTATCGCTGTTACGAGGTTTCCAACCATGCCAAACCGGGGCAGGAAAGCCGTCATAACCTCGTTTACTGGCGTTATGGCGATTATCTGGGCATCGGGCCGGGTGCGCATGGCCGCGAAGCGGTGACCCAGCCTGATGGCAGTACCGTTCCGATGGCAGTACGTCGCCACCGTGCGCCGGAAATCTGGCTCGACCGGGTGGAAAAGCATGGTCACGGCTCGCAGGAAGAAACCGTGCTTGAGGCCGATGAACGCCTGCTTGAAATGGTGATGATGGGCTTGCGACTGAATGAAACCATTCCGGTATCGCGGTTCGAGCGGATTATTGGCAAGGGACCACGCGATGTGCTGGATTCGGAACGGCTCGAAACCCTGATTGTTTCGGGTGATCTGGTCTGTGATTCTGCGGGTCTGCGGGCCACACAGCAGGGCCGGAACCGGTTGAATGGTGTTCTTGGCTATTTGTTCGACCATTCGGCGTGATCGTGAATGGTCGAAATTCCAAGGAAAACCCTTGTGTTTTAGGGTCAAGGCCGGGTCAGGTGATTTAGTTTCACCAAACCATCAAAAAGTTGGTTGACACTTTAAGCTGACCGCGTATATTCCGCCCCGTTCCGGCGGACAATGCCCGAACAAAACCAGATGCCCCTATGCCCAGGTGGCGGAATTGGTAGACGCGCTGGCTTCAGGTGCCAGTGGCCATTAGGTCGTGGAAGTTCGAGTCTTCTCCTGGGCACCATACCCCAGCACATTTCTGATGTGCTGGGGTATTGTCGTTTTGGGGTAAGTCAATCCTTGTCGCTATATCTTCTTCGCTTGTGAAATGCTGTTGTCTTAGGCTGAAGATGCTTCAGTTCGAGCTTTTGATTGCGGAGGCGACTTCAGCACTGTGTATTATAATTCCGAACGCAATAAAAACGCACCATACGGCGCATAAGTTCGCAATCAAATCAGATGCATAATGGCTCGATTTCTGTTTGGGTTTGTGTTGCCATTGACAGGCAAAGTATCCGATGGAAGCAGTTAAACCAAGTTGTAGGCCAACAGCCAAAATTGGGAGGTGAATTCCGGATGGAAAGTCGCCAAAGATAGTCAACGTGGAGAGGGCAATAGTTGCGATAGCACCTTTAAGTGCCACGAGGAGAATTGATCTCCGAATCATTTCAATGTTTGGGTTTCTAGAGGTCATGTTAGGCTCCTTTCAATAAAGTCTAGGAGCCGTTGTTGCACTTACTGGGCGGACCTTTGTGTCAGTTCGTGACAAATTTTGTTATTTGGTGGTTTTCTTCGATTAATTTAGTTCAGCTTTTTTGATGAATGCGTGTTCGGACAAAGGAAAAACCCTGCAATTGGTATGACTTTTGCGATGCGGCACCCGGTTTGCTGTGTTAAGAACAGGCAAATTCTGACATTTGGAGAACCGCGATGACCAATTTCCTCCATCTCGGAGATCTGCCGGACGATCTTGACCTTGGCAAGGTCGTGGCAATCGACAGTGAGACCATGGGCCTGAACCCGCACCGCGACCGTTTGTGTGTCGTGCAGCTTTCAAGCGGGAATGGTGATGCCCATCTGGTCAAGTTCGATGGAGAAGATTACAGCGCGCCGAACCTCAAGAAACTGCTGGCCGACCCGTCGGTCCTGAAACTGTTTCATTTCGGGCGTTTTGACATTGCGGTCATGGACAAATATCTCGGTGTGCGCTGTGCGCCGGTCTATTGCACCAAAATCGCGTCCAAACTGATCCGTACCTATACTGATCGTCACGGTCTCAAGGACCTTCTGCGCGAACTGGTCGGGGTCGAGATTTCCAAGCAGCAGCAAAGCTCAGACTGGGGTGCGCCCGAGCTTTCCAAAGAACAGATCGATTACGCGGCGTCTGATGTGCTTTATCTGCACAAGGCCAAGGAAGAGCTTGATCGTCGTCTGGCCCGTGAAGGCCGTACCGAGCTTGCCCAGGCCTGTTTTGATTTCCTGCCGACCCGCGCGACGCTTGATCTGTCGGGCTGGGAAGAAACCGATATTTTTGCCCATTAGGCCGTGCGGTTAACCGCCTGTGAAGATTGGCGGTGTATGGGGGTTCAATAGAATTGACCCCCACACCCGGCAGGTTCATAGTTTTGGCGCATTGGTCTTGCAAAAAGTACCGGTTGCCCTATCTCCGGGCAGGAAACGCAAACAAGAAACAGATGACAGTGACCCCGAACGCTCCCACCACCAAAAATATACCGGTTCCGGCTTCTGAGGCCGATCTTGCGATTGCGCGCCGGGTTCTTGATATCGAAGCATCTGCGCTGCGCGAACTGGCAGACTCGCTTGATGGCGATTTCTGCAAGGCGATCGACCTGATCGAAGGCCTTAAGGGCCGTCTGGTGATTACCGGCATGGGCAAAAGCGGTCATATTGCCAAAAAGATCGCGGCAACCTTTGCCTCGACCGGCACCCCGTCCTTCTTTGTCCATCCGGCCGAAGCCAGCCACGGTGATCTTGGCATGATCGGCAAGGATGACGCGGTTCTGGCGCTGTCGAATTCCGGTGAAACTCCGGAACTGTCCGATATCATTGCCTTTACCCGCCGGTTTAATGTGCCGCTGATCGGCATGACCCGCAAACCGGAAAGCTCGCTTGCCAAGCAGTCGGATTGCCCGCTGGTCTTGCCGGCAAGCCCGGAAGCCTGCCCGAACAAGCAGGCCCCGACGACCTCGACCACGGCGATGCTGGCCCTTGCCGATGCGCTGGCGGTGACATTGATGGAACGTCGCGGCTTTAGTGCCGATGATTTCCGGACCTTCCATCCGGGCGGAAAGCTTGGTCAGCGGTTGTTGCATGTGCATGATGTCATGCATGGCGCAGACAGCCTGCCATTGATTGCGCGCGATGCCCTGATGTCCGAGGCACTGGTGACCATGACCGGTCATTCCTTTGGCTGTGTCGGTGTGCTGGGCGATGCCGGGGAGCTGATCGGGATTGTCACCGATGGCGATTTGCGTCGCCACATGGCCGATAATCTGGTGGCGATGAAGGTCGGTGACGTGATGACGGCCGGACCGAAAGTTACCCATGCCGATGCCCTGGCGGTTGAAGCCCTTGCGATCATGAATGATCGCAGCATCACCGCCCTTTTCGTGCTGGATGCGGCCGGCATTCCGGTCGGGCTTGTGCATATCCATGATCTTTTGCGTTCAGGGGTGGCATAGGCAATGAGCACTGAAGGCACACCAAAGGTCGCATCCCAAAGGGCCGAAGGCCTTTCGCGCGACCGGCTGCCTTCCGGTCGGCGCGAAGTTCGCATCAATCCGTTCCGGCGGATGATCGTGACCATGCTGAAATTCGTTTTGCCGCTGATTGCCCTGACGCTGATGGCGCTGGTGGTGTTGTGGCCGCAGATCGAACAGGTTCAGGATAGCGGGTTCCGGCTTGGATTTTCGACATCACCCGAAGACCTGATGGAAAATGTTGCCATGAGCAATCCGCGCTTCTTTGGTGTGGATGGCAAAAAGCAGCCCTTTACCGTGACGGCGCGCGAGGCGGTCGAATCCCCCGAAACCCGGGAACGCAACGAACATGTCTATCTTGATGCGCCGCAAGCCGATATCACGCTTGAAGACGGATCCTGGATTGCGCTGACCGCCAATGAGGGCTTCTATACCGAAGAAAACGGGATGCTCGACCTTGTTGGTACGGTCAATATGTATCACGATAACGGCTTTGAAATTCACACCGAAGAAGCTGAAATTGCTATGAATTCCGGCAGTGCAAGCGGTACGGTTCCGGTCGATGGTCAGGGACCGTTTGGCACGATCAAATCCGATTCCGGGTTCGAGCTGGAAAACAAGGGGGCGGTGATCCGCTTTTTGGGAAAATCCAAACTGGTGATTTTCGATAGCGCATTGAAAGGGAAGTCATGATCGCAATGGGGCTTCTGAGCCGAAAAACCGGAACGCTTGTTGCGGCAATGATGCTTGGCGGTGCGGTTCTTGGCCTGTCGGGCCTGTCAGATCGTGCGCAGGCCAACCCGCTCGGCTTGGCGCAAAATGGCGCTGGTGGTCTGGAAGTCGAGTCAGATAACGGCATTGAATGGCGTCGCGATGAACAGATCCTGATTGCGCGGGGCAATGCGGTTGCCAAACGCGGCACGTCGCGGGTAGATGCCGACGAACTTCAGGCGCTGTATCGTGATCGTGACGGCAATAGCGAGATTTACCGCATCATTGCGATTGGCAATGTGAAGCTGTCCTCGGATACCGATGTCGCAACCGGCGACAAGGCGGTCTATGACATTGACGAGGCGGTTGTGGTTCTGACCGGGGATAATCTGAAATATACCACGCCAAAGGAAACCCTGACCGCACGTGACAGCCTTGAATATTGGGAAACCGACCGGATTGCGGTGGCGCGCGGCAATGCGGTGGCAATATCCGAAGATCGTACCTTGCGCGGTGATACCCTGACCGCACGGTTTGATGCCGCCGAGGGGGGCGCAAATGAGTTGCGTCGCATCGATGGTCAAGGCAATGTGAATATTCGCACAGCCACCGACTTTGTTGTGGGCGATCAAGGCGTTTATGATGCGAAAACAGGTATCGCCACATTGATCGGATCGGTTAAGATCACGCGCGGAGAGAACCAGTTGAACGGGGATCGAGCCGTTGTCGATCTCAATACAGGCGTCAGTCGCCTGACAGCAGATGGCAATGGCAGTGGCAAGTCCCGTGTTCGGGGTCTTCTGGTTCCTGAAAAAGATGAAAATAAAAGCCCGGCCGATGCCGGGACCGGTAACTGAGGAAAGGTCGGGAATTTGTTCTGGTCGCGCAAGGGCGTAAAATCCGATGACGCAAAGACGCAAGGCGCGTCTGCCGGTGCGCAAGCATCCTCAGGGGCGGGGGCCGCAGGTGGTCCGCGTCTGATTACCGCAAACAAGGGCCTTGTGGCGCATAATCTTGGCAAAAGCTTCAAGAAGCGCCCGGTTCTCAAGGATGTATCGGTGTCTGTCCAGCGCGGCGAGGCGGTTGGCCTTCTGGGGCCGAACGGGGCGGGCAAGACGACCAGTTTCTATATTATTACCGGCCTGATTGCCTCTGATCGCGGGACGATTTCGCTTGATGGACGCGATATCACGGCGATGCCGATGTATCAGCGCGCCCGCATGGGAATCGGCTATCTGCCGCAGGAAGCCTCGATTTTCCGGGGCATGACGGTTGAACAGAATATCATGGCCGTGCTTGAAGTGGTCGAGGATGACCGCATCAAGCGCGAACAGAATCTTGAAGACCTTCTGGCGGAATTTGCCATCGAGCATTTGCGTCGCACCCCGGCCCTTGCATTGTCGGGCGGGGAACGTCGCCGTTGCGAGATTGCACGCGCCCTTGCCGCCCACCCGAACTTTGTTCTTCTTGATGAACCGCTGGCCGGGATTGACCCGATTGCCGTGGGGGATATCCGTGATCTTGTTCGTCATCTGAAAGATCGTGGCATTGGGGTCTTGATTACTGACCACAATGTGCGCGAGACTCTCGACATTATCGACCGGGCATATATCTTGCATGATGGTCGGGTTTTGATGGAAGGTGGTCCTGATGAAATCGTCAGAAATGACGATGTTCGAAGGGTTTATCTGGGCGATCGGTTCAGCCTCTGATAAAGACACCGGACAAAGATAGTGGTCTTGGGGGGATGATCGGATTGACACGGGGTAATGTATAAATGGCCCTGAAGGCGCGGCTCGATTTACGTCAGTCCCAGTCTCTTGTCATGACGCCCCAGCTGCAGCAGGCGATCAAGCTGCTGCAGTTCAATAATATCGAGCTTTCCAATTTCATCGACAGTGAGCTTCTGGAAAACCCGTTGCTTGAGCGGGCTGATCCCGGCCAGACCTTTGCCGAAACCGGCGACGGGGCCGTTGGCAATGGTGATGACGGGATTGATAGCCGGTCGATTGACAATTTCGCCGACCGCGAAGACCGTCTTGGCACCGACCGCCTGACGGCCAGTGAAACCATGGGCAGCGAAGATGGTCCGCTGGATGTTTCAAGCGACGCGCTTTATGGCGGCGAAGGTGAAATCTCGCGCAATGGCGAACCGGTTGCGGGCAATCACGATTATGCCTCGCCCTATGGCAGCGGGACCGGCGGATCTGGCGGAATTGGTGGATCGGGCAGCAGCGATGATCTGCCGGGACTCGAACAGACACTTGCCGATGAAGCAACCTTGCGCCAGTCGCTTGATGATCAGCTCAACATCGCCTTTGCCGATGCCATGTCGCGCATGATCGGAAGCTATCTGATCGATATGCTGGATGAAAACGGCTATATCAGCGGCGATCTTGACGAGGTTTCCGAAGCCCTTGAATGCCCGATGGCAGAGGTCGAACGGGTTCTTGCCGTCATTCAGGGCTTTGACCCGGTCGGGATTTTTGCCCGTGATCTGGCGGAATGCCTGGCTTTGCAGCTGCGCGAGAAAAACCGGTATGACCCGGCGATGGCGGCCTTGCTGGCCAATCTTGATTTGCTGGCCAAGCGCGAATTTGACCGGTTGCGCCGCGTTTGCGGCGTCGATGCCGATGATCTTCATGACATGATTGCCGAAATCAGGACGCTTGATCCGCGTCCGGGTCGAACCGCGGATGGCGAGGCGGCAACGCCGGTGATCCCCGATGTTCTGATGCGATCAGCAGGCAACGGCAACTGGCATCTTGAGCTTAATTCCGAGGCCCTGCCGCGTGTTCTGGTCAATGAGGATTATGTCGCCCAGATCGGGTCGGGCCTGCGCGACCGCGAAGAACGCAGCTTCATGAGCGAAAAGCTGCAAACTGCAAACTGGCTGGTCAAGGCGCTGCATCAGCGTGCTACCACCATCATGAAGGTGGCGAGCGAAATCGTGCGCCAGCAGGACGGGTTCTTCAGCCACGGGGTATCGCATCTGCGTCCGCTGATCCTGCGCGATATCGCCGAAGCCATCGGAATGCATGAAAGTACGGTTTCGCGTGTCACGAATGGCAAATTCATGTCGACGCCGCGCGGCATGTTCGAGCTGAAATACTTCTTCACGACGGCAATTTCGTCTTCGGATGGCGGAGATGCCTATTCTTCCGAAGCTGTGAGACACCGGATCAAGTCATTGATTGATAATGAAGATCCGAAAAAGATTCTGTCTGATGACAAACTCGTTGAGCTGCTCGGGAAGGAAGGGATCGACATTGCCCGCCGAACAGTGGCAAAATACCGGGAGGCGATGCGCATTCCTTCGTCCGTCCAACGTCGTCGTGAAAAAAAATCACGTGCTTCCTAGCATCGTTTATACGAAAAAATGCACTGTAACGTACTGCAATCAAAGGAAACATACCCATATCTTGACTTGGCAATGACGAGGGAATATGGTGCGGCCTCCTGATTGAGGGGCGCCAAACATCCATATGTACTGGGAAGTCACTCAACTGGGGATAGGCGATCCATGCAAATTACGGTTATCGGTAAGCAACTTGACGTTGGTGATGCGCTTCGGCAGCACGTCGTCGAGACCTTGGACCCTGCGGTAGAGAAATATTTCGATCACGCGATCGAAGCCACGGTGACCATCACCAAACAGGCGCATCTCTACGTGGCGCAAATATCGGTCCATGTTGGCAAGGGCATGATGGTGCAGGCGAAGGCATCGGCGGATGAAGTTTATCCCGCCTTTGAATCGGCCTGCGACAGAGTGACCAAGCAGTTGCGGCGCTATAAACGGCGCCTGCGTGATCATCACGCAAGCCGGGACCATCACGAGCAGGCGCGTCTGGATGCGATTCACTATGTAATCGCGCAAGAAGATGACGATCATTCGGATGACGATCACGTAAACGGCTATGAACCGGTGATTGTTGCCGAGACACCGGATCGCATTGATACGCTCTCTGTTGGAGAAGCTGTCATGCGGCTCGACTTGGGGGACATTCCGGCACTGATGTTCCGGAATGGCAAACATGGCGGATTGAATGTTGTGTACCGTCGCTCTGATGGCAATATCGGTTGGCTAGACCCAAACGATAAAGATGCTGGTGGCGCGTGACGAACACAGATTCCGAGCCAAACAACGCAACGCGAAAAATGGACATATCATCTATTCTTACCCCGTCCGGGGTCATTCCGGCACTGCGGTCCGGTGCGAAAAAGGCTGTGCTTGAGGAACTTGCCGAGAAAGCAGCCGACGTTACCGGACGCGATGCAAGCGAGATTTTCTCTGTCCTGCTTGATCGTGAGAAACTTGGCAGCACTGGCGTAGGCGGTGGTGTCGCGATTCCGCATGGCAAGCTCAACGATCTTGACCGGCTCTACATGGTCTTTGCCCGTGCTCAGAACCCGATTGAGTTCGATGCAGTTGATGAACACCCGGTCGACCTGTTCTGCATGCTGATCGCACCAGAAGAAGCCGGTGCCGATCACCTGAAAGCGCTGGCACGGATTTCCCGTCTGCTGCGTAACCAGGGCATGTGCGACAAACTGCGCGGGGCTGGCTCAGCCGACGCGATCTACGCGCTCCTGACCCAGGATGAGGCCGAACAGGCCGCGTGAAAAGGTCAGTAAAAGGCGGGTAACCCCCGTAACGCAGACCAGATTTAAAAAAACCGGACGCTCATTGGGCGTCCGGTTTTGTTTTGGGCAATGTGTGATTACGCGTCGGCGTCTGAAGCCGGTTGGGCTGCGGGGTCCTTGACCTCGGTCATGCGTCCGGCCAGCACCACCAGCCACAATACCGGGATGCCGATGATCGCGGTTCCGACAAAGAACCAGCTATAGCCGACCGCATCGACCACCGTGCCCGAGAACCCGGCAAGGATTTTCGGAAACAGCGTCATGATCGAGCTGAAGATCGCATATTGCATGGCGGTAAAGGAAATGTTGGTCAGCCCCGACAGATAGGCGATGAAGGCCGCAGTCGCCAGACCACCCGAAAGGTTGTCAGCCATGATCACGACGACAAACATCGTGGTGTCCGGCCCGATATGGGCCATGAAGGCAAACAGGATATTGGTAATGGCTGACAGCAATGCGCCAAGAAACAGGATTTTCACCACGCCATAGCGCACCGACAGCACCCCGCCAAGGAAACTGCCGCCAATCGTCATGAACAGACCAAAGGTCTTTGAGACGGCGGCGATCTCTTCCTTGGAGAAGCCAAGATCGGTGTAAAACACATTGGCCATCACGCCCATAACGATATCGGCAATACGATAGACCCCGATCAGGGCAAGGATGATGATCGCGGTCTTGCCATAGCGGTCAATAAAGTCCTTTACCGGCGAGATATAGGTTTCCTGCACCATGCCGGTCGGGGTCAGGCCGACACGGGTGGTCAGCCAGGCGACAAGGATGGCAACCGCAATGGCAATGCCAAGTTTCAGTGTTCCGGCAATAAAGCCCGACAGCTCCCTGATCATGCCCGCGTCGCTCAGGGCAGTCTTGAGCGGATCGGTGATATCCCCGGCATAAAGATTGGCAAGGATGAAGGCGATGACGGTGACAGCAAACATCGCAAGGAAACGAAGATAGTCTGACGTTTCGTGGAAATACTTGCTGTCCGTTCGTGGGGCATCGGGTTCACGCACCAGAAGGGTGGTGATCACGCCCACACACATGGCAAGCGCCATACAGCCATAGGCCATGGTCCAGGCAAAGTGCTGATAGGTTCCTTCGGCCTCAAACAGACCGGCAATGGTCAGTGCGCCGGCACCGGCGACAATCATGCCGATGCGATAGCCCCCGATATAGGCCGAGCTCATCATCGCCTGAAGGTCGGTATCAGCGGCCTCGATGCGATAGGCATCAATAACGATATCCTGGGTTGCCGAGGCAAAGCCAAGGGCGACTGCCGCAAAGGCCATCATGGTCAGGTTTTCGGATGGATCAGTAAGCCCCATCCACAGAATGGCGGCAATGATGCAGCCCTGCGCAATGATCAGCCAGCTGCGCCGTCGGCCCAGAAGGCCATGCAAGACCGGAAAAGGCAGCCGGTCAATCAGCGGTGCCCAGACAAATTTGAAAGAATAGCCAAGGGCCGCCCAGCTGAAATAGGTCACGGTCGAACGATCCACACCCGCTTCACGCAGCCAGATCGACAGGGTCGAGAAGATCAGAAGAATGGGAATGCCAGCCGACAGCCCCAGAAACAGCATGGTGATGACACGTGGATGAATGAAGGCGCCAAAGGCCTCACCCCAGCTTCGTTTTTCTGTGCTGTGCATCGACTTCCCCCAACCTGAAACACGTGGTCACGAAGCTAGTGCAAACAGGTTAATGAATAGCCAACCCATCCAGCCGCTGTTTCATGGGGCAGTTTCGTGGGGCAAAGGTATTCGGTGCGCATGAAAAAAGGCCGATCCATCGAACCGGCCTTTTTGAATTTCATCGCAAAAGAAGGATCAGCCTTCTTTCTTGCGGCTTTCGCGCTTACGAACGTTCGGGTCAAGATGCAGTTTGCGGATACGCACGCTCTGCGGGGTGACTTCGACCAGTTCGTCGTCCTGAATATAGGACAGGGCTTCTTCAAGCGACATACGACGCGGCGGGGTCAGGGTCACAGCTTCGTCCTTGCCCGATGCACGGACGTTGGTCAGCTTCTTGCCCTTGAGCACGTTCACTTCAAGGTCGTTGTCACGGTTATGTTCACCGATGATCATGCCCTGATAGACGCGTTCGCCATGTTCGATGAACATGATGCCACGATCTTCAAGGTTAAACAGGGCATAGGCCACTGCATCACCCTGATCGTTGGAAATCAGCGCACCGTTACGACGGCCGGCAATCGCACCCTTGACCGGGCCATAGGAATGGAACACACGGTTCATGACGCCGGTACCACGGGTATCGGTCAGGAATTCACCGTGATAGCCGATCAGGCCACGTGACGGCGCGATGAAGATGATACGGGTCTTGCCACCGCCCGACGAACGCATGTCGGTCATCTCGGCTTTGCGCAGGCTCATTTTCTCGACGACGACGCCGGAATATTCTTCGTCAACGTCAACCTGGACTTCTTCGAACGGCTCGGACATGACGCCGTCGATTTCCTTGAACAGAACGCGCGGACGCGAAATCGACAGCTCAAAGCCTTCACGACGCATGGTTTCAACCAGAACGCCGAGCTGAAGTTCACCACGACCGGCTACTTCAAACGCGTCCTTGTCGGCGGTTTCACCGATCTTGATCGCGATGTTGCCTTCGGCTTCACGTTCCAGACGCGCACGGATCATACGCGAGGTAACCTTGTCACCTTCCTGACCGGCCAGCGGCGAGTTGTTGACCGAGAAGGTCATCGCCAGGGTCGGCGGATCAATCGGCTGGCTTTCAATCGCGGTGTTAACGTCGGTTGAACAGATGGTATCGGCAACGGTTGCTTCGGTCAGACCGGCAATCGCGATGATGTCACCGGCAACGGCTTCGTCCTGCGGGACACGTTCCAGACCGCGGAAGCCCATCAGTTTGGACAGACGGCCGGTTTCAACGGTGCCATCGCCGCGAAGAACCTTCACCGGCATGTTGAGTTTCGCACGGCCCTGATAGACACGACCGGTCAGAATACGACCAAGGAAGTTATCGGCATGCAGCATGGTTGCCAGCATGGCGAACGGTGCATTTTCATCGACGTCCGGTGCCGGAACATGGCTCAGAACCAGTTCCATCAGCGGGGTCAGGTTTTCTTTCGGGCCTTCCGGGCTTTCTGCTGCCCAGCCATCACGACCGGATGCGTAAAGAACCGGGAAGTCGAGCTGTGCGTCGGATGCTTCAAGCGATACGAACAGATCGAAAATCTCGTCGAGAACTTCTTCGGCGCGCTGATCCGGGCGGTCGATCTTGTTGATGACAACGATCGGGCGCAGACCAAGTTTCAGAGCCTTGCCCAGAACGAATTTGGTCTGCGGCATCGGACCTTCGGCAGAGTCAACCAGCAGAACCACGCCTTCGACCATGGAAAGGATACGCTCAACCTCGCCACCGAAATCGGCGTGGCCCGGGGTATCGACGATGTTCACGCGGGTATCGCCCCACTGAACGGCGGTCGGTTTTGCGACAATGGTAATGCCGCGTTCACGTTCCAGATCGTTGCTGTCCATGGCGCGTTCATCAACGCGCTGGTTGTCACGATAGACACCGGACTGACGGAACATGGAATCGACCAGCGTGGTTTTGCCGTGGTCAACGTGGGCGATGATGGCGATATTGCGCAAGCTCATGGGCGCGGACTCCAGAAATAAAAATGCCGCGCGCCGGGGGCTGCCCATGCGCATCGGTCTGTAAAACGTTTCAAGGCCAGTAGATATTCAGCAGCCATATGACCGATATCGTTCGATCAACAAGGTCATCACTTCCGCGCAATCCATTCAAGAACGCGGCACATGCTGAATGTTTACTGGTCCGGGCTTCATATATCTTGCCCGAAGGCCGCCTTGTCATAGCCAATGTAGAGGCGAATGACCAGCTTTGTGCGCGCCATGCGGGGTTGATTTTTCTGCAATGCGGGCTGTTTGCGCTAAAGTTTGTATAAAGTCAATGTTTGTGTTGCGCTGAAATGCCCGGAAATCTGCGCTTAACCCGTATCCTTGGGCATGAAAAACGGGACGGCAGTCGATTGTTGCCGTCCCGTTAAATCTTTGGACGTGACTGTTATCAGTCACGAAAACCGGTCAGATTGCCTTGGCAATCAGTTCCTTAAGATCGGCATCAGGGCGTGCGCCCATGTGCGAAATAACCTCGGATGCGCAGATCGCGCCAAGCTGACCGCAAACCGGAAGCTCATGCCCCTGGGTGTAGCCATACAGGAAGCCCGATGCGAACAGATCGCCAGCCCCGGTGGTATCAACCACTTTGGCAACCGGTTCGGCGCTGATTTCATAAAGTTCGTTTTCAGCGACGATTACCGCACCCTTTTCACTACGGGTCAAAGCCGCGACCTTGCAATGCTTGCGCACTTCGGCCAGCGCCTCTTCAAAGGTCTCGACCTCGTAAAGCGATTTGATTTCGTCTTCGTTGGCAAACAGGACGTCGATATGATTGTGGACCAGATCACGGAATGAGTCGCGATGACGGTCGACACAGAAGGAATCAGACAGGCTGATTGAAACCTGACGGCCGGCTTCGTGGGCGACTTTGGCCGCTTTGACAAAGGCTTCCTTGGCTTCGGGGCGATCCCAGAGATAGCCCTCCATATAGGTAACCTTGGCCGACTTGATCAGATCTTCGTCGATATCTTCCGGGCCAAGCTCGGTGCAGGCACCAAGGAAGGTGTTCATGGTGCGATGACCATCCGGGGTAACAAAGATCAGGCAACGCGCGGTCGGTGACCCTGCGGTTGCCGGGGCGGAATTGAACTGGACACCAATGGCGCGGATATCGTGGCGGAAAACCTGGCCGAGCTGATCATCGCGCACCTTGCCGATATAGGCACCCTTGCCACCAAGGGCGGCAATACCCGCCATGGTGTTGCCAGCCGAACCGCCAGACATTTCCATGCCCGGACCCATCTGGGCATAAAGGCTGTCGGCGGTTTCCGCATCGATCAGGGTCATGGCGTTTTTGACAAGGTTCAGGCGGGTCAGGTCTTCTTCCTTGCAATGGGCAAGGACATCAACAATGGCGTTGCCAATACCAACGACGTCGATTGTGGTGTCGTTCATGTAGTTCAATTCCTGCAATATGTTCGGTTTGAACGGCACCGCAAAGCCCGGTGAACCGCACTGACGCGCCAATCGGGCAGAATGCATGATCGGGCGCCGGAAAACTGACTGGCGCGGAGTATATGCATTGCAGAACCCGGTGCAAGTGTTGCGACCGTTTCGTCCCCGGTTGTTTAACCTGTCGTTAGGAACCGGAAAAACTACAAAAGATGTTTTTTCGGGCAGACAGGGGGTGAAATTCGATCTGACTCCGGTTTCATTTTTGTCGTCGTACCAATCACCGGATGGTCAGACTGGTCTGCCGGTCGTTGGGCCGGGATCAAAGCCCCTGTTTCTGCGGGTTTGGGAATCATTCAGTCTTTTCTTATGTAAATCCTGTCCTGTATCCGAAAAACAGGCAGAAAATACCGGAACAAGCATTTTTACATGACTTTGAAACGGGAATTTCCTCGGATTGGATACGTACGGAAAACCAAACGAACCAGTTTGTTTGGGTTTAGGATTTATCGAACATGTTTATTTATCTAAGTATAGATAACAATAAGTAATCTTAAATGTAAAAATACGTCATTTTCGGTGCTGAATCACGGCCCGACGACAAATAGCGTGCAGAAGGCGGTTTCACGGAAGGCGGCGCAAAATCCGGGTCAGAAACAGATGGTTTCAGACATCCCGATCCGGAAAAAGCGGGATCGGCGCATTGGATTTTTGATCGGATTTTGCCGTAGCGGGACCGGAATTTTCCGGGCGTGCCGGAATGGCTTTCGGATCATCCTGATTGGCGGTTTCCTGATCAAGACGTTCGCGTAATTCTTCGATCACCGCCTGGATCCGGGTGCGATGAAGCGGGTCTTCACAGCGCGTGACGAATTGTTCAAACGCGCCAAGCGCCTTATGGTCCTGATCCTGTCGGGCATAAAGTGCGCCGAGCTGATGCCAAAGCCCTTCATGTTCCGGGGCAATCAGCAAACTATGTTCGATCACACGTGTCGCAAGGGCCAGTTCCCCGGCGCGCAGGGCACGAACCTTTATATTGTTTTGAAGCCGTAACAAAATATCGACGTCGGATGACGGGCGATAGTGTTTGGGTTCAAGTTCGGCATCCAGACCGCTAAAGGACTTCAAAAGTTCGCGCAGTTCGGCGGGGCCAAGGGTGATGCAGCCATGAAACGGATCAATCATCCGCCGTTTGCCATTGGCCTGCACCCGCAGCAGGAAGTGCCCGGGAAAATCAATACCGGTCATCGCAATCCCGCAGCGCTGGGCAGCATGGATATAGAGCAGACCCAGGGCAACCGGCAGACCACGTTTGCGTTCGATCACCTGCAACAGATCGGCATTGGCCATGTCATCGTAATTTTCCATATCGCCCTGAAAACCGTTGCGTTCGGCGATAACGGTCTGAAGGCCTTTGACCACCTGTTCGATGGTCGGTTCGGCTTCCTTGTCATCAACCGACATGCGCGCGGCATCCGACAGGGTCGTGAAATCAGGTTGCAGGGTTGCACGCGCAAGTTCGGCCCGAAGCTGTTCGGCCAGATCGTCAAGATGATGCAAATAGGGTGCGATATCGCGTTTGCGCCCGTCTGCGGACTGGTTCAGCCGGGCAAAATGCAGGGCCGCCTCGGCAACACTGGCATCCGGTTTCAGGCCCTTGGCATAATCGACAAGCCATTGGCGATCCGGATCGGTCGGTGCGATGATGTGGCTTACGGTACTAATTGATCAGGTTCCTTGCCGGTTGGCGTCATCTTTCAGGCGGATATGACTGACCACGCGTTTGACATAGCTGGTTTCGCGCGCATGAGAGATAACACGTTCGCGTTCACGTTCATTCTGGGCAATGCCCATCAGATGTACGGTGCCGTTTACGGTTTCGATGCTGTAATTGATCGCATAAATATCCCCGTCAAACATCAGGGCTGCCTTGATGCGTGTCGTGATCACAAGATCGCCTGCGCTATCCATCAAAGACTTGCTCGATCCGATATCAATTTCATTGATCACCCGCTTTACGCCACCAACCTGCCAGGTCAGGCGCACCGCTTCGAGCTGATCTGTAACGGACGGAACCCGTCCGGCCAAAAGAACTTCGCCTTCGACGACCTCGATCTCGACATCCAGAAACAGTTTGTCATCCTGTGACAGAAATTTCTGCCAGATTTCTGCGGTAATGGCCGAATCACTGACCGCACCATCAAGACCGCGTTCCTGCATGGCGGCAATTCCGGCCGTGGCCCCCGCACCAATCACCAGTGACGTGCATCCCGAAAGCGGCAGAAGGCAGATTGCCCCGATCACCAGATGCCTGAATATGTGCATATACCGTGTCGTATGATCCGGCGGTTTGGCATTGGCCCGCCAATCGTTGTCTGTTCGTGACGACATATGGTGATGTCTCGCCCCAATTCCCTCTGTCCTTCGGGCAATCATCGCGCCTTGGGGTTAAAGAGTTTTAAAATCCGGGACGGTTTATCAGCAAAAATGCATTTTTTACAAAATTGGCCCATTCGCACAGGCTCAATGTGCGCTTTGCCCGAGAAGACTGGCCCAGCGACCCGGTGAAACGCCATAGGTCTGACGAAAATGCCGGTTGAAATGACTTTGATCGGAAAATCCGGTTTCCGCGGCAATTCCGGCAAGGGGTTGACCCAGTGCCATCAATGCCCGGGCCTTTTGCAGGCGGCGCATCATCAGATAGCGATAGGGCGTGGTGCCAAACCGGGCCCGGAAATGCCGGATCAGGCGAAACCGGTCCATACCGGCAATCTGTTCAAGTTCGTTTGACTGAACGGGCCGGTCAAAATTGTCTTCCAGAAAGGCACGCACCTGATCCATCCGGTCGGCGGCATTAAAGCGCGGCTGTTTAAGTGGCGCCCTGGCATGCTGTGACAGGCGCTGGGCGATATCGGCGACAAACTGATCACGCAACAAGGGATCAACATCACTTTCAAGTTCGCCAAGCACAGAGGCAAGTATGGCCCAAAGAACCCGGTCATTGATCACCGGTTCGCCAACAAAGGGCAGGGGATCGGACTCCCGGTCAAGTCCGGACCGCAACAAGGCCGGTTCAAGATACAGCATCCGGTATTGCAAACCGTCATCGGTCCCCGCCCCGCCGTCATGCAGCTCGTCAGGGTGGAGGATAATGACATTGCCCGGATTGCTCGCGCGAAACTCGCCCCGATAATTAAAGGTCTGAACCCCCTGCATGGTAATGCCAAGCGCATAGGTGTCATGGCGATGCGGGCTGAACATATTGCCGTAAAACTGTGCTTCGATCCGTTCGATCCCGTCGCTGGTCGGGGCGGCGATAAAGCGTTCGCGCTTTTTGCACAAACGTTCAATACCGGGATCGGTGCTTTGATTTACTGCTTCTTTCATCACCTGATTATCTGCCCCGTTGGAGGATGCATATGTTTGACACCAAAGTCGCGCTGGTCTTGCGCAACGATCTTGAAGCCTGGCAGTCGCTTAATGTCACGGCCTTTTTGATGAGCGGTATTGTCGCCCAGACACCCGATATCATCGGCGAACCCTATATTGATGCGAAGCAGAATATTTATAATCCGCTGTCGCGACAACCGGCGATCGTGCTGGCCGCTGACGGGGCGACCATGGCCAAAATTCACCGCCGGGTGCTTGAACGTGGCGTGTGTGCATCAGCCTATATCGAAGAAATGTTTGCCACCGGTCACGACGCGGCCAACCGCGATGTATTTGCCAGCGTCGATCCCGAACAGGCGAAATTTGTCGGCATCGGTATTCACACCGACAAACGCATCGTCGACAAGATTACCAAAGGGGCCAGGATGCATCCGTGATCGCGACCGGTGATGTTTTGCCCAGGGATCGGGCGTCTAGGCCATCTGCCAGGCATTGCAAAGATGCTCGATCCGGGCAAAACCGCGCACAATCATCAGATCAAACCGCAAATCACCGCTATGTCCGATCTGACCGGCATAGCTTTCAAGTGCGCGCGCAATCCGGTTTTGCTGTTTGGGGCGCAAGGATCGAAGGGCGGTGTCGCGATCAGCACGGTTTTTGACCTCGACCGCGATCAGGACATTGCCGCGTTTGGCGATGATATCAATCTCGCCGACCGGGCTTTGATGGCGGGTGGCAAGAATGCGGTATCCCTTAAGCCGCAGCCAGAAGACACAAACGGCTTCTGCGCGCCGTCCGGCCTTTTCCGCCCGCTTGCGATGTGATGTCTGATCATGCAAGGGACGGGGATGTGGCATGGCTAGTCCGCCTTGGCCAGTTCAAGCGCACGATTATAAAGATCGCGCTTCTTAAGGCCGGTTTCCCGGGCAAGGATATCGGCGGCATCCTTGGTCCGGTGGGTTTTGATCAGCTCAAGCAACCGGGCATCGATATCCTCGGCACTTGGATCGTTGTCGCTCGCATCGGCAGGTCCGACAATAATCACGATCTCGCCCTTGGGGGCACCGACCTCTTCATAATGGGCGGCCAGTTCATCAAGAGTGCCGTTACGGACTTCTTCAAACATCTTGGTCAGTTCGCGGGTGACGGCGGCCTCGCGCGTGCCGCCCAGCACGCTTGCCATATCGGCAAGGCTTGCGGCCAGACGTTTGGGGCTTTCAAGAAAGATCAGGCTGCCCGGAATGGCGGTAAAGCGTGCCAGTTCCTTTTGCCGGGCCATGGTTTTGGGCGGAAGGAAACCTGCATAAAAGAAATGATCACTGGGAAGTCCCGACAGGATCAGGGCGACAATTGGCGATGACGCGCCGGGGGCTGCGGTAACGTTAAAGCCCTCGGCCTTGCAATCCCGCACCAGTTTGTAACCCGGATCATTGATCAGGGGTGTCCCGGCATCGGAAATAAGTGCCAGTCCCTGACCCTTGCCAAGGCGCTCCATGATTTCCGGGCGCATCTTGGCGGCATTATGTTCGTGATAGGCGATTCGCTTGGTCTTGACCCCGTAGCGCGACAGCAATTTTCCCGATGTGCGGGTATCCTCGCACAGAATAACATCAGCACGTTTGAGGATTTCGAGTGCTCTGAACGTAATATCGCCCAAATTTCCGATTGGAGTAGCAACAAGATAAAGACCAGATGAAAGTGGCAAATGACTTTCATCATGTTTACTTGCTTCGTCACGCGCATTACCCTGCGTGCGAAACGACTTATCGGGAGGTGAGAGTGGGTTGTCCGAAACGTCATCCGTCAGAGAATCGGATGCAGAATGAGGCGCTGCCGCGTCAGGCGTTGCAGAATCTGAATCGGGGTTCGGCCTGGGGCCGGATTGCACGCCGGACGGCATCTGTTGTTGTCCTCTCTATCGGGCTTGCCGCATGTAATGCGACCACGAGTATCACGGACCTGTTTGGTACGCAACGTGGTGCCCCGGTCGAAACGGCCAACCAGCCGTCGGTTGATCCGACAAGCGCGCCTGATCAGGGCCTGATTCCGGATGCCAATCCATGGCCAAGCGATGCGGCCCTGCCCGAGGGCGAGGGGGTGCAGCTTCCGACCCTTTATAATGATGATGCGGCGATGTTTGAAAAGCGCGTCGCACTTTTGTTGCCGCTTTCGGGGCAGCATGCCGATCTGGGTCGGGCGATGCGCCATGCGGCTGAACTTGCGATGTTTGACATTGCCGGGGACGATTTTGTCCTGATGCCGATTGATACTGCCGGAACCTATCAGGGCGGGCAGAATGCGGCGCGTCAGGCGATTGATGCCGGTGCAAAAATGATCCTCGGTCCGCTGTTCTCCGAATCGGTTAGCGGGGCCAGTGAAGTTGCCAAAGCGGCCAATGTGCCGGTTATTGCCTTTTCCAATAATCGCCGGGTTGCCGAAAGCGGTGTCTGGGTCAGTGGTCTGATCCCCGAAGACCAGATTGCCCGTGCGGTGGGCTATGCCACCAGTCAGGGGCATTTCCGGTTTGCGGCATTGCTGCCGCAAAATGACTATGGTCGCCAGATTGCCGGTGCGCTTAATGGAGTTGTGTCGCGGGTTGGCGGAACCCTTGGCCGGGTGGCGTTTTATCAGCCCGGTTCGGAAGGGTTGCAGCAAACCATCCGCGATTTTGCCAATTATGATGCCCGTCGTGCCAATCTGCGCGCCCACAAGGCCCAGCTTGAAGCCGATGGCAGTGCCGGGGCAAAGCGTGCCTTGCGCCGTCTGGAAGGGGTAGACACCTTTGGCGAACTTGATTTTGATGCCCTGATCCTGCCGGCGACCGGCGGGGATTTGCGCCAGGTATCAGCCCTTCTGGCCTATTTCGATATTGATCCGTCGGTGGTGCAGTTTATCGGGACCTTTGGCTGGAACGATCCGGGTCTGTTTGCTGAGCCAGCCCTTAAGGGCGGGATTTTTGCCGCCCCCAACCCGGAAAACTGGACCCTGTTTGCCAGCCGGTTTGAACGGACATTTGGCAATCAGCCACCGCGTATCTCAAGCCTTGCCTATGACAGTGCGGCCTTGGCCGCCCTGATGGCGCGCGATGAAAACAACATGTCGCAAGACGCCCTGACCAATCCAAACGGATTTGTCGGCGTTGATGGTATTTTCCGGCTAACCGCAGACGGCCAGTCCGAACGCGGCTATGCCATCATGCAAATCCAGCCCGATGGTGCCAAGGTGGTTGCCCCGGCCCCCGCGACCTTTGATCAGGTCTTCTGATCCGTCATAAGCGCGATTGAAATTTGTGAAACCAAACGCCTGCCGAGTTAAGCCCCGGCAGGCGTTTTGTCTTTGAAATTGCACAGATCATTGACAATGCAGTCGCCACAGCGCGGCTTGCGTGCCTTGCAGATATAGCGCCCATGCAGGATCAGCCAGTGATGGGCATGAGTCATGAAGCGCGATGGCACTTTCTTGAGCAGGGCCTTTTCCACGGCCAGAACGGTTTTGCCATTGGCCATGCCGGTCCGGTTGCCCAGACGGAAAATATGGGTATCAACCGCCATGGTATGTTCGCCCCAGGCGATATTGCGCACCACATTGGCGGTCTTGCGGCCGACACCGGGCAGTTCTTCAAGCGCTTCCTGATCGTTGGGGACAATGCCGCCATGCTTTTCGACAAGGATTCTGGCCGCTGCCATGACGTTTTTGGCCTTGCCGCGATAAAGCCCGATGGTCTTGATGTGATCAATCAGGGCTTCTTCACCGAGATCAAGCATATCCTGCGGGGTCGAGACGATCTGAAACAGCTTTTTGGTGGCCTTGTTGACACCGACATCGGTCGCCTGAGCCGAAAGGGCAACCGCAACCAGAAGCGTATAGGGATTGGTGTAATCAAGCTCGCCTTTGGGTTCCGGGTCGGCATCAGACAGACGCTGGAAAAATTCTTCGATGGCGGCTTTGTTCATCGGGCGGGCCATGGACTTTATTCTCTTTTTCTAACGGGCTGATTTTTCAGCCGATTTGGGGATGGTCATCAATTAATATGTGCCATCCCTGATCCGATCTCCTGCAGCGACAATATATAAAGGCGACCGGATGAAAAATCGAATTTTGATTGCATGTCGGGCAAAGCCCGGCGCACCATGGCGCAATCACCGCAACAGGCCGCTTTGATCAACAGGGTGTCAGATGTCAGCCGTGCCCCGCAGTGCCAAACCGATCTATCGGGTGGATCTTTTTCCGCCCCGGTCGCTGTCGCGCCGGGCTGCGCGCAATATCATCCTGATCGTAGCGGCTTTCACCACAAGTATGGGGCTTGTTTTCTGGTCTGTGGGGGCCTGGCCGGTGATCGGGTTTCTGGGTGTCGATGTTTTGTTGCTGTCGCTGGCCTTTCATTTCAGTTTCCGGTCCGCCCATCAGGAAGAACGCATCGAACTGCGTGATGGCAGCCTTCGGGTGACCCGCATTTCGGTGCATGGCGAGCGCCAGGAATTTGACTTTCAGCCCTATTGGCTGCGTGTGATTCTTGAACGTGGCGAAGATGATCAATGCGCGCTGTTTTTACGAACCCATGGCAAAAGTCTTGAAATTGCGGGTTTTCTGGGGGCCGATGAAAAGGCCGATCTGGCGCAAAAGCTTGAAACGGTATTGCGTCATACCCGTTGTAATCCTGCCGATATTTCGGTTCGGGCACCGTGATTTGACGGATTTGCAATCCGGTTATGATCGATTTGAAAAGCGTGCTTTGGGGGCTCAAAACAGGGGCGGAATTGCCAGATTTGCGTGGTGATCCTGGTGATATTGCCCGTCATTGGATAAAAATTGCACTTTGAATGCCAAAAACAGCCAAGATTCCCCTCTTTGACCGCTTGCGACTTTGTGGGGACTTTCATATATAGGTGCGCGGGGTCATGAAGAGACCCCAGAAAAATTACGTGTATTACAACCATTGGTCCCAGGAGGTCCTGCGCGGCGCTTCAGATCGGAGGCTGCGGGACGGACCGGCCGCTAAAAGAGGAACTTACTATGGGCAAAATTATTGGTATCGACCTTGGCACCACCAACTCGTGCGTTGCAGTCATGGATGGCAAAGAAGGCCGCGTGATTGAAAACAGCGAAGGTGCCCGTACCACCCCGTCAATGGTCGCTTTCACCGATGATGGTGAGCGCCTTGTCGGTCAGCCGGCAAAACGTCAGGCTGTCACCAACCCGGAAAACACCCTGTTTGCGATCAAACGTCTGATCGGTCGTCGTTACGGTGACCCGGAAGTCGAAAAAGACAAAGACCTCGTCCCGTACAAAATCGTTGCTGGCGAAAACGGCGACGCATGGGTTGAAGTCAACGGCGAGAAAATGGCTCCGAGCCAGATCGCAGCCATGGTTCTTCAGAAAATGAAGGAAACCGCAGAAGCCCATCTGGGCGAGCCGGTAACCGAAGCCGTGATTACCGTTCCGGCATATTTCAACGATTCCCAGCGCCAGGCGACCAAAGACGCCGGCAAGATTGCGGGTCTTGAAGTCAAACGTATCATCAACGAGCCGACCGCAGCAGCGCTTGCTTATGGCCTTGACAAGAAAGACGGTGGCACCGTGGTTGTTTATGACCTTGGTGGTGGTACCTTCGACGTGTCGGTTCTCGAAATCGGCGATGGCGTTTTTGAAGTTAAATCGACCAACGGTGATACCTTCCTTGGTGGTGAAGACTTCGACAAACAGATCATTGATTACCTTGCTGACGAGTTCAAAAAAGAACAGCAGATCGACCTGCGCAAAGACCGTCTTGCCCTGCAGCGTCTGAAAGAAGCTGCGGAGAAAGCCAAGATCGAGCTTTCCTCGTCGATGCAGACCGATGTCAACCTGCCGTTCATCACCGCTGATGCATCGGGTCCGAAACACCTCAACATCAAGCTGTCGCGTGCGAAGCTTGAAGGTCTGGTGGGTGATCTGATCGAACGCACCATGACCCCGTGTAAGGCCGCGCTTAAGGATGCCGGAATTACCGCAGGTGAAATCGACGACGTTATTCTGGTCGGCGGTATGACCCGTATGCCGAAGGTTCAGGAACGCGTTAAAGAGTTCTTTGGTCGTGAGCCGCACAAGGGTGTGAACCCGGATGAAGTTGTTGCCCTTGGTGCAGCAATTCAGGGTGGTGTTCTTCAGGGCGACGTCAAAGACGTTCTCCTGCTTGACGTGACCCCGCTGTCGCTTGGTATCGAAACGCTTGGCGGTGTCTTCACCCGCCTGATCGACCGTAACACCACGATCCCGACCCGCAAGTCGCAGACCTTCTCGACCGCTGAAGACAACCAGACGGCCGTGACTATCCGCGTCTTCCAGGGTGAACGTGAAATGGCTGCCGATAACAAGATGCTTGGCCAGTTTGATCTGGTTGGTATCCCGCCGGCACCGCGTGGCGTTCCGCAGATCGAAGTGACCTTTGACATTGATGCCAACGGTATCGTCAATGTGTCTGCCAAGGACAAGGCGACCAACAAGGAACAGCAGATCCGCATCCAGGCATCTGGTGGTCTTTCGGACGACGAAATCGAAAACATGGTCAAGGACGCGGAAAGCAACGCCGAAGCGGATAAAAAGCGCAAGGCACTTGTCGAAGCACGCAACCAGGCCGAAGCCGTCATTCACGCCACCGAAAAGAACCTTTCGGAGCATGGTGACAAGGTTGACGATGCAACCAAATCGGAAATCGAAAATGCCCTTTCGGCTCTGAAAGATGCCAAGGACGGTGAAGATGCCGACGCCATCAACGCCAAGGTCAACGAACTTCAGCAGGCTGCAATGAAACTTGGCGAAGCCATGTATCAGGCACAGCAGGCCGAAGAAGGTGCCGAAGGCGATGCCGGTGCATCTGCTTCGCAGGCCGATGACGGTGTTGTTGATGCCGACTTCGAAGAAGTCGATGACAACAAAAAAGACAAGTAAGACGACCGCAGAGGTCGTCTTGAACGACGCCCTGTAAAGAAAAATCGGGCCGTTCCGGACGCAAAGGATTGCGGGAACGGCCCGACCGTATTTCGGAGTTACAGATGGCGAAAGAAGATTTTTACGAGCTGTTGGGTGTCGCCAAAGGGGCGAGCGCAGCCGAGCTGAAAAGCGCCTATCGTAAAAAAGCGATGCAGTATCACCCGGACAAGAACCCGGGCGATGCCGAAGCCGAAGTAAAATTCAAACAGGTCAACGAAGCCTACGAAGTCCTCAAGGACGACGAAAAACGTGCAGCCTATGACCGTTTCGGTCACGCAGCCTTTGAACAGGGCGGCCCCGGTGGCGGTGGCGGCTTTGGTGGTGGTTTCGGTGGCGGCGGTTTTGCCGACGTCTTTGACGAGATCTTTGGGGCCATGGGCGGCGGACGTCGCGGCGGCGGATCGTCGCGCGGGGCGGACCTGCGCTATAATATGGCGATCACGCTCGAAGAAGCGTTCGAAGGCAAAAAGGCCGAGATCACCATTCCCGGATCGGTATCCTGTGAAGAATGTGACGGCACCGGTGCCGAAGCAGGATCACAGCCGGTCAATTGTCCGACCTGTAATGGTCATGGCAAGGTCCGCGCGCAGCAGGGCTTCTTTACCATCGAACGCACCTGCCCGAGCTGTCATGGCAAAGGCAAGATCATCAAGAATCCGTGCAAATCCTGTCACGGTGTTGGTCGCGTCGAAAAGGAAAAGACCCTTCAGGTTACCATTCCGGCCGGTGTCGAGGATGGCACACGCATCCGTCTGGCAGGCGAAGGCGAAGCAGGGACCAACGGGGCACCTCCGGGTGATCTCTATATCTTCCTTGATATCGCCCATCATCGCTTCTTCCAGCGCGAAAGTGCGAACCTCTATTGCCGGATCCCGATCCCGATGAGCAAGGCCGCGCTTGGCGGAACCATTGAAGTTCCGACGATCGAGGGCACGCGTACCCGGATCAATATCCCGGCCGGGACGCAATCGGGCCAGCAGCTTCGTCTGCGCGGCAAGGGCATGACCATCCTGCGGTCGCAGGCCCGTGGTGACATGTTTGTTGAAATCAGTGTCGAAACGCCAGTCAATCTGACAGAACGTCAGAAAGAACTGCTTGAGGAATTCGACGAGATTTCCCGAGAAGAAGGCTCAAGCCCGGAAAGCGAAGGCTTCTTTTCCAAGATGAAGGAAATCTGGAAAGACCTGACCGACTAGGTCCTGTTGTCGTTTTCCACCTGAAATTCAGGACCCCCGGCAGACCCGCCGGGGGTTTTGTTTTGCGCGACCCGGGGCTTGTGCTAAAGCAGGGGCATGAATTGCAAGCTTTGTGACTAGGAGACCGGAAATGAAGATCGGGATTGTTGGTTGTGCGGGCCGTATGGGGCGGATGCTGGTGAATGAAACCGCCCGGACCAAGGGCCTTGAGGTTGGTGGTGGCACCGATCTGCCTGGAAGCCCGTTCGTCGGCAAGGACATCACCCTGATTGCCGGTCTTGAAGAAAGCGGCGTTCTGGTCGGCGATGATGCCAAGGCATTGTTCGAAGCCGTTGATGCGGTGATTGATTTCACCGCACCGGCTGCCACCATGAAACATGCGCAACTGGCTGCCGAAACCGGCACGATCCTTGTGATTGGCACCACCGGACTTTCGGGTGACCAAAAAGACGAATTAAAGGTCGCCGCCCAAAAGGCCCCGATCATCTTTGCCCCGAATATGAGTGTCGGGGTTAATCTGGCCTTTGCGCTGGTCGAAAAGGTTGCCAGCATCCTTGATAAGGATGTTGCCGATATCGAAATCGTTGAAATGCACCATAAACACAAGGTCGATGCTCCGTCCGGCACGGCCTTGGGTCTTGGTGAAGCAGCGGCCAAGGGCCGGGGCGTTAATCTTGACGATGTCGCCGTGCGCAGCCGTGACGGCTTTACCGGTGCGCGCGAAGACGGCACCATTGGCTTTGCAACGCTGCGTGGCGGCGATGTGGTGGGCGACCACACGGTTGTCTTTGCCTGCGAAGGCGAGCGGATCGAGATTACCCATAAGGCATCATCGCGTGAAGTCTTTGCCAAGGGGGCGGTTCGTGCTGCCAAATGGGCCGAAGGCAAGGCACCGGGCCTTTATTCCATGCGTGAAGTTCTGGGTCTTTAGGCCCGGGAAACAAACAGGCGCATCTAAAAAAGGCCGGGCATATTGCCCGGCCTTTTTGTTTGGGTTCTGATCTGTGTGTGGACAGATTAATGCGCATCGGCCCAGCTGTCGCCAATGCCGGCATCAGCAATCAGCGGAACCGACAGGTGGGCGGCATTTTCCATGACGTCACGGATGACCCTGATGGCTTTTTCGGCCTCGTCTTCCGGGGCTTCAAAGATCAATTCATCGTGGACTTGCAACAGCATGCGGGTCTTGAGCCCGGCATCGACAAGTGCGCCGGGAACCGCGATCATGGCGCGTTTGATGATATCGGCAGCCCCGCCCTGGATCGGGGCATTGATGGCAGCGCGTTCGCCAAAGCTTCGGCGCATGCCGTTCTTGTCATTGATGCCGCTGATATGGATATGGCGACCAAACAATGTACGGACAAAGCCGTGTTTGGTGGCGAATGCCTTGGCCTCGTCCATATAGGTGCGGATGCCGGGATAAATCTCGAAATAGGCATCGATAAAGGCCTTGGCTTCTTTTTGCGGAATACCAAGCTGATTGGCCAGACCAAAGGCCGAGATGCCGTAAATGATGCCAAAGTTGATCGCCTTTGCCTTGCGGCGGACCATCGGGTCCATGCCTTCTATCGGCACGTCAAAGACCTTGGACGCAGTTGCCGCGTGGATATCCTCGCCATTCTTGAAGGCTTCGCGAAGCGCTTCGATCTCGGCAACATGGGCAAGAAGGCGCAGCTCGATCTGCGAATAGTCGGCAGAAATAAGCTTGTGCCCCGGCTCGGCGATAAAGGCGGTGCGGATTTTCCGGCCTTCTTCGCTGCGGATCGGGATGTTTTGCAGGTTCGGATCGTTGGATGACAAACGCCCGGTATTGACGTTGGTCTGACCGTAACTGGTGTGAACGCGCCCGGTTTTCGGATTGATATGATGGGCCAGGGCGTCGGTATAGGTGCTTTTTAGCTTGGAAAGCTGACGCCATTCCAAAAGCCTGGCCGGAAGATCATGACCAAGGGCTGCCAGTCCCTCCAGCACGTCGGCACCGGTTTGCCATGCGCCGGTTTTGGTCTTTTTGCCGCCCGGAAGGCTCATTTTGTCAAACAGGATTTCGCCAAGCTGCTTGGGGCTGCCAAGATTGAACGGCTCGCCAGCCAGTTCATGAATGGTCACCTCAAGGCTTGCCATGCGTTTGGCAAAGTCCTCGGACAGGTTTTTGAGGATTTCGGCATCGACCTTGACGCCAAGGCTTTCCATTTTGGCCAGAACCGGCACCAACGGACGGTCAAGCGTCTCATAGACCTTGGCCATATGTTCCTGTGCGATCCGCGGTTTGAGCAAGCGATGCAGGCGGAGCGTAATGTCGGCATCCTCGGCGGCGTAATCCAGCGCCTTGTCGAGCGGGACCTGATCAAAGGTGATCTGGGTTTTGCCCGATCCGCAAACGTCTGAAAACTTGATCGGCTTGTAATCAAGATGCAGTTCGGCCAGTTCATCCATGCCATGCCCGTGGCTGGTGCCGTCCAGCACATAGGACAGCACCATGGTGTCATCCATCGGTGCGACATTGATGCCGTGACGGGCCAGAACTATCATATCGTATTTCAGGTTCTGACCGACCTTGAGCACACCCGGATCTTCAAGAAGCGGTTTGAGAAGCTCGATCGCGCGTTCAAGCCTGATCTGCTTGGGTGCGCCCTTGTTCTCAGACGGATTGTCGCCAAAGTCAAAGCCGCCCTGGGCTTCGCCGCTGACATGGCCAAGCGGGATATAGCAACCATTGCCCGGCTCGGTCGAAAGCGACACGCCGACCAGTTTTGCCTGATGGGCATCAAGGGACGTGGTTTCGGTATCAACCGCCACGATGCCAAGATATTCGGCCCTTGAAATCCAGTGCTTTAGACGTTCTTCATCCTGCACCAGTTCATATTCGGCCTTTTCGACCTTGATATCATTGACACCAATGCCGGGCTGGGTCGGGCTGTCAAATTCAACATCGCCGCCAAACTTGGCTTTTACTTTAGAAAGCAATGATTTAAAGCCGTGACTTGCAATGAAGCTTAAAAGAACTTCGGGATCTGGTTCCCTGAGATCGAAATCATCAAGGTCCTCAACCACCGGTACATCGGTTTTAAGGGTGACAAGATCACGTGAAATACGGGCCAGTTCGGCATTCTCGATCAGCTTTTCGCGGCGCTTGGGCTGTTTGATTTCGCCTGCGCGTTCCAGTAGAGAATCAAGATCACCATATTCATCAATAAGTTGGGCGGCGGTTTTAACGCCAATCCCCGGGACACCCGGCACGTTATCGACGGAATCGCCAGCAAGGGCCTGAATATCAATGACCTTGTCCGGTGCACAGCCGAATTTTTCCATCACTTCAGCAGCGCCGATGGTGCGATTCTTCATCGCATCAAACATTTGCACCCGGTCGGTGACAAGCTGCATGAGGTCCTTGTCCGAAGACACGATAATCACGTCAGAACCCTGTGCTTCGGCCTGACGGGCATAGGTGGCGATCAGATCGTCGGCCTCATATCCTTCGAGCTCGATTGACGGCAGGTTAAAGGCGCGCGTCGCATCGCGGATCAGACCAAATTGGGGAACCAGTTCTTCGGGGGGCGGCGGACGGTGTGCCTTGTAATCCGGATAGAAATCATTGCGGAATGACTTGCCCTTGGTGTCAAAAATGACTGCCATATGGTCGGGCTTGGTATCTTCGCGCAGCTTCATCAGCATGGTGCAAAAGCCGTAAACCGCATTGACCGGGGTGCCATCGGGGCTGGTCATCGGCGGCAGGGCATGGAAAGCGCGGAAAATAAAGCCGGAACCGTCAACCAGTACGACGCGGCGCGGTGGGGAGCCGGCAGAGGTATTGGTGTTGGACGGGGCAGAATCAGTCATGCGTTTCGTGCTCTTGTCTTGAGGGAAAATGATGGTCCGCAGAATGCCCGATCCGGACAGCCAAGTCGAGTATAGCCTGACCTGATGCCCCAAAAAGACCCGACCTGCTGACAGTTTTTGTCAGCATATTTGTATGATGATTGTTTGCGGAATTTGATAATGTTCCGGACCCGAAATATATAAGGTAACACGCGGATTCCCGAAGATTTATTTCAGGTTGTCTGTTTGTGCTTATCACTTTTGTTCGGGATTGCTATGGTAGCAAATAAGTTAATCCCAAGGGACATGGGAGAACGGGTGCGTGGCCCGGAAAACAGAGAAGCCGATATTCAGCCCCAAGGGCATTGGCGTGGAAACTGCGGGTCCGGCGCGCGAGCTTTCAGAAGACATGAAGCTTGCCAGCCGGAAAGGCAAAAAAAGCAAATCAGGTCGCCGTGGCAATAACCCGAGTGACACAGGATGGCGCAGCTTTTTTCGCGCCAGTGTCTGGCTGCGCTTTATTCTGACCTTTGGCAGTTTCGGTCTGATCGTCCATGGCCTGTTCACGGTTTTCGGGATTTACGAACGCAATCAACGGCTTGCCAATTTTGATCACTTCATCTTGCTGATCAAACTCGTGGTGTTTGTCGCCCTGATGTATCTGTTTTATGCGATGCTGATGCATTACGGGCCGATCCGCCACAAGGTGCGCGGCATCTTCTTTTTGGCCCTGGCACCGGTTGCTGCCCTTTGCATCTTCATGATTTATGGCGGCGGGCAGGTATTTGGCAGTTTCATTCCGGTCCTGCAATTCCTGACGCTGACCATCGGGGTCGGCGGATTTCTGCTTTATGTCCTTGGCTATACCTGGGTCACAGGCCAGAAGGTCAAGCGCGATAGCGCCAAATATGGCGGTCTTGCCAATTCATCGGACACTACGGGATCGGGGGATCGCAATGGTCTTCCGCCGCCGGTGAAGGATGATCGTCGCCGCGTTCACAAGGCCGGAAACCTGCGCCTTCGCCGGACGGATGGCGGCGGTGGTGATGGCGGATCACGCGGCGGCAAGGTCCAACTGCCCGATATCTAGTCGGCCAGAACAATTTACCAGACCATTTGACCAGACTGTCTGGCAAGACCATCTAAATCCATCCCCCTTTGAACCGGAACAAGGCGAGGATAGCGTGATGCGCCGCGATCTGATTTTCATTCATAGTGCCGGGCCGCAAGGCGGTGACAATGGCAGTAGCAGACTGATTGAACGCCTGACATCCCGGCTAGGGACCAAATTTGATCTGATTGCCCCCGATATGCCCGATCCGGAACTTCCCGGCATTGACGCCTGGCTTTCGGGGGTTGATCAGGTGGTTTCAAAGGGGAGCAAAGGTGCTGTTCTGGTCGGACATTCGTTGGGCGGGTCGGTGATCTTGCAATATCTGGCGCGGAACCCTGATATCTGGCGTGAAAACAAGAGCCTGTCGGCCGTTTTTATTGTGGCATCACCATTTTGGTGGCTAACAGACTGGGAAATAGACGAATTCACTTTGACAGAAGATGAAGTTCGTACTTTAGAAGACTGTAAATTAATACATTTCTGTCACAGCCGGGATGACCGCAGCGTCGGTTTTGAGCATTTTCAGGCCTATCTCGACCATCTGCCATCGGCGGATGCAATCATCCTTGAATCGGCTGGTCACTTGATGTTGGACGGTGATATTGACAGATTGATTAAGAAAATTCTTATATATTCCTAATCAGGAATGATTTTCCAGAATCAAACCGGCCAGATATAGCGATCCAAGGATCAGAACCCGTTTCGGCCGGGGGCAGGCGGTGAGCAAGGCGGACACCGCATCCTTGAAATCATCACAGGCATAGGCGGATTTGATCCCGCATGACATTGCCGCATCGCGCAGGGTTACGGGCAGATGTGCCTGATGTTCGCCGGGGATCGGAACACCGGCAAGGGCGGTAATCTGGTCCGCAAGCGGTTCAAGGAACGCCGTGGCATCGCGGTTATCAAGCATGCCCATCATGACGACCGTATCGCCATCTTCCTGCCGCGACAGCCAGTCGGAAATCACCCCGGCAGCAGCAATATTGTGGCCACCATCGAGAATAAGCTCACAGCCATCGGGCAGAAGATCAAAAAGCGGCCCTGAGGTCAGTTTTTGAAGCCGTGCAGGCCATCTGGCGTTTTTAAGGCCCGTGGCAAGGATATCGACATTCCGGCCATCACAGCCGGGAATTTTGGCCCGGCGGACGGTCGCGATGGCGGTGGCCGCATTCACAAACTGATGCCGCCCGGGAAGAGCCGGAAGCGGCAGATCAATGTGAGTGGTGCCAATGCGCATGGTAAAGCCGTCTGCGCGTTCCTCTGAAACTTCAAAGTCGCAAAATACCGGGGCATTGATCGCGTTGGCACGGGTGACAAGCGTGTTAAAGGCTTCAAGCATCTGCGGGGCAAGAATGCTGATCACGCCCGGTTTCATGATCCCGGCCTTTTCAAAGGCGATCTTGGCGATGGTGTCGCCAAGGAAGCCCTGATGATCAAGCGAGATCGGGGTGATCACGGTGGCCGCCGGTTTATCAATCACGTTCGATGCATCAACACGCCCGCCCAGCCCGGTTTCAAGGATGAGCACATCGGCCGGAACCCGCGCAAAGGCAAGAAAGGCTGCGGCCTGTGTGATTTCGAAAAATGTGATGGATTCGCCGTTATTGACCGTCTCGACTTCTTCAAGCAGGTCGCAAAGGGCGTCTTCCGAAATCATTTCACCGGCAAGGGTGATGCGTTCATGAAACCGCACAAGATGCGGGGATGTCGAACAATGTACCCGTAGTCCGGCGGCCTCATAGATGGCGCGCAGATATGCCTGGGTGGAGCCCTTGCCGTTGGTGCCCGCCAGATGGATTACCGGCGGCAACGAAAGATGCGGATTACCCAGCTTTTCAAGAAGCCGGGTAATCCGCCCTAGCGAAAGATCAATGACTTTCGGGTGCAGCTTGCCAAGGCGAGCAAGAATTGCGTCGCTTCGGGCCAAGTTACTTATCCGCACTCGGGGTCTTGGATTTGGAAGCCTTGCCTTTGGCATCCTTGATCGGAACGATACTTGCACCCGGTTTGGTGCGGCGGATCATGTCGATCAGACGGCCAAAGGTCGCGTTGAGTTCATTACGCGGGACAACCATATCAACCATGCCGTGTTCCAGAAGATATTCGGCAGTCTGGAAATCATCGGGCAGCTTTTCGCGGATGGTGCTTTCGATCACGCGGCGACCGGCAAAGCCGATCTGTGCGCCCGGTTCGGCAATCTGGATATCGCCCAGCATCGCAAAGGATGCCGAAACGCCACCGGTGGTCGGATCGGTCAGGAGCACGAAATAGGGCAGGCCCTTTTCCTTGACCTTTTCGATCGCGGCCGTGGTACGCGCCATCTGCATCAGGCTGAGAATGCCTTCCTGCATACGGGCACCGCCCGATGCCGGAACGATGATCAGTGCCGCATCCTGAACCGTTGCCAGTTCGGCCGCGGCAACAATGCCTTCGCCAACCGCGATGCCCATCGACCCGCCCATGAAGGAGAAGTCGAAAACGGCAATGACGGTCGGATGACCACCGACCTCGCCATGGGCCACCGCCAGCGCATCCTTGTAGGTTGCTTTGGCCTGTGCGGCTTTGAGGCGTTCGGTGTATTTTTTCTGATCGCGGAATTTCAGCGGATCGACCGGAACATTCGGCAGTTCGATGGTCTGGTATTTGCCACCATCAAACAGGAGCTCAAGACGGTCCTTGGCGGAAATCCGCATGTGATGTCCGCAATGCTGGCAAACATGATTGTTCTTTGCCAGATCACGGTGAAAGATCATCTGTTCGCACGATTTGCATTTGTGCCAAAGGTTCTCTGGCACATCTGGACGACGAACGAGTTTCTGAATCTTTGGACGGACGAATTCAGTCAGCCACGACATATCGGATACTGATCCTTGGTTCTGTCTATATCGGTTCTTTTACAAACGCCGCGCTCATTTGCGCGCGTTTCTGACCCCGTTTGCAAGCTCGCGCACAAGGCCAGTAACCATAGAGGCGGTCTTATCGGTGGCCTTGCCGTTTTCGTCAAGACTTTCGGCAATTTTTGATACGATTGCCGATCCGACCACGGCGGCATCGGCCTGTTTGGCAACATCGGCGGCCTGCTCTGCCGTCTTGATGCCAAAGCCGACCGCAATCGGAAGATCGGTATGACGGCGCAGACGTGCCATCGCTTCGATAATCTGATCATTGCTGGCCGATCCGGCACCGGTGACGCCGGCAACCGAGACATAGTAAACAAAGCCCGACGTATTCTGAACAAGTTTCGGAAGACGCTTGTCATCAGAGGTCGGGGTGGTCAGGCGAATGAACGAAAGTCCCTTTTCGACGGTCGGGACACAGAGTTCGGCATCTTCTTCGGGCGGCAGATCAACAACGATCAGGCCATCAACACCGGCATTGCGTGCATCTTCAAGGAATTCGGCAACCCCATAGATATAGATCGGGTTGTAATAGCCCATCAGAATGATCGGCGTTTCATGATCCTGATCACGGAAACCGCGAACCAAAGACAGGGTCTTGCGCATATGCATGCCTGCGGCCAGCGCACGGTTTGATGCTTCCTGGATGGCGGGGCCATCGGCCATCGGATCGGTAAAGGGCATGCCCAGTTCGATGATGTCCGCACCTGCTTCGGGCAGGGCTTTGAGGATTTCAAACGATGCTTCCGGGTCCGGATCACCTGCGGTGATAAAGGTCACAAGACCTGCGCGGCCTTCTTCCTTGAGCTTGGCAAAACGGTTGGCGATGCGGTCCTTGCCGCCGATGATAGCGTCGCTCACAATTTAACTCCCAGTGCTTCGGCCACGGTAAAGATGTCCTTGTCACCCCGGCCACTCAGACACATGAGGATGATTTTGTCCTTGCCCATTTTCGGTGCTTCTTTCATCACCTGCGCGATGGCATGGCTGCATTCCAGTGCCGGAATGATGCCTTCAAGTTCCGAACACAGTTTGAAGGCCGCAAGGGCTTCCTTGTCGCCAATCGGCTCGTAACGGGCACGCCCGATATCCTTGAGCCAGCTGTGTTCCGGGCCGATGCCCGGATAATCAAGACCGGCCGAAATCGAGTCGGCTTCCTTGATCTGGCCATCGTCATCCATCAGAAGATAGGTGCGGTTGCCATGCAGAACGCCCGGCTTGCCGGCCGACAGGCTGGCGGCATGTTTGCCGGTATGAATGCCGTGACCGGCGGCTTCGACGCCAACCACTTCGACATCCTTGTCATCAAGGAACGGGTGGAACAGGCCAATGGCGTTTGATCCGCCACCAACGGCTGCAATGACCTGATCGGGCAGGCGGCCTTCGGCTTCAAGGATCTGTTCCTTGGCTTCGTTGCCAATCACCGACTGGAAATCACGTACCAGCTCCGGATAGGGATGCGGACCGGCCGCTGTTCCGATGATGTAGAAGGTATCTTCGACATTGGTCACCCAGTCGCGAAGGGCTTCGTTCATCGCGTCTTTCAGCGAACAGGAACCCGAGACAACCGGTTTGACTTCAGCACCGAGCAAACGCATGCGGAAGACGTTGGGCGACTGGCGTTCGATATCCTTGGAACCCATGTAAACCGTGCAGGGCAGGCCAAAGCGTGCGCAAACGGTCGCGGTGGCAACACCATGCTGACCGGCGCCGGTTTCGGCGATGATGCGGGTTTTGCCCATGCGCTTGGCCAAAAGGATCTGGCCGATGCAGTTATTGATCTTGTGCGCGCCGGTATGGTTGAGGTCCTCGCGCTTGAAATAGATCTTTGCACCGCCGAGTTCGTCGGTCAGGCGTTCGGCGAAATAAAGCGGGTTCGCACGGCCAACATAATGACGGAGATAGTAATCCATCTCCTTTTTGAAGGCAGGGTCGCTTTTGGCGTCTTTGTAAGCCTGTTCGAGCTCAAGGATCAGCGGCATCAGGGTTTCGGCGACAAAACGGCCGCCAAAATTGCCAAAATGTCCGTCCGGATCCGGCAGAGCGCGGTAGCTGTTGAGCGTAGGCGATGAAGACGTCATGGAAGTTCCCCGTGGAATTGGCCGTGAAAGCATTCACAGCAGCAAAGGCAGACGACAGATGATTAATCCGCAGAGCTTGCGTCAGATAGGGGCGCAAAGGCCCCCGCGCAATGCTTGTACTCGTAAACGAGTGCGGCAGATCAATGTGCTGCGTGATCAGCCTGGGATTTGTCGAAGATATATTTTTTTGAGCAGTACGGGCAGACCACCTCGCCCTTGTCCTCGAGATTGAGGTAAACCGTCGGGTGGCCGAGGTGACCTTTACCGCCGTCGCAGGCAACATTCAGGGTGCCGACTTTGATTTCTTCGGTGATCTTCATATATCCAGTTCCAAGTTTGCCTGTTTCAGGCTTGTGTGACCATCGGGATTGGCCGCGTGCTGTGCTTTGCATTGACCCCGGTTTCCCGGGAATGATACCGATTGGGCATATTCAATCAATACTTCCGCATACGCTTGGCGCCCCATCGTCTTAGCGCAAACAGACGACGCGGAAAAGAGTGGAGATCACTGACTTATGACAGCAATGCCCGACTATGCCATCGAAGTCGAAGGCTTGACCAAGATCTACAAGGGGTCAAATGGTAAAAAACTGGCCCTTGATAATGTTTCGCTGAAAATTCCCCGTGGCTCGTTTTTCGCCCTTCTGGGGCCGAACGGGGCCGGAAAATCTACCTTTATCAACATTCTGGCCGGTCTTGTCACCAAGACCAGCGGGACGGCAAAAATCTGGGGCTATGATATCGAAGCCCAGATGCGTGCCGCACGCTGTGCCATCGGGATCGTGCCCCAGGAACTGAACCTTGATGCATTTTTCACCCCGCGTCAGGTGATGGAATTGCAGGCAGGTCTTTATGGCGTGCCCAAACCGGAACGCCGCACGGACGAGATTCTGGCCGCTCTTGGCCTGTCTGACAAGGCGGACTCGCACGCAAGATCGCTTTCGGGCGGGATGCGTCGCCGCCTTCTGGTCGGCAAGGCAATGGTTCATACCCCGCCGGTTCTGGTTCTTGATGAACCGACCGCCGGTGTTGATATCGAACTGCGCCAGCAGCTTTGGGCCTATGTCAAAAAGCTTAACGAAGCCGGTGTGACGATCATTCTGACCACCCATTACCTTGAAGAAGCCGAAGAACTTTGTGATGAAATCGCGATCATCAACAAGGGCAATGTCATTGCCCATGAAGACAAGCGCACCCTGCTGCGCCGGATTGATCACAAGACGCTGGTTCTGACGGTGAATAACGAGCTTAATGCCGTGCCCGATGTCTTTGCCCCGTGGGGGGGAGAACTAAAGTCGGAAAACCAGATCGCCCTTCACTATCGCCCGAGCAACACCCAGATGGCCGAAATCCTTCAGGCCGTTCAGGGCAGCGGTCTTGCGATCAAGGATCTGTCAACCGAGGAAGGCGATCTTGAAGACATCTTCCTGATGCTGACCCGCGATAATGACAAGCTCCGCGCCGGACAGGCTGCGTGATTAGCATCAGCCGCCTGTCCTTGCTGGCATGATTTTGACAAAACCCCGCAATTTCTTGCGGGGTTTTTCATTTTGGCCTTAACTGTCGGAACAGATTTTTGAAATCGGCTTTTCCCGTTTGTTTTGTTGGTGTTCCCCTTGATGATCCGATCGCTTTGGCGCTTCTGTGCGGTCTGTCTTTTGATGACGGGATTGACGGCCTGTGCGCCGACCATCAAACCTGCGGGTCCGCCGGTTGCGACGACTGCGCTGGGGCCAGATGTTTTTCGCACCAGTGACGGTACCGGGCTTGCCCTGCAACATTGGGGTGATGTCGAACATCCCGATGCGGTGATCCTTGCCCTGCACGGGATGGGGGATTACGCCAATGCCTTTATGGAACTGGGCGATGTCATCGGCCCGGCGGGGATTGCGGTTTATGCCTTTGACCAGCGCGGTTTCGGGCGCAGTCCGTCGCGTCCGTTCTGGGCGGGGATCAGTACCATGGTCAATGATGCCAGCGATGCCCTGGGGCTTTTGCGGGCAAAATATCCGCAAACACCGATCTATCTTCTGGGGAATTCGATGGGCGGTGCGGTTGCCATTGTGACCGCGGCCAGTCGCGGGCATCTGATGGATGGTTTGATCCTTGTGGCGCCCGCAGTCTGGAACCGTGACATGATGCCATGGTATCAGACCGCCCCGCTTGCCATCATTTCGCACAGCCTGCCCTGGTTACCCCTGACCGGGAGGGGGCTTGATATCTGGCCGTCTGACAATATCGAGATGCTTCGCCGTTTGTCGCGCGATCCCCATATGATGTCTGCGGTTCGGGTTGATCTGATTGCCGGTATTGCCGACCTGATGGATCTGGCGCGCAGGCGGGCACGCGACATCAGGGTTCCGACCCTGTTGCTGTCAGGCAAGCAGGATCAGGTCATTCCGCCTGACGCGGTCGCGGCCCTTGATCGTGATTTATCCCAGACACAATTGGTGTCCTATCACCGTTGCCTGTATGATGCGGGATATCACATGTTGCTGCGTGATCTGAACGGGCCGGTGGTGATCGGGGATATCCGCCGCTGGGTTGCACGCACTTCCGCAGAAAATTATTCCTGCACGCAATCATGATTGCTTTTTGACCGTTGATCGGTGATCAGGTAGCATTTTTAATCGGTTGCGGGGCATTTCGCGGGTTGTCTAAACGCGTTGGAACCCCGATATGCCAGCAATAAACGGATTTTCGGAGGATCAGGACCGGCATGCTAAGGACCATTCGGGCAAAGTTCCTGGGTGTCGCGGCCTTTTTTGTCGTGTGGCTTTTTGTGGCGACCGGTTTCTCGGTGATCCAGTCCCTTGGCATTAATGGCGATCTTGAAGCGGTGTCGCGCTATGTCACACCGGTCAAGGATGCGCTTTCCGATGTTCGCGTCCGTCAGCTTGAACAGATTTCGCTTCTGGATCGCTATATGCGCGTGGTCGAAAATGACGGACCGCATGCGCCGCTTCTCAATGGTATCGAGATCGAGATTGCGGCCAAGCAAGCCCAGATCGAGCAGGCCTTCCGCAAGACCTTTACCTTTGCTGCCCTTGGCCGGGCGCAGGCATCAAGCCATTTTGAAAACGGGGTCTTGCTTGATCTTGATGTGCGGATGCGTGAGTTCGCCGATGTTTCCGCGCAGTTTTCACTGGGTATGGAACGGTTGCTCAGCCGGGTGGGGGATGGCGACCTTATGGATGCCCAGCGGCAGGAAAATATCGTCCGTGGCCTTCATCGCAATATCGTCCTTGATCTGCGCAACGAGATCTTGCGCCTTGAAAAATATGCCGCTGATACGGTCGAAAGTGTTTCGCGCAGCGAGGATTTCCTGATTCAGGCCGAATTCATCATGATGCTGGGCGCGGTGATTATCGGTGTGTCGCTGGCCTATTATATGGCTCATGCGGTGGTGGTGGCGGTCCGCAAAACCACCAATGCGCTTAACGATATTCAGTCGGGCAAGCTCGACACCAGCCTTGATTTCAAGGGCAAGGGGGATTTCGCCCGTCTTGCCGATGCCTTTAACCGCATGTCGCGCGAATTGCGGGTGCGGTTCCGGATGCGCGAACGGTTTGGCAAATATGTTGATCCCAAGGTGATCAACAATCTGATCAATCAGGAAACCGCGCTTGAAAACTCCGAAAAGCGTGTAATGACCGTCAGTGTTGTCAATCTGACCGGGTTTGACTGGCTGGCCGAACATACGCCGCCAGAAAAACTGGTCGATTTCCTGAATGACTATCTGACCGCAATGACCGAACCGATTTCAAACCATAGCGGCATCATCGACAATTTTGTCGGTGACCGGGTGATCGGTTTTTGGGGCCCGCCGTTTTGCGGGGAGAATGCCCATGCCCGTCATGCCTGTCAGGCCGCCCTTGAACAGGTTGCGCGCTTTAACGCGCTCAAGACCAAATATGCCGATCTGATTGGTGATCATGGTCTTGATATCCGGATCGGGATTGCGACCGGCGAGGTGGTTGTGGGATCGATCGGTACGGATAAATCACGGGCCTATACGGTGGTTGGCGATTGTGTGAACTATGCCAACCGTCTGGAAAAGGCCAACCGGGTTTATGGCACACGCATTCTGGCATCCCATGAAACCGCCAATATGGCCGCGGGCGAGATTGAAATGCGCGATCTTGATCACGTGGTGCTTCTGGGCACGGAACATGTGGTTTACCTCTACGAGGTTCTTGCCCCTGGCGGTCAGCTTTCCGACGAACGGCGCGACTGGCGGTCCAAATATGAAACCGCGATGACCCATTACCGCGAAGGGGCGTTTGACCAGGCCAAACCGCTTTACGAGGCGGTTCTGGAATTTGATGACAGCGACTTTGCCGCCCAGCTGATGATGAACCGGATGGAACGCCTGCAACGCCGCGAACAGGACCGTGAATGGAACGGTACCTGGATCGTGCGCGACCCCTATGACCGGCGTGATGTTGAAAGCTGATTGCGCTGTTCTGGCGGCAAGGTTACCTTAACCCGATACGGTGATACTGACTTGATCGGACAGGGTTCAAAAACCCTTGCCCGTTCGGGCCAAAACCTGTATCACCCATCGCACTCGGGCCACTTGATCCAGTCGTGGCCCCTTATATTGCGCACCCGTAGCTCAGCTGGATAGAGCGTTGCCCTCCGAAGGCAAAGGCCACAGGTTCGAATCCTGTCGGGTGCGCCAACTTCCTGACAAATACCCCCACAATTCAAAATGTTGCTTTATCGAGCGGTTTCCATCAAACAGGAATCACCGCGATGAATTACCCTGTGCCGGGTTTGCTCACGC
The DNA here is from genome assembly GCF_054901115.1 of Thalassospira sp. SM2505. Lineage (NCBI taxonomy): Bacteria > Pseudomonadati > Pseudomonadota > Alphaproteobacteria > Rhodospirillales > Thalassospiraceae > Thalassospira > Thalassospira sp. SM2505. Next base: position 563,983 of record NZ_CM142731.1, read on the forward strand.
GGGGAGTTTTGCTGTTTGGGGGCGCAGTCATGAAGAAACTTTTCTTCCTTCTTACCATTCATCCGGTTTCACTGGCGGTCTGGACGCTTGTTGTCATGGCGATGGTTGTCATAACCGGCTGGGCGCATTTCGCAACTCTGTCCGCTGCGTTTGAAGCGGGCATTTTTAATGCGGATGTGACGTTGGAAGAAGACGTTGCCGTCATTCTGGTCGCGTTCGGGGTATTCCTTGAAATGCGCGAAATGCTGGCAAAACGGGCCTTTGGTTCAGAGATTGCCGAGAAGCAGCATGACCTCAACGAGCTTTCTGAGCGCTACGGGGCATATCTGCTGATTATCGGCCTGATCATGGAAATTAATGATCAATGCTTCGAGCCACTTCTGGAGGGCACCTTCCTAGCCGGGATTGGTGTAACCAGTATGGCGTTCTTTGACGGACTGGCATTGATTCTCGGTGTTGGGTTTCTTGGCAAACTTCTTGTGCCGGGGCGTTCTGCAGAGGCCTGAGGTGCCGGGGTCGATTTCACTCTAGCCATCAGATTTGGAACTGCGAAAACCAATATCACCCAAACCGCTCGGGCCACTTGATCCAGTCGTGGCGCCCTATATTGCGCACCCGTAGCTCAGCTGGATAGAGCGTTGCCTTCCGAAGGTAAAGGCCACGGGTTTGAATCCTATCGGGTGCGCCAATTTTCTCCCGAAATTCAAACTGTAATCCAAGCGATGAGCTTGCCTTTTGGTTGTCTTGATCGAAAGGGAAAAATGCTATTGTTTTGTTCAATTGTGAAAGAGGCGAGTTGAAAATGTGTGAGACCTTTTTGAGGTGATCAGAGTGTATGGCTGTTTTGCTATCTGGATGTTTCTTTAGAATCCAAAATTCTAATAAACATTTGTTTTCACTAAAAAATATATAAATAAGAATTTGTTAATGGACAAATTAACTTTAATGATGATTAAATAGAAAATGTTTTCATTTTGGACTACTTTTGAGTGCAGTGTATCGCGAAAATAAATTCGGGACGGCAGTGTCACAACTTGGCAGAAAATGGAGAGCGTTTTTGCTCGGCCCATCGTGAGAAAGTTGATTGGACGCGGACGTTAAGAACAGCAGTAGGCGGGATAATAGGGCATCTAATTGTCCCTGGTTTTGGTGGGGTCTTGGTTGGTGCTTTGGTCTGTAATTTGGCAGACCGTAACCTTGCGAGGAACAAAGTTATGACCAAGCGTGTTTTTGTGAGTTTTGATTTCGACAACGATAAGTTTCTTAAGGACAGTGTGGTTGGTCAATCGAAACTCCCCGATAGTCCTTTTAGTATTTCCGATTGGTCGCTTAAGGAAGAGCAAGAGGAGGACACTTGGAAGAAGAAGGCGCGGGCTCGCATAAAGCGTAGCGATATTGTTTTGGTAATGGTGGGAACGGAAACACATAAGGCTCCCGGGGTTCTTTCTGAAGTTGATATGGCCCGAGAAGAAGATATAAAAATTGTGCAAATTAAGGGTTATTCAGATAAGAAATGTCCGAGTGTAAGTAATGCAGGAAAAATGTATAATTGGACATGGGATAACTTGAAGAAATTGTTAAGTTAATTTGGTGGTTATGAAGAAACACCTAGAGATATTTAAGCGTTCATTTGTAAAAGAAATCGAAAATGGTACTGCGGCTGTATTTGCAGGGGCAGGGTTGTCTTTGCCTGCTGGCTTCGTGAATTGGAAAGAGCTTTTGCGTCCGATTGCTGAAGGAATAAAGCTCAGTGTTGATCGAGAAGATGATTTAGTTACTTTGGCTCAGTTTCACTTGAATGAAAATAAAAATAACCGATATGAACTTACACAAACAGTTATCGAAGAATTTAGCAAGCAGGCAAAGATAACTGAGAACCATGAAATTTTGGCAAGATTACCTATTGGGACTTTTTGGACTACCAACTATGATAAGCTAATTGAAACCGCACTAGAGCAATCCACTCGACTACCTGATGTAAAATTCACTGTAGAACATTTGGCTCAGACAAGGCCGAATCGTAATGCAGTAGTTTATAAGATGCACGGTGATATTTCTTTACCTCATCAAGTAATACTTACTAGAAATGATTACGAATCTTACCACATTAATTTTCAGCCTTTTATTACGGCGTTAAGCGGTGATTTAGTAGATAAAACATTTATTTTTATTGGGTTTAGTTTTAGTGATCCGAATCTTGAGTATGTATTGAGCCGAATACGTACGACATTTGCAAACAACCAACGAAAACACTACTGTTTTTTAAAGTCAGTCGACAAGTTACGTGGTGAAAGTGATGAAGACTTTGAATACCGTAAACGTCGACACGATTTGATCGTTGCGGATTTACTAAATTACAATATCCATGCCTTGGAAATTGATGATTATTCGGACGTTACCGAAGTTTTATCAGAGGTAGAAAAATCCTATCGACGACGTACGGTCTTTATTTCTGGTTCAGCGAGTGAATACGGTGTTTGGGAGACCAGTCGAGCAGAACAATTTCTTTGTGATATTGGGAGAAAACTAGTTGAGTCCGGCTTTAAGGTGGTAACTGGCATGGGGCTCGGTGTTGGTAATTTTGTAGTTGCCGGTGCATTAGATCAAATTTACATGAAACAGAATGCTGTGCTGCATGACCAGATTGTTATGCGCCCTTTTCCGCAAGGTGAAGATGTCGCCCAGCTGTGGGAAGCGTACCGTCAGGACATGACAAGTTACGCAGGTATTTCAATTTTTGTTTTTGGCAATAAATGTGAAAACGGCACAGTGGTTGAGGCTGTTGGTGTTGAGAGAGAGTTTCAAATTGCTCGGGAAAAGGCTCATACAATTATTCCTGTAGGGGCGACAGGTTATGTTGCTGAAAAACTCTGGAATCGTGTAAAGGAAAATTTCGAGGATTTCTTTCCCAACGCGACTGATGATCTCAAGAGTGAGTTCGAGATTTTAGGTGATAAATCGAAGGGCGATGATGCTTTACTCGCAAGTTTAGTGAGGATGCTGAAATCACTTGCGTGACAGTTTTGAGGCTAGGAGGAATGTAAAGTGCTGAGGAAGTGTTTCTACAGTTTCCATTATTTGCCGGACTCTACACGTGCAGCTCAGATTCGTAACATTGGCAGTATCGAAAGTAATAAATCTGCTTCTGACAATGACTGGGAAACAGTGAAGAAAGGCGGGAATGCTGCTATTGAACGTTGGATAAATGGGCAGTTATCGGGGCGAAGCTGTACCATAGTCCTAGTTGGTAGCGAAACTGCTAATCGAAAATGGATAAACTATGAAATCGTGAAGTCTTGGAACAAGGGAATGGGTGTAGTTGGGATACATATACACGGAATTAAGAGCTTAGACGGGGATACGTCACGAAAAGGTGCAAATCCATTCGACTTCATCCCTGTGGGAACTTCCGGGAAAAAATTATCCTCAATTGTGAAATGTTATAATCCTAGTGGCAATACTAGTAAGGAAAAATATGCATGGATTGCAGACAATCTTAGTGCTGCAGTTGAGGAAGCAATAAGGATTCGCAGTAAGCAATGATCTTATTGCTTTTGTGCATTTTGTATTAAAGATAGAACAAATGCTCGGATACGTTCACAACCTCTCTGGTCACAACGTGCTGTTTGCCATGGCGGCACCGGCGGAATATGGGGAACACCTTAAGTCGCGTTTTACGCCTTTGATGATCGGGGTTGGTCCGGTGGAGGCTGCGATCAATCTGACAGCGGCACTGACCGAGTTAAAGCTTTCCGATGATTTGCCTGATCTTGTTGTGACATTGGGTTCTGCCGGGTCGCGGACCTTGGAGCAGGCCGAGGTTTATCAGGCGATTTCCGTTTCCTATCGCGACATGGATGCGTCAGTTCTGGGCTTTGAAAAGGGCTGTACGCCGTTTGTCGATTTTCCGGCCGAGATCGCCATGGATTTGCGCATTCCGGGGATACCCGAAGCCCGTTTATCGACCGGGGCCAATGTGGTGTCGGGTGCGGCCTATGACGTAATTGATGCCGATATGGTCGATATGGAAAGCTTTGCCATTCTGCGGGCCTGCCACAAATTTGATGTGCCGCTGATCGGGCTTCGTGGCATTTCAGATGGCAAGGAAGAGCTTAAGAAGCTTTCGGACTGGACGGCCTATCTGCATGTGATTGATGAAAAGCTTGCCGTTGCCGTTGATGCGCTGAAAGCTGGCCTTGAAAGCGGCGAGATCAGCATTTCCAAACGCTGATCCCGCCCAAAATCCTCAGAACTCGGTTACGCGACTCAACTGCCTGCCCGTATCTGATCAAGGGTCTTGATCGGGGTTAAGGCCTGTGGGTCGACCTGGACTTCGATGATTGCAGGTTTGCCACTGGCAACCGCGCGATCAAAGGCCGGGCCGAAATCCTCGGTCCGCGTGACGGTTTCGCCGTGCCCGCCAAAGGCAACTGCATAGGCCGCAAAATCGGGGTTATGAAGTTCGGTGCCCGACACGCGACCGGGATAGTTGCGTTCCTGATGCATGCGGATGGTGCCAAACATGCCGTTATTGACGACGATGGTGATGATATTTGCGCCATATTGAACGGCGGTGGCGAATTCCTGCCCATGCATCAAAAAGCATCCGTCACCGGCAAGGCAGACCACCGGGCGATCCGGATGGGCAAGCTTGGCCGACACCGATGCCGGAAGGCCATAGCCCATCGAGCCCGAAGTCGGGGCCAGTTCGGTGCGATATTCCCGGTAACGGAAGAAACGATGCAGGAAGGCGGCATAATTTCCTGCCCCGTTGGTGACAATGGCATTGTCGGGCAGTTTGTCGCGCAATTCCGCAATCACATGGGCCATTTTGACATCGCCCGGCGTATCAAGCGGGGTGGAAAAGGCGACATAGGCCGCATGGGCAGTTTCAATCATCTCGTCACGGGCAGAACCATCAACCGGCTCCATCATCGCAATGGCACGCAGGAAGGATCGCTGTGACGCGTTGATCGCGACATCCGGGCGATAGACCCGGCCCAGTTCATCTGGCCCGGCATAGACATGAACCAGCTTCTGTTTCGGGCAGGGGATATCAAGCAGGCTATAGCCGCTGCTGGTCATTTCCCCCATGCGCGAGCCGACCAAAATCACCAGATCACTGTCACGGATGAACTCGGCAAGCCTGGGATTGATCCCGATGCCGACATCGCCGACAAAGTGGCTGTGCGTGTTGGGGATATAGTCCTGACAGCGGAAGGATGTCGCGATGGCAACATTGTTTCGAAGTGCAAACGATTTAAGGTTTTCCGTCGCTTCGCGGGTCCAGCCGCCACCGCCAACGATCATGATCGGCTGTTTGGCCTTGGACAATGCATCGCGGAAACGAGCCACATCCTCGGGGGCTGTTTTCGCCTCGATCGGGACATAGGGTTTGGCATCTGCAACTTCGGTGCTGGATGACAGCATATCTTCGGGAAGGGCCAGCACCACCGGGCCGGGGCGACCCGATGTCGCGATGTGATAGGCGTGGCTGATATATTCCGGGATGCGGTTGATGTCATCAATCTGCCCGACCCATTTGGCGAGCGGTTCGAACATCTTGCGATAGTCGACTTCCTGAAATGCTTCGCGATCCACCATGTCGCGCCCGATCTGCCCGACCAGAAGGATCATCGGTGTGCTGTCCTGATGGGCGACATGCACGCCAGCCGATGCATTTGTGGCACCGGGGCCGCGCGTGACCATGCAGATACCGGGCTTTCCGGTCAGTTTGCCATAGGCTTCGGCCATGATGGCGGCACCGCCTTCCTGACGGCAAATGATCGGATCAATCGCGGGATGGTCAACCAGACCATCAAGGACGGCAAGATAGCTTTCACCTGGCACCAGAAAGACGCGTTCCGCGCCGTGCAGGGCCAATTGATCAACCAGAATACGACCGCCGTGGCGCATTTCTGTTTTCCCGGACATGTCTGAAGAACTCCGTATGGTGGGGCAAAATACGTGATTTGCGTTATTCATTTTTGGCGCGGTGGATGCGCAAATTCGATTTCATCATGAATTCGGGGCCAAGGTAAAGATGCCAAGTTGACAAACAGTCATAAAATTCGACGTATTGTTTATTCATTCTAAAAAGTGACGGATTTACTGCGACCCAAGCAGTATGATCTTCTGTATAATTGGAAAATAGCAGTATTTTCAGAAATACCGTTCGGCGATGCGCACAATATCGCCGGGCATGACGATGGTCGCCAGATTGGCCGGGATCGAAACGCGTGTCGTATCATTGCCGCGCAGGATTTCGATATTGTCTTCATCCCCGCGATAGGTCATGCCACCCCCGATGGCGATGGCATTAAGAACATTCATGCCCGGCACATAATCATATGATCCGGGTTGATTGACCTCGCCGACGATGAAGAACGGGCGAAAGGCAATGACTTCGACCGTAACATCGGGATGGCGCAAATATCCGTCCTGATAGGCATCGTGAATAAGGGCGCGCGTTTGATCGGCGGTCTGACCACGGACAACAACCGGCCCGATCAGTGCCAGGTTCAACCGTCCTTGCGCATCAATTGTGAAGTCACCCGAAAGATCGGGCTCCCCGAACACCGTGATCCGCAGTGTATCGCCACTATCAAGGGCATAGAGGGTCTGTGCAATTGCATGAGCCGTCATCGCGAACATCCCCGAAAGGATGGTCAGCATGATGATGATTGATGTGATGGCGCGGTTGAGGCTGGTCGACATTTACATCTCCAACTTCAGGCTGATCAGGCTTTGCAAACGGCGGTAATCTTCGCCGCTGCTATTGGATTGGCGGATATCGTGATCAATTGCACCGCTGATTCTGGCAAAACGGTTGAGGTGATAATCCGCATTCAGGCCGAATGTCGCGATGCGGTCCTGACGGGTGACTTGCTGAAAATCTTCATCGCTATAGGTGGCATTCAACCCGATCTGAAGATTGCGGCGCAGTTCATGGGATATCCCGATCCCGAAATCAAAGGCCAGAATACCACTGGCACCGGTGACCGTGGTTTCCCGAACGGTTCGGGCAGCATTCAGGGTCAGGTGGCTCAGACGTGTCACTGACCAGTCGATATCAGCGCGCAATGTATAGTCGTTGATATTGCCAAAGGACGGATCGACATAGCTTTGGCTCATCCAGCCTGCGGCCAGATCGGCCCTGATCAGGTCGGTCAGATCAAACCGCATACCGCCAAGCATTTGAAATCCGGCCGAGTCACGATTAAGGCCGCTATCATCGGGTGTTCTGTCATATTGCCGTTGATTAAGCGTCATCTCGCCATAGGCTTCGCGCCCAAGATCAAGAGGCAAAAGCGCACGGATGGTTTCACGGGTTTCAAGGCGATTGCGATCATCATTGCGAATCAGGGTTCCGTTGATTGCCGTGCTGTCATCAAATTCAACCCGCCGGAGGGACAGGCGCGACTCATATCGCCAGCCCCTGGTGACATAGTGTCCGCCGATATGGGCACGCACATCGCGATAGATCACCGGTTCCCGTGCGGCGGTTGAGACATCGTTGCTGCCGCGCGGGTCATGACGACGTTGCCAGTCAATCGCCCCGTCAAGCGATGACGTGCCAAGATCAAGGCTTCCGGCAGCCTTAAGGTCTGCATCCTGATAATTGTCGTCATCAGATCTGGCAAAAAAGCCAAGTTCCCCACCCATGGCGAGATGCATCTGAAAAAACGGCCAGTCACCGCTAAGTGCCAGTCTTGGGGCAAGGGTGGTGATCACATCGGATTGCCGGTTGGATTCGGTCAGAAAGATATTGTCGTCATATTGCGCACGGCTGGTGATTTCCGGTGTCAGAACGAAGCGGCCGAGCCGGATGTGGCGCTGATCTTCGGGGACTGTGTGACGGTTTGCGGTGCTGTCTGTTGATTGCGCCTGTACTGGCGGGCTGCCCCAGAACATGGCGCCCACGCAGATCACCATAAATGCCAAACGGCAAGGTCTGAAGTCTGTGTTGGCGCAGTGTGGCATCAGGCAAACCGCCGGTCATGTTGCAAGTCATGTTGCAGATCAGGCGATTGGTCGGATGTGCCTTCATGGGCGGGATCATTGGGGATCGCACGGTTCTGAAATGGCAACAGGGCAGTTGCCAGCAAAATGGTGCCATCAAGCCGAGAAGACTGGCGGGAAATATAATCAAGATCATGGGCAATCCGGGCGCGTAACTGTTGATGGTCGTTCACAGGACCGCGCCATCCGTTAATTTGCGCCCAGCCGGTGATGCCGGGTTTTGCAATCAGGCGGCTTTCGTAACCGGGCAGGGTGGACGAAAACAATGCGTGATCGGCAAGGCTGTGCGGACGCGGGCCGACCAGTGACATCTCGCCACGCAGAACATTGAAAAGTTGCGGCAATTCATCAAGCCCGCTGATGCGCAGTCTGGTGGTCAAAAGATCGGCCGATTTTGTGATGATGGGGGAAACCGGACGACAGGTCTGATCACGCAGGGTGCGGAACTTGTAGATCGTAAAGATCGTCGCATTCCTGCCAACCCGATGCTGGGTAAAGATCGGGCGGTTAAAGCCAAGCATGCGCAGGGCAGCAGCAATCATGATCATGACAGGTGCCAAAGCCAGAAGGGCAACCGTTGCAACGATGATATCGAAAGCGCGTTTCAGAACGGAATGACAGTTGGAATTCGGGCGGGGACAAACCGATATATCATCAGCTTTGTATCTGTCCCTGACCAACCGTGATGCCCCCACACCTGTATGGTTTCCTCAAGCAATATAACTCAGGGTAGATGAGTCTGGGGCATTTTCAAGTAAATATGTAATGGTCCTTGGTCGATAGGATATTGTTTCTATTGATTTTCCGAAAGGTCAGCGCAGGGACGGGATTGAAGACAGGACCGTCTTCATCAGTTGCGGCTGGCGATTGACGCCGGTCTTGGAAAAGATGGTCTTAAGATATGTTCGGGCCGAACTGTGCGATATCCCGACAAGTTCGGCCGCCTGATCAAGGGCGAGTCCCTCGGCCAGTTTCTGGGTCAGTTTGGCTTCTGAGCGGGTCAGTCCGAACAAATCCATCAGATCATCAATCGCAGGCGGTTTCTGTTTTGCCGGATCGACCAGAATAACCATGAAGGTTGCTGTGCCAGCGGCCTTTTTGGGGATGCGCCGCACCAGAACCGAAAGCTTTTCCCCGTCGCGCTCAACCGAATAGCTTTGATGGTCACGCGGGGCCATGTTTGATGGCGGGTTCAGAAAACCGGCAAGTCCGTCGGGCACCGGTTCAATGATCAGGCGCCCCTGACTGCTGGAGCGCACAAGCGATGACCCGCGCATCAGTTCAGCCGCCTGGGCATTCATATGCAGGATCGAAAGCGTGTCATCAATAGCAACCACGCCCAGTTCAAACAGATCAAGAAAGTCGGTCGGCAGGGTTTCTTCAACATGGCCCTGACGGGCTGCGATCTCGCCTTCCAATCCCTCGAGAATGGTCTGGAGGTTGGTTGGTTTTGGATAGAACCGAAAGACGCCGAGCTCATTGACCGCGAGCAGTGCTGATTGCAGATCGGCATATCCCGTCAGCATCACGATGATCAGATCACTGCGCAGTGTGCGCAATTCGGCGGCCAGTTCCAGCCCCGACATGCCGGGCATGTGAATATCAAGGATAACGACACCAATAGCCGGATCAGCAGAAATGGCATCGCGCGCGATGAAGGGATCATTGAAATAGACCGCATCCCAGCCGGGTCGCAAGCGCGCAAAGTTGCGCCGATGAGATGACAGAAGGTTTTCGTCATCGTCAACAAAGGCAATCCGCACCGGCGGTTTTTCAGTCATTAAAAAGTGCCCTCCACAAATGGGGATATTGGACGAAGCCAGTCTGACACTATTCTGTGATCCTTCAAAGCCCCGGCTTGTAAACAAGCTGCAAATTTGCTGGAGGGCCCAACAAGATACCCTAGATTTCAGAGCATACCGGAGTTGTCCATTTATGGATGTGGTCAGTAAAAAACGTCCCGTCATTTTGATGGTGGATGATGATGAAAAGCTGTTGGCAGCGGTGCGTCGCACCCTTTCGACCAGCTTTGAATTCGTCACCTATTCAGATGGGCAGGAAGCATTGGACTGGTTGTCGCAGAATCGCGACCGGACCGACCTGATTATTGCTGATCTGGTGATGCCTACTCTTGACGGGATCTCCTTCCTGAAACAGGCCGCGCGCATGGCGCCGATGGTCAGTCGCATGTTGCTGTCTGGCAATGTTTCAAGCATTTCACTGCGCGAGGCGATCAATCAGGCAATGGTGACGCGCGTTCTTGCCAAACCGGTTTCGGTTGCTGTTCTGAAAGACGCTATTGACCGCGTGATCATGACCAGCAAGCCGGTGCCCAAGCCGCGCAAAGGTGTCACCCCCATGATGGTCAATGCCGCCATTGACCGCTCTGATTTCTATACCGTTCTGCAACCGCGTTTCCGTGCCAGTGACCTTGGTCTGTGCGGGGTGGAAGTTCTGTGCCGGATTCCGTCGCTGGAAAAAGAGTTCGGCATTGATGAAATTTTCGAAGCCTGCCGTGATCATCCGGTGATCAATCGTCTGACAAGCCAGTTGATGGCGATCATGATCGATCAGGCCCCGCGCTATCGCGACCTTCTGGGGGAAAGCTGCAATCTGGCTGTCAACCTTTCGGCCTATTCGCTCAAGACGCCGGAATTCCTCGATCTGGTTATTCGTTTCTATGAAAAAATGCGGATGCGTGGCGTTGTTGTGACCTATGAGGTCCCCGAATATCAGGTGGCACCCGATGACCATGATCTTCTGGCAAGTGCAGCGCGTCTGCGCGAACGGGGGATTGCGCTTCTGATTGATGATTTCGGTTCGGGGAACAATTCGCTGGAACTGTTGCGCCACGAAATCTTTGCCGGCATCAAGCTTGATCGTGATCTGGTGGCCGGAATGATGACTGATTTCCTTGACGATGCCTTTGTCGAATGGATCGCACAGGTCTGTTCGAAAATGGGGCTTTCGATTTCTGCCAAGGGGATCGAGAACGACAAGGTCGCTCAAAAACTGCAAATCTATGGCATTACCGAAATGCAGGGCTTCCATCTGGGCAGCCCGGTGCCACTTGATGTCTGGGAAGCCAGAACAAAGACGCAGATAAGTGCCTAGGGGTGATTGACTGTTTGCATAAAATCACCCGTTAGTTATTGTTAAATCAACATGCTGGGGCCACTTTTGAAGCATGTAAGGGAGCATGGATATGAAACAAATGCGCTATGTGAAGTTGGTTGCACTTGTGGTCACGATGGTTGGCTTTTTTGCGATGCCGGCCTTTGCCGGTGGCACTCTGACAGTGACAAAACCCGACGGCGAGGTGGTCAGGATTTCCATGGACAAGCTCATGGAAATGCCGGCAAGCGAGTTTTACACATCGACCCCCTGGACCAACGGTGTCCAGAAGTTCAAGGGCGTATCGTTCAAGCTGCTGCTTGATACCTACGGGCTTGATGCCGAACTGGTGCGTGTTGCAGCCCTGAATGATTACAGCGTCATCGTGCCGACCAATGTGTTGCGCAGTGACGAGGCCATTCTGGCCTATCACCTTAATGACGCCGAAATGTCCGTCCGGGAAAAGGGTCCGTTCTGGGTCGTGTTTCCCTATGACAAGGATGTCCGCTTCCAGACCGATACCTATTGGTCATATTCCGTCTGGCAGGTGAAGTCGGTTGATGCAAAGAATTAAGGACTTTCTTTCCAACCGGTCAGGCAGGACCATGTTCATCGTACTGGTCCTGTTTGTCGGTCTGTATGCGGTCCTGTCAGCGGCCATTGTCCGACAGCTTGAAGACGAGCGGTTCACCTATCGCGAGAATTTCGTCTGGGCCGTTTTTCAGATCCAGCGCCAGTATTTTCTGATTCAGCGTGATATCGAAGCTGCATTTGGCCGGTCGGGGCTTGATGAGGATGCCTTCGAAGAAATCATGCTTGAATATGAAATTCTGGTCAGTCGCGTTTTCCTTTTACGCGATGGCGAAGGTTTCAAAGTGCTGTTTTCCGTCCCCGAGGTCACCGCTTCCATCAATAGTCTGCAGGACCGGATTGATGAAATTGACCGGGCAATGGCAAATGCCGATGGTTTGAAAACCAAGCTTGAAGAACTTTACCGTTTGCTTGAACCGATGGGTGAACCACTGCAACAGGCCGTGGTGCGAACAACGAATTTTGTATCGGTCTATAATGCCGAAAACATTCGCAGCGTTAAGCGCAATATCGAAATCCTGACCTATCTTTTCTTTGTCGGGGTTGTTGCGATTGCGGTTCTGGGCGGTTTCATGATCCGGCAGCGCCAGCGCGTTTTTGCCGCCGATATCGCAGCCCAGAAAGCCCGCCAGGAACAGGAAGTCATCGAAGAGGCTGCCGACTATTCCAAAATGCATGCATTGGGCACATTGGCAGGCGGTGTCGCACACGAAATCAATACGCCTGCACAATATATCCAGAACAATCTTGAATTCCTGTCGGACAGTTTTTCCGGTCTGGTTGATGCGGTCCGGCGTGGCAAGGCCGATCCGTCGGCAAAGCTTGATTATGATGAAAACAAGATCGAATTTCTGGTACAGGAAGTGCCGCTTGCCATTGATGAAAGCATTCAGGGGCTGGAACGGATTGCCGAAATTGTCAGAGGCATTCGCAAATTTGCCCATCCGGCCAATGATGTGATCGAACTGATTTCCATCACCGAGGAAATTGAAACCGCCATCACATTGACGCGCAACCAGGTTAAACACATTGCCGATCTTGATGTGAACATCCAGTCGGATGTGACCGAGGTTAATGGGCGGCGCAACCATCTGTCTCAGGCGCTGATCAATCTGATTGTCAACGCATCGCAGGCGATTCGGGAAACCGGTCAGCGCAGGGGCAGGATTGAATTGTCTGTGACCTCTGATGCAGACAATGTCTATATCCGTCTGCGCGATAACGGAACGGGTGTTCCCGAAGAATTGCGCGACCGCATCTTTGACTATTTCTTTACGACCAAAGAGCGCGGGGTTGGCACCGGGCAGGGGCTTCCGATTTGCCGCAAGCTGATCCAGGACGATTTCGGCGGCGATCTGACATTGTCCGACGACTATATCGACGGTGCAGAGTTTGTGATCCGGTTGCCCAAGTTCAATCCGTCCTATGTCGGGCATTCCGCACCAAACGATACCCAGGGACCGGGTGATCTGAGCGCGTTGCTGCGCTAGATCACCCACACCTCTTTAATCAGACTGATATCATGAGAGTGACGAGGATCCAGGGGCAGCTACCCTGGATCCTGATTACGACAGGTCGTGAATGCGCGGGATGTGGTTTTCAATGCAGGCCTGTTGCCAGATCGGCCAGATATTCTCGGCACCACAGCGGGATATGAAGGTGCTGGCAAGATCATATTTACGTGCACGTTTTTCGCCGTCCACGCCTGCGATGCGGGCAAAATGTTGTGCCGCATAGACAATCAGCAATGCCCGTGAGTTCCGGGTTGGTGCGGCTTCCGGGCGGTGGTGGAAAGCAATTTCTTCCACGACTTCATGCGGGAAACCCCAATAGGCACAGATACAGGCCGACACAGCAGGATGGGCAAACCCCATTTCGGCAATTTCGGCGGAAATGATGTCGCATTCATCACGATCGGCCCGCTCACGGCTGGCCTGATAGCCCTCAGGCATGACACGTTCAATGATGATTTCACCGATATGGCATAGCAAGGCAGCGGCACGGACCTGATCGACCGTTTCAAAGGGCAGTTTCTGCAAACGGGCGATATTTGCGGCCATCTGACCAAGAACAAGCGGTCGATGCAGCGCGATATCCATTTCATCTGGATCAAAACTGTCAGGCTGACCAAGCTCGGACCACAGAATGCAAAGTGCCTTGATGGTTTCAATGCCCAGTAGTTTCACAAGCCCGATCAGGTCGGGGAAACTGTCGGGTTCGACAAGTTTCTCGCGACGCGCCAGTTCAAGGCCAAGCGCGGTCAGAACCGGAAAATCACAGGCAAATTCAGTCAGTTCGTCGCGGCTTTTGGGGCCGGTGAATTGCAAGATTGTATGCAGACGCTGAAAGGTTGCAGGCCATACAAGGTCGTCGGGAATCTGGCCCAGAAAGTCAACCAGCAACGGATCACGCAGATATCGCCGCATGATCAGGCCTCGTTCGACCGCATGGATGATGTCGATATCCTTGCATGGTTTGGTCAGGAAATGCTGGGTCGCGGCTGTGCCATTCTGAATGGCGACTTCATCGGCATAGCCAGAAAGCAAGATGCGCGATGTTTGCGGGAACCGTCGGGAGACAATGCGCAGGAACTAGGCCCCATCCATCGATGGCATGCGCATGTCGGAAATCACCACGTCGGCTTCCTGTTCATCCATACCCGCCAAGGCCTGTTCGGCACTTTCATAAAAACGCAGCGACCAGCTCGGGCGTTGTCCCATCATGCGTCGACGCAATCCGCGCAGAACATTGGGATCATCGTCGACAAATATTATCGAAGCGTTTTCGGGCATGTTGCGTCCGTGGTGAATTATGAAATGGCGGCAGTAAGGCTTGCAGCGTCACAAGGTTTGCACAGGACAAAAGCAGCACCAACCGATTTGGCTTCGCGCACCACGTCCTGATCATAAAACCCGGTCAGCATGATCTTGCGGGTCTGATCGGAATTCTTGATGTTGCGGCGCTTGATTTCATAGAGCGTTTCAATGCCCGACATGGTCGGCATCATGTAATCAAGAATTATGACGTCATAGGAGGATTGCTTGCGCGCCATCTGGGTCATCATTTGCAGGGCCGCTTCGCCATTTTCGGCGACATCCACATGGGTTGCCCCGGCACTGCGCAACATCCGGCGAATGGAAAACCGCACCTCGATGCTGTCATCGACGATCAGAAAACGTTTCTGGTCATTGGCTTTGCGATGGGCGTTGTCCCCCTTGCATCGCTGCAGGCCGTCGGCAATTTCGATGTCATTCTGGCTATTGCTTTGTCTGGCGGTGTTCATGAGTGTTGCTGACATGCTCTGTGATGAAGACCAAATGTGTTGATCCTAATCTTTGTCTGTTTCCGAGAATTTCAATATCCCCATATGAGGATCAAAAAGAAAAACGGGCTGCTTTCAAGGCAACCCGTTTGAAGTCTGCAGTTAAGGGAGACGAGGCCTAGAACTCGTAGCCGATCTTGCGATCGATCGAGAATTTGCCACCGCCCTGGATCAGAACGGTCAGGGCCAGCAAGCCCCACATCAGCGGCATTTCAAAACCGCCATTGTTCCAGAAATAGCCGGCTGGCAGGTGGGTCGAAACGGCAACAGCCATAAAGACCAGAACAGCAGCAGCAACCGGACGGGTCAGAAGACCGACTGTCAGCATCAGGCCGCCAACGAATTCAAGAAGGCCGATCAGAAGGGCAAAGACGAAGCCCGGAGCAAAGCCGATGCTTTCAAGCCAGCCAGCCGTTCCTTCAAGGCCGTAGCCACCAAAGGCACCAAACAGTTTCTGTGCGCCGTGCGGAACCATCAGAAGGCCGGTGGTTACACGGATAATCACAGGGGCAAGCGGCTGAAGGGCGGACGTAACATTGCCAATGGCAGGGATGATCGAACGGGGTTTGTCACTGGTAAGCGAGGTCATAATTCTTCTCCTGGGGATGGGGGAGCGCGGTCTTCGCGGCTCAGGCCACCATGTCAAAAACAAGGGCTTCGGCATTGTCGGCATCAGAGAAGACAAGTTCGTCTTCATCCTTGATTGCGGCACCGTCACCGGCATTAAGGGTTTCGCCATTTACTTTAAGACTGCCGCGGGCCACCTGAATCCAGGCGATGCGGCCTTTTTCGATGCTGTGCTGTGCGGTCTCGCCATCGTTAAGGTGCGCAACATACAGATCGACATTCTGGTGAATGGTGATGGAATTCTCACGACCATCGCGGCTGCCAATCAGGCTCAGACCCGAACCGGTATCGCGCCGTGCGATTTCCTTTTCCTCGTAGCCCGGCTCCAGTCCGGCAGCTTCGGGGATAACCCAGATTTGCAGGAAGTGAACCGGATCGGTTTTGGAGTGGTTATATTCTGAATGACGGATACCGGTACCTGCGGTCATGCGCTGCAGGCGACCCGGACGAATCACCGATCCGTTTCCGATACTGTCCTTGTGTTCAAGGGCGCCATCAAGAACATAGGAAATGATTTCCATATCCTTGTGGCCGTGGGTGTCAAAACCGGCACCGGGAATCACACGGTCTTCGTTGATCACCCGAAGCGGTCCCCAACCCATACGATTGGGATCATAATAGTGACCGAACGAAAAGGTGTGGTTGGAATCAAGCCATCCAAACTGTGCGCGGCCACGGGTGTTTGCATCTACTTTGATAATCATGTTTGCCTCCAACGAGGTTGTTTGCTGTTGGAGACAGATTACCCTTTTCATAAAATGAGACAATTAACGTAATTATGCCCACAGTGTTGCACTATATGCGACAATCTGGCATGCCATTGTGGTGCGCGACCTGTGCCGTAACGACCCCGAACAGAGAGATTATCCATGGATAAACTGGTCAGTCTGCAAAGCTTTGTTCGCGTGGTTGAGCAGGGAAGCTTCGCCGCAGCCGCACGGGCCATCGGGCAATCACGATCACAGGTCAACCGTGCGGTGGTCGCCCTTGAGGATGATCTTGGTGTGCAGTTGCTGAACCGCACAACACGCACCGTATCGGTCACGCCAAGTGGTCGGGCCTTTTATCAGCGCGCCAAAGCCATTCTGACCGATCTGGATGAGGCCGAGGAATCCATTCGCGAGAATCAGGAAAAACCGGCAGGTGATATTCGCATCAATGCGCCGATGTCGTTCGGAACCCTGCATCTTGGTCCTGCACTTGTCGATTTTGCGCGCATGTATCCTGAAATCCGTGTCGAACTGGCCTTGAACGATCATTTTATTGATCCGGTTGCAGACGGTTTTGATATGACCGTGCGCATCAGTCGGCCAACCGAAACACTGGCCCTGATTGATCACGAAATCATCCCGATCCGGCGCGTGATTTGTGCATCACCCGATTTTCTGCACAAAAATGGCGAGCCAACAGATATCAGTGACCTCGCGACCTTGCCCTGTTTGCATTACGGCAATCTACCCGCCGGATCGACCTGGAAACTGACCGGACCAAACGGGCCGGTATCCGTGCAGGTCAATGGTGTGTTTTGCTGTAACAATGCCGAGGTGCTCCGTGATGCGGCGATTGCCGGCTTGGGGCTTGTGGAGTTGCCGACTTTCATCGCCGGGGCGGAGTTGCAGACGGGCCGTCTTGTCACAGTTTTGTGCGACTACACTCCGCCCGAGATTTTTCTGTATCTTCTTTATCCACCCAGCAGACAGCTTTCATCGCGCATCCGTTTGCTCGTGGATTTCATGCATGACCGGTTTGGCGGACAGCCGCACTGGGATCTGGTGCAATAGGTAACACTGCGAAAATTAGGTGGTGTTTGCGATTTTGTAGCAATCCGGAAGCTTGCATCTTGCGTATGGGATATTAGGTTTTCCATAAGGACGCATAGCGGGTTGGACGAGATGTCTGATTTTGAAATGCCAACATTGATGATGGTGTCGCACGGCAATAGCGGCAATGGCGGTGATCCGGCAGGCGATCTTGCCCGATCAGTCGCGCCTGACTGGAATGGTCCGGTGACGCATGGCTATATGCGCAGCCAGCCGTCCCTTCCTGATCAGCTTGACCGGCTTGTGCATGCGGGTAATGCCGAACGCCTGATCGTCTTTCCGCTGTTTTTCAGCGAAGGCTATCTGGTGTTTGAAGAATTGCCGCGCGATCTTGAACGTGCCGGGCTTGGCGATGCGGTCATTCTTCCGCCGGCGCTTAATCTGCCGGGATTTGATGATCTGGTCGCACAAAAAGCCATGGTCGCAATGGCCAGACGTGGTTGGGCATCAGGCGAAACATCTGTGTTTCTGGTGCCCCATGGTCTTAAGACGCTGACAGCAGCCCTGCCTGAAACAGTTCGCTTTGGCGATCAGGTCGGGCGTTTGTGCGGTGGGGCCGAAATCTGTATTGGCAATATCGAAGGCCATCCGTCGCTTGCAGACTGGCGGACGATTGCATCGCGCAAAAAGGCGGTGATTGTCCCGATGCTGGCCGGTGGTGGTACACATGCGCGCCAGGATTTGCCCGAACTGATCAATGCCCGTGCAGGCGAGGAAATTGAAATCCTGCCGCCGGTCGGTCAATGGGCGGAATTGCCGGATCTGGTTCTGGCCGAGGCCAAGCGTCATGTAGCACGATTTGGCGGCCTTGCGGTGCCGCTTGGCCCGACTGGCGGGGATATCTGGGCCGAACGGATGGCCAGATCAGCCTGAGATATCGGGATTTACCCCAGAACCGGTTTGAAACTGGTTTCCGCAGATTTTTTCAGAAGATAGTCACGGAACAGGCGGGCAGCACTGGTCAGTGTCGCATCGCCGTCATGGGCAATCAGCAACTGGCGCTTGGCCCAGTCATCGGCAATCGGGGCACCGGCGATATTCATATGCCCGATATAGCCCGCGACCGAACTTTTGCGCAAAAATCCGATGCCAAGGCCTGCGGCAATCATCTGTCGTAGGGACCCGAAACGCACCACCTTGATATGGGGGTGCATATCAATCTTCATCCTTGAGGCAGCCTCGGAAATCAGGTCATCAATGACCCCGCCTTCATGCAGGGAAATGATGTCGTATTTGGCGGCTTCGGTGAATTTGACCGGTTTCGGATTGGCGGTATCGGGAATAAGGGGATGGCCCTTTGGGGTGACGACCCAGATCGGATCATCACAAAACACATCATGGGCCAGATCGCCAAGCGGGCTGTTATCGGCCAGAATCGCCAGATCGGCACGGCCTTCACGAACGGCCTCGGCACTTTCGCGCGATGTCAGTTCGCGGACATCAACCGTGATGTGGGGGAAGTCACGTTCAAAATCGGCCAGAAAGGACGGCAGTCCGGTCAGAATGGCCGAGGTGACAGCCGCAAGATAGATCTTGCCCTTTTCACCGACATTGAAGTCGCGAAGTTCGTTGGAAAGATGGTTCAGATCGCCCAGAAGCTTTTCGCCGTATCGGGCGAAGATCGCGCCTTCTTCGGTCGGTTCGACCCCGCGCGGCAAGCGGCGCAGCAGTTTGACACCCAGCATGGCTTCAAGTTCGCCAATGCGTCGGGATACAGCCGACGTCGCGATATGTTCACGTCTGGCGGCTTCATTGATGCTTCCCGCACGCACGATGGCGACGAAAAGCCGGATGGTTACAATATCAAACTTTTGCATGGAACCGTTGTCGGTGGTTCAGCCCGAAGCGTCAAGAGGCATGATAGGGTGCGGTGATGTGCAGATCGTCGCACCCGCCTCAAACAGGGTAATTAACCCTGAACCTGACGCCATGCCTTGTTCCAGTCCGCAGTCAGTTCTGCGTGGGTTTTGGCATGGGATGCTTTCATGATTACGGCAACCTGAAGGGCCTGCAGGAAGCTGGTGAACCAGCCGGTACGGACTTCACGTTCGATGCTGGTTGCGTCTTTGTAAGCAATCGTGGTCATGGCTCTGATCCTTTGCGACATCATCTGTCTTTGCGATGAATTCAGTGATACCAAACGGCGGATGCGCGCACTATTCTCGTTTCACCGCTATCCCGTTCTTGTTTGGAGAACGATGTAGTTAGTGCATTGTAAATGAATGCTTATTCAATGTTGCACTGCGCAATGAGATTGCGCAAATCACCTTGCAGCGGCATTTTCAAGACAGGTTTCCACCGATATCACTGCGACTCACCGACAGGTTTTCGCATCACAGGTATATCTGCTATAGCTGGCATAAATTGATCACAGGGTAGTGCCACATGACCGGAATTGACGAAAATCTTGACTTTGAACAGGCCCATGGCAGCGGCTTGCAGGGCCATCTTGGTTATCGGCTGGTGGAATGGGCGGAAAATCATGCAGTGATCGAGCTTGAGCTGCAAGACCACCATCTTAACCGCGCCGGTATTCTTCATGGGGGTGTTTTGATGACCCTGCTTGATACCGCTTCTGGCTATTCTGTCTGCTTCTGTTCGGTGCCGGGCAATGTCCGCAAGACGCTGACATTGTCGCTGACCACCAATTTCCTTGGCATGGCAAAGAAGGGTGTGGTGCGCGTGGTCGCGACCAGACAGGGCGGCGGACGCAAGATCGTCTTTACCGAGGCCAAGGCCTATAACGCTGATGGCGAAGTGATCGGAACGGCAACCGGGACCTTCAAATATCACCGTGGCAGCGAGGGCATCGAAGGCGTTCCGCGCGATAGCTGATTTTGTGACCGGCTGGCCAAGCCCCCGGATTGATCGTTGGGTTTAATCAATGAAAAAGGGCGCGCCCGATCTGGACGCGCCCTTTTTTGTTTTGTGGGTAGCGGGTGCCTAGTTCGGCATCTGCCATTTGCCATTGACCAGACGCGGAATGTTCAGCGGGTTGGCATCCTTGATCGGTGCCGGAAGCAATGCATCCGGGAAGGCCTGATAGGAAACCGGACGGACAAAGCGTTTGATCGCCAGCGACCCGACCGAGGTTGCGCGCGAATCCGTGCTTGCCGGGTATGGGCCGCCATGAACCATGGAATGGCAGACCTCAACACCGGTCGGCCAGCCATTGATCAGAATACGACCGGCACATTTTTCAAGTGCAGGACGCAGAGCGGCTGCGGTATCGGCATCGGCATCAACCATGTGGATGGTGGCGGTCAGCTGACCGATCAGGGTTGCTGACAAAGCAACCATTTCGGCAACCGAGTCACATTCGACAATGATACCCGCCGGGCCAAACATTTCCTCGGCCAGTTCCGGATTGGCTTTCCAGTTGGCAGCGGTGGTGCGGAAGATCGCCGGGCTGCCTTCGAATTTGCCATCGCTATCGCGACGTTTCAGCGGGCAGGTGACGCTGGCATGTTTGCTCATGGCGTCGGTCACTTCGTGATAGGCGCTTGAGACGCGATCCGTCAGCATCGCCGCACCGCCAACCTGGCCAAGTTCGGCTGCGGCGGTTTCAACGAATGTTTCAAGATCAGCACCCTTAAGTGCGATAAGAAGACCCGGATTGGTGCAGAACTGGCCAACACCCATGGTCAGCGATCCGACCCAGCCCTTGGCAATGTCGGCAGCCTTTTCACCCATGGCTTGGGGCAGAAGGAAGACCGGGTTGTTCGAGCCAAGTTCGCCATAGAACGGGATCGGTTCCGGGCGGGAAACGGCGATGTCAAACAGCGCACGGCCGCCACCGGTCGAACCGGTAAAGCCGACGGCCTTGATCAGCGGATGGGCAACCAGTGCCTGACCGACCTTGCGCGTGCCACCATGGATCAGGCTGAACACACCTTTGGGCATGCCGGTTTTGATCACGGCAGCTTCAATTGCCTTGGCAACCAGTTCGGACGTGCCGGGATGGGCGGCGTGACCTTTGAAAACAACCGGGCAACCCGCAGCAAGGGCGGATGCGGTATCACCGCCTGCGGTCGAAAAGGCCAGCGGGAAGTTGGACGCGCCAAACACGCCAACCGGTCCTAGCGCCTTGTTCATCACACGGATGTCAGGCTTTGGCAGCGGCTGACGATCAGGCTGTGCGGTTTCAATACGCGCTTCGAACCATGAACCTTCTTCGATCCAGTCGGCAAAGAAACGCAGCTGGCCAACGGTACGGCCGCGCTCGCCGGTCAGGCGTGCAGCAGGCAGGGCAGATTCAAGATTGCCGATCTCGGTGATGGCATCGCCACGGGCATCAATTTCATCTGCAATCGCACGCAGGAATTCTGCGCGTTTTGCCGGCAGCATCGAAGCAAATTCTTCGGCGCAAGCCTGTGCGGCCTCGACCGCCTGATTGACGATTTCTTCGGTGCCGTGCTGGAATTTGGTCGGGAGCTTCTCGCCGGTTGACGGATTGTCAGCCTGGAAGACATCCGGGCCGTTGATCCATTCGCCTGCGATATAATGCTGTCCACTAAGCATGTGGGTCTCCTGTGGGGTTATGTCCTGTGCCTGACGGGGCGTGCGCAATGCTCTTTGACCTGTCCGGATGATCGAAACCAATCCGCGACTCCTATGCGTGGATTGCCTCGAACGGACAGGCCAAATGGCGCAGCCTTGATAAACTGAGCGCAGCTTAGTTTCCCGGACCACAGATGTAAACATCATACAATATTATAATACTGCGGCGCCGCTGCGGAAGCTGCATGGGCAGACATTAACAGAGCACGGAGAGTGCGTCGAATATTTTATACAATCTTATGGCCGATACGACTTGTAATAATTAATTCAGTCGGTTAACACAGCAATCTGCTCCATTTTCGCGGCCGACATTATGTCGGTCACAGTGCTGCCTGTCCACGCAGGCGACATCGCCAGCCAAGTGCTGGCGTAAAATGGATTTATCATGACGAACTATTTTCAAAGCCCGTTCAAGGGCAAGCTCCTATCCGAACAGGTTACCAATCCGAATATTGTCGTTGGGCGTTACAGCTATTATTCCGGCTATTACCATGGCCACAGCTTTGATGATTGTGCCCGCTACCTGATGCCGGATCGCGATGATGTCGACAAACTGATTGTCGGCAGCTTCTGTTCCATCGGTACGGGGGCTGTCTTTATGATGGCGGGTAATCAGGGGCACCGGAACGACTGGATATCGACCTTTCCATTCTTCTTTATGGACGAAGAGCCTGCATTTTCCGATGCGCAAAGTGCCTATCAGCCTGCCGGTGATACCGTTATCGGCCACGATGTCTGGATCGGGGCAGAAGCGATGATCATGCCAGGTGTCAAGATCGGGGACGGGGCCATGATTGGTTCGCGCGCCTTGGTAACAAAGGATGTCGAACCATATTCCATTGTTGGCGGCAATCCTGCGCGGGTTATTCGCAAACGATTTTCCGATGACGACATCAGAAAACTTCTGGAAATGGCATGGTGGCATTGGGATCTTGATCAGATCAGGGCGGCCATGACGCTTTTGACGTCAGGTGACATCGAAGGTCTTTATGCCTATTGGCAGACGTCACGGGCGGTCTGACCGCGACAGGGAAAGGCGGGATTTTCGCGCCTTTCCCAATCATCAGACTTTTTACCTTAGGACCTGGAATACCCAACAAGGTCGAAAAGGAAATCACCTGATACGCATCGCAAATGACGCGTGACAGGTGTGGATCACTGCAATCGGTGACAGTATCGGGATGGCGGGCTTTTGGTGGTCAGCTGGCTGCGGATTTTGGCGTGCGGCCAAAGATGCTGGCGAAATCGGTCTTGCCCGGTTTGGGGCGCTGAAGCTGCAGGCGGTCACGAATGGCATCAAGATGGCGTGACATTTCCGCTGCGGCAACATCCGGATCACCACTTGTCAGCGCCTTGAGCAGTTCGTCATGTTCGGTGTGCGAGCAATCAACGGGGTGCGGGCTTTCATACATCGCAATGATCAGTGATGTGCGCAGGATCAGGCGTTCAAGAAATTCCTCGATCACCAGATTGCCGGTCAGTCGGGCCAAAAGCAGATGGAACTCGCCCGACAGGATGATGGCGGCGCGGTGATCGCCGCGATGATGGGCATCATGTTCGCGATCAAGATGGCTTTTGATCTGGGCTGCGCGTTCGTCGGTCATGCCAAGGGCAACCTTGCGGGCAACGCCGTCCTCGATCATGCGTCGGGCGGAAAAGACTTCGATGGCTTCGTCTATGGTCGGTTCGGAAACAAAGGCACCGCGATTGGGAACAAGATTGATCAGCTTGTCATGGGCCAGCTGAAGAAATGTTGCACGAATGCGCGCACGGCTGACGCCAAAGGTCTGGGCCAGATCTTCTTCCACCAGTTTCATGCCCGGTTCGAGACGGCGATCAAGGATCGCGTCGAGCATTTCCTGATAGATCATTTCCTCCGGGCGCAGCTTCCCGCTGCCTTTATAGGTGCCGGTTTCTTCGGCCTTGGCCATCGTGACGATGCTTTCCGTCGTTCATGTTTTCGCGCGATGGTTTCTTTCTACAAAATTGTTGACGATCTAGACAACAGAAAATCGCGTCCGACGGATTTTGATCTTGCCAAATAATTGCATGTAAAATGCCCAATAAAATCGGTATGCGTAAAATTTGAACAATTAATGGGCATAAAACACGCAGCGTCTCTGCCCTATACAGCCCGATTACCGGTGACTCCCGCATAAAACTGCCAATAAAAACAATTGGCACGCATTTTGCCTGCAATCGACAACAGGATTGTTAACAATTTTGCATGCAGTGACGGGTGAGCGGATGAAGGGCAACGGAGCCATCGAACTAATTGCTGTCAGTAAATTCTATGGCAGCACGCAGGCGGTCAAATCCATTGACCTGCAAATTCCGGCAGGGGCGTATTGCTGTTTGATCGGCCCGTCGGGCTGTGGCAAGTCGACGACGCTGCGCATGATTGCCGGTCACGAAGTGATCAGCGAGGGCGATCTTCTGATCGGGGACCGCAATGTGACCGAACTGCCGCCGGTCAAACGCGGCACCGCAATGATGTTTCAGAATTATGCGCTTTTCCCGCACATGACCTGTGCGGAGAACGTTGCCTTTGGCCTCAAGATGCAAGGTGTCTCCCCATCGGATCGTAAAGATCGGGCCAAAGAGATGCTGGCCCGGGTCCAGATGGAGCAATTTGCAGATCGCAAGCCCGACCAGCTCTCTGGTGGTCAGCAGCAGCGCATTGCGCTTGCCCGTTCGCTGATTACCGAACCGTCTGTTTTGCTGCTTGATGAGCCGCTTTCGGCCCTTGATCCGTTCCTGCGGGCACGGATGCGCGACGAGTTGCGCCGCCTTCAGCAGGAACTGGGCATTACCTTTGTCCATGTCACGCACGCCCAGGACGAGGCGCTTGCGTTGTCGGACATGGTTGTCGTGATGGAAGACGGCATCATCCGCCAGAAAGGCACACCGCAGGAAATCTTCAATCAGCCGCGGTCGCGCTTCATTGCCAATTTCATGGGCGGGCAGAACATCTTCAAAGGCACCGTTTCTGAATCCGGTCCGGCGGGAACCCTGCTTGCGCGTGGACCAGACAGCTTTTTCCTGCCGGGCTTTGCCGATGGCAAGGCGGGCGAGGAACTTGAATTTACCATCCGTACCGACCTGATCGGTCTGGATGAAACGGCCCCGCAAGAGGCCCAAAACGGGCAAATCCCTGTCGAGATCACCACGGTCGAGTATCTCGGCCTTTGGGTAAGGATCGTTGCTACCACAAGCGACGGCAAGGAAATAACCCTGATGAAGACCGAAAGCGAATTTCGGCAGGCGCCAGTCAGGCGACAGGACAAATTCATCGCCTATTGGAAGCCCGAACATGCACATGTTCTGGCCTAAATAACCAACCAAACCAAAACAATCTATCAGGAGTGCTTCACATGACGATCGAGACCAAGAAATCCAGGAAGAATTTGCTGAGCGATACCGGTGTATCGCGCCGCGGTTTTGTTAAGGGTGCAGCCGCTGTTACGGGTGCAGCCATCGGTTCTGGTGCCATCACCGGTTTCCCGACCATCTGGGCGCAGAACATCAAGAATGTGACCCTGCGCCAGTTCGGTACGGGCGTTTCGAACATCAACGCGGTTGCCGACAAGGTCAAGGAAGACCTTGGTTTCACCCTTCAGATGACCGCCCTTGATTCGGATGCCGTTGCCCAGCGTGCGGTCACCCAGCCGAACTCGTTTGATATCGCCGATATCGAATACTGGATTTGTAAGAAGGTCTTCCCGGCTGGCACCATGCAGCCGATGGACACCACCAAGCTGAAAAACTACGAATATATTTCCAAGCTGTTCATCGATGGCAAGCTGACCCCGGATTCAGAAATTGCACAGGGTACTGCCCCGCATACCGTCGGCTTTGTCGAAGGTGCAGACAGCGTCAAATTTGCGTCGGCTCCGACCCAGTGGATGACCCTGATCCCGACCATTTACAATGCCGATACGCTTGGCATTCGTCCGGACCTGATCAGTCGTCCGATCACCAGCTGGGCCGATCTGCTTGACCCGGAATTCAAGGGCAAGGCATCGATCCTCAACATTCCGTCGATTGGCATCATGGATGCGGCGATGGTGTGTGAAGCCATGGGCGAAGTCACCTATGGCGACAAGGGCAACATGACCCAGGAAGAAATCGACAAGACCATTGCAGTCATGATCGATGCCAAGAAAGCCGGTCAGTTCCGCGCCTTCTGGAAGAGCTTCGATGAGTCGGTCAACCTGATGGCGTCTGGCGAGGTTGTCATTCAGTCCATGTGGTCCCCGGCAGTTGCCGCCGTGCGTTCCAAAGGCATCGCATGCACCTATCAGCCGCTTAAGGAAGGCTATCGTGCATGGGGCGGCGGCATCGGTCTTGCCAAGCATCTTTCGGGTCTCGAGCTTGAAGCTGCTTACGAATATATCGACTGGTATCTGTCGGGCTGGGTTGGTGCGTATCTTAACCGTCAGGGTTACTACAGCGCCGCACCGGCAACCGCGAAGAAGTTCATGTCCGAAGACGAATGGGGCTTCTGGATGGAAGGCAAGGCTGCACAGGGCGATATCCTCAGCCCCGAAGGCAAGGTTATGGAGAAAGCCGGCGCGGTTCGCGATGGCGGTTCCTATGAAGAGCGTATGAGCTCGGTCGCGTGCTGGAACTCTGTCATGGACGAGAACAAGCACATGGTCCGCAAGTGGAACGAATTCATCGCTGCCTAAGCGCGCGAGAAAAGACATTGATCGGGCGCGGTTCTGGCCGCGCCCGGCACCCCCGGTTAATAAATTTCAGTTGCCCGACTATTCCGTTCATGCGGCAGGTTTTCAGGGACAGAGCTTTTAGGGACAGGCAATGGCTTTTGATACGTCCAAACGATCGTCCTATTTTCTGATCACGCCAATGGCGGCGATCTTTGCGATCTTTCTTGTCATTCCGTTGCTGACCATCGTGATTGTCAGTTTCTGGGACTATGACGAATACCGGATCCTGCCCGACTTCATTTTGGATAATTACAGCTATTTGCTGGGGTCTTCCGTGACCTGGAAGATTTATCTCAATACTTTGAAATATGCCGCGCTGACCTGGGTCTTTACCCTGTCGATCGGCTTTACGGTTGCCTATTTTCTGGCGTTCCATGTGCGCAGTCTGACCTGGCAGATCGTGCTTTTCATGCTGTGCACGATCCCGTTCTGGACATCAAACATCATCCGCATGATTTCGTGGATTCCGTTCCTTGGCCGCAATGGTCTTTTGAATTCGGCACTGCTCAATCTGGGAATTGTCGATCAACCGCTTGAGTTCCTTCTGTTTTCCGATTTCGCAGTCGTGCTGGCAGATGTGCATCTCTATACCCTGTTCATGGTTGTGCCGATTTTCAATTCCATGATGCGTATTGATCGTTCCCTGATTGAGGCGGCGCGTGATGCCGGTGCCAGCGGGTTTGAAACCCTGCGTTCGGTGATTGTGCCGCTGTCCAAGCCGGGCATTGCCATCGGATCAATCTTTGTGATCACGGTGGTGATGGGCGATTTCATCACGGTCCGTTTGATGAGTGGCGGGCAAAGTGCGTCGGTCGGTTTGCAGATTTCCAACGAGATCGGGCTTTTGCAATATCCCGCAGCGGCGGCCAGTGCGGTCGTGCTCCTGATTACGGTATTGCTGATTGTGGTCGGGCTTTTGCGCCTTGTTGATATCCGGAAGGAGCTGTGATCATGGCCAAAACGCGTGAACGGCGTCCGACAAGTTTCTATTTTCTGGCAGCCTTTTTCACCCTGTTCGTCCTGTTCCTTTATGGGCCGATGCTGACCATTTTCATTCTGTCCTTCCAGGGGGAGAATGGTGGTCTGACCTTCCCGATGAACGGTTTTTCATTCCACTGGTTTGGCAACCTGTTTGAACGGCAGGCGGTGGGCGATTTTGGCGGATCCTTTACCAGATCGCTCAAACTCGGCCTGATTGTCATGATTGTGACTGTCGTGGTTTCATTCATGGCTGGTCTGGCATTTCGTCGCCGGTTCCGGGGTGACAGCATCATTTTCTATCTGGCGATTGCCAGTCTGATTGTGCCATCGATCCTGATTTCGCTGGGGATCGGATTGCTGTTCAATATCGTTGAATGGCAACCGCAATGGTTCACATCCGCCCTTGGGGCGCATCTGACATGGACCTTCCCGTTCGGGCTTCTGATCATGTTTGCGGTATTTAACCGGTTCGATCCGTCTTATGAGGAAGCCGCGCGCGATCTTGGGGCAAGCAACTGGCAGACGATCCAGTATGTGGTGCTGCCGATGGTCGGGCCGAGCCTGATTGGCGTTGCGATGTTCTCGTTCACGCTTTCCTATGACGAGTTTGCCCGCACCCTGATGACGGCCGGGTCGCTTAATACCCTGCCGCTTGAGATTTATGGCATGACGACAAACGTGACCACGCCGGTTCTTTATGCGCTGGGCACGGTGACAACCGGATTCTCGTTCCTGGTGATCGGGATTGCGTTGGGATCGGTGCTTTTGATGCGTCGTCGCAAAGGGCAAAAAGCATGAGCCGTATCGCTGTTATCAATCCCAACCTTTCGGCGGGATTTACCAAAAAGGTCGGCGATCAGGCGCAAAGGATTGTGGCAGCACAGACCGGTATCATTGCCCTTAATCCGCAATTTGGCCCCGACAGCATCGAAGGATATTACGACGAGGCCTTTGCCAGTGTCGGATTGCTTTCCGTGATCCGTGATCTGGAAGCAGCACCCGAACAACTGACCGATCCGGTTGGCGGATATGTGGTGGCCTGCTTTGACGATACGGGGGTGGATGCCGCCCGATGCCTGACGACAGCGCCGGTCATGGGATTGTGCGAGGCAGCCCTTCGTATGGCGGCCGCTGTGGCGTCACGATTTGCGATTGTGACCCCGATGCCGGTTTCGGTGCGTCCGCTTGAACATCTGGTGTCGAAATACGGGGCGGTATCGCAATGCGTGGTGCGGGCGGCCGGTGTCAGAACCCTTGATTTCGAGGGTGCAAATGCGGCTGTGGCCTATGACGCGCTTAAAAAACAGGCGGAGCTTTGCCTTCGTCATGACTATGCCGAGGCGATTGTTCTGGGCTGTGCGGGTATGACCGACATTGCAGATCGCCTGCATGCGGAACTTGGTGTGCCGGTTATTGACGGGGTCAGTGCGGCGGTCAAAATGATCGAAGCCATGGCGATGCTGGGATTGCGGACCAGCAAGGCAGGGGCCTATGCCAAGCCACCGGGCAAAAGTTATCACGGCATTTTTGCGGGCTTTGCACCGCAGCCCTGAGCCAGCCCGGATTGTAAATCAGACAGGCCCGTCAAAATTGCGGGCCTGTTTTTTTTTGGGGGGGGGGGATCAATGTCGCCTTGGGGCCTAGCTTTGCTTAAGGGCCTGTTCGACCTGTGCCAGATGGCGGCGCATCGCGTCTTCGGCTGATTTGGGGTCACGCTGTTCGATGGCGTCGACAATATCGCGATGTTGGGCGCTCAGATCGTTGATCAGGCTGTCGGAATGGCTGCTTTCGCGCAGTCGTGCCCATGCCGCATCACGCCGCACGGCATTGACGGCTTCGAACACGGCCAGAAACAGGGTGTTTTTAACCGATTCCGCCAGTTTCTGATGGAAAGCTGCGTCCCACTTTTCATATTCGCCCTGAGTGGTGGCGCGGGCGGCGTTATCTACCATGATCCGCATCGCATCAATATCGGCCTGCGATGCCCGCAGGGCGGCAAAGCGTGCCATGGATGGTTCGATTTCCTGGCGGACTTCCATGATTTCAAACGGGCTGGTTTTGGTGGCAATGCCTTCAAGCTTGCGCAGCCGCGGGGTTGGCGGGGTGCCGACGAAAGTCCCTTGTCCCTGTCGACGCCAGATCAGGCCTTCTGCTTCCAGAAGATCAAGCGCCTTGCGCAGCGCCCGGCGTCCGACGTCAAGCTGTTCGGCCAGATTGCGTTCGGCGATTACCCGGCCGTCTTTGACATATTCACCGCGGGCAAAACCGGATTTAAGCTTTTCAGCCAATCCGTGGGTCGCAAGGTCATTCATGGTCACTATTCTTTTTTTATGGCGTTCCCTGTTTCCGAACCAATCCGCACCTATTCTTGCGAGGTGCCATTTCCCAGAGGACTGGTTCGGATCCAAAGTCTTGATACTGGATGTCAGTTAAGCAGATCGTAGAACATCCGCAAAGAGGTTACCGCCAGAAACAGGCCGAAACACATGCGCAGTGCCCGTCTCGGGATGGTATGTGCGATGCGCGCACCAATCGGGGCGCACAGAACCGTCATCGGGATCAGAAGGGCCGCTGCCAGAACGTTCACATAACCGATCGAGAAGGGCGGGCGTCCGTCTACGCCGATACCTGACATGGCATATCCGATTGTACCGGGCAGGGCGATGATCAGGCCGATTGCCGCCGCCGTTCCGACCGCACGGCGGATGTCATAGCCGAGGAAATTCAGGACGGGGACGCAAATGGTACCGCCACCAATCCCCATCATGGCAGACAGGCTGCCCGCCAGAACGCCAAGAACCGCCCAGACAGATTTGGGCGGGTTTTTCGCCTCGTCGGTTTCACGGTCCTTGACCAGTATCATGTTGGCGGCAACCAGCAGAGCCACAACGGCAAAGACAATGGTCAGAACCCGGCCATCGGCAAGGCCGCCAATGGCCGTACCGATGATGACGCCGACAACAATGGCCGGGCCCCAATGTTTCAACAGGGCAATATCGACCGAGCCTTTTTTGTAATGGCTGCGGGTCGAGGAAATGGCGGTTGCGATGATTGTCGTCAGCGAGGTGGCGACCGCAACCTGCATGCGGAGCGACTCGTCAACACCCATGGTTGTCAAAAAGTGATAGAGCACCGGGACAATAACAATCCCGCCGCCTACGCCCAGCAAGCCCGCCATAATGCCGCCAACAACGCCGGCAAACAGCATTGCAGCGCCCCAGACCAGATAGAGGCTCATGGTGCCTTCGATTTCAATCATTTCGAACCAATCCAAACCAATTTTTGCGGTTATTTGCTATTTGTACTAACGCCAGACGGGACTGTTTGGCAACGATTTTGCGTAAAAAAGCCACGTATAAGGCGAAAAATGCGTGGTTTAGCGTTTTTGGGGTTGCGAAGACAAAGTTACGATGACAACAATATGTCGACAAAATGAAGGAACCAAAAAATAATTGGTTTCGATTGATCCAGTTCATTTATCAGGAGGCACTGAGATGTTCCGCAAGATTGCCGTTGCCGCCGGTCTGATGGCAGCCGCCATTGCAGGCCCAGCGCAGGCACAGGACTATCCCGAAAAACCGATCGAATTCATTGTTCCGTGGGGCCCGGGTGGCGGTAGCGACACGTTGATGCGCCTTGTCGCACAGGGTCTTGCTGAGGAAACTGGTCAGGCAGTGCCTGTCATCAACATGCCCGGTGTTGGTGGTAATATCGGTTTGGCCGAATTCGCCAAACGCCCGGCAGATGGTTATACCATTTCCCAGATCCATGAAGGTTTGCTGATTTCCAATGGTACAGGCATCACCGACCTGAACTGGGACAGCTTCATGCCGATCGCGCTGGTGACCTCGTCGCCGCAGTATCTGACCTTCTCCAAGAACGAGAACTTCTCGACCTTTGAAGAAATGGTCGCCTTTGCCAAGGATCATCCGGGTGCGGTTCGCGCCGGTGTGACCCTTGCCGGTGTTCCGCATCTTCACATGGCGATGATCGAAGATGCGTTCGACATCCAGTTCTCCTATGTCGGTTACGAAGGTACCGGTCAGCGTATCCGTGCACTGGTTGGCGGTAACATTGATGTTGCCATCGGTGACGTATCCTCTGCCGGTCAGTTTGTTGAAAATGGCGATCTGATCTTTGCTGCCGTCGGTATGCCGGAACGTACCGCAGACGAGCCGAATGTTCGCACCTTCAAGGAACTGGGCCATGATCTTGATCTGGCTGTGACCCGTGGTGTTGTTCTGCCCAAGGGCACCCCGCAGGATGTTGCTGACGCTCTTGAAGCCCACCTTGAAAAAGTCATGCAGAACGAAGACGTTCGCACCAAAATCAAGAATGTCGGCTCCGAAGCTGTTTTCCTTGGTCAGGACGCTTACAAAGCCTATCTCGGCAAACTGTCCGAGACGGTTGATCGTCTGGTTGGCAAGCTCGCAGGATGACGAGCGGGTCTGAGAAATCAGCAGCAGCGGGTGCACTTGCACCCGCTGCTTCTCGTGCTAGGACCGAATTTGCACGGCTGGTTTCCTACGTCGTTTTCGGGCTTGGTTCGGTCTATTTGTCGATGCGCGCGGGTGAGTTGCCGACGTCACGCTGGGAACCGCTGGGGGCCGGGTCATTCCCGCAACTGGTCTTTGCCGTTCTGGCAGGCCTGTGCCTGATTTCAGCGATTCGCGCGGTCATGGACATTCGCAAGGCCGGACAGCTTGATGGTCTTGCCGCAGCACTTTGTGGCTGGGTCAAGGTTCGCAGGATCTCCTTCGCCCTGTTCGGCTTGCTGGTTGCCTACCTTGCCGTCTTGCCGTTTGCCGGTTTCTCGCTGGCGACATTTGTCTTTCTGCTGATCACCCAGCTGATGATCGCAGGCATTTCGAAAAAGACCTTCATTCAGTCCGTGGTCGCCGCCCTGATTTTCTCGGTTGGCTTGAACCTGCTGTTTGCAGAAGTCTTTAACGTATTTCTCCCGCGCGGCGTGCTGTTCGCGGGCTAACAGAAGTTTACGATCATGTTGGATGCATTTCTTGCCGGTGCCCATCAGGTTTTCGCATTCGATACCCTGATTTACATGCTGATCGGTTCCGTGGCCGGGATCGTCGCAGCCGCCATTCCCGGCTTTACCGTGACCATGGCCATCATCCTGACATTGCCGCTGACCTTTACCATGGACCCGCTTCAGGGGGTTTCGGTGATGTTGTCGGTTTATGTCGGGGGTTATACCGGGGGTCTGATCAGTGCGGCTCTTCTGGGTATTCCCGGAACGCCAAGTTCGGTTGCCACGACCTTTGATGCCTTTCCGATGGCACGCGGCGGGGAGCCGGGACGCGCCCTTTCACTTGGTGTCTGGGCTTCGTTTTTCGGGACAGTGATTTCCACCATCATCCTGATTGTAGCCGCCCCGCCGTTGGCGCTGATCGCGGTTAAACTTGGTCCGTGGGAATATTTCTCGCTGATCGTGTTTGCCCTGACGATTGTTGCAAGCCTTGTGGGCAACTCGTTGATGCGTGGTCTGATTGCCGGTGTCATTGGTCTTGGTCTTGCGACCATCGGGCCGGATCCGATGATGGGGCGCCCGCGTCTTACATTTGAGTCCGACATCCTGATGCCGGGTCTGCCGTTCCTGATTGTCCTGATCGGTATTTTTGCCATCAGCCAGCTGATGGGCGAGGTTGAGGATCACGGCAAAAAAGACACCAAGGGGGCACTGATCCCCGACGTGATCGAATTCAAGACCTGGGCTGTGATGCGCGAAGTTCTGATGCATCCGGTCAATCTGGTGCGTTCGTCGCTGATCGGTGTGTTTATTGGTGCCTTGCCGGGTGCCGGTGGATCAATTGCCAACCTGCTGGCTTATGACCAGGCCAAGCGCAGCTCCAAAACGCCTGAGGAATTTGGCAAGGGCAACCCGGACGGCGTGATCGCATCCGAGGCTGGAAACTCTGCCACGGCGGGTGGCGGACTGATCCCGATGATTGCCCTGGGTATTCCGGGATCGGCGGTTGATGCGATCCTGATGGCGGCTCTTATGGTGCATGGCATCTCGGTGGGTCCGCGTCTGATCATGGATAATGCGGATCTGGCCTATGGCATGTTCGTTGCGATGATTGTGGCTTCGCTGATGATGCTGGTGGTTTGTGTGCTGTCGATGCGTCTGTTCCTGCGCGTGACCGACATTCCCAAGCAGTTCATTGTGCCGACAGTGATGATTTGCTGTGTGATCGGGGCCTTTGCGCTCAATAACCGGGTGTCTGACCTTTATCTGCTTGGTGCGATCGGTCTGGTCGGTTACGGGTTGAAGTCGCTTGATTACCCGCTGGCACCGCTGGTGCTTGGTGTGATCCTTGGTCCGATCGCCGAGACCAACCTGCGTCGCGCGCTGATGAGTGACGGTGACTGGACTGTATTCTTTACCCGTCCGATTTCGGCGGTCTTGCTGGCTGCTGCCCTGCTGTCTGTTATCTTCAGCGTTCGCTCGGTTCTGAAGATGCGTAAAAAAGACCGTCCTGCCACCGATGAACAAGACGGCGATTAAGCCCACGATCAGGAGACTCCAATGAAACTTCGTCACGACGCGCTTTATGCCTCACGCCGGTCACCGGTTCTGGCGCGCAACATGGTTTCCACATCCCAGCCGCTTGCGGCACAGGCCGGTCTTCGCATGTTGCTGGCGGGCGGGAATGCTGCCGATGCGGCGCTGGCCTCGGCCATTGCCCTGACCGTGGTCGAGCCGACCGGCAACGGGCTTGGTTCCGATGCCTATGCCATCATCTGGGATGGCAAGGAACTGCATGGTCTGAATGCGTCGGGTCGGGCCCCTGCGGCCTGGAACCCGGAACGCTTTGCAGGCCAGGACACGATGCCACAGCGCGGATGGGAATCGGTCACCACACCGGGGGCTGTATCTTCATGGCGTGCGATTTCCGAGAAATTCGGCAAGCTTCCGTTTGAAAAGCTGTTCGAACCGGCCATCGAATATGCATCGCGTGGCTTTGCAGTATCCCCCATCATCGCGACCCTTTGGGAAAAGGGTGGTGATCTTTTGGGCAAGCAGCCGGGCTTTGCCGAGGCCTTCCTGCCCGGTGGCAAGGCCCCCAAGGCGGGCGAGCTGTTTGTCAACAAGGCTGCTGCTGAAAGCCTGATCGATATCGCCGAAACCAAGGGCGAGAGTTTCTATCGCGGCAAGCTTGCATCGAAAATTGCGGCTTTTGCCCGTGAAAATGGTGCAGCCTTGTCCGAAGAGGATCTTGGCAATCATCAGGCTGACTGGGTCGGGACGATCTCGCAATCGTTTGGCAAGGTGAAGCTGCATGAAATTCCGCCAAACGGGCAGGGGATTTCAGCCCTGATCGCGCTGGGGATCCTGCGTCATACCAATATCGCAGATTATGAACCCGATTCCACCGAGGCGCTGCATCTTGAAATCGAAGCGATGAAACTGGCCTTTGCCGATATGCGGGCCTATGTCGCCGATCTTGACTACATGACCGACGTCACGGTCGAACATCTTTTGTCCGATGACTATCTGAAATCCCGTGCCGCCCTGATTGATGCCAACAAGGCCCAGGATTTCAAAGCCGGTGCACCAAAGCATGGCGGGACGGTCTATGTTACCGCGGCGGATGAAAGCGGCATGATGGTGTCCTTCATCCAGTCGAACTATATGGGCTTCGGGTCCGGTGTTGTGGTACCGGGAACCTCGATCAGTCTGCAGAACCGGGGTCACGGTTTCACCCTTAAAGATGGTCACCCCAACTTCGTCAAAGGTGGAAAACGTCCGTTCCAGACCATCATTCCGGCCTTTTTGATGGGCGATGACGGCAACCCGGTCATGAGCTTTGGCGTCATGGGCGGACCGATGCAGGCACAGGGGCATTTGCAAATGACCTTGCGCACCCAGCTTTGGGGACAGGATCCGCAAACGGCTGTTGATGCACCGCGCTGGCAGGCTCTTTCGGGGCTTGAGGTCGCTGTTGAAGCCTCGGTCGGTGCTGATGTGATCGAGGCCCTGAAGGCCAAGGGGCATGCGATCAAGGTCGAGGCACCTGACAGCACCAATTTCGGTTTTGGGGGCGCACAGCTGATTGCCAGGACCGATGCCGGATATGTGGCTGGTTCTGATCCGCGCAAGGATGGTTGCGCGGTTGGCTACTGATTACAGAACAGATTTTCAGATCGGCATTCGCAGTCATCTGAATACCCGGCCGGCCCAGAAATGGGCCGGCCTTTTCTTTTTGGAACTGTTGCGAGTCAGGCCAAAGGGCACCTGAGGATTTCCGGATTCTGTCAAGATGCAAATCACCGCATTTCAGGGGGATAGCCCATGCAAAAATGGCGTTTCGTGCAATCGACATCCGGGTATAGAGCATTCTGTCATGGCGGAGTGCCAGTTCGGGCTTTGCGGATTCTTTCCCTGATGGCGACACATTCCTGCCCTGTTTTTTGTGCACAAGCACAATCAACAAATCGAAAAAATCCAATGGTTGGTAGCGTATACAGGTATGACGCAATATTTTCCTCAGCGCACAGCGCTGGCCCTAAAACATGTTTTTCTGGTTGCTTTGGCGTCCGGAACTGTTTTGCTTGGCGCGTCATTGCCGGCATATGCACAGGCCAATGACCCTGCAGCCGTAACGACTGATCCGGCGGCAGCATCGGTATCAGACGCGTCCGGGCCTGTTGCACCCGCTGCAGCGCCGGAAACAGCAGCACCGCAGAATGCGGGCGATGAAGCCGTAACCGTAACCGTAACCGATAGCCAGGAAAATGATGCAGCACCGGGCACGCCACAGCCCGAGGATGAGCAAAAACCTGTGGTGAGCGCACCGGTCATGTTTGATCCGGAAATGGTGATTGATCGGGCACGTAATCTGGCCAAGGCACCGTTTGAAAATCCGCATCGCGAATTGCCCGATGTTCTGGCCAATCTGGGTTCTGATGATTACGACCAGATCCGCTTCAAGTCGCAGCGCGCCTTCTTTAATCCCGATAATTCGGATTTCTCGCTCGAGCTGTTCCATCCGGGCAACATGTATGATGTGCCGGTTGCGATCAATCTGGTGCGCGACGGCGAAGTACAGGTCATTCCGTTTTCGGCCGGTCTGTTTGATTTCGGCAAGACGGGCCTGTCGGGCAATGATTTCTCGACACAGGGCTATGCCGGTTTCCGTCTGCGCTATCCGTTATCCAACGTTGATAGCAGCGATGAACTGACCCGGTTCCTTGGCGCGTCCTATTTCCGCCTTCAGGGCGAAGGACAGTCTATTGGCCAGATGGCGCGCGGCCTTGCGATTGATCTTGCCGGACCAACCGGCGAGGAAATCCCGGTCTTCAAGGAATTCTGGATCGTCGAACCCAAAAAGGGCGATCAGACGATCACGGTCTATGGCCTTCTCGACAGTGCACGCGTTACCGGTGCCTTCCGGTTTGATATCAAACCGGGTACGCGCAGTCAGGCCGATGTGAAAGCCAATCTGTTTTTCCGCGATGGTGTGGAAAAGATCGGCATTGCGCCGCTTAATGGCATGTTCCTGTTTGGTGAACAGCGTCGCCGGTCGTTTGATGACTATCGTGGCGAGGTGCATTCAAGTGACGGGCTTCTGATCAATAACGGGCGCGGCGAATGGTTGTGGCGACCGCTTGATAACCCGGTTCATCTTCAGATGAGCTCGTTTCTGGATGAAAATCCCATCGGGTTCGGACTTTTGCAGCGAGACCGGAATTTTGACCATTATCAGGACCTTGATCGCCGGTTTGATCGCCAGCCCGGATATTGGGTAAAGCCCAGGGGCAAATGGGGCAAGGGCCATGTCGAACTGGTCGAAATTCCCAGCCCGTCTGAAACCAACGATAATATCGTTGCCTATTGGGTGCCTGAAACCAAACCGGTTGCAGGCGGCGAGATGACAATGGAATACAGCATC
Source organism: Thalassospira sp. SM2505 (assembly GCF_054901115.1). Classification (NCBI taxonomy): domain Bacteria; kingdom Pseudomonadati; phylum Pseudomonadota; class Alphaproteobacteria; order Rhodospirillales; family Thalassospiraceae; genus Thalassospira; species Thalassospira sp. SM2505. Next base: position 601,664 of record NZ_CM142731.1, read on the forward strand.
ACCGCAATGCGCGACGGTGGTGGATTGCATGATCTGGCACAGGCCACCGACACGCGCCTGATGCGGATTGCATCGCAAGGCGATGATGACGCGGGCCGGGCGCGGTTCGTCTTGAATTTTGCCGGTGGTGATCTGGATTATTTCATCAAGGATACCAAGAACCTGCACGCTGATGTCAGCGCATCGGAAGGCAGGCTTGAGAATATCCGCGTGATGCCGGACCCCGAAAATGGCGGTGTGCGCGTGTTCTTTGATCTGGTCGATGACAGTGATGCCGCATCAAGCAATTTGCGGGTGTTCCTTTTGCACAAGGACAAGGTCCTGAGCGAAACATGGACCATGCCCTGGGTCTTTTAAACCAGAACCGGCCCGCCCGTGATCCCGTGCCTTTATGAATGACTCGACAATCAGGTAAATGCAGATGAGTCAGATTTCTGACCCGGCAAATGACAAGACCCAGACAACCATATGTGATCCGACCGTCCAGTTGCGTGGACCGGGCGTTGGTCAACGACGTCTGTTTTTGTTCGGGGCCTCGATTGCCGCAACGGCCTATGCCGCATGGTTGATGGCCGATGTTCTGGGTGCGGATCAGCTGACCATCATGGAAATGGTGGTGGTGGCGTTCTTTACCATCAACTTTGCCTGGATTTCGTTGTCCTTCTTTACCGGGATTGTCGGATTGATCCTGCGTGGTCTGAAGCTTGATGCGATTACGCTCAAGCGGCTTAAACCGATTGTGCGCAAAGGGTCACTGCGATCCAAAAACGTTGTCGTCATCCCGGTCTATAACGAAGACCCCAATCGCGTTTTTGCAGGGCTTCGCGCCAGTTACGAAAGTCTGGCCGAGACCGGCGAAATTGATGCGTTTGATTTCTTTGTTTTGTCTGATACCCGTGATCCCGATATCTGGATTGCCGAGGAACTGGCATGGGCGAAGGCTTGTACTGACCTGAATGCGCGCGGCAAGATATTCTTCCGCCGCCGGACCGAGAATACCGAACGCAAATCCGGAAATCTCAAGGAATTCTGTGAAACCTATGCGACCAATTACGATCACATGATCGTGTTTGACGCCGATAGTGTGATGTCGGGCGAGGCCATGGTGAATATGGCCTATCTGATGGAAAACAACCCCGATGCGGGGATCATTCAAAGTCCGCCGCAGCCGACCGGACGCCAGACCCTGTTTGCGCGCATTTTGCAGTTCATTTCGCGCGTGCATGGGCCGACCATGTCGGCGGGTTTGTCATTCTGGTGCATGGGCAGTTCGAACTATTGGGGCCATAATGCGATCATTCGCACCAAGGCCTTTATCGAATGCTGTGGTCTTCCGGTTCTGTCGGGCAAACCGCCAATGGGTGGTCATATCCTGAGCCATGATTTTGTCGAGGCCGCCTTTATGCGCAAGGCCGGATGGCGGTGCTGGCTGATCCCGCAGCTTGAAGGCAGCTGGGAAGAACTGCCGCCGAACCTGATTGACTTTGCCATTCGCGACCGCCGCTGGTGTCAGGGCAATATGCAGCATGCGCGCCTGATGGTGGCGCACGGATTCAAACCGCTCAGCCGTTTGCATTTCTTTATGGGGGTGATGAGCTTTGTTTCATCGCCGCTCTGGCTGCTTTTGTTGCTCAGCTCGACCATTGCGACCCTGCAAAACACGCAACTGACCTATAGCTTCTTCCCGGGGCATTTCACCATGTTCCCGCAATGGCCGGTGGACCGGTCGTTTGAAATGCTGGTGCTGCTGATCTTTACCATTGGCATGCTGGTTCTGCCCAAGATCATCTCGATCCTGATGGTATGTCTGGGACGGGACCGCAAAAAGTATGGTGGCGTCATGGTTTTGGTCAGTGGGTTGCTGGAAACCGTCTATTCCGCCTTGCAAGCGCCGATCATGATGATGCTGCATTCTCAGTTCGTGTTTTCGGTTTTGACCGGCAATCAGGTTGGCTGGGATGCGCAGGAACGCGATGATGCCGGTGTGCCATTCAAAGCGGCCCTTAAAACCCATCGGACGATCATTGTGATCGGTCTCATCTGGGGGGCGATCGCGGTATTTGTCGACACGGCGTTTTTCTGGTGGCTGTCGCCCATTCTGGCCGGTCTGGTTCTGTCGCCCTGGCTGACCCATTATTCAAGCAGCCTTGCGATTGGCAAGCTGGCACGCCGGATGAAGCTTTTCCTGACACCGGAAGAATATGACAGCCCAGATGAGCTGCGCGCACTTGCCCGGATCGGTTCGGAGCTTGCCGGGGGTGACGTCAAGGACGGCCTGATGCGCCTGATCGAGGATCCTTATGCCAATGCGCTGCATTCGGCATTGCTTCCGGTGCGCAAACCGGATGCGCGCACGACGATTGAAATCGGGATCATCTATGAAAAACTTGCGCGTCTGGGGATTGAAAGCCTGACCCGGGATGAAAAAATCCTGATCCTGTCCTGGCCGGTCAAGCCGTTGGACCAGATCATGGCAGGGCGGGATGTCAACGGGCCCTGAACGGACCAACAGTCCGACCAAGTAATTGTTTTAATGGAATCTTGTGCGCCACAAAAACGCCCAGATTCGAGCAAATTATCCCGCGTTTTTTCGGCGAAGCTTATTCTTAACGAAGCGTTAATTGCCGATGATCGTTTACTGCCCGGAGGGCCGAATACATGACCGACATGACCGTTGCATCACAGGGTTTTTCCTATGCCGCATTTGAGTCGGCGGCGATGACCCGTCTGATTGAAGACACCGCGCGCGCCTGGCTTCGGTCTTTCGGATTGTCCGACGCACAGGCCAATCAGCGCATGATCAATGCCTTGCGCGAAGCACTGGCGGCTGACAGCGTTGCGGCCCATGATCGGGCAAATATGCAGGATATTCTTGATCAGGCAGCACATGACGCGATTGCCGACTGGCTGGCACGTGTGACCGGTCAGCAGGATTGCTATGGTTCGGCGTCGTTTTCGATGTTGCGCTGTGCGTTTCTTTCGGCCAACCGTGATGGCATCTGGTCAAGCCGGTTCCTTGATCAGGACAGTGATCATCGTGATCTTGCCATGGCTCTTTCGGTACAGATGATGTTGCCGACACCAAGTCTTAAGGCTTGCGAGATGCCGCGCCAATCTCTGGAAAAGCGGGCACTTGAACGCCGGGCTTCGTAACCCGGTAAATCCTTCGCGCCTTACGCTTTTTCATCTTTACCCTCAACGTTAATGCGTTTCTGCGAAGGTAGGCACCGCCCGTCATGTGGCGGTGTCTTTATGTGTGGCTGACGGCATTTTCCCAAAAAAGAACCCGCCCAAAGGGCGGGTTTAGTTCAGCGGGCGAGAGAGCCCGATTTTCCGTGTGGATCATCCACGCTCGTCAAATCAGGCCCCTACCAGACGTCGGGGCACACACTTCCCCGACGCCAAATCGTCAGGCAGCCTTGTGAAAACTGCCCAGTTTCGTCAGAAGTCTGGCAACCTGCGGGTCGTTCTTTCCATTGCGATCAAGCTCAAGGAAGAAGTCCGGATAGGGCGCTTTGCCCGGCGTCAGGTTGTAAGGTTCAAAATCGGTAATGCCGATGGCTTCAAGGACGGACTCATCGGTAAAGAACCCGCCAGTCACATCCCGTGACGGTGCCGTCAGGATCGCATGCGCCGCATCGGACAGAATTTGCGGCGTGCGTGCGCGGCCCTGTTCCAGACCGGGGATCATGTTTAGCGCTGCTGTTTCAATCACCGTGACGGGCCAAAGAGAGTTCACAGCAACGCCTTCATCGGCAAATTCGGCGGCCAGACCCAGGGTGACCAGACTCATGCCGTATTTCGAAATGGTATAGGCCGTGTGATTGGCAAACCATTGCGGTGACAGGTTCGGCGGTGGCGACATGGTCAGGATATGCGGGTTATCCGATTTCAACAGATGCGGCAGGCAGGCCTGCGCGCAGGCAAAGGTTGCCCGCGTATTGACCTGATGCATCAGATCAAAGCGTTTCATCGGTGTCTGCAAAGTCGGCGTCAGATTGATCGCGCTGGCATTGTTGATCAGGATATCGATGCCGCCGAATGTTTCGACAGTTTTGGCAACGGCCTCGGCAATCTGGTCTTCTTCGCGGATATCGGTCTTAAGCGGGAGCGCCTTGCCACCGGCTTCCTCAATCTCGGCAGCGGCACTATGGATGGTGCCGGGCAGTTTCGGATGCGGTTCATCGGTTTTGGCAATGATGGCGACATTGGCCCCGTCGCGCGCTGCACGAAGGGCGATTTCCTTGCCGATGCCACGCGATGCACCGGTGATGAAAAGTGTTTTGCCTTTAAGTGTGGCCATTACTTCTGTTCCCTGAATTCTTTTTATGATTTGCCAAAGCGGGGCTGACGTTTTTCGACAAAGGCGGTGACGCCTTCGCGGAAATCGTTGCTTATGGCGCAATCGGCGAAGGCTTTGGCTTCGGCTGCGAGCTGATCGGCAAGACCGGCCTCGGGGGCGGCATTAAGAAGTGCCTTGGTCCGGGCAATCGCACCACGCGGGCCGGATGCCAGACGGGTTGCATATTTTGCTGTTGCCGATGCCAGCAGATCGGCGGGTACAACCTTGTTGATCAGGCCGCAATCATGGGCTTCGTCTGCACTGAAACGATCCCCAAGAAGGGCAATTTCCTTGGCCTTTTTCATGCCGACCAGACGGGTCAGTGAATGGGTTGATCCGCCGTCGGGCGAGGTGCCGATATGGATATAGGCAAGGGTGAAAACCGTTTCCTCGGCGGCGACCGCAAGATCACAGGCATTCATCAGGCTGATGCCAAACCCGGCAACCGCCCCTTCAAGCTTGGCGATAACCGGGCAGGGAAGGGCGTTGATGCGGGTGATGATGTCATGAACGCGATTGATCATGGCTTCGATGACTGGCCGGGCTTCGTTGGCGGGGGATTGGGACATCTGATGGAAGAATTTCACATCACCGCCCGCCATGAAGGTGCCCCCCGATCCTTCGATGATCACCGCACCGATTTGCGAAATCCCGGCTTCGATCTGATCAAGGGCGTCGGACAATCCTTGGACCATCGACTGATCAAGGGCATTCATCCGGTCCGGCCGGTTCAGTGTGATCGTTGCGATCTCGTCGGACATATTCAGCAATACAGCTTCATTTGACGTCATGTGACTTCCTCCCGCGGTGTTTTCCGCTTTATTGGTCGCGTGCCTTAGATCGCAAGTCGGGCTTCGATTGCACTTTCCATATCCGGCCATCCGGATAGCCAGTCGGGCATGATCGGTGAGGTTTGATCCGCACCGACCCGACGACAGACTTCCTCGGGCGGGATGATGCCCTGGGGGCCAACAAAGACGGCCTTTACGACACCAAGGGCGAGTGTCTTGCCCTTGGCGACAAAGCGTTGTTCCAGATAGAAACCCTTGTCATCCCAATAGAGTGCCCGGGTTTCGAGCGAGAATTTCTGAAACGGCTTGATCGCGCGTTTGAACCGCATGGTGGTGCCCGAAACAACCGGTTGCCATTTGTGCTTGAACACCTGCTTGGCGATACCATTGCGCACAATCAGTTCGGTCCGGCCCAGATCCATCAGGGCGAAATACCGCGAATTGGTCATATGGACATTGATATCAAGGTCCAGCGGCCAGGCGCGAAACTGCAAGCTCGACGGATCAAGCGGATAAAGGCGGGGCCGCAACAAGGACAGGATCACAACACGGATCAGTCGGAAAATCAGGTTCACGACGCTGCTCCGTCCAGTGATGCGATCTGACGATATGTGCGGCCCGGTGCCATGATCAGAACAGCTCCTCGTCCAATGCCATCATGGTCGAGGAACCCGACATCATCTGACTGAACAGGGCACCGGATTGCGGCAAAATGCGTTCCATGTAGAACTTTGCCGTGATCAGCTTGGCCTTATAGAAGCCTTCCGGGTCATCATCCTGCTTGGCCAATGCGATCTCGGCCATGCGGGCCCACATAAAGCCGACGGCCACCAGACCGAACAGACGCAGGAATTCGGTTGCAGCGGCACCGGCTTCATTCGGGTTTTTCATGCCGCGTTGCGCCAGTTCGCCAGTGGCCTGTTGCAGACGCATGAAGGCCTTTGCCAGTGGCTGGACAAAGTCGCCAAGCCCGTCCTTGGACACATTGGCTTCGATATATTCCTGAACCGGATGGAAGAAGCGGCGCAGGTAACGCCCGGCCTTGGTCGGCATTTTGCGGCCGACAAGGTCAAGGGCCTGAATGCCGTTCGTGCCCTCGTAAATCTGGGCAATGCGGGCGTCGCGAACATATTGTTCCATGCCCCATTCACGGATGTAACCGTGACCGCCAAAGACCTGCACACCAAGGTTGGTGTTATCAAAGCCCCAATCGGTGAACAGTGCCTTGACGATTGGCGTCATCAGCTGAACGAACTCGTCGGCCTCTTCACGTTTGACCGGGTCGGCGTGATGCTTGGCCGTATCAAGGGCGCGGGCAACCCACATGCCCATCGCGCGACAGCCTTCATTGGTGGCCTTGGCGGTCAGAAGCATGCGACGCACATCGGGATGTACGATGATCGGGTCCGCTGCCTTGTCGGGGGATTTCGCACCTGTAAGTGCGCGGCCCTGAAGGCGATCCTTAGCATAGGCGCGTGCGCCCTGATAGGCCGCTTCGCCAAGTCCAAGACCCTGAATGCCAACCGACAAACGTTCCTGGTTCATCATGGTGAACATGGCGGGCATCCCTTGATGGGGTTCGCCGACCAGATAACCGATGGCACCGTCAAAGTTCATGACACAGGTCGATGATGCCTTGATGCCCATCTTGTGTTCGATGGAACCGCATTTCACCGCGTTGCGATCCCCCAGCGATCCGTCATCGCCCACCATGAATTTCGGGACAAGGAACAGGGAAATACCCTTGGTGCCCTTGGGGGCGTCGGGCAGTTTTGCCAGAACCAGATGGATGATGTTTTCCGTCAGGTCGTGTTCACCCGCCGAGATGAAGATCTTGGTGCCGGAAATCGCATAGGACCCGTCATCAAGCGGTTCGGCCTTGGTCTTGATGATGCCAAGATCGGTACCGCAATGCGGTTCAGTCAGACACATGGTGCCCGACCAGGTGCCTTCGACCATTTTTGGAAGATACTTGTTCTTGAGTTCGTCCGAAGCGTGGCTATGCAGGGCGGCATAGGCACCAAACGACAGGCCCGGATACATCCCGAAGGACAGGTTGGTCGAACAGATCATTTCCTCGACCAAGGCATTGATGGATTTTGGTGCGCCCTGACCGCCATAGGTCGGATCACAGGCAATGCCGGTCCAGCCGCCTTCGGCAAAGGTCTGATAGGCTTCCTTGAAACCTTTGGGGGTGGTGACAACCCCGTCATCCCAGGTGCAGCCTTCCTCGTCGCCCGAACGGTTGATCGGGAACAGGACCTCCTCGCAGACCTTGGCGGCCTCCTGGAGAACCGCGTCAACGACGTCGGGGGTGAAATCCTCGCAACCGGGCATCTGATTGATGTCGTTGTAATCAAACAGCTCGGTCAGGACGAAGCGCATATCGCGCAGGGGTGCTTTATATTCAGCCATTTCTGTTTCCTCCTGGACCTGCCTAGTTGCGCAACGGCTTGCCGGTCAGAAGCATATGCTCTACCCGGGCCATGGTGCCTTCGTTACGGACCAGACGCATGAAGCCTTCGCGTTCCAGTTCAAGAATATCGTCTTCGGAAAGTTCTTCGGTTACGTCGGTGTCACCACCGGCAAGAACCCGCGCCAGTTCACCGGCAACCACACGGTCATAATCGGTTGCCTTGCCCAGACGATGGAAACCATCGACCGCCATTTCAAAGGCGACACGGGCTGCTTCGCCCGGCAGGCGATAGGTGAATTCTTCGGGGGCTTCGTAACCATCGACCATCGAAAGTGCCCGTTCCTTGGCATCAGCCAGCAAACGGTTGCGGTTCATGGTGATGCCGTCCGTTTCGCGGAAGAACAGGTTTTCCTTGGCTTCCATCGCCGATTTGGCAACGGTTGCAACCGAGATGATCTCGAATGCCTTGGCACTCGGAGCCATCGGACCCTTGACGAATTTCGGGTTCTCGGCCCAGCGACGGATCATTTCCTTGCATCCGCCCCAAGCCGGGATCAGACCGACACCGGGTTCAACCAGCCCGATATAGGTTTCACCATGTGCCTGAACTGCATCGCAATGAAGCAGAACTTCACATCCGCCGCCAAGGGCAAGACCACTTGGTGCGCCCACGACCGGGAACGGCGAATATTTCAGCGCCTTGTAGGTTTCCTGACCGGTTTCAACAAGGTTCTCGATCTCCGGCCATGCGGCGATATTGGCCGCAAACAAGGCCAGACCAAGATTTGCACCGGCCGAGAAATTGCTGGCCTCGTTATAGATCACCATCGCCTTGAACTGCTTTTTGACAGTCCGGATAGACGTTTTGATGGCGCCCAGAACATCGGCATCAAGGGCATTCATCTTGGTATGGAATTCAAGGCAGGCGACGCCATCGCCAATATCCCAAAGCGATGCAGCACGGTTACCGGCAACCGGTTCGGATTTGCGTTTGATGTCTTCAAGCAGAAGAACCCCATCCGGGCGGGTAACCTTGGCGTAGTTGCCATCAAAGCCAAGATAGTAAAGATCACCATCCTCGACCTTGTAGAACGATTTGCCAGAAGCCTTTTTGAGCAATGCCGGGACTTCAACACCGTCTTCTTCAAGCATCGAAATCAGGGCATCAACCCCAATGGCGTCGATCAGCTCGAACGGGCCGGTTTTCCATGCATAACCCAGCTTCATCGCATCATCGACATCGACGATGGAATTGGCTGCTGCCTCGGCAATGAAAGCAGCATAAGCAAGGGTCTTGCCCATGACAGCGCGCCCATACTGGCCGCCCTTGTCATCGGCTTCCATCATCTTGCGCGGGTCCTTGCCAGCGGTACGAACGCTACCCAAGCGGGCCTTTTCGGACCTGGAGAATTCACCAGACTGAAGATCAACTGACTCCTTGACCTTTTCCCCGCCTTCACGGTTCAGGCGGTAAAAACCACCTTTGCCCTTGCGACCGGTATAGCCATCGGCGATCAGTTTGCTGACCAGCGCGCTTTCGCGATAAATGGTGTGGAACGGATCGGACTTATCAAGAAGGCCCGCCATGCTTGATTGCACATGGGGCATCAGATCAAGACCAACCAGATCCATCAGGCCAAACACGCCGGTCTTGGGAATGCCAAACGGGCGACCGATCACGCTGTCGGCTTCTTCGACGGTCAGTTGGCGGTCCATGGCCTCGACCATGGCGGCCTGAATCCAGTAAACGCCCAGACGGTTGGCAATGAAGCCCGGTTCGTCATGGCAGGTGACACAGGTCTTGCCCAGTTTGCGATCAGCAAAATCGGCAACCATGTCAATCACGCCATCACGGGTGACACCCGATCCAACCAGTTCCAGCAGACGCATATAGCGCGGCGGGTTGAAGAAATGGGTGATGATGAAATCCTGCGCAAAGCTGTCATCCATGCCGCCAATCAGGGTGGCCAGCGGAATGGTCGAGGTGTTCGACGACACAACCGATCCACGGGCACGGACCGCATCAATCTTGCGATAAAGGTCCTGCTTGATATCAAGGCGTTCGATGACGGCTTCGATGATCCAGTCACATTTGGCGATCTTATCAAGGTCATCCTCGATATTGCCGCAGGTGATCAGCTTGGCGATCCGTTTCGACATGAACGGTGCCGGGTCGGTTTTAAGCATCTTGGCAACCGCACCCTCGGCAACCGCATTGCGGTTTTTGGCACCTTCGGGAACGATATCAAGCAACAGGACAGGAGTCCCTGAATTGGCGATATGGGCAGCGATCCCCGCGCCCATCACGCCGGCGCCGATAACGGCGACCTGTTTGATGGTGGTCATTACATCGCCTCCAGAATGGTCGCGATCCCCTGACCCCCGCCAATGCATTGCGAGGCCAGCGCATATTTGCCGCCATCACGTTTCAGGATGGCTGCGGCCTTGCCGACAATACGTGCACCGGTAGCACCCAGCGGATGACCGATGGCCAGCGCACCGCCATCAATATTGACCTTGGCAGCATCAAGACCGAGATCGGAAATGCTTGCTATTGCCTGCGATGAGAACGCTTCGTTCAGTTCGGTCACGTCGATATCAGCAGAGGTCAGGCCTGCACGGGCCAGCGCCTTTTTCGAGGCCCCCACCGGACCAATGCCCATGATTTCTGGCAGGCAGCCGTCAACGGCAACCGATTTGATACGTGCAATCGGGGTCAGGCCGTTTTTGGCAGCGAATTCTTCGGAGCATACCAGCACCGCAGATGCGCCATCGGTTAGCGGCGAAGATGTGCCCGCAGTGACGATACCATCGGCACGGAAGGCCGGTTTGAGTTCGGCAAGGCTTTCGGCGGTGGTTTCACCACGAATACAGCCGTCTTCGGAGACAACACCGTCTCTGGTCTGAATCGGGATGATTTCATCAACGAACTTGCCAGTAGCCTGTGCCGCTGCGGCGCGCTTGTGGCTTTCAACGGCGAAGGCTTCCTGATCGGCGCGTGTCAGGCTGTATTTTGCCGCGACATTTTCAGCCGTATCGCCCATGCCCATATAGGCTTCTGGCATGGCTTTATAAAGTTCAGGGTTCGGCAGCGGGTTGAAGCCCATCATCGGAACGCGTGTCATGCTTTCGACACCGGCACAGATAAATGCATCACCGGCACCGATGGCGATTGCACCGGCGGCCTGATGGATCGACTGCATGGATGACCCGCAGAAACGGTTGACGGTGACACCCGCGACCGAGCGCGGAAGACCGGCAATAAAGGTAATCAGGCGGGCAACGTTGAAACCCTGTTCGCCTTCGGGAAAAGCACAGCCAAGAATAAGGTCCTCAATGGCATTGGGATCAATGCCGGTCTTTTCCACCAGACCTTTAACGACCTGTGCCGCCAGATCATCGGGACGAACCTTGGCAAGGGCCCCTTTGCGGGCCGGGGTAAAGGGCGACCGGACATATCCGGCAATAACGGCGTTGGTCATGGCTATGTCTTCCTTCCTGAGCTGTCCTCTGATCCGGGGAACTTGTTACGAAACCGGATCGATTCCTTTTTCTTCAAGCGCATCAATCGATTGTTGTTCGATATCGCGCAATTCATCCAACGTGATGTCCAGTGCCTGGCGTTGTTCTTCCAGATCAGAAATCCGTTCCCGGACGCGCCCAAGCAGCATTTTGATCTGTTCTGCCTGTGTCGGGTCTGCCCCATAGAGATCAAGGTAATCAGCGATCTCATTGAGGCTGAAGCCCAGTCGCTTGCCACGCAGAATGATCAACAGTTTTGCGCGGTCCTGGCGGGTATAGATCCGGGTGGCACCTGCACGTTGCGGATTTACAAGGCCTTTTTGCTCGTAAAACCGGATGGTGCGCGGCGTAATCCCCAAATCCTTCGCCAGTTCGGGAACGGTATAAAACCGGTCATCAAGTTTGGTCATCTTTCGCCCCTTATCGTATATATTTTTATCTTAACGTCAATTAGTTTACGTTAACGTCACATGGATTTTTTCCGTTGTGTGTGATGCGACGTTAACGCATTGTTTTCAAGACGTTTTCCCCTCTCTCTTCAGACGTTCTTCTTCGACCAGTTCCTTTTTCGACAGTTTGCCGACCATGGTTTTTGGAAGCTCTTCGCGAATTTCGATTTCGCGTGGCATTTCGATTCTTGAAATCTTGTCGTCCAGAAACGCGCGGAGATCATCGGGGGTAATCCCGGTGACACCGTCTTTCAGGCGAACAAAAGCCTTGGGGGCTTGTCCGCGATATTTGTCCGGCACGCCGATGCAGGTGACTTCGGCAATCTGGTCATGCAGATAAAGTGCTTCTTCGATGGCGCGCGGATAGACATTGTATCCGCTGCACAGAATGACATCCTTCAGGCGATCAACAAGGAATGTATATCCCTGATCATCCTGATAACCGACATCACCGGTCCGCAACCAGCCATCGATAAAGGTTTCACGGGTTGCTGTTTCGTTTTGCCAGTAACCGGGCATGACCTGTGGTCCGCGGATGCAAACCTCGCCTTTTTCACCAAAAGGCATGGCCAGTTCCGGGCTGGCAAGAGAACGGATTTCGATCTCGGTGCAGGGCATTGGAAGCCCGATAGAGCCTTCCTTGTTTTCCCCTTTGACCGGGTTACAGGTGCAAACCGGGCTTGCTTCAGACAGGCCATATCCCTCGACCACCTTTGACCCGGTGATTTCTTCAAACCGGTGTTTGACCTCGACCGGAAGGGGCGCACCCCCTGAGATACAACAACGAATATGAGACAGATCGTGCTTTGGGGTCTCGGGCGAATTATTGATCGCGGTATAGATGGTTGGCACGCCGGGAAAGATTGTCGCTCTTTTTTTATCAAGCGATTTCAGAAGGGCTCCCAGTTCAAACCGGGGATGCAGAACAAGCTCTGCCCCCAGATTGATTGATGTATTCAGCGCCACGGTCATGGCAAAAACATGGAAGAACGGCAAAACACACAGGGTGACTTCATGTCCCGGATTGGCGTCCGGCATCCAGCGTGTCAGCTGATCGACATTGGCACTGAGATTGGCGTGGGTCAGCATCGCGCCCTTGGGGCGTCCGGTGGTGCCGCCGGTATATTGCAGAACAGCCAGGTCATTGACTGCGACGTCAACCACCGTATCAATCGGCTTGCAGCCAATCACCCGGTCATAGGGGATGTGACGCAAGTCGGTCGGTACGTCGGCCAGTTCACTGCGTTTGAACAGCGAAAACAGAACGCTTTTAACCGGTGGCAGGATGCTGCTCATTTCGCAAACAACGATGCGTTTGAGGCAGGTTTCATCAAGGCATGCCGCGACCTTGGGATAGATCTGTTTAAGGTTCAGCGTTACCATCAGGCGACAGCCGGAATCCTCGATCTGATAGGCAATCTCGCGTTTGGCATAAAGCGGATTGAAATTTACCACCACGCCGCCGCATTTCAGGATCGCATAATAACACACGACATAATAAGGCGTGTTGGGCAGACAAAGACCAACCTTGTCCCCCTTGCGCACGCCGAGCTGCTTGAAACCTTCGGCAGCGCGATCGATCTGATCGGCGATGGTTTTGTAATCATAAATCCGGCCCAGAAAATCCAGGCAGGGCCGCAGCGGAAAACGCGCCGCGGCACTATCAAAAATTTCGTGGACCCGACGTGTGTGAACTGGCGTGCTGATATCAACGCCATTCATCAGGATGGGAGCTTCTTGGACGTTTACTTTGTTCACTTGCGTTAACTCCATTACGTTAACGTCACTTTGCGGGCAAAAAAAAGCAGCCCGGTCGGGGTGGCAACTGCCACCCCGTGCCAAGCATTATAGCAGATCAGAATTTGAAATTCGCCTGCAGAGCGATGATATCGACGCTGGCCTCGTAATCGGCCGCATAATTACCAAGTGCTGCCGAGGTATGATCGACGCGTGCCGTATCAGCGAAGATATGCGTGTAGCCAAGATTGAAAGCGACCCAGTCAGCAACCTTGTAGCTGGTGCCAAACGATACCCAGTAGCGATTGGAATCCGGCAGGCGCACATTGCGGTTGCGGGTCTTGATCGGGGTTTCGTCATAGGCAACACCGCCGGTAAAGGCCCAGTTTTCATCATACTGGTACCGCGCACCAAGTGCCCCGAACCAGGACGTACCCCAGTTGTAATATTCGGTGGTGCTGCCGCTTGTGGCGAGGTTGCTGTTGATCAGACCATCATAGTTGAACACCAGTTCGCCGACCGAGTTCCAGTTGGTCCATTGTACATCACCCATCAAAGTCCACTGATCATTGAGATCGTGAGACATCCCGAATGCGACGGCTTCCGGGGTTGTGATTTTGGCTGTGGCATTACGGTCCGTATAGGGGGTCAAAAGACCCTTGGCGGCACTGTCAAACTTGATCGTGCCTTCAAGCTTGTGCTCGACCTCGGAGTTATAGGACAGGCCAAGACGGGTGGCTTCGGTCAGTTCCCAGTTCAAACCAGCTGTCCAGCCATAGCCGACATCATCGCCCTTAAGTGATGAGTTGCCTTCTGTTTTTGCACCAGCAAGTGAGGCAACAGCCTTGTCCAAACGGGCTTCGAAACGCTGGATTTGCGGACCGGCACCGATGCTCAGGCCATTGTCAAACCGGTATGCGACGACGGGCTTGATATTGACGGTCTTGATCTTCGAAGTTGTCCCAAAGAAACGTCCGCTGAAATCGGAATCGTTGTCAGTGACCAACCCCCAGGGAGAGGTAATGGAAACACCAAGATTGATATTCTCATTCAGTTTCCAGACGGCATGTGCGTTTGGCACTGCGGCATCCTGTGCCATATCCTTGTAGCCGCCACCTGTCTGGGCAATGCTTGTTCTTGACCCGTCAGTTGCAAGGGTGTTTTTCGCCTTGGCAACCGGGCGGATAACCGTGACACCGGCGCTATAGGTCGTTTCATCATACTGGCCGACGGTGCCGGGATTGTAGGACATGGTCGAGGCATCGGTTGACAGGGTTGTCATGCCTGCAAAGCTTGAGCCTTGCAGGGTGCCGCTGGTTTCGCGGACCTGAAAACCCGATGCATGTGCAGTACCGATGGTCGCCAGTGCACAAAGAATTGCTGTACCCGAAGCTGCCCCCGCAAGGCAGCTCATCTTGAGCTTAGACATTTGTTTCTCCCTTAATCTTTTAACGCTTCAAATTCTTGATTCAAAACGCCCGCTTTTATTGTTGAAGGGTCATCGCATCAACCCGGATAAAGTCGATGTCGTAACCCTTTCTTTTAAAGCTTGTTTTCAGAAGTTTCCCGTCGGGACCATACCAAAGGTCACGCTCGATATCGCCCGACATGATGTAATGGGTCGCCGGTGTTTCCCGGTTTTCGACCGTCACATTTTCTGTACCGACCTTTCGGGTTTGAACCCCGTAAGGTTCGGCATTGATGACGCTATAGAGATCGGTTTTTACCGTGATGTCCTCGGACCACAGGCTGAGTGGCCAGGCACCATCACAGGCATTCCGTTTCCCGACACCTTTGCCAGCGAGCTGATAGCAGTCTTCATCATAGCTTGCCTGCCAGGTGTAGTGTGTGCCGTCATCATTGGTGGTGATTTCGACCGAAACCAGCTTGTCATCGTGCCATTGCTCGGTGCGCTGGTGGTCATAATGGAATTTCAGAAACAGCACGCTGACGTCGGTCAGAGTCTCAACCCTGACGGTGCGACCAGATGCTGTCGGCGTGATTTCGACTTTTTCATAGCCGATGGGTTCCCCGTCCTTGAGAACGCGGAAATTCAGGACTTCCCCCGCAGATGCCATCGAAAGAACGGCACATTGGGTGAAAATACCCGTGATCAAAGCTGATACGCTACGTTTCCAGATGCGTTGCCGCATGTTTCCCCCGCAGAACGGATCGTTTCGGCCCTTGTCAGTCCAGCATGGATGACAGTTTTGCCGCTACTCCCATGGATCCCTTGATCTTGAGTTTGCCCAAAGTGAAGGCAAGCATCGGATCGAGTTTTCCGGCGATCAGTTTTTCGAGGTTGGCTTTCTTGATTTTCAGAATGCAGTCCGCATCCGACAGATCATCGTCGCTGATCACCGGCTCATCACCGGTGGCATCGACAACGATATGTCCGTCATCGCCGCAGTCAAACGCAACAACGGCATTAAGACCGCGCAGCTGTGGCAGCTTTTCCTTTACGGTGTCGAGGATGTCATCCACGAACGCCTCCCTCATATTTGATTGTATTTTTTTATGTTTGTTGTCTGACTGTAATACAAAGTGACGTTAACGTAAATCAAATTACGAAAAGGGTATATGCGCGACGAATAAGGCATTGATTTCAAGTGACTTTAAGATGCAAAAATTGGATGAAAAGTATGAAAAAAGCCCGGCTGTGCCGGGCTTTCACGGGAGAAATTCCCAATTGATCTATCGACGTAAAGACGCGTCTTTATGACACAATTTGCCAGGATCCATCGGGCTGACGGCATGCGGTGCCGTATGTTTCGCGCTGTCTTCCGCCGATATCGGCGGTTGCGCTATATTCACGGCAATAGCGTCCGCTGGTGTTTTGCCAGCTGCGGGTGGGCATAACATTATAGCTGTTGCCCGAATCCGGATTGATCCAGCGCACAGACCGTCCGTCCGGTACATTTTGCAAGGTATAACCGGTACAGGCCAGATCACTTTGATCAAGGCTTTGGCCGATACTATAGCCACCCAGCATGCCCAGAATGGCACCACCGATCATCGCCGCAGTCCGTCCATCACCTTTGCCGATGGTCGAACCGAGTGCAGCACCCGATCCGGCACCGATCAGTGCGCCGATTGTGTCACGGTTGCAGCGCAGGAAGCTTCCATTCGAGACAAAGATATCTTCGCGTGGCCGGTAGTTATAGCGGTGCTTGTCGCCATGGTGTTTATGTTGCTTGGCGCGATAGCCATGGGCTGGTGCCCATGGTGGTGGATCGGCCTTTGCCGGGGTGGAAATGCCGATTGGCGCTGCAAGACCGAGCGCTGCGGTCAAAAGGATAATTTTTCTGATCATTTTCGGGCCTGCTCGTTTTCATGCATGATGTAACCGGCACCTGTGCCGATGGCACCGCCGATCACGGCACCACAGGTGACGCAGCCACCTGTAATGACGGTGCCAACAGCACCAACACCGGCGCCAATTGCAGCACCGCTGAGCATCTTCTGATTACGGTCATTCAATCCGCTACAAGCTGAAAGCCCCAATGCGCTTGCAACGGCCAGAGTAACGGCTGTCTGTCGCATCTCTCGTGTCCTTTCCGTCATTTTGGCACAGGTCATTGGTTTGCCTGTGTCTTGGCAAAAGCTTGACGGGTAAATACGAGCGGGGTTTGACCTTATTGCGCGTTAATTCGGGCATATATGACAAGAAAAAGGCACCGCTCCGGGGGGGATATGCCGGTTTCGATGCCTTTTTACAGTCAAATTCAATGAAATATCAGTGTTTAAGCCTCGAACGTGCCCTTGATCAGGCGTTCCTTGCTGATCATTGCTGGTTTGCCACGTGCAATCACCGTCTCAGGTGCCAGGGCATCGTCGAGAACAAGAATGTCGGCATCAAAGCCGGTCTTGAGCTGTCCCTTGAAGCCATCGAGCCCCAGCATGCGGGCTGGATTGAGCGTGATCGGTGCAAGTGCGGTGGTGATATCAAGCTTTTCGCGTTCGACAAGATCGGCAAATTCGCGCGGTATGGTATCAAATCCGGCAACGGTCAGGCCGATCATATTGCCTTGCGCATCAAAATCGGGAAGCGATCCATTGCCATCCGAGGTCATCGAAATGCGATCAAGGGGCACGCCATCGGCAAGGCACTCGGCAATGCCGGTCGATGTTTTAACGGATCCGGCAGGATCGGGTTCGGCATCAATCCCGGTGGTGAAATCGATGTTGCCACCCCGCTTTGCCCAGTCCCTGGCGGCATCAAGCAAGGCGCGCTTGCGGTTGACATGGGTCGGGATGAACTGGGCAATCGGGATTTCAGTATCTTCAATCACGCCAATCAAAGGATCAAAATGCCCGTCACCATCGCCAAGATGGACCACAACCGACCCGGCCTTGCCCGACGTCATGCCGCCGATGCGCGACTGTGATGCGATCCGGGCAAGCTCCTTGATGGTGCTTTGGCTGCTGCGATGATCGGAAATTGCCGTCTTAAGGCCGATACAGGCATCAAGGAAAGTCACGTCATCGCCGATATTCCCGGTCAGGGTCGGGGACGGCACCCGATAGCCCCCGGTAAAGAACCAAGCCGAGATACCCTCGGTTCGAAGGGCTTTGGTTTTGGCATAAAGCGATGCGATATGGCGGGTGGCGGCATCAGTGCCCAGCAGGCCACAGATTGATGTAATGCCCGCTTCGATCAGGTTGCCAATCGCGACTTCGGGGGTTCTGGTCGCAAATCCGCCTTCGCCGCCACCCCCGATCAGATGGGCGTGACCGTCAATAAAGCCCGGAACTGTTAGCTTGCCGCCAAGATCAATGGTTTTGATTTCGCCCGGAACCGACACAACCAGATCCGGGGCGATGGCGATGATTTTATCGTTACAGATCAGGATATCATTGATGCCCATCGGGGCAGGGGCGAAAACATTGGCGTTCTTGAGCAGCAGAAACATCATTTAAAACCGTGATTTGCGGGAATTGTTCAACCATATGCGAGGTGACGCAGGGCGCCATCATAGCGATAGTTCATTTCCGTTGAAACGGTTCTGGCAAGCCGCTAGCTTTGCAGCTAAACGAGGCGGGTTTGAAACCTGCGCCACCAAAGGGAAACGTCATGAGCTTTGCCGCCTGGTTGTCTGTTGCAACCATTTGTGTTCTGGGTGCGATGACGCCGGGTCCAAGCCTGGCAGTTGTTCTGCGCTATTCTGTCGGGCAATCGCGTCAGGCGGGTTTTGCCTGTGCATTGGCACATGGACTGGGCATCGGCTTTTATGCCGTGATCACCATGACCGGCCTTGGCATCCTGTTTCAGACAGTGCCGGTCTTTCACAATGCGGTCAGTATTCTTGGCGCGCTTTATCTGATCTGGCTTGCGATCAAGGCATGGCGGGCAGCGGGATCGGGCGAGAAGTTCAATGTCGAGGGTGCCGGTGCGCTTTCCGGCTCGGTCGGGCAGGCTGCACGTGACGGCTTTATGATCGCCTTCCTTAATCCCAAGATTGCCCTGTTCTTTCTTGCGCTGTTCAGCCAGTTCGTGTCGCCTGAATTTGAATGGAGCGGCAAGTTCATTCTGGCCTTTACCGCCGCAGCAATTGATGCGGCGTGGTATTGCCTTGTGGCGATCGGGTTATCGCACGGGGCGGTCTTGCCCTGGTTGCGCGATCACGCGTCCTGGATCGAGCGTATCATTGCCATTCTGTTTGTTCTGATTGCCCTTCGGGTTCTGTGGGGGGTGACCGCTTTTGTATAAGGGCGGTCTGATGCATTCCTGAATTTACGTATTCTGATCGTGCTACCATCACGACGTAACCCGGATCATGACTGATCCAGACGGAGTTTTCCGATGACTGACAAGACGGCCCCATCAACCGACCAGAACAGCGACGCCGGGCGCGGATTTCACCGGCTTGGCGCGCATATCGGCTTTTTGTTTGCCATTTTGCTTCTGGCCGCAAATATGCGTGGCAGTATTGTCGGGCTTGGTCCGTTGGCTGAGATCATCGGAACGGATTTGTCGCTGTCGGGAACCCAGCTTGGTCTTTTGACCACATTGCCGGTTCTGAGTTTCGGGGTTCTGTCGATTTTTGCACCGCGACTGGGACAAAAATTCGGGCTTGAGGCAACGCTTCTTACGATGTTGCTGTTTATTGCCCTTGGGCAGGGGCTTCGTGCCAGCGGAGCCTATGACATCATGGTGATAGGGACGATCATTCTGGGTGCTGCGATTGCAGTGATGAATGTGCTGACTCCGTCGCTGGTGCGGCGCAGCTTCCCGACCCATGTTGCCTTTGTGACCGCCCTTTACACCTTTACCATGTCGAGTGGCGCGACCATTGCCGCATTCATTTCTATTCCGATACGAAATGCCGCAGATGGGGACTGGCGCTGGTCACTGGGTGTGTGGGCGGTATTTGCAGCCATTGCCTTTGTCTGCTGGTTGCCGATGCTGCGCTATCGCCACAAGGCCCCGGCACCGGCGATGAATGCCAAAATATCGCTTTGGAAAAATACCGAAGCATGGTGGCTGGCGCTGTTCTTTGGCTGTCAGTCGCTGATGTTTTACACAGGGGTTGCCTGGCTTGCGAAGGTTTTCATCGATCACGGCATTACCGAGGCCGAGGCCGCAACACTTTTGTCGATCTTTAACGTCTTTGGTATTCCTGCAGCCTTTGCGGCACCGCTGATCTATTCGAAAATTGCCAACAAGAAACTGGCGATGCTGGTGCTGCATATCCCGCTGATCATTGCGATTCCGGGCTTTGTGTTTGCCACGACCGAGCTTCCCTATCTTTGGGCGGTATGCCTTGGTCTGGGTCAGGGCAGCATGATCAGCATTGCCTTGACGCTGGTGGGGATGCGCGGGGCTGATCCGCAAACTTCCGCCCGTCTTTCAGGGATGGCGCAATCCGTCGGCTATCTGTTTGCGGCGATTGGTCCGGTATTGTTTGGCGCCCTTCATGATCTTCTGGGCGACTGGCAGGTCGCGCTTTATTTCCTGTTCATCATGGTTGCAGTGCAGCTTGTCGCTGCAATGCGTGCCGGTTCGTCCGAGAAGATCGGCGTCAGCAACTAGGTAGTATTCCCTCACCGCCATCAGTTCAGGGTCCTTATGCAAAAGGCCATATTTCCAACCCGGAAATGTGGCCTTTGTCACATAATGGGACGGTAATTGACCCGCATTCATGTTTTGGCGCAACTGCGCAGTTGACTTTCATTCGCAATTGAATATAGGAATGCAAATCATTATTAATATAGTCGGTGCATAAACAAGGAGTTTGTGATGCCTGACATCACAGGCAGGATTGAAAAAACGGGCGTCCCAGCTCAGGCGAAACATATTCAGGTGGAAGAACTGATGGGAACTGACCGCGAGGTCATTATTATCCATCAGGGAGACGAATACCGCCTTCGTATGACGTCGAACAACAAGCTAATCCTGACGAAATAAGGCGTCTAACTAACGCCACACAATCAAATCTGACCAGATTTGCCAGCCAGCGCGCCAGTGCCCCGCACAAGCCAGCCAGCCAGCCGAAATCGGTACCAAAGCTGCCTTACAGGGGAAAATTATGGCTTTCAACAAGTCTGTGCGCTTGCTTATGGCGACAGTATCAACATTTGCGCTTGGCACTGCTGCATATGCGCAAGATGCTACGAATATATCGGGCACCGATGCCGCAGATGTATCTGCAACCACCGACCAACCGGTCCTGATTGCCGAAAACAGCATTGCACTTGATGCAATCACGATTACCGCCAACAAGCTTGAAACATCGGTCATCGACGCACCGGCATCAATTTCGGTTGTCGATGAAGAAGAACTGGAACGACGTCAGCCATCCGATCTGAGCGACATCTTGCGCGGAATGCCCGGTGTCGAGATTTATGGTGGCCCGCGCAGCACGGTTCAGGAGCCGATCATTCGCGGTTTGACCGGTGACCGTGTGGTTGTGCGTGTTGACGGTGCCCGCGCCAATATGAGTGTTGGCCACAAAGGTCGTTTCTTCTTCGATCCGGAAGTTCTTAAATCGGTTGAAGTCTATCGTGGTGCGGCATCGACCATGCAGGGCACCGGTGCATTGGGGGGTGTCATTGCACTCACTACCAAGGACGCCAATGATCTGCTTGATCCGGGCCAGAAAATTGGTGCGCGGGTCAAGGTTGGATATGCGTCTGTTGATCACGGTTTGACGACAAATGGCATGGCCTATGGTCGCCCGACCGACAATACCGACATTCTGGTCAGCGTCACCCGCGAAAGCACGGGTAATTTTGAATCCGGTGATGGCGTAAAGCAGCAATATACCGATGATGATTACATCAATGGCATGTTCAAGGGCGGGATCGACATCAATGATGCGAGCCGTCTGACGCTGAGCGTTCAGCGCTATAGCGATGATCACCAGTTGCCTGCTGCCCCGGATAGTGGTGCAGCTGTAAACAGCACCAGCAACTATCTTGTGGATCGCGAAAGCGAAGAATCCTCGCTGGTCCTGGGATACAGCTATCACGATTTGGGTAACGACTGGATTGATGCAAACGTAAATGCCTATGGCATGCGTACGGATCTGGATGAAAAGCGTGTCAGCGACGGTCGTCATGATGAACGCACACTTGATACCATCGGCATTGATGGCAACAACACGTCGCGCTTTGATCTGGCCGGTCGTGAACTGGCAGTAACGGTTGGCGGGGAGCTTTATCAGGATTCACAGGAAGGCCGTCGTAACGGCGTTG
Source organism: Thalassospira sp. SM2505 (assembly GCF_054901115.1). Classification (NCBI taxonomy): domain Bacteria; kingdom Pseudomonadati; phylum Pseudomonadota; class Alphaproteobacteria; order Rhodospirillales; family Thalassospiraceae; genus Thalassospira; species Thalassospira sp. SM2505. The sequence goes on from NZ_CM142731.1 coordinate 623,618, forward strand.
CTGTAGCCAACCTGTTTCCCGATGCGGAAATGACTATCTATGGCGTTTATGTCGATAATGCCTTTGCAGTTACCGACGCGCTTGATCTGACCGCAGGTGTGCGGTTTGACTCCTATGACCTGTCGGCGGAAGGTCAGCGGTCGCGTGAGGACAGCGCGATTTCCCCGCGCTTCTCGGCAAGCTACCGTGTGACGTCCTGGATGCAGCCCTATGTCAGTTATGCCGAAGCGTTCCGTGCTCCGGCCATGACCGAAATGTATGCCAGCGGTTATCACTTCCCGGGCAACAATTTTGTCGCCAACCCCGATCTGGAAGCTGAAAAGGCCAAGACCTGGGAATTCGGGACAAACTTCAAGTCTGACAACCTTCTGACGGCGGGCGACGCTTTCCGCGCCAAAGTTGCCTATTTCCATAACGAAATCGAAGACTACATCGAACAGCAAGGTGCGACTTTCGGTAGTTCCGAAACCAAAAGTGTCAACGTTCCCGAAGCTGAAATCAAAGGTTTCGAAGCAGAGCTAAGTTATGACACCGGTGTTGTCTTTGCCGGTTTGGCCGCATCGCGTTTGCGTGGGGAAAACACCCGTACCGGTGAAAATCTTGCCAATATTCCGGCCGACAAGGTTGCTGTATCGGGCGGGTATCGCTTCGAGGATTACGGTGTCGAACTTGGCGGCCGCGCCAATATGGTTGATCGCCTGACCCGCATTGCTTCGGGCAGCGAAGTTCCCGGTTATGCAACCTTCGATCTGTTTGCCCGCTGGGATGCAAGCGAAACCGTTCCGGGTCTGACGGTCAATGCCGGGATCGATAACCTGTTTGATCACAATTATCAGGTTGCTGATCAGGGGCTTTATGAGCCGGGCCGCAACTTCAAAATTTCCGCAAGCATGAAATTCTAACGCACGAGGATCAGACGATGCGTGTCTTGCATCGTCTGATCTTTCAGGAGGTATAAAAACGCCATGAATGAAAACAATTTCAAAACACCACAGGAAGCCTGGGCGGCCTTTTCTGCCGGAGAAGCCAAAGGATATGCCGTCGATATCGCATCAGAACTTGGTTTGACCGAGGGTGAACTGGTTGCAGCCGGTACCGGGAAAAACGTTATTCGTCTGGATGTGGATTGGGGTGACCTGATCAAACGTCTTGAAGAACTGGGCGAGGTCAAGATTCTGACCCGCAATCCAAGTGTGGTTCATGAAAAGATCGGAACGTTCGGGGCGGTCAGCATCAATGGTGAAATGGGACTGGTGCTGAATGGTGATGTAGACCTTCGCCTGTTTCTGGGGCGTTGGGGCCATGGATTTGCGGTAGAAACCAACAATCCGCGCGCAGGACGCCGTCGCAGCCTGCAGTTTTTTGATCATGAAGGCCAGGCGATTCACAAGATCTTCCTGACCGCCAAATCGAACGAAGCCGGATATGATGCGCTGGTAGATGAATTCCGAGCGGAAAATCAGGAACCGGGGATCGAAACCCTGGCGCCGTTGCCCAAAGCCGTGACGCGCAAGGATGAAGAGGTCGATGTGGATAATCTTCGTGCCCATTGGCGCAAGATGACCGATGTGCATCAGTTCCACGGGTTGCTGAAAGATTTCAATGTCGGACGACAGCAGGGACTGCGTCTTGTCGGGACAGAATTTGCCGAACGGCTGAGCAATGATGCGCTTAAGACCATGCTGGAATCAGCATCGGAAAGCGGTTTGCCGATCATGGTGTTTGTTGGCAATGCCGGTGCCATACAGATCCATACCGGTCCGGTCAAAACCATCCGCGAGATGGGGGACTGGATCAATGTCATGGACCCGCGTTTCACCCTGCATCTGCGTATGGACATGATTGCCGAGGCATGGATTGTCCGTAAACCTGTCCGTGAAGGTGTGATCACCACGGTCGAGCTTTATGACGCAGATCTCAACAACTTTGCGATCTTCTGCGGCGAACGTGCACCCAAGGATCCCGAGAATCCGGAATGGCAGAAGCTTGCAGAAGATCTGCCGCGTTTTAACGCCAAAGAGCATGCTCTCGCGGGGTAGATGATGCGCAGATTTACCACAATTCTATGTGCCATTTTCAGCTTCACCATGCTTGGTGCGAATGCCAATGGCACCGAGCGTCCCGGCCGTGTAATCACGGTCGGGGCCCCGGCGACCGAAATTGTCTTTGCGCTTGGTGCCGGTGACAGCGTTATTGCAACCGATACCACCAGTACCCGACCGGAGGTGGTCGAAGCCCTGCCAAAGGTTGGTTATATGCGCCAACTGGCGTCCGAGGGGATCATCAGCCTGAAGCCCGATCTGATTGTCGCTGTTGAGAAATCAGGTCCGGAAAATGTGTTGCAGGAACTGGGTGATCTGGGGATACCGATTGTCAAACTGCCATCACTCGACGAGATGAAAAATCTGCCCGATGCGATTGCCATTGCGGGCGCGGCACTGGGGCGTGTTGTCGAGGCGCAAACACTTGCACAAAAGATTCGTGCCGATATTGCCGATCTGGGGGCCGTAGTCGAGCCGAACCGCCCAAGTATCATATTCCTGATGGCTGTTGGTCATGGTAAGCCGCTTTCGGCCGGGAACCATACGACAGCTGCAGAAATCATTGATCTGGTTGGCGGTCGAAATCCGATGGCAGAGTTTGACGGTTTCAAACCGGTATCAGCCGAAGTCATCGCCGCAGATCAGTCTGATTATGTATTGCTGCCGCAATCAACCGTTGATCAATATGGCGGCTTCGAAGGCCTTAAAACCGATCCGGTTCTGGGGCTGAACAAGGCCGTGGCAAATGGCAGGGTTCTGACAGTTTCATCGTCAACGATACTCGGGTTCGGGCCTGAATCCGCGTCTGAAATCCGCGATGTGGCGGCATTTCTGCACAAGCAAGAACAAGGTCGATGAAAACGGTGAAGCTGATGGCATCATCGCTGCGGCAGTTCGGGCCGGTTCGTCGACCTGTGGTGGTTCTTGTCCTCATGATGTTGGTGCTGGCAAGTGTGGTCCTGATTTCACTCGGGATTGGTGGTGCGCCGATCGCGTCGGGCGATGTGCTTGCGCATCTGGCCCATCGCATCGGTATTTCCGGCATTGGTATTGATGCATTTGATGCCCGTGTTCTTGATACCTTGCGCTTGCCCCGTATTCTGCGGGCCATTGTGATTGGCGGGGGGCTTGGTCTTGCCGGGGCGGTGATGCAAAGCCTGTTTCGCAATCCCATTGCCGATCCGGGTATCATCGGGGTGTCTGCCAGCGCTGCTTTGGGGGCGGTGGCCATGATTGTTGCCGGTCACATCATTTTGGGCAGTTTCTATACGGTGATCGGGCCTTATGGTGTGCCGGTTGCCGCATTTGGCGGTGCGGTCATTGCAACGGCGGTTATTCGGGTTCTGTCCCGCCAGGATGGACAAACCGATGCCGCAATCATGTTGCTGATCGGGGTGGCGATCAATGCCATGGCATTTGCCGGTGTTGGTGTCTTTACCTATATGGCCGATGATGCGCAGTTGCGCAGTCTGACATTCTGGCAGATGGGGGCGCTTGCCGGAAACGGCCCGACCGATATGCCCGCCATGATCATTATGACCCTGGGCATCGTTTATTTGCTGACGCTGGGAACACCGCTTAATCTGTTTTTGCTGGGCGAGGCCGAGGCACGCCATCTTGGTGTCGAGGTCGAACATCTTAAACGCCGGGCAACCGTTGCCACGGCATTGGTTGTGGGTGCAGCGGTTGCTGTGTCGGGCATTATCGGGTTTGTCGGGTTGGTGGCCCCGCATCTGGTGCGGCTAGTGACCGGGCCGGATAACCGGTATGTGTTGCCTGCATCTGCAATTTGCGGGGCGATCATGCTGACCGGGGCGGATGCTGTGGCCCGTATCATTGTATTGCCGGCAGAATTGCCGATTGGTCTGGTAACGGGGATCGTTGGCGGGCCGTTCTTCCTTGGATTGCTGATGCGTGAAAAGAAAAGGCGCAGATTATGAGCCTGATGGCAAAGGACGTGAGCTTTGTGGCGCGTGGCCGCCATTTGCTGCGTGATATTTCGCTGGCTTTGGCGCCGGGGGAAGTATTGGCAATTCTGGGCCCCAATGGTGCCGGGAAATCCACATTGCTGCGTGTGCTGGCAGGTGAATACCAACCAGCCAAAGGGTGCGTCATGCAAAATGGGCAGGATATATCCAGCTTGTCGGCCCTGAACCTTGCGCAAAGGCGGGCGGTGATGCCGCAAGCCGCCTCAATGACATTTCCGTTCGGTGTGCGTGATGTGGTTGCCTTGGGCCGTGCGCCGTTTCGAAAAATCTCGACGCGCCAGCTTGATCAGAAACTGGTGGCCCGTGCGATTGCTGTTGCCGATATCAATCATCTTGCAGATCGGCCCTATCCGGCCTTGTCCGGCGGGGAAAAACAGCGGGTCCATCTGGCCCGTGCCCTGGTGCAAATCTGGGGAATGGGTGGATTTGATGTGACATCAGATGCCGTGCATGACCCGCAGTGTGGTTCTGACCGGTTCCTTTTGCTTGATGAGCCCACAGCGGGGCTTGATGTTTCCCATCAACACGCATTGCTGGCCGTTGCACGACGTGAAGCCCACGACAACAATGTCGGGGTCTTGATGATCCTGCATGATTTCAATCAGGTCACGGCCTATGCCGACCGGGTCGCTGTTTTGCAGTCCGGCGAGATCGTGGCACAGGGAGAAGTTGCAGACGTCATGCAGCCCGACTTGCTGTCAGCGGTGTTCAAAAGTCCGATCCGCGCGATTGATGATCCCAAGGGCGGACATGTTCTGGTCAGTCAGGCGGTCTGATCAGGCGGCGTTGCCTGATGATGATCCGCGTTCTTCCTGTTCGGCCTTGCAGGTCGCAACCAGCCAGTCGCGAAAGGCGCGGACGGCAAAGTTGTTTTCCTTTTCCTTGGGATAGACAACGTAATAGGCGTGATGATTGGGGATCGAGACATCAAAGGGGGCAACGAGCCGCCCGTTTTCAAGCTCTTCGCGCACCAGAAATTCCGGCAATAGCGCCAATCCAAGCCCGGCAACGGCGGCCTGAATGACCATGTGGAAATGTTCAAACCTTGGTCCGGCAAGCTCGTCGACCACGGCAACGCCGGTTGCTGCCAGCCAGTCCTGCCAGGCGCGTGGACGGGTGGAATGTTGCAAAAGTGTGCAGTTGCGCACGCGTTCGCGCGCAATCGGCAGATCATCATTTTCCTTAAGCAGTTTGGGCGCGCAAACCGCAATCAGGGTTTCACCCATCAGGCGGTGAAACACGCATCCGGGCAGATTGTCATCGCCGAAATGGATCGCGATATCGATGCCTTCGCGGTCGAAATTGAACTCGCGCGTCTGGGTGATCAGATTAAGCTGGATATCCGGCCAGGTTGCCTTGAAATCGCCAAGACGTGGCACAAGCCAGCGCGCACCAAATGTTGGCAACGTCCCGACATTGAGCATCCCGCCCGCATCGGAATAGGCCATGACCTGAAGCGTTGCGGCCTCTGCCCGGTCCAGAAGATCGCGCACCTGTGCTGCATAGGCTTCGCCCGCAGCAGTCAGTTTCAGGCGTTTTTTGACCCGGCGAAACAGATCGCGTCCCAGATATTCCTCAAGCGTTCTGATCTGACGGCTGATCGCGCTTTGCGTGACGTTAAGTTCCTCGGCCGCCCGGGTAAAGGATAGATGACGGGCCGAACTTTCAAAGAATTGCAAGGCAGTCAGGGACGGCAGGAAGCGGCGCATGGAAATTCCGGTTCATAACAAAATGGAATGATATGGTGCGAATATATCGTTTGTTTGCTGTTCAGCCAAGGCGTAACGTTTTAAACGGTTCCAAGCCTCCTCGCGCCACCATATGAAGCGTTCAGGCCAAGGGCCATCGCGCTGGAATGTGATCAGTTTGTAATGTTTCGGAAGGATGTCTCCCCGTTCCGGACAGGGATCGCATCCAGCGCACCAACCATAAAATGTCCGGGATGAAAGTGGCCGGAAGGCTTCAACAATTTATCGGGTAGAAGGCGAGAATGGGTTCTGTTGACGCAAATTATGATGTGATCATTGTCGGTGGTGCGGTTATTGGCAGCTCCATCGCATGGCATTTGACCGGCCGGGATGATTTCAAGGGCCGGGTTCTGGTGATCGAAAAAGATCCCAATTACGAATTCTGTTCGACGACCCTTTCGGCGGCGTCGATCCGTCAGCAATTTTCGACCCCGGTCAATATCGAAATGTCGGCTTATGGCATCGAGTTCTTGCGCAATCTGAAGCGCGACCTTGATCCCGAAGTCGACATTGCCCTGCATGAAAAAGGCTATCTTATTCTGGCAACCGATCAGGGCCGTGACATCCTCAAGCAGAACCACGCGACCCAGACCGAATTTGGTGCTGATATCGTCTGGATGGAACCCGATGAACTGGCCGCCAAATATCCGTGGATGAATACATCCGATCTGTCGGCTGGCTGCTGGGGCCGCACGGGCGAAGGCTGGTTTGATGCCTATTCCCTGATGCAGTCTTTCCGCAAACAGGCCCGCAGTCGCGGTGCCGAATATATCGACGGCGAAGTCGTTGAAGTCACCCGCGAAGGCGATCAGATTACCGGTGTTGTCCTGAAAGACGGGCGTCGGTTTGGCTGTGGCACCCTGATCAATGCGGCCGGAACCGGCGGGTCCAGGGTTGCAAAAATGGCTGGTCTTGAAATTCCGGTCGAACCGCGCAAACGCTGCATTTTCGTATTTAACTGCCGCGATGCTGCCGACATTACCGCGACCTGTCCGATGCTGATCGATCCGAGCGGGCTTTATGTCCGTCCTGAAGGTGAGTTTTTCATCACCGGGATCGCCCCGCCCAAGGATCGTGATCCGGAATGCTGGGATTTCGAAGTCGATCACAGCCTGTTTGACGACATCATCTGGCCGGGCCTGTATGAGCGTTGTGAACGGTTTGAGGCGATCAAGGTCGTCAATGCCTGGGCCGGTCACTATTCCTATAACCTGCTTGATCAGAACGCGATCCTTGGCCGTCATACCGATGTGAAGAACTTTGTCTTTGCCAATGGTTTCTCGGGCCACGGGTTGCAGCAAAGCCCGGCGGTTGGTCGCGGGATTGCCGAGCTCGTCACCACGGGCGGCTATCAGACCCTTGATCTGTCGGTCTTCGGCTATGAGCGTATCCGGGATAATGCCCCGGTTCTCGAACTTAACGTTATTTAATTCGATTTCGTAACGAATATGCGAAATCAGATACTTAAACCAATGGTCGGAGCAGGCCCCAATGCCCCGTGATGATGCTAACAAAACTGCTGGAACTCTTGGCGCTTCCATTCGTGATCGTCAGACCGTCTCGGTTTCGAGCGGGGTGCGTAATGTGCATCCTGTCTATCTTGACTGCGCACTGAATGCTGAAGCCTGGGATAGCGAAGGCAATCGCTATATCGATTTCGTTGGCGGGATCGGTGTTTTGACTGTTGGCCATCGCAACCCGGTTGTGATGGATCGTGTGATCGCCCAGTGCGACCGTTTTACCCATAGCTGCTTTAACGCGCTGCCCCATGAACCCTATGTCGCGGTCACCGACTGGCTGGCGAAAAACTGCCCGATTGAAGGCCCGGCAAAGTCGATGCTGACCAATTCCGGGGCCGAGGCCATGGAAAACGCCCTGAAACTGGCCCGTGCCTTTACCGGCCGGACCGGGGTGATCGCCTTTGAAGGGGCGTTTCATGGCAGAACCCTTGCGACCCTTGCACTGACCGGCAAGACAAAGCCCTATAAAACCGGTCTTGGGCCGCTTCCGGGGCCGGTCTGGCATCTGCCATATCCTTGCCCGGAAACCGGTGTATCGGTTGAGGATGCGATGAATGCCATCGCCAAACTGTTTGCGGTTTCTGCCGATCCCAAATCGGTCGGGGCCATCGTCATCGAACCGGTTCAGGGTGAGGGCGGTTTCCGCGCCTGTGACGGCGAATTCCTTGTGGCGTTGCGTCGTCTGTGTGATGAAAACGGCATGGTTCTGATTGCCGATGAAATCCAGTCTGGGTTTGCGCGCACGGGCAAGATGTTTGCCATCGAGCATGCCGGTGTGGCCCCCGATATCCTTGTCATGGGCAAGGGGATTGGCGGTGGTTTCCCGCTGGCCGCGATCACCGGGGCCGAGGATGTGATGAACGCACTCGCACCGGGCGGTCTTGGCGGGACATATTCGGGTAACCCGGTTGCCTGCGCGGCTGCAACCGGTGTGTTCGAGGTGCTCGAAGCTGAAAACATTCTGGGTCGTGCCAAGCAGCTTGGCGAAAAATACGCGACCCATATCGCATGGTTGCGCGATCTGCCCGGCGGGCATGTGATCGGCAATATGCGCGGAATTGGCGCAATGCGCGCCTTCGAGATGATTGCAGATGATGGCAAACCGTCGCCCAATCGTCTGCAAAGCCTGTTGCAACTGGCGCGTGAAAGCGGGCTATTGTTAATGCCAAGTGGTGAACACGCCAATGTGGTGCGCCTGCTGGCACCTTTGACCATTCCGTTCGATCAGGTTGATGAGGCCTTTGCCATCATCGCCAAGCTTCTGCCCAAGGTGGCGCAAGTCGCATAGATCGCGGAACGATATCAAACGGAATGGCCGGTGGTGATCACCGGAAAGTTTAAAAAGAAGGGAGTTTTACTGTGAGTTTCAAATCCATCCTGACCGAGCTTGGTCTGACTGACGCCGAGATCGCCAATGGCACCCTTAAGGTCCAGACCCCGGTTGACGGGTCCGAGATTGCGGTTGTTGCTGAAACCGATCCGGCCGAGATGACCGACATCATCAGCAATGCCAAAAAGGCATTCGGTGCATGGCGTCAGGTTCCGGGTCCGCGTCGCGGTGAACTGGCCCGTCTTCTGGGCGAAGAACTGCGCGCTGCCAAGGAACCGCTGGGCCGTCTGGTGTCGCTTGAATGCGGCAAGATCTATCAGGAAGGTCTTGGTGAAGTTCAGGAAATGATCGATATCTGCGATTTCGCAGTCGGTCTGTCGCGTCAGCTTTATGGTCTGACCATCGCATCCGAACGTCCGGGCCACAAAATGATGGAAACCTGGCATCCGCTGGGTGTCGTTGGCGTGATTTCGGCGTTCAACTTCCCGGTTGCGGTCTGGTCCTGGAACACCGCGCTTGCGCTGGTTTGCGGTAACGCCGTGATCTGGAAACCGTCGGAAAAGACCCCGCTGACCGCCCTTGCCTGCCAGAAAATCTTTGAAAAGGCACTGGCGAAATTCGGTGATGCGCCCGAAGGCCTGCATCAGATCGTCATCGGTGATCGCAAGATCGGCGAAGCCATGACCGACAGCCACGACGTGGCACTGGTTTCGGCAACCGGTTCGACCCGCATGGGCCGCGAAGTTGCCCCGCGTGTTGCCGAACGTTTTGGCCGCACCATTCTGGAACTTGGCGGCAACAACGCCATGATCGTAACCCCGTCGGCCGATCTTGATATGACCGTTCGCGCGGTTGTGTTCTCGGCTGTTGGTACCTGTGGTCAGCGTTGCACCTCGCTTCGTCGTCTGATCGTTCACAAGGACATCAAGGATCAGCTGCTTCCGAAAATCGTTGCTGCCTACAAGTCGGTCAAAATCGGTGATCCGCTTGCCGATGGCACCCTTGTTGGTCCGCTGATCGATGAAGACAGCTTCAACAACATGCAGACTGCCCTTGCCAATGCCAAGAAAGATGGTGGCGTTGTGCATGGTGGCGAACGCGTGCTGGAATCTGAATATCCGAACGCCTTCTATGTCAGCCCGTCTGTGGTTGAAATGCCGGCTCAGACCGAGACGGTCCGTAACGAGACCTTTGCTCCGATCCTTTATGTCATGACCTATGAAACCCTGGAAGAAGCCATCGCGCTTCAGAACGGTGTGCCGCAGGGCCTGTCATCTTGCATCTTCTCGACCGATGTTCGTGAAACCGAACTGTTCCTGTCGGCAGTTGGTTCCGATTGCGGTATTGCCAACGTCAATATCGGCCCGTCGGGTGCAGAAATCGGCGGTGCGTTCGGTGGCGAGAAAGAAACCGGTGGCGGTCGTGAATCGGGTTCGGATGCCTGGAAAGGTTACATGCGTCGTGCGACCAACACGATCAACTATTCCCGCGAGCTGCCGCTGGCTCAGGGCATCAAATTCGATATCTGATCACTCGTCCGATCAGGTTCGATCCAAACCCCGCCAGTTCGCTGGCGGGGTTTTTATTTGCTTCCGATTGCGATAGAATACGTTGTATTACATCGCAATCGGAAGGTCGGTCATGAGCAAAGATACAATGGCGGTGCGTGTTGATGCAGATTTGCGCAAGCGGCTTGATAAGCTTGCTGATGCATTCGGGCAGACACGTTCAAGCATCATCAATGATGCTCTTCGGCAATACGCCGATCATCAGGAATGGCAAGTGAACCTGATTGCGGATCGTGCGCGCAGCATTGCCGAGGGTCGCGCAACATTGATTGATCATGAAGATGTGCTTGCCACTTTTGAGCAACGTTTTGCAGACAAGCATTCCTGATGCGCATTCGGTGGGACAGTCGGGCTATTGATGACCTGCGCGATATCCTTGACTACATAGAGGATCGCAATCCAACCGCAGCCCTCAGAACCTATCAGTTGATATCAGGTTCTGTTTCCCAGCTTGCCACCCATCCCTTCATAGGTCGTGTCGGACGCGTGGAACAAACACGCGAAATGATCGTGAATGGCACGCCCTATCTTGTTGCCTATGGCCTTGAAGAAGATACGGTGACCATAATTGCGGTGTTGCATACAGCACGACGTTGGCCTGACGAGTTTTAAAAAAAAACGGCCCCCGAAGGAGCCGCTTTCTTTAATCTTGTCTCAAAGCAGGGCTGATTAGCCAGCTTTGGAGAAGCGCTCTGCGACATATTCCCAGTTTACCAGGCTGTCGAGGAAAGCTTTGACATAGTCCGGACGCGCGTTGCGGTAATCGATGTAGTAGGAATGTTCCCAAACATCACAACCGAGCAGCGGGGTCTGACCATGAACCAGCGGGTTTTCCGCGTTCGGGGTTTTGGTCACAACCAGTTTGCCCGACTTGTCCATTGCCAGCCAGCACCAGCCCGAACCGAACTGGGTAACGCCAGCCTGAATGAAGGCTTCCTTGAAGGCATCAACAGAGCCGAAATCTTCGACGATTTTCTTTTCCAGTTCGCCCGGAATGTTACCGCCGCCGTTTTTCTTCATCATCTGCCAGAACTCGATATGGTTCCAGTGCTGGGCAGCGTTGTTGAACAGGCCTGCTTTGGAAGCGTCGCCATAGGATGCAACAACGACTTCTTCGAGCGACTTGCCTTCAAGGCCCGAACCTTCGAGCAGCTTGTTGCCGTTCACAACGTATGCGTTGTGGTGCTTGTCATGGTGAAACTCAAGGGTTTCAGACGACATGACCGGTGCAAGCGCGTCATATGCATACGGAAGTGCTGGGAGTTCAAATGCCATGATACAGTTCCTCGACTTTCATTATTGGTCTGTGCGGTAACGCAACATATCCCTTTTTGCACCTTGGGTGAAAGTGAAAATCCCGTGCAACCTGTTGGAAACCTTTGTTGCAGGGATCATTTCCCCGGGCAGGGAGGGTGCCTCTGGGCCTTTATCTAGCTTGATGGGCCCGTTATGCAATGCGCTCTCTGGAAATTGCCGGGAAATCGGCGATCAAGTGCGAATATGGCGTTGCGCATTCTGATGACTAAACAGTCGGGCGGGCGAAACGTTCCAGAGATTTGTCGAAAAATTTTCGACTTCGAGTCTCATCGGTTTAACTTGCCGAGCAAGTGCGAGGGCCTATTCCTTATAAAGCGCATTGCGATGCTCGATATCGGTGCCATTGCGAATCATGACGGCATATTCGCCGGTTGGCAGCGACGAGATATCAAGCTTGCATGGAAAGGTATGGCAGTCCCGATCGAGCGCGATTGTCCCGTCCTGATGGGTCAGGATGACTTCACCGGCCGGTTTTTCAGAATTGATTGTAACGCTATCAGTTGTCGGTTTCGGCGCAATCCGGATTGCAGCCACAGCGGCTGTTGTTCCTGTCAGGATACAGATCAGGGCAATGGCAACCGGCTTTTTGCTGCGCATAGATTTCAACATGACATCCCTCGCGCTTGTGTGCATCGTTCTCATGAAACCAAGATGCACCCCGAAGCCGGAGAATTAGCGGCGCAATTGAGGCATTTCCGTGCGGTTTCGTGCAAGTCGCGAGGGGCAGCCATGCGCGCGCCCCAAAATCACCCCCTGCCAGACGGGGTGATCGGGCAGGGGATGAAAGTATTCAGGACCGTCGGCGCAATCGCGACCCTGTCTTTAGGATATTGATATCGATGGGCTATTTCAGTGCCGCAATCGCATCGGCGATGGCACGGGTGGCGCCTTCGGGGTCGGGTTGGCCGCAAATGGCCGATACAACCGCAATGCCATTGGCCCCGGCGCCAAAGATCGGTTCGACATGATTTTTTTCAGACCGCCAATGGCAACAGAAGGCAGACCGGCGATCTTTACCAGATCAGCCAGACCATCAAATCCGATGGCGGGTTTATGGTCGGGTTTGGTTGATGTGGCAAAGACCGGGCCGATGCCGACATAGTCGACAATGCCCGGGTCGACCTTGCGTGCGACCGTTTCATCCTCGATCGAAAGGCCGATGATCTTGTCACGTCCCAGTCGTTCACGGGCCGTTTGGGATGGCAAATCATCCTGACCGACATGCAGCCCGTCTGCGCCAATCGCAATTGCGGCTTCGATATCGTCATTGACGATAAGCGGGACCCCGGTGCCAGCCATGGCTTCGATCAGTTCCCGGCCAATGCGAATAAGCCCCTCGGTCCCGGCCTTTTTATCGCGAAGCTGAACGATGGTTGCACCACCCGCGATGGCTGCCATGGTTGTTTCAACCATCGAATGGGTGCGGCACAGATCGGGATCAAGCACCAGATAAAGCGACAGATCAAAGGATTTCATAGGGCCTCAATGCGTGCAGTGTCGTTAAAGGTTGTGGCGTCAAGATTATGAAGCCCGTCAACAAAGGCCGTCATGAAAGATGCCGGGCCGTTTGCGGATTGCGCGGCAATGCTTCCGGCAACGGCAAAATTGGTCAGGGCGGCAATAGTGGCCTCAAACGCCTGATCTTTGGCAATCGCGACATAGGCCCCAACAAGTCCGGTCAACGCACAGCCCATGGCGGTGATTTTCGGCATCAGCGGCGAACCACCGGCAATACGAACCGCACGGGTGCCATCGGTGACAAAATCGATCTCGCCGGTTACTGCGACAACGGCTTTCTGTGCATTGGCAAGGGCGCGTGCAGCACCTTCGGCCTGTTCAACGGGATCGCCACTATCGACGCCCTGACCGGCACTTTGTCCACCGGCAAGGGCGATGATTTCGGACGCGTTGCCGCGAATGACGGTCGGCTTCAGTTTCAGCAATTCTGCGACAACGTCGCGGCGATACCGGGTCGCGAAATGCGCCACCGGGTCAAGCACCCAGGGCTTTCCGGCCGCATTGGCGGATTGGGCCGCGGCAATCATGCCTTCGACCCAGTGGGGTGACAGGGTGCCGATATTGACCGTCAATGCACTGGCAATTGCGGCAAATTCACCGGATTCTTCGGGGGTATGCACCATCGCGGGCGATGCACCGGCTGCCAGCAGGACATTGGCGGCATAGTTCATTGCGACATAGTTGGTGATGCAATGGACCAGCGGATTGGTCGCACGCATCTTTTCAAACAGGGCGGTGGCGGTTGAGGAAAGATCAGTCGTCATGTCGAGGCTCCAATGCAGCAAATTCAAGTGCGTTTGGAGACCCAGTTCGAAGTCGGAAAGATGGAGAACGCCGGAAAATCGCGTTCACACCGTCCCTACGCCAGTATGAACTGGATCAGGTTCAACGGGTCACTGCGCTGATTTTCACACGGCAGTTTCTCAGCCCCCTGACGGGGCTCCCCTTGGTGAGTGCTCAAAATGGGTTTTAATCCGCTTTCTGTCAATTCATCCCGTTGGTCCTGGTGCCTGAATATGAAAATGGCGAGACAGCCCAGGCCATCCCGCCATTTGAAAGATCATCCCGATGGTTGATTGCAGTTATTTGCGACGTTCCATCGCGGCCTTAAGGGCAGCTGCCATCGCGCCCCCGGCATCACCGCCGGAATTTCCGCCATTGCCGCGATTTGCATTGCCTGTGTTGTTGCGCGGGCCCGATGATTGTTGCGGGCGTCCGCCACCATGGCCACCGCGCGGGGCACCCCCGGCAGTGTCATTGCGGCGTTCACGCGTGCCTTCGTAATCCGGGGCCGATTTCATCGAAAGACCGATACGTTTGCGCGGTGCGTCGACTTCCATGACGGTGACCGAAACGATCTGACCGGCCTTGACCACCTGACGCGGGTCATCGACGAATTTATCGGCCAGCTGCGAGATATGGACAAGGCCATCCTGATGCACGCCGATATCAACAAAGGCACCAAAATTGGTAACGTTGGTCACCGTACCTTCAAGCTTCATGCCGGTGCGCAGATCCTTGATTTCATTTACGCCCTCGGCGAATTTGGCGGTCTTGAATTCCGGACGCGGGTCACGACCGGGTTTATCAAGCTCGGCAATGATGTCGCGGATGGTTGGCACACCGAAAGTCTCGTCGGCGAAATCTTCGGGACGCAGCGTTTTGATAAAGGCCGAGTCGCCAATCAGGCTTGCCAGCGGCCGGGATGCCTTGGCACTGATCTTTTCGACCAGCGGATAGGCTTCCGGGTGTACGGCCGATGCATCAAGCGGGTTCTGTGCCCCGCGAATACGCAAGAAGCCTGCGCACTGTTCAAACGCCTTTGGCCCCAGACGTTCGACCTTTTTTAGATCGGCACGCGACTGGAACGCCCCGTTTGAATCGCGATAGCCGACAATATTGCGGGCCAGCGTTTCGGTCAGACCCGCCACGCGGGTCAAAAGCGGGATGGATGCGGTGTTAAGGTCAACACCAACCCCGTTCACGCAATCCTCGACCACGGCATCAAGGGATCGTGCCAGTTTGGTTTCAGACACATCGTGCTGATACTGACCGACACCGATGGATTTCGGTTCGATCTTGACCAGTTCGGCCAGCGGGTCCTGCAAACGGCGCGCAATCGAGGCCGCACCACGTAGCGACACATCAAGATCAGGGAATTCTTCGGCGGCGAACTGGGATGCGGAATAAACCGACGCCCCGGCCTCGTTGACGATGACCTTGGTGGCCTTAAGGGCCGGGAAACGTTTCAGCATCTGACCGGCAAGTTCATCGGTCTCGCGCGAGAACGTACCATTGCCAATGGCGATCAGTTCGATCTGATGGCGCGCGGCAAGGGCCGCCATCGTGTTGATCGCACCTTCGACGTCATTGCGCGGCTGGAACGGATAGACAGTAGCGGTATCCACCAGCTTGCCGGTGGCATCGACAACGGCAACCTTAACCCCGGTGCGAACGCCCGGATCAAGACCCATGGTGGCTTTCTGACCCGCAGGTGCCGCCAGAAGAAGGTCCTTGAGGTTGTCGGCAAAGACCTTGATCGCACCTTCTTCGGCGCTATCGCGAAGGGTGCCAAACAGATCAAGCTCGATCGACAGCGACAATTTGACACGCCAGGTCCAGCGCACCGTATCAACCAGCCACTTATCCGCCGCACGGCCCTTATCGGCAATGCCGACATGGGCAGCGATCATGATTTCGGCCCGGCCCGGCTGGCTGCGCGGACGATCTTCATCCTCTTTGCCAAGGGTCAGTTTCAGCTGAAGGATATCTTCGTTGCGACCCCGGAAAAGGGCCAGCGCACGGTGCGACGGGCAGGTTTTGATTTTTTCGGAATGCTCGAAATAGTCGGAAAACTTTGCGCCCTCGGCCTGTTTGCCTTCGACGACCGATGCGGTGATTTCGCCTTCGTTCCACAGATGGTTACGCAGCTTGGCGACCAGATCGGCATCCTCGGCAAAGCGTTCCATCAGAATCTGACGGGCACCATCAAGGGCGGCTTTGCTATCTTCGACGCCTTTTTCAGCATCGACGAATTTCGCAGCCTCGGTTTCCGGATCAAGGGTCGGGTCATTGAACAGGCTGTCGGCCAGCGGTTCCAGACCTGCTTCGCGGGCGATCTGGGCTTTGGTCCGACGCTTTTTCTTGTATGGAAGATAAAGGTCTTCAAGGCGGGTCTTGGTGTCAGCCTCGTTAATCGCGGCTTCCAGTTCCGGGGTCAGTTTTTCCTGCTCGCGGATGCTTTCAAGAACCGATGCGCGACGTTCTTCAAGCTCGGTCAAATAGCGAAGACGTTCTTCCAGCGTACGCAACTGAGTATCATCAAGCCCGCCGGTTTTTTCCTTGCGGTAACGGGCGATAAACGGAACGGTCGAGCCTTCATTAAGCATCTCGATGGTGGCAATGACCTGTTCCGGACGAACCGAAAGTTCTTCGGCGATACGCTGGGGAATTGGACGCATGGTTTCTCCTTGTTTTGCTCGTCTGCCTGAAATAGCGGCTTTGGGCTCCCACGGAAAGAGTCTGTTTTCCCCAAAATTTTGCCAAAGCGCGGATCGCGATTCAGTGTTTGATTCCAAAGGACTGAAATCCCATGCGTTTTGTGCGGTTCGGATGCGCCGGACCAAAGCTTGCGGGCCGGGACTGATGACGCTATTTCTTTGGCAAATGTGAATTCAAGAGCGCGCAAGCGTGCAAAGCAGGAGAAACCGGATGGCCGGAAAGTTCCGCGAGACCGTCATTCATAATGTCGCGCCCAAAGAAAAGGCCGAACCGCAAGCCGATGCCAATCCGGCAGATCAGGCAGGCGAGATCGCTGGTGCCGACGTTGCCCCGCAATTGTCGCAAGATGCGATCAATGCACTGGCCGAAGCAAAGGCGTTCAAGGAAGCCGCTGCCAAGGCCCGGGAAATCGGTGGTCCCAAAGGCCCGGAACCAACACGCTTTGGCGATTGGGAAAACAAGGGCCGCTGTATCGATTTCTGATCGGCGATGGTCCATATCAAGATATGAAAAAGGCCGGAGCATCATGCTCCGGCCTTTTGTCATTTCAGGCGATCAGCGTTCTACGATTTACGCGCCGCGGATTGCCTTGATGTTGTTGGCATATTCGGACGGGCCGCCTTTGAAGGTTGCCGATCCTGCGACCAGAACGTTTGCACCAGCAGCGATGACCTGCGGAGCGATTTCCGGGTTCACACCGCCATCGACTTCAAGGTCGATCTCACGGCCGGTCGCGTCGATCATCTTGCGGATGCGCTTGATTTTCTCAAGCTGGCTCGGAATGAATTTCTGACCACCAAAGCCCGGGTTCACGGTCATGACCAGAACCAGATCAACCATGTCCATGACATATTCAATGACACTTTCCGGCGTCGACGGGTTCAGCGACACACCGGCCTTTTTGCCCAGTGACTTGATCAGCTGAAGCGAACGATGCAGGTGCGGGCCTGCCTCGGCATGGATGGTGATGATATCGGAACCGGCATTGGCGAAGGCTTCGATATAGGGATCGACCGGCGCAATCATCAGATGCACGTCAAACACCTTGTCGGAATGCGGGCGCAGTGCCTTGACCACGTCCGGGCCGATGGTGATGTTGGGCACATAATGGCCGTCCATCACATCAATATGGATATAGTCGGCGCCAGCTGCGTCAACAGCGCGGACATCAACGCCCAGCTGGGCGAAATCGGCCGAAAGGATCGAAGGTGCGATTTTAATGTTCGACGTGGTCATGCGTCACGGGTCCTGAAGCAATGCGGGATATGGGAAATTCGGGCTTCTCATAACCCAAATCGGACGCCCTGTCACCCGAATGGGGCTCATGGCTGCCTTGTTTGCGCGTCTGGCGGTTATTCTGACTCGAAATCAGGCCTTTTTGACAAGCCGGGCACAGAAAAAGCCGTCCATGCCGCCAAAATCCTGCATATGGATTGGCAGAACACGCAGTTCCCCGGCACCGTTGATGGCCTCGTCCCAGCCGCCAAGTTCCGTGGCGGTGATGGGTTTGCGTTCATAATTCGGATGATCGGCCAGGAATGATTTGACCTGATGTTCGCCTTCTTCGGGTTGCAGCGAACAGGTGCAATAGATCAGCTCCCCACCAACATTCAGAAGCTTGTCGGCCTGATTAAGCAGCTTGGTCTGAATTGGCAAAAGCGAACGCATCAGTTTGTCATTCTGACGCAGCAAAATATCAGGATGGCGGCGAATGGTGCCGGTTGCCGAACAGGGCGCATCCAGAAGAACCGCATCAGCACGCGGGGTGTCGGGGGCCAGATCGGTGGCATCCCCGGTGACAACTGCCGCCCCCAATGCAACGCGTTCAAGATTTTCAAAAACGCGTTTCAGGCGGCCTTCGGATTTATCAACCGCAATCGCACTCGCACCAAGGGATGCCAACTGCATGGTTTTGCCGCCCGGTGCGGCACAAAGATCATAGATCGTCTTGCCCTTATAGGCCGAAAACAGGGTTGCCGGGATGGCGGCGGCGGCATCCTGCACCCACCAGTCGCCATCGCGATAACCCGGAAGGTCGCGAATACGACGACCGCTTTCAAGGCGGACCGAACCGGTCGGAAGAACAAGGCCATCCATCTTTTCGGCCCACTCGGCAGAGGTGCTGCGATCCTTGATCGACAGGTCGAGCATGGCGTGGCCAAGGCTTGCCTCGGCAATGGCCTGTGCGGTTTCGGCGCCATAGGCTTTCTTCCACGACCCGCGCAGCCATGCCGGGATGTTAAGTTGCCAGTCTTCGACACCTTCGGGCCATTCAAAGCCGTCACGCTGCAATCCGCGAAGAACTGCGTTGATCAGTTTGGTGTATTTGTGCAGACCCGCATCACGGGCCAGATTGACCGTACTGTCGACCGCCCCGTAATCAGACGTATCCATAAAGAACAGCTGTGCCACACCAAGTCGCAGGATGTTGGTCAGGCGCGCAGCAACGCGGTCTTGCGGCGGCTGATAACGCGGGGCCAGAACGGCATCGATTTCGCCCAGATGGCGCAGCGTGGTCCCAAGCAACTGACGCAGGAAATTGCGATCAAGTGATGGCATGCCATAGCCATGCTTTGACAGAAGTTCGTCCAGGGTCACTTCGCCGCCACGCAATTCCTGCAATGTTTTAAGTGCAAGCATACGCGGATCGGGTGCCTCGACCGGCTGTTTGCGCGGGGCATTGCGTAGTGCTGGACGGGAACGACGTTCTGTCAAAGGGATATCTCCGGTTTCGTGTTGTCTCGTGTAGTTAAGGCCGCCATGGCCAAGTGTAAAGCATCAAGCGTGTGTTTGAACGGCATGGCAGCCTTGTGTGACAGGTCATATTAACCGGTATCCGGCCCTGATTTGAGGGTGAAAAACCTTGCGATCAGGGGGCTGTCCGGCTAATCCAGACGGATCAGTTTACACCGATCAGGGACAGGGGCGCCCAAACGATGACTTTCGCCGGACTTGCGACCTTTTCGAGCATCTTTCTGATTGGCTCGATGTTGCTAACCTGGGTGGTTTTGAACTATCTGCGGCGCAAGGCGATCCTTGATATGCCGAACCATCGGTCCAGTCACGCGGTGCCAACCCCGCGCGGTGGCGGATTGGCGGTTACCCCGCTTCTGATTATTCTGGTTGCTGTTGTCTTTATCCATACCGGCGTTACGGCGATCAGTCACTGGCTGATGTTGGCCGCAGCAGCCGGTCTTGGTTTGTTAAGCTGGCTTGATGATCGCCATGATCTGTCGGCAGCGGTGCGTTTTGCCCTGCAATTCGTTGCGGTGATTATTGGTGTCTTTGCCATCGACAAGCCGGTTCTGGGCGGGATTGTGCCGATCTGGCTTGATCATGTTCTGGTGGTGTTTGCCTGGGTCTGGTTCATCAATCTGTTTAATTTCATGGACGGGATTGATGGCATTTCCGGTGTCGAGGCCGGATCAATAGGACTTGGCGTTTTCATTCTCGCGCTTTTGGTGCCGCTGCCGCAGTTTATCGGACTTGGCTATATCGGGCTTGGCATCCTTGCGATCATGATCGGGTTCCTGATCTGGAACTGGCATCCGGCGAAGCTGTTTCTTGGCGATGTCGGATCGGTGCCGCTTGGCTTTGTTCTGGGCTGGATGCTTTTGGATCTGGCATCCCAGGGGGCGTGGGTGGTGGCGCTTATCCTGCCGTCCTATTACCTGTTTGATGCGACCTTTACCCTGATCAAGCGGGCGTTACGTCGCGAAAAAATCTGGCAGGCCCATCGCGAACATTTCTATCAGTTAGCCATCCAGCGCGGATTTTCCCATGCGCGGGTTTCCACCATGATCGCGATCAGCAACCTGATCCTGATCGGGGTGTGTTTTGCGCAAAGTGAAACACCCGACTGGATGCGGGTAATTGCCGCGATGATCATTGTCCTGTCACTGGTTGGCATGATGGTTCGCATGCCGGTCAAAGGCCGGTCGGAGCCGTGATTGCGGTGACGCGGATGCGCATTGCTTGACTTGTTTCCGGGCGGGCGCGAAAAGAAAGCCTTATCCGCGCGGTATCAAGCGGGTATATCCTTTGACTAAATAGAAAACTGCCGTTTAGGGACCGCATGTCGCGCATTTTACAGCGAAGCCATATTGCCTTTGCCCATGATGTTTTCATGGCTGCAATTTCATTTCCGCTGGCCCTGTATCTGCGGGTTGGCGATGGCGTGCGTTTCTATGCGACGGAAAACATTCTGTTTTCGGCAGGCCTGTTTACACTGATTGCGGCGGCATCATTCTGGTATTTCGGTCTTTATCGCGGCATCTGGCGCTATGCGTCACTCAATGATCTGACCCGTATTGCCAAGGCCGTTTCGGTCGCAGTTGCGGTCCTGTTCCTTGTGCTGTTTTTGACCACGCGCCTTGACTGGATGCCGCGTTCGGCCCCGATCATTCAATGGTTTCTGTTGATGGCGTTGCTGGGCGGGGCGCGCCTGACCTATCGAATTGCCAAGGATAAATCGACTGCGCGGGCACTGGTGCGTCAGGGAACGACGCGTCTGCCGGTCCTGTTGATTGGCGCAGGTGACGAGGCCGAGGCCTTTATTCGTGAAACCGAGCGTTCCTCAGACACGCCGTTCAAGGTTGTCGGTATTGTGTCACTGACCGAGGGGCGTGTCGGGCGTAACATGCATGGCGTGGATGTTCTTGCAACGGTCGACAAGCTTGAAGAGGTCATCAACAAGCTTGAAATCAGCAAGCATGGCCTGCCGCGCCGACTGGTTCTGACCGGTGATGCGCTGCGCCATGAAGACAATGTCAAATGGGTCGAGATTGCCGAACGTTTTGGCATGACGTTGGCCCGCCTGCCAAAGCTTGGTGATTTGCGCGAAGGTTTGGCTGATCCGCTGCAAATTCGCCCTGTTGCCATCGAAGACCTTTTGGGGCGTCCGCAGGCCCGCCTTGATCGCGACCGTGTGCGCGAGATGATTGGCGGCAAGCGGGTTCTGATTACCGGTGCGGGTGGTTCTATCGGGTCGGAACTGGTGCGCCAGATCGCATCTTACGGTCCGGCCAGCGTCACACTTGTCGATGCCGGGGAATATAATCTTTATGCCATCGATATGGAGATGGCGGAAAAATACCCCGATTTGCCGCGCGAAAGCATTCTGGGTGATGTCCGTGACCGGACCCGGATCGGTCAGGTTTTTGATCGCTATCACCCGGAAATCGTGTTCCATGCTGCGGCCTACAAGCATGTGCCACTGGTCGAACATAACCCCAATGAAGGCATTCTGACCAACACGCTTGGCACACGAAATGTTGCCGAAGCCTGCCGGGCGGCAGGTGTTTCGACCATGGTCCTGATTTCGACTGACAAGGCTGTGAACCCCGCCAATGTGATGGGGGCATCGAAACGTCTGGCCGAATGTTACTGCCAGGCGCTTGAAACCCTTCCGGCGGATCAGCGCGGACCAACGCGCTTTGTCACGGTACGGTTCGGCAATGTTCTTGGCTCGACCGGATCGGTTGTACCGTTGTTCCGTCGCCAGCTTGAAGCTGGCGGGCCGCTGACCGTGACCCACGAAGGTATTACGCGATATTTCATGACGATTGCCGAGGCGGTCGAGCTTGTTCTGCAATCAGCCGAGCTGGGACGTCATGGTGTGACCGATGGCGGGAAAATCTTTGTTCTTGATATGGGGCGGCCGGTCAAAATCATTGATCTGGCACGTCAGATGATCCTGTTGTCAGGGCTGCAACCGGGCAAGGATGTCGAGATCAGGGTGACCGGCCTGCGTCCGGGGGAAAAGCTTTATGAAGAACTGTTTCATGACAGCGAACCACCCGCACCGACCGAGACTGACGGTGTGATGCTGGCAAGCCCGCGTGTTGTCGATTATGCCCTGATCCGGCAGGTGTTTGACGCACTGGAAGACAGCGCAACCAATCGCAACACGCATAAAACCCTTGAGCTGATCAGTCAGCTTGTTCCGGAATTCCAGCCACCGGAAATCGGCGTAAAGTCGATCTTTGCCGATGCATCGGACGATAGCGGTACCGAACAGGCCAGCGGTTCCGTTTAGGGTCGCTGCTTCCACATTCCCAAATTCATGTGACGTCGACTGGTGTGATATTCATTCCGTGGGCGAATGAACTCGTGCGGAATTGTCGTTTGTCATTGCCAAAAGCGGACAATATCTTGCGTTCAGAATGACAAATTGGAATGACCGAGGCGTTTGGCCATTCCGGTTTCTTGCACGATCCGTCTTTTGGAGGCCCACATGTCGGCAAACGCATTTGTCCATCCTGATGAAATCCGTTCGATGTTTTCCAGTGCGATGTCGGACATGTATCGCGCAGAGGTGCCGCAATATGGCACGCTGATGGAGTTGGTTTCTGACATCAATCGGGAAAAGCTCTCAGCCGATCCGGAGCTCCGAGACGGTCTTGCACATAATGACGAGCTTGGTCGCATTGATCTTGAACGCCATGGCGCGATCCGTCTGGGTAAACCCGAAGAGCTGTTTAACATGCGCCGCCTGTTTGCGGTGATGGGCATGCATCCGGTTGGCTATTACGATCTGTCGGTGGCAGGTGTTCCGGTGCATTCAACGGCCTTTCGCCCGATTGATGACGAAGCCCTGCGCCGCAATCCGTTTCGTGTTTTCACATCCCTTCTGCGTCTTGAACTGATCGAGGATGAAGGCCTTCGCACCGAGGCCGAAGCGATCCTAGCGGAGCGCGAAATCTTTACCCCGGACGCGCTGAAACTGATTTATCTGGCAGAAAAGAATGGCGGTCTTGATCGCATTCAGGCCGAACAGTTTGTTGCCGAGGCACTGGAAACATTCCGCTGGCACAGTGATGCGACGGTTTCGCTTGAAACCTATCAGAAGCTTCATGATGCCCATCGTCTGATTGCCGATGTTGTCTGCTTCAAGGGGCCGCATATCAATCACCTGACCCCGCGAACCCTTGATATCGATGCGGTTCAGCGGGATATGCCCAAACGCGGCATATCGCCCAAGGCCATTGTTGAAGGCCCGCCCACCCGCAATTGCCCGATCCTTCTGCGTCAGACCAGCTTCAAGGCGCTTGAAGAACAGGTCTATTTCGTTGGCGGCAGCGCAAAGGGGACGGCTGGTACCCATACCGCACGTTTTGGCGAGATCGAGCAGCGCGGGATTGCCCTGACCGCCGAGGGACGCAAGCTTTATGACACCCTTTTGGCATCTGTCCGTCATGCGGTTCAGGTCAGTGCGGGCGGATCGAATGCGCGCGACTATGAAACCGAACTGGCAGAACGTTTTGCGGCCTTCCCCGATGATTACGAGACACTCCGCGTCGAGAAACTGGCATTCTTCCGCTATAGCGTGACCAAGGCTGGGCGCAATGCGGTGGAAAATGTCGATCTTGAAGCGTCGGTGAATGATCTGGTCGATCAGGGATATCTGCGTGCCGATCCGATCATTTACGAAGACTTCCTGCCGGTCAGTGCGGCGGGCATCTTCCAGTCGAATCTTGGCAGTGACGAACAGAAAAACTATGCCGAACAATCCAATCAGGACGTGTTCGAGCAATGCCTTGGCACGCCGGTTGCCGATGAGCTGGCCCTTTATGCCGCCCACGAGAAGGCATCGCTTGAAGCAGCCCTTGAAACCCTTGGGGTTCAGAAAAACGTTGCCTGATCCTGAACTTGGCAAGAATGAAGCGGGGTGGCCAGAGTGCCACCCCGTTTTCGTTACGGGTACTTGGCTCAGGTGGCGGCTTTGTTAAAAGCCGCCATGCAAGAATTCGGGGTCCACATTTTGCGCTGCACATGGTAAAGCTCCGCGCGAAACATGGTTCGGACTCATTGATCATGTGTCGGCCCGGACCGGAATGACATCATTCTGGTCCCGTTAAAAGGCCGGTCTTGCCCGCAACATTGTCACATTCGCATGCACGAGCAGCCATGCAAGATGATGCTTTGAGGGCCGATATATCATCAATGGGTCCGCAACCTTCATCACATTGATGCATGAAAGCGAACCCAATGACTGCTCGTATTGCGCGCGCGCTTATTTCCGTTTCCGACAAGACCGGTCTGGTCGAATTTGCCAAATCCCTTCATGAACAGGGCGTTGAAATCCTGTCGACTGGCGGCTCCGCCAAGGCGATTGAAGCTGCTGGTATTCCGGTCAAGGAAGTTGCCGATCACACCGGTTTTCCCGAAATCATGGACGGTCGTGTCAAGACTCTTCATCCGAAGATTCACGGCGGCCTTCTGGGCCGCCGTTCTCTTTCCAGCCACATGCAGGCGATGGAAGATAACGAGATTTCCCCGATCGATCTGGTTTGCGTGAACCTTTATCCGTTCGAAGAAACCGTTGCCAAGGGTGCCGATTTTGACACCTGCATCGAAAATATCGATATCGGCGGACCGAGCATGATCCGCTCGGCGGCGAAAAACCATGAATCGGTCACGGTTGTTGTTGACCCGTCTGATTACGCCCGCGTTGTTGCGGAAATGTCAGAAAATAACGGTGCAACCACCGCAGAAACCCGCCGCGTTCTGGCTGCCAAGGCCTTTGCCCGGACTGGTGCCTATGACTCGGCCATTTCAACCTGGTTTGCCGGTCAGCTTGGTGAAACCTTCCCGCAGCGTCTTAATGTTTCGGCCGAACTGAAACAGACCCTGCGTTATGGTGAAAACCCCCATCAGCAGGCCGCGTTCTATACCAACGGTAAAAATCGTCCGGGTGTGGCAACCGCGACCCAGCTTCAGGGCAAGGAACTGTCGTTCAACAACCTGAACGACACCGATGCAGCGTTTGAACTGGTTTCCGAGTTTGACGAAAAACCGGCGGTGGCGATCATCAAGCACGCCAACCCGTGCGGCGTTGCCGAGGGTGCGACCCTGATCGAAGCCTATAACAAGGCGCTGTCTTGTGATCCGGTTTCAGCATTTGGTGGCATCATCGCGGTTAACCGTACCCTGGACAAAGAAACCGCCGAAGAAATCGCCAAGCTGTTTGCTGAAGTCGTGATTTGCCCGGATGCAGATGATGCGGCCAAGGAAGTTCTGGCCGCCAAGAAAAACCTGCGTCTGCTGGTGACCGGTGGCATGGCCGATCCGGAAGGCGAAGACATGACCCTGCGTTCGCTGGCGGGCGGCTACCTGCTTCAGAACCGCGATGCCGGTCGTGTAAAACGTGACGAGCTGAAAGTTGTCACCAAGCGCAAGCCGACTGAGGCGGAGCTTGATGATCTTCTGTTTGCCTTCCGCGTTGGCAAGCACGTCAAGTCAAACGCCATCGTCTATGTCAAAGACGGCAAGACGGTTGGTGTTGGTGCCGGTCAGATGAGCCGCGTTGACAGCTCGCGCATTGCCGCCTGGAAAGCAGAAGAAGCTGGCAAGAATGCCGGTGAAGCTGAACTGCGGACCAAGGGTTCGGTCGTATCGTCCGATGCGTTCTTCCCGTTTGCCGATGGTCTTCTGGCTGCGGTCAAGGCCGGTGCAACGGCAGTGATCCAGCCGGGTGGTTCCATGCGGGATGAAGAAGTCATTGCCGCAGCGGATGAACATGACATTGCCATGGTCTTTACCGGCATGCGTCACTTCCGCCACTAGGCGCGCTTGAGACCAAACTGAAAAACCCCGGGGATTTCCCCGGGGTTTTGTTTTAGGTCGGTTTGCGATGATTATAGCGCGGGTTGACTGCCCTTTGATGGCTGCCCGGTTGTCGCGGCGTCATCATCGTTACTATGATCAATAAGGGTACCATCCTGCTCAATCGCAACAGGTTCTTTGGAATTTGTTGCGTCAGTTGCAGGCTTGGCTGCCGGGTCCTGATGGACGCGCAGTGGTGCACGCCAATCGACACTGCCAAATGAATGACAGGACGGGCAGGACACCACCCAGCGATCTGTTTCCGCACCACAGGCTCCGCACCGCCAATCCGGATCGGGGTTGGCGTGGCTTGCCTTGATCAGAAGGTCACGGGCCTTCGCACCATCCTGATTTTCGCGCAATTCCAGATCGGCCAGAAGACGGTAATGGCGGGCTTCGGCCTTGCTTGCCATGGCCTTTTCAAGATTGCTGCGGGCGATTCCCCAAAGGTCGGCTTCAAGGGCAGCTTCGGCCAGAACGATCTGGCTTTCGACATGGTCGGGATTGGTCGCAACCAGCTTTTCGACCGATTTAACCTGTGCCAGCGGATTGCCGGTCAGGGTTTCACGGTAAATCGCGCCAAGTGCGGCCGACGGGGCAACCCGCCAGCTTTGCGTGACGACTTCGCGGGCCTTGGCATCCTGTTTGATATCGCGATAAAGACCGGCCAGCAACACGGCAGCCCCGGTAAAATCAGCCGAAGCATTCAGTGCCTTGCGCAGGAGTTTGATGGCCTCGGCATTTTCACTGGCCGCAATTGCGTCTTCGGCCTTGGCCGTGATCAATAGCGCACGGCGGCGGGTGAGTTCCTGTTCACCGAAAACAGATGCCTTTTGTGCATCAACCAGAAGGCTAAGCGCTCGATCCCACCGACGCGATGTCAGCAGCAGATCAAACAGCGTGACTATCACAGCCGGGTTGCGCGGGCGCAAACGATGGGCGCGTTCGGCATAATCAAGGGCGGCTTCGCGATCATCGGCCTTAAGGGCCAGTTGCAACAGACCGCGCAGGCCAAAGAATGCCGAGTCCGGTTTTTCAAGCATCGCTTCGAACTGGCGTTTGGCGGCATCGTTATTGCCATCAAGCTCGGCGGCCTGTGCGGTCAACAGGCGCGTCAGCGTATCGTCTTCAAGGTAACGATCAACCGCACGGGTATGTTTAAGCGCCTGACGCACATCACCCGATGCCAGTTCAAGCAGGCCCATGGTCAATGCCTGCTGGCCTTTTTTGCGGCGGCGACTGCCCAGAAGACGCCCGATCCAGCCCGGCGAATTGGCAATCATTGTCCAGCCGCGCCATGCCAGAACCAGCACAACAGTCAGGGCAAGAAGGCCGAGTGCAACCATGCCGATTGACCCGTCAAAGCGATAACCCAGCCAGACAATCGTCATATTGCCGGGATTATCAGCAAACCAGACGGTGCAGAAAACCAGCGCAGCGGTGATGAGGATAAAGGTCAGCAGACGGATCATTGGCTGCCCTCCGCCCCGGTCAGAAGGCCGATGGCGTGGGCGCTTAAGGTCGCGATGGCCGCGTTCAGGGTTTGACGATGTTCCGCCGCACTCAGCCAGTCGCTGACAGCGGCCTGGGCATGTTCGCCCTCAACACCCTGAAGGGCTGCGACTGCGCCATCAAGGTCATCCTGTGCCAGGGCGTTTTCTGCCAGAACAAGACGGCCTTCAAGGGATTCTTCCCCGGCGGCGTCAACGCGACGGATCGGGACCAGTTTCTTGATATTGGCCCATGTCGCATCCAGAACACTGCCCGAATGATCATCAGTTGCGGCTGCAACCGCATCCTGTGCCATGACCGGGAAGGACTGACGCAGTTTTTCGATGGTCGGTGCGCCCTGTTCGGCTAGCGGTTTCAGGGTTTCGATCTGTTCGAGAATGAGCGCGTCATCCCCGGCACTGCGTTCAAGCTGATTAAGGGCAATCATGAATGGTCCACCGCGCTGAAGCGCATCACGCAGGATGGTCACAGCCATGGCAATTGCCTGTCCGCGGCTTTCAACACGCAGGCCTGTGGTTGCACGGACTTCTTCTTCCATGGTCGAAAGGCGGGCCGAGAGTTCGCGCATTTCATTGGCGACACCGGCAAGTTCGCTTTCAACGCGGGCCAGTTCTTCAATCGGTGCCGTACGGGTTTCGATTTCGGCCATGCGGCGGGCGACCGTATTGTTCAGCGTATCGCCACGTTCGCTGTTAAGGCGTTCGCGCAGGGCATTGATCGTGCCTTCAAGGCGCGACAGACGTTCGGTCAGGTCCGGGTCAAGGACAACGGCACCATCGGGGAGTGCTGTACTGTCCGCGATTTGGGAATCCGTTTCCGTAACGTCGGGAAGCGTATCGCCCGTCGTGACTTCGCTGTCGCCCTTTTCGGCCATGGTGGCATCTTCACTTGGTGCCGGAATGGCGTTTGAAGTGTCCTGATTGCTTTCGGGGACCTGTGCGTTGGTGACGGTGACGTCATTGTTTGACGGATTATCGGCGTCAAAGCCGTCCGGGGCAATTTCAGCAAGAATCTCATCGGGCACATATTGCGCCAGATGCGGCTGGGCATCGCGCCACCAGATTGCGCGTGTAAGCCAGCCTGCTGCCAAAGCCCCGACAATGATCAGAACGAACAGAACTAGCGCCTTGCCGCCAGCACCCTTGCGTTTCACAGGTGCTACCGGTTCCGCTGCGGATTTTGCGCCATCCTGTTTTGGATCAGAGGCCGGTTTTTTATCCGTATCGGGCTTTTTTGCACCGGTATCAGTCGACATGCCGGACTTTTCTGCGGGGGCTGCATCCGCCTTTTTGGGGTCCGGGCTGGCATTTCCCTTGCTATCAACGGAAATGGTTTCGGACGGCTGTTCCGTTTCGGTCGATTTGGTGGAAGCGTTGGTTTTTGGCGTTTCTGGTGTTTTCACGATCGGACCATTGCAGTTTGCGGTTATTCCCAGAACGGCGTCAGGTACGGCAAGCCGTTACGACGGACCCTAATAAGGAAAGAAGGTATTCTTGTGTCGGTTGTGATGCAACGTACGTTCTATGCCATGTAAGGTCTGAGATCTTCGATTGCACCGCCGGACTGAGGCAAATTGCACTCACGCCTGACAAATCATCTTCAAGCTTATAGCTGTGCACAAGCTTAACAAAGGTTTCCGCAGTGCGGGGAGAGAAAAATAAAATGACGTCAATATGATGATGGCGAAGTGCAGTCAGCACATCAGGCGAAAGTTCGTCACTGGCGATTGCTTCATAGACGGTCTGCCGGTCGATCTGAAATCCGTCATTGCGCAACATCTCGCCCAGATCACCGGCAGTCTTGCGAGCGGCTGGATGAAAAAGCGGCCCGGATGACGGATCAATTTTTTGGCGAATGAGTGCAGCCAGATCGTGAATGTCACCATTGGCGGATTGAACCGTGGCAAAGCCAAGTTCCCGACACATGCGCGCGGTTGCATCCCCGACGCAAAGTGCGGGCAGGCTGCGATCATTGGTCAGCCGGTCAAAGGCACGAACGCCATTCGCGGAGGTGAATATCAGTGCCTGATAGGGGCTGATATCAAACGGCGTGTCGGTTGCCGGAAAAGAGATGGCAAGCATCGGTGCCGATAAATGACGAAAGCCGCGTGTTTCAAGCGCGGCCAAAAGGTCGGCAGAATCGGTTTCGGGCCGGGTATTTAACACCAAGGGTCCCATCTGCTTTCCCGTCATTGCCGGGGTCAGGCCGAAATAAAGTCTGGCCCACCACGCTGTTTCAGTTCTTCACCGGCATCAGTTCCGGCCGCGGCGGCACTGTCCATATCCGGCTTGGCGATCAGGCGTTCGGTATCAAGTCGTTCGCTACCATCGGGACGGACAATTGCAACGCGCAAACGCAGGCTGCCATCATCATTAAACTCTGCCAGTGCTGCAATAGGGGTGCGGCACGAACCATCAAGGGCCTTAAGGGCTGCACGTTCGGCAGCAACGCGGATGGCAGATTTTTCGCAATGTAATGCGTCAAGCCATTCTCTGGTTTGCGTATCGGTTTGGCGAATGGTGATGCCGATGGCGCCCTGTGCTACGGCGGGCAGCATATCGTCTTCGGCAATTGGTGCGGTGGCAATTTCGGGCTGTCCCAACCGGTTCAGGCCAGCCATTGCAAGCAGGGTGGCATCAACCTGTTCCTCGCCCAGTTTGCGCAAACGGGTCTGAACATTGCCACGGAATGTCACGACTTTCAGATCGGGATATTTATTGAGGATCATCGCCTGACGGCGCAGGGACGCCGATCCGATGACAGATCCGGCCGGCATTTCAGCAAAGCTTTTATATTTCAGCGAAATAAACGCATCGCGGACATCTTCACGTGGCAGAATGGTTGGCAGGATCATGCCATCAGGAAGAACTGTCGGAACGTCCTTCATGCTGTGCACGGCCAGATCAATTTCGCCGCCCATCAGGGCGTCATCGATTTCCTTGGTGAACAGGCCCTTGCCACCGATTTCAGACAAGGCCCGGTCAAGTATCTTGTCGCCGGTCGTGGTGATCACGGTAATGGCAATGGCCCCCTCGGCGGAAAGTTCCGGATGGGCCTTTGCGAGTTTGTCACGTACCTCGTGTGCCTGGGCGAGTGCCAAGGGAGAACCACGGGTACCGATGCGAAGTTTAGCTGTATCTGTCATGGCTGAAGTCTTAGTCTTAAAATCGTTTAAAAACAAGGGTTGGCGGTGGTTCAAACCCCGAAAATCACATATGTGATACGGTTGATCCTAGTGCATTTCCCGGCGGTTTCATTGACTTATGTCCAGTGCGGGCAAAGGATGCCAAAGGATGACTGTCGGGAACAATTGGTCAGGTCATGCGTGAAGCGCGATAACTGCATATGGCACTTGCGCCCGTCGGGGGTGGAAAGAACACAAAGTTTCCGCTACATCATCGCCAGACATATTATGGATTCCGATTGCCGAACCTGTCGGCAGACCTGCATAAGCGGATCAAACACATGATCGTACTTGGTATCGAAACAAGCTGTGATGAAACGGCCGCTGCTGTCGTCAATGACAAGCGCGAAATTCTGGCAAACCGTGTTTTGTCACAGCTTGACGATCATCGTCCCTATGGCGGGGTTGTGCCCGAAATTGCCGCACGCGCCCATCTTGAACATCTTGATCGTCTGGTTGCCGAGGCGATGGATGATGCCGGTGTCGAATTTGATGATCTTGATGCGGTGGCCTGTACCGGTGGTCCGGGCCTGATTGGCGGGGTGATGGTTGGCACCATGACCGCCAAGGCGATTGCCTTTGCCGCGCAGAAACCGTTCCTTGCGGTTAATCATCTTGAAGGTCATGCGCTTACGGTTCGTCTGACCGATGATGTGGCTTTCCCGTATCTGCTGCTTTTGGTTTCAGGCGGGCATTGTCAGGTTCTGATTGTCGAGGGTGTTGGCAAATACAAGCGCATCGGCACCACCATTGATGACGCGGTTGGCGAGGCATTTGATAAAACCGCCAAGATGATGGGATTGGGTTATCCCGGTGGACCGGCACTGGAAAAGATTGCTGCGAAAGGTGATCCGAACCGGTTTGGCTTGCCGCGTCCGTTACGTGGTCGTCCGGGATGTGATTTCTCGTTCTCGGGCCTGAAAACAGCAGTTCGAACCTATCTTGACGGTTTCCCGGTCGAACAACAGACCGAAGAAGTCAAAGCCGATCTTGCCGCATCCTTCCAGCGCGCAGTCGGCGATACCCTGATTGATCGGGCGCGCAATGCAGTGTTTGAATTCATGCGCGACTATCCGGCAGGCAAGACCATGGTTCTTGCGGGAGGGGTTGCTGCGAACAAATATCTGCGCACACGCCTGACCGAACTCACAGATCAGGCAGGGATGACGCTTGTTGCCCCACCGCTTGATCTTTGTACCGATAATGCCGCGATGATTGCCTGGGCCGGGTTGGAACGGTTCCGTCTGGGCGAGCGCGACGATCTTGATTTCAAACCACGTCCGCGCTGGCCGCTCGACCCCGAGGCACCCAAGCGTCCCGGTGCCGGGGTCAAGGCATAGGGACAATCGCGCAAGTCTGCGACCATCCAGAACGACTTCACTTTTGCCGGAACAATGATCATGAAAAAGCGCATTACAGTTGTTGGTGGCGGTGCCTGGGGAACAGCCCTTGCCGTACAGGCAGTGCGGGCTGGCGAAGATGTCGAACTGATTTTGCGTAATCCTGATCTTGCCGACCGGATCAACAAAAACGGCGAGAATGATCTTTATTTGCCCGGTGTCCAGTTGCCCGGTGCATTGCGGGCAACCACAAACTATGACGGCATTCGGGACTCCGATGCGGTACTTCTGGTAACCCCGGCGCAGCATTTGCGCGAAACCCTGACACGCTTTGCCGCCCATTGGCCAGACGAGCTTCCGGCGGTGATTTGCTGCAAGGGAATTGAAAAGGAAACCGGTGCGCTGATGGCGCAGGTGGTCAATGAGACGCTTGGCAATGTGCCGGTTGCTGTTTTGTCGGGCCCGACATTTGCCCAGGAAGTTGCAGTCGGGTTACCAGCGGCCATTACACTTGCCTGTGAGGATCGTGTTTTGGGCAAACGTCTGGTCGATCTGATTGGTACGCCGGAATTCCGTCCCTATTTCAGTACCGATGTGGCCGGTGTTGAAGTGGCAGGCGCGATCAAGAACGTTCTTGCGATTGCAAGTGGCGTTGTGGCGGGCCTGAAGCTTGGCGATAATGCGCGTGCGGCCCTGATTACCCGCGGGATTGCCGAAATGTCACGTCTGGCTGTCGCCATGGGTGGTCGGGTTGAAACCATGATGGGCTTGGCCGGCCTTGGTGACCTGACCCTGACCTGTACGGGGACACTTTCGCGCAATTACACTTTTGGTGTCGCACTTGGCGAAGGTCGTAAGGCGCAGGATATTCTCTCGGAACGCCGATCTGTGACCGAAGGTGTTCATACCGCAGCCTCGATTACTGCAGTGGCCGCCAAATATGGTGTGGAGATGCCGATTTGTGCGGCTGTTGATCAGGTGGCAAACCATGATGCGGATCTGCGCAGCACGATTAATGCCCTCTTGCAGCGTCCGTTCCGTGACGAGCTTGAAAGTAACGGCTGATTTCTGTCAGCCCCTTGTTCATAAGCAGGTTATTGCCGATTGGTTCGGCTTGAGAATGTCGTGTTGTTCTGTCACTTTATGGTCATTGATCCCATAAAGAAGCAGGAAACAGTCCATGCATTTCTATATCCGTTGTGTTGATAAGCCCGGTCATCTTGATGTTCGCAAAGCCAATCGCGAAGACCATCTGGCCTATATCAAAGGCGGTTTTGCCGAACGTATCGTGGCGGCTGGTCCGACCCTTGATCCTGATATGGAAGGCATGAACGGTTCGGTCTTTATCATCGAGTTTGATAAAATCGAGGATGCTCGCGAATTTGCCGCCAATGATCCCTATGCCAAGGCGGGTCTGTTTGAATCCGTAGTCATCCGCCCGTTCAAGAAGGTGTTCTGATCCATGGCATACTGGCTGGTCAAAACCGAACCGGGAAGCTGGTCGTGGGACGACCAGGTCAGGAAAGATGTCGAAGGCTGGGATGGAGTTCGCAATCATCAGGCTGCCAAGAACTTGCGCACCATGAAGATCGGAGACAAGGCGTTCTTTTATCATTCGGTAAATGAAAAACGCATTGTCGGCATTGTTGAAGTGGTGCGCGAATTCTATCCCGATCCAGGCGATGCCACCGGCAAATTTGTTCAGGTCGATTTCAAGACGGTCGAGCCGCTGAAGACGCCGGTCAGCCTTGCCGATATCAAGGCTGATCCGCGTTTTGCCGAATTGTCATTGCTTAAACAATCGCGTCTCTCTGTGATGCCGATTGATGATGCATCATGGGCTGCGATTTGTGAAATGGGCGGGGTTGCACCGTGACCAGTCTTGCGGAAACCGGCACGGTTTTATGTGCGTTGCGTGATCTTGATGCCACCGGTGCCAAGGGCATCAATCTTGGCGGAACCGGCATTTTTGTGGTTCGAAGCGGGAGTGATATTTTCGGCTATGTGAACAGTTGCCCGCATATCGGTGTACCGCTTGATATGGAGCCTGATGAATTCATCAGCGATTTCGGTGAGGAAATCATCTGTTCCACCCACGGTGCGCGGTTCCGGATCGAAGACGGGGAATGTGTGTCTGGTCCTTGCACGGGGGATGCACTTGAACCGGTCGCGGTGGAAATCAGGGACGAGAACGTTGTTCTCGCCTGATCTGGTTGCCAAACACTTTCAATCTGAGAGGACAGCAGGCTAGCCTGCTGTCTTTGCAATTATTTCATCAAGATGCTTGGTGATGACGTCAAGCTGGTCGGGTTCAGACAGGCGGTGATCTCCTGACTTGATCAGATCGACCCGAATGTCATCTGTTGCCAGTGCCTCTGTCAGGCGAATGGCTGTCTGCCAGGGGACATCAGGATCCTGCATTCCCTGTACCAAGCGTACCGGGCAGGCAAGATCAATCGGTTTGCGCAGTAACAGCTGCTCGCGCCCGTCTTCGATCAGGGCGCGGGTGATGGTATAGGGATCGTCGCCATATTCGGTTGGCTCGATCAATGCCCCTTTTTCCATGATCACTTTTTTCTGATCGTCGCTAAATTGCGCCCACATCAGGTCTTCGGAGAAATCAGGTGCGGCTGCGATGCCAACAAGTCCTGCTATTCGTTCTTTGCGGGCAAGGGCTGCCAAAAGCATGATCCATCCACCCATGGATGAACCGACAAGGATTTGTGGTCCGGATGTGATTTCGTCAAGAACGGCAATGGCATCACTGGCCCATTTACCAATTGTTCCATCGGCAAATTTACCCGACGATTGTCCGTGACCGGAATAGTCAAAGCGGGTATAAGCCACCCCCTGCCGAATGCAGTGCGCTTCAAGATGGGTTGCCTTGGTGCCGGTCATGTCCGACATGAAGCCACCAAGGAACATAACCCCGGGAGTATCAGGCGCCTGTACGTCAGATGGCTTGCCCGGTACGTGATGGTATGCGATTTTCAAACCGTCAGTCCGGTTAAGATATTCGGGCTTTTTACGCTGTGGCGTCGGCATGTCATGGGTCATCCGGGGCGGAATCCTTGGGTGTTGATGGTTGGAGTTGCATGAGCGCGTCAGAAGTAATGACAGAAACAGTCTATCGAACCGAGCCCCAAGCGCAAGACGGGGACTATCGTCCTGCCGTGATCTTGCAGGTGCTGCCCGAACTTGATGCCGGTGGTGTGGAACGCGGAACTGTCGATATTGCACGTGCCATTGTTGATGGCGGTGGCAAGGCACTTGTGGCGTCCCAGGGCGGCCGTCTGGAACGCGAGCTGGCGCGTTTTGGTGCTAAACACATCACTCTGCCGTTAAAATCCAAGAATATTCTGGTCATGCGCCGTAATATCGATGCGCTGGTCAAGCTGATCCGCGAAGAAGGCGTTGATATTATTCACGCCCGGTCACGTGCTCCGGCCTGGAGCGCCTATTTCGCTGCGCTCAAGACGGGTATTCCGTTTGTGACAACCTTCCATGGTACCTATTCAGGACACAACAACCCGTTCAAGCGTCGCTACAACGCAATCATGACCATGGGTGATCAGGTGATTGCGATTTCCAAGCATATCGCCAATCACATCAACAAATATTACAAGGTTGACCCGGAGCGCCTTAACATCGTTCCACGCGGTACGAATATCGATCTTTTCAATCCGGAAAATGTCAGCCAGGAACGGTTGATAGCCCTTTCGACCCAATGGCGTCTGGACGGTGAAGAATATGTGATCATGCTGCCCGGTCGAATTACGCGCTGGAAAGGGCACAGCTTCCTTATTCAGGCATTACCGGCCGTTCTTGAAGAACTGGGACACCGCAAGGTGCGTTGTCTGATTGTCGGATCGGATCAGGGGCGTACGGCGTATCGAGAAGAACTGTTGCAGCTTACCCGCAAACTTGGTCTCGAGGATGTTGTCCATATCGTCGATCACTGTGCTGATATGCCTGCAGCTTATATGCTGGCCGATGTGGTGGCTTGTCCGTCAATTGAGCCGGAAGCATTCGGGCGCATTCCATCCGAAGCACAGGCAATGGGACGACCGGTGGTTTCAACCGCACATGGTGGTGCGATGGAAACGGTGCTGCCCGGTGAAACCGGCTGGCTGGTGAGCCCGAATGAAGTTGATCAGCTGTCGCGTGCCCTTATTCAGGTTCTTAGCCTGACTCCGGAAAAACGGGCGATCCTTGCGACCAAGGGCCGCAATCACGTGATCGAGGAATTCTCGCTCGAACAAATGGCAGAAAGAACCTTGCGTGTTTATGCCAAGGCGCTCAAGCGCGTTATCAGGAACGCGGTATGACCGACCAGAAAATCGAAAGCGAACAGGAAACTCCGATGTCGGTCATCGAAGATGAAAGCTCTCTCCAAGCTGCAGACCTGCCCCGCCAGCGTATCCTTGTGATCAAACTGTCCGCGCTTGGCGACGTTGTTCTGGCGATGGGACCGTTTGCGGCAATTCGTGCCGCCCATCCGGATGCGCATATTACCGTTCTGACCACGCGTCCCTATGTCGATCTGATGAAGGCGAGTGGTTATTTTGATTCGATTGCGATTGATCGTCGTCCGAAGTTGAGCCAGCCGCGCGAAGTTCTTGCGCTGCGGCGGTTTCTGCGGAATGGCAAGTTTGACCGGGTGTATGATCTTCAAACGTCAGATCGCAGCGGCTTTTATTACAAACTGTTCTGGCCGGGCCCGAAGCCGGAATGGTCGGGTATTGCCCGGGGATGTTCGCATCCCCATGCCAATCCGCATCGTGATTCCATGCATTCAATTGACCGCATGGCGGAGCAACTTCTGGATGCAGGTATCAAGGATGTGCCTGCTCCTTACCTTGAAGGACCGGATATTGATCTGGAACGGTTCGGCATTCGAAGCCCGTTTGTTTTGATTTGTCCGGGCGGTGCACCACATCGTCCGGCAAAACGCTGGCCTGCCGAACGTTTTGGTCTTCTGGCCAAGAAACTTGCCGATTATCGTCTGACGCCGGTTCTGATTGGAACCGATAAGGAAGCCGAGGTGCTCAACAAGATTGATCAGATGTGCCCAAAGGCCCGCAATCTGATGGGGCGTACCGGTTTTCTAGAGATTGCATCACTTGCAGCGCGGTCGGTTCTGGCAATCGGGAATGATACCGGGCCGATGCATATCGCAGCCGCCGCAGCTGCACCTTCGATCGTGCTGTTTTCGAACGAATCCGATCCGAAACTCAGCGCGCCACGCGGGATCGGAAAAGACGCGGTAAGCGTTATTCGCGAGAGCGATCTGCGGCAGTTGACCGTAAATCGGGTGATGGATGAAGTCCGGCGCCGCCTTGATCTGACCGA
Organism: Thalassospira sp. SM2505; assembly: GCF_054901115.1. Classification (NCBI taxonomy): domain Bacteria; kingdom Pseudomonadati; phylum Pseudomonadota; class Alphaproteobacteria; order Rhodospirillales; family Thalassospiraceae; genus Thalassospira; species Thalassospira sp. SM2505. The sequence continues at coordinate 661,144 of NZ_CM142731.1, forward strand.
TTAGGAAATCGGTGCGGGTGGCGTTATCGGTGCTCCTGAATGAAAGGCCCGGAAAATGGCGCTTTGCGACCAGTGTAATTGCCTAAAAACATTGCTTTCTGAACGCATGCGGATATGCTAGGTCAGGTTGGAACGAAAACACTGTTTGATCAAGCAGTGTCTTTCGTCGTTTCTGTTTCTGACCGATTTGTTTGATTACCATAGGAGATTATCCATAGCACGACCACGCAAACCGATGCAGCCGACCAAGGAAGGTCCGCGCGTCAATGAGGATATCAAAGCCCGTTCCATCTGTGTTGTCGACGCCGAAGGCAATATGTCGGAGCCGATGACTGTGCGTGAAGGCATTGAAATGGCAGCGGAAGTCGGACTCGACCTGGTCGAAGTTGCGCCCAATGCCGAACCGCCTGTGTGCAAGCTGATCGACTACGGCAAGTTCAAATACGAACAAAGCAAGAAGCAGAACGAGGCCAAAAAGAAACAGAAGGTTATCGAGGTCAAGGAGATCAAGCTCCGTCCGAACATCGATACCCATGACTACAATGTCAAACTGCGTGCTGCGCAGAAGTTTCTTGGCGGTGGAGATAAGGTGAAAGTTACGTTGCGCTTCCGCGGACGTGAAATGGCTCACCAGGATCTCGGTCTTGGCATGTTGCAGCGTTTTTCGGGGGATCTTGAAGACCTCGCAAAACCGGAAATGATGCCAAAGATGGAAGGCCGTATTATGATTATGGTGCTGGCGCCGCGTTAAGACGCGGCGTTTTGCCGTTCTGCCCCAAAAGGTCCAAGCCAAAGAGGGAATGCCATGCCAGCAGGAAATGATCTTCTGATCGTTGGTGTCGACGATGACCCGAAAAGTCTGGTCTTGCTGAAACGAATCGTCGAGAGCGGCGGGTTCACGTTTCAGGGTGTTTCCTCTGGCAAGGATCTTCTCAAACTTTTGAAGACCAAACGTCCGCGCATCATTTTGATGGATATCATGATGCCTGACATGAACGGGTTTGAAACCGCACTTAATGTGCGGACCCATTTCCCCGATCTGGCCTGTGCGATCATTTATGTCACCGCCCGTCAGGGCGAAGAAGACTTGCGTGGCGGTGTTGCCGCAGGTGGCAATGACTTCGTTCTCAAGCCGATTAACCGTGAAAAACTGATGAGCCGAATCGAGAAATGGATCGGCCGCGCACATACCATCAAAACGGCTGTTTAGCCGTTTTTCACGGCCAAGCGACAATTTCCGATGCGATCAGCAAAATAAAATTGCGCCGAGACCAAGCGGAGCGGGTCGTGACAGTTTTGAGCGTCGCGCCTTTTCTGTGGTTCAGGGGGCAACGCTGTCAAGCAATGCAATAATCGGATCGATATACAGCGAGAAGATCGAAAAGGTGATGACACCAAGGGCTGTCGTTACCAGCACAATCGATGAACTGCGTACGATGTACCGGTCATAAGTCGTCGCAACGACAAAGACATTGCCCGCTGTTGGCAGGGCCGCAAGCAGGAAAACAGCTTTGGCTTCAAGGCCAGTCACGGTCCCGACCAGATAGAATCCGATAAAAACAATCAGCGGATGGATCACCAGTTTAGCAATCGACATTGCGGCAAGCTCTGCCCGTTTTTCGGCAATCGGGCGACCGACAAGGGCAACGCCAATGGCAAAGAGTGCCGCCGGTCCCGCACTTCGACCAAGCAATTCAAGCAGATAGTCGACGCCCTCGGGCCAGCTAAGGTCAAGCAAACTGGCAATCACGCCTGCAATAATGGCCAGGACGACCGGATTGGTCAGTGTTCCCCGAATGATTTTGCCAAGGGAGTTTCTGCCCTGCGCATGTTTTGCACCCTCAAGTAAAAGAAGCGAAAGTGACAGCATCACAATCAAGTCAAAGGCAAGGGCCACAATCAGGGGCACGGTGGCCTCGGGGCCCAGCAAACCGATAATCAGCGGCAAGCCCATAAAGCCGACATTGGACATGGTTCCGGCAAAGGAAAACAGTGTCTGACTGGTTGGGTCGAGATCAAAGAATTTGGCTGCAACCAGTCGGGTCAGGCCATAAACAACCAGTGTTGCCCCGCCATAGGCCAAAAGGATGTCAGGTTGCCAGATTTCAGCCGGTGTACGGGTGGCAAGGGCGCGGAACAACAGGGCGGGCAGGGCAAAATAAAAGACGAACCCGTTGATGCCACGCATGCCTTCAGGCGTGACGATCCTGAATTTCCCGCCAAGCCAGCCAAGGCCGATCAGGGCAAAGAATGGCAGAATGATAGACGTAATTTGTGACATGTGATCAGTCAGATAGCTGAAACCGGGATGCAGGCGGACAGGCAAATGTGCCAGACAAAGGCACAATGGCGGGTCTGGGCCGCAAAATGCAAGGGGAAAGGGGCGAATTGGCCCTTGAAAAAGGCTATCCCGGAGTCTATAACCACCCGTCCCCAAAACAGGTGGTGAGGCTGGAAGAACTGTAATGGTCCTTCAGGGCATGCCCAGCCGCCGAAGGGGATTTCGTTTTCATTGCTTATGCAAGGATAGAAAAATGCCCAAGATGAAGACTAAATCGAGTGCGAAAAAACGCTTTCGCCTGACTGCAAGCGGGAAGGTCCGTCACAACGTGGCAAACAAGCGCCACCTTCTGACTGCGAAACCGACCAAGATGAAGCGCCAGGCTCGTGGCACGGAGATCCTCTGTGACGCAGATGCCCGCATCGTCAAAAAATTCCTGCCGTACGGTTAAGGTTGAAGGAGAGTTAAATGGCTCGTGTAAAAGGGGGCGTGACTTCTCACGCTCGTCACCGCAAGGTTATTAAGGCTGCCAAGGGTTACCGCGGTCGCCGCAACAATACTTTCCGCACCGCCGTTCAGGCTGTGGAAAAAGGTCTGCAGTATGCATACCGCGATCGTCGCGTTAAGAAACGCCAGTTCCGCTCGCTCTGGATCCAGCGTATCAACGCTGGCGCACGTGAGAACGGTCTGAGCTATTCGCAGTTCATGAATGGCCTCAAAAAGGCTGGCGTTGAACTGGACCGCAAGGTGCTTGCTGACATCGCAGTACGTGAGCCGGAAGCTTTCAAAGCTCTGGTTTCCCAGGCGCAGGCTGCACTCGGCTAATAAACCTTTGTTAAAAGGTTTAATCGGCACTTGCCTGATTTGATCGGGGGCGGCCATATTGGCCGTCCCCTTTCTTTTTGTAATTTTTAAACCCAAGCCAAAGCGTCGGAAGTTATGGAAAACATCGAAGCATTGCGCGAAGAGGTTCTGTCGGAAGTCGAAAAGGCAGTTGATCTTGCTGCCCTTGAAGAAGTCCGCATCAGCGCCCTTGGCAAGAAAGGCCGTATTACCGGCCTTATGAAAAACCTTGGCAAGATGGACCCGGATCAGCGTCGTGAATTTGGTCAGACGCTGAACCTTGTCAAAGACCAGGTAGCAGGCGCAATCGACACCCGCAAAACCGCCCTCGAAGATGCGACCCTTGAAGCGCGCCTTTCGGGCGAACGGATCGACGTCACCCTGTCATCGCGCCCGGATGAAACGGCGGGCCGTATTCATCCGATCAGCCAGACGATTGATGAGATTGTCTCGATCTTTGGCGAGATGGGCTTTGCACTGGCCGAAGGGCCGGATGTTGAAGACGACTTCCATAACTTTACTGCGCTTAACATTCCGCCGGAACATCCGGCGCGTGAAATGCAGGACACCTTCTATCTGCCCGAACAGGAAGATGGCTCGCGCCTTGTGCTGCGTACCCATACCTCACCGGTGCAGATCAGAACCATGCAGAGCAAAACCCCGCCGATCCGCATCATCGCGCCGGGTCGCACCTATCGTTCCGATAGCGATATGACACATACCCCGATGTTCCATCAGGTTGAAGGTCTGGTGATCGACAAGAAAACCCATATGGGTCATCTGAAGGGCTGCCTGCTTGAGTTCGTCAAAACCTATTTCGAACTTGATGATGTGCCGGTGCGCTATCGCCCGAGCTTCTTCCCGTTCACCGAGCCGAGTGCCGAAATGGATATCGGCTGTTCGCGCAAGGGCGGCGAGCTGAAAATTGGTGAAGGCGATGACTGGCTCGAAATTCTCGGTTGCGGCATGGTTCATCCGCGCGTCTTGGCGGCTTGTGGTCTGGACCCCAATGAATATCAGGGCTTTGCCTTTGGTATGGGAATCGAACGTATCGCCATGCTGAAATACGGCATTCCTGATCTTCGCACCTTCTTCGATACTGATCTGCGCTGGCTGAAACATTATGGTTTCGTGCCGCTGGATGTACCGAACATGGTAAGGGGCTGAGATTATGAAATTCACACTTGATTGGCTGAAACAGCACCTTGATACCGATGCTTCGATCGAGGTGGTTGCCGAAAAACTGACCGATATCGGTCTTGAAATCGAAAATGTCACGGACCGTGCAGCAGCTCTTGCTGACATTCGTGTCGCCTATATCGAAGAAGCAGGTCAGCACCCGGATGCCGACCGCCTGAAACTGTGCCGGGTCAATACCGGTGACAAGATCATCCAGGTCGTCTGTGGTGCGCCGAATGCGCGCACGGGTCTTAAGGTTGCTTTGGCACAGCCGGGCGCGATCATTCCGATTGATGGTTCCAAGCTGAAGCCGGGCAAGATCCGTGGCATCGAAAGCCAGGGTATGATGTGCTCCACCCGCGAGCTTTGCCTGGGTGAAGACCATGACGGCATCATCGAACTGCCCGAAGATGCAGAAATCGGTGCGCCGGTTGCAGGCGTTCTCGGTGCTGATGATCCGATCATTGAAATCGGCCTGACCCCGAACCGTCCCGATTGCACCGGTGTGCGCGGTATTGCCCGCGATCTGGCGGCAGCAGGCATCGGTACGCTTAAGGCCGATCCGCGTCAGGAAGTGGTTGCCGGTTCGTTTGACAGCCCGATTGGCGTCACCATTTCCGGCGAGATCGCTGAAAACAATGCAGTTCCGGCATTCTATGGTCGCTATATTCGTGGCGTGAAAAATGGCGAAAGCCCGGATTGGCTCAAAGCCTGTCTTGAGGCCATCGGCCTGCGTCCGATTTCGGCGCTGGTTGATATCACCAATCTTGTGACCCACGATCTTGGCCGCCCGCTGCACGTTTTTGATGCCGACAAACTGTCGGGCGACATCAATGTCCGTTACGCGACCAACGGTGAAAAGCTTGCTGCCCTTGATAACAAGGAATACGAGCTTTCCGATTCCATGGTTGTCATTGCCGATCAGGCAAAGGCACTTGGCATCGGTGGTATCATTGGTGGTGAAGAAACCGGTTGCCTTGAAGAAACGGTCAATGTCTTTGTCGAATGCGCACTGTTTGATCCGATCAGCATCGCCAAAACCGGTCGCAAGCTTCAGGTCAATTCCGATGCGCGCTATCGTTTCGAGCGTGGCGTTGATCCGCAGTCGGTCGCATGGGGCATGGAAGTTGCCACCCATCTGATCACCGAGATCTGTGGGGGTGAAGTCTCCCACGTCGTCAAGGCAGGCGACGTTCCCAATCCGCGCAATGCCTTTGATTTGCGGATCGACCGCATTCTTGAGCTGGGCGGTGTTGCTGTTGAGGCCGACCGCGCGATTGAAATCCTCACCGCTCTTGGCTTTGAGGTCAGTGGTTCGGCACCGGTCATTACCGCTGTTGCCCCGACCTGGCGTCCGGACATCATCGGTGAAGCCGATCTGGTCGAGGAAGTTCTGCGTATCGTCGGTTATGACAAAATCCCGACTGTTCCGCTTGAACGTGAAACCAGTCTTCCGGTCCCGGCTCTGTCACCGATGCAGAAACGTGTTGGTCTGACCCGTCGCATTCTGGCGTCGCGTGGTCTTTATGAAACCGTGACCTGGTCCTTCACCGATTCACGCTGGGCAAAACTGTTTGGCGAACTCAAGGAAGGCCTGTTCCTTGCCAACCCGATCAGTTCCGATCTGGATGTCATGCGTCCGAACGCCCTGATCAACATGATCGCAGCAGCCGGCCGCAATCAGGCTCGCGGTTTTGCCGATCTTTCACTGTTTGAGGTTGGTCCGGAATTCTTTGGTGACCAGCCGGGTGATCAGCGTCTGGTGGCGGCGGGTCTTCGTGCAGGTTCGACCACCCAGCGCAGCTGGACCGGTTCGCGTCGTGACGTTGACGTCTTTGACGTCAAGGCCGATGTCGAAGCACTGGTTGATGCACTTGGGACCAATGCCGCAAACCTTCAGGTCAACACCGAAGGTGCACCGGCCTGGTATCATCCGGGTCGTTCGGCGGCCCTGCAGCTGGGTCCGAAAAACGTTCTTGGCTATTTCGGTGAACTGCACCCCAAAGTGCTCAAGGCGCTGGGTGTCAAAGGCCGTGTCGTGGCGTTCGAACTGTTTGTTGAAAACATTCCGATGCCAAAGAAAAAAGGCACTGCCCGTCCATCCCTGAACGCATCAAGCTTCCAGTCGGTCGAGCGTGACTTTGCCTTCCTGCTTGATAGCGACGTCAAGGCCGAGGCGATCATCAAGGCTGCGCGTGGTGCAGACCGTAACCTGATCACCGAGGTTACAATCTTTGACCTTTATGCAGGCAAAGGTATCGAAGATGGCAAGAAATCACTCGCTTTCTCGATCACCTTGCAGCCGACCAAGGCAACCCTGACCGACGAAGAAATTGAAGCGGTCAGCAAAAAGGTTGTTGATGCGGTTGAAAAGGCAACAGGTGGATCGTTGCGCGCCTAGGCGTCTTCCATCCTTGATCACAAAGCGGGCTGCCCTTATCCAGAGGCAGCCCGCTTTTGTTTGGGATGAGTTATGGGTTGGTCATACATCTGGCCCGACCGGGTCAAATTTACCGACCGGGGCGTTTTCGCAAGATGGCATATTCATCTTCATCAAGATCAAGTGCGATCAGGTCCGGGCCATTGGTAAAGATGTGCCATTCCATATCGGTGTCATCGCATTCGATGGCCAGCTGATCCATCATGGTGTTCCACACGCACCTTTCGCGATCATCATTGGCTTCAAGGCGGCCTTCGCCATTGTCATAAAGATGCATGACCAGAAGCTGTTCGTCTTCGTCAATCGAATAGACGGCATATGTTTCGTTTGCAAAACGGTAATTGATTTCTGCGCCATCAAGGCGTCTCCAACCGCGTGGCAAGGGCTCACCCGGTTCGTGATTGGCAAAGAAGTAGGCCAGCTTTTGCATGTGGCTGTCATTCATGGTCCGCATGTCAGAACCACACGCGCCCAGCGTGAGCACGCCCAGCATGGAGACAAGAACGGATATTCGCGACCGTGATAGGGCGGGTATTGTGAACATGCATTACTCCTTTGGCCACCACAGGGCAGCTTTTACCCGGCTGCTCCGATACCAGCTTATCCAAGCAATATGCTTGCCACTCAGGACTGGCAAAAGGTGCACGGATCCTTTGCCTGCGAGATGTGATCGGTCGGGTGTTATGGTCGGGGGTTATTCGGGCCGATTGACACGCAGGGTAAAAATGATGGTTGTGCCCGGATCGCTGACCGGGCGGCTGGTATCAAGCCAGATGCGTCCGCCATGCTGTTCGACAATCTTGCGACACAGCGATAATCCAAGGCCGGTTCCGGAAAACTCGTCTTTATGCAGGCGCTGGAACAGGCGGAAGATGCGTTGTGCATGTTCCGGATGGATGCCAATCCCGTTGTCCCGAACTGAAAAACGCCAGAAGTCGCCCAGTACCGGATCAGGTTCGACCGTGATTTCAATATGCGGGGGGACACCCGGGCGGCGATATTTGATGGCGTTGGATAAAAGATTCTGGAACAGGCGGGAAAGGGCAATCCGGTCCCCCTTGATCGTGGGCAGATCATCATGGGTGATTGTCGCGTGTTCCTGGCTGATCACGGCCTTAAGGTCTGCCTGTGCCTCGTTGAGAACAAGGTTGCAATCAATCTCGGTAAGGTCTTCGCTGGTGCCGGTTTTGGCATATTCAAGCAGATGGCTGATCAGCTTGTGCATCCGTTTGGCGCCATCAACCGCATAATCGATATATTCGTCAGCTTCCTGATCAAGCGTGCCGCCATAACGACGTTTGAGAAGCTGAGTATAGCTTGCCACCATGCGAAGGGGTTGTTGCAAGTCGTGAGACGCGACATAGGCGAATTGTTCAAGATCCTCGTTGCTGCGTTTAAGCTGATCAAGGGTATCGCGCAGCTTGTTGGCATTCTCGACAAACTCGGTCACGTCACGTGCACTGGCAAAGGTCATGCCGTCAATCGGCCCAATACCCCGCCAGGCCAACCAGCGTACCGATCCGTCATGATAGCGTACCCGCAAGATTGTTTGCCCATCCCCGATCATGATGGGCCCGCCGCTCTGGCCAAAGGCTGTCATCGCCGATTGCTGGTCTTCGTGTTCGAACAGGTTAAAGAAATTCATGCCGGTCAGGTCATGGAGTTTCGGACCAATCAGCTCTTCAAGTGCCGGGCTGAATCCACGTAAAATGCCATCCTGATCAACGGCAATTGATGGTTCCGGTGTATGCCGAAGATAGGTCTCAAACGGATGGCATAATTCCTGTTGCTCGGCAGTTTCCAGAATCAGCACGGAAATGATGTCGGCGTCATTATCCTTAAGGCGTTGCGCCATCAGATAAAAACGCTGTGACTGCTGGGCGGTAACCCGAAGATCGACCATTGCTCCGATCCGTTCGGTCGGCCAGTTGTTATCAATCAGTGGGCCTTTGAGCTTCGCGCGCGATGACGGTGAAAGACGATCAAGGAAGTCGGTCATTAACGGACGCACTGTCTCGTCAGTCGGGCCAAGGATTTCCGGCCAGTTCAACTGGGTGCTGAGCTTTCCATCCTTGCTGTCAACCGGCCAGCTGATCACCGCACAGCCGCATTGCGACAGGGTGTTTTCGGTTTCGCTAAAATGCTCGGTCAGATTGATCGCACGCAGATGCTGGCGTTTCAGGCGCTGCCACAGCCAGAATGACAGGCCGCTCATGATGACCAGCGCCATGACAAACATCAGGGCATGCAAAATGATGGCCTGACGCCAGTTTTCCATCATCACACTGCGCGGGGTATAGGCAACAACAATACGGTCAATGTCATGAAGCTTGCTGTAAGCCATGATCATGACCTGTTGATTGTGAACACATAGCAGGGACGCACGATCAGCTTTTTGTTCGCGAATAAAGTCCGATAGATCACCGATCAGATGTGGCGGGATAAAGCCCTTGATCTGATGAAATTCTTCATCAAGGACACCGATGGTGATGGTGGAATTGTCATCAACAATCTGTTGCAGATCGATATCCTGATGCTGAAACAGCATCAAACCAAGCCGATATGCCGTTGCCTCAAGCTCGGCGCGGGCGTGATCAACTGCACTGTCATAAAGCGTTTTCTGAATAAAGAAGAACGAAAAGAGCAAGACAAACACGCCCGTCAGGGTCAGGGCTGCGAGCCTTTTGCGCAGTTTAACCAGACTGCGCTGGGACAGGGATGGCTCGATGGATGTCATGAACATGTTTTCAGCGTATCCCTGTCAGGATGGTTTCAGGTTTCCACCCTTGAAACCTATGTTCTTTTCGTGTGGTTGAAAAGATGACAAACAGATGAATTCATGGGTGCAAACAAAGAAAAAGTGTTTATCCACGCCAGTTTGGCAGTTCTTTGACGTGTTTGGTGCCAATCGGCACCGGTTTGATCAAAAGGCCTGCGTGCCAGACATGTGAATTCGTTGGGGGCGAAACACAACACAACGCTTCTAATTCCGGGCAAAAACCCCTATAAACCCGCTGGTGATTGATCCGGGAAATTGAAAAGACAGTTTTCCGAATGATATGGCGATCACGCAAGGCGGGTTTTCCTGTTCATGCCAGTCCGGCAATCGGATGTGATCCGGCCTCTGAGTCGCGGCCTTTGGGTGCGCAGACCGGGGCGGAACGCAACAGGACAGCTTGCTGATTGCGCCGAACGTATCAGCCCGGTTCGGGTGATCACACCGTTTCGAAACAAATGTGCCACGCGGCGAAATGCCAGCCAATTTTAGTGCCAGAAGCAGCCAAAATGACTGACCTTAAGAACATTCGTAACTTTTCGATCATCGCGCATATTGACCACGGTAAATCGACCCTGGCCGATCGTCTGATCCAGTTGACCGGTGGCCTGACCGAACGTGAGATGGCCGATCAGGTTCTCGATTCGATGGATATCGAACGTGAACGTGGCATCACCATCAAATCGCAGGCCGTACGTCTGAAATATACCGCCAAGGATGGGCAGGAATATACGCTCAATCTGATGGATACGCCCGGCCACGTTGACTTTGCCTATGAAGTGTCGCGCTCGCTTGCCGCGTGCGAAGGATCGCTTCTGGTGGTCGATGCTGCGCAAGGCGTAGAAGCACAGACGCTGGCCAACGTTTATCAGGCGATTGAAAATAACCACGAAATCGTTCCGGTCCTGAACAAGGTTGACCTTCCGGCGGCCGAACCCGACCAGGTCAAGGAACAGATCGAGGAAGTGATCGGCATTGATGCGTCAGATGCGGTGATGATTTCAGCCAAGACTGGTCTTGGCGTTCCCGATGTGCTCGAAGCACTGGTTCATCGTCTGCCGGCACCGACCGGTGATGCGACCGCGCCGCTTGAAGTTTTGCTGGTTGATAGCTGGTATGACACCTATCTCGGCGTGATGATTCTGGTGCGTGTGAAGGAAGGGACGCTCAAAAAAGGGCAGAAAGTCCGCTTCATGAACGCCAAGGTCAGCCACACGATTGAACGTGTTGGTGTCTTTACGCCAAAACCGCTGGCGCTTGATGAACTGGGCCCGGGCGAGGTTGGCTTTATCAACTGCGGTATGAAAACCGTTGCCGAATGCGAAGTCGGTGACACCATTACCGAAGAAAAACGCCCCTGCGCCAAGCCGCTGGCCGGTTTCAAACCGTCCATTCCGGTGGTGTTCTGTGGTATTTTCCCGGTTGATACCAGCGAATATGAAGTGCTGCGCGATGCGCTTGAAAAGCTGCATCTCAATGACGCGTCCTTCCAGTTCGAACCGGAAAACTCGACCGCACTTGGTCTTGGTTTCCGCTGTGGTTTCCTTGGTCTTCTGCATCTTGAGATCATTCAGGAACGCCTGGAACGCGAGTTCGAGCTTGATCTGATCACGACGGCACCGTCGGTTTCCTACAAGATCACCATGACGAAGGGCGAAGAAATCCTGCTGCATAACCCGGCAGATTTCCCCGACGTCACCAAGGTCAAGACGATTGAAGAACCGTGGATCAAGGCATCGATCATGGTCCCGGACGAATATCTTGGCGGTATTCTGACCCTTTGCACCGAACGTCGTGGTATTCAGCTTGATCTGACCTATGTCGGGAACCGTGCAATGGCGGTTTACAAACTGCCGCTTAACGAAGTGGTGTTTGACTTCTATGACCGTCTGAAATCGATTTCGCGCGGCTATGCAAGCTTCGATTACGAGATTGCCGGTTATGACGAAAGCGATCTGGTCAAGGTTTCCATCCTTGTGAACGAGGAACCGGTCGATGCGCTGGCGCTGATGGTACACCGGTCGGCGGCTGAATATCGTGGTCGCGAGATCTGCAAGCGTCTCAAAGACCTGATCCCGCGTCAGATGTTCCGTATCGCCATTCAGGCCGCCATCGGTGGCAAGGTGATTGCCCGTGAAACCGTATCAGCACTCCGTAAGGACGTGACGGCAAAATGTTATGGCGGTGACGTTTCGCGTAAACGTAAACTTCTTGAAAAACAGAAGGCCGGTAAGAAAAAGATGCGTCAGTTCGGCAAGGTCGAAATTCCGCAGTCGGCCTTTATCAATGCGCTCAAGATGGGCGACGAAAAATAGACCGAAATTACGATATCGAAACAAAGGCTGTATCATATTGTTGATGCAGCCTTTTTTCTTTGCTGTTTCCAGTATCCCTTTTGCTGGGGTATGGATGGTTCAAACCGACACTTTGCGACATATCTGCCCAAGGAGCCTTCCATGGATCTCGACCTTCTCGCCAGACAGGAAGCAAAACTGATCTTTGATCGCTTTGATGAGGATACGGCTTGGGCGATTGGTACCAAACTCTTTGCGGTGGCAAAGACGCAAAACGCCCCGGTGGTAATTGATATCCGCACCCCGGACCGCACACTGTTTCATGCAGCCCTTCCGGGTGCCAAGCCGGCCAATGATTCTTGGGCGCGGCGCAAAAGCAATCTGACCTTGCGCGAACATGAAAGTTCGATGCGTTTCGGGCTGGTGCTTACGGCCAAGGGCAAAACACTTGCCGATCACGGGATTGATTTTGCCGATTTTGCCGATCATGGCGGCAGCTTTCCGATCCGGGTTGCCGGTGTCGGGGTGATTGGCGCCATTACAGTTTCGGGGCTGGCATCACACGAAGATCACGGCATGATTGTGGATGTTCTGACCAAACATCTTGGCGTTTCGATCTGATCGAACTCAGTCGAGATGTTCGATGTCGGGATCAATTCCGGCAAAGCTTTCAAGGGCGGTGCTCATCCACAGATGTTTGCGGGCCTTGAACGGACGGGGGTCATCAAAACTGCCAAGGCGGAAATCAATCTCGCTGTCTTTGGCACCATTCCGCCAGGTCAGGCTTGATCCGCATTTCGGGCAAAATCCACGGAACTTACCGGGCGAGCTTTCATAATCGGTTGGCATGCCATTCCATGTGACGGCACTGGTCGGAAAGCAGACAAAGCTTGAAACACCCGAACCGCTATCCTTGCGGCACATGCCGCAATGGCAATGATTGCTGCCAATTGGATCACCGGAAGCAACAAAGCGCACCGCGCCACAAAGACATCCGCCGGAATGGGTCGGTTTGTTTGTGGTCATGGTGCGCTTTCCTTAAATACAGGCTATGACGGGCTTCGATTATTCGTTGGGAACACCCGTGGTGGTCGAATATTCGAAGTGGAATTCCTTGTCCGGGAACAGATAGGAACGTGCGGCATGGATCGCGCTGGCCCCTTCGGCAAAGCCCGACAGGATCAGTTTCAGTTTGTGCTCATAGGTCGCGATATCGCCAATCGCAAAGATGCCCGGAACCGATGTCTGCATGGTCGCCTGGGTCACACCGATATGGTTTTTATCAAGGTTCAGTCCCCAATCGGCAATCGGGCCAAGCTCCATGGCAAGGCCAAAGAACGGCAGAAGGTGATCGGCTTCAAGTTCGAGCTCTTCGCCCTTAAGCGTTGCGACAACAACGTGGGAAAGCTGTCCATTTTCGCCCTTAAGGCCCTTAAGCTGATAGGGGATGACCATTTCGATCTTGCCAGTTTCTGCCAGTGCCTGAAGCTTTGCGCTGCTATCGGGTGCTGCACGGAATTTCGGGCGACGGTGCACGACCATGACTTTTTCAGCCACGTCATGAAGCGACAATGCCCAGTCAACGGCCGAATCACCGCCACCGGCAATCACGACTTTCTTGCCTGCGAAATCGGCACGACGTTTGACGTAATACTGAACGCCACCCGACCCTTCGTAATCTTCGAGGCCCTCCATCGGGGGCTTGTTCGGGCCAAAGGCCCCGCAGCCTGCGGCAATTACAACCGCACCCGCATCAATGACCGTGCCGGTATTGGTTTCAAGCGTGAAACGGCCATCATCGCGTTTTTCAAGTTTGATGACCTGCTGGCCCAGATGATAGGTCGGTTCAAACGGTTCGGCCTGTTTGGCAAGCTGGTCAATCAGGTCCTGACCGGCAATCTGCGGATGGGCCGGGATGTCAAAAATCGGCTTTTCCGGATAGAGCGCGCTGCACTGGCCGCCGACCATTTCAAGCGCATCAACCACATGGGATTTAAGCCCCAGCATACCGGCTTCGAAAACCGCAAAAAGCCCAACCGGGCCTGCGCCAATAATGGCAATATCGGTGCTGTGTGATGCGTCTGACATATTCATTCCATCCAAATAAAATCAAATTTGGGCTCGGTTCGATCTTCGGCCCGGCGGTGTGCGGGAAATCTGTTCATCGCGAAATAACATCTGGGGGCATATATCGCAATGTAAACCGGGCGAATTCGGGTTGTTTGGCTGGAAATGCTGTGTGCCTGATCACGACCACGTAAAATCATTGCGAATGGTGGGCTTCACACCCTACAAAAGAGGACATAAACGCATCCTGTCGCCAAATCGATAAACGGACATCATGAGCAAGACAGTCACTGTCAGCGATCAAACCGGGACCGAAGCCCTTGCCGCCCAACTTGCAGCCGTCGCCAAACCCGGCGATGTCATCCTGATGCATGGCACATTGGGGATGGGGAAAAGTGCGTTTTGCCGGGCCTTTATCCGTGCGGTTGCCAATAACCCCCATGAAGAAGTCCCAAGCCCGACCTTCACGCTGGTCCAGATTTACGAGCTCGATCGTCTGCCGGTCTGGCATTTTGATCTCTATCGCCTGTCCGATCCCGAAGAAATCCATGAACTGGATATCGAGGATGCCTTTGCCGACGCCGTCAGCCTGATTGAATGGCCCGACCGGCTGGAATATCTGACCCCGGAAAACCGGCTTGATATTCATATCGAACCCGGATCGAACCCTGATGGGCGGGTGTTTATCCTTGAGCCAAGCGGGGATGACTGGATTAAACGCATTGATCAGCTGTCAGGGAATCAGGCATGAGCCGCGCAACCCCGGATCAGGAACGTCGCAATTTCGAACGCCAGGATTTTCTGGTGTCCTGTGGCTGGCAGAATGCACAGGTCTCGCCCCTTGTCGATGATGCATCGGCGCGCAAATATTTCCGCCTTGAACGCCGTCATGACACGGCCCTTTTGATGGATTTCCCACCATACGAGATTCATGTCGATCCGCACGGGATTTATGATGATCCCGAACGCCCGGCATCGGTTGCCCCGGTTCTTCACACAACGGCGCTGTTTGAACGTGCGGGCTGGCGGGTGCCGGAAATCCACGCCTCGGATGAAAAACGCGGTCTGGTCCTGATCGAGGATTTTGGTGATATCACCTTTACCCGTGCGCTTCAGGCGGGTGGCATCATGGATGGCACAGGTCAGGACGGACTTTACCTGCGTGCGGTTGAACAACTGATCACGCTGCACCGCTTCTGTGATGGTGGGGGTATGGCAGATTGCGGGTTGGTCCAATATGGCCCGGATAATTTCCGCAAGATGCTGGCCAGTTTCAAGAACGACTATTTGCCACTGATCATCGGTGACGAGGGCAAGCGTATTGCGGCGATTACGGCATTTGACCGGTTGCTTGATGACGTGCTGCCAATGTGCTGGCAGGCGGGCGAGGTGATCATTCATCGCGATTATCATGTCGATAATCTGATGCTGGTTGAAAATGGCGATGGCGGGGATGATTGCGGCATCATTGATTTTCAGGACGCGGCAATTGCCACGCGACCCTATGATCTGGTGTCGCTTCTGCGCGATGTCCGCCATGATATCGGCCCGGACCTTGAAGCCCGGATGAAGCAGTTCTATCTGGCGGCTTTCCCTGATATTGATCGTTCTGTATTCGAAATGTCTTATGTCGCGACCTCGATGGTGCGCAATTTCCGCATTTTGGGCCGGTTCGGCTGGCTTGCGGTCAAGGCGGGGAAAACCCGTTATTTTGATTATATCCCGCGTTGCTGGGAATTAATCCTGCGCGGGGCAGCCGATCATTTGCCCGCACTCGAAGAATGGGTGCAAACCCATATCCCCGATCCGGCGCGCAAGGCCCCTGATCTTGCAAAGACCACAACAGATTTAACCCGCGAGGCGCATTCATGACCGGCACCCCAAAAAGCGCACAGGCAATGGTACTGGCCGCCGGACTTGGCAAACGGATGCGCCCGATTACCGATACTATGCCCAAACCACTGGTGCCGGTGGCGGGCAAGCCGATGCTTGATCATGTGCTTGATAAGCTTGCCGCGGCCGGATTTGATCAGGCGGTGGTGAATTGTCATTACCTTGGCCAGATGATTGTCGATCACGTCGCGACACGGGCAGCACCCAAAGTCATTACTTCGCCCGAAGCCGACCTTCTGGAAACCGGCGGCGGGGTCAAAAATGCCCTGCCGATGCTGGACCGTGATGCCATCCTGATTGCCAATGCCGATGTCTTCTGGACCGAAGGGCGGGATGCCTTGTTTGATCGTATGATCAGCGCCTTTGATCCCGACCATATGGATGCGCTTCTGGCAATTTATCCGGTGGCGGACGGGTATGGCTATGACGGTGCTGGTGATTTCTTTTGGCAAGTCGACGGGCGGTTGAAACGTCGCGGGGAAGCCGCAAACGCGCCCTATTTCTTTACCGGCGTGCAGGTTCTGTCGCCGCGTCTGTTTGAAGACACGCCCGACGGGGCGTTTTCGCTCAATGTGGTTTATGACACGGCACTCGCAGCAGGGCGGTGTTACGGGCTTGTCCATGATGGCGGGTATTTCCATATCGGCACGCCCGAAGCGCTTTCGGAATCCGAACCGGTGATAGCCAAGGCGCTTGAAATTGAGCGCAGCAAACAAGCTACATCCGGGGGCAAGTAATGGCGGACCTGTTTGATTACATGGACGCACCGGAATATCCCGACGATGGCGTGGACCCGTTTGGTGTCCAAGATGCGCTCCGTCAAAATCTGTTCTTTATCCCGCCTGGCGAAGCCTTTGCCGATCTGATTGCCAAACAGCTGATGGCTGAAACGGCTGATCAGCCTGATGCGTTGCCTGATCATGTTTTGATGGTGCCCAACCGTCGCTCGGCCAAGGTCATGCGCGATGCCTTCCTGCGGCAATCAAACGGGGCGGTTACATTGTTGCCAACCATCCGGCCACTTGGCGAGGCGGATGAGGATGAACTGGCGATCTATGGCGCGGGTGGGGAGCAGGCGGCTCTTGACCTTCCACCTGCCATTCCGGATCTGCAACGAAAACTGCTTTTGACCCGCTTGATCATGAACCGGCCCGATCATCGCGGTGAAAAACCGACCGCCGATCAGGCAGCCCGGTTGGCGGGCGAGCTTGCCCGTTTTCTCGATCAGGTACAGACGGAAAACTGTGCCTTTGATGACCTCGAAGGACTGGTGCCCGAAGAATTCGCCGAACACTGGCAACTGACCCTTGAGTTCCTGCAAATCCTGACCCTGCATTGGCCGGGCATTCTGGCGTCACAGGATGTCAGTGACCGGGCGATGCGTCGCAATGCCCTGATCAAGGCGCAGATTGATCTTTGGGCGGCAAATCCGCCGCAAACTCCGGTGCTGATTGTCGGGTCGACCGGTCCGTTCCCGGCATTGCGCGATTTGATGCGCGCGGTTCTCGGGATGCCGATGGGGCGGGTGGTTCTGCCCGGACTGATGAAGGGACTTACGCACGAAGACTGGGCCGCCATCCACGAAGACGCCACCCATCCGCAGCATTTGCTGGGCAAGACATTGCGCCATATCGGACGACACGCCGACAGTGTTCTGCTTTGGCCGGCTGTGACAGATGAAACCGAGGCCACCATCGAACGCCGCCGTTTGGCCCGCGAAGCCCTGCGTCCGGCCAAAACCACGCATCACTGGCGTCATATTACGGGCTTTGGCCCGGATGTACTGGATGGTGTGTTGCGCGTGGACTGTTCGGGTGCCCGTGAAGAGGCAACCACAATCGCCCTTATGATGCGCGAGGCCCTTGAACATCCGAGCAAGACCTGTGCGCTGGTGACCCCGGATCGTGGTTTGGCGCGCCGTGTCGCGACCGAGCTTCGGCGGTGGGAAGTTGAAATTGATGATTCGGCGGGTATCCCGCTCCATGACACGGCGCCTGCCATTTATCTGCGTCTTGTCGTGCGTGCGGTTCAGGAAGAATTCGCACCGGTTCCGTTGCTGGAATTGCTGAAACATCCATTGTCGGCCGCCGGACTTTCGCCGGAAACCTTCCGTGTTCTGACCCGGCTTCTGGAAAAAGAGGTCTTGCGCGGGGCGCGTCCGGGGCCGGGACTGGATGGTTTGCAAACCGCCCTTGATGGCTGGCGTGACGAGGGGATCGAACGCCTGACAGCAAGCGGGTCGGAAAGTGCACCCGCCCGGATTGAACGTCTGCGCGATGATCATGATCGGCTATCTGATCTGGTGGCGCGTTGTGCGGCCTGTCTTGAAAGTCTTTCGGACCTGAATGCGGAAAAGGCCCTGTCACCGGTTCATGCCCTGCGCTGCCATATCACCGCTGCCGAGGCATTGGCGGCAAGCGATACCCAATCCGGTGCAGATCGTCTGTGGCGCGGCGAAGCGGGCGAGGCACTGGCTGATTTTGTCCATGAATTGCTTAATGCGCTTGGCGAATTCGTGCCGATGCCTGGCAATCGCTATGGCGCGTTTCTTGATGCATTGATGGCCGATCGCGCAGTACGCCCGCGCTATGGCAAACATCCGCGTCTGTTTATCTGGGGAACGGTCGAAGCGCAGATGCAGCAGGCCGATCTGACCATTCTGGGCGGCCTGAATGAAGGTGTCTGGCCACCCGCAGCCGGTGCCGATCCATGGATGAGCCGCCCCATGCGGACCAAATTCGGCCTGCCCGCCCCCGAACACCGGGTCGGGCAATCGGCCCATGATTTCCAGCAGCTGTTCTGTTCGCCCGATGTGGTGATGACCCGCGCATTGCGTATCGAAGGCACGCCGACCGTGCCGTCACGATGGTTGTTACGGATTGAAAACATTCTTCGGAAATCGGGCGTTTCCATGGAAAAACCCGATGCGAGCGACTGGCATGCCTTGGCGGAAACCCTTGATGAGCCGACCGATGACATGAAAATCCGGATCGGACGACCAGCACCGAAACCACCGGTATCGGCACGTCCGCAACGTCTGTCGGTGACCCAGATCGAAACGTGGATGCGCGACCCCTATGCGATTTATGCCCGTCATATTCTGGGCCTGCGCAAGCTTGACGGGGTGGATGAAGATCCCGGTGCGGCCGATTACGGTAATCTGATCCATGATGCACTGGATCAGTTCATTGCGCGTCATCCCGATCATCTGCCGTCTGATGGGGAACATGAATTGCTGATCATCGGGCGCGAAGTCTTCAAGCCGCTGGCAGCCCGTCCGGGGCTTTGGGCATTCTGGTGGCCGCGTTTTGAACGTATCGCCAAATGGTTCATCCAGACCGAAGCCACAAGGCGCGATGCCGTGCGCAGGTCCTATACCGAACAGGCAGGCACCCTTGATACCAGCAGTGGCTTTCAGGTCTATGCCCGTGCCGACCGCATTGATGAGCTTCGCGATGGCGGGATTGCGATCATTGATTACAAAACCGGCCAAGTACCTGCCAAAAAAGATGTGCTGAGCGGATTCGCTCCTCAGTTGCCGCTAGAAGCAGCGATTGCCGAAAAGGGTGGCTTTGGCGATGTGCCGGCTGGGCCCCCGGCTAGTTTGGCATTCTGGAAGCTGTCTGGCGGTGATCCAGCAGGAAAGATTGAAGAACTGGATGCCAAGAGCTTGAAGGCAACACCTGCTGAGTTGGCTCATGCAGCTGTCGAAGGGGTTAACCGATTAGCTGAGGCTTTTAGTGATTCCGAGACTCCATATTTCAGTATTCCAAATCCTGATCACGCGCCGAAATATTCGGATTATGTGCATCTGTCGCGTCTGCGGGAATGGATGGGCAGCGAAGATGCCGATGAAACTGCTGATATGCATGATGCTGGGGAAGGGGATCCGTCATGACCGAAATGCGCGGTACTGATCCCAATATCCTGCAACGCGACGCATCTGATCCCAATGCATCGGTCTGGGTGTCGGCATCGGCCGGTGCGGGCAAGACCAAGGTGCTTTCGGACCGGGTGTTGCGTTTGATGCTTTCGGGCACCGAACCCCACCGGATTTTGTGTCTGACCTTTACCAAGGCCGCCGCGGCCGAGATGGCCAACCGTGTCAATGAACGGCTGGGCCGTTGGGCGACGATGGAAGATCGCGAACTTCATGACGATCTTGCCAATCTCGGTGGGGCATCGCCCGGTTCAGATGAAACCATTCGTGCGCGTCAGCTCTTTGCCCGCGTTCTGGATGCGCCGGGCGGGATGAAAATCCAGACCATCCACGCGTTCTGTCAGTCGCTGTTGCGTCGTTTCCCGCTCGAAGCCGGGCTTGCCCCGCATTTCGAAATCATGGATGACCGCACAGCGGCCGAAACCATGGCCGATGTGCAGGAAGAAGTCCTGGCCTTTGCCCGAACCGGGCGCGATGAAGATCTGGCCAAGGCGCTGTCGGTGGTGACCGGACAGGTCGGCGAAGGTGCCTTTGGTGAAGTGATGGGCGAACTTGCCCGTGAACGCGGGCGTCTTAAACGGATGCTGGCCAATCTGGGCGGCGCAAACCGGATGCGCGATGCGGTCTATAAGGCGCTTGGTGTGCCGGTTGGACTGAGCGAGGAAGCGATCCTTGCCAAGGCACTGTCTGATGATGCCTTTGATCGCGATGGTCTGATGCGTGGTCTTGCCGCGCTTGAAGCCGGAACCAAAACCGATCAGGCTCGTGTGCCTGCGCTCGCGCAGTTTCTGGAAAAAACCACGGTCGAAGACCGGCTTGCAGTGTTTAGTGATTATCGCAGCGTGTTCTTTACTAAGACGAAGGATGAACCAAGGGCTAAACAGGTTACCAAGGCAGCGGCCGAAAACCATCCGATGGGGGCAGATGCCCTTGAACAGGAATGTGCGCGCCTGATCGAAATTGACCGGCAATGCAAGGCCGCGGCCATGGCAGGCGCGACATCGGCCCTGATCACCATCGGCAATGCGATGCTTGATCGCTATGCCACCAAAAAGGCGCTTCATGCCCGTCTTGATTATGATGACCTGATCCTGACCAGTCTGGGACTGCTTGAACAGCACAGTAAAATGGCCAGTTGGGTGTTGTTCAAACTCGACGAAGGCCTTGATCACATCCTGATTGACGAGGCGCAGGACACCAACCCGGAGCAGTGGAAAGTCGTCAGTATTCTGGCAGATGTTTTCTTTGAAGATGCTGCGCGTCACGCCGAAAAACCGCGCACCATCTTTGCCGTTGGGGATACGAAACAATCTATTTACAGCTTCCAGCGTGCTGATCCGGAAAAGTTCGCCGAAATGCGTCGTTATTTCCGGGAGCGGGCAACTGAAATCGCCGCCGTTTGGCGCGAAGTTCCAATGAATATCTCGTTCCGTTCTACCGATGCGGTGTTGGGCACGGTCGACCGTGTCTTTGCCGGACCGGTAGCAAGGCAGGGCGTTGGCGATGATGGTGCGCATGTGGCCCATAGTCCGTTTCGTGTCGGGCAGGCAGGCCGGATTGAGCTTTGGCCCGCCGTGGAACCACAGGAACGTGCATCCGAAGACCCCTGGACGCCACCAACCCGGGTCGTGCGTCTCGAAGACCCGGAAATCCGTCTGGCACGGGTGATCGCCGGGCGCATTCGCCACGCGATTGATGAAAAGGAAATCCTGACATCGCGTGGTCGCCCGGTGAGGGCGGGCGATTTCATGATCCTGGTGCGCCGTCGCACCGCCTTCGTTGACGAGGTCGTCAAGGCGCTTAAGGAACACAATGTTCCGGTCGCCGGTGTTGACCGTATGCAGATCACCGATCAGCTTGCAGTGATGGACCTTGTGGCATTTGGCCGCTTCCTGTTGATGCCCGAAGATGATCTGACATTGGCCGAGGTACTTAAAAGCCCGTTGATCGGTTTGAACGATGATCAGTTGTTTGAAATCGCCCATAACCGTCCCAGAACCCTTTGGCATGCGCTGCGTGAAAAGGCAGGCGCGGTGGATGACGGCTCAATCTTTGCCCGTGCTTACGCGTTCTTGTTCAAATGGCTTGGCCGGGTGGATTACGAGCGCCCGTTTGAGATTTATGCCGAATTGCTGGGTGGTCGCGGCGGGGATGCGCGCGGTGCCCGTGCCCGTCTGGTCGGGCGTCTGGGGATCGAGGCCAATGATCCGATTGACGAATTCCTGAACCTCGCCATGGGCTATGAGGCCAATCATGCGCCGACCCTGCAGGGTTTCTTGCACTGGCTGATGGCCGGTGATGCCGAGATCAAGCGTGACCTTGAACAAAGCGGACGTGATGAAGTCCGCATTATGACCGTGCATGGGGCAAAAGGCCTTCAGGCCCCCATCGTTTTTTTACCGGACACTATGCAGGTGTCAGACAAATCGCCTAATCTTTTCTGGCAGGAGGACCGGAACTTAATGTTTTGGTTGCCACGTGTGGCGATGGAAACTGATGTGGTTTCGCGGCTCCGTGAGGCCATCAAAATTAAACGTAATGAAGAGCACAACCGACTGCTATATGTTGCGCTGACCCGTGCTGAAGATCGACTGTATATTTGTGGTTGGGCTGGCGGGAAAAGGGCACCCGAGCATTGCTGGTACAATCTGTGCCAGCAGGCGATGGAAGGCTACGCCAAACCCGCCCGGATTGATCTGGCAACCTATTCCGGGTCTGGTTGGGACGGGGAAGGCTGGATTTGGGAAACCGATCAGTCCGAGCTGCCAAAGCCCGATAAAGTCGATATCGTTTCGGATAGTCAACAAAAACTCAGGCGCGGCCTGATCCGCAATATTGCCCCCGAAGAGGCCTTTCCGCCAAAACCACTGGCACCAAGTCGCCCGCTTGAGGAAGAACCCGCTGTTCAATCGCCATTGGGCGGGGATCAGGGGCAAAGCTTCAAGCGTGGAATTTTGATTCATAAGCTTCTGGAATTGTTGCCAGACCTGCCCATTGATGCGCGCCGTGCCGCGGCGGAGCGTTTTTTGGCCCAACCCGTTCACGTACTTGAAGCCGATCAGCAAGCCGAGATTGCCGATGAAACCATCGCCATTTTCAACAATCCGGACTTCGCCCCGGTCTTTGCATCCGGATCACGGGCCGAGGTGCCACTGGTCGGGATTGTCGGCGGGGATGTTGTTTCAGCCCAGATTGACCGGCTTGTCGTGCGTGACGATGATGTGATGATTGTGGATTATAAAACCAACCGTCCGCCGCCGCGTGATGTCGAAGGAACGCCACGTGCCTATCGTCGACAGATGTCGATATACCGGGCGGCACTGGCGCAAATGTATCCGGGAAAAAAGGTGCGTTGTTTCATTCTTTGGACAAACGGACCATGGATGGTCGAACTTCCCGATCATATTCTGACATTTAGCTAATCTAATCGACTCTGCAGAACACAAGGCATAGCGCGGGTGACATGACCGCTGATCACCCAATGCGCTTGACGTTTGCATTCGTGCTGCCTACCTTGGCCTCATACAGCGGATCGAGGTTAACGGGGAATACCCCTTGCCTCGTAACAACTAGGATCTGAAAGTATGACCACGATTAAAGTTTCCGACGGTTCGTTCGATTCCGACGTTCTGGGTTCCAACGACCCGGTATTGGTCGATTTCTGGGCTGAATGGTGCGGTCCGTGTAAACAGATTGCGCCGTATCTCGATGAAATCGCCGGTGAACTGGGCGGCAAGCTCAAGATCGCCAAGGTGAATATCGACGAAAACCCGAACACCCCGGCGAAATACGGTGTTCGTGGCATCCCGACCCTGATGATCTTCAAGGGCGGCGAAGTTGCGGCGATGAAAGTCGGCGCGTTGCCGAAAAGCGCACTTGTTGACTGGATCAACCAGTCGATCTGATCCTCAGATCACAGAATTCAAAAAGGCGGGCTGATATGGCCCGCCTTTTTTTATGGCCACGTTCCAGTCAAATTCGAAACGGGTTGCCTGCTGGAATGTGCCGTTCCCATTGGATCGTTTCATGGACGCGCTCGAATCCAAATCGTTCAAGCGCTTTCCATGATGCGGCATTACGTGCATCAACATAGGCCAAAACCGGAAGATTCCAGCGTTTGGCAGCATCGTTAATCAGATGACGTGATACAAGGTCGGTAACGCCGCTGCCCCAATGCTTGCGCAAGGTCGCAAGACGTGGCGAAAGAACATGCGCGCCGAGATTCAAGCTGACCACATTGGCAACGATCTCATCACCAAGCATGCCGATGAAAAACACATTGGCACCACCTTCATAAAGGGCACGGATGCGTTCCGGTGCGGTCGGTACCGTTGTTTCCCAACTGGCGAAAGCACGGTTATGGATGTCGGTGAGTTGTTCAAAGATATCGGGCGTTTTCTTGATGAAATCATCATCAAGAATGATGGATGTGTATCCCTTGTCCAGGGCGCGTTGCGCATGGGGAAACTGATCGGGTTCTACCGGTCCTGCCGGTCGAATATATCGGTAGTTGCTGGCTTTTTTTTCAAAACCAAGTGCCTGAAGGTCCTGTTCGACAAACGCTACATCTTCAGGCGGGATCAGTTTGATGATTGTCGATTGTTCGTAGGTGTCCTCGACAGATCGCAAGGCGTCGCAAGCCGCATCAGTCAGGGTGCGGGGATCCTTTTGCAGCACATCAACCGAAATCAGAATATTCGGGGTGTCGGTCTTGTCATTGTTGCGGACAATCGAGACGGCCGCCGTCATTTGTCCCGCATCATCTTCAAAGAAGTAATCTGTGCCTTCGCGCAGGACGACGGCCTCATAATCAATAGTGGCCATGTAATTTCGGACTTCTTCCGTGCTGACCGTCCGGCGCAGATCGGCAAAGCGTTTTACATTGTCCGGAGAGACTGGAAGAAGCGTACGGGTCACGGATGTACTCTTTTGATGAAAATGGAATCAGTGATTATCTATCAAGACGTTAACGGGTTTCGAGGTCAAGTGAAAGTCATGGAAAAGGCGGACTTGATCAGCCCTCCTTCAAATTTGGCCTGCTCTGAGCCAATGCGATCAGGTGGCCCGGATGTCTTCAAAAAATAGCCTGATCTGGGTCAGCAATGCCTGTGATTTGTCGCTCAGGCTGTTGGATATGGTGAGAACATCGGTTGTTGCATGACGCGCATCCTCTGCTGATTGAAGCAAGCGGACTACGTTGCGGGCGATCTCGCCTGTTGCAGCATTCCCACCCGCAACCTTATGACGTTTTTTATCCGCGATGACAGATGTTCGATTGTGCCCAAGGCTCTTTGGATACTGCCCTGAAGGCCGTTGCTATGGCTGGCAAGGTTTTTGACCTCGACGGTAACAACGGTTCAGACAGTCAGTCGTTCTCCTGCTAGGACCTTGCGCTCCCAGACGCAATATTCGGCGACCCTGGACAGTCCGAACCGTTCAAGTGCTTTCCAGGATGCTGCATTTGTGGCTTCGGCATATCCAACGATGGGTAGGTTCCAGTGTTTCGCAACAAACTCGGCGGTGTGTCGGCACATCAGATCAACCGATCCTGTCCCCCAGTGACGGCGCAGGCTGTAATATTGGGGGGATAGAACATAACTCCCCAGATTGGTGAGCATAATGCTTCCTGTTACTTCATCGCCAAGTTTGGCGATGATTGTCTTGTTTGCCTCGGTGTCATAACTTTTGCGCATCCGTTCCGGTGTTGTTGGGCGCACGAGATCGCAACCGGAAAAGGCACGATTATAAATATCGGCAAGCTTTTCAAAGATATCGGGATCAGATGCGACATAATCGTCGTCTATCAGGACTGATCTGTATCCACGCCTTGTCGCGCGGTCGGCATGAGGAAACTCGCCGGGCTGAGGTGGTCCCGGTTTTCTTTCATAGCGAAAGCTCGCCACGTTTTCGCAAAACCCTATTTCCATCATATCCGTTTTTGGAAAGGCTGATCCTATCGGGTCGTAAACGCGATAGAGCGTGTCAGATTCGACAATATCTTGTGCAGTCGCGGCAAGAACTTTGCACAGCATTCTGAACTCTGTCTTTGGTGTCTTGTCTCTGGCTTCGACCGAAATCATGATGCAACGATCGTTAACGAGGGCGTTTCCGTTCCGGATTGAAACAGCAGCCTGCATCACGCCATCGTCATCAAGAAGAGCATATTCCTCGCCTTTATCAAGAATGGCCGCAGCCAAATCAGTCGTCTGGAACTGCTGCTGCTCTTCTTCGCCGGCGATTTCGCGACGTAACGTGACATAAGGCGTTATATTGTCTTTCGTGACAGCAACAAACTGCATGATGCTTGGTTTTTCCGGTTCCTGTTTACAACAAACTTGCAGGATATCTGGGCGGTAATCAGCCAAAAGGTCAAGGACAGCACGATCAGGAAACACCGTTTCGAAAGGTCGTTTGTCATAATGTTTGCCGGGGTAAATGCTGCATTCCGTTGTTGCACAACAGATCGGTGCCCTTCACGAATCACAGTATAAGGCGGACGTCAGTTCGTTACGGTGATGTGAGTATTTATGATTTCTCTGCGCTCTTTACTTATCAATCATTAATTATCAAAATTGACCGGTTATCCATCAATTGCGGCACTCTCACCGCATCTATCAGGGGTTGAACAGATGAAAAACGTAACTTCTTTGGAGCCTGAGAAATTGGCGGGATGGCAGGCATCAGGTGGTGCCAAGTCACTTGAGGATACTTCTGCTCGTGGGGATCAAGGCGATATGCAGGATTATGAAATTTCTGCAGCGCTTCCAACCCGTGTACCGAGTTGCTTTCACCCTTAATCCGTGCAAGCTCAGGGACAGCTCGGACGGTATTGACTTCTGATTACAGCAGAAAAGCGGTCTGGATTTTCAGACCGCTTTTCATATTAACCCGGTTTAATGCATTCACAGGTGATCAGGCTGCCCTGATGTCTTCAAGGAACTGCTTGATTTGAACCAGAAGCGTTTGTGATTTGTCGCTCAGGCTGTTGGATGCGGTAAGAACATCGGTCGATGCATGACGCTCATCCTCTGCTGATTGACGCAGGCCGTCCACGTTGATGGCAACTTCCTTGGTACCAGATGCGGCCTCGGAAACGTTGCGGGCAATTTCGCCGGTCGCGGCATCCTGCTGGCTTACGGCAGCAGCAATCCCGCCCGCAACTTCATTGAGTTCTTTCATCCGCGATGACAGATGTTCGATTGCGCCCAAGGCACCCTGGGTGCTGTCCTGAATGCCATTGATATGACCGGCAATGTCTTCGGTTGCACGGGTTGTCTGGTTCGCAAGGTTTTTGACCTCGGCGGCAACCACTGCAAAGCCTTTGCCGGCTTCACCCGCGCGTGCTGCTTCGATGGTGGCGTTCAGGGCCAGCAGGTTGGTCTGTTCAGCAATTGATTGAATCAGTTCGACGACTTCACCGATTTTGTCCGATGCACTGGCCAGTTCGGCAAAAATGGCGCTGGCGTCATCGGCCTCGTTCGCACCGGACTGGGCAATATCGGAACTGCGCGCAACCTGGATGGTGATTTCATCAATCGCGGCGGCAAGCTGTTGGGCAGCCGACGCCACGGTATCAACATTGGTTGCGGCTTCTTCGGTCGCGGCGGCAACATTGGCTGCCTGAGCCGTGGTTTGATCGGACTGTGCGGCCATGCTGGTGGCCGTGCTGCGCAGCTGATCAAGCGCGGCATTCACTGTGGTCAGGTTGCTTTCAACTTCGTGTTCAAACAGCGCAATCCGGCTATCGACATTTTTGGCCCGAGCGAGTTGGGCTGCGTTTGCTGCATCCTGTTGCTTCTGCAGGCGGTCGGCTTCTTCACGGTTGGCGCGGAATACTTCAAGTGCGCGGGCAAGATCCCCAATCTCGTCCTTGCGTTCGATGGCGTTGTTTTCAACTGACAAGTCACCATCGGCCAGACGTGACAGGGCTGCAGTGATGTTGCGCATTGGCTCGGTCGTGCTGCGTTCAACCGCAAAACCAAGGCCACCAATGACGATCATCATCGCGACCAGCGTAAGGATATCGGTCTGGGCCCGTGACCAGAATGCGGCTTCGACATCATCGGTATAAATGCCCGCTGCGACAACAAGGTCCCAGCCATCAACTTTTTTGGCAAAGGCCAGCTTGGGTTCGTTGTTTTTGGTGCTTGGATGCGGCCAGACATAGGAAACAAAGCCACCATCCGGGTTTTTGGCGGCTTTGGCAAGGTCGGCAACCGGTGTTGCGCCCGTCGGGTCCTTGACTGTCCCCGCACTTTTCCCGGCAAGTTTCGGATTGATAGGATGCATGACCATCGTGCCATCAAGATCGGTGACAAATACGTAATTGTCGCCGTCAAATCGCTGGGCAGAGATGATCTCAAGGGCGTGTGTGCGGGCTTCGTCGTCTGAAAGCTCGCCAGATTTTGCGCGCTTGGCGAAATCTTCAAGAATACTGGCCGACTGATCCACTGTGTAGCGCAGTGTGACCTGTCGGTCGCCGAGCATGGTACCATGCAAGGACATCAGATTAATGACCGCCATTACGACCAGTGCGATGGCAACCAGTATAATTACACCGCGCAACTTCCACGCGAACGAATAATCAGACAACTTCATTTGGCACCTATTCCAATGGCGATGTGTCGCATTTCTGGTGAAATGCACGGAACAAAATTGAAAAGTTGCAGGTTATTTCGCGGATTCGGGGAATGGTTGCACTGATCTATGCCAAATACTTAAAATAAAAATTATTAAAGTGAGGAAAAAGAAGATCACCTTTCAAGCCTGCGAAAATCCTTGATTCTGGCGATATGAAAGGTCTTGTTTCCGGGATGGAAAAGGGACAAATTGCTATTTCCCGGGTCGTTCAGACGATCAAATCTTGAAACGTTCACCGGCTGCAACGACCCGTTCCCACACCATATATTGTTCAACCCGTGTCAGGCCAAAGCGTTCAAGTGCCTTCCATGACGCGGCATTGTTTACTTCGGCATAGCCAATGATCGGAACATTCCACCGTTTCGCAACATACTCGGCAAGATGGCGACACATCAGGTCAACCGATCCCGTACCCCAATGACGGCGCAGACAGCAATATTGCGGTGAAAGCACCGAATTTCCCATATGGGTCAAGGTAATACAGCCAGTGACTTCATCGCCAAGCTTGGCGATGATCATGCCGTTATTTTCCTTGTTGTAGTTGGTTTCGAATCGCTCTGCGGTGGTTTGGTTGACCGAAGCCCGGTTCTCGAAAGCCCGGTTGAAAATGGCCGCAAGGGTTTCGAAAATATCGGGATGCTTTTTGATATAGGCATCATCAAGCAGGATCGTCTCATAGCCTTTTTCGACTGCCCGATCTGCATGGGGAAACTCGCCAGCGCGCGGGGCGCCCGGGGCACGTTCATATCGGAAACTTCCGGGAACTTCAGCAAATCCCCAGTTTTCCATATCGGCTTTAACATACACGGTTTCGGGCGGGTTATAGATGCGATAGCGGGTGTCGTGACTGGCAAGGCGGCCGTTTTCTTTTTCCAAAACCTGATGGAGACATTCGGTCAGTTTCCGAGAATCCTTTTCGGCAATCTCGATCGAAAACAGTACCAGAAGACTATCTCCGGGGCCCGGTTTTCGCGAGATGATGACCCATGCATGGATCCGTCCGCTTTCGTCCTGCAAGGCGTATTCATTGCCATTGGCTAAAATGACAGCTGCCAAATCGATACTGGCGAAATAGTTCCTTTGTTCCTCATCCGAGATTGCAAGGCGGAACGCGATATAGCGTTCAATGTTTTCTTTTGTGATCGGAACCAAGTACATGTTTCACAAAACTTTTCTTGCGGGTCATTTGGACTTAAGCTTGAACTATCAGGGCGTTAAATCGCGTAAAGGTCAAGGGGAACTGATGGAAACCGATCCGTTTTGGACCACAATCGTTGCACGGGCGGCAACGATTGATGAAAGGTTGTCGGGAAAATACGTTCCGGTTCCTGCAGACAATTCGATGACGGACGGTTCGTCAGTCACGACAGATCAAACTCAGGCTGAATATCTGAAAAGATGGTGTGAATTTGCCAGCAATGGTGACCATGATCTGTTTACACGCAGGCTTGCGCGCGATGGGCTGAGTGAACGTGATGTTACACCGTTTCTGGGCAATGTTCGTCTAAGGGACGGCGAAGCGTTACCAGATTGGGTTCCGACGGCAATTTGGTTTCTCGATGCAATGATGGCAGGCGGGCAGGGCACGGATACAGAATGCCCAAGCGATATCGCTGAAACAGTACCATTTGCTGATCTGATCTGGCCTGCGGTGGTGCAAGCGCAAAGAATGCTTGGTGACCGGGCACCAAGTCCCCTGACATTACAGGCACAGGATGACCTGACCCTCGGGCTTGTCAGTCGTCTGTCGAAATTTGCCGAAGGTGCCTTTTTCGAAAGTTTCACAAGCTATCGTCAGGCAGTCGGTATCGCACCCGATCAGGCGGCGGGAACCGGCGTATATGGTGCATTCAAAACGGCGTTATGCAGTGGTCCGTTGCGTAACCTGATTGCGGCGCGTCCGGTTCTGATCCGGATTCTGGCAACCGTGACGGATCACTGGATCGGGGCAACGCGCGAATTCCTTGAACGGCTTGAAAACGATCTTCCTGCATTGGCCGGACAATTCCCTGAGCTGGCGGATGCCCGGAAGGTCGCCAAAATTACGGCGGGTATTTCTGATCCGCATAATCATGGTCGTACGGTTCTTATCCTGACCTTCGAAAATGATGCCAAAATTGTCTATAAGCCCCGCCCGGTTGACGCAGAATGCGCATGGAAGGAGCTGTCAGACTGGTTTGAAAAGGCCGGTTCCGATATTCGTCTTTGCGCCCCGAAGACCTGGGCGCGCGACGGGTATGGCTGGATGGGCTTTGTCAAAGCCAATGCCGATCTTTCACAGGATCAGGGATCGGGTTTCTATCGGGCGGCCGGGCAATTACTGGCATTGATGTACTGTCTTAAGGGCAGTGACATGCATCATGAAAATTTCCTGATTGCGGATGGGCGCCCGGTTGTTATTGACCTTGAAACCCTGTTTCAGCCGGAACTGCGGTTGTTTTACGGGGCCGATCACGCCTTGCACGCCAAGGAACTGGCACAACATCGCCTTGATGGTGGCGTGAATGCGGTCGGCCTGTTACCCAAACGTAAAAATATTGCGGGCCACTGGATTGACGATGGCGGACTGGCGGTGGCGCAAACATGCATGGTCAAAGTTCCCACCCTGCGTCACATCAATCAGGATCAGATGGTCCTTGATCAGGTCGAACGTGAAGAATTGCTTTCGGGGATCGCACTGACCATTGGTGGCAAAGCCCCCGATATAGCCGACTTCCTTGACGATGTTTTGTCGGGTTTTGATGATGCGGTTGCCTTTTTGAGTGCTCACAAGGACGAACTGGTTGCCAGTGATGGTCCGCTTGCCGCTTTTGCCGGGGCAACAATCCGTCATGTCTTGCGCCCGACAGCCTATTATCAGGAGCTTGAACGGGCATCGCGCCAGCCACAAAACCAGCAGGACGGGTTTGTCTGGAGCCTGAATTTCGAACGGCTGTGTCGCAAGGCGCGCTGGGATCTGGAAAATTATCCGGGATGGGCATTGCTTGGGGCTGAACGAACAGCTCTGGCCCGTCTGGACGTTCCGCTATTTACCGGAAAAACCGATCAGGATGGTATCTGGGCTGATGGCCGATTTCTGACCGATCAACTGACGCAACGGTCGGTTTTGCCAACCATCGAAACGCGTATTGATCTGGTGACCGGCAATGCTGCGCAGGAACGGGCAATTATTCGGCAATCTTTCCTGGCAACCTCACAAGCTTTCCTGCCATCGCGCCGTCCCTGGCAAAATGACAAGACGGTCGAGAACATCAAGGATGTGGCCCGAACCAAGGCATTTCAAATTGCCGATATTGTGGCATCTCAGGCCATCATGATGGATGGAAGTGCCAGCTGGATAACGGCTGATATTACCGGTGATGGCAAGGGCCTTGAAGCACGGGTCATGGATGAGGGGCTCTATGGCGGGACAGCGGGACAGGCACTGTTTTTTGCTGAATGTTACGGTGTTGATCCTGTGGGGAAATGGCGCGATCTGGCCGTGGCGACACTGGAAGCCCCGCGTCAAATGGCCTTGGGAAATGCCAGTACAATGCCAAGGCCGGTCACGGCAATCGGCGGATTCGAAGGTGTTGCCGGACTTGTTTATGTTCTGACGCGATGTGCGGATCTTCTTGAAATGCCGGACCTGCTTGAAGACGCGGTTCGACTATGTGCACGGCTTGATGATCAGGCAATTGCATCAGACAAGGCGTTGGATGTGATTAGTGGCTCGGCCGGGGCGATCCTTGTTTTGTTGGCACTTTATGATGCGACGGGGAATTCCGGGGTGCTTGAACGTGCTGTCCGGTGTGGCCGGCATTTCCCCGAAAATCCGACGATGTGGAAAAGCGTTTCATCAACCACACTTGCGGGGATGTCGCATGGGGCTGCGGGCGTCGTTTATGCTCTTTTGAAACTTTATCAGGCGACAGGCGACAAAGCTTTCCTTGATCTTGCCAACAGTGGCTTGGCCTATGAAAGAGGGTTGTTTGATCCTGACCTGAAAGGCTGGCCGGATCTTCGGGATGATGCAAATCGGGTTGATCCGGTGCAATGGTGCCATGGTGCAGTTGGCATCGGTTTTGCCAGAATGGCGACCTTGCATATCCTTGATGATCCGATGATCCGGGCTGAAATTGATATGGCGATTGCTGCGACATTGTCGGTACCCGACGGTGGGCGCGATAATCTGTGTTGTGGCCATGCCGGACGTTTTTCCATGCTGGCCTATGCAATGGATATGGGATTGGGCCCCGATAATCTTGAGACGGTGTTTAATCAACGTCTGTTGGCATGGATTTCAAGGCTTGATAGCGGGCAGATCGGATTGGCAGCCAGCGATGTCATGCTTCAGCACGGTCTGATGCAGGGTCTTTCGGGGATCGGACAGGCTTTGCTGGAAATTGGTTCACCGCCAAAGGTCAGGCCGGTTCTTCTGCTTGCATGATGTTCCCTTTGGGTGATGTGTATAGATGCAATTAAATCTTTAATTGACATTGGGCTGCGGCGGGTAGCTAATTCAATGGGCTGACTTTATTGAATTTCTACGGGAGAACGGTCAATGACCATGAACCAAGTTTCGACGGGCACGTCACTTGATGTCTGGGCACAGTCAGGTGGTGCTTTCAACGGTGCGATGACAGATATTTCCGGCTCAACAGACGCAACCCTTGCAAGTGCGCAGCCAAGCTTCGCCCGGGTTTGTGCACCGGCAACCGAGACAGAATTAAATGCAGCTATGGTTACCGTTGGTTTTACATGTGGTGGCTGGGAACCTGAACTGAACGCAGCAGGACCTTCGATTGCTGTGTGTCGCGGCGGTGGCGGTTGGGAGCCCGAGCTGCAGTCGGCAGCATATACCCATTCGATTCAGTGCCGTGGCGGCTGGTAACTAACAGCAGCTGGCAGAAATTGACACAGGTGACTCGTTACTTTTGGTGCCATTCCTGCAGGATACCTGAGAGCGGACCCGTGGTCTGAAATTGCGTTTAAAACGGGCTCTTCGTTTGAGCCCGTTTTTTTGTTCCAAGTTTCGAAACCATATCGTGACATCAAGCCTGAAACTGGGATTTTTCCGCATGAAGCCCCCTGGTTACGGGCGGTGCTTTCGGCGGAAAGATTTCAGAAAAGACAGGCAGATTGATCTGCCCTTCTGTTTAGGTTCCCTCTGCAAGTTGCTGATTTATAAATTTTTCGTATTGGTTTTGGTGTTTGTCCGGAGTGTGAGAGTTAAATCCCCGGTTGACTTTGTTCGGTTGCAAATCTCTAATTTCCCTCGTTGTGTTTAACGAGTTCCTTTGGGAGAACAGAAAATGACGCAGATGAATATTGCTGCAACAACGTCCCTTGATGCCTGGGCACAATCGGGTGGTGCTATTGTCGGCATGACGGAAACAGCGATTGCCACCGACGAGGGATTGCATGCTGCTGCCTATACCGCTGATGCAATTTTCTCGCACGAACCGGCTCTGGAAATGAATGCTGCCGCCATTACAATTGGCACAGTTTGTTTGGGTCTGGGTGCAGAACTGAGTTCGGCTGCGCTGACTATGGGTATTCGCATAGCTTGTTCCATCGAACGTTAGGCCACGACATTTACGGCTGGGCGTGGGTATTCTTCCAAGTACTGAGCCGAGCTTCAAGCTGCTGCAATTACCATCGGTGGTCTTGGGCCCGGCACATAGGGCTGGTAGTCAGCGCCCGACAGTTTTGAAATGATAGAGAAGGCGGGTCACTTTGAGCCCGCCTTTTTCCATTCAGGATGTGTTGACTGTTGCATCGATCTCCGTGATCAGGAAACCATCCCGTGTTCTGTTGCGTCACAAAGTTGGGGATATTGTCAGTTTTATCACCAGAAGTTGCCGCAACCATTTGACTAATTTACGGAATTGCCATTCAATCAAAATGCACGTCTGCTTTCGAAAAAAAACAGGGAACACGAGTATGAGCCGTATGGAAAACGTGACGACAGGTCCGATGGATATCTGGGCCCAAACCGGAGGTGCGATTGCGACGCCGGTTGCCAATGCCGATGATCATCAGGGCGATGAAATGCAGTCAGCTATGCTGACGCGCTCGCCTCAGACCTGCTACAGCATCGATCAGGAAATGGCGAATGGACAATATTCCGGTCATTTTCCGTTCTGTATCGAGCATGAAATTCAGGCTGCCCAGTATTCGCAGCAATTCCCTGTTTGCATTGATCAGGGTCAGGAATTGCAGTCTGCCATGCTGACGCGCTCACCACAAACCTGTTACAGCATTGGTCAGTAACAGCTTCGGCAAGCTACACAGTTGCATTTGACGGCAATTGCACTGCCTTTGATAAAGGCAGTGTGCAATGGCTATGAGATGTGCCATGCACGAAGAATTGAGGGTTCGCAATACCCACGGTTACATGTCCGGTATCAGGAAGGCAGGTCCGCAATGGCCTGCCTTCCTTCCTATTGATGGCACACAACTTCAGGCCATAGCCAGTTTGTTGAAAATGAAACAAATTCTCTGGTTTGATCTGTACTCGTTGACAATTTGTGTTTGTTAATATTCAATCCTGAGGCGATTTTTATTCACAATATTCAGGGATAGTGAACATGGAACGGATGGAAGATGTGAGCCGGAGCTCGATGGCGGCATGGATGGCCCACGGCGGGGCAATTGCTCTGTCCCTGGAGGCGGGGATAAACGAAGATTCCGGCATGGAAGCAGCGGCATTCACCTATGGCGGCGGGGCTTGCGGCGTGTCGAATGGTGATTCAGATATCCTTGCGGCTGCCGGATCAAATAGTATGGGACTGTGTCACGAAGTACCTCGTTCTGATCTTGAAATCAGTGCGGCTGCCGGGTCTTTGGGAATGGGACTTCGTTGCGGATAACCATTAACTGATCGGGAAATCAGGGCCGCGACTTGTTCGGGGGTGCAAATTTTCTGGTCACTTAACCGGTTTCGTATATTGAATATCGGAAGATACACATTTTAAAAGGCAGGCTGAATTTCAGCCTGCCTTTTATTGTTGGCACGTCTATGGAAAACGGGATTTATCCCGATCAATATTCGTAAGGACTGCCATCCATATTTTCCATCAGCACTTCACGCTTGCCGACATGGTTGGCAGCGGAAACCACACCGTTTTCTTCCATCTGTTCGATGATGCGCGCGGCACGGTTATAGCCGATTGAAAGTTTGCGCTGGATGAAGCTTGTAGATGCCTTTTTCTCGCGCAGGACAATGCCGACGGCCTGATTATAAAGATCATCATCCGATCCGCCGCCTGCACCGGCATTGCCACCACCCATATAGGCGGCCATCGGGTCTTCTTCGGGTTCTTCGGTGACGGTTTCAAGATAGGACGGGTCGCCCTGATCGCGCAGATGCTTGACGATGCTTTCGACTTCCTCGTCCGAGACGAACGGGCCGTGGACACGTTGCAAACGACCGCCCTGACCCATGTAAAGCATATCCCCCTGACCCAGAAGCTGTTCGGCACCCATTTCACCAAGGATGGTGCGCGAGTCAATTTTCGAGGTCACGGAATAGGAAATACGTGTCGGGAAGTTGGCCTTGATCGTACCGGTGATCACGTCAACCGACGGGCGTTGTGTCGCCATAATAAGATGCAGACCCGCCGCACGGGCCATCTGTGCCAGACGCTGGATCGATGCTTCGACATCCTTGCCCGCCACCAGCATCAGGTCGGCCATTTCGTCCACGATGATGACGATAAATGGCAGTGGTTCCATCGGCAATTCCTGATCTTCAAAGATCGGTTTGCCGGTTTCCGGGTCAAAGCCGGTCTGAACACGACGGGTAAGCTGCTCGCCCTTGGCTGCGGCTTCCTTGATGCGCTTGTTATAGCCTGCAATGTTACGCACGCCGACCTGGCTCATGGCGCGATACCGGTCTTCCATTTCGCGCACCGCCCATTTCAGGGCAACAACTGCCTTGTGCGGATCGGTCACAACCGGGGTCAGAAGATGCGGGATGCCGTCATAAATCGACAGTTCGAGCATCTTCGGATCAATCATGATGAAGCGGCATTCTTCGGGCTTCAGGCGATAGAGCAATGACAGGATCATTGCGTTCACACCGACCGACTTACCCGAGCCGGTCGTACCGGCAATCAGCAAGTGCGGCATCTTGGCAAGATCGGCAATCACCGGGGTGCCGCCAATATCCTTGCCAAGGCTCATATTCAGTTTGCCGGTGTTCTTTTCAAAATCGCTGGAGGCCAGGATTTCATGCAGATGTACGGTTTCGCGCCGTGCATTTGGGAGCTCAATGCCAATAACGTTGCGTCCGGGCACCACGGCAACACGGGCGGCAATCGCACTCATGGAGCGGGCGATATCATCGGCAAGGCCAATGACGCGTGAAGACTTAACACCGGCTGCCGGTTCAAGCTCGTACAGTGTTACAACCGGGCCCGGTCGAACCTGAACAATCTCGCCCTTTACGCCGAAATCCTGAAGCACGGTTTCAAGCAGACGGGCATTCTGTGCCAAGGCTTCCTGATCGATCTGATTGGCATCGGTCGGATCGGGTTCACCAAGCAGATCAAGCGGCGGGAAACGATATTCGTCCGATCCCAGATCAAAGGATGCCTGACGCTGGGCTGCGGCCTTCGGGCTCGGCTGCAGCTTGGCTGCCGGGGCGGCGACAATGTGAACAGGTGGTTCGTGATCGATACCATCATCATCGTCAAACGCGTCGTCTCCGTCATCGTCCGGTTCCATTTTCGGCTCGGAACGACGGGTGGAGATAACAGAACCCAGTTTGGATTTCGATTTATCAAGCGACGGTTCCTGACGTGATCCCGGTGCACGTTTGGCAACCGGTTCATCGTTGCTGCCGGTCGGAATGACGGCACGGATACCCGCAATCACCTTGCCTGCGGTAAAGGACAGAATACCGCCCAGACGAGCCCAATCCGAAAGCGAATAGGCCATGCAAAAGATGGTCAGGGCCATGCCAAGAAGCATTGAGGCCAAGGCAATGATTGCGCGCGCACCCGGTACGCCGATCATGGCAAATCCGGTCTGCAGTTTCGCAAGAAGAAGATCACCGGCAAAACCGCCAAGTCCCACGGTCAGCGGCCAGTGCATGCCCGGATGAATGGCCGCTGCCGAAATCGCCACCAGAAGCAAGGCCAGCGGCAGAACCAGAAACCGTACCCACATCCAGCTAAACGGTTTGACCGCAATCAGACGCAAGCCCCAACCAAGCATCAGAACACTCAGAAGGGCCGACGCCAGACCAAGGGTGCGCAACATCAGATCCGCGCCATAAGCGCCAATAACACCCAGCGGGTTGAAAATGGGGCCGCGGTCGGTTGCATGATTAAAGGACGGATCGCCCGGATGGAAGCCAATCAGCATGATGAACAGGGCAATGGCCAGAAACACCAGACCAAGGCCGCAAATCCGCAAACCGCTGCGCTTTAGCCAGGTCACAAGACTGCCGGGCATGAAGGCGGTTCCAAGAATGTTCGACTGACTGCTCATCTGGGTATCCGTTCTGGTTAGGTCCTGTTTGGGCTTAATGACTGCTTTGGCGCGAAAGGCTTAGCTTTCCAGCGCCGCGGCAATCCGCGTAAGCCCATCGCGTGTGGTTGCAAGATCATGAACAAGGGCGATGCGGATGAACTGCTTGCCCGGATTGTTGCCATCCTTGTCCGTGATCGAAAGATAACTGCCCGGAATGACCTTTACCCCGGCCTCTTTCCAGATCTTTTTGGTTGCGGCTTCGTCATCGCCAACATCAAGCCACAGGAAGAATCCCCCCGGCGGGCGATAGAAACCAAACCGGTTGCCAAAGACTTCGGCGGCAACATCGATCTTGGCGCGGTAAAGATCGCGGTTTTCCTCGGCATGGACATCGTCATTCCAAAGCGCGGTGGATGCCGCCATGATCGGCATCGGAATGGTTGCCGAACAATAGCTGCGAAGTGCGGTAAAGCGTTTGACGATTTTGGCATCACCGGCAACAAACCCCGACCGCAGGCCCGGCGCGCTTGATCGTTTCGACAGGCTGTGGAACACAAGAATATTGTCCATGTTTCCACCCTGCCTTGCGCAGATTTCAAGGGCCCCAACCGGTGCTTCGCTGTCATAGATATCGGCGTAGCATTCATCCATCGCCAGAACGAAGTCATGCTTGCGTGCAAGACCGATAATCCGTTCAAGATAGGCCGGCGAGGCAATCGATCCTTGTGGATTGGCGGGCGAACACAGGAAAAACAGACGGCAGGCATCAAGCGTTGCGTCGTCAATCAGATCAAGATCGGGCAGGAAGCCGGTCCCCGGGCCCGCGGCCAGCGGTACCATTTCGGCATCATTCAAAACGGCTGCGCCACAATAGACCTGATAGAACGGGTTGGGCAGCAAGACCTTTGGCTTCGGGCCCGGCTGATCCTGTGGAATGACAGTGGTGGCGATCAGGTACAGGGCTTCGCGTGTACCGGCGACGGGCAAAACATGATCATCACGATCAATCATGCCCGTCGGCAGGTTATAGCGGCGATCAAGCCAGTTCTTGATGGCGTCGCGCAGTTCGGGCGTGCCGGAACCGGGCGGATATTTGTGCCAAAGGGATGCATATTTAACCATCGCCTCGGTGATCATGGCGGGCGGCTCGTGCTGAGGTTCGCCAATTGACATCACCAGCGGGGATTGACCGGGTTCAATACCGTCAAGCAGGGCTGCCAATCGCGGAAACGGATAGGCAGGCAATTGATCGAGGCGTTCGTTAAACATGGTCGTCGTCATTCCAGCTTGATCTGTGCCCCGTCATGATCCACGGAGCCGTTATGCAGAATATGGGTAAATTCCCCTGACTTTACCCCTATGCCAAAAGTGCAAAGAAAGATTTAAGAGACAGGGCACGAAGGTGCAAAAAGCCCGGAAAGACGGGCTTTCCGGGCTTCGGGAAATTTGGGGATGATGTTTTGTGCGGTCCTAGCTCGCGCGGAGGTCATCCTCGGGATAGGCCCCGATCTTGTGAATCGAGATATCCGCACCGTCAAACTCGTCTTCTTCGGAAAGACGAATGCCGATGGTTTTCTTGATCACGCCGTAAACGACAAAGCCTGCAATGGTGGCAAAGACAACACCGCTCAGCGATCCGGCAAGTTGGGCTCCAAAAGAAACGCCACCCATGCCGCCAAGGGCTTCAAGACCAAAGATACCACAAGCGATACCGCCCATCAGTCCGCACATGCCATGCAGGGGCCAGACACCAAGGACGTCATCGATTTTCCATTTTGCCTGACACTGGTTAAAGCCCCAGACAAACAGGACACCTGCCAATCCGCCGGTGACAAGCGCACCGATCGGATGCATGACGTCTGATCCGGCGCAGACGGCAACAAGACCGGCAAGGGCGCCGTTATGGACAAAGCCCGGATCGTTTCGTCCTGCAATGAGGGCTGTCAGGATGCCACCAACCATTGCCATCAGCGAGTTGACGGCAACAAGTCCGGTGATGCCCGAAACCGACTGGGCCGACATGACATTAAAGCCGAACCAGCCAACACACAGAACCCATGATCCAAGGGCAAGGAACGGAATGTTTGATGGTGGAATCCCGATCAAGCCGCCGGATTTGGTATAGCGGCCGCGCCGGACACCAAGGCTGATAACCGCACCCAGTGCAATCCAGCCGCCAACCGCATGGACAACAATTGATCCGGCGAAGTCATGGAAGGGCGCGCCAAATGCTGTTTCGATCATGTCCTGGAAACCAAAATTATTGTTCCAGACCATGCCTTCAAACAGCGGATAGCACAGGCCGACCAGAATGGCAGTGGCAAAAAGCTGCGGATAGAAGCGTGCACGTTCGGCAATGCCTCCGGAAATGATCGCCGGAATTGCTGCTGCAAAGGTCAGCAGGAAAAAGAATTTGACCAGATCATAGCCGCTTGATGCAAAGGCCGG
Source organism: Thalassospira sp. SM2505 (assembly GCF_054901115.1). Lineage (NCBI taxonomy): Bacteria > Pseudomonadati > Pseudomonadota > Alphaproteobacteria > Rhodospirillales > Thalassospiraceae > Thalassospira > Thalassospira sp. SM2505. The sequence goes on from NZ_CM142731.1 coordinate 701,407, forward strand.
GACGCCGTCACTTGCAGCATGGCCGCTCAGAACCGATGCACTTGTAAGAAAATCAACACCATAGGCGATACTGTAGCCGACAAAGAAATAGGCAATCGTCGAAACCGCAAAATCGACAATGATCTTAACCAGGGCGTTGACCTGGTTCTTCTTGCGCACTGTGCCGACTTCAAGAAAAGCAAAACCGGCATGCATTGCGAGCACCATAATAGCGCCCATCAGGACGAAAAATACGTCCGAGGCAGTCTGGAAAGCCTCCATCAGGCATCCCCCTTTATAGCGTTTCCTCTCGGTCCGGTCTCGTCGGGGCCGCCGGACTCTGGTTCGGAGCTGCCAAGATCAATTTTCGTGCCAACGGATGCACAAGGGGGATGCAAGCCAGCAGCAGCAAGGTCTTGGGAGGTATTTTGATCGTCAGGGAATGGAAGGCGAGTTTGGGCAGAAAAAGGGGTTCTGCCTTCGCAATGAACAAAAGGCTGCCCAAAAAGGCAGCAATACACAAAAAGCCCGCCGTGGAAAAATCCAGGGCGGGCCAGTTGGTCTGACAGGCTGGGTACCGGGCAAGCCCGATACCCGTCAGGAAATCAAATCGCTTAGAAGCGCTGGGAACCCTTACCGAATTCCGGGTAAGCTTCCAGACCGAGTTCAGCAGCATCCGAACCCATGGCTTCGTCTTCTTCCGAGAGACGGATACCAACGGTGAACTTCAGGATGAGCCATACAATGGCCGAGGTAACGATGGTGAAGGCACCCATTGCGACGATACCGGTCAGCTGTACGCCAAATGATGCACCGTCATTGGTGAACGGAACAGCAAGCGTGCCCCAGATGCCGCAGACAAGGTGAACCGAAACCGCACCAACAACGTCGTCGATTTTCAGTTTGTCGAGCAGCGGAACTGCGATGACAACCAGAATGCCGCCGATTGCGCCGATGATGATGGCAGAACCGATGGTCGGGGTGTCCGGACCAGCCGTGATCGAGACCAGACCAGCCAGTGCACCGTTAAGTGCCATGGTAAGGTCGACCTTTTTGTAAAGGATCTGGGTCAGGATCGCTGCGGCAACAACGCCACCGGCAGCAGCCATCGTGGTGTTGCCATAGATGTTGGCAATCGCGATGACATCAGCACCAGAACCCATAGCAAGCTGGGAACCACCGTTGAAGCCGAACCAGCCGAGCCAAAGGACGAAGGTACCGAGGGTTGCAAGCGGAAGGTTGGAGCCCGGCATCGGGTGAACCGAACCGTCTGCGCCATATTTGCCTTTACGTGCACCAAGGATGATCGCACCGGTCAGGGCAGCCCAGCCGCCAACCGAGTGAACGATGGTCGAACCGGCGAAGTCAGCAAAGCCCATTTCAGAGAGCCAGCCGCCACCCCAGGTCCATGCACCGGTGATCGGATAGAGAACGCCAGTCAGAACAACGACGAAGATCATGAATGGCCACAGTTTGATACGCTCGGCAACAGTACCCGAAACGATCGAAGCTGCGGTTGCAACGAAGACCATCTGGAAGAACCAGTCAGACGTTGCGGAATAACCGCCAGAGAAATCGCCACCCAAAGCAGCGGCATCATCAGCACTCCAGAGGCTCAGCGAACCGATCCAGCCGGAAACATCCATATACATCAGGTTGTAGCCGATGAGGTAGTACATGATACCTGCAACCGAGAACAGACCGATGTTCTTGAACAGAATGGTGGATACGTTCTTGGTACGAACGAGGCCGGATTCCAGCATCGCAAAGCCAGCAGCCATCCACATGACCAGCGCGCCGCTGAACAGGAAGCTGAAGCTGTTAAGAATATATTGGGTTTCGGCCGAAACGCCTGCGTCCTGAGCAAAGGCCGGAGAAGCGATTGCCAGAAGGGCGGTAGCTGCAACAGCAGCAAGGCCGGTTTTCTTCATGGAAATAGTCATAATGTCTCCCCTTGTCTCTGGACTTACAGGGCGTCGTCGCCGGTTTCACCAGTACGGATACGGACCGCCTGGCTTACATCAAGAACGAAAATCTTACCGTCCCCGATTTTCCCGGTTTGAGCAGTTTTGGTGATAGCTTCGACAACCTGATCGACCAGATTATCCGTGATGGCGACTTCCAGCTTCACTTTCGGCAGGAAGCTGACCATGTATTCAGCACCACGATAAATTTCGGTCTGGCCTTTCTGACGGCCAAAACCTTTTACTTCGGTGACCGTCAGACCCTGAACGCCAAGCGCGCTGAGCGCTTCGCGGACTTCATCGAGTTTGAACGGCTTAATGACAGCAGTAACAAGTTTCATAATATTGCGACCTCCCGGCATATCCGTTGAGTACCAACGTGGTAATCACGATTTCGCAGTCACAGCTTCCAAACCAAGAATCGTGCCAGACTCAAAATAAAACTTCTAAGTATTTGTTTTATAACAGTAAAATAGAGTGTTTTCCGGATTTCCCGGCAGTGATGCAATGAAAATGCAGGATTAAAATATGCACAGAATCTGTTTCTGTTTAAAAAATGTGCATATTTTTTAATCAAAGAGATAGCACAGCAAAAAGCTGTTGTAGCTCAAGGTGATGAGTGACCCACGCCATTCCGGCAATCAGGAGTTCTATCGGATCAGCAGCATGAAACCGGGCGGGTTTCTGCGATTATCCAAGTCAAATTTGCTTGTGATCCGTAGCGGCGCAGATCTCCGTAATGCTTATCGGATGACAATTTGCGACCACAACAGGACGGGGTGGGTTGTGGGTCGGTAGTGGCCGGGGTAAATATGGCTGTAACCGATGGCGGTTACAGATGTTGCGTCAGGTCAACGCTGGCATGTGATCAAAGGTCGTATGAAAGCGGGACGGGCGAGGCTGGCTGAAGCAGGATATTCAAGATGCATGATCAACAGGTACTTCATACCGATGTCGTCATTCTGGGCGGAGGACTTAATGGTGCTGCCATGGCGCTGGCACTTGCCCATGGCGGGATGAAGTCGGTAGTGATTGATTATGCTGACCCTAAAGCCATCCTCAGTGCCAATTATGACGGCAGGACCTGCGCGATTGCAGCGGCTTCAAAGGCGGTGCTCGAAGTGGTCGGTGCCTGGGAACACATGGCTGACGAGGCCGAGCCGATCCTTGATATCCGCATTGCCGATGGCCAAAGCCCGCTTTTCCTGCATTATGATCACCATGATGTCGGTAACGAACCGCTGGGCTATATCGTAGAAAATCTTGTCACCCGCGGTGCGTTATATCGAGCGATTGCAAAAAGCGACCTGATTGAAATGATCGCACCGGCGCGTGTCACCGGGATTGCGCGTGATCAGGGCGGCATGACCATTTCGCTGGCAGATGGTCGTCAGGTTCGTGCGCCGCTTGCTGTCGGGGCAGAGGGGCGTAACTCGATGCTGCGTAAATGGGCAGGTATCAAGACCTATGAATGGAGTTACAAGCAAAGTGCCGTGGTTTGCACCGTAAAGCACAAGCAGCCGCACAACGGTCTGGCCGTCGAGCATTTCCTGCCAGCCGGTCCTTTTGCCATTCTGCCGATGACCGATAACCGCTGTTCCATTGTCTGGACGGAAAGTACGGAGCTTGGCAATTATCTGGTCAATCTTGATGAAGAGACCTTTGTTGATGAATTGCATCGGCGCTTTGACGGTTATCTTGGTGATCTCGAAGTTGTCGGCCCGCGTTTTTGCTATCCGCTCGGTCTTCAGCATGCCTATCACTATACCGATGACCGGATTGCCCTGATCGGGGATGCGGCGCATGGCATGCATCCGATTGCAGGACAGGGCCTTAATATGGGTATTCGCGACGTGGCGGTGCTTGCAGAAATTCTGGTCAATGCCCGTCGTTTGGGCCGTGATATTGGAAGTGCCGATGTGCTTGGTGACTATGAACAATGGCGCCGGTTTGACAACACGGTGATGCTGGCAGTAACCGATCTGACCAACAAGCTGTTCTCAAACGATATCGCCCCGATCCGTTGGGCGCGCGATATTGGTCTGGCTGTGGTTCAGAAAATCCCGCCGCTCAAGAAAACCTTCATGTCTCATGCGATGGGCTATGCCGGAACCTTGCCAAAACTGATGCAGGGTAAATCGCTTTAAACTGATTTACTGATCTCCATTCAGTTATAATCGTTCAAAATACTGTCGTTTTTTATGTGCGAATGTTGATTTGTGTCAACAAGTCAGCAATTGGAAAGGCGCAATGTCCCCTCCGATCTGATACACGCAAAAGGGGACAGACGATGTCATTTTTGAAGAAAACGATTGGTGCAACCGCACTGGGTGGGCTTATGGCGGCGGCCCTGCTTGCTGGCAATGTAGCCCATGCGCAGACCGCAGAATTCAAATCCAAGCAGGCTGGTGACATTGTCATCCGTGCCCGCGGGATTGCGCTTGTTCCGGACGAGGATACCTATGATCACACCCTTAATACAGGCGAAGGTCATCTGAACAACGATGTGGTTCCGGAGGTCGATTTTTCCTACTTCTTGACCAACAATCTTGCGCTTGAGCTGATCGCGGCAACCACCAAGCATGACCTGACCTGGCAGAATCCGAACCTTGACGCCGGCTCGGTTCGTCTGCTGCCGCCGACCCTGACGCTGCAATATCACTTCATGCCGGAAAGCCGTTGGAGCCCGTATGTCGGTGCCGGTATCAACTATACCTTCTTCTATGATTCCAAACCGGGGCAGTTCAACTCGGTCAAATATGAAGATGGCTTCGGCTATGCCTTCCAGGCAGGTTTTGACTATGCGATTTCCGGCCCTTGGTCAGTGAACCTCGATGTGAAGAAAATCTTCCTCGATACGGATATCAGCATCAATAACGGTGCCAATACATCAAAAGCGCACCTTGATCCGTGGGTCTTTGGTGTCGGTATTGGCTATCGCTTCTGATATCGTCTGACGGCGCCGGTTTGCCGGAAACCGCCAGATTTAAAACGGCTCCGTCCTGCCCGACGGGGCCGTTTTTATATGCAAAATTCGGGAATGATCGATTAGGGGATGATCAGGGATCGCGGGACAGGCCGCGGGCTTCAAGAGCCGCAAGATAATCCGACCAGAGCGTGTCCTGCTTTTCATGCAATTCGCGCAGATAGTGCCAGCTGTAAAGCCCGCTATCATGCAGGTCATCAAAGCTGATCCGTACCGCGTAATTACCGACTGGGGAGATGTCGATGATGCCGACATGACGGCGTCCGGCGATGATCTTTTTCTCGGACGGATGATGGCCCTGAACTTCGGCCGACGGGCTTTCAACGCGGAGCAGCTCGGCGCTCAGACGTGTTGATACGCCATCATCCCATATGACCTCAAGAATACGGTCATCACGCAGATAATTAATCTCGACGGGGGTGAATTCCGGAGTGAAGCCGTCCTGTGACATGATGGACAGATACCGCCTTAATCTTCGATCGGGCGAGCTTCGTCGGGCAGCATGATTGGAATACCGTCACGGATCGGATAGGCCAGACCGGCCTTCGGGCTGATCAGTTCGTTATTTTCACGATCATATTCAAGCGCCTGCTTGGTCACCGGGCAGACAAGGATTTCAAGCAGTTTCGGGTCTACCGGGCTGTGAGTCGCAGTCATCAATTCGGCCTTTGGGTTGTAACGCCGTAATGCAACGGCCTTTAACAATCAGTTGGTGCTGCCATGCATATGTTTCGGGCCCGCATGGACCGCCATTTCAAGCAACGTAGTCAGCATATCGCCGCGATCATACAGGGTTGTGCATTCGAGCAAAGCCTGTTTTTCAAGCGGGCTGAGCCGGCAGCCCATCGAAATGGTGGTGATCAGCATTTCATCGTCGCTATCGGCCAGTGTATCCCAACAGGACCGCAGGGAATGCTGGGCAAAATAGGCCTCAAGCGCCATGCGCAGGCGATCACGATTGATCGGCATGTCATCTGCCGGGATGTCGAGATCGTCCTTCCACGGGGTAAAATCGCCGCGTACAGCGCGATAGCCGCCATCATTGTTGGGCAGTTCTTCAACAACATTAAAACGGCAGACGCCAGTCAATGTGATCAAAAAACGACCATCGTCGGTTTCGCTGAAGGCGGTGATACGCCCGGCGCACCCGGTTGAAAAGATGGCCGGGTGATCAGGGTCCATGAAATAGCTGTTGTGCTGGTCAGGGCGGGGCTGAATCATGCCAATGATGCGGTCCTGACCCAATGCGTCCGTCACCATATTGATATAGCGCGGCTCGAAAATATTCAGCGGCAAATGGCCACGCGGCAGCAAAAGCGCACCGCTAAGCGGGAAAACCGGCATGACATCAGGAAGATCCGAAAACGCAGGATCAAAAGGACCGCATATGCTCATGAAAACAAGACCGTCGATAGGGCACGGCGTCCGGCGACGCTGGCGGGATCCATCGGACCCCAGGCTTCAAAAAACTTCAGGAGCTGAGTGCGTCCTGCATCTTCATTCCATTCGCGATTGGTACGAATGATTTTGATCATGGTGTCGACGGCTTCTTCGCGTTTGTTGGTCGCAAAGCATGCCATGCCAAGGTCATACAGGGCCTGCAAATCGGTCGGGTCTGCTGCAACCTTGGCTCGTGCGGCATCAAGATCTTCGCTGCTGTAACCGGTTTCAGCCAGTTCAAGCGCGCTGATTGCGGCCGAAATTGGCGCTTTCAGTCGATCAACTTCAGACATGTTATCGACGAAGTGACGGGCTTCTTCGGTCTCACCCATGCCCACCATGCAGCGGATCATGCCGCCAATTGCAGTTTCGTTTTCCTGCTCGCGCTCGAGAACGCTGACATAGAGCCCGTGGGCATCTTCGAAATTACTCTCGGTCAGGGCTGCGGCGGCCTGTTCAAGAAGGGCCTCGATCGGGCTTTCAATCGGACCTCCTGCAAGACGTTCATAGAATGCACGGACTTCGCTTTCGGGCTGTGCACCCTGGAAGCCGTCAACGGGACGGCCGCCCTTAAAGGCATAAACAGTCGGAACTGACTGGATGCGCAATTGCATCGCCAGTTCCTGATTTTCATCGATGTTGATTTTGACAAGTTTGACGCGACCGCCAGCTTCTCGGGTAACCTTTTCGATCACCGGCGTCAGGCTTTTGCACGGGCCGCACCAGGGGGCCCAGAAATCGACGACGACAGGCACTTCCATTGAAGGCTCGATAACATCCTGGACAAAAGTTTCGACACTGCTGTCCTTGATCAGATCGGATGCCTGGTTCGGATTGGTGGCCGTTTCAGGCGCATTCGCGTCAAGAATAATCGACATTACTGTTCACTCGCTAAAACTGATTTCTAGATGATGCCGCGTTGCCCGGACGACAAGAGGCATAGATGTGAAATAGATTTATTACTATAATCAAATGTTTGTATTTATAAGGACTTACCCCGGATGTCCGCGATTCAGTTAGCGCCCGCTGATTCCAGATCGGCTTCGAAATCAATGATCAAAGCTTCGTACCCCAGAGATGTGATGAATTTCAACAGGTCTGCTGACGAAATTGTCGTGGTTCTGTCATTGCGCAAGGGGTGAAAGTTCAAAACATTGCCGTGGGCCAATTTGGCATCAAGGGCAAGTCTGACTTTTCTGTCCGTGTCGTTGATCAGCGCAAAGGGCGTTACCGAACCCGGTTTGACGCCAAGTGTTGCAATCAGCAATTCAGGTTTGCCAAATGACAGACGCGCACACCCCAGCCGCTTATGCAAGTGGTTCATGCGAATCTCGGTCTCTTCCTCGGCAACTACCAGCCACAATTCACCTTTCTTGTCTTTGACAAACAGGTTCTTGGAATGAAGCCCGGGAAGATCGCCGCGGAGATTTTGCGAATCCTCGACCGTGAAAAGCGGAACATGCTCATGAGTCGTCGTTTCGATTCCCAGTTTTGCCAGCTGATCGAAAAGTACGGTTGATGGATTGCTCATGCTGTTTCTCTTGTGGATGTGACGCGCGAAGATACCCAACTTCAAAACCTGACGCAAATTTGCGCGAGGCCGGTCGGATTTCGGCAATTCGACCTCATAAAGTCAAGGAAAACTGCCAAAATTTGCAATGTTACGATTTCGTGGAAAAAAGGGTTGCAATCGCTCTTTGTTGGGCTATTATCCGCGCCGCTCCACAGGGGCAGGAAACAAACTGATGAATGCGGGCGTAGCTCAGGGGTAGAGCATAACCTTGCCAAGGTTAGGGTCGAGAGTTCGAATCTCTTCGCCCGCTCCATCAGACGGTTTCTTTGCACATCGCTTTCATGATGATGCGGGCGTAGCTCAGGGGTAGAGCATAACCTTGCCAAGGTTAGGGTCGAGAGTTCGAATCTCTTCGCCCGCTCCATGATGAAAGTTCTAAAAAGGCTGTCCGCAAGGGCGGCCTTTTTTATTGCCGATTCGTTGGGCCATTTCCGGTAAGTATTTTCTGGTAAATCGCGAATTTCTGCCCGCTGGAACGCTTTGTGCTATTGAAAACCAGTCCGTCATCGCAAACTTGAAAAGAAGCAGATATTATCCAAAAGGGTAGGCTTTTTCTCTGCGCTTGATGAAGGATTATTGGTGCAGTTTCACGGTTTCTTTTCAAACAAGAATTTCGTTTTGACGCGGACTTTGCCCGCAGTCATTTGTGCGTTGTTGCTTAACCTTGGCGGTCTTGGTCTTTTGTACTGGACAACCCAGGAAGCCGACCGCGTAGCTTATGAGCGGCAGAATCACCTGTTTGAGCGCGTGATCGCTGATCTGCGCAACCAGATTGCCCATGATCAGGAAAGTGTCACGGTTTGGGATGATGCCCTCAATGCCGTGCGGGCCGGTGATGAAGAATGGATTGAATGGAATCTTGGCATCTGGATGCAGGAATATTTCGATCACAACGCGCTGTTTGTTCTCGCCCCGGATGATCGCCTGCTTCATGCCTATATTGTCGATGACCCGCAATATGCGCTCGATTATTCCAAGGCGGAAAAGACCATCTTGCACCTGGTCGATATCCTGCGTACCCGTATGCGCGAGAATGATGGCAAGCTTGATGCAGGGGCCTACTTGCAGACCCCCGGTGCGGTCGATGTTGCGCTTGTTGATGGCCGACCAACTATTGTCAGTGCCAAGGCAATTGTTTCGGACTCCGGTGACATTGCGCAGGTGCCCGGTGAGGAATATGTGTTCGTCTCGGTGCGTTATCTTGATGGCAAATTCCTGACAGAGACGGGCCGGAAATTCCTTTTTGACGGATTGCGGTTCTCGGTCATTGATCGCACCCAGGACCATGAAGCCTCCAACCGTCTGGTCGATATGAACAGCCAGACCATAGGTCATTTTTTCTGGTCACCCTATCGGCCCGGAAGTGCAGTCTTTTCCTATCTTCTGCCGATGCTGGCGGCATTGGGTTTGTTGCTGCTGATCCTGATCGGTTTTTTTGCTCTTCAGCTTCGGGTTCGCTATCGCAAACAGCGTCTGGCCGAACGTCAGATGTATCACATGGCCCGTCATGACTCCCTGACCGGGCTGCCCAACCGGTCCTGCTTTAACGATGTCGTTGATAACGTTTTGATGCGTGATGATCGCGATGTACCGGGTATTGCGCTGTTATTCATCGATCTTGATCATTTCAAACAGGTCAATGACACCATGGGGCATCCCGGGGGCGATGTCATGATCCGTGCGGTCGCAGGTCGTCTCCGTGCTGCAGTACTGCCGGGCAGCATTATCGCACGGGTTGGCGGGGATGAATTCACCCTGTTACTGACCAACATTGCGGATTTGCCTGATGCAGAGGCCTTCTGCGAAAATCTGTTTGCTTCGGGCAATGCCCCGGTCGAGGTCAACGGGCGTCTGATCCCGGTACGGATGAGTATCGGTGTGGCCTTTGATCCGGATGGTAATCTCGGGCGTGACGAACTCATCCGTCGTGCCGATGTGGCGCTTTATCGCGCCAAGGCCAAAGGGCGGAACTGTTATGTCGCCTTCGATCCGGAAATGGATGCTGCCAACCGGGAAAAAAGACGGATTGAGCATGATCTGCGTGCGGCCCTTGATGCCGGTGCAGGGCAGCTCAGATTACAGTTCCAGCCGCTTTATGCTCTTCCGGACGAGACGCTTTTGGGCTTTGAGGCCCTGGCACGCTGGGAGCATCCCGAACTTGGTGATGTGCGACCTGATCTGTTCATTCCGATCGCCGAAGAAACCGGCATGATTCGAGAAATCGGGGCATGGGCCTTGCGTTCGGCCTGCGAGGCTGCCCTGCATTGGCCCGGTGTCGGCATCAGTGTCAATGTGTCGGTTCTTGAGTTTGATGATCCTGATTATGTCGAGCGTGTGCGGGCCATTCTGAACGAAACCGGTTTTGATCCGGCGCGGCTGGTTCTGGAAGTCACCGAAACCGTCATGGCCAGTGGTGAGTCCAGCGAACGCATATTGGGCGAGCTCAAGGACATCGGTGTGATGATTGCGATCGATGATTTTGGTACCGGATTTTCATCGCTTGGGCGGCTGCGCAATCTTGAGGTCGATATCATCAAGATTGATCGCATCTTCATTGACCAGATCGACATTTCGATGCGGGACCGCGAACTGGTTCGGGCGATTATTGAATTTGCTCATATGGCCGGGATGGAGGCCACAGCCGAAGGTGTTGAAAACGCATCGCAGCTTGATTGTCTGCGCTTGATCGGCTGTGACAATGTGCAGGGCTTCTACTATTCCCGTCCGATTGATGCCCATCTGGTTGATCAGCTTGTGCATGCAAGGCGGGTTGCCTCGAATGCGAACTAGAAGGGCTGATAAGGGTTGTCTTTTGTCGGTCAATCGGGTGTCTTGGTGTGATGACAGGGCCCAATCCACATGACATCGCTGAGCACGATCGGATCATTTTCACGGTCGGTTATGCCGGGCATGACCGTGTCAGTTTGCTTGCGCTGTTCAAGGCGCATGGCATAACGGCGGTTGCCGATATCAGAACCTTCAGGCGATCCAGTTACTGGACGGCGTTTGATGCCGACAGTTTCGGGCCGTTCCTGCGCGAAAACGGTATTGCCTATGTTTTCATGGGCGATGTGATGGGCGGCAAGCCGCAAGTGCCGGAACTCTATCCTGGTGGCCAGCTTGACTATGATCTGATGGCAAAGACGCCGGATTTCAAAACCGGGATCGAACGGCTTGTTGCCGGGGCTGCGAAATACCGTATCTGCCTGATGTGTGCGGAAAAGGACCCGCTTGATTGCCATCGGACCTTATTGATCGCACCAGCCCTGAAACAGGCAGGGTTTGACCTGCGCCATCTGGTCGAGGGCCGGATCGAAACCCAAAGTGATACCGAAAGCCGGATGGTCGCGATCAATGGGGGTGATGTGCCCGATCTGTTTGCTTCAGCGGCAAATGACCCCGATGCGGATTACAAACTGGCACTGGCCCGTCAGATCAGGCGGGTCGCCCCGATGGCAGATGATGCGATAAAGCGCCGCTAGGCCTCCTTACAGGCGCTTTGCGATCGCTTAGCTTAGCCCATGATGTTATAGCCGCCATCAATATGAACCACATCGCCGGTCAGCGACTGCGCACGGTCACTGACCAGAAAGGCGGCCAGTTCACCGATTTCATCAATGGTCACCAGTCGCCTTGATGGCGCACGTAATGCTGTTTCATCCATCAGATGCTGAAACTCGGCGATGCCTGATGCGGCGCGGGTTAAAAGTGGTCCCGGCGAAATGGCGTGGCAGCGGATATTTTTAGCGCCCAGTTCGGCTGCCATATAGCGGGTCATGCTTTCGAGAGCGGCCTTCACCGGTCCCATGACGCCGTAATGATCGACAACCCGTTCCGATCCCATATATGTCACGGTCAAAAGTGTGCCGCCATCCTGCATCAATGGTTCGGCACGTTTGGCCAGCCGGGCAAAGGAGTGGCAGGAAATATCCATTGCCGCCAGAAACCCGTCACGCGAACAATCCACGACCCGTCCATGGAGGTCCTCGGTCGGGGCAAAGGCAATGGAATGCAACAGAAAATCAAGCTTTCCCCATTGTTTTTCGATCTCGGCAAACAACATGTCACAATGCTGTTCATCGCGGACATCAAGTTTGGCGATGATTGGCGCGTTGACTTGTTCGGCAAGCGGACGCACATGCGCTTCGGCCTTGTCATTGAGATAGGTAACGGCAAGATCGGCCCCTTCACGCCGGAAAATACGTGCGCATCCCCAGGCAATGGATAGGTCATTGGCAATTCCAACGATAAGTCCCTTTTTGCCTTCAAGCATGGTGTGTCTCCGGCCTGGTGGTGTGCGTGTGCGAAGAATTCTTTTGTGTGGGGCTGTTTCTATGAGTTTAGGTCATTTTGCGACGCAATAAAGGACAAAATTTTGTGACGGGAATGCCTAACAGTTAATCAGACTTGCCCAGTCTAGCTTGTTGGTTAAATGAATTTTTTTTGTGCAGAAGCATAGTTTTTAGGCACTTGATCAGCTATGTGTAGCCTTGGAAGAAGTCTTTGGAATCCTGTGTCATCCAATAGCGGTTTCCGCCGATTTCTTTCGGGTTTCGGCCCAAATAATAAAATGTGACATCCGTGGTGTGTGATGCCGTCCGCAAAGGTCGGTGTTTCGGTTCTGGCAAACAGAACTGAGAAAAAGGGAAATTGGACATGAAAGCCCGCAAAGACGACCCGAAACGGGAAGTCATCGACAAAGTTGTCGAACAAATCCAGCAACGCATAAAAGGCAAGATGGCGAAGGATGCAGAAGCATTCGTTCGCCTTTTTTATAAGGATGTTCCGCCTGACGACATGGCGGGTCGCTCGGTCGACTCGCTTTATGGCGCGGCGTTGACGCTTTATAAATTCACGCAAAAGCGCCCGTCGGCCGATGCCGCCAAAATCCGGGTCTATAACCCCGATCTTGAAGAGCACGGCTGGAAGTCCGATCACACCGTGATCGAGATCAGCAATACCGACATGCCGTTCCTTGTCGATTCCGTAACGTCGGTTCTTCATGAACTTGATCTGACGGTGCATCTGGTGATCCATCCGATCATGCGCATCGCACGTGATCAGAACGGCGAACTCCAATCGGTCGCAGGGGTTGAGGATTCAGAAGACCCGCGTGAATCGGTGATGCATGTCGAGATCGACGAACAGACCGATCAGGCGGTTCTCGACAAGATCCACGAGCGTCTGGAAAATGCCCTGACCGATGTGGCTCTTGCCGTGCGTGACTGGCAGCCGATGCTTAAAAAGGTTTCCGAAGTTCTTGATGAAATCGGTGAAACCACCGGTGGTGGTGCCGAAGAAGACCGTCGGGAGGTCAAGGATTTCCTTGGCTGGCTCCATAATGATCACTTTACCTTCCTTGGCTATCGCGAATACCGCTTCAAGACGTCGGGCAAGAAAACGGCTGCTGATGTCGAAGTCAAAAATCAGCTCGGCATCCTGTCGCGCGAAGGAACGCATATTTTCGATGAACTGCGCCAGATCGGAAATCTGTCGCCTGAAGTTCAGGATTTCGTCACCAGCCCCAACCTTTTGATGGTGACCAAGGCCAACAAGCAATCGACCGTCCATCGTCCGGTGCATCTTGATACCATCGTCGTCAAACAGTTCGACGCCAAGGGCAAGGTCGTTGGTCAGCACCTTTTTGTCGGCCTGTTTACCTCGGTCGCCTATAACCTGAGCCCGCGCCTGATACCGCTTTTGCGCATGAAACTTGCCGAAACGGTCAAGCGCGCCGGCTTCCCGCCTGCCAGCCATGATGGCAAGGCGCTGGTCAATATCCTTGAAACCTTCCCGCGCGACGAACTGTTCCAGGTCGAGCTTGATGACCTCTATCACATCTGCATGGGCATCCTGCATTTGCAGGAACGTCAGCGCATTGCCCTGTTTGTCCGTCGTGATGCGTTTGAACGGTTCGTTTCCTGTCAGCTGTTCTGCCCGCGTGATCGTTTCTCGACCAAGCTGCGGTTCAAGTTCCAGAAGGTCATCGAAGATGCCTTTGACGGCAAGGTGACAGCACATTACACCCTGATCGGGGACAGCCCGCTTGCGCGTCTGCATCTGCTGGTCAAAACCAATCCGGGTGAATTGCCGGAATATAACGTTGCCGAAATCGAACGTCAGCTGGTTGAGGTGGCGCGCGACTGGACGGATACGCTTCGTCAGGTCCTTGTTCGTGAAATGGGTGAGGAACGCGGTCTTGCGCTCTATCGTCGCTATGGTGAAAGCTTCTCAAGCGACTATCGCGAACGCTTCACGGTCGAAAGTGCGGCACTTGATATCGAACGCATCGAAGATGTGATCAAGGCCAATGACCTTCGCGTGAACCTCTATCGTCCGATCGAGGCCGCCGAAAACGAACTGCGCTTCAAAATCTACAATCCCGGTGCGCCGGTTCCGCTGTCTGATGTTTTGCCCATGCTTGAAAATATGGGACTTAAGGTCATCACCGAGAACCCGTTTACAGTCCGTCCGCGCGATGTGGAAACCAATGTCCGTATTCACGATTTCGGCGTGGTTGTCGATGGTGAATTCAGCCTGCATGATGTGCGCGACAAGTTCCAGGAACTGTTTGTCCGCATGTGGCATGGCGAAGTGGAAAACGACGCATTTAACCGTCTGGTTCTGCTGGGCAACCTGCATTGGCGCGAAGTCGTGATCCTGCGGGCCTATGCCCGTTATACCCGTCAGATGGGATCTGCCTTCTCGCAGAATTACATGGCGCGCACCCTTGCCAACAACCCGGCACTGGCGTCTGCCATCGTGTCGCTGTTTGTTGCAAAGTTCGACCCGGATCGCGATCCGGGGATGGCACTGGAAGTCGAAGCCATCGAAGGCGATATCGTGTCGCGCCTTGAAGATGTGATGAACCCGGATGAGGACCGCATTTTGCGGGCCTTCCTCAATCTGGTTCAGTCGACCCTGCGCACCAACTTCTTCCAGTACGGGGCGGATGGAAACCCCAAGCCCTATCTGTCGGTCAAATTCAATTCCGGCATGATCGAGGATTTGCCGTTGCCCCGTCCATGGCGTGAAATCTTTGTCTATTCCCCGCGGGTCGAAGCCGTCCATCTGCGTGGTGGTCCGGTGGCCCGTGGCGGTATCCGCTGGTCGGATCGCCAGGAAGATTTCCGCACCGAAATTCTGGGTCTGGTCAAGGCCCAGATGGTCAAGAATGCGGTCATTGTTCCGGTTGGTTCCAAGGGCGGTTTTGTTGTGAAACGCCCGCCGACCGATGGCTCGCGCGAGGCATTCCTCGAAGAAGGTATTGCCTGCTACAAAATCCTGATGAGCGGCATGCTCGACATCACCGACAATATCGTTGGTGGCGACATCATTCCGCCAGAACGTGTTCGCCGTCTTGATGAAGATGACCCGTATCTGGTCGTTGCGGCCGACAAGGGCACGGCAACCTTCTCGGATATTGCCAATGGTGTGGCCCGTGATTACGGCTTCTGGCTTGATGATGCTTTCGCATCGGGTGGCTCGCAGGGCTATGACCACAAGAAAATGGGCATTACCGCCCGGGGCGCGTGGGAATCGGTCAAACGTCACTTCCGCGAAATGGGCAAGGATATCCAGACCACGCCATTTACCGTGGCCGGTGTCGGTGACATGTCCGGCGACGTGTTTGGCAATGGCATGCTTCTGTCTGAACAGATCAAGCTGGTCGCTGCCTTTAACCACATGCATATCTTTGTCGATCCGGACCCGGATACGGCCAAAAGCTTTGCCGAGCGCAAACGCCTGTTTGATATGCCGCGGTCAAGCTGGACCGACTATGACAAAAAGCTCCTGTCCAAGGGCGGCGATATCTTTGACCGCAAGGCCAAGACCCTTGATCCGTCACCCGAAGTCCGCAAGCTTCTTGGTCTTGATAGCGGCAAGGTCACGCCAGCCGACATGATGAAGGCGATCCTGAAAGCTGATGTCGAGCTGATGTGGTTTGGCGGTATCGGGACCTATATCAAATCAAGTCACGAAACCAATGCCGATGCCGGTGACCGAGCCAATGATGCCATCCGCATCAATGGTCGCGAACTTCGCGCCAAGGTCGTCGGCGAGGGCGCAAACCTTGGTGCAACCCAGCGCGGGCGTATCGAATATGCCCATGCCGGTGGTCGTTTGAATACGGATGCCATTGATAACGCAGCAGGCGTTAACTGCTCGGATCACGAGGTCAATATCAAGATTCTTGTCGGCGAAGTGGTTGCTGCGGGCGACATGACCGAAAAACAGCGTAACAAGCTTCTGGTCGAAATGACCGACGAAGTTGGTGATCTGGTTCTTCGCGATAACTATCTGCAAAGTCAGGCCATTTCCAATGCCCATGCGGCAAGCTCGGACCTGCTTGATGCGCAGGTGCGTCTGATCCGGATGCTGGAACGCGAAGGGCGTCTTAACCGCGAGATCGAATATCTTCCCGATGACGAGGAACTTGCCCGTCGTGCCAGTGCACATGAAGGTCTGACGCGTCCCGAAGTTTCGGTGCTGATGCCTTATGCCAAACTTTGGCTTTATGACGAGGTGCTGGAATCCGATCTTCCGGATGATCCAATCCTGGTCGAGGAACTGGTGCGGTATTTCCCGACACCGCTTCGCAAGAAATATGCGGATGCGATTTCGGGCCATCGTCTGAAACGTGAAATCATTGCCACCGTGGCGACCAACAGTCTGGTTAACCGCGTTGGCGGCACGTTTGTTCATGACATGATGGAGGCGACCGGTCTTTCGGCGGTGGATGTGTCGCGTGGTTATCTGATTACGCGCGCCGTCTTTGGTCTGCGGGAACTTTGGGCCGGGATCGAGGCGCTTGATAACGTGGTGCTGGCCAAGTTGCAGATCAGCATGTTCCGTGACATCAACCGCATGGTCAATGACGTCACCCAGTGGTTCCTGCGCAATTGTGAGGAGCTTAACGTTGGTGCCAAGATCGAGGTGTTCCGTCCTGCAGTATCCAAGGTGATTTCGGCCTTTGACGAAATTGTCCCGGAGGATGCCGGTTTCAGAACCGCACTCGAACAGAAAGCCCAGTCTTTGATGGCACAGGGCGTTCCCGAAGAACTCGCACGTCGCATTGCATCTGTTGCCCAGATGGTTGCGATCTGTGACGTGGTCCGGATCGCCGAGGCAACCGGTCGTGACGTGATTGAGGTCGCATCGACCTATTTCGCCGTCGGAACGCGTTTCCAGCTTGGTCTGATGCGCGCCGCAGCCGAGTCCATCGAAGCCGAAACCTATTGGCAGAAAATGGCACGTGCTGCTGTGATTGATGATCTGTTCGGGCATCAGCGCGAACTGACCCGTGCGGTTCTTGCCGATGGCAAGAAAGGCAGTTCGGGTTCGGATCTTGTTGATAAATGGGCCGATGCTCATCAGCGCGGCTGTGCGCGTTGTGATGAACTGATCAACGAGTTGCGTGCGGCCGGGCAGATTGATCTTTCGATGATCACCGTGGCCAACCGTCAGATCAGGGCGCTGATCGGGGCTTGAATCCGGCTCAGCCTGCCGTTGAAAACGTAACAAAGAGGGCGCTTTTTGCGCCCTCTTTTTGTTTTGCGGGGCCTTTGAATAACTCTTCGGGGCGGAGATTGAGACAGGGAGCATAATAAAATACCGCCAGCGATGGCTGCTATGTGTCTGGCTCATATATCCACTTAAATATTTGAATTTACGAACATTCCTGTCATCCTCCTGCTATGATAATATGATGATCTTGCAATGTTCCGGACGGGATTCCTTGAAAAATACCAACCGGTACGTATATGTGACGCATAATCAATATACAGGTAAAAGCCATGAGGAACGCCGCGGAAACCCGGATCAAGCTGCTTGAGACAGCCATCGAATTGCTGTCAACGCGCAGTTATCACGACATCGGTGTCAGCGATGTCTGCAAGCATGCCGGGGTGACAAAAGGCGCGTTTTATCATCACTTTGACAGCAAGGCCGCGCTGTTTGCGACCGCCGCACGCCATCATTGGGAAAAAGGCAAAGACGAGCTTCGCGCTGTCTTTTCCCCCGAAGTTCCCCCGATTGAACAGCTTAATCGTTATATCGAGCTGGTCTGCGACAAACAGAAAAGGCATGCCGTTCCGGGCGAAAGCGAAGTCTGTGTGTGCCCGATCTTTACCGCAGGCGGCCAGGTCGGTCCGGAAGATGTGGAAATCCAGGATTGCTCCCGCGAACTTGCAGGCGAACAGGTCAAATATCTAGCCTCGATGGTGCGCGGGCTGAAAGGTGAGGGCATGCTGGGTGAAGACGGTGATGTCACCCTGTTGGCCCGCCTTGTTTTCCAGTATGTCCATGGTCTGCTGACCTATGGCAAGGTATTTAATGATCTGGATACTGTTCGGTCTGATCTGCGTGAAGGGATCTGCCGAATTCTAAATTTGCAATGTAAATTCAGATAGTTAACTGTTATTTATGTCAGTTGATGTCTCCTGACAAAACAGTATAAAAATAAAAAATAGCCATTTTTTTGCCTTCTTCCCCTTGCGAACAAACCGAACGGTATGCATCTACCCTTCAAACGGGCCGCGTGTGTGCGGCGCAACCCATTTGGAAGAAGAAAAGATGCAGTCTCGATCAAAACGCAGAATTCTGCTGCCAGTTGCCGCATTGGCGCTGGTCGCTGCCGCCGGTGGATATGGCTTGCATGTCTCGGGCTCCTTTGCCGATGAAGTGGCGGTTCAGTCTGCCCCGATGGCAACCCCGGTTACTGTTTCTCACGTCAAAAGCAGCTCTGTGCGGCTTTGGAATAACTTTTCCGGCCGCCTGAGCGCGGTCGAGGAAGTCCAGCTGCGCCCGCAGGTCAGTGGTGCGATTGTCGAAATCCTCTTTGAAGACGGACAGCTGGTTCAAAAGGACGATATTCTGGCGGTGATTGATCCGC
Organism: Thalassospira sp. SM2505; assembly: GCF_054901115.1. Lineage (NCBI taxonomy): Bacteria > Pseudomonadati > Pseudomonadota > Alphaproteobacteria > Rhodospirillales > Thalassospiraceae > Thalassospira > Thalassospira sp. SM2505. Next base: position 720,243 of record NZ_CM142731.1, read on the forward strand.
GCAGTTATCAGGCAACCGTCAACGAGGCGCGTGCCGAACTAGCCGCTGCCGAACAGAACCTGTCGCTGGCTGCCAAGGAAAAGGCGCGTGCAGAAAAGCTCGTTGCCAATGGCACAGTGTCCAAGCGCGTCTATGACGAACGCCTCAACACCCATCGCGTCGCACAAAGTCAGGTAACGCGTGCCAAGGCCAATCTTGAACTGGCCGAGATCGAACTTGATCACGCCTATGTCAAAGCCCCGATCAGCGGCCGGGTCAGCCGGGTCGAACTGACCATTGGCAATCAGGTCAATGCCGGGCCGAATGCCCCGGTCCTGACCACGATTGTTTCAACCGGTAAAATCTATGCCGATTTTGACCTTGATGAGCAGACCTTCTTTGACAGCATCGGTGATGGCGGCAAAATCGCTGAAGCCGCCCACAGCATCCCGGTCAACATGACCCTGTCCAACGGGCGTCAGGTGTCGGGATTTGTTCACAGCTTTGACAACCGCATCGATCCGCGCACCGGCACGATCCGGACCCGTGCCCTGTTTGACAACCTTGATGGCGATCTTTTGCCAGGCACCTTTGCCGCCCTTGAGGTCGGTACCCTTGCCAAACAGGATGTCATCATGATTTCGCCCGAAGCCATCAGCACCGATCAGGACCGCAAGTTCGTCTATGTCGTCGAACCCGACAATACGGTTGCCTATCGTCAGGTTACTCTGGGCTCTGAAATCAATGGCATGCGCATTGTGACATCGGGTCTGAACGAAGGCGACCTTGTGATTGTCAATGGCATCATGAAGGTCCGTCCAGGCGTGCCGGTCGTTCCCGAAATTCTGCAGGCCGCTGCATCCTGACGGATGTGTGCTGGCGCTTTAAGCAAGGCTGACTTTCATGCAGAACCTATCAAGATTTTTTGTCGACCGTCCGATCTTCGCCGGCGTTCTTTCCGTGCTGATATTGCTGGGCGGTCTGATTGCCATGTGGCGTTTGCCGATTTCGGAATATCCCGAAGTCGTGCCGCCGTCGATCGTGGTCGAAGCGAAGTTTCCCGGCGCAAACCCCGCCGAGATTGCTGAAACCGTTGCATCCCCGCTTGAAGAGCAAATCAACGGGGTCGAGGGGATGCTTTATGTCAACTCGCTGGCCACAACCGATGGCAATCTGTCGCTGACCGTGACATTTGAAATCGGAACCGATCCCGATCTGGCCCAGCAAAAAGTCCAGAACCGTGTGTCGCAGGCCGAACCGCGTTTGCCCGATATCGTGCGCCAGCTTGGTGTGACGGTGTCCAAACGGTCGCCGGATCTGACCATGGTCGTGCATTTGCGTTCACCCAATGAACGCTATGACATGCTGTATTTGCGCAACTATGCGACGCTTAATGTGCGTGACCGTCTGGCACGTATCAGTGGTGTCGGGCAGGTCGGCCTGTTCGGGTCGGGTGATTACGCCATGCGTGTCTGGCTCAACCCTGACAAGGTGGCCGAACGCAACCTGACTGCTGGTGAGGTTGTTTCTGCAATCCAGAGCCAGAACGTTCAGGTCGCTGCCGGGATTATTGGTGGTGCGCCCTATGACAGTGGTGTGCAGTTCCAGTTGCCGATCAATATCAGCGGCCGTCTGGAATCCCCCGAGGAATTCGAAAATATCATCATCAAGCGTGAAAATGATGGCACCATCACGCGTCTTGGCGATGTGGCCCGTGTCGAAATGGAAGCCCAGCAATATGCGCTGCGCTCCCTGCTCGATAACAAGCCTGCGGTGGCCATTCCGATCTTTGCATCGCCTGGCTCAAACGCGCTTGATATTTCAAGCAATGTGCGCGCAACCATGGAAGAGCTTAAGCAAAACTTCCCTGACGATCTGGATTACTCGATTGTCTATGACCCGACCGTGTTTGTGCGTGGTTCGATCAAATCGGTTATCAAGACCCTGCTTGAAGCCATTGCGCTTGTGGTGATCGTGGTGACGATCTTCCTGCAAACATGGCGTGCATCGATCATCCCGTTACTTGCTGTGCCAGTTTCAATCATCGGGACCTTTGCCCTGATGCTGTTGATGGGCTTCTCGATCAATGTGCTGTCGCTGTTTGGTCTGATTCTGGCCATCGGGATCGTGGTCGATGATGCGATTGTGGTGGTCGAGAACGTTGAACGTAACATCGAACGTGGTCTGTCTCCACGCGATGCGACGGTTGCGGCCATGCGCGAAGTTACCGGACCGATCATTGCGACGTCGTTGGTGATTACCGGTGTGTTTGTGCCGATTGCCTTTATTTCCGGCCTGACCGGCCAGTTCTATCAGCAATTTGCCCTGACCATTGCCATTGCCACCATCATTTCAACCATCAACTCGCTCACACTCAGCCCGGCTTTGTCGGCAGTACTTCTGCGCAGTCATGACGCGCCCAAAGACTGGCTGACGCGCGGTATGGACTTTGTCTTTGGCTGGTTTTTCCGTGGGTTCAACCGTTTCTTTAACCGCAGTACCGAAATGTATGCTGGTGGTGTCAAACGCCTGCTGGGCATGAAGACCATCATGATGGCGCTTTATGTCGGCCTGCTGGCCCTGACCTATCAGGGGTTCCAGATCCTGCCAACAGGCTTTGTCCCCCTTCAGGACAAGCAATATCTGGTCAGTTTCGCCCAGCTTCCGCAGGGTTCGACGCTGGACCGGACCGAAGATGTCATTCGCGAGATGTCTGATATCGCGCTTAAGGAACCCGGTGTCGAAAGTGCCGTGGCCTTCCCGGGGCTTTCGATCAACGGGTTCGTCAACAGTTCCAGTGCGGGCATCGTGTTTGTCACGCTGACCGATTTTGACGAACGGAAAAGCGATGATCTGTCCGGGCTTGCCATCGCGGGCAAGCTGCAACAGAAATTCGCGGCGATTGACGAGGCCTTTGTCGCCATCTTCCCGGCCCCGCCGGTTCAGGGTCTTGGAACCGTGGGTGGCTTCAAGCTTCAGGTGCAGGATCGTTCCGATCAGGGCTATCGCGCCCTTGATGATGCCATGAAACAGGTCCTTGCCAAGGCATGGGCAGCACCGGAACTGACCGGTGTGTTTTCAAGCTACAACATCAATGTTCCCCAGCTTCAGGCGACCCTTGACCGCACCAAGGTCCAGCAGCTTGGTGTGCCGGTCGATGAAATCTTCCGGACCATGCAGGTCTATCTGGGCTCGATGTATGTCAATGACTTCAACGCGTTCGGGCGGACCTATCAGGTCATCGCACAGGCTGACAAACCCTATCGGTCAAGCCCCGAGGACATCCTGCGTCTGCAAACGCGCAACGCGGATGGGGATATGGTGCCGCTTGGATCAGTTCTTTCCGTTTCGGAAACGTTCGGGCCGGATACAGCGATGCGCTATAACGCGTTTCGTTCGGCTGATCTGAATGGTAACGCCGCCCCGGGTTATTCGAGTGGCGAGGCACAGGCAGCAATCACCAAGATCCTTGATGAAACATTGCCGCCGGGCATGTCCTATGAATGGACAGAACTGACCTATCAGCAGATTCTGGCGGGCAATACAGCGATCTTCATCTTCCCGATCTGTATCCTTCTGGTGTTCCTGGTTCTGGCTGCCCAGTACGAAAGCCTGACCATGCCGCTTGCGGTGATCCTGATCGTTCCGATGAGCATCCTGTCGGCTGTTTTTGGTGTCTATCTGTTTGGTGGGGACAATAACATCTTCACCCAGATCAGCCTGTTTGTGCTTGCCGGACTGGCATCCAAGAACGCCATCCTGATTGTCGAGTTCGCCCGCGAACTGGAACATCAGGGACGTGGCACCGTTCAGGCCGCAATCGAGGCCAGCCGTCTGCGCCTGCGCCCGATCCTTATGACTTCTCTGGCCTTCATCATGGGTGTCGTGCCGCTGGTTCTGTCCAGTGGTGCCGGTGCCGAGATGCGCCACGCCATCGGTATTGCCGTGTTCTCGGGCATGCTGGGCGTGACGATATTTGGCCTGATCCTGACCCCGGTCTTTTATGTCCTTGTACGCATGATTGGCCGGCGCAACGAAGTTCGTTCACTCAATGAGGCTGACGCACACCAGCCTGCGGAGTAAACGACATCGTTGCAGAAACAGCCGGACCGTCTTTTTCCCCCGACCCCGCCGGTCCGGCTGTTTTACTTTCCTGCTAGGCTTCAATCCGCATCGTACGCATGTCGAGAAATGCCTGGGTATCAATCAGGGTCAGGGGGCCCTGCCATGTACCGGCCTGTGCCGGTGATGGAGCATCCCAGTCAATTTCACGCGGTGGTGGCATATTTTCCGCTGATGGCCAGCGGTCCCCGCCAAACAGGTCTTCGCGATAATCGGCCAGTGTGCCAAGCGTTCCTGCCGGGCCTTCCTTGACGGTCAGTCTCTCGCCATATTCACGACGCATCGCAAATTCGACGCGATTTTCGGCATATCTGGCTAACTGGTCCCCGGAATATCCAAGATTTTCGCCGTCGCTCTGCGCGTATCCGTATTCCAAGGCGTAATTCATGCCATTCGAGACATTGATGTTATCTTCGCCAAATACAGCGACCAGCTGATCATCAAGATAATAGGCGCGTGTGACCTTTGCGTCGCCGTTATCGTCCAGCCAGGTATTCAGTTGGCTTTCAGCTTTGGACTGATAGGTTTCAAAGTCTTCCTGATGTTTGGTTTGAAGAGCTTTCCATTCCTCAAGCGAGAATTTGGTACTGTACTCACCGGTTTGTGGATCAATCGGTCTGGGCATGGTCAGAAACCGTGCGCCAACGATGGACATCTTTCCTTGAAACTCGACCATAAGACACCTCCTGCAATGAGATCTTAAATTGCGTATGCAATAAAAAGACCACTTATGGGTGTAATCAGGGGACTCCCTGAATATCTGCGGTATTCGTTCTGTGATGTTGGTCACGCAGGTGAAAACGCCATAATCATTTTGCTTGTTCAAAGGGTTGGCGGGAATAATCTTCCCACACTAACGAATAAGTTTTCGATGCGACGGCAAACAAACAGAACAAGTTTGCCGGGTGCTTGCCATTGCCAAACTTTGCCTTATCTGTCGTTCGAAAGGTTTGCCAAAAAGGGTGCTCGACCATGAACTATGTGCGTACAGGTTTGTTGCTGGCGGGTTTGACCGCGCTGTTTGGTGCTGTTGGCATGATGATCGGCGGGCAACAGGGCATGATCATTGCACTTTTGTTTGCCGGTGCGATGAATGTGTTCGCCTATTGGAATTCCGATGCCATGTTGCTTCGGATGCGCAATGCCCGTCAGGTCGATGATCAATCCGCGCCCGAACTTGTTTCCATGGTGCGTGATCTGGCGCGCAATGCCGGACTGCCGATGCCCAAGGTCTATGTGATTGAAAATCCCCAGCCCAATGCCTTTGCAACCGGTCGCAATCCGGAAAATGCGGCGGTGGCGGCCACGACCGGTTTGTTACAGCATCTTGATCGTAATGAAATCGCCGGTGTGATGGCTCATGAACTCGCCCATGTCAAAAATCGTGACACCCTGACCATGACCATCACGGCCACCATCGCCGGTGCCATTTCGGCCCTTGCCAATTTCGCAATGTTTGCGGGCATGTTTGGTGGCAACCGCAGTGAAAATAACAATCCGCTGGGCGGGATCGGCATGATCCTGATTGCCATTCTGGCCCCGATGGGGGCGATGATCGTGCAGATGGCAATCTCGCGGACCCGCGAATATGACGCCGACCGTATCGGAGCCGAGATTTGCGGTCATCCTTTGTGGCTGGCAAGTGCGCTTGCCAAGCTCGATAAAGGCGTGCACACCATTCCGAACATGCAGGCTGAACGCAACCCGGCGACCGCACATATGTATATTGCCAACCCGCTGTCGGGTAAGGGCGTGGACAATCTGTTTTCGACCCATCCCAATATGGCCAATCGCATCGCCCGGTTGCAGGCCATGGTCAATGGCGCGAGCCCGCGTCAGCAGGCACCGGTAGCGCAACCCGGCCCCAAGAAGGGGCCATGGGGACCGGCGGGCACCTCTGTCCGGTCATCGCGCACGACACGTCGTAAAAATCGTCCCTGGAACTAGAAAATCTGACTTGATGACGTAAGGGGTTATCCCTTGAAAATCGCCAAATCTATACTTGGGTATGTCCGAAAAACCAGGCTGCGGCATTGACCATTCGCGTCACAGCGATGACAATGGTCAATTAAGAAACTCAGGTATCTATTAAAGTTGTCGATCAACTTTATGCGGTGCGAAAAAGGGCAATAATGGCTGGTTTCTGGTCAATGGTTGGCCTGGTGATCAAGTCGCTGATCACCGGTAATGAAACTTCAGGGGACGTCACCGATTCTGCGTATGAAAACGCGCCGGGTGCCGAGCCTTTATGTCTGTATGCGATTGCCCGATTTGGCCGCCCGGACGCCAGTACCGAAGGGGGTTTTCAGCCCTCTGATCCTTTTGCCGAAATGGTTGCGCGCAGTCTGGTCGATGTGCCTGAAAGCAATTCGGTCATGCTTGATCAGTTCTTCTCCCCCAATCCGGATACCGTTGACGGTTTCCAGGCCATGCGCGAAGCCCAGCTCAATGTCCTGAATATGGGGCGCAGGGTTGATGCCGACGCCATTTTCTGGGGGCAGCAAAACGCGTTTGGCGGTTTTGACCTGCATCTGGTCAGTGATGCGCTGACATCATCGCTTTATGATCTGATGCTGCCACTGACCCACAGTTTCCGGCAGGTTGATCATCGTGATGTTAGTGATGCGCTTCGCATCCTTCTTGCCGCACAACTGCTTTTTAAATCGCGGGGAGGGGAACAGCGTCTGTTGCAGATTGCGCGCCTGACCAGCTACCTCGAAGATTTTCAGGAACGCATCAATCGTGGCGAATATTTCGAAGCCGGGGGGCAAGGTGTCGCAACAGCTTATGCCTTCGGGGCTTTTGTTCTGACGGAAACCGGGGATCGAAGTTACTGCGCCAGCGCGCTTCGCGTGCTTGAACCCCACATCCGCAAGATTTTGAGCGATGCCGGTGACAGTCCAGGTGATGTGCCACAGGCCAAGGCACGGAGTTCCTCGGGACTTTTGGGCGAGGCGCTTCCGCAACAAAAGGGAGAGGCAGTTGTCAGGGAATTGCGCACCGAGGATCTTGTTGCCCAGATCAGTGACTTTGCCAGAGTCGATGCAAAATCCACAGCCCTTCTGGCGATGTATGCCGGATTGGTGAACTGGTCGCTGATTGCCAATCTCAAGGCCCGCTCGCCCGCCCTTGCGATCGGTATCTGGAAGATGCTTGAACGGCGCTTTGAACTGTCTTTGGGGTCTCCGGTCGACCGGGCGCTTGCGATCTGCAAACTTGCCGAGGCCATGGTAGCAAGCGGCAAGGATAGCGAAGACGCCAAAATGATTGAAAGCGGGGCAGCGCAATATCGCCGGGCGCTGACCATGGTTAATAACCGGGCCCACGCGCCACTTTATGCAATTACGGCCTATGGTCTGGCCGAGGCCATTGTATCGGCCGCCATCATTAATGATGTCACCATCCCCGATACCCAGGTCGTGCCGGTATTCCAGGCGGCCCTTAAGATCTGTGCGCGACGTGACAATCCCTATATCTGGGGACGGACGATGTTTGCACTGTCGACGGTCTATCTGACCAACGGAACCGTGCATAAGGACGTCCAGATGCTTTCAAGCGCAAGAATGGGCTTCTCGCAATCCTATGAGGCATTCATGGATGCCGGGGCCAAGGGCGCTGCACGGGCGGCATCGGGTGGCTTTACCCGTACCGAAAACATCATTTCCCAGCTTGGTCATCGCAAGGCGATCATGGATGCGACCGGCGGCGAGGGACCGGAAAAGGAAATCGCTTCCTGATCATATTGCGATGCGCCCCGTCATGGTCAGCTCGGATCAGACAAAAAGAAACCCCCGCAGCTGCTGTCTGCGGGGGTTTTGACTGCGAATGCCGTGGCACTTCTATTCGCGATTACCGAAGAAGTGCAGAAGCATAATGAACAGGTTCACGAAGTCGAGATAGAGCTGCAGGGCACCGAACAGAGCTTTTTTGCCTGCTGTGGTTGCGTCATCATGCTCGTGATACGCTTCCTTGATGCGCTGGGTGTCATAGGCGGTCAGACCGGTGAAGATCAGAACACCAGCAGCCGAAATGACGAACTGCAACATGCTGCTGCCAAGGAAGATATTGACCACGCTGGCAATGATAATGCCGATCAGGCCCATGAACAGGAAGCTACCCCAGCCCGACAGGTCTTTCTTGGTGGTGTAGCCATAAAGGCTCATCGCACCGAAGGTACCTGCGGTGATGAAGAAGGTACGAGCAATCGACTCACCGGTATAGACCAGGAAGATCGAAGCAAGGGACAAGCCCATCAGTCCGGCATAGACCCAGAAAGTCGCCTGTGCTGCGCCGAAGCTCATTTTATGAATACGTGCGCTCAGGAAGAACACCAGCCCGATCGGGGCCAGCATGACAATCCACATAAGTCCGGTGCCGAAAATTGCCTGCATCAGGGCCGGGCTGGTCGACACAGCCATTGCCACGATACCGGTCAAGGCAAGTGCGGATGCCATGTAGTTATAGACACGCAGCATATAGGCGCGGAGACCTTCATCGATCTCGGCCGCCGACCGGCCAACCGAGACGTCATAGCCGCGTTGACGCGTTTCAAAAGCCATTGAAATCCCTCTTTGATCCAATTGTGGGCAGAATCATTTCTACAGTTCTGCGATGGTCAAAATATGGCAGGATTTCCGTGAAAAGCAACGGTTTGGCGGAAAGTGCAATCGTCACAGCTATCCACATGTGATCTTGTTCACCCTGCATTTGACAAGATCGTGAAAATCCATAATCAGGACAAGGCAGGCAAACGGGTCTATGATGGTCCGGCAATGGGGACATTGATATGCACCCCCGACATGGAAAAGGTCCGATCTGGCATGTCAAAGACCACCAAGGCGGTAAAATACATATCATTGTTGCTGGGGCTGGCATTTGGCCAGACAGCGATATTGTTGCCTGCCCAGGCCCAGAATTCCAAATTCACCGCAAGTTCTGCGCGCGGCGATATCCCTGTTTTTGCTGAAAACTACGACGGTGCGGAATTTTGTGCCAGCGGTACCATTGACGCGCCTTGCGATGTTGCCCCGGTCGATGTCCCGGAATTTGATGCAAGCTTCGTCTATCGTTTTCTGGCTTATCACGCCCAGCGACCGTTTGACCGGTTTTCATGGCAGGGCTTTACCGCGCTGATGACGCCGCTTGATAAGCCCGATCAGCCCGCCTTGTGGGAAAGCTTCCCCACAAGGCGCGACCTGTTTTCCGAGGTTCCCTATCCGAACCCGACTTGTGCAGATGATCTGCCCGAAGGAACCCTGTTGCTGGCAAGCTATCTGCAAACAACCGGTGATGCATTGGTCGATCAGGCTGGAAATTTCGTGCTGTTTGAAACCCGCATAAATCCGGTTGCTGCCCGTTATATCCAGGACAATGACCTTGATCAGAAAACTGGTCGTGCCGCCTTTGCCAAGTCGGGCAATGCTATCGAATTTCCCAAAGGCAAGCTGTTTGACCCTGCATCAACAACCCTTGCGCGGGTCGAACCGGCAAAAGTCGGCCAGCCCGCAGATGCCAAGGATAGCGTCATTCCCCCGTCCGCACCGGGCGATATGGGCGCACAGCTGCTGAAATTTGCCTGGCGGGTGCTGCCTGACGGGGCAAATGCTGTATCTCCGTCCGGGCAGGGTTATTACACCCGTCCGGCCCGCATTTCATTGGGGATGGATCAGACGCTTGACGGGAAACCCCACTGTCTGGATGTGACGGTCGCGCTTGTCGGGTTGCATCTGGTACAGCGCGTGGCCAGTGGCAATGGTGACCGCTGGATCTGGTCGAGTTTCGAGCATGTCAATAATGTGCCCTTGGCGGCAAATGCCCGTCGCCCCAACAGTATTATTACCGATAATCCCTTTGCGGACGGGTGCCTTCCCCCGGATATCCAGGAAGAAGATCAGGCCTACGCGTTTTACGGTCACCAGACGCAAAAAGGCATGGCTGCCAATCAGCCGACCCGCGGAAATGTGAAATGGGCTGATCAGCAACCCTTTGCGCGCATGGCATCCGGGGAACCGGTAAAAGGCCCCGACATTGTACGGTGCTGGCGACTGTTTTCAGGAACGGCCGAGGCCAATTTTATCTGGCAACGTAAACTCGAAGGCACGGTCTGGCAAAATTACATGCTGCTGGGCACGCAATGGATCGGTAATCCGGGCGGAGCAACATTCGGGGTTGGCGAAGTGCCGCGCTATCTGACCAACAGTACGCTTGAAAGCTTTATGCAGGATCAGGCGGATGCCACTTGTCTGGGCTGTCACACCCGTGCGCGGACCGATAGCGGACAGGTGTCGAACTTTACCTTCCTTCTGGATCCGCCATCCTGACCAGATCGCCAGATGCAAACAAAATCGGTGCAATCTGGATGGAAAAAGCACTATCATGTTGCCCAACATTTGCCGCAGCCAAAAACAAAGAACAGCGGTAAATTCAGGGAGGAAACATGCTGGCCAGTCGTAATGACTACGCGACGGTATGCTCGGATTTTGTCTGGGATGTGCCGTCTCACTTTAATATTGGCGTCGATGTTTGCGATAAATGGGCTGATGACCCGGATCGCCTGGCATTGATGCACCGCAGGCGCGATGGATCGCGTCGCGATTACACCTTCGCCCAGTTCAAACGTCTTTCAAATCGCTTTGCCAATGTCATGCGTCGTCATGGCATACGACGCGGGGACCGGGTGGGCATCCTGTTGCCACAAAGTCCCGAAACGGCGATTGCCCATATTGCAACCTATAAAATGGGCGGGATTGCCGTGCCGCTCTTTACCCTGTTCGGGGTGGATGCGCTGGAATATCGTCTGGGCAACTGTGCGGCCAAGGCTCTTGTGACGGACAAGGAAGGGGCTGCAAAGATCGCTGAAATCCGCGATCTGCTGCCCGCACTTGAATATGTCTATGTCATTGATGGTGCGCCTGATGGCTGCTTTGACTTCAAGGCACTTTCGGCAGAGGCCAGTGACGCGTTCGATGTTGTCAAAACCCGTGCTGATGAACCGGCCCTGATTATCTATACATCGGGCACTACCGGTCAGCCCAAAGGTGCACTTCACGCCCACCGTGTATTGCTGGGGCATCTGCCCGGTGTTGAAATGTCGCACGATTTCTTTCCTCAGGACGGCGATGTGATGTGGACGCCCGCCGACTGGGCATGGATTGGCGGGTTGCTTGATGTGTTGCTGCCAGCCTGGCATCACGGCGTTCCGGTGGTTGCCCACCGGTTTGAAAAGTTCACGCCCGAGGCTGCCTTTGAGCTGATTGCGCAATACGGCGTGCGCAATACCTTCCTGCCGCCGACCGCATTAAAGATGATGCGGGCCGCGGGTGACGAATTGGCGCAAAAATTCAATTGTAATCTTCGCTCTATTGCAAGCGGTGGTGAAACATTGGGTTCTGAGCTTCTTGATTGGGGGCGTCGGGTTTTCGATGTCACGATCAATGAATTCTATGGTCAGACCGAATGCAATATGGTCGTCAGTTCCTGTCAGTCGATCATGGCGCCCAAACCCGGTGTCATGGGGCGTCCGGTGCCAGGCCACAATGTGGCAGTGATTGATCTGGGTGGAAATGTTCTGGCACCCGGTGAAATGGGTCGCATTGCGGTGCGCGCGCCTGATCCGGTGATGTTTCTTGAATATTGGCGCAATCCCGAAGCTACCCGCGACAAATTTGTCGGTGAATGGCTTCTGACAGGTGACATGGGCTGTGTCGATGCCGATGGCTATATTCGCTTTGTCGGGCGCGATGACGATGTCATCAGCTCGGCGGGCTATCGTATCGGACCGGGCGAGATCGAAGACTGTCTGATCGCCCACCCTGCAATCCGTATGGCAGGTGTGATTGGCAAGCCTGATGACCAGCGCGGCCAGATCGTAAAGGCCTTTGTGGTGCTTGCCGATGGCTATGCCCAGACGGCCGAGCTTGAAAGCGACATCAAGGATTTCGTCAAAACCCGTCTGGCGGCCCATGAATATCCGCGCGAGATTGCCTTCCTTGATCAATTGCCAATGACAACAACCGGCAAGGTCGTCCGGCGCGCGTTGCGCGATCTGGCATGATGCAGGACTGAGCCGGATTTTGGTTTGGTATCAAAATGATTTTAAAATGAAAACAGGGCCGATCACATCAGATCGGCCCTGTTTTCGTATGTGTGCGGATCTGTCCGGATTATTCGTTACGCAAAAGCGGGGCTGCCGGAACGCGCAGGGCCTGCCAGGTGCCCACAAAGCCAGCCGCAAGGGTGGCAAACAAACCGATGCCGATTGGGCCAAGGATGGTCATTGGCAACAGAACCCAGTTGGCCCCCATCACCAGAACCAGTACCGACCATGCCGCAACCGATCCGACAAGGGCGGCAATTACCCCGGTCGCAAGGCCCAAAATCCCGTATTCCAGCGCATAGGCATAAAGAATGTTGGCCCGGGTTGCGCCAAGGGTCTTAAGCACCACAGCATCATAGATGCGTTTGCGACGCCCGGCGGCAACGGCTCCTGCCAGCACCAGCACACCGGCGACAATTGCAATCATGCTCGTTGCATTAAGCGCGGTTCCGATCCCGGCCAGAATGGCGTTGGCGGCTTCAAGCGCCTCACGCACGCGGATGGCCGACACATTCGGGAAGTCCAGCCCGATCAGGCGATCAACCGGTTCTTCCATTTCGCGCGGCATATGAGCAGTCGCAATCAGGCTATAGGGTGCCTTGTCGATCAGGCCCGGTGAAAACACCATCGCAAAATTCATGCGCAGGCTTTGCCATTCAACCTCGCGCCAATTGGCGATTTCGGCGGTGATGTCGCGGCCCAGAATATTGACCGTGATGGTATCACCGGGCTCAAGGGCAAATGCATTGCCAATATCGGCACTGATCGACACCAGCGGCTTGCTGGCATCATCATAATCAGACGGCCACCATTCCCCACGTACCAGCTTGGTTTCGGGGGGCGGGGTCGCGGCAAAGGTCAGGCCACGGTCCCCGCGCAGGAACCAGCGATCATCGCCCGGTCCGACATCATTGGCATCCACCCCGTCAATCGCGGTAACACGTCCGCGCAGCATCGGCGTTTGTTCGATATCCGAAACATTTTTTTGCTCGAGCAGCTCGGAGCGGAACTGATCAATCTGGTCGGGCCGGATATCAAGGAAAAAAAAGGCCGGCGCAGATTCAGGCAGGTTCTCATTGATCTCGTTATCAAGGTTGCCTTCGATCCCGGAAATGGTCACCAGCAAGGTCAAACCCAGTCCAAGTGAAAGGGCAACCGGAACCGTGCTGGCCCCGGGCCGATGCAGGTTGGCGAGTGCCAGCCGCGAAAATGCATCCCGCCCGGCAATAAACCGTTTCGAAAGAGATACAATGCTGCGCCCGGCATAGGTGAAAATCACCACGGCGGCAGCTGACCCGGCAATAAAGCCAAGGGCAATCACCTTGTCTGTCGCGGTAAGCACCGTCAGGACAAGCAACAGCACCAGTGGTATGCCGATATAGGGCAGGTCACGTTTGCGCACCGGGCTTCCGTTAAACAGTCCGGCACTGGCGCGGAACAGTCGGGCCGCCGGGATTTCGCGGGCGCGCAACAGCGATGGTAGGGCAAAGACCAAGGTGGTCAGTACGCCAAAGCTGGTTGCGATGATCAGCGACGGCAAAGCCGGGCCAAGGGTCACGTCAATCGGCAGGCGCCCGGCCAGAAGCGGGGCGACAATTGCCGGGGTGATTGCCCCGATCAAAAGCCCGATGCCGATCCCGATCAGGGCCAGAACAAGGATTTGCAGGAAGTAGATCCGCAACACCAGTCCGTGCGACGCCCCGATTGATTTCAGGGTGGCGATCACGGATGTTTTGCTTTCGATATGGCTGCGCACCGCATTGGCGACACCAATGCCGCCGACCAGAAGGGCCGACAGGCCCACCAGCGTCAGAAACAGGGTCAGACGTTCAATGAAACGACGCAATCCCGGATTGGCATTGGCAGTATCACGGATACGCCATCCCGCATCTTCAAAGCGGTCTTCAATCCGTTCGCGAAAGGCGGTTGGCGTGTCATTATCGTTCAAATCCAAAGCGTAATAATAGCGGATCAGGCTTCCTGGCTGGACAAGGCCGGTCTCCATCAGGGCAGCTTTAGACACCATCAGACGCGGGCCGAAATTGAAAAATCCGACGGCCTTGTCAGGTTCCTTGGCAATGACGCCACGGATCTGCACATCGATATCGCCAAGCTTGACGGTGTCGCCGATCTGGATTTTCAGCCGTTCAAGCAAACCTGCCTCGGTCACGGCACCCCAAAGTCCGTCCTGTTTGTCGAGGACACCTTTAAAGGCAATCCCGTCAGCAAGTTCCATCTCGCCAAACAGCGGGTAGGCATTATCAACGGCCTTGAGCTCAACCAGTCGACGCTGATCTGGGCCATAGGCCGTGGTGCGCATGGTGGCAAGTTCACCAATGCGTTCGCTATTTTCCCGAAGCCAGTCAAGCTGTTCGCCTGTTGCTTCCATATGGGTCAGGCGCAGTTCAACATCGCCGCCCAAAAGCTTGCGTCCGTCGCGCTCCAGCGCCGAAAGAACGGATTCCGAAACGTTTCCAACCGCCGCAATCGCCCCGACACCCAGTGCCAGACAGGCAAGGAAAATGCGAAAGCCCGAAAGACCTCCCCGCAATTCCCGACGACAAACCCGCCAGGCAATCGACCAAAGGCGGTCATCGCTTGGAGATAAAGACTGATTGTTGCTCATGCCCGCGATTCCAGTTGCGAAACGATTTCGCCATCACGCAGCATCACCGTCCGGTCGCAGCGCTCGGCAAGGCTCGGATCATGGGTGATTAAAAGCAATGTCGATCCGCGGCGTTTGGTCAGATCAAACAGCAATTCGATAATCGTTTCACCGGTCGCACCATCAAGGTTGCCGGTCGGTTCATCGGCCAGCAAAAGTTCCGGATCGGTGGCAAGGGCACGGGCAAGGGCAACACGCTGTTGCTCGCCGCCCGACAATTGGCCGGGATAATGATCGGTGCGATGACCAAGCCCGACGAGTTCAAGCTCGGCACGGGCCTTTTCAAAGGCATCCTTGCGTCCGGCGAATTCCATCGGAAGTGCAACGTTTTCAAGTGCGCTCATTGTCGGGATCAGGTGGAAGTCCTGAAACACGATGCCGACATGGTGGCGGCGATAAAGGGCAAGCCCGTCTTCATCAAGCGCGCGTAAATCGTTGCCGCACACATTGACCACACCTTCCTGCGCTTGTTCCAATCCCGCAATAACCATCAAAAGCGATGTCTTGCCCGATCCGGATGGGCCGACCAGACTGACACGTTCTCCGGCATTCAGCGACAGGTCAACGCCCTTCAGAATCTCGACAATCCCTGCGGGCCCCTGCAGCCGAAGCTTCAGGTTACGCACATCAATTGTCTGTTGAGGGTTGCTGCCCGAAGAAACATCATTTTGTTCCGGGATCGCGGTGGTTTCGGTCACAGTCATTTCGGGTCCTATCGGGCTTGTCCGTTGCAAGATCATCAAAGCAGGTTACATAAGCTTACGGATCAGGACGTTTCTGGTTCAGATTTCTAATGATCTGAATGCGCTGTCACAGGGTAACCGGTTGGTAACCGTTGCGGCAAGGTGCCGCTATGATGACAGCATATGGGGTGAGATTTGTTATGAATTTGGCTTTCGGGCAAGATCACACTGTAATCGAGTTCACTGCGATCAAGGCCGTCGCACGTCGCTTAAGCGCCGCTCTGATGGCGGCCTTCCTTGTTTCTGCTGCCACCTTTGCTGCATCCTCATCTGTATCTGCTGCGGACAATCCGCCGCAAACCATTGTTTTATTTGGGGATAGCCTGATGGCGGGTTATGGGCTTTCCCATGAAGAGGGCTTTGCACCCAGACTTGAAGCAGCCCTGAAGGATGCCTTGAAGGATACCGGGCAGGATGTCCGGGTGATCAACAGTTCGGTTTCCGGTGATACCTCGGCGGCGGGGTTGGCCCGCCTTGACTGGGCGCTGGTCGATAAGCCCGATGCGGTGCTGCTTGAACTTGGCGCCAATGATGCCTTGCGCGGCGTGGAGCCATCCCAAACGCGTGATAATCTGGCCCGTATTATCGAAAAGCTGCGCGCCCAAGATATTGATATCCTGCTGGCGGGCATGATGGCGCCACCCAATATGGGGACGGCCTATGGTGATGAGTTCAATAGCATCTATCCGGATCTTGCCGGGCAATATGATATTGATTTATATCCATTTTTCCTTGATGGCGTAGCAGCCGACCCTGCACTTAATCAGGATGACGGGATGCATCCCAATGCCGATGGGGTGGGCGTGATTGTCGAACGTATCCTGCCAGACATTATCAATCTGCTTGATGGTGCATCCTAAGGAACCCAGATACCCGGAACGCCCTGTCACCCTTGATGTGACGGGGCTTTTTCATGTCTGCTGCCAATGAATATGGCCTGATTGACTTGTGTGCCGATTTGCAAAGGCCGGGTTTCCGTCTTGTGCGGCAGTCGTCTGTTTAACGTTTATTCCATGCTCTGAAATTCGAATCGTTCCAAGGTCTTCAAACCAGCCGTGATCGGGATTTGCGATATTCCAAGGGTTTGTGCGGCTTTGCGCCGGATTTTATGTGCGCACTCACCTTCGTCACACGCAATTTTGGCCGTGCGGGGTGGTTAAAAACTGCATATGTAGGCAAAAACCATCAACAACCCGAAATGAATATGCGGGCTGATAGGAGGTGCGTGGTAAATTGTAGGTCTATGACCATAAATATAAATAATAACAATTGGTTACGGAGAATTTTCCGGGATGCTGATTCGCTGAAAAATCCGCCGAACAGGCCGTTTTACGGCCAAAAACACCCCGATTGCTGTAAAATTAACATACCATTTACTTTCGGTTATGTTTCGAATTGGTCGTCGCATAACTGCGTATGTTGTTTTCTGATCGGGCATTGTATTTTCGGGTTCCGGATTTCGGATGACCGGAACCAGAAGGTTCCATTCCGGGTGGCATGCCAAACCGGTGATTCATATGAATTACCCATTTGATTCAACAATTTAACCAAATGCTGTGACCTGTTATGCACCATCTCCTGTGGATAAGTTTGTTGAATAAGTTTTTGCCGAGTCGGTCGTTGGATTCTCTGGTGATTTGGTGAGAATGGCGCAATATCAGGGACTTGAATCATTTTTTCCGACTCCGGGGCTCTGTTTCGAGTCGTAATTTCTCCTGTGGATGAATCGGAAGCGATTCGAATTTGACTGCAAATGCAGTTGCAGCGACTAGAATCGACAGATACACTTTGCGATACAGGATGTTTTTCATGGACAAAACGATGAAAAACCGGGCGGGTATCCTGCAAAGGACCTACGCTTTATTGAATTAAATCAATAATTTATCAGAGGCATCCGGCGTGACCGCATCATCTGGCGTCAAACAATCCTACACCATCCCCTGTTCGTCGATTTTTCGTGATGCTGTCTTGCAACTGGCCGAGCGCCGCGGGGTCAATGCCGCCGATCTGGCCCGTTCGGTCATGCTGATCGTGCCGCAAAAGGCGATTGATGATTACGAAGATCCGGGCGACCCGCCAAAGGGCGACCGCGAAACCATTGTCCTGAAATCCGGCCCGGCCGAAGGCCGCCCTTGGCGTCGCAAGCCGCGTCTGCAATTGCGCCTGCCACCGGGATTTGCCGTGGTCACCGTGCGCAAGGCTTTGAAAATGGCCATTGATTTCGATGCGGGTGATGTGAATATGCGCGTCGAGAAATCCGATGTTCTGGCTGCGGAACGCGCGGCCCTTGAAGAAGCGCGCGCCCTTAAGAAACGTCAGGCAGAACCCCCCGTCGAACTTTTGCAATCGCGCGAGGAACTCGAACGACTGCGTCAGATCGTCGATAACCTTGCCTTTGATCCGCTTGATCGCGGGGTGACGACCTTTAACGAAGCGCTGCATGTCATGGGGTTTGCACCAAATGCCCGGCCTGATATGCGCGCCGTTCGGGCCAAATACCGTGTTCTTGCCGCCATCCACCATCCCGACAGTAATTATGGTTCCCATCAGCGGATGACACAGCTTAATGCGGCTATGGACTTGCTGCGCAAACACATTTCCTGATCATTGATGCCGATGGTTCGGGTCTTCTCCAAGCATGGCCCTTGTCGAAGAGTTGGGCCAATGCTTAGATATAGAAAAGCCATATCACACGGCATATGCCGTAACCGGAGAAAGCGGGCGCAAGACCCGGATCATCTGATCAGTCAAAAGCGGGAGAATGCATGACGGCGGAATTTCGGGCTGCACATGCCAGCGGGGAAAACTGGGCCTCTGTCGCCTCCGAGCTGGCCGAACTCTTGGAAAAAGAGCCATTGCCGTCTCAGGCCCTGGCTTTTTTGTATGTCTCCGAAGCCCTCTCCGACGATATCGGCAGTATCCTGACCTTTCTTCGGTCGCGGCTTTCTATTGAACACTGGGTCGGTACCGCCGGTGTCGGAGTGTGTGGATCGGGGCGGGCCTATTTCGGGGTTCCGGCTGCATCGGTGATGATTGCGCCCTTTGCCAATGACGAGTTTCATATTTTTGAGCCGCTTAAAACGGATAGCGACCTGGATGCACCGGAATTGCAAAGGGCGATTGATCGCCTGCAGCCGATCTTTGGTCTGGTGCATGGAGATCCGTCTGCGCCTGCAAGCCTTGCCACACTCTCGGAACTGGCAAGGATGGGCTCGACCTATCTGGTCGGCGGGATTGCGTCGGGTGAACGTGGCGCGCCACAGATTGCAGGCCGGGTTGTTGATGGCGGCCTTTCAGGTGTTCTGTTTGATGGCAAAACCGCAGTTCAGGTCGGCATCAGTCAGGCCTGCACCCCGGTTGGCCCGGTGCATCGCGTCACCGAGGGACGCGAAGGGATTGTTGCCACGCTTGATGATCGTCCCGCCCTTGATGTGCTTAAAGAAGAACTTGATGCCGATGGCAGCGAACATTCTATTGTCTCGGGGCGCTATCACGCAGCCCTGATGGTGCCGGGGTCCGATACCGGTGATTTTGTCGTCCGCAATCTGATGGGGATTGATCCCCATAACAATATGATCGCGATCAGTGGCGATGTGCAGGCAGGTGACGCCATCCGCTTTGTCCGTCGCGACGGGGCGGCGGCCGAACAGGATCTGCGACGGATGCTTTCGGAACTGCAAAAGCGCCTGCCGGGCAAACCGCGCGGTGCCCTTTATTGCAGCTGTGTCGCCCGTGGGCCGCACCTGTTTGGCACCGAAAGCCGCGAGATGATGATCATCCGCGATGAGCTGGGTGACCTGCCATTGACCGGATTTTATGGCAATGGCGAAATCTGCAATGACCGCTTTTATGGCTATACCGGGGTTCTGACCCTGTTTGTCTAGGCGCGTGTTGGCCTCACATCCTTGTAAACTGCGCGTTAAATCCATACGCAATCAAGATTTTTTGCGTCAGGCGGTTTCATCGCGTCTTTGACGGGATATATTCATACCATTGTGAAAAGTCGCATCCCGTCAGACACAAGATGTGCAGCCGTTTGGCGTCGGGATGCAAAAGGGGATTGATCTATGGAATTCCGTCGATTGGGACGTACTGACATTGATGTCAGTGTTATTTGCCTGGGTACGATGACCTGGGGCCAGCAGAATACGCAGGACGAAGCCTTCGAACAGCTTGATTACGCCACGTCAAACGAAGTCAATTTCATTGATACCGCCGAAATGTATCCGGTTCCGGCAATGGAAGAGACCTTTACCCGTACTGAGACCATCATTGGCAACTGGCTTGAAAAACGCGGGCGTCGGGATGATCTGGTGATTGCCACCAAGATCGTTGGTCCGGCGGATCGTTTTTCCTATGTCCGAAACGGGCCGCGTCTGACCCGTGCACAGATCAATGAGGCGATTGACGGGTCGCTGTCGCGCCTGAAAACCGATTATGTCGATCTTTATCAGCTCCATTGGCCGGATCGTAATTCCAACTTCTTTGGCAAGCTTGGCTATGTCCATGACGCCGATGAGGAATTCACCCCGATCGAGGAAACCCTCGAAGCCCTCGACGGGCTGGTCAAGGCGGGCAAGGTGCGTCATATCGGGCTTTCGAACGAAAACCCGTGGGGCCTGATGAAGTTCCTTGAGCTGGCCGAGAAAAATGGCTGGCCGCGCGTGGTTTCGGTTCAGAACCCCTATAGCCTTCTGACCCGTCAGTACGAAGTCGGCATGGCCGAATGTTCAATCCGCGAAGATGCCGGTCTTCTGGCCTATTCACCGCTGGGTGGTGGGGCGCTTTCGGGCAAATATCTGGGCGGTGCCCGCCCCGAAGGATCACGCGTTGCGCTTTGGCCGCAATATTTCGGTCGCTATCAGACCGAAAACGGCATCAAATCGACCGAGGCCTATGTGAAACTTGCCAAGGATAACGGTCTTGATCCGTCGCAGATGGCGCTGGCCTATGTCAATTCGCGTCCGTTCCTGACCTCGAACATCATTGGCGCGACCAGCATGGAACAGCTCAAGACCAATATCGGGTCGGCCAAGATTACGCTTTCGGACGATGTTTTGAGCGAGATCGAAGCCATCCATCAGAAATGGCCCTATCCGTGCCCGTGATCGGCACGATCCGAACAGAACACTAATCGGGGCAGCCCGTTTCGGGCTGTTTCCAATCCATATATAAGGAGGCGGCGCATGGTTAAGCTTATCACTGGCAAGGAAGCCGATCTTGGTGCGTTTTCCGTGCGCCGCGTTCTGCCTCATCGGGATGTAAGGTCAGTTGGCCCGTTTGTGTTTTTCGATCATATGGGCCCGGCCGAATTTCAGCCCGGTCAGGGCATCGACGTTCCCCCGCATCCC
The DNA here is from genome assembly GCF_054901115.1 of Thalassospira sp. SM2505. Classification (NCBI taxonomy): domain Bacteria; kingdom Pseudomonadati; phylum Pseudomonadota; class Alphaproteobacteria; order Rhodospirillales; family Thalassospiraceae; genus Thalassospira; species Thalassospira sp. SM2505. Next base: position 741,198 of record NZ_CM142731.1, read on the forward strand.
CATATCTGTCTTGCAACCGTGACCTATCTGTTCAAGGGAGCGGTCCTTCATCGCGATAGTCTGGGCAGCAATCTTGAAATCACCCCGGGTGACCTCAACTGGATGAATGCCGGCAATGGCATCACCCATTCCGAACGCGAAACGCCAGCCGTCCGCAATTCCGTCCATGAACTTGACGGATTGCAGCTTTGGGTCGCCGTGCCCGAGGAGGATGAAGAATCTGATCCGGCCTTTTATCATGTCGCGAAAAAGGACCTTCCGATCATTGAGGATGCTGGCCTTCACATGCGCCTGATCGCCGGTGAGGCATTTGGCAAAACGGCCCCGGTTCCGGTTAAATCCAAGCTTTACTATCTTGATGTTCACATGGACGAAGGCGCGCAATTGCTGCTTCCCGGCGAAAATCAGGAAGGGGCGGTCTATGTTGTTTCGGGCAGTCTCGCCATTGATGGCGAGACCTATGGTCCCGAAAGCTTTGTCTATATCGCCCCCGAAGAAATCCCTGATATCGTTGCCCAAAATGATTGTCGGGTGATGTTGCTGGGCGGATTGCCGCTTGGGCATCGCTTCCTGTGGTGGAACTTTGTTGCCAGCACCAGGGAACGGATCGAAAAGGCCAAGGCCGACTGGGCGTCGGGCAATTTCCCGCAGATCGATGGCGAGGATGATATTCTTCCGCTGCCCGGCCGTTCCACCGGCTAGCATCGGTTTCCGTTCTCGCCGTGCCACCAGAATAGAATTGGATACCCCATCATGCGTTTGTTTGTCGGCGTGGAAATTCCCGGCGATATCGCAGCCGAGCTTTATCCGCTTGCGCGCGGGATCAAGGGGCTGGATGCCCAGACCCCGGAAAACATGCATATCACCCTTAAATTCATCGGCAATGTGGATCCCGGTCTGGCCGCCGAGATTGATCAGGCCCTTTCCGATGTGGCCTTTGAACCGTTTGATCTTCAGGTCGACGGGCTCAATGTCTTTGCCTCAAGCCGCAAAATCCGCATCTTCTGGGCGGGTGTGAAAGATCAGCCAGTGATGCGCCGTCTGGCCCATCGGGTTGAAAATGCCCTTCTGGCCCTTGATGATTGTCCGGAACTCGATGCTCGCAAATTCACCCCGCATATCACGCTGGGCCGAAACCGCGATGCGGCGCGCGCCACCATCGAACAGGCGGTTGCCGATCACGTTGATCTGAGTTCGCGGGTTTTCACCATCGACCGGTTCTGCCTTTATGAAAGCCATTCGACCTCGGACGGGCCTGAATTCCGGGTGATTGCCGCCTATGACGGAACAGGTGCGCGGCCCCGAACCCCTGAGCTGATCGACGACTTTGCCATAGGTGACTTTGACGTGGATTTTCAAAAGGGGGATTTGAGATGAAGCTCGGATTTATCGGCACCGGTGCCATCAGTGATGCCTTGATCCGCGGATTGCTGTCCTCGGACTATCCGGTGACGGAAGTCATCGTCTCGCACCGAAGCGCTGCCGTCTCGCGCAAGCTTGCCGACGACTTTGATATCGTCCGTGTACTTGAAGACAATCAGGCGATCATTGATCAGTCTGATCTGATCTTCCTTGCCGTCCTGCCACAAATTGCGCGCGATGTGCTTGAAAAGCTGCATGTGCCAGATGACAAAAAGCTCGTCAGTCTGATCGCTACCATTCCGATTGATGATCTTAAAATCTGGCTTGGCGCCGATGCGCAAATTGATCGCGCGATTCCCCTGCCGTCGGTCGAACATCATGCCTGTGTGACGGCGGTCTATCCGGGATCACCCGACGTCATCGAGCTGTTTGAAAAGCTTGGCGGGGCGGTTGCCGCCAAAACCATCGATGCCTTTGACGGCTATGCGGCCGGAAGTGCGCTGATGGCGACCTATTTCACGCTGCTGGAAAGTGCGGCCGACTGGATGGTTGGGCAGGGATCGGATGATGCCGATGCCAGACGTTATCTGGCCGCATTGTTTGCCGGTCTTGCTGAAAATACCACCAGATCACCGGATCAAAGCTTTGCCCAACTGGTCGATGGTCATTCCACACCGGGCGGTCTGAACGAACAGGTCGCCAGGGCCTTCGTACGCGAAAACGGGACATCTGCGATTCATGCCGCCCTTGATGAAGTCTTTGCCCGCATCAAGGCAGCGTCGAATTCCGGCTGACCGGAATTGAAAACGGGCAGTTCCATCGGACCGCCCGTTTTGCATTGATGTTTATATAAGGACCACGCCAAGTTGATCAGGCGGCTTTTGCCTTATTCTGGTAGCCAACTGTCAGGCGTTGTTGCGGGCTGTCATTGGTATCGACCAGATCGACCATCGCCACACCAAAATCGGCATAGGAAATCCGCGCAACGCCATCATGATCGGTAACCAGCGTGTCGGTGCCGCGCACATAATGACGGGTTTTCTCGCCGGGAATCAGCATGGCGGGTGGGCGCAGGCAGGTCCATTGCACATCGTCATACTGATCAAACAGGGCATCAACCTGTTCGCAGGCCTCGGCAATCGGACGGACGCTGTCGGGCAGGAAGTTCGGTGCGGTCAGAACCGTATGGCCGCTGCCATCGGCAAGTTTCAGGGTTGCCGCCCCGCCGGTCACAAAGATCGGCTTCCGGCTTTGACGTGCAGCATCCAGCAGCACCTTGGTCATTTCTGGCAACAGCTTTTCCTGACCAGGGGCGGGGCGCAGTGAACTGATCGCAACATCATGTTCGGCCAATACCTTTGCTACCTGTTGGGGATCGGCAAGGATATCGATGCTTTGACGGATAACCGTTTCGGGCAGGGCCGAGAGTTTTGCGGCATCACGCGCAATGGCCGTGACCTGATATCCGCGCAAAAGGGCTTCGGTCACGACTTCGCGGCCGACATCGCCGGTGGCGCCAAAAACAACGATTTTACGATTATGTGGGGCGGTGTTGGTCATGGGGCGTTCCTTTTCTGAATGGTGTTTTGGTGGTGCGTTATGATTTGGGGGTGGCAGCAAGGGGGCGGGTATTCGGGACGCTATCCGTTTTGGGTCGTGCCGCACGCTGTCCAAGCCAGATACTGATCAGGACAACAACAACACCGGCAATCTGAAGCGGCGATAACTGTTCGCCCAGAATGATCCAGCCCAGAAGAACCGCACTGGTCGGACTCAGGAAGCCAAAGCTTGTCACCGTGGTCGGACCAAGCCGGGCAATGCCCCGAAACCACAGGAAATAGGTCAGTGCCGCCCCGATCAGTCCCAGCCATACCAGACCGGCAATATTGGTGACTGTTGGCATCGGGAAGCCCGGCTCGACAATCAGGACAACCGGGATCAAAAGGATACCGCCCGCAGTCAATTGCCATGCCGTAAAGGTCAGGGGTGAAACCGGCGGCTGCCATTTCCGGGTCAGGACTGTGCCTGCCGCCATCGAAAGCGCACCCAGAAGGGCTGCTATAATGCCAATCGGATCAAGGCTTGCCGATGGGCCAAGGACCAGCATCGCAACCCCGATCAGGCCCGAAACCGCGGCAAGAATGCCCAGCATCGTGATGGTGTTGCCCAGCGCATAACGTGCAAGAAACAGCACAAGCAGTGGCTGGATGGCACCAAGGGTTGCCGCAACCCCGCCCGGCAGGCGATAGGCCGCAACAAACAGCATGGCCCAGAAAACCGCAAAGTTCAGGGCGCCAAGGATGAAAACCCGACCCCGCCATCCCGCACCGGGAAGCTGGCGCACCACCAGCAACAGGATCAATCCGGCAGGCAAGGCGCGCAAAAGCGAAACGGTCAACGGATAGCCATGCGGCAGCATTTCCGTCGCGACGATATAGCTGCTGCCCCAGATCACCGGGGCAATCGCCGTAAGCAATAAATCAGTTGTTCTGTTCATGGGGTATCTCCATTTATCTTGACGTCAAGATATATTCAGAAATCTTGACGTCAAGATAAATTTTCGGCATATCCTCGAGCCATGGAAAGCAGCACCGACAAAATTGACCGTATTCTTGCGCAATGGCGCCGCGAACGCCCGGACCTTGACGTCACCCAGATGGGGGTCATTGGTCGTCTGGGGCGGTTGCGCAATATCCTGATGATGGAGCTTGATCGTGTGTTCAGGCAACATGACCTCAATGGCGCAAGCTTTGATGTGCTCGCGACCCTTCGCCGGTCCGGTCCGCCCTATGCGCTAAGCCCGTCGCAACTGATCGAATGGACGATGGTGACATCGGGCACCATGACCAATCGGCTCGATAAGCTGGAAGAGGCTGGTCTGATCACGCGTCAGCGCAACCCGGAAGATGGCCGCGGTTTTGTTGTTGCCCTCACACCACTGGGGTTTGAGCTGATTGATGCTGCGGTCACTGACCACGTTGCCAATCAGCACCGCTTGCTTGAAGGTCTGAGTTCCGATGAAATGACCCAGCTTGACGGGCTTTTGCGCAAATGGCTGGCCGCCGTTTCCGACAAGGACGTGTCAGAGCAATAGACAAACAACATTATCGCGCAGGATGTCATGCGCTTGTTCAGGTCTGAAATTATCGGGGATTTTGGTCAGTGGCAGAGAGGAGGGGATTCGAACCCCTGAGGGGCTTACACCCCAACACGCTTTCCAGGCGTGCGCCTTAAACCACTCGGCCACCTCTCCACATGCGATCTTGTATATATCGCGAAAGCGGGCGGACATTAGCCGACCCGACCTTGCTTGACAAGGCCCAATAAGCCTCTTTTTTCACTTTCGTGAAATCCTCCTGATTCCAAAGGCAAAACCGGGCGAGTAACGGTGGATTGACCGGTGCAAACCCTTGGTAAGCCGGGCTTTGGCGTGATCTTTACTTCTTGTTGATCTCTGGGCCGTAAGGTTTCACGTTAGGATTTTGGTTTGCACTGTCTTTGCACGCGACGTCTCACCCCTTTACGTCCATGGGGCAGAGAAGCTAGGCTGCGGACAGTGTATGCTAATATAAACCCCGTGCGCGGGCGTCTGGAGAGGACAATGTGGGTTTTTAGAGTGTTGGGATGGGTCTTGCTGTTTGCCAGCCTTGCGGTGCTGGTAGACGATTCCATTACGGCACTTCAAACAGGAAGCTTTCGTCTGGTTGCGGCCGGCGAGCTCTGGTATCGCCTCGATGCCGGAAGCCTGAACCTGTTGCAATCCGTCGTCCAGCGCTACATTTCTTCCTGGGTATGGGACAATATCTTTGTTCCGGTTCTGCTGGCCCCTGCACTGGTGGTTCTGATCGTGCCGTCCTTCATCCTTTTGTTGCTGACCCGCAAACGTAAACGCCAGCGGATTTTCTGATCCCGGCATTTTTGCAGACGTATCTATCCAATCCTGTTTTTCCATTTGCGGATTTAACGTTGCCCCGCCTTCGGGGTGCATGCGTGCTCTCGCTTATCCCGAATGGGTTTTTGGTAAGCGATTTAGCCCAATGTCGGCTTGTCTGTGCGGATGGCGCGCGCCAAACTGTTGCGCGCAATCGGCAAAAGACAGGGAACCGGCATGAAGGCATGGATTTGCAAGACATTTGGCGAAGAACCACATTTGATCGACTGTCCCGATCCGGTGCCCGGTCCGGGGCAGGTGATGATTGATGTTGCGGCCTGTGGTGTCAATTTCGCCGATACCCTGATCCTGCAAGGCAAATATCAAAAGCGCCCCGATGGCCCGTTTTCACCCGGCTTTGAAGTCAGCGGAACCATCCGGGCGATTGGCCCCGATGTTCGCGGTATTGCGGTTGGGGACCGGGTCATGGCGCTGCCCGATTGGGGTGGTTTCGCCCAATGTGTGATTGCCGATGCCGCAACCGTGATTCCGTTATCTGATGATGTTGAGTTTGATGCGGCGGCAGCATTTCAGATTGCCTATGGAACAAGCTGGTTTGGATTGAAATATCGCGCCAATGTCGTGCCGGGCGATATTGTTCTTGTCCACGGTGCGGCGGGGGGCGTTGGTCTGACGGCAGTTGAATGCGCCAAATTGCTTGGTGCCAGGGTGATTGCAACGGCGGGCGGGGCCGATAAATGCCAGATCGCGCGGGACCATGGCGCTGATCACGTCATTGATTACAAGGTCGAGAATATCCGTGATCGGGTGCGGAAGATCGCCGCAAGCCTTGGCCAACCTGCCGGGGTGGATGTGGTCTATGATCCGGTTGGCGGCGATGTGTTTGATCAAAGCCTGCGCTGTGTTGCGCCGGGGGCGCGGATGTTGCTGATCGGTTTTGCCAGCGGCACGGTGCCACAAATCCCGGCCAATATCCTTCTGGTCAAGAATGTCTCGGCCATCGGGTTCTATTTCGGGGCCTATCTTGACCAAAATCCCGACATCGCGCGCAAGGGTATGAGTGAGCTGCTGGAACTCCTGCGAAGCGGGAAAATCGCACCAATGATTTCGGCCAGATACCCGCTTGAAGAGGCCATGCTGGCCCTTGAGGCGATCCGCAATCGCACCGCGACCGGCAAACTTGTCATCACGATGCCCGATGCCAAGTGAACTGGCGGATTTTATTAATTAATTCCTTGGTATAGGATGGTGACGTCCCAACCACTTCTCTGCTGGAATTTGCGGTAATGCCCGACGACAAAAAGAGCGCCGATGCTGTGCAATCGTCTGAAAAGACGCGTGACCAGTACGAGACATATCCCTATCCGGCACGCAACCCGGAAGACGAAGACAAAAGGCTGGTCACCGGATCGCCCGGCAACTGGGACGAGGTTGTTCATTTCGTCTTTGGCGGGCGCGATCCGTCATCGAAGGGCAAGATCAAAATTCTGGTTGCTGGTGGCGGAACGGGGGATGCGCTTGTCATGCTGGCCCAGCAGGCCCGTGACCGCAAGGCAAAGGCAGAAATCGTCTATATCGATCTGTCCGAAAGCTCGCGCGAGATTGCCGAAGCCCGCATCAAGCGCCGCAACCTTGAAAAGAATGTTACCTTTGTTACGGGCTCCTTCGTCGATCTGGCCAAGGAATATGGTCCGTTTGACTATATTGATTGCTGCGGGGTGCTGCATCATCTGCCTGATCCCGATGCGGGGTTGCGTACGCTGACCGATGCGCTCAAACCCAATGGCGGTATGGGGCTTATGGTCTATGGCGAGCTTGGCCGTCAGGGCGTCTATCACATGCAGGAAATGATGGAGCGCCTCAATGCCGAGGCTGGCGGCGCACGCAGGCTTAATTTCGGCAAGGCGCTTTTCAATTCATTGCCTGGCACCAACTGGCTTAAACGCAATCCGTTTATCGGCGATCATATCCACGGCGGTGATGCCGGTTTCTATGACCTGTTGCTCCATCAGCAGGATCGTGCCTATCGCGTTGACGAGGTGTTTGATTTTGTCGAACAGGCCGGTTTGCGCCTGCAAAGCTTTATCGAGCCGATGCGTTATGACCCGACCACCTATTGTTCGCGCCATGATGTTCTGGAAAAGGCCGTCCATGTGCCGTTCCGTGAACGCGCCGCCCTTGCCGAACTGATGGCAGGCAATATCACCAAGCACATCTTTTATGTGGTCAAGGCAAAGAACAAGGTCAAACCGCCGGTCCCGGACGAAGATGCCATTCCGTTCTTTACCCGTGTGGATGGTGCTGCCCTTGCGCGATCGGTTGCCAAATCGGGCAATATCAAGATCACCTTTACCGGGCTTTCGGTGACCCGCACCATGCCTGCCGCATCACCGGCGATCCTGTCGCGCATTGATGGCAAGCGATCGATTCGGGATATTTACGAGATGTTTGATCCAAAGCCGGAAAAGTTCGAGTTCAACGCGCAATTTGCCGTGATGTATTCGGTTCTGAATGCGGCGAACCTGATGTATCTGCGCTACCCGGACAAGAAATAGGTCAGCCGCAGAGCGCGCGTGCACCGAAAACAGACCCCAAAAAAAAATGCCGGTCACCAGGGGAGTGACCGGCAATCTCATACGCGGTTGCCAACGGGGGGGGTGTTGGTCATTGCGTTCAGGGAGAAGAAGAATTCCGAACCTTATTTCGGGCTCGGGACCTTCAGAATGCTCAAAAGAGCATCAAGCACCTGCAGGGGGAATGAAAGGGACCCCTGCAGGCGGAAAACGGGGGCAGACATGATACATACTCTGTTATGCGCCGGGGCGCGGGGTTTGTTCCGTACTTGCGCGACTTACGCTTTCCAGAACGGTTTTGCAGCTTCGCGACGGGCGTCATAGACGTTCCAGCCGATATCGCGCAGCATACGGGCATCCATCAGGCCAAGCTTCTTGCGCAGGTCATGGCGTTTGTACCATTCGCGCGGCAAATCCATCAGGCTGACGGTATTGTGATGACGACGGGTTGCGACAAATGCGCCTGCTTCTTTGGTGATCGCGACCATGATTCTGTTCCTTTTCAATCGAGGCCTGCTCTCGGTATTTCAGCGGCCTTGCATCTGTCATGCGTGTGTCTGATTTCCTTGAACCCAGAGTTACGCCGAAAAACACTTGCGCTCAAACCATCTTTTGTCATCATTGCATGAGTTTTTATCATGCAAAGTCGTTGTCATGAAACGCCGTCCATTGCCGCTAAATGCGCTCCGTGCCTTTGAAGTTGCCGGTCGTCTTGAAAGTTTCACCAAAGCGTCACATGAGCTTAACGTGACCCAAGGTGCAATCAGTCGACAGGTGCAGCATCTTGAAGACGTTTTGGGGCGTAAACTTTTTGAGCGCCATCATCGAAGCCTGAAACTTACACGCGCCGGGCGGAACCTTCTTGACGGGTTGACCCCGGCCTTTGACGCGATTGAAAATGCGGTGGCCAAGGTCGAAGACCGGGCGGATGACACACAGCTTTCCGTCCTTGCCCCGCTGACTTTTTCGATGCGCTGGATTGTGCCACGGCTGGGGCGTTTTCAGATGGAGCATCCCGATCTTCAGGTGCAACTGGGCACCTATAATGATGACAAGGCCCCGGTGGATTTCAACGAGGTCGACATTGCCGTGCGCTTTGCCGACACCCAGGATGAACAACTGGTCCATGAATTCCTGACTGGCGAGCGACTTTTACCGGTTTGTCATCCCGATCTTGCCAGACAGCTCAAAACCCCCGAAGACCTTGCCGGAGTAACCCTTTTGCATTGTTCGGCACAGCGTGAAGACTGGCATATCTGGCTGGACGGGACCGGGGTTGCCGGGGTTGATGCGGATCACGGGCCGGTCTTTGCCACCCTCGATATGGCGATGGAGGCTGCGGCAAGCGGGTTCGGTGTGGTCATTTCCGACCCGGCAATGATCGGGGAATATGTTGTGACCAACCGTTTGACCGTGCCGTTCGATTTGCCGGTCGACAGTCCCTATGCCTATTCGCTCTGTTATCCGCAGGGGCGACTGGAAAGGCGCAAGGTCCGGGCTTTTCGCAATTGGTTGATGGGTGAAATCAAAATTGAAACCGAACGGCGAAAACTGGCGCAAAAGGCATCACAATCATCATGATGCCTTGAAATTGAACCATTTTATTCCTCATTATGAGGAGTAGAAAAAAATAATACAGTCGGGTGGTGCTTTTCTGATGGTCATTATGTCTGGGAAAGTCTGCCTGCTGCGTCTCAGATAGTGACAAGATTCGCAACCAGTTTGCTTCAGGGGAAAGACGATTCGTCACATGATCGCGTATGTCGCCAACACGAAACCGTCGCGCATGTATTCTGTTCGCCGGGCGGTTTCATCAATGCTTGTTGCAATTGGTGTCATGGCATTTTCGGCCGGAATACCGTTCGCACCCGTCCAGGCACAAGATGCCGACAAGCCTGTTATCAATCCGGCACCAACGGTTGAAGTCCAGGAAGCCGAACTTGATCCCCTGACCACCACGTCTCATGGCATATCGCTGTATGGTGATCTGAAATACGGCCCGGATTTCCAGCATTTTGATTATGTAAATCCCGATGCGCCCAAGGGTGGCACCCTGATCCAGTCATCCATTGTTGCCTTTGATACGCTCAATCCCTTCACGCTCAAGGGAACCTCGGCGGCGGGGCTTGGTCTGATCTATGACAGCCTGATGGTGGCCAGTGCTGATGAACCCTATGCGATGTATGGCCTGATCGCGCGCAGCATCGAAGTGCCCCAGGACCGCTCCTTTGCCATCTTCCATCTTGATCCGCGTGCGCGTTTTCAGGATGGCAGCGAAATCACCGCTGATGATGTGGTGTTTTCCTATGAAGTCCTTGTTGAAAAAGGCAGCCCCGTCTATCGGCAGTATTTCTCCCAGATCGAGGGGGCCGAGGCGATTGACGACCTGACGGTCAAATTCACCTTCAAGCCCGGCAATAACCGCGAAACACCGATGACGGCGGCGGGCATCTCGATCATGCCCAAGAAGTTCTGGGAAGGTAAGGATTTCTCGAAAACCACCTTTGAAATCCCGGTCGGAAGTGGTGCCTATAAGGTCGCAAGCATCGAGGCAGGCCGCCGCATTACCTATGAACGGGTCAAGGATTACTGGGCGGCGGATTTGCCGGTCAATCGCGGCCAGAGTAATTTCGACACCATCCGTTATGACACCTATCTTGACCCCGAGGTGCAGCGTCAGGCCTTTCTGGCCGGTGAATATATGGTGCGTTCCGAACATTCATCGCGCGACTGGAGCACGGCCTATGATACGCCAGCGGTCGAGCGCGGTGATATTCAGAAAAAATTCATGCCCGATCATCTGCCTGTTGGTATGCAAGCCTATGTCATGAACAATCGCTTGCCTCTGTTTTCCGACTGGCGTGTGCGCAAGGCGCTTCAATATGGCTTTGATTTTCAATGGCTGAGTCAGGCGATGTTCTATGGTGCCTACAAGCGGACTGACAGTTATTTTGTCAATTCGGATCTGGCTTCAAGCGGCATTCCGACCGGTGATGAACTGGCATTGCTTGAACCCTATCGCGATCAGTTGCCGCCCGAACTGTTTACCCAGCCCTTCAAGCTGCCAAACTTCGATGAACCCGATGGTCGCCGCAAGGCGCTGCGCGATTCCATGACGCTTCTCAACGAAGCCGGATGGGAAGTCCGCGACAAGGTTCTGGTCAATAAGGAAACCGGGCAGCCCTTCCGGTTTGAGCTGGTCATTCGCCAGCCGGGGATTGAAAAGATCGCTCTGGTCATGAAAGCCCGTCTCAAACAGCTTGGGGTTCAGATGGACATCCGTCTGATTGATACAGGGCAGTGGGTCAACCGTATTCAAGCCTTCGATTTCGAAGCCATCACCTTCTGGTGGCAACAATCCCTGACGCCGGGCAATGAACAGCGCGTTTTCTGGAGTTCCGAAGCCGCCGATCAACCAGGTTCGCGCAATTTCGCCGGGATTAAAAACCCGGTTGTTGATGCCATGGTCGACAAGGTTGCATCGGCAAACAGTTGGGAAGAGCTGGTCACAGCGACCCATGCGCTCGATCGTGTCCTTTTGTGGGGCTATTACGTGATCCCGCAATATTACCTTGGTGGCGAACGTCTCGCCTGGTGGAACATCTTTGGCCATCCCGATACGGTGCCGCTGAAAGGGGAATCGGTCATGCGCTGGTGGATTGACCCGGACAAGGCTGCGAAATTGCCGATGGGGGGGAACTAGGCCATGCTGAACTACATTCTGCGGCGTCTTCTTCTGATCCCGGTCACATTGTTTGGCATCATGTTGTTGAACTTCGCGATCATCCAGTTTGCACCGGGCGGCCCGGTCGAGCAGGTCATTGCCCAGCTTCAGGGAACGGCTGTTTCATCAACAGCGCGTATCACCAATCAGGGTGGTGATAGCGGTGGTTCCGCATCATCATCGGAATCAGGCAACAATTTCTCATCGACATCGAATTATCGCGGGGCGCAGGGGCTTGATCCCGAAATCATCAAGCAACTTGAAGTGCAATTTGGCTTTGACAAGCCTGCACATGAACGGTTCTGGATGATGATGAAAAACTATCTGACCTTTGATTTCGGCCAAAGCTATTTTCAGGACCGTGACGTTGTCGATCTGGTGTTGGACAAAATGCCGGTTTCGATATCGCTGGGCATCTGGTCGACGCTGATCATTTACATCATCTCAATCCCGCTTGGCATTACCAAGGCGGTGCGCGATGGCTCCAATTTCGATATCTGGTCGTCGGCGGCGATCATTGTCGGCTTTGCCATTCCGGGCTTTTTGTTTGCCGTCATGCTGATCGTGATCTTTGCCGGTGGGACATATCTGGACTGGTTCCCGTTACGCGGACTGACATCGACAAACTGGGAACAGCTATCCTTGTGGGGCAAGATCGTTGACTATTTCTGGCACCTGACATTGCCGATCGTTGCACTGACGATTTCGGGTTTTGCCACGCTGACCATGCTCACCAAGAATTCGTTCCTTGATGAAATCAACAAGCAATATGTCGTTACCGCCCGTGCGAAGGGTCTGACGGAAAAGCGTGTGCTGTATGGCCATGTTTTCCGCAACGCCATGCTGCTGATCATTGCCGGTTTCCCCAGTGCGCTGGTCGGGATGCTGTTTACCGGCTCTGTCCTGATTGAGGTAATCTTCTCGCTCGACGGGATAGGCTTGCTTGGCTTTAACGCGGTGATGACGCGCGATTATCCTGTGATGTTTGCCACACTTTATTTCTTCACGCTGTTTGGTCTGATCATGAACCTGATCAGTGATCTGAGTTACCACCTTGTTGATCCGCGGATCGACTTTGATGCGCGGGAGAATTGATCATGTTTGGTGTTGTTCTTTCGCCACTTAACCGTCGTCGCGTGGCAAACTTCAAGTCCAACAAGCGCGGCTACTGGTCGCTTGTGATCTTTACCGTGCTGTTTGTGATCTGCCTGTTTGCCGAACTGATCGCCAATGACAAGCCGATCTTCGTCAAATATGACGATAACTGGTATATGCCGATCTTTTCCGACCATCCGGAAACCACCTATGGCGGCGATTTCGATGTCGAGACCGACTTTTATGACCCCTATATTCAGGGCAAGATCGACCATCATGGCTTTGCCATCTGGCCACTGATCCCGTTTTCCTATGCCACCATCGATTTTGAAATGCGCGAACCGCAACCAGCGCCACCGTCTTCGCGCCATCTGCTCGGCACGGATGAATTGGGGCGTGATGTGTTGGCGCGTCTGATCTATGGCTTCCGGATATCGATCCTGTTTGGTCTTGCACTGACTGCGATCAGTTCCGTGATCGGCATCGCCGCAGGTGCGGTACAGGGCTATTTCGGCGGCTGGGTTGATCTTGGTTTCCAGCGTGTGATCGAAATCTGGGGTGGCCTGCCGCAACTCTTTATTCTGATCATCCTTGCCAGCCTGTTTGCGCCGGGTTTCTGGACGCTTTTGTTCATTCTGGTGCTGTTTAGCTGGATGAGTTTGACCGGGCTTGTGCGTGCGGAATTCCTGCGTGCGCGCAATTTTGAATATGTTCGTGCGGCAAGGGCGCTTGGCATGACCGATTACCGGATCATGTATCGCCATGTTCTGCCCAACGCGATGGTCGCGACCATTACCTTCCTGCCATTTGTGTTGAATGGCTCAATCGTTGCTCTGACCTCGCTCGACTTCCTGTCGCTGGGCTTGCCACCGGGATCGCCATCTCTTGGTGAATTGCTTTCGCAGGGCAAGAACAACCTGCAAGCCCCCTGGCTTGGCATGACGGCCTTCTTTGCCATCGCGGTGATGCTCAGTCTTCTGATCTTTATCGGCGAAGCTGTCCGTGACGCGTTCGATCCGCGCAAGACATTTTAGGGTCAGGGCCTATGAATTTGATTGGAATGGCAAAGTTTATATTTGTGAAATCCAAGAAAAATCCCGCCGGGCGGGTTGGTATCCCGTACAAGGGATTTGACGTCGGAGTTTGCAAATATAAACTTTGTCCTTCGGATCGATCAGATTTGCACGGGCTACGTTGTCGCAAAACCTTGAAAGATACTTATCTGTCGGCGGTTTCGCTTCGCGTATCCGCACAAATATTATCGACCATTCAAGCCAAATTCATAGGCCCTGACCCTAAGGAACCTGTAAAATGACAGAGCAATCAGCCAACCAGCTGCTCCTTGATGTCAGCAATCTTTCGGTCAATTTCGGCGATGTGCATGCCGTCAAGGGGGTGTCATTTTCGATAGGGCGCGGCGAAACCATGGCACTGGTCGGCGAAAGCGGATCGGGCAAATCGGTCACCGCCCTTTCAATCCTGCAATTGCTGCCCTATCCACGCGCGACCCATCCATCGGGCTCGATCACATTTGACGGTCAGGAAATGGTCGGTGCCGAAGAGCGGACCTTGCGCAAGATCCGTGGCAACCGGATTTCGATGATCTTTCAGGAACCGATGACGTCGCTTAATCCGCTGCACAATATTGAAAAGCAGATCGGCGAAGTCTTGCTTCTCCACAAGGGCCTGCGTGGGGCCAAGGCGCGTGCGCGTATTCTGGAATTGCTTGATCTGGTCGGTATTCCTGATCCGGCGTCACGGCTCAAGGCGCTTCCACATGAACTTTCCGGTGGTCAGCGCCAGCGTGTCATGATCGCCATGGCGCTTGCCAATGAGCCGGAACTGCTGATCGCTGACGAGCCGACCACGGCCCTTGATGTCACCATTCAGGCCCAGATTCTTGAATTGCTTCAGGACCTGCAGAACAAGCTTGGCATGGCGTTGCTGCTGATCACCCATGATCTGCAAATCGTTCAGAAAATGGCCAGAAGCGTCTGCGTGATGAAGGATGGCGAGATCGTTGAACGCGGTGTCGGACATGGTCTTTTTGAACATCCCAGACATCCCTATACCCAAAAGCTGCTTGCAGCCGTTCCCAGCGGTAATGCGCCGGAACTGCCGGAAAATGCCACGGAGCTGCTCGAAACCAGCAATATTCAGGTGCGCTTTCCGATTGGTCGCAAAGGCATTCTGGGCCGTCCGGAACGTTATCTTGATGCGGTCGACAACATTTCCCTGTCGCTTAAACAGGGGGAAACCCTTGGGATTGTGGGCGAAAGCGGATCGGGCAAGACAACCCTTGCCATGGCCATCCTGCGTCTGTTGAAATCTGAGGGTGATATAAAGTTTGCGGGCGAGGATATCCGCAAATATGCCGGTGCCGATTTGCGCAAGCTGCGCCGCGACATGCAGGTCGTGTTTCAGGATCCGTTCGGCTCGCTTAGCCCGCGCATGTCGATCGCCCAGATTGTCGGTGAGGGGCTCGAAATTCATGAGCCTGACCTGACACCTGCCGAACGCGAAGCCCGTATTGCCGAGGCCCTCAACGAAGTCGATCTGCCGCAAAATGCCATGGATCGTTACCCGCATGAATTTTCCGGTGGCCAGCGACAGCGCATTTCAATCGCCCGGGCACTGGTTTTGAAACCACGCTTTATCGTACTGGATGAACCGACATCGGCGCTTGATATGTCCGTGCAGGCGCAGATTGTCGAATTGCTGCGTGATTTGCAGGCCCGCCACAAGATGGCCTATCTGTTTATCAGTCACGATTTGCGGGTTGTGCGGGCATTGTCTCATCGCGTGATGGTCATGCAGGGTGGAAAACTGGTCGAAAGCGGTGCCGCGACGGATGTCTTTGATAACCCGCAACAGCCCTATACCAAGGCGCTTTTGGCGGCGGCCCTTGATCTTAAGGCCGCCGGGACAGATTTTGTCAGTAACTGATAACGACAAAGCGCCATCAAACCTGTTAGAACAGGATCGGAAAAGGGAATGAAAACAGGGTAGTAAAGTGAATATGCTGTCGCCTATGAGCAAATGGTCAAACAGTGTGTGTTTCTGGGGCAAGGTCATGTTTTTGACCATGCTTCTGGCGATCCTTGTGGTCGCACCCCTGTCTGGTCCTGCCCATGCCAGCAGCAAAAAGACCGAACCGGCGACCGAGGAACCGGCAAAGAACGCCAAGCCGGAAATCCCCGAGACGGTCATTATTCCCGATCCTGTATCGCTGACCATTGTACTGCCGAAATCCGGTGCCATTCGCCAGATTGTGCTCAATATCTGGCTTGAAGCGCAGTCCAAACAGGCTGTGCCGGTGATTGAACATAACCTGCCCAAGATTATTAACGGCTTTCTGGTCGATCTGCAGCGCTTGATGTATCGCGATACCCAACAGCGTTTTGAAACCCGTGAGCCGGGCAAGCGATCCTTCAAATATGCGGCACCAGGTCTGCTGCCACCTCCGCCCCCCAAGACCGAAGAAGAACTTGCAGCCGAGGCCGAAGCAGTCGAAGCCGCCAGGGAAAAAGGCGAGGAAATCGTTCCCGAACTGCCATTCAGCCCGTTTGCGCCTGTACCCAACCGTTATTTCGCGGCCCTTCAGAACAAGCTTCTGCAAACAGGGCAGACTTTTCTGCCGCCCGATACACTCCGTTCGGTCCAGGTGCGGATGTTCTATGATTTCTGGCCGGGCGACGCCAAGCCGCGCTGATCTTTCTGCCTGACCCGTCCCTGACCGATGACGCATGGGCCAGTTGCGCAGGACGCAATTGTGCCATGGCATGTCTGTGATATTCCGGTTCGGTCAAAGTCCCGGAGCATCTCCATGTCGTTCGAAGTCTGGCTGAGTTTCACCCTCCTTGTCTTTTTGCTGGTCCTCACACCGGGGCCGAGCATTCTGATCGGCATGTCCCATGCGTTGCGTTATGGCGCGCGACCGACCCTGATGACCGCTCTTGGTGATGTCACCGCCAACATGATCCAGATGGTGATTGCGGCCGTCGGATTGGGTGCGGTTCTGGCGACATCGACGGTGGCGTTCGGGGTGGTCAAATGGTGCGGGGTGGTGTTCCTGCTGGTGATCGGATTGCTATCATTCTTCCGTAAGCCCAAGAAATCAAACGACAAGAACGGTATCGAAATGAATATTTCCGGTGCCTATGAAGTTGCCAGCCATCGAAAACTTTTCCGCGAAGGTTTCCTTGTTGCGGCGGGAAATCCCAAGGCGATTGCCTTTTTCGGGGCGCTGTTTCCGCAATTTGTCAATCCGGCGGCACCGCTTGCACCACAGTTGCTGACTCTCGGGGCTACCTTTGTTGTTCTTGATTACAGTTTCGTAATGATTTACGCGATGGGCGCTGCACGCATCATGCCCTGGCTGATCAAACGCGGCGGCAATAACGTGGTTGCACGTGTATCCGGGGCCATTTTGATCGTTGCGGCGGGCCTTTTATCGCTGATCGAGATGCCGGTAAGCGTTGCAGCTGCCCGTTTCTAGGTCGGATGCGTTTTTGGCTTTTCAGGGGCGGGAAGATCGGAAATTTCGCATTCCTAATATGCGTAATCCGGCCTAACTCTCTGAAAGAAAAATAAAATATCTGGATGTGGCACATCTGATACTTGCTGTGCTTACAAACCGACTGGTCTGTATATAGCGGATTCTTGCCATATCAGATTTTTTGAATTCAAAATGGGGAAGAATTGCTGCCCTAACTGCCCGATTTTGGATTTTCTGGGCGACCAGACTGCGCTGATCGGGGCATTTTGATCGTTTTGCGGGCGGCGAAACCCGTCTTTTGCGATCCGTTTATTCGGTCTCGAGGCCAGCCGATACGATGATATCGCCAAATTCACGCAGGAAGACAGATCCCTTGACCGTCCGCTGGATCAGAACCGAACGGCGGTCTTCTTCATCGACCTTGCGTTTGACCATGCCAAGCGAGCTCAGGCGATCAAGGGCGCGGGTAATGGCAGGTTTGGAGATGTTAAGCGCTTCTGACAGGCCGCGTACCGTATGCGGGGCCGGGGTCAGGTAAACATTCAGCAACAAAGCCATCTGTCGGGCAGAAAGATCGGGAGAATCCCGACGCACACTTTCTACAATCGCGATACGCCAAAGGTCGAGTGCCTGAGACGGTTTGATCTCGATCGACATGCTTGTGCCCAACAATTAATTTGTTACGAATACGTAATCTGTCTACCTGACCCCTGTGCATATGTCAAAGGTCTTATTGGAAAATATGCAATTTACGGTTTGGTTTACTTACCGAAACGATCCTCGATCAGCTTGAAGGCTGCGCGGATTCCCTGTGCTTCGCCACCGGTCGGACGTCCCGGACGATCCGTCGGGTTCCAGGCCATCAGGTCGATATGTGCCCAGCTTTTTGCCCCTTCGACAAAGCGGTCAAGGAACAGGGCGGCAATGATCGCCCCGCCAAAGGGCGAACCGGAAATGTTATTCATGTCCGCTGCCTTGCTATCAAGCTGTGGGCGATATTCATCCCACAGCGGCAAGCGCCACAGCGGATCATGAAGCGCCAGACCATTTTCCATCAGGCCATTGGCCAGATCATCATCATTGGAAAACAGGGCAGGCAGACCAAGACCAAGGGCCACACGCGCCGCCCCGGTCAGGGTCGCGAAATCAAGGATCAGTTCCGGGTTCTCCGACGCGGCCTCGGTCAGGGCATCAGACAGCACGATGCGGCCTTCGGCATCGGTATTGCCGACTTCAACAGTCAGACCCTTGCGGGTTTTGAGAATGTCACTCGGGCGATAGGCACGACCCGATACCATATTCTCAACTGCGGGGATCAGAACGCGCAACCGCACAGGCAGGTTGGCCGCCATGATCATGCGCGCAAGGCCAAGAACCTGTGCCGAGCCACCCATGTCCTTTTTCATCAAAAGCATGTTGCTTGACGGTTTAAGGTCATAGCCACCGGTGTCAAAACACACACCCTTGCCGACCAGCGTGATTTTCGGTGCGTCCGCATCGCCCCATACCAGATCAATCAGGCGCGGATCGCGGTCACTGCCATACCCGACCGTGTGAATGGCCGGATAATTCTGTTTCAAAAGGTCATCGCCAACAATCGCGCTGACCCTGGCGCCGAATTCCTCGCCAAGGGCGCGTGCGGCGGCTTCAAGCTCCGCCGGGCCCATGTCATTGGCCGGTATATTGATCAGATCACGCGCAAGTCCGATGCCGCGTGCAGTGTTTTCTGCGCGCTTGGCGGCTTCGATGTCGTGAAGGGCGATCTTTGCGCGTTTGTCCTTCTTGCCGTCATCCTTGCGATAGCGATCAAAACGATAGCCCCCAAGATAAAGCCCAAGCGCTGCCTTTTCATAAAGGGCGGCATTGTCGCTGATGCTATCAGAAAGGCCATAGACCCCTTCGGGCAGACTGGTCGGCAGTCCGGCGAAATCCCAGATCGCCTTGGCATCATCAACATAGCCGATCAGGACCGATCCGAACGCTCCATTCGATCCCGGCAGGGCAAGCTGCGTGCCGCGCTTTGCCTCGTAACCGTTTGCCGCCACCCATGCCTTGGTTGTTTCGGACTGATCGGCAAGCCAGCTTTGAAACTCGCTTTCGACAATCGGGGTGATGGTGATCGGGTTGGTGGAACTGTCGCGTGCGATGATGTGATCGAACAATTTAAGTCTTCCCTGCTGGTGACGTGGGATGGTGTTGTGTCGAGGAGGCGGGGTTAAACATCCGCCCCCGGACAGGATTTGATGACTGATCTTACGGCTGCCACCGGTCCAGAGCAATTCCGGAAAACAAATAGCCGCAAACAGGATCAGTATATGGCCCCCGATCCTGAAAGATCGATCCGGGGCAAGCCGGATATGAAATTTCCCCGGATAATAAGGACGTTCGGGGTACTGGAACCGGTACGTCAATTTCATCAAACCGGACTTGAACCCGGCTTTTAAACCGCTGATAGTGTTTGACCCAGTGTCATAGCCCCCAACATGAAA
The DNA here is from genome assembly GCF_054901115.1 of Thalassospira sp. SM2505. Lineage (NCBI taxonomy): Bacteria > Pseudomonadati > Pseudomonadota > Alphaproteobacteria > Rhodospirillales > Thalassospiraceae > Thalassospira > Thalassospira sp. SM2505. Next base: position 760,831 of record NZ_CM142731.1, read on the forward strand.
GACACCCGCATGGAAACGCGCCCCGTTCTTTATATCGGTAATAAAAACTATTCTTCCTGGTCGCTCCGCGCCTGGCTTGGCCTGAAAGTCGCCGGGATTGATTTCGAAGAACGCCTGATCGCGTTGCGCAGCGATGAATGGGCGGCCAAGGCGCCGGTCTTTTCGCCAACCGCCAAGGTCCCGGTATATTTCGATGGCAGCAAAACCATCTGGGAGGCATTGGGCATCCTTGAATATATCGCCGATAGCCGCCCCGATACGCTGCTTTGGCCGCTTGATATGGATGTACGGGCGATTGCGCGTTCCGTGTCGCTTGAAATGCATGGCGGGTTTGGGCCCCTTCGCACGCACATGCCGATGAATTGCCGCAAAAGCCTGCCCGGCCTTGGTCGTAAGGACGGCGTGGACAAGGACATCGCCCGCATCGGTGAAATCTTCAAAATGTGCCGCACCCGGTACGGGCAGGGCGGTGATTTCCTGTTTGGCGATTTTTCGATTGCGGACGCCATGTATGCGCCGGTGGTGACGCGTTTCAAGACCTATGGCGTGGATCTTGATCCGGTTGGCAATGCCTATATGCAGGCCATCCTTGAATTGCCCGCCATGAAGGAATGGTACGCAGCCGCCGCCACCGAAGAATGGGTGATCGACGATTCTGAGGTGAAATAACCCATGACGGGTTTGCGTGGAGATCTTCCCGAAATTGACCCGCCGGGCGGGGATGCGGCACTCGATAGCCTTCTGGGCGATGTTCGGGCCTGCCGCATCTGTGCCGATACATTGCCCCTTGGCCCGCGTCCGGTCGTGCGCATGGCCAAGGGTGCGCGTATTCTGATCATCGGACAGGCGCCGGGCACCAAGGTCCATGAAACCGGGCTTCCCTGGAATGATGCATCGGGTGATCGTCTGCGCGACTGGCTGGATCTGTCAGTGGATGATTTTTACGACCCGGCCAAACTTGCCATCATGCCGATGGGCTTTTGCTATCCTGGCCGGTTTGAACGCGGCGGGGATTTGCCGCCTCGGCCCGAATGTGCCCCGGCCTGGCATGATGCGCTTTTGGCCCATCTGCCCGATATCGAACTGACCCTTCTGATCGGGCAATATGCGCAAGAACGCTATCTTGGTCCGCGTCGGGCCAAAACCATGACAGAAACCGTGCATCGCTTTGCCGATTATCTGTCTGACAACCTGTTGCCGATGCCCCATCCAAGCTGGCGCAACACCGCATGGATGAAAAAGAATCCGTGGTTTGAAGCCGATCTTTTGCCGGTCCTTCGCCAACGGGTGCACCGCCTGTTGGGCTAGGGGCTCTTTTGTGGTCCAATGATCTTTCGCCCCCCCCCCAAGAAACACGAGGCAAACCAGAATGAGCAAACTTGAAAAATCCGCCATCGAAACTGCCCTGAAGTCCCTGCCGAACTGGGAACTTGCCGATGATGGCCTGTCTATTGGCCGGGTCTATATGTTCGGGGATTTCAATGCCGCGTTCGGTTTCATGACCCGTGTCGCCCTGATGGCAGACAAAATGGATCACCATCCAGAATGGTTCAATGTTTACAACAAGGTAAACGTGACCCTGACCACCCATGATGCCGGGGGTGTTACGCAGAAGGATATCGATCTTGCGACCTTCTGCGACAAGGCATCCTCCAGCTAGCATCAAAAAAACACCCTGCCGGTAGGGGACGGCAGGGTGTCTATGGCTGCGGTGAAATCGGGCCGTGGGTGTGGGATTATTTCGGCTCGAGGCGAACCGCGCCATCTATCCGGATGGTCTCGCCATTGATCATTTCATTTTCACAGACATGCATGGCCAGTCGGCCATATTCAGCCGGATCGCCCAGCCGTTTGGGGAACGGAATATTGGCGGCAAGGGCCTGCTGCATCTCGTCGGGAAGGGCCGTGACCATCGGGGTGCCAAACATGCCCGGTGCAATGGCAACAACGCGGATACCATGACGGGCAAGCTCGCGCGCAGCCGGAAGGGTCATGGACGCAACCCCGCCTTTTGAGGCGGAATAGGCAGCCTGTCCGATCTGGCCTTCAAAGGCGGCAATGGAGGCGGTGTTAATGATCACCCCGCGTTCGCCACTGGGCGACGGGTCGTTGCGGCTCATGGCGGTGGCGGTCACACGCATCATGTTGAATGTGCCGATCAGATTGACATTGATCACGCGCGCAAAGGCGTCCAGATCAGCCGGGCCTTCGCGTCCGACAATGCGTTCGCCCTGCAGGATCCCGGCGCAATTGACCAGAATGGACGGGATACCAACGGAACGTACCACTTCGGAAACAGCACCTTCGACGCTGGCGCCGTTTGAAACATCCACGCCAAATCCGACACCGCCCAGCTTTTCAGCCGTGGCTTTTGCGCCGTCTTCATTCAGATCAAAGGCAACAATCCGTGCGCCAGCCCCGGCCAAAGTTTCGGCTGTCGCGGCCCCAAGTCCCGATGCGGCCCCGGTTACAATGGCGATGGAACCCTTGATCTGCATGGCTTGGTGTCTCCCTTGTTCAGCGCATGTGCAATTAATTGGTATTTATATACCAAATTATATCTTTAACGGGCAAGCGTCGATTTCCCGCTGTTTGTTGCACCAGACTATGGGATGGGAATGGTTATCTTCTGCGCGCAAGTTCGCGATACAGCGCCTCGGGACTGACGCCGATTTCAAGGGCGATCATGCGCCAGGTTCCCTTTTCGGGAAGGACGTCGTCATGCCAGGCGATCCAGGCATCAAGCCGTTCGGCGACCGTGCGCAGCCGCAGAATCTCCGCGCGCAGGCGGGTTGCCTGTACTTCACGGGCCAGATGCGTTGCAAGCGATACAGCCATCTGATTGTTTTGGGAAAGATGGGATTCGACGTCGTATTTGCGGATCCGCTTGACCTGCGCATCCTGATGGCAGATGGCGTCGCAATGATAATGTTGTGAAAACAGGGATGCCTCGGCCAGAACATTGTCGGGCCCTGCGCGCTGCAGGACGATCTCGTCACCATTTTCAAGAAAACGTGCCAGTCGCACTTCGCCCCTAAGAACAAGGAAAAGATGCTCGACCGGATCGCCCTTGCGAAATAGGACCTCGGTTGCGGCGAAATCGGACAACCTGCCCTCAAAGCGGTTGAGAAGATCAAAAATCGATACTGACATGATATCTATCATGTATAGATCGCGGCGCGCAGGTCAAGCTTGAGGCACTCAGAAATTAACAGGTGATGCCATGTTTATCCTTTCCCGACAGGCCCGAACTGCTTTGATCGTTTTGGGCCTGACCGTTCCGTTATCTGCCCAATCACAAGAATCCGCCCATGGTCATGGCCAGCGTCAAAGCGACCATGCAAATGCTGCGGCACCGGCATCCCCCTATGCCGGACAGCAGGATCGCTCGATTAAAAGCCTGTCAGCTGACGACATTTCAGAGCTGCAAAAAGGCGGCGGATGGGGGATGGCAAAGGCCGCGGAGCTGAATGGCATACCCGGGCCTGCGCATCTGTTGGAACTGTCTGACGACATTTCGCTTTCAGCAGATCAGAAGGCCGCCATTGTGGCGCTGTATGAGCAGATGAAAATGGATGCCATCAAAGAAGGTGCCAATCTGATCGCGGCAGAACGTGCGCTTGATGATGCCTTTAAGGTGGGTGGATTGACGGAACCCGTGTTAAAGGCGCTTTTGCAGGCGATTGCAGATCGCCAAAGCAGACTTCGCTTCATTCATCTTGCCACGCATCTCAAAACTCCAGCCATTCTAAGCCCGGCACAGATAGAACGGTACAACAAGCTTCGCGGCTATGATGGCTAGGTCAGGGTTGTGAACGCAAACCTGATCAGGATTTGGCAAGTTTGCGTTCACGCAGCGCGACATAGATTGCGGCCCCGATAATCAGTGTGCCACCCGGTATAATCCAGATATCGGGCACTTCGCCAAACAGGATCAGGGCAAGGATCGCAATGATCGGCAGGCGCAAATAGGAAAACCCGACAAAGAAGCTGTAATCAGCCAGTTGCAATGCCTTGACGTTACAGATTTGCATCACATTCATCATCAAAGCGGCAACCGCCATCAGGCCGATAGCCGTCCAGCTGGGCACTTGCCAGACAAACAGGGCCGGGATCAGCGATACCGGTGTCGTAATGATCATCAGATAGAACAGAAGTGACGTGGTGCTTTCCGTGCTGACCAGCTGTTTGGTGATCATCCCCGCACAGGCCATGCACATGGCTGCTGCAATCGGCAAAAGGCTTGCCGGTTGCATGGCATCTGATCCGGGTTGAATGATCAATCCGACACCGACAAAACCCACCACAACTGCCAGCCAGCGGTGAACACGCACCGTCTCGCGCAGGACAAGGGCGGCCAGAATGGTCCCAAACAGCGGAACGGTGAAATTAAGTGTGGTTGCCTCGGCCAGTGGCAGATAAAGCACCGCCATGAACCACAAACTCATCTCGGCTGCCGACAAGATGCCCCGCAAACCGAACAGGGGCAGGCGTGTGGTTCGCAGGCTCGATAAACCGGATTTCATCACCATCGGTGCGATCATGATCAGGCCAAAGGCAAAGCGTAAGAATACCGCCTGATAGGGGTGAATTTCCGCCGTGGCAAACCGGATGGTCAGGGTAAAGCAGGCCGCAAGGATCGCCGCTGCAAGTGCAAAGAAACTGGCCCGGATTGATGCAGGTTGGCGTTCAAACCATGCTGTAACCGGACTTGGCATCTTTGGGGACCTTTGTGCTTGGGGATTTGGGCGCCTAGTTGCGCGACGGCGGCGGGTCAAGATCACTGGCCGCAGAAGACGGGCCGCGTTTGATCCGGTTGGCTTCACGATTAAGCTTGGCTTCGCGGCGCGCAATGAACAGGGCCGATCCGATAATCAGTCCCGCACCGGGCAAAAGCCAGATTTCAGGCACTTCGCCAAACATCACAAGCGCGATGACCAGAACAAAGGGCAGGCGCAAATAATTGAACCCGATGACAAAGCCGTAATCGTAAACCCGGAATGCATTGGTGTTACAAATCTGCGTGATATTGGCCATGAACGCACCTGCCGCCATCAGGCCGATTGCCGTCCAGCTTGGCGTTTCCCAGACAAACAGGGCCGGGATCAATGTCATCGGTGTGGTCAGGGCCATCATATAAAGGATGATGGTGGTCGGGTTTTCCGTGCGCGAAAGCGACTTGATCGTAAGCCCGGCACTGGCCATGCAGATGGCAGCGGCAATTGGCAACAGGCTGGCAAGCTGCATGGTTTCACTACCCGGGCGGATAATGATCAATACCCCGCAAAAACCGGCCAACAGGGCGGCCACCCGATATTTGCGAACTTTCTCGCCCAGAAAGATCGCGGCAAGGACAGTCCCGAACAGCGGCACGGTAAAGTTCAGTGTTGTGGCCTCGGCCAGCGGCATGATGGCGATGGCCGAAAACCAGAAGCTCATCGCCCCCATCGACAAAACTGCACGGAGCACAAACATCGGCAGGCGCTTGGTCTTGAGCGGCGCGATACCGCTACGCAATGCCAGCGGCGCAATCAGGATCAGGCCGAACAGATTTCGGAAAAACACCGCCTGAAGCGGATCAATATGTTCCGTGGCCAGACGGACAAACACCGAAAAGATTGCTGCACTGATTGATGCCATCAACCCGAAGACAGTGGCCTGCAAATAGGGGGGAAGGGCGTTGAACCGATCACGCATCGGGTTTTTCCCCCGTTTGCGATGTGGCTGGATCGGCGAGATCAATCTTGGTTGCGGGGATGGCTTGCGGGTCGGCGGGCGCTGTGGTCGGCAGTCGCGTTGCTGTTTTTGCCCGCTTGGCCAGAACCGCCTCGCGCCGCGCGATATAAAGTGCCGATCCAATGATCAATGCTGCCCCGGCCCAGGTCCAGAAATCGACCACCTCGCCAAACATCACAAAGGCCATGGCCGCAACAAAGGGCAGGCGCAGGAAGTCGAAAATCATCACATAGGACTGATCGGCGGTGCGATAGGCGCGCACCAGTAACTGCTGGCCTGCGGTGCCCGCTATGGCAATCAGAAGCATGACGAATAACTGCCACAGGCTGGGCGTTTCCCAGAAATAGATCGCTGGCGGCAACGACAGCGGCGTCATGACCAGCCCCATCCACGTGACAATGGCATTGGCACTGTCGGTTCGAGACAGCATTTTGACCGTCGTCATTGCTGCTGCCATGAACAGCGTTGCCAGCAATGCCAGAATCGCGCCGGTTTCAAAATCCTGTCCAAAGGGCCGGATGATGATCATTGCCCCGACAAAGCCGATGGCAACAGCACTCCAGCGGCGCGCACGAACGGTTTCGCGCACAATGATCGCGGCCAGCACCGTGGTCAGGATCGGCAAGGTAAAGTTGATGGCAATCACTTGGGCTGCGGGCGTGATGGCAAGTGCTGTAAACAGGCAGGACATGGCCCCAAAACCAAGCGCCCCGCGCAGGAAATGTAGTTTGAACCGTTCGGTTCTCAATCCGCCCGGACCGTTGCTAAACAGCCAGGGCAACATCGGGATCAGGCCGAAAAAGTTGCGGAAAAATGCGGCCTCGAAAGGATGAACATCACGGGTGACATATCGAATAAGCACCGCCATGGCCGCAAAACAGAGTGCGGCAGAAATCATCAACAGGGCGCCCGTTAAGGCGGCATTGTCTGAGGTGGCGCGTGAAAAAACCATTATCCTCAACGAATAAGCGCGATTTTAGAAAAAATCCAGTCTGCGGGCTGCGATTTGTCATACTATTTGTGCATGGCAGACCTTGCAGATTTGGCGAACAGTTCGCGCAAGACGGGTTTTCGTGTAAGCTCAAGGCCGTCGACAATAATCCGTCAGGGGGAAATTACATGGATGCTATTGATCGCAAATTGATCGACATCCTGCAGGAAGATGCATCGCTATCCTATTCGGTACTGGGAACGAAGGTCGGATTGTCGGTTTCTGCGGTGAATGATCGTGTGCGCAAACTGCGCGAACAGGGGATTATCCAGGCCTACAAGATTGCGGTTGATACGAACGCCATTGGCCGTTCGCTGACCGCGATGGTCTGGCTCAGGACCGATCCGGCCAAGGGAAACAAGAAACTGGTCAAATCCCTCATCAAGGCCGACGAGGTACTTGAATGCCATCATATGACCGGGCGGTTTGATTTTCTGGTCAAGCTTCGCCTGCGTGACGCGGCACATCTCGAAAGTTTTGTTTCCGACACGATCAAGGAAATGCCCGGCGTTGTCGAAGTTTTGCCGGAAATTGCCCTGTCTACGGCAAAAGAAACAATGTTTGTTCCGGCGCAACTGGAAACAGACTGATCACATGGCGGGAAATTGATTTATTTTGCGAAAAAACCGCTTATGGGGTTACGCAGTCATAATTTCCTAAATATCTGATGCGATGATTGTTTTGTGAGTAGCCAGCCGAACCCAGTCCCAGACACCTGATCAAGGAGCCCCCAACATGATTGAATCGATGAATCTGGTAATCCTGATTGCATCGATTCTGGTTGTGGTCGCAGTCTTTACCAGCCTTGTCAGTTTCCGGGTCGGTGCGCCTTTGCTGTTGGTGTTCCTGTTTGTCGGTCTTGGCGCGGGCGAAGACGGCATTGGCGGCATCATGTTTGATAATGCGCCCCTGGCCTATTTTATCGGTTCGATTGCGCTGGCCCTGATCCTGTTTGACAGCGGTTTTGAAACCCAGCTCAGAACGTTAAAAATAGCCGCCTGGCCATCACTGGTGCTGGCCACCTTCGGGGTAATGATTACCACGGGCGTGATCGGGGCGGTAACCTGGCTGGTGCTTGATGTACCATGGCTGGTGGCCCTTCTGTTCGGCGCGATTGTCAGTTCGACGGATGCGGCAGCGGTGTTTTTCCTGCTTCGGGTCGGGGGCATCAATCTGCGTGATCGCACGCGCAGCACGCTCGAAGTTGAGTCGGGCTCGAACGACCCGATGGCAGTCTTTCTGACCATTTCACTGGTCGAGCTGATCATTCTTGGCGGGGGCGAAAATATTGCCCTTGAACTGCTGCAACGTTTTGTTCTTCAGATCGGCCTTGGCGCGGTGTTTGGTCTGGCTGGTGGCTATGCACTGGTTCAGATGATCAACCGCATCAAGCTTGAACCGGGACTGGTGCCGATCATTACCATGGCCTGTGCGCTAAGCCTGTTTGGCGCGACCAGTATTCTGGGCGGCAGCGGCTTTTTGGCGGTTTATGTCGCCGGTCTGTTTGCCGGAAACAGCAAGATGAATATGAGCGTCGGCGTCCGGCGTTTTCAGCATGTCACCACCTGGCTTGCCCAGATCGCGATGTTTGTCACGCTCGGCCTTTTGGCAACCCCGTCCGAATTTGGCGCGGTGATCATTCCCGGTGTAGTTCTGGCCCTTGTTCTTGTCTTTATTGCGCGGCCTGTGGCGGTGTGGCTGTGCCTGATGTTTTTCAATTTCTCGCGCAATGATACGGCGTTTATTTCGTGGGTCGGTTTGCGCGGGGCGGTCTCGATCCTGCTTGCGATTGTGCCGATGGTCGAAGGGGTGCCCGAAGGGCAGCTTCTATTCAACACCGCCTTCATTGTCGTGATCACATCGCTTTTGTTGCAGGGCTGGACAATCCGGTCCGTTGCCAAGTGGCTTGGCATCATCGTGCCGCCGCGCCACGGGCCGGTGGATCGTATCGATCTTGAATTGCCGGGCAATGCCAATCAGGAAATCGTTGTGTATCGCGTGCATGAAGCCAGTGCGGTTGCCACCGGCCATCGCATTCCGCGCTGGGCACGGCCCAGTCTGATCTTGCGTGACGGGGCGTCGCTGCGCCCGCACAGTGCGGGCCCTGTTCAGGCCGGTGATCAGGTCTATATCATCACGCCGCCCCGTCATGTCGAACTGCTCGATCAGCTGTTTGCCGGTCCGGCCGAAGGGGCCAATGATGTCGAGCTGTTCGGGGATTTCAGCTTCCCGCCCGATACCCATATTTCCGATATCGGTCGCCTTTACGGTTTTGCGGTCGATGAAGACGATGCCGGACTGACCGTGGCCGATATCCTGAAACGTGATCTTGCCGGGGATGTCGAACTGGGCGATCGCGTTGCCTATGGCACGGTCGAGCTGATCGTACGCCGGACCGATGACGAACATGGCGTGATCGAGGTCGGCCTTGCGGTCGAGCAGCAAAAAGTCAAACCCAAACGCCGTATTCCGATCTTCCAGTCGCGTTCGGAACTTCTTGAAATCTGGAAGGACTGGCAGAAGCGCAAGCGCGCGGAAAAGAACCTGGCACTGCGCGGTGAAAGCACCGTCAAATCCCTGAGCCACGATGACAATTCCGATCCGGCGGAACCAGACCCCGTGACCCATGGCGAAGATGACGCCCAACAAGGCGCCCCGTCTGTCAGCGACAAGGCCGCTCCTGACGACCTGGCCGAAACCGGAAAAGCCGCTGATACCGCAGATGCCGTCGAAACTACGCAAGCTGCTGAAAAAGCCGAAGCAGCCGAAATTGCGGAACCTGCTGAAACTACCGAAACTGCCAAAACCGGCGAAGCCCGAAAAACCCGAAAATCCGGGAAAAAGACCGAACCGGACAATCCGAAAGACAAGGTCACCAAAACCTGACGCCCCATGCATTAATTTGGGTGAGTTTGGATTAGCTCACCTAATGCATGGATCAAAAAAGCTGGTTTGGTGCGGATTGAAATATGGCCTAAATTGCCGCTTCAATTCTTTTGGAGCACCATGGCCATGTTCGGTCTTTATGCGGCAGTCGTCTTGATCTGGGGTTCGACCTGGATTGCCATTCAGTATCAGCTTTCTGTTGCGCCCGAAGTTGCAGTGGCCCTGCGCTTTGCGTTGGCGACACTGATCTTGATGGCATGGTGTCTGGTCCGTCGTTTGCCAATGCGCTTTTCCCTGCGTGACCATTTCTTCATGGCTGTTCTGGGCGTTTGCCTGTTTTCACTGAACTATGTTCTGATCTATGTCGCCAGTGTGCATTTGACATCAGGTCTGCTGGCCGTGGTGTTTTCGACCATTGTCATCATGAACATGATCAATGGCGTGATCTTTTTCCGTCGCCGTCCCGAAACCCGCACCCTGATCGGGGCGATGATCGGGCTTTCGGGGATTGCGCTGGTCTTTGCCGATGATCTTGCCGCCTTTGATCTGGCAAGTGGCGGCAGCATCGGCCTTCTGGTGTCGCTGGTCGGGGCCTATATCGCGTCTCTTGGTAATATGGCGTCCGCACGCAACCATGCGCGCGGTGTGCCGGTTATGCAGGCCAATGCCTTCGGGATGCTTTATGGCTCGATTCTGCTCTTTGCCTATATCGGGCTTGCCGGTATTCCGGTCACCTTTGACACCAGCCCGGGCTTCATCGCCGCACTGGTCTATCTGGCGCTGTTTGGTTCTGTTCTGGCCTTTGGTTTCTATCTTACACTTCTGGGCCGGATTGGTCCGGACCGGGCGGCTTACAGTTCGGTGATGTTCCCGGTTGTCGCCTTGTTGCTCTCGACCTGGTTTGAGGATTTCCACTGGACGTCGCATATCATCTGGGGTGTTGGCCTGACACTGGTCGGCAATGTGGTTATTCTGACCAAACGTGTTCCAAAACCGGCAGCCACCGTTCTTGAACAGGTTGCCGCCGCCCCGGCGACCAAACCGGCGACCAAACCGGCGATCAACCCGGCCACCAATCCTGGCAGCGTGAAGCCCTGAGCGCGTCATATGCGCCCGCAAGCGGAGATCAGAATGAACAGTGTCGCCTATTTTCAGCGACTGGCCAGCTATAACGCCTGGGCCAACCGGCATGTTTATGAGGCCTGTGCAGCCCTGCCTGCATCCGAACTTGATGCGCCGCGCCGGGCGTTCTTTCCATCGATCATGCGCACGTTAAACCACATTCTGGTCGGTGATCGTTTGTGGTTGTCACGTCTGGTTGGCGATCCGGTTGCCATGCCCCTTGATACCATCCTGTTTGGCGATTTCGATGAATTGCGCGAAGCGCGCATCACACAGGATCAGGCAATCCTTGATTTCACCGATGGTCTGACTGCGGATATCATCGCATCCGATCTGACCTATCAGTCCGTTTTGGCCGGGGCCTATACCATGCCGCGCGATCTGATTCTGGGGCATATGTTCAACCATCAGACCCACCATCGCGGACAGGTTTCAAACATGGTGCTTGAGGCCGGTGGCAAGGTGCTTGAGATTGATCTGGTCTATTACGCCCGTGAGCAGCTTTGATGACCGATCTTCTGGTGCAATATACGCCGTTTCTGATCGCGGCCTTTTTGCTCAATATCTCGCCCGGGCCTGATATGGCCTATATCGTCGGGCAAACGGCCGTGCATGGGCGCAAGATCGGGCTGTTTTCGACCTTTGGCGTGGTATCGGGGGCCTTTGTGCATGTGCTGGCTGCGGCCCTTGGCCTGTCGGCGATCCTTGCAACTTCGGCCCTTGCCTTTGCCATCGTCAAATGGGTGGGGGTGGCCTATCTGGTGTGGCTGGGCATCGGGGCCCTGCGCGCAAGCTTTGCCCGCAAGTCATCGGGCGGCGGGGATGGCGAAACGCCCCCCGAAATCACGATTTCCACCAGACCAATGACCGCTTTTCAGGCATGGCGGCAGGGCGTGATGATTGATGTGCTTAATCCCAAGGTCGCGATTTTCTTCATGGCCTTCCTGCCGCAATTTGTCGATCCGGCGCAGGGCGACGGGGCCCTGCAGTTTCTGGTGCTCGGCAGCATGGTCAATCTGATCGGGCTTCTGGTTGAAAGCACCATTGTTCTGATGGTGGCAGCCGCCGCCATGCGGATAAAGGGACGCAAAGGGCGAAAGGCGCAAAAGATGCAGGCGCTTGGCGTCTGGCTGCAACGCGCCTTGGGCACGATGTTCATCGCCCTTGGCGCACGTTTGGCCCTGAGCCAGCAATAGCCAGACCATCCATCCAGAACCGGCGAAGGGCTTGGGCGTCAAACGCGAATGCGAGAGGTTATAGGCAAGGGGCCCGATTGCCCGCCGCCCCACTTACCCGGATCAGGATTTACGCGACAGATAGCGTACAAGCGCATTTGATGCCGGTGCGGCGCTGATGCCATGGGCGACAACGCTGATGCAAATGATCATGGTGCCTGCGGCAAATAGCGGCATGAAATGGGCCGGACTGACCAGTGTCGCCATGATCAGCATATAGATCACGGACGCAATGCCACGCGGCCCGAACCAGCCGATATAAAGCTTTTCGCCAAGGCTATAGGGCGATCCGATCATGCAGATCCACACACAAAGCGGCCGCAGAATGACAAGACTTGCGATTGAAAAGATCAGCATCGTCCAGGTCCAGTTTTCATAGACCGCTGGGACAACAATCATCCCGAAGACAAAGAAGGTCAGCATGGTCAGAAGCTCTGCCTCGGCCTCGCCAAAGCTTTCAATCGTGTCGCGCACCCGGTCGCTTGAGATATTAAGCGCAAGCCCCCCGGCAAAGGCCGCTATAAACCCGTTCCCGCCAAGCTGTTCAGCCAGAAGATAGATCAAAAGGGCGGCAAGAACGCCAAGCAGGCGTTCAAACCGCTCAATGATTGTGTCTTTCGTCACGGCCCGGTTGACGATCTTGCCAAGCACAAAGCCGCAGGCAATGCCAATGCCCGCCCCGATGGAAATTTCAAGCAAGGCATCCTTGACCCAGCCCTGATGCCCGTTGCTCAAGAGATTGGCTTCAAGCAAAACCGCCGTGGTAAAAACCGGCAGCACCAGCCCGTCATTCAGTCCGCTTTCAATATTGATCCCCTGGCGCACCGCTTCGGGTACATCCGTATTTTCAAGCACCGGACGGCCAAGGGCGGCATCGGTCGGGCTGACAATCAGTGCAAGAATAAGGGCCGGGATCAGACCGATGGTCGGATCAATGCCAACGATAAAGGCCCAGGTCGCAACAATGGTCAGTGGCAACCCGACCAGCAAAAGACGTGTCGCAAGGGTCTGGGCCGCCCGTTCCTTGCGGAAATTCAGAACCGCAGCATCAAGAAACAGAATGATCGCAAGGGTCATCTCGGCGAATGTCGTGGCGAAATGAATGCTGCCACTCAGTGCCGTCATCGGTGCTTCATGCCAGATGCCAAGCGGCAATGCGATGATTGCACCGGACAAAACCATCATCATCGGGGACGAGATATTACGCCGTTGCAAGCGGCGCGAAAAAAGCCCGTACGCCAGACCCGATCCCAGAAAAAGGATGATCACCCACTCAAACATCGTCCGATCCGACTGGTTGTTGCATCGCGCAAGTGTGCCCGAAAAACCGTGAAATAACAATTACTCCGACGGTTTCCCCTGCTGTCTGGCCGATGTCCGGGGCAGAAGATGATCAGGCCATCGCGGATTTGATGGTGGCAAGAACCTCGGCATGACAGCGCGCATCGCCACTGGCAACCACGTCACCGGCACTTTCAATCGTAAGCTCCTTGCCCGACCAGTCGGTCATGACACCGCCAGCACCCTCAACAACCGGCACCAGCGCACAGAAATCATAGGCCTGAAGACCGATCTCAACCACCGTATCGGCAAGTCCAAGTGCGGTCAGGCCATAGGCATAGGCATCAACGCCATACATTGCGATCCGGCTTTGTTTTGAAACCGCCTGATAGGCATCAAAAGCCTTGTCGCGGAACAGTTCCGGGGCCGTGGTAAAGAAGGTCGCACTGGCCAGCGTTTCGCATTCACGCGCGCTGATTTCCGTCCCGTTCATGGTGCTTGGCTGGCCCATCACACCGACCCAGCGTTCATCGGTAATCGCCTGATCAATAAGGCCCATGACCGGCTTGCCATTGTGGCAAAGCGCAATCAGGGTCGCAAAGCTCGGCTTGCCTGAAATAAACGACTTGGTGCCGTCAATCGGATCAAGCACCCAGACATATTCGGCATCGACATTTTCGCGCCCATGTTCCTCGCCCAAAATACCATGATCGGGCAATTCCGCATTCAGGATATCGCGCATGGTCCGTTCGACTTCGCGATCGGCAATCGTCACCGGGCTGTCATCTGCTTTCACATCAACCGCAACCGGGGTGCGATAATATTTGCGCACAACCGGGCGGGCAGCATCTGCCAGTTTGTGGGCGATTTCCAGAAAGCGGTCGAGATTTTCCATCAAAGCGCAGTCCTGTGTGAGTTTGGCCTGAGAATGCGCGCCATCAACTGGCCCGCCATAAAGGGATGCTGTCGCTCATGGCCTGCAACGGGCCATAAAAAGCAAACAGGGGACAGTTACCTGTCCCCTGCGAAAAATCAATCTCTGATCAGATAAATCTGTCAGTTTCAAACTTTTGACCGTGCGGTTACTGCGCGGTGGCTTCGCCTTCAGCAGGCGCAGCTGCTTCCTCTGCAGCACCCTGTTCAGCAGCAGCTGCCGGATCAGGGAATGGCAGCGGGCTGTCAGACTTGCTGTTCAGCCAGGCAATGACCGCAGCACGATCCGATGCCTTTTTCAGGCCGCCAAAGCTCATTTTGGTGCCGTCAATGTAATCGCGCGGCTTGTATAGGAACTCGTTCAGCTCCTCAAAGCCCCAGGAACCGCCATGGTTCGCCATGCCATCCGAATAGGCGAAGTCCCCTTTATGCGCAAAGGCCGCACCGACAATTCCATAAAGATTCGGGCCGGTTTTATTCGGGCCGTCTTTTTCGACATCGTGGCAGGATGCGCATTTCTTGAAGACCTTCTCGCCTTCGGCAAGATCAGCCGATGCCAACATGGCAAGAATTGGCTCCGGTCCGGCCGGCTCGGCCGATGCTGCTGCGGCATTGGGACTCGCACCCGCCATCAGATCCTCGGAGAAGGGATAAACCGGTGCTTCCAGTTCATCAGGATGAACCAGCGCGCCCCCAATTTTGCCGACAACTATTACCAGAAGTACGGCACAGATGACTCCGGCGACGATCTTGTTGATTTCCATCGTGTTCATGACGGGACCCCGTTACAGCCTAATCACTCTCAGGTTTCTAATTATAATCTTGGTCAGTTCGCCCATGCACTCCCTGACAATCCTCAATTTTGAGAATCACAAACGTCACCGCAGGCAAAACTGGTCGGTGGGAAACTATACGTTTCAGAGATTTGCATCAACCTTTCTTAAACACCAAGGCGAAAACGGATGCTTTAAAACTTTCGTCTAGTGACCTTCGAAAAGCGATTCCGTCTTTCGCCATCCCCCAAAAACCGGCTAATGTCGGGCCGATTCTCAGCCGTGTTTTGCCATCGCGCCGTTACGGCATGCTTTGCGCAAGATCAAACACACGGAAATTATGCCTGACCGGAGCTCCAAAATGTCGACGCCGCGCAATCCCGTTGTTGTAATTCCTGCCCGTATGGCCTCTGTGCGCCTGCCGAACAAACCGCTGGCTGATATTTGCGGTGAACCCATGATCGTTCAGGTCTGGCGTCGCGCAACCGAGGCCGGAATCGGCCCGGTCCTTGTTGCCTGTGCTGAACAGGAGATTGCCGATGCGGTCGAAGCCGCTGGCGGCATCGCGGTTCTGACCGACCCGGATTTGCCAAGCGGCTCGGATCGTGTTCATCAGGCCCTTCAGACCTTCGACCCCGAAGGCAAATATGATGCGGTCGTCAATGTGCAGGGCGATCTGCCGACCATTGATGCGGCGGATATTCGTGCCGTGTTCGAACCGCTCAATGATCCGGCGGTCGATATTGCAACGCTGGCTGCTGAAATCACCCGCGATGTAGAACGCACCAATCCAAATGTGGTCAAGGCAGTCGCGGCCTTTGGCAACGGCCGTGTGGCGCGCGCGCTTTATTTCACGCGCGCAACCGCACCCTATGGCGATGGTCCGCTTTATCATCACATCGGTCTTTATACCTATCGCCGTGCCGCCCTTGACCGTTTCGTATCCCTGCCGCCCGCCGAACTTGAAAGCCGCGAAAAGCTTGAACAGCTGCGCGCCCTTGAAAACGGCATGGTGATTGCGGTGGCGCTGGTCGATGGTGTGCCGTTGGGTGTTGATACCCCCGAAGACCTTGAACGTGCCCGGCAGGTTCTGGGTGGCAAGGCCTAAACATTGAATTGAGTTTGGGCCCCAATTGGGGTTTTCTATCAGGCCGCCGTCTGTTGAGGGCGGCCAAAACAAGTCTTTAATATCACTTCAGGAAACAGCCAGATGACTGCGCAACAAAGGATCGCTTTTCAGGGAATGCACGGTGCCTATTCAGATCAGGCAGCCCGTCGTGCCTTTCCGGGTGCAACGACAGTACCCTACAGGACCTTTGAAGGCGCCTTTAGCGCATTGGAAGAAGGCGACGTCGAACTGGCGGTGATTCCGATTGATAACACCCTTGCCGGACGCGTGGCCGATGTTCACCACATCCTGCCGGAATCGGGTGTGCATATCATCGGTGAAACCTTCCTGCGCATTAACCATGCGCTGGTCGCAGTACCCGGTGCGAAGATCGAAGACATCAAGGAAATCCACAGCCACGTTCACGCCCTTGGTCAATGCCGCAAGCTGCGCAAGGAGCTGGGCGTCAATGCGGTGGTCGGCCCTGATACGGCCGGTTGTGCCAAGGAAGTCGCTGATCGCGGCGACAAATCGATTGCCGCCATTGCGCCGGTTCTGGCTGCTGAAATTTACGGCCTTGATGTTCTGCGCACCGAGGTCGAAGACGCCGCCCATAACACGACGCGCTTTATCATTCTGGCCCGCGAACCGCTTGAACTCCCCAATGACGGCTCGCCGGTCGTGACAAGCTTTGTCTTCCGGGTTCGCAACGTTGCCGCCGCCCTTTACAAGGCATTGGGCGGTTTTGCCACCAATGGCATCAACATGACCAAGCTTGAAAGCTATATGGTCGAAGGCCATTTCACCGCGACCCAGTTCTTTGCCGAAGTCGAAGCCCATCCCGAACAGCTTGGTCTGCGCCATGCACTCGAAGAACTGCAATTCTTCTCGCATGAAGTCCGCATTCTCGGTGTTTATCCGGCCCACCCGTTCCGCAAGGAAAATGACCTTCCGGCGGAATGATCATCGGACCTGCCGGGTATTCAGGACAATATCGGACATGAAAAGGGCCGGACGAAAAATCGTCCGGCCCTTCTTCTACGACAAGTCTTTTGATGCAGGGCGGAATCAATCCCCGGCCTGTTTCAGAAGATCGCCAGAAAACCGCTTGATGATCTGGGTCAGTTCGGCAGAACGGCTGGAAAGTTCGGCCGATGCCGATTTCAGTTCCTCGGCATCATCGGTCGTGCTTTGCGCGTTCTTCATGGTTTCATCAACGCTATAGGAAATCTGTTTGACGCCATCCGCACTGCGATTTGCATTGCCCGAGATTTCCTGTGTTGCCGCCCCCTGTTCCTCGATGGCGGCTGCAATGGCGGTCGAGGCCGTACGGACCTGTTCGATGGTCTCAGATACCCGCGAAATGCCGGTTACCGCACGTTCGGTGCCATCGACGATGTCATTGATCTGGGCTGCGATCTCGTCGGTTGCCTTGGCTGTCTGGGTGGCAAGGTTTTTGACCTCGTTTGCAACCACGGCGAAGCCTTTCCCGGCTTCACCTGCACGCGCAGCCTCGATGGTGGCGTTGAGCGCCAGAAGGTTGGTCTGACCGGCGATATCGTTGATCAGGCCGATGATTTCCTTGATTTTTTCAACCGTCTCGGACAGGCCTGCAACATCGTTCGATGCGCTCTGGCTTTCATCGGTTGCCCGTTCGACCGTGTGCGACATCTGGGAAATCTGAACGTTGATTTCCGTGATCGAGGATGAAAGTTCCTCGGTCGCGGCAGCAACGGCATCGACATTCTGCGATACGTTTGCGGCCGCAGATGCCACCTGCTGGCTTTGTCCCAGAATGCCGTCGGCATTGTGCGCCATGCTGATCGCCAGTTCATTGCTGCGCTGAACCGAATGGTCAACAGCACCGGCAATCCCGCCGACTTCGCTTTCAAGTTTCTGGGCAATCTCGCGGATATTGCTGCGCCGTTCCTGTTCGGCGCGGTCTTTCTGGATCGCAGCATCCGCCTCAAGCTGCTGGGCCTGTGCGGATTTGTCTCGCAATGCCAGAACACCGGCTGCCATGTCACCGATCTCGACAAACCGGGACTCGGTTTCGACCGGGGCCTTGTAATCGCCTTCGGCAATCGTGCGGATGGCGCTGTTCAGTCCGACGATGCTTTTGGTGATCCGGGTGCCGACAAACCAGGACAGAACACCGGCAATCACGATGGCGATCACGGAAATAATCGCAATACGCTGAATGATCCGCAGGAATTCGGTCTGGACGTCATCCATATAGACACCGGCACCAAGCGCCCAGTTCCAGTCCTTGATCGGGCGAACGTAAGCGGCCTTTTCGATCAGCTTGTCGCCTTCACCGGGTTTCTTGGTTTCATAGGTGATAATGCCGCCGCCTGCCTTGGCAGTATCGACGATCATGTTACGCACCTTGCTGTCGGGATTACATTTTCCGACATCTTCGGGGCTGAGCGGATCAAGCACCATGCAGTGGCTGTAATCAGACGCATAGATATAGTTGGCCCCGTCAAACCGATAGGCGTTCAGGATGGCGAGTGCCGCGGTCTTTGCCTCGTCTTCAGTCATTTCGCCGCTTTTGGCTTTGGCGACATAACTGTTAACGATGGTCACCGCACCTTCGGTCAGATGCGAAATCTGTTCGAACTTGCCGTTTCGAAGGCTGGTTTGATAATTCAGCGCGACTGTCGCGATGATCGCAAGCAGCACAAGAAGACAAATAGCGGGAATGGAAAAAATTCCCGTAACAACCCGGAACCGCATAACTTTCCCCTTACAAGCGATTGTGGCGATTGAATTATTGGCGCTAAAATGTAAACGAAACCGTAAGTCGGGCGTGACGTTTTTGTGATCTGCTTTTTTTACTGCGCGTTTTTGCATGGCTGCCCGGCGCGGGCTTTGATTGACTTCTGATCCAGACACCTGTATCACCCGGCTCATTCCTTCGCTTGCAAAGACAGAATCAGCTGTCAGGAACTGTATGAAAAAGGCGAGGGCGGTTACGACGTGATGACGTCGTGGCCTCACATCATTTGCCTCTCATGCAGGTCCGACGCAGTGGCTGCTTTGCCATGCACCGGTCTCGACTGCGTTTGAGCAGGCACCATAGGCGTGAACATGGCGCCGACCGGATAAACGAAGGGCTATCCTTTATGACGAATTTTGAAGGGCTCAAACTCATCGAGCCCCTGCTGCGCAATGTTGAAGCTGCCGGTTTCTCCGCGCCGACCGAAATCCAGGCTGCGACGATTCCTGCACTTCTCGAAGGGCATGACCTTATGGGGATCTCCCATACGGGTGGTGGTAAAACTGCCGCATTCTGCCTGCCATTGCTGCAGCGTCTTGCTGAAAATCCGCTGCGCCCGAAACCGGGTCAGCCGCGCGCTGTTATTCTTGCGCCGACCCGCGAACTGGCAACCCAGATCGGTCAGTGCCTGCGTGATTTCAAAAAAGGCATCCGCCTGTTTTCTTCTGTTGTCTATGGTGGTTCGCCGATGGGCCCGCAGATTCAGGAACTGCGCCGTGGCGTTGATATCCTGGTTGCGACCCCGGGTCGTCTTCTTGACCACATGTCGCGCAACACGGTTCGTTTCGACGATGTCGAAGTCTTCATCCTTGATGAAGCCGACCGTATGCTTGACATGGGCTTCTCCGAAGACGTTCTGACCGTGGCTGAACTGCTGCCGAACAAACACCAGACGGTGATGTTCTCGGCAACCATGCCGCCGGAAGTCAAACACCTGACCGACCGTCTTCTCAAGGATCCGGTCAAGGTCGAAACCGCTCCGCAGTCCAGCGTGACCGAGCGCGTGACCCAGGTTGGCATGTTCGTGAAACGTCACGACAAAACCAAACTGCTGGTACAGCTGCTCAAGCGTGATGATGCAGAACGTGTTCTGGTCTTCACCAAAACCAAGGCAGATGCCGACGAGCTGTCCTTCCAGCTGCGCGATGAAGACATCGACAGCGATGCCATCCATGGCGACAAGCAGCAGCGCATCCGTCAGAAGATCCTGCGCAACTTCCGTAATGGTCAGTTCCCGGTTCTGATTGCAACCGACGTTGCTGCACGTGGTATCGACGTTCCGGGCATCACCCATGTTGTGAACTATGACTTGCCGCAGGATGCGGAAAGCTATGTTCACCGTATCGGTCGTACCGGTCGTGGCAGCGCCGAAGGTACTGCAATTTCGTTCTGCGAGCCGCGTGACATTCGTCTGCTTCGCAACATCGAACGCCTGATCAAACAGGAAGTCGACATCGACGAAGATCACGAATTCCATGCTGCCCCGCCGCCGCGTTCAAGCGGTGCTGGCGCAGGTGGTCGTGGTGGCCGTGACGGTGGTCGTGGCCGTGGTTTCGGTGGCGGTGGCGGTCGCGGCGGCTTTGGCGGCGGTCGTGATGGCGGCCGTGGTCGCGGTGGCTTTGGCGGTGGTCGTGATGGCGCCCGTGAAGGTGGTCGTGATGCTGGTCGCGGTCGTGGTTTCGGCGGCGGTCGTGACGGTGCCCGTGATGGCGGCTTCCGCGACGGTGGTTTCCGTGGCGAAGGCGAACGCGCAGCACGCGGCTTTGGTGGCCGTGATGGCGCACCGCGTGATGCCGGTCGTGATGCTGGTCGTGACGGTGCCCGTCGTGATTTCGCGGATCGTCCGCGCCGTGATGACCGTGACTTCCGCAATGATCGCAAACCGCGCTTTGACAATGATGATCGTGCGCCGCGCGGTGATCGCGAAGAACGCGGTGGCAATCGTGGTGGCAACTTCCGTCCGCGCGGCGAAGGCCGTGGCGAAGGTGGCAACCGTGAAGAACGTCGTTTTGCTGACAAGCCGCGTGGCGGTGATCGTGGCGGCAACTTCCGTCCGCGTGAAGCCGGTCGTGATGGTGCCGGTGCCCGTGATGGTGCTCGCCGCGATTTTGGTGATCGCCCGCGCCGTTCCGAAGGCCGCGGTGGCAGCCAGGGCATGAAACGCCGTTCGGCGTAATTTTGCCTGCTCTGATGTAGAACCTGCATCGGAATCAGGATTTCAGATTGTGGAAAAGCCGGCTGTTTTCAGTCGGCTTTTTTACTTTTGATTGAGTTTTCGGACCCGACAGATATAGAATTTTGTCAAAGAACCTATCCTTAGTGGGGAAATTTACGTAGCGTATACCCACATATGTATAGTTCGAGTTGTGACAGCCGAGGCAACAAGGAGTTGGCCCTGCATGAGAAGGATCCTGGTTATCCTGACCACAGCATTGACCTGGATATCCGGGATTGATGCCGCTTATGCAGATGATCAGGCCGGACACTATGCCTTGAATGCGGATGGCTCGCGCGATTGCACTCGCCTTATTGCGTCGGGCAATCCGGACTATCCGCCCTATCTCTGGAAATCCGGGGATGGCCGCACACTTGATGGTGCTGCTGCAGACTTCCTGAAACGGGTTGGCGAACTCGCAGGCGTGGAGATCGACGTCATTCAGGCCGGAAGCTGGAGCCGGGTACAGCACAATATGCAGGAAGGCACGCTTGATATGATTGCCGGTGCTTTCCTGACGGCGGCGCGTCTTGAATATATGGACTATTTTTTCCCCGCCTTTCAGGGGACGCGAACCGTCATCTGGACGCTGGACAATCTTGATCTCAACTATCGGCAATGGTCCGATCTTCAGGGACTCGAAGGTCTGACTGTGATCGATAACAGTTTCGGTCAGGAATTTGATGCCTATGCGGTCGAAAATCTCAGCATCACCAAAGTCCCCAGCCTTGAACAGGGGCTCAAGATGCTGACCTATAATCGCGGTGAATATCTGATCTATGAAGAATTCCCCGGCAAGGCATTTGCTGCGCGTCAGCGCATCACCAATATCCGCAGTTACGATACCCCGGTCAGTACCGAGAATCTCTATCTGACCATGTCCCATAAATCCGCCTGCAATACCGGCGCCTTGCGGGGACGCATTAACCGGGCCGTTCTCAAACTGGTTACCGAAGATGCGATGAAAGACATGCTCGAAGCCAGCATCCAGCGCTGGGGCGAGAGCACCAATTAAGCCAGCTTTTCCGCGCTGCTATCGCCCGACCTGACTTTGGTCGGCGGTGCAATTGCGTCTGCAAGACAAACGTCTTGGTTTGACGGGCAATGTCCGCGCCAACAGGTTTGTGATACGGGCGACCAGCTGCCAGCCGACAATCCTCAGCCGTCAGTAAGCCGCCACACACCTCCCGCCGTTAGCCGTCGATCATAGGCTGGTTCCGCTAAAAACCCTTCGTGCGCAGACCATGTCAACCGTCAGCCGTCAGCTGCCAGCGATCCTCTATTATCCGCGTGCCGCAAACATCCGAAGCCTTCCATCTTTCCGCCCGAGCCCCAACCAACCGGCTCCGGCATGCAGGACCCAACGCTCAATACCCATATCCCTTGGTATTGGGTACCCGGCACAGGGCGGGGCGTCGGTCGCTCGGCACTCGGCACGCGCCGCCATGGTAGTACCGGACACTCAGCAACCGGTATTCAACACTCTGTTCTTGGCACTCGATACTCAACAGTCGATACGCAACACTCACCACTCACACTCAGCACTCAGCACTCAGCACTCTGTATCCGACCGTCCGCCACTTGGCACCAGCCACCCGACGCCCGATGCCCGGTGTTATGATGCCCGGCTCATTGAACCTGACGCCTGATGCCGGATGACTTCGGTCCCGCATAAATTGGTAGAGCTATGCGGATTTGATTTGACGTTAACGTTAACGTTAACTACAAGAGAGTCGCATCCCTCAGGTGCCCCCGGAGACGGGTGGATTGCTTTATTGTCAGGACCGCGACATGGCTCAGTTCGAACCGCAAAATCCCGATTTTGATGCTGAAGTGCGCAAGCGCTTTGCCCAGCAGCCCTATAATCTGTCGATCGGGGCACGTGTCACCGATGTCAAACCGGGCCGGGTTGAAGTCGTTGTGCCGTCGCGGGCCGACCTGATCCAGCATAATGGCTATTTTCATGGCGGGCTGATTGCCGGTCTGGCCGATATCGCCGGTGGATTTGCCGGCTGGAGTCTGGTCGAGGCCGATCAGGGGATGCTGACCATCGAATACAAGCTCAATATCGTCGCACCCGGTCAGGGTGACCAGTTGCGTGCCGTCGGCGAGGTCGTCTCGCGCGGTCGGTCGATCATTGTTACCCGCATCGATATCTTTGGTATGAGGAATAGCGAACCGGTTCTGTGCGCCACCTCGCTTCAGACGCTCAAGGTCATGAAGCTGCCGCCGGAATTATTGGATAGCGCTGCATAATTCCAAAGATTGATCAATTTTACTTAATAATCAAACCTAGTCAGGGCAGGAACGTCACCATGGCATTTTTCGAATTTCCCGGATTGAAATTTGATCTTGGCGAGACCGCAGATGCGATCCGCGAAACCGTTTCCTCATTTGCCGAGGCCGAAATCGCCCCGCGCGCTGCCGAGATCGATCAAACCAACCAGTTCCCCAATGATTTGTGGCGCAAATTCGGTGATCTGGGTCTTCTGGGCATGACCGTTCCCGAAGAAGATGGCGGTACCGGCCTTGGTTATCTTGAACATGTGATCGCCATGGAAGAAATCAGCCGTGCTTCTGCCTCGGTTGCCCTTTCTTACGGCGCGCATTCCAACCTTTGCGTCAACCAGATCAAGCGCAACGCCACTGCCGAACAAAAGGCCAAATACCTGCCCAAACTGATCAGCGGTGAACATATCGGCGCACTTGCGATGAGCGAGCCGGGGGCTGGTTCGGATGTGGTGTCCATGAAGCTTCGCGCCGAGAAAAAGGGGGATCGTTTCATCCTCAATGGCAACAAGATGTGGATCACCAACGGCCCGGATGCCGACACGCTGGTGGTTTATGCCAAAACCGATCTTGATGCCGGTCCCAAGGGCATTACGGCCTTTATCATTGAAAAGACCTTCAAGGGTTTCTCGACCGCGCAAAAGCTCGACAAGCTGGGCATGCGTGGCTCAAACACCTGCGAACTGGTGTTTGAAGATTGCGAAGTGCCCGAAGAAAATATCCTGGGTCAGCTGCATGGCGGCGTGCGCGTTCTGATGAGCGGCCTTGACTACGAACGTGCAGTTCTGGCTGCTGGCCCGACCGGGATCATGCGGGCCTGCATGGATGTGGTTGTGCCCTATATCCATGAACGCAAACAGTTCGGCAAGGCGATTGGCGAGTTCCAGCTGATGCAAGGCAAGATCGCCGATATGTATACGACCATGAATGCTTGCCGCGCTTATGTCTATGAGGTCGCCAAAGCCTGTGATCGCGGTGAAACATCGCGCAAGGATGCGGCTGGTGTGATCCTTTACGCGGCGGAAAAGGCCACCTGGATGGCGCTTGAAGCCATTCAGACCCTTGGAGGTAATGGCTATATCAACGAATATCCGACGGGCCGGTTGCTGCGTGATGCCAAGCTTTATGAAATCGGCGCCGGTACGAGCGAAATCCGCCGTATGCTGATTGGCCGTGAACTGTTTGGTGAAACCGCGTAATTGCGGTTTTACCTCGGCCTCACATATTCAAGTCAAAGATCCCCCGAAAGACTTCAAGGACCCCCATCATGACCACTTCTGATCCGATTGTTATCGTATCGTGCGCCCGTACCGCCATGGGCGGTTTGCAGGGTGACTTTGCCACTGTGACTGCCGCCGAACTTGGCGGTGTTGCGATTAAAGCAGCGCTTGAGCGCGGCGGTGTTTCGCCTGATGACATTGATGAAGTCATCATGGGGAACGTGCTTCCCGCTGGTCAGGGACAGGCACCGGCGCGTCAGGCCGCATGGAATGCCGGCATTCCGCGGTCGGCCGGTGCAACCACGATCAACAAGATGTGCGGATCAGGCATGAAGGCCGTGATGTTTGCCCATGACACGCTGGTTGCCGGTGGTGCCGACGTCATGGTGGTTGGTGGCATGGAAAGCATGACCAATGCGCCGTTCCTTTTGCCGAAAATGCGGTCCGGTCATAAATATGGTCACGACATGGTTTATGATCACATGGCGCTTGATGGGCTTGAAGATGCCTATGAAAAAGGCCGTTCCATGGGCACCTTTGCCGAGGCAACAGCCGAAAAATACGGCTTTACCCGCGAAGCCCAGGATGATTATGCCATCACCTCGCTGACCCGGGCGCAGAATGCGGCCACTGCCGGTCATTTTGCCGATGAAATCACCCCGGTGACCTTTGCGACCCGCAAGGGCGAAGTGACGATTGATGCCGACGAACAGCCGCCAAAAGCCAAGCCGGAAAAAATCCCGACCCTGCGTCCGGCTTTCGCCAAGGATGGCACGGTCACAGCGGCCCATTCCGCATCAATTTCCGATGGTGCAGCCGCCCTTGTCATGATGTGCGCGTCTGAAGCCGAAAAACGCGGGCTCAAGCCGCTTGCAAAGATTGTTGGTCAGGCGACCCATGCCCAGGAACCGTGCTGGTTTACAACCGCGCCGATTGACTCGATCAGGAAGGTGCTGGCAAAGGCGGGTTGGACCAAGGACGATGTCGATCTTTGGGAAATCAACGAGGCCTTTGCCGTTGTCGCCATGGCCGCCATGCGTGATCTGGAACTTGATCACGGCAAGGTCAATGTGCATGGCGGTGCCTGTGCGCTGGGTCATCCGATTGGCGCAACCGGTGCGCGGTTGCTGGTCACCCTGATCCATGCCCTTAAAACCCATGGTGGGACCAAGGGTGTTGCGTCGCTTTGCATCGGCGGCGGCGAAGCAACTGCTGTGGCGGTTGAGCTTCTTTGAGCAGATGTGAACCAGATCAAACAGAAGATTGAGGATCATAGGCCTTTCGGGTGACATAAAATCGCGATTCTGTTATCGGGATCGCGATTTTATCGCAGGCTCAGCTGCAAGATCGGTTCTGCTTGCGATGCATCGGGTTTTCATACGTAAGGAACAGCCATGCAAGACGTGCTGAGCTTGGCGGCGCAGAACCTTTTGTCGCCCATCGTGCTTTTCTTCGTTCTGGGGGTATTTGCCGCCCTCGCTCGATCCGATCTGACAATCCCCGAAGCCGTTGCCAAGGGGATCTCCCTTTATCTGCTGTTTGCGATCGGCTTTAAGGGCGGTGTCGCGGTATCAAACAACGGCATCGATCTGACACTGGGTATGTCACTGATGGCAGGTGTCATCCTTTCCTTTGTGCTGCCCTTTATTGCCTTTGCCCTGTTGCGATGGATATCGCAACTCAGCCGGACTGATGCGGCAGCAGTTGCCGGGCATTACGGTTCGATCTCGATTGTGACCTTTGTTGCCGCGACCTCTGTTCTTCAAAGTTCCGGGATCGCTGCCGAGGGCTATATGGTTGCGGTTGCTGCGGCGATGGAAGCGCCTGCGATTTTCTCGGCACTGTGGCTTGTATCATCGGGTGGCAAGGGCCGGATGGACGCAACACTGATCCGCGAAATCCTGCTTAACGGCTCCATCGTTCTTCT
Organism: Thalassospira sp. SM2505; assembly: GCF_054901115.1. Classification (NCBI taxonomy): domain Bacteria; kingdom Pseudomonadati; phylum Pseudomonadota; class Alphaproteobacteria; order Rhodospirillales; family Thalassospiraceae; genus Thalassospira; species Thalassospira sp. SM2505. Next base: position 787,329 of record NZ_CM142731.1, read on the forward strand.
GGTGGGCAGCTTTGTGATCGGCTGGATCACCGGGGCCGAAGGCATGGCCAAGATCGAAGCCCTGATTGTCTCGCCATTTCAGGGTGTCCTTTGTCTGTTTCTGCTTGATATGGGATTGGTTGCGGGGCGTGGGCTCAAACAGGGGCGGGCGGTCTTGCGCCCGGGGCCGCTGGCGTTCGGAGTTTTGATGCCGGTGATCGGTTCCTGCCTTGGTCTGGCCTTTGCCCTGATGATCGGCCTGTCGCTTGGTGGTGCCGTGCTTATGATGGTGCTGGCGGCGTCGGCCAGCTACATAGCTGTTCCAGCTGCCATGCGTGTCGCCCTGCCCGAAGCCAATCCGTCTGTCTATCTTACGCTGTCGCTTGGCGTCACCTTCCCCTTCAACCTGACGCTTGGCATTCCGCTTTACCTTGCGATGGCCAGCGCTATTTACGGAGGCTGAAAATATGGAAAAACATGATGCCAAGCGCGTGGCGATCATTATCGAGGCCATTATGGAAAGCAGGTTGCGTCAGGCGCTTGAGGGGGCAGGGGTGACCGGATATTCGGTTCTGCCCGTTCTTGGTGGTTCGGGGCGTTCGGGTAGTTGGCGCCGCGATGACACCGTGACGCGCGGTGGCGGCATGGTGCAGGTTGTTTGTATCATCCGTGCCGAGAAACTCGACGCCATGCTCGAAGCCGCCTTTGAGGTGGTTGACCGTCATATCGGCGTTGTCGCGATCAGTGATTGTCAGGTTCTGCGCGCAGATCGCTTCTAGTTCCAGCGCTTTTGACCAAATAATCGGGGAGGGATTTCCGAAACAGGCAGAGTTTTGATCAGGGGTGTTTACAGGCTGCTTGGGCATGATGCTGTGCTGTTGCCTGTTGCGCAAGGTTCCGGAAGGCATGTTGCACACTGGTTGCGGGCGCGAAAACAGGTTGTTTAGAACGATTCAAATTGGATCAAATGAGAACTACCAACTTGCGCGAATTCACCTTATTTTGTCGCCAGAGTGATTGACGAGGATAAGGGAATTCGCTGATGTCCAAACCGACAGTCGACCGGATGCTTGCCGGGTTTAAAAGCTTCAAGGCGATGTATTACGAACAGCGTCCTGAACGGGTGGAAGATCTGGTCAATATGGGTCAGAGGCCGGAGGTTCTGCTGATTGCATGTTCGGATTCTCGTGTCGATCCGGCCATCCTGACCAATGCAGAACCGGGCGAGATGTTTGTGGTGCGTAACGTCGCAAACCTTGTGCCGCCCTATGAGCCCGATGAAAACTATCACGGCACGTCGGCGGCAATCGAATTCGCGGTTCGTGATCTCAAGGTCAAGGATATCGTCATTCTGGGGCATTCGGCCTGTGGCGGTATTCAGGCGCTGGTCGAGCATGGCGAGGCTGGCAAGGTGCCGGAGCGCGACTTTATCGGTGAATGGGTCAGCATGGCGAAATGCTGCCTGCATCACGGACCGGATGTTGACAAGGTGTCGCGTCATTCGATCCGTAATTCGCTTGAAAACCTGATGACGTTCCCGTTCATCAAGGAACGGGTCGAGGCCGGCGATCTCAACCTGCATGGTTGGTGGTACGGAATGAAAGAAGGCATCCTGTGGCGTTTCGACGCAAAACAGGACAAGTTTGTTCAGGGCGAAGAATAAGCCCGGCCTGATCCACGGGATCAAAATCTGATCTGATCGCATGGCCGGTGCATCGCCCAAATGGGAGGAGTGCCGCCATGCGGTTGGAAGAACATCAGATCATGGTGCGCGATACCGCGCGCGAGTTCGCCGAAAATGAACTCAAACCCAATGCCGCAAAATGGGATGCCCATCATACCTTCCCGGCCGAGGCCATTGCCGGGCTGGGCGAGCTTGGCTTTCTGGGCATGCTGGTTCCCGATGAATATGGCGGGGCGGGCATGGATCATGTCGCCTATGCCCTGGCGCTCGAAGAAATTGCCGCCGGTGACGGGGCCACGTCCACCATCATGTCGGTGCATAATTCGGTCGGCTGTATGCCGATCCTGAAATTCGGTACCGAAGAACAGAAACAGAAATTCCTGGTCCCGATGGCGCAGGGCGAAAAGATCGGGGCGTTCTGCCTGACCGAACCGCAGGCCGGATCGGATGCCAGTGCGCTCAAGACACGTGCCGTGCGTGATGGCAATGACTGGATCATCAACGGGTCCAAGCAATTCATCACCTCGGGTTCCGAGGGCGATGTTGCCATCGTCTTTGCCGTGACTGACCCGGATGCGGGCAAGCGGGGCATTTCGGCCTTTATCGTGCCAACCGATACGCCGGGCTATGTGGTGTCACGGGTTGAGGAAAAGCTGGGACAAAACGCATCGGATACCTGCCAGATCACCTTTGTCGAATGCCGGGTGCCCGGCGAAAATATGCTGGGTGAAGAAGGGCAGGGCTATAAAATCGCGCTGGCCAATCTTGAAGGCGGGCGTATCGGTATTGCGGCCCAGTCGGTCGGCATGGCACGCGCCGCATTTGAAGCCGCGCGCGATTACGCCAATGAACGCGAAACATTCGGCAAAAAGATCATCGAACATCAGGCCGTGGCATTCCGTCTTGCCGATATGGCAACCAAGATCGATGCCGCACGGCTTCTGGTTCATCGGGCGGCCGAGCTGCGTGATGATCACAAACCCTGTCTGACAGAGGCCTGCATGGCCAAGATGTTTGCATCCGAAATCGCCGAGGAAGTCTGCTCAAGCGCGATCCAGATTCACGGTGGCTATGGCTATCTTAAAGACTTCCCGGTCGAACGTATTTACCGGGATGTGAGGGTTTGTCAGATTTACGAAGGTACATCAGACATTCAGCGCATGGTGATTGCACGGTCGTTGGCAGATTAAGGGTAGGGCCGCTATCCCGCTGGTCCTTGGTTGGGTTACTTTGCGGGTATCAGGTCGTGCTTTTCCAGCAACCTGCGGAACTGGTGATAGTTCAGATCAAGCGCCTTGGCGGCTTCGGTCTGGTTATTGGCGTTTCTGGCAAGGGCCTGTTTCAGCAGCCTGATTTCGAATTTGGCGACCTGCGTTTTGAAATCAATATTCGGGTCTGGTTCCGGAAGGTCGATATCTGTTTCGGATGTCGGCGTTTCGCGGTCAGTCTCGGTCCAGATGCCGTCAAACGGATCAAGGGTGATGGCGGCAAGCGGCGTTTCTTCGTCCTCGGCCAAATAGATGCTGCGTTCGACCGCGTTGCGCAGTTCACGAATATTACCCGGCCAGTCGTAACGCAAAAGCTGTTCGGCGGCAGGACGAGAGAAACCCGCGAAAACCGTGCGGCCAAGGCGTTTGGTCATATCGAGTGCAAACTGTTCGGCCAGCAATAATATATCATCAGACCTTTGGCGCAGCGGCGGCACAGCGATGACGTCAAAGGCCAGACGATCAAGCAGATCGGCGCGGAACTTCCCGGTTTTGGCCAGTTTGCGCAGATTTTCATTTGTCACACCAATGACCCTTGTGTCGACATCAATGACGTCTGATCCGCCAACGCGTTCGATCTCGCCATATTCGACAACCCGCAGAAGCTTTTCCTGAACCACCGGGCTGGCGGTGGCGATTTCATCAAGAATGATCGTGCCGCCGTGCGCGCGTTCAAAGCGCCCGATATGACGTTTGGTCGCCCCGGTAAAGGCCCCGGCTTCGTGACCAAACAGTTCGGTATCAAGCAGGGTCTCGGACAGGGCGGCGCAATTGACCTTGACCAGCGGGCCGCCCCAGCGACGTGACAGGTAATGCAGGCGGGCCGCTATCAGTTCCTTGCCCGAGCCGCGTTCGCCAATAACAAGGCATGGCCGGTCAATCGGTGCCAGACGCGAAACATGTTCAAGGGCCGCCAGGAAAACGGGGTCTTCGCCCAGAATGGGTTGCAAATTATCCATTTCGCGAAAAACGTTATCGAAAAACGTTATTAATGTCGCGATAAAAGTAATGTTCCAAAGCGAGGAATTTGTAAGTTATTGATTTTACTGCATTTCAAAACTGGCACGGCTTTTGAAATAGAGAGAACAGAATTTTTGCGTCCCCCGATTAATCAAGGAGATCAGACAATGGGCGTGTTTTCGCGTTTGTCCGATATCGTAAATGCCAACATCAACGCGCTTCTGGATCGTGCCGAAGATCCGGAGAAAATGGTGCGCCTGATGATTCAGGAAATGGAAGATACCCTGGTCGAAGTTCGTTCGGCTGCGGTCAAGGCGATTGCTGACAAGAAAGAAGTCGAGCGCAAGCTCAAGAAGCTTCATGACGGTCAGGTTGAATGGGACACCAAGGCAGAGTTTGCGGTGTCCAAGGGTCGTGATGATCTTGCCAAGGGGGCGCTGATGGCGCGCCGTCGTCTGGCCGATCAGAGCCTTGTTCTTGAGCGCGAGCTTGAAGTGATTGAAGAGACCCTTGGCAAATTTGACGAGGATCTGAACAAGCTGCAGAACAAGCTGAATGAAGCCAAGGGCAAGCAGCGTACGGTCGAAATCCGCATGCAGACGGCCGAAAAGCGTGTAAAAATGAAAGAGAAGCTTCATTCCGGTCAGATCGACGAGGCCCTGCTGCGCTATGAGCAGATGGAACGCCGGATTGACGAGCTTGAAGCAAGTGCAGACTCCTGGGACCTTGGTCGCGGGCAGAGCCTTGAAGAACAGTTCGAAGACCTTGAGGCCGAGCTCGGGATCGAGGATGATCTCAAGGAACTCAAGGCACGTGTGAAGAAAGATAAATAATCATCGGTTTATGTGTTTCGGCGCATAAGCCAGCACCAGGAAAAAGCTGTCAGATATGTGGGCGATTGCCGTACCCTTGATTGTATTCGTTGCCGTTGTTGGCCCGGTCTGGGTGGTGTTTCATTACATCACGGTCTGGAAGCGGATGAAGGCAGAGCAGCGCGCACAAAGCCCGGAACAGATTGCCCGTGAACGGGAAATGGTAGCGGGGCTCAAAAAACGGGCAGAGAAGCTTGAATCCCGTGTCGAAACACTTGAACGCCTGTTAGATGCCGAGGTTGCCGAATGGAGGAACAGGATATGACTGCCCAGCAAGCTGCTGCCGGAAACGGATTTGAGCGCGGTCACAAGAAGCGCTCGCATGGTGGATGCCGGTTCGCAAACCACAGTCACGAAGGCAAAAAGTGTCATGGCGTGATCGGCCGTACCACACGGGGAATTTCCGAAGCATTTGGTATTCCGCGCAAGGGTGTTCTGGCTGCGTTTATTCTGATCCTGATTTTCAGTTTCCCGGTTGGTTTGCTGTTGTTTGGTCTTGCGTGGGCCTATGTGCATCATCCGGAATGGTTTGATGGATTGCGCGGCAAGTTGCGCGGGTCATCGCGCCGTTATCAGGCACAAGTCCGTGCGACCAAAGGCGAGGACGTAAATGACAATCCGACTGTGGGTGTTGATTACGAAGAAAGCTGGATGGAAGAACTGCGCGCGCAGTTTGATGATCTGGAACGTCGCACCGGTTCGATGGAGGGGTTTGTGGCCTCTGGCGATTATGACGTCGCCTCTGAACTGGCAAAGATGAAAAAGGATGATGCATCGGAAGCGGCCAAAAAGGACGATGATGATGCAGATAAACCCGACGTACCAAGGGCCTGATCCCTTGTTCTGAAGGTTCAAAAGATTGACGGCGGTTTCAGCTTTCCCCAATCCCCCCTCGCGTCAGGGTTTCGACCCTAACGGTATGAAATCGCCGTCAAACAGAAAACCGGATCACTTGTGTGGTCCGGTTTTTCTTTTATTTGCAGTTCGTTGCGGAAAATTCCCCAAATAGCGTTTATCGCTATACCTAATTTAAAGGTTTTCCCGGCAAAGTCGGGAAAAATGCCCATATATCGGGCGTGGCTTTTGGGGAATTGCACATGGCGACCATGATCGAGCATCCGGGGGAACAGGATTTTCTGCACAGACTGGTGCTGGATAATCCGTGGTGGGATGGTGTGACCGATGATCTGGTGCAGGGGCTTCCGCAGCGCGCCTTTTTCAAGCGGTTCTGGTCGGCGATTGAAAAGCATGACGGGCAAAAGGCCGTGGTTCTGACCGGCCCGCGCGGGGTTGGAAAAACCGTGATGATGCGTCAGGCAGTGGCGGCCCTTTTGAATGCCGACACCCCGCGCCGTCATGTTTGCTATATCTCGCTTGAGCATCCGCTGTTTCTTGAAATTGATCTGCCGCGTCTGCCAAAGCTTTTGCGATCCATGCGCGGGATTTCGGCCGATCATCCATTATGGCTGTTTATTGACGAGGTGTCCTATCAGCGCGATTGGGAAGATCGCCTTGCGCGCCTTATTGTCGCTGATCCGATGTTGCGCGTTGTTGCGGTCAGTGCGCTGGCACCCGGTGCAGGCAGTGCCGGACATATTCAAAGCCTGTTTTTGCCGCCCTTCAGTTTTGCCGAATATCTTGAACAAAAGGGCATTGCGCCCAGCGATGTTTTGCCCGAAACGCCCAATGTCGGGCGCTATACCGCCGATGTGCCAGACGGGCTTGTCGCGCTTAATGATCTGTTTGAAGATTACATCAATGAAGGCGGCTTCCACGATGCCAATGGCGAAGCCGGGGCCATTCACCGATCGCTTCATTCGGATTTGCCCGGGCTGCATGGCATTTCAAGCCCGTCGGACCTGCATCGGCTTTTTGCGCTTTTGGCTTATAATACCGGGTCGGAATTTTCGATCGAGACATTGGCGCGTGAGCTTGATATCGCGAAAAACACGCTGCGCCGCTACCTTGAATATCTTGAAAGTGCCTGGCTGGTCCGGCGCCTTGAACGGGTGGATCAGGATGCCAAACCGTTCCAGCGTGCGGTGGCGTTCAAGGTCCATCTGATCCATCCGGGATTGCGCAGTGGCCTGATTGGCGGACGGGCATCCGATAGTGCAACCATCACCCGGCTGGCCGAAACCGCAATCCAGACCCAGTTTTTGACATCCAGTGTCGGGATGGAAAGCCTTTATTACGCGCGCTGGGGCCATTACGAGGTGCCATTTGTGTTCCTTGATCGCCGGTCGGGAACGCCGCTTTTTGCCTATCATTGCCTGTGGCGCGATGAGGCAATCAGGAAGCCCAAGGAAATCCGTGCACTGGTGAATTTCCGGGGCAGCCATCCCTTGCCGTTGGGCGCGTTTGTTCTGACCAAGGCGCAATGGCACGGGGGCAAGCTTGGCGGGGTGCCGATGCGCTTTGAGCCCGCCAGTGTGCTTGCGCTGCGGATCGGGCTTGAATTCTCGCAGCTTTGAAAAGGCATTTAACCGGGCGAGGGGCTGTTACCATGCTGATTTCAGGTCGCCAGATCATGGGTTTGATGATGGCCATGCTTTTTCTGGTCATCTTGCAAGATGGTGCCGGGGCAGGGCAGCTTTGCCCGAGCGATCCGCACTGGAGCAAGACGGACCCGGCGATCAATCTTGATCATGTGTTTTGCGGTGAAGTGAAATCAAACGGCAAGGCATCGGGGTTTCATGCGCGGCCAAACGGGATCAATCCCCCCTCGATTGCCGGGGTCGAGATCACCCAGCCTGCCAATGACAATGGCATCTATGCCGGGATGGTCCGTTTTGCCAGCCCGCACGGCCGCGAGCCGGTCAAATTTTCCAGCATCTTTCCCGATAGCTGTTCGCACGATCAGATCGTGACATCGATCCTGCATGCCCATGCCAATCGGATGGATTGTCCGGCCGGATCGCCCGGCTGGTGGCAATGTGGTCCGAACCGCCCGGACACAAACGGGGCGCATGAGATGTTTTGTGTCGGGGATGATCCCGACCAGACATTCACGATTGCCATCGGGTTGCTGCGCGATGGCCGGATCAACACGGCCTTTCCGTTGCGGTAGGGGGGCGACAGGGGATCAAAGGATGAGCACACAAAACGACCGTTTGCCAATGCCAATGGTGCCCGACTGGCCGGGGCGCAAGGCCGGTGATGCCGGTCATGACCGGATTGCCGCATTGATCGTGCTTGATATCCAGAATGCGCCGCAATGGGCAAGGCGGGTGCTTGGCGAGGTCGAAGACGTGATGTCGGGCGCGTCAAGTGGTTGGGAAATGGCGATGAATGCCCATATCCTCACTGTGGGTAAAACCCGTTGCGAGATCGCCGCAAGCCATGACGGGCCAGAAGAAGGCGCATGCGAAGACAGTATTTCGGTGCAAACCGGGGATTTGAAAGCCGCCCTTGTGGCATGGATTGCAAAGATGGATCGGGATGCTTAGAGCGATAGGGCGAATGAGAGGGATCAAGAGGACTGGGCATATGGGTCGGGCATTTGCGCGCGCGCAACGCGCGATTGCCGGGTTTGCCGCAATGGTCCTGATGATCGGGGTGCCTGTATTTGCCGATGCGCAAGAAGCGCAGGATCGCGGCAAGAATCCGGGTGATACGCTTGAAATTTTCCTGCATCAATACCTTGAACATGCCGGTTTGCCCGGCGGGGTGATTGGTATCGGCTATGGCACCGGACAGGTGCGCTATGCGGCAAGTGGTTATGCGACCGTGGCGCCTGATATCGGCATGACCGTGGACCGGCAGTTTTATATCGGCTCGCTGACCAAGATGATGACAGCGGTTGTGACCCTGCAACTGGCATCGGAAAAGCGCATTGATCTGGCCGATACCATCGGCAAATGGTTGCCCAAGGAATATCAGGGCCGGATTGCCAATGCGGACAAGGCAACCATTCGCGATCTTTTGCGCAACAGTTCGGGCATTCCCGATTATCTGGATGGCGAGTTTTTTTTCCAGCTGGTCGGGCGGGATCCCCAGCATGGCTGGCGCAACAAGGATGTTCTGGCCCTGATGGCGGATCGGGATGCCTATTTTGAACCGGGGAAAAGCTATGCGCCGTCAAACAGCAATTTCATTTTGCTGGGGGTGATGATCGAGGCGGTCGAAGGGGACCATATCGAGCGTGTATTTAACCGCCGCATCTTTGAGCCCGCCGAAATGGCCAATACATCCTTTGGCCGGTTTCCGCGCCCGGATCTTCTGGCGCATGGCTTTGATGATGCCAATGGTGATGGCAAACTTGAAGATGTGACCGATTATGATGTTGGTGATCAGCTTGCTGATGGCGGGGTGATTTCGACCGCCGGGGATATGGTGAAATTTGCCCGTGCCCTGTTTGTCGACGGGGTCTTGCTGGGGCCAAATGCCCTTAAACGTGCCACGACCGATACGGCTTTTGCCGGAAGCGGGTCTTATGGCTATGGGTTGATGATCGGGTCAAGCGACTGGGGTCCGGTCTGGGGTCATGACGGGATTTATTTTGGTTATTCCGCCGAATTTTCATGGTTCCCCGATCAGGATACGGTGGTGGTGTTCCTGTCAAACGGGCGGGCCCTGAACGAAGTGCCCAATGTTACGGGGCTTCTCATGACCGGCATTTTCGGCAATCCCAAGAATTAAATCATTTTAATTCAGATGGTTAAGTGTGTTGTGCCTGCTGCACAGGGCAAGCCATGACTGTGTTGCATAACTGATAGAATGATAATAGTTAGAATCCTATCTAATTTTCTGTTATCATCCGGGTCATGGAAAACATTGACCTTGAAACCCCTTATCTGACCCTTGGCAGTGCGCTGATGCGTGTGGCCCGTTGCTGGCAGCGCGAAGTCAACCGCACGCTTGTTGCCCATGGCTTGTCACAAACGATGGTCATGCCGCTGATTGTTCTGCATCGCAGCCGCGGTGCGGTGCGCCAGGGCATCATTGCCGAGGAAATCGGTGTCGAAGGTCCGTCACTTGTCCGGGTGATTGATCAGCTTGAACGTGATGGTCTGATTTCGCGTGTTTGCGATCCGACCGATCGCCGGGCGAAAATGGTGGCCCTGACCGAGGATGGAAAGCAGAAGGCCGCCGAGATTGAAAAATTGCTGGGCGAACTGCGCGGGGAGTTGACGGCCAATATTCCATCGGAAAATCTGGGCATCACACTTGATGTCATGCGTGCGCTGCTTGATCAGCTGGCACTGCGCGACAAGGTGCCGCAGGGAGGATGACGCATGTTAGGCACGATCCTTTCACTGCGGCCCAAGGCATCGGACTGGCTGTTTTCGGTCAAGACCTTTGCCGCATCGATCCTGGCCCTTTATATCGCACTTGCCTTTGATTTTGACCGTCCCGTCTGGGCGATGGCGACGGTTTATATTGTTGCCCATCCACTGTCAGGTGTTCTGGCATCCAAGGCGATCTACCGCGTGCTGGGCACCGTTCTTGGTGCGGTTGCGGCCGTGGCCTTTGTTCCCAATCTTGTCAGTGCGCCGATCCTGTTGTCACTGGTTCTGGCGATCTGGGTCGGGGGATGTTTGTTCCTGTCGCGTCTTGATCGTACACCGCGCAGCTATGTTTTCATGCTGGCAGGGTACACGGCGGCCATTGTCGGCTTTCCATGTGTTGGCGATCCGACAGCGGTGTTTGCAACCGCGATTGCCCGTTTTCAGGAAATCAGCCTTGGCATCGTCTGTGCCACCGTGGTCAGCCACACCGTTTTCCCCCGTCATATCGGGCCGGTGATTGCCGCGCGTATTGATGGCTGGATGGGCGATATCGCCAAGCTTGCCGATCAGAGCTTTGATCCCCAAACCGATGCAGAGGCATTGCAAAATGACCGCGCACGCATTGCGGCTGACCTTGGCGAGTTGCATGGCCTGGCGCTGCATCTTGGCTATGAGAAATCCGGTTTTTCAGGACGGACCCGCCAGTTGCAGGCGCTGCAAAGTGTGGTCGCGGCATTGTTGCCGGTTTTATATGCCATTCATGACCGGCTGGTGGCGCTCAAGACCGAACAGGGCGATCTGCCCGACGATGTCAAAGGCGTCCTTGCAGGTATTTCGGCCCATATTGCCGCCCCGACCCATGATCGCGCCCGTATCTGGCAGCTTCATCGCGAAATTGATGCCTTTGCCGACCGGGTTGCGGGATCGCGGGACTGGGCGGGGCTACTTCAGATCAATCTTGCCAACCGGCTGCATCGTCTGATCGATTTTCATGATGATTGCCGTACCCTTTGGGATGGTATTCGCGCTGGTGATGTTCCGGCAGATGTTCTGGATCGCTGGCAGGAAAGTGCGCGCACCGGGGCATTGCACCGGGATTATGACGCTGCCTTTCGCAGTGGCCTGACGGCGGTTATCGCAACATTGATTGTCTGTGGTTTCTGGATTCTGTCGGGTTGGCCAAGCGGGGCGACGGCCGCCATGATGGCCGCTGTTGGTTCCAGCATCATGTCGTTTCTTGATAACCCGGTACCGGCCCTTAAGGGCTTCATTCGCTATACCGCTTTGGCGGTGGCAGTGGTGCTGGTCTATAGCCTTGTCATCCTGCCCGGTATTGACGGCTTTGCGTTGCTGGTGATGGCATTTGCACCTTACTTCATCTTGCTTGGTGTGCTGATGGCAACGCCGCAGACCTATGGTTTTGGTCTGGCGATGCTGGTCAATGTGGTGATGATCCTGAATGTCGATACGGCCTATAGCAGTGATGTTTCACTACTGCTAGGCGGTGGGATTGCGTCGCTGGCAGGCTTCGGGGTTGCGGCAATTGTCACGGCCTTCGTGCGCGTGGTGCCGGTGGATAGCTTTATCCGTGGTCTGGTCCATGCCAACTGGCGCGATATTGCCGGGATTGCCCGCGGGACGTTGAATATTGCCCGTATGGTGATGATCCGCCGTCTTCTGGATCGTCAGGGATTGATCCTGCCGCGTCTTGCGATGGCGGCAAGCCAGCGTGAAACCCTGATCCGGGTGATGCCGGAAGTCTCGATTGCGGCAAGTCTTTATGATCTGCGTCGTATCCGGCTGTTTGTTGATCCGATGATCAGGGCGCGGCTTGACGTTCTGTTGCGCAATATCGCGCGGCATTTCGAAGCCCGGTTTGATGATTTCGACCGTGCCCCGGACCCCAGGATTTTGTCCGAGGTCGATAGCATTCTGCGTCTGGCCAATGACATGGTCGATGCAACCCAACGTCAGAAACTGTTGATCCCGCTTGTCGCGCTGCGCCGGACGCTTTCGAAAACGGACGCACCAAAGCTTGATCGCATGGCAGGGCAGGTGGCTTCGACCACGTCCCTGTCCCCAAGAATGGGAGAAATCGCATGATCACTCCGACCCTTAATATCTATGGCCTGTTTGTCCCGGCATTGCTGGGTCTGGCACTGGCAGCATGGGCCTGTCTTTCTGTGGCCCGTATCGGTCTGACGCGGATCGGTTTTTACAAGATAACCGTTCATCCTGCGCTTACCGACCTTGCGCTTTATGTGCTGATCCTGACCGGACTTTCGGCGCTTTTTATTCAATAGGTGACGATATGAAAACCATCATAACCAAAACCCTGCGTGCCGGTTTCACGCTTGTCCTGGTTGTTGCTGCCGTCGCAGGCGGTATGCATCTTTATGATTACTATATGAACGAACCCTGGACCCGTGACGGGCGTGTCAGTGCGGATGTTGTTTCGATTGCGCCCGATATTGCAGGTCTGGTCGCCGAGGTGAAGGTGTCAGATAACCAGCAAGTCAAGGCAGGCGACATTCTGTTTATCATAGATGCAGCCCGCTATCAGGTCGCGGTCGATCAGGCGCGCGCCAAACTTGAAAGTGCCAAGGCTGCGCGCGATCAGGCTGCCCGTGAAGTCAAACGTTATAGTGGCCTTGATAGTGATGTTGTCTCGACCCAGAAAAAGGAACAGGTCAAAACCAGCCTTGCAACCGCGCAGGCCGATCTTGATCTGGCCAAGGCGGACCTTGATCTGGCGCAGCTTAACCTGTCGCGGACAAGTGTTGTTGCCCCGGTCAACGGGATCGTGACCAACTTCTCGTTGCGTCCGGGTAACTATGTTGGTGCCGGGACCGCGATTGCCGCCCTTGTCGATAGCAGCTCGTTCTATGTTGCGGGTTATTTCGAAGAAAACAAACTGCCGCGCATTGCCATCGGGGATCGTGTAAAAGTCAGTCTGATGGGTGAAGATCGTCCGATTGACGGCCATGTTGTCAGCATCGCCAGCGGTATTCAGGACAGTGAACGCTCAGGCAGTTCCGCCGGACTGGCACAGGTCAAACCAACCTTTAGCTGGGTCCGTCTGGCCCAGCGTGTGCCGGTGCGTGTTGCCCTTGATCACATACCCGAAGGCGTAAAGCTGGTGGCCGGGCGCAGTGCGGTTGTGACGATTGATCAGGATGCCTCACATGGCGGTAGCGGGCTTAATGTCGGTCTGCTGTTCTGAGGGCGGGCCGGGATTTTGTCATGATGCAGTGCAAAAAGTGACTTGCAGTGCAAAACAAGTTTGGGTAATTTTCGTAAAAATTAAACTGAAATATTGAACGAATATTATCAAACGGGAGAAACCTGATGGCTGCTGCCCCACGTCCGCGCCGCTCTGTTCTTTATATGCCGGGATCGAATGCCCGTGCCCTTGAAAAGGGCAGGAGCCTTCCGGCGGATGGTCTTATTCTTGATCTTGAGGATGCGGTTGCGCCTGATGCCAAGGATGTGGCGCGCGATCAGATTGTTGCTGCCCTTGCCGAAGGCGGCTATGGCAAACGTGAAATCCAGATCAGAACCAATGGCCTGAACACCCCGTGGGGCTATGCCGATATTGTGGCGGCATCAAAAACCGCCGCCGATGCCATCCTGCTTCCCAAGGTTGAAAGTGCCGATACCGTCCGTCAGGTCGCCAATATCATGGAGGCCGAAGGTGCGCATGAAGGCATGACCATCTGGTGTATGATGGAAACGCCGCTTGCGATGCTCAATGCCAAGGAAATTGCCGGGGCGCATCCGCGGCTGGGCGGGTTTGTGATGGGGACATCCGATCTGGCCAAGGATTTGAACTGTGCGCATACACCAGACCGTTTACCGATGATCACAAGCCTTGGTCTTTGCCTGTTGGCGGCACGGGCCTATGGGTTGGCGATCCTTGATGGTGTGCATCTTGATCTGTCCGATGATGACGGGTTTGACGCATCCTGCAGACAGGGGCGCGAGCTTGGCTTTGATGGCAAGACCCTGATCCATCCCAAAACCATTGCGAGCGCCAATGCGGCCTTTGCCCCGGCCGAAAGCGAAATCGCCTGGGCCCGCAAAATCATTGCTGCCCATGAAGAAGCGGCTGCCGAAGGCAAGGGCGTTGTCGTGGTGGATGGCAAGCTGATTGAAAACCTGCATGTGGTATCGGCCAAGAAGCTGGTGGCGATGGCCGATCTGATTGCAGAAATGGACGCTGCCTAAGCGCAGGATATCCGGGGTTCGCGCCCGATAAAGAAAACAGGTCGACAAAGACCAGCAAGGCGGCGCGAACCGGAACTTCAAGGAACTTTCGCCTTTCAGGGAGGCCCAGGAATGTCAAAGACCAATCCGGGAAATTACTTTGAGGATTTCCAGATCGGACAGGAAATCCGCCACGCGACCCCGCGCACGATCACAAGCGGTGATGTCGCGCTTTATACCGGGCTTTACGGGCCGCGTTTTGCAGTGCAGTCGTCTGATGAATTTGCGCGCGCCATCGGGTTCCGGTCAGCCCCGGTTGATGACCTTCTTGCCTTTCACATGGTGTTTGGCAAAACCGTGCCTGATGTGTCGCTCAATGCGGTGGCCAATCTTGGCTATGCCGGGGGGGTGTTTGGCGTACCGGTTTATCCGGGCGATACGGTCACGTCGGTTTCGACCGTGACGGGGCTTAAAGAAAATTCAAACGGCAAGACCGGTGTTGTCTATGTCAATTCGGTCGGGCGCAATCAGCGCGGCGAGATGGTTCTGGATTACAATCGCTGGGTCATGGTGCGCAAACGCGATGAAGCAGCCCCGGCACCGCAAGCCGTTTTGCCCGAACTGCCCGGTGTGGTCGCCCCCGAGGCATTCCAGATTCCGGTTGGTCTGGATATGACATCCTATGAAACCCGGCTGGCCGGGTCACCACATCGTTGGGATGACTATTATGTCGGTGAAAAAATCGACCATGTTGATGGCATGACGCTTGAAGAATCCGAGCATCAGATTGCCACGCGACTCTATCAAAATACCGCCAAGGTCCATTTCGATCAGATCGCAGCAAATGACGGCCGGTTTGGTAAGCGCCTGATTTATGGCGGCCATATCATTTCACTGGCGCGCGCGCTTTCATTTAACGGGCTTGGCAATGCCTTCAGGATTGCTGCGATCAATGCCGGGACGCATGCCAATCCGGCCTTTGCCGGGAATACGGTCTTTGCCTGGTCAGAAGTGCTGGGGAAATTCGAACTGCCCGGGCGTCGCGATCTTGGTGCGTTGCGTCTGCGTCTTGTGGCGGTGCGTGACCGGCAAGCAAGCGATTTTCCGCTGCGTACCGGGGACGGGAAATATCATCCTGATGTGCTGCTTGATTTCGACTATACGGTTCTGATGCCGCGTTGATCGGGGCGTTGCGCGATCCTGGCATGCGCGCTTGCTTAACCGTTCGTTTGTGATGTCGGGGCTAATTTCGCTGCGTCGGGCGTGCT
This sequence comes from Thalassospira sp. SM2505, assembly GCF_054901115.1. Classification (NCBI taxonomy): domain Bacteria; kingdom Pseudomonadati; phylum Pseudomonadota; class Alphaproteobacteria; order Rhodospirillales; family Thalassospiraceae; genus Thalassospira; species Thalassospira sp. SM2505. Next base: position 802,797 of record NZ_CM142731.1, read on the forward strand.
GATCTTGATCGGGCGTTCGTGCATCCATATGTGTTTGCAATAAAATAGACCCGATCCAGGGGCAGTTTCCTTGCGTAAGAAGGTCTAATTGTGCGATTGCTAAATCCACGTTACGTCGTACACACGTCTGATGCGTGATCCTGTGTCACACATCATGCCCTTCCCGCAGGGCGTTTACGGCGTCTGAGAGGTCAACCTACGTAGTTTAACGGAGGCAAAACGGCGTTTTGGTTCTGAATTCTTTGGATTTTAAAGGGGTTCAGATTGACTCAAACCCGCTGCATGGGTAAATAAACCCTGCTTTCCCGCCAGCTACTTTGAGAAGAGGCAATTCCGCTATGAGCAAAGCCAATCGGCCGCTGTCTCCGCACTTGCAGGTGTACCGGCTTCCGATGACGGCAAAGATGTCCATCACGTTCCGTGCGATGGGTGTCGGCCTTGCCATTGGTTTCGTATTTTTGGCGTCCTGGCTGATTGGTGCCGGCGCTGGTCGTGAAGCCTTTAACGGCTATCACGGATTTTTCACCTCGTGGTTTGGTCTGCTGCTGCTGTTCGGTTGGACAGCGGCGTTTTATTACCACGCTTGCAACGGTATCCGTCACCTTGTCTGGGATACTGGTCGCGGCCTGACGAATGAGGGTGCCGCCAAAGGCAACCCGATCGTCCTTGGCGCGGCAGTTGTGCTGACCATCATCACCTGGATCATCGGTCTGGCCTAAGGCCGGGCAAGAGGGGACAAACTTGTCATGAAGATGCAATCCGATCTAGGCCGTGTTCGCGGTCTCGGTTCTGCTAAAAGTGGCTCTTCGCACTGGTGGACCCAGCGCGTAACCGCTGCTGCAAACCTTCCGCTCGGTATCTGGTTCATTCTTTCGATTCTTGCAGGGCACACGGCCGATTATGATGCCGTTCACGCCTGGTTGAGCTCGTACTTCCATTCGACCATGATGATCCTGATGATCGTCAGCGTTGCTGTGCATTTCACGCATGGCCTGCAGGTCGTGATCGAAGATTATGTGCATAACCGTAAAGCAGAAGTGATTTCGCTGATGCTGATCAAAGCCGTCGCAGCCTTCCTGTCTGTGGCAGCCATCGTATCAGTCCTGCGTATCGTTTTTGCCGGAGCCTGAGCCAATGACTGAATCATATAAAATTATCGACCATAACTACGACGTCGTCGTTATGGGTGCAGGCGGCGCAGGTCTTCGCGCGACGCTCGGTACGGTTGAAGCCGGCCTGAAAACTGCATGTATCACCAAGGTCTTCCCGACCCGTTCGCACACCGTTGCTGCCCAGGGCGGTATCGGTGCATCGCTTGGCAACATGTCCGAGGATCACTGGCAGTGGCATATGTATGACACCGTCAAGGGTTCCGACTGGCTTGGTGACCAGGACGCGATCGAATATATGTGCCGTAACGCCGTTCCGGCGGTTCATGAACTTGAACATTACGGCATGCCGTTCTCGCGTACCGAAGACGGTAAAATCTATCAGCGCCCGTTCGGTGGTCACACCCGCGACCACGGCAAGGCGCCGGTTGAACGTGCCTGTGCCGCTGCTGACCGTACCGGTCACGCGATGCTGCATACCCTGTATCAGCAGTGCCTGAAGCACAAAGCAGAATTCTTTGTCGAATATATCGCCCTTGATCTGATCATGGATGAAGACGGTTCGTGCAAAGGTCTGGTTGCCTGGGATCTGGATTCCGGCGAGCTGCACCGCTTCAATGCCAAGATGGTCATTCTGGCATCTGGCGGTTATGGCCGTGCATTCTTTAGCTGCACCTCGGCACATACCTGTACCGGTGACGGTCATGGCATGGTGGCCCGTGCGGGTCTTGGTCTTCAGGACATGGAATTCGTTCAGTTCCACCCGACCGGCATTTACGGTTCGGGCTGCCTGATCACCGAAGGCGCACGTGGCGAAGGTGGGTACCTGACCAACTCCGAAGGCGAACGTTTCATGGAACGTTATGCCCCGACCGTTAAGGACCTTGCATCGCGTGACGTCGTGTCGCGTGGTATGGCACAGGAAATCCGTGACGGTCGTGGTGTTGGCGAGCACGGCGAATATATCCACCTGCATCTCGAACATCTTGGTTCGGAAGTGCTGTGGGAACGTCTGCCGGGTATTACCGAAACCGCAAAAATCTTTGCCGGTGTTGATGCGACCAAGGAACCGATTCCGGTTCTTCCGACGGTCCATTACAACATGGGCGGTATTCCGACCAACTATAAGGGCGAAGTTCTGCGTCCGACCGCTGACAACCCGAACGCAATTGTTCCGGGCCTGATGGCGGCTGGTGAAGCAGCTTGCGTGTCGGTTCATGGTGCAAACCGTCTGGGCACCAACTCGCTGCTCGATCTTGTTGTCTTTGGCCGTGCATGTGGTCTTCATGCCGCCGAAGTGGTCGATACCAAGGCACCGTTCAAGGAACTTAAAACCACCGATGGCGACGAGGCGATTGCACGTTTCGACCGTCTGCGCTGGGCAAAAGGTTCGCGTCCGACTGCGGATATCCGTCTGGAAATGCAGCGCGTCATGCAGGGCAACTGCGGCGTGTTCCGTACCTCGGAAATCCTCAAAGAGGGCGTTGGCAAACTTTCCGAGACCGCAAAAACGCTTCCCGACGTCGGCGTTTCGGATCGTTCGCTCATCTGGAACTCGGACCTGGTCGAGACTCTCGAACTTGAGAACCTGATGACCTGTGCCGCAGCAACCATGAATTCGGCAGAAGCGCGTCATGAATCGCGTGGTGCACATGCCCACGAAGATTATCCGAAGCGCGATGACGAAGTCTGGATGAAGCACACGATCGCCACTGTCGACACCGAGAAGGGTTATGGCGTTGATCTGACCTATCGTCCGGTCAACAACTTCACCCTGACCGATGAAGTGTCGTATATCGAGCCGAAAGAGCGCGTCTATTAAGGCGCGGCAAGAGAGGATTTGAGAGATGGTAGAATTCAATCTTCCCGCCAATTCGGTCGTGAAAGAGGGCAAATCGTTCTCTGCTCCGGCTGACGCGAAGAATGTCCGTTCGTTCAAGATCTATCGTTTTGATCCGGATAGCGGCGATAACCCGCGTACCGATACCTACGATATTGATCTCGACAAATGTGGTCCGATGGTTCTGGACGCGCTGATCAAGATTAAAAACGAGATCGACGCGACCCTGACTTTCCGCCGTTCGTGCCGTGAAGGCATTTGCGGTTCGTGCGCGATGAATATCGATGGCCGTAACACGCTTGCGTGTCTCAAGCCGATCGAAGACATCAAGGGCGAAGTAAAGATCTATCCGCTGCCGCATATGCCGGTGGTCAAGGATCTGGTGCCGGATCTGTCGCAGCCTTATGCGCAGCTCGCTTCCATCGAGCCGTGGCTTAAAGCCGACAGCCCGACCCCGCCGGATGGTGAACGTCTGCAGTCGCGTGAAGAACGTGCCAAGCTTGATGGTCTTTGGGAATGCATTCTGTGCTTCTCCTGCTCGACCGCGTGCCCGTCCTACTGGTGGAACTCTGACCGTTACCTCGGCCCGGCTGTTCTGCTTCAGGCATATCGCTGGCTGGCTGATTCGCGTGACGAATATACCGGTGAACGTCTCGATGCACTCGAAGATCCGTTCCGCCTGTATCGTTGCCACACGATCATGAACTGCACCAACACCTGCCCGAAAGGCCTGAACCCGGCCCTTGCGATCACCGAAATCAAAAAGATGATCGCAGAACGCCGCGCCTAGGCGTATGGCAGTGTTGCCCTGATATTGGCGTTTTGCGCCAGCATGTTAAAGCCGTCGGTGATCGAATGATCCCGGCGGCTTTTTCGTCTGTCATCAGGATGTTAACCCCGTAATTACGCAATTGGGGTATGATGGTGACCGGCTTTCTTGCTGCAATATAGGGAATGACTGTCTTGTTCACGCGTTGCCAGTTTCGTGTTTCATCCATTCGTGCCCTGACGGGGGTTGGTCTGATGCTTGGTCTCGCGGCCTGTGGCGATACCGGTTCGAACTGGGAACCGCAGGACATGTTTGCCGCGCCGACCGAACAGAAGCTTGATGATCGCTATCGGGCGATGATTGATTTCAAGGCCATGGCGCGTGATGTCAATGGCAAGGAATATGCTGCGGGGCCCAAGGCAACAGTGCTGGGCGCGGTGGAAGAGGCCGTTGCCATGTGCAGTCAGGCCAATGCGCAAGGCTGCAAGGCGGTTCGGGTCGGTCTGACCTGGGTGGATGGTCTTGATCAGGTCGCGATTGAAAGCGTTATTCAGTCCTATAACGATACCATGACGGCCGAGGCTTATCATGCTGCCGGACAGGGCAATATGGGGGCCGCGAACTGGCTGGCCTATCATTATGCAGTGCTCGGTGAAAACCTGACCGAGGCAGAACGTCTTTCAAAACAGGCATTGTCAGTGGCCCCCGATGATCCCGGTGCACTTGATACCTATGGGCTGATCCTGTATCGGCAGGGACGTTATCAGGAAGCCGAAGAGGTGTTTATCCGGGTGAACAAGGCGATGCCGACGGCCGAGCATATTGCACATTTTGCCGACAATGCCCTTGCCATGGGCAAGGCCGAGATGGCGCGTGCAGCCTATCAGCGTGCCCTTCAGGCCGGGGCGGGGCCGGTGCTTTCGCAAACCATTCAGAAACGGTTGCTGGCCCTTGATCTGAATGGTGCAGGAAATGCGCAGCCGGCACAATGATCGGCAATATCATTTTTGATTGTGACGGTGTCCTGATTGACAGTGAAATTCTGTCTTTTGCGGTCGATGAACGGATGTTGCCGGAATATGGTATCACCCTGAATGCGACGGAAATTGCGCGCAGCTTTGGCGGTGTTGCCTATCGCGAGATGGTGGCAGAGCTTAATGCACGCTTTGGCGTGAATATTGATCCGGTTGCCTATCAGGAACGTTGTGAAGCTGAGCTTGCCCACATATTCGAGACCGATCTTGAGGCTGTCGGGGGCATGCCAGATCTGCTGGCAAATCTTTCTGTGCCCTTTGCACTTGCCTCGGGCAGTGATCTCGCACGGCTTGATCTGTGTCTTGGTCTGACCGGGCTTGATGGATTTTTCCAAAACCGGATTTTTTCGGCCGAGCAAGTGGCACGGGGCAAACCTGCGCCGGATGTTTTCCTGCTGGCAGCGACGACATGCCGGTGGTCACCGGAAAGCTGCCTTGTGATTGAAGACAGCCCGTCAGGTGTAATTGCCGCAAAGGCCGCAGGTATGCGGGCGGTTGGATTTCTTGGTGGGGCCCATCGATCCGAGCGTGATGGTGATGGTTTGCTTGACGCCGGTGCCGAATATGTCGCAGGCAACAGTTCCGATTTGCACTATTACCTGCGTGATCTTGGTTTGATCGGGGTGGGCCAGATCAGGGGCTAGGTTTATGCCCGGTCCAGCGTAATGACCTCACCATCGACCAGTGGCAAATCGACCTCGTTAAGGTTATTGCCCGGACCGGATCGATCCATGATGGACCGGCTGTCAGATACAATTTGCAATTTAACATTAGTAGAAAATATAGACTGAGCAGTACTATCCTTCTCCCATTCAGGTTGCCGTCTATTGTAACCCTGCCAGCGGCCCTTACCTATTTGCCAGCGCCCTCTGGAGAGAGAAAAACAATGTTCAGGACGTTTCTTTTGACTGGTGTGACTGCTGCACTGGTGTCCTTCGTGGCATTCGCGGATTCCAGCCATCATGCTGTATCTGACGATGTCATTGCCAGACAGCGCGCGGCTCTGGCTGCGGCAACGCAGGGCAAGGGATTTGGGCCCCAGTCACCACGCGATATTGGTATGATGGCAGGTAGCAACCACCGCGTATTTGGCACCGCACCCGATGTCAGCAAAATGACGCTGTGTGATATCCATTTCCATGAAAATGCCGAGCATAAGGGAGGTTCATATACCACCTTTGCCGGTAATGGTGACGGGTATGGCTTTGGCACTGGCTTCAAATACGATGGCAAACTGACCGAGGCGGAGCTGGCCCCGGTTGGCATGGCGGTTGGTGCCAGCGAACATGGTGATCTCGAACCGGGTGATACCATCGAAATCCACTTTGTCTATTCGACCGCACAGGCAAGTCTTGGCAATGGTCTTGGCACCTGTCTGAGTGACGCGGTCAATAATCCGCAATTGCGGGTCGAGGCCGTTGTTGCCGTGCTGGTATCAGAAGGGGGTGCCGATTTCGCCAGGATGGCTGAAATCAGGGAGGTTGACGGCCTTAATCAGGTGCCCGGTCTGCCGACCGACCTTGGCGATCCGGTGATCTATGCCGGATCAACCACCGGGCCTGGCTATAACGAAAAGGGATCGCCCTTTCAGGTAACCTGGAGTGTGCGCCCCGATGTCGTCAAGCTGGGCATTGCATCGGTTGATACATGGTTGAAAGATAACCCGTTTGACGAAGGCCACGCCCATGGGGTGCGGAACCTTGTCACCAACCCGGATCTGCTTTCGCCAATCAACTGACGGATAAAAATAAACGCAGGGCACGTCATGCCCTGCGTCATTGAATTTTGCGTTGCCGGTGGATTTGATCACCCGGCAACGTGATGTTTCGGGCCTATGCCCAATCCAGCGTGATGACTTCGCCGTCGACCAGTGGCAGGTCAACCTCGTTAAGGTTGTTGCCCGGACCCGAACGATCGACGATCAGAAAATCGCTGTCTTCTTCGAGCACCAGAAGCGGGTGATGCCAGACATTCTTGGCATAGGTCACCCCCTGTGTCCCATCCGACAGAAAGGCGCGCAGGTTTTCCGGTTTGGGGGTATCGGTCCCCGACGCCACGACAAGCAGGAACTTCTGACCCGCAAGCGGCATGAAGGCCTGTGATCCCAGCGGATGGCGTTCCATCATTTTGATTTCAATCGGCTTGGGCCGGGGCGTTCCGCGAAAGATGCTGATGATCGGGGCACCGCCTTCGTCAGCGACATCGACACGTGAAATGTCGTGAAAGCGCGTGGTGGTGCCCAGATTGATCGGATAGCTGTCGCGTGCGGTGGCAATCGAAATCACCTCGCCAAACGGGGCGAAGGCATCCGGCGTCAGATGTTCGACTGAGAGCTTCATCGTTGTGCGATCCTTATTTGGTGGCGGGCTTGCCAAGGATGCGCAGACGGCTGATGCCGCCATCGGGGATCGAATTGACACGCAGATGGGTCACCGGACCATTGACGGTCAGGCTGGCGGCATCAAATTCGTGGATATGGTCTGCCTGCATCTTGCTTTCGGGCAGGATGGTCGACCAGAACATGGAACGCGCGCGCAGCGACTTGTCCTTTTCGCCGTCAACATAGGCCCCCTGGATCGACACACGGTCAGGATAGTTCCCTTTGAAGTGACAGGTATCGACGATGATTTTTTCGATCTCGCCGGGATGCCCAAGCTCGATAATCAGCCATTCATTGCCCGGTTCACGACGGCGGCGGGTTTCCCAGCCATCGCCCATATTGACCCCGCGGCCCGGTGCCAGAATGGCGTTCGGATTACCGTAATGGGCATCGGACCAGCCGACAACAACACCGCCATTGATCATCGCTGCCAGATCGACCTGTTCGCCCTTGGCAGCCATTTCTGTCCAGTCGCGGTTCGGACGACCGTAAACGCGCAGACGGGCGACACCGCCATCGGGATAGATGTGCAGACGCACATGGGTATAGATCGCATCCGAGGTTACATCGGCATAGTGATGGGCACTGGCACCGAGACCCATCGGGGCGACGATTTCATCCCATTTGGCGTCATCTGCCGGATCGCCATTCGGGCAATAGCAGCCTTCAAGCGAGCCAGCTGGCGGGAAGTTGCCGGTAAAGTGGCTGGTGTCGATATCAACACCATAAATGCGGCCCGATGTTGCAAGGCGCACCACACAGTAATCATGGCCTTCGACGCGTTTGCGGCGGCTTTCCCAGCCGTCCATCCATTTGCCGTGATCGTCATAGCGATCAGGATAAAACACCGCATCGGCGGTTTGCAGCATGCGCTGCTTGTCGGCAAAGAAATCATCTGTCGCAAAAATGGCTTCTGCACCCAGACGTTCGTCGGCAAGGTTGACGAACTTCCGTGCAAATTCCGGTGCGTCGTGATTTTCCTGATGGCTCATGGTCGTAAAATCCTGAAATGGTCGTTTATTATACGGTTATCAATCAATCGGTCGGGCGCTCGGGCGTACCGGGCTGGATCGGGTCTGGCCTACAGGGCTTCGAGCCGCAGTCTGGCAATGCGATGAACCTGATTGATCGCCTCGTTAAATTCGGTTTCGACATCGTTTTTGACCCGCCGTTCAAATGCCGCAAGAATATCGGTCCGGTGGAACCCCTTGACGGCAAAGATGAACGGAAAGCCGAACTTCTGTTTATATTGGTCGTTCAGTTCAGTGAAACGGGCCAGTTCGTCTGCGCTGCATTGATCAAGTCCGGCACCCGTCTGTTCGCTTTGCGAGGATGCGGTCAGATCGGCAAGGGCGAGTTTCCCCGCAAGATCGGGATGGGCGCGCAAAAGCGCAAGCTTGTCGCGATCAACCGCGCCATTGACCACGGCGGCCATGGCATCGGCAAGGTTCGCGGGTGTATCAAGTGCCTCGGTGATGCCGCGCTCATAAAGCTGATGGGCAACCCATGGTGAATGTTCATAGACCCAGCCATAAAGCGAGACAAAGGCGCTTTCGGCCAATGTGCTTGGCGGGCGGGTGGTGAACTGTGATTGACTGGTGTCTGTCATTTTGATCTTGGCTTTCAGTCCCGGTTCTTAGCCGCCAAACGGATGATGTTCGCGCCAGTGACGGGCGATATCAATCCGGCGGGCGAACCAGACATTGTCGTGGCTTTGGACATAGTCGACAAAGCGTTTCAGAGCGGAGAAGCGACCCGGACGGCCTACCAGTCGGCAATGAAGGCCCAGAGACAGCATGCGCGGCGTATGCGCGCCCTCTTCGTACAGCGTATCGAAGCTGTCCTTGAGATACTGGAAATACTGTTCGCCGGAATTGAACCCCTGAAGGGCGGCAAAGCGCATGTCGTTGGCATCAAGGGTATAGGGCACGATCAGGTGCGGCTTTTCGGTCTGGGTGCTCCAGAACGGCAGTTCGTCACTGTAATCGTCGGCATCATACAGGAAACCGCCTTCTTCGGCGACGATGCGACGGGTGTTGGGGCTGGTGCGGCCGGTGTACCAGCCAAGCGGACGTTCGCCGGTGACATCCTTGATGATATCAATCGCCTTGTGAAGATGGTCGCGTTCAATGTCTTCGGGCACATATTGATAGTCAATCCAGCGATAACCGTGCGAGCAGATTTCGTGACCGTCCTTCATGGCGACTTCGCCGACTTTCGGGTGGCGGGCAAGGGCCATGGCAACGGCAAAGATGGTGATCGGGATCTGGCGTTCGCGGAACAGGTTCAGAATGCGCCAGACGCCAACGCGCGATCCATATTCATAGATCGACTCCATGCTCATATGGCGGACACCCTCGCGCATGTCGGCACCGACGATTTCCGACAGAAATGCCTCGGAGGCCTTGTCACCATGCAACACGCAGTTTTCACCGCCTTCTTCGTAGTTCAGGACGAACTGGACGGCCACGCGTGCACCGTTGGGCCAATTGGCCTTGGGCGGGTTTTCACCATAACCGATCAAGTCACGCGCATATGTCTGGTCGTTCATCTGAACCTTCTCCTGAATTCTTGTACGCCCGGCTTTGTCCTGCGGAACGTTTGGTGTAGCATTAACCATAGGTCACCGGGCAGCAAGGGATAAACCTTATGCTGGCCGGACCGGATAAGTGCCGCACTATCAAGGCTGTTTTGATAATGTTCCTGGACGGAAGGTGGTGTGGGCCACGTTTTGCGCGGTCTTCCAAGGCTTCTGCCTTTGTTACATACTATAGTGCCTGAAACAGTTACATTCGTTTTTCAAAGAATTATTGATATAGTTTCACTTTATCGCCTCTTTCCCCCGGGCGGGTGGTAATGCGACCCTTTTTAAATCGCTCAAAATTGGTTCGGCACAGAAATTCATAACCAGAATGCCGACCACGGGGAGAAGCGATCGACCACAAAATTAAGAATAAGAGAGAGGAGGCCCGGCATGGGACGACTGACTACCCATGTACTGGATACGGCAAAAGGCTGTCCGGCTGCTGGAATCCGCATTGAGCTGCACAGATTTGGCAATGGTCATGATGATCTGGTTGCCGAAGCTGTGACCAATGTTGATGGCCGCACCGAAGCGCCGATGCTTGACGGTGCCTCTTTCAAACCTGGTGAATATCAGCTGGTGTTCCACGCAGGTGACTATTTCGATGCCATTGGCGAAAAGCTTCCCGAGCCCAAATTCCTGGATCAGGTGGTGATCCGGTTCGGCATTTCCGACGGGCAGGCGCATTATCATGTGCCGCTGTTGCTGTCGCCATTTGGCTATTCCACATATCGCGGAAGCTGAGGTTGACCATGGCGAACGCGACCGGATCTTTCCGTTCTGATATCCGTTTTCTTCTGGGTGATGAAGAGCGCAGCTTGCGTGACGTCGATCCGCAGATGACGGTGCTTGAGTATCTTCGTCTGGCCGAGCGCAAACCGGGTACCAAGGAAGGCTGTGCCGAGGGCGATTGTGGTGCCTGTACGGTTGTTTTGGGCGAGCCCGACGGCAAGGGGGGGATGGCTTATCGCACGGTCAATGCCTGCATCCAGTTTGTGCCGACCCTTGATGGCAAACAGCTTTTGACGGTCGAACATCTGAAATCCGAAGATGGCAGCCTTCATCCCGTGCAGCAGGCCATGGTTGACACCCACGGGTCGCAATGCGGGTTCTGCACACCGGGCTTTGTCATGAGCCTTTATCAGTTGTGGCTGGATGGTGGCGAGGATGACCGGGGTGCGATTAATGATGCGCTGGCCGGGAACCTGTGCCGTTGCACCGGCTATGGCCCGATTATCGAGGCAGCCCGCAAGGCAGGCGGCATTGCAGCCAATGACGCGGTTGAACAAAAGCGCCGTGCAGACATTGCGACCCGGCTAAGTGCCATGGTTGATGATACCGGGACGCTTGCTGTCGAACATGCTGCCGGGCGCTATTATGCGCCGCGCACATCTGATGAGTTGGCCGGTCTTCTGGTTGCCCATCCCGATGCAACGGTTCTGGCCGGTGGCACGGATGTCGGGCTTTGGGTGACCAAGATGCTCAAACGGCTGGACCCGATCATTTATATTGGCGATGTCGGCGACCTGAAATCGGTTACGGAAACCGAAGATGCCCTGATCATCGGGGCCGGTGTGACCTATAGCCGCGCGCATGATGCGCTGGGCAAGGTTGCTGCTGATATTGGGGAACTGGTGCGCCGGATCGGATCCCGGCAAATCCGCAATGCCGGAACTGTAGGCGGTAATATTGCCAATGGGTCGCCGATTGGCGATACCCCGCCCGCCCTGATTGCGCTGGGGGCAAAGATTGTTCTGCGTATGGGCGATGTGAGACGCGAAGTCGCACTGGAAGATTTCTTTATCACCTATGGCAAGCAGGACCGTCAGGCGGGCGAGTTTGTCGAAAGCGTGATTGTGCCCAAACCGGCAGAGGGTGTTGCGTTCAAGGCCTACAAAATCTCCAAGCGCTTTGATCAGGATATCACCGCGGTTCTTGGGGCGTTTGCCATCAAGATTGTTGAAGGCAAGGTTGCAGAATTCCGGGCGGCCTTTGGCGGTATGGCCGGAACCCCGATGCGGGCTGCCAAATGCGAAGCGGCCCTGATCGGACAGGACTGGAACGAAGCCAGCCTGAACGCGGCCCAACTGGCATTGGCCAAGGATTTCGCACCAATGAGCGATATGCGGGCCTCAAAAGAATATCGCATGCTGGTCGCACAGAACCTTCTGACCAAGCTGTTCATTGAAACCACTGCGCCCGAAATTGCCACCCGCCTTGTTGGCAAGGAGGCAGCCCATGTCTGATCAGATTACCAAAACCGATATGGATGAGGTGATTGCGCCGACCGCCGGTTTGTCGGGCGGGGTGCGGTCCAGTTCCCAACATGACAGCGGCCCGAAACATGTGGCGGGCGAAGCGGTCTATATCGATGACATCATCGAGCCCTATGGCACGCTTCATCTGGCACCCGGTGCTGCGACCATCGCGCACGGCAAGATTGTGCGTATGGACCTGTCCAAGGTGCGTTCGGCACCCGGTGTTGTGTGCGTATTGACCGCCGAAGATGTTCCCGGTGTCAATGACGTGTCCCCGGCCCATACCCATGATGATCCGGTTTTACCCGACGGCATCGTACAGTTTTATGGTCAGCCGGTTTTCTGTGTCGCGGCTGAAACCCGCGCGCAGGCCCGTGCGGCGGCCAAGCTTGCCGATATTGAATATGAAGAACTGCCAGCGGTTCTGTCGATTGAAGAGGCGCTTGAAAAACAGCAATTCGTTGCACCCCCGCATGTGATGAAGCAGGGAGACGCCAAATCGGCCCTTGCCAAGGCCAAGCATCGCCGGGCCGGGCGGATGGAGATTGGCGGGCAGGATCATTTCTATCTGGAAGGGCAGATCACCTTCGCCATTCCGCAGGAAGACGGTGATGTTCTTTTGCATTGTTCGACCCAGCATCCGTCCGAAGTGCAGCACAATATTGCCAATGTGCTTGGTCGTCCGGCCAATGCGGTAACGGTCGAAGTTCGCCGTATGGGCGGCGGGTTTGGTGGCAAGGAAACGCAGGCATCGCAATGGGCGGCACTGGCGGCCATCGTTGCGGTCAAAACCGGACGTCCGGCCAAGTTCCGTCTGGACCGGGATGATGACATGGTCATGACCGGCAAACGCCATGACTTCATTGTCGATTATGATGTCGGCTTTGATGATGACGGACGGATTTGCGGTCTTGATATCCAGTATGCGACCAATTGCGGTTTTTCGGCTGATTTGTCAGCCGCCATTGCTGACCGCGCGATGTTCCATACCGACAATGCCTATTACCTTGGCGATGTCGAAATCAGATCATACCGCTGCAAGACCAACCTTGTGTCCAATACCGCGTTTCGCGGGTTTGGCGGACCGCAGGGCATGGTCGCAATCGAACGCATCATCGACGAAATTGCCATGCTGGTCGGACGCGATCCGATGGATGTGCGTATTGCCAACTATTACGGCATGACGGATCGTAATACGACGCCATATCACATGGTGGTCGAAGACAATGTGTTGCCCGAACTGACCGACGATATCCTCAAAGCCAGTGACTATCGCAAACGTCGGGCAGAGATCGAAGCGTTCAACGAACAAAGCCCGGTCCTGAAAAAGGGCTTGTCGCTGACGCCGGTGAAATTCGGGATTTCCTTTACCACCACCTTCCTTAATCAGGCAGGCGCGCTGATCCATGTCTATCAGGATGGATCGGTGCATCTGAACCATGGCGGGACGGAAATGGGACAGGGCCTTTTCATCAAGGTTGCCCAGGTCGTCGCTGAAGAATTCCAGATTGATCTTGATCAGATCAAAATCACAGCCACCAATACCGGCAAGGTGCCAAATACGTCTGCGACCGCGGCATCAAGCGGGGCGGATATGAACGGCATGGCAGCACGCGATGCGGCAATGACGATCAAGAACCGGCTGATTGCCTTTGCTGCCGAGAAATTTAGTGTCGCCGAGGCGGCTGTGCGCTTTGTGCCGGGCAAAATTATTGTCGGGGATGCGGCCGAGCTTGCCTTTGCCGATCTGATCAAACAGGCCTATCTGGCGCGTGTATCGCTATCGGCGACCGGTTACTACGCGACACCGAAAATCCATTATGACCGTGAAACCGCGTCGGGTCGGCCATTCTATTACTTTGCCTATGGCATGGCCTGTTCCGAGGTTCTGATTGATACCCTGACCGGTGAATACAAGGTCACTAGGGTTGATATCATTCACGATGTCGGGCGCTCATTGAACCCGGCAATTGACCGTGGCCAGATTGAAGGTGGCTTCATTCAGGGCATGGGGTGGCTGACATCCGAGGAACTCTGGTGGGATGACAAGGGCAACCTCCGGACCCATGCGCCATCGACCTATAAAATCCCGGCATGTTCGGATCGCCCGGAAGATTTCCGGCTTGATCTTTGGTCGTCCGGACGAAACGTCGAAAAAACCATTCACCGGTCCAAGGCGGTTGGTGAGCCGCCCCTGATGCTGGCTATTTCAGTGCATCGTGCGATTGCCGATGCGGTGGCGTCGGTTGCCGGACACAAGGTGGTGCCGAACCTTGATACCCCGGCAACGCCCGAAGCGGTTCTGTATGCCGTGGCCGATATTGCCAAACGCATGATCGAGCAATCCGGTCAGCCGGTTTCGGTTGCAGGGGAATAAGGTCATGACCCTGTCGCTGCGTGATCATATCAACCTTCTGTCTGCGCCCGGCCCGGTGATGCTGGTATCCGTTGCTGCGATTAGGGGATCGACGCCGCGCGAAGTTGGTGCCTTCATGCTGATTGCAAGCGATGGCCTTGCGGGCACGATTGGCGGCGGCAATCTTGAACATCAGGTGACCTTGCTGGTGCGCCAATGCCTTGCGGGTGACATGACGTCGGTCCCGACGGCCGAGATTGTCCGTTTTCCGTTGGGGCCGGGGCTTGGGCAGTGCTGTGGCGGATCGGTCGAGGTTGGTTTTCATCTGCTTGATGAAACCAAGAAAGAAGCACTTTGCGCGGCATTGGCAGCGGTTGCCGACCAGCCGGTTTCGCAATCGGGGCGCTGGTTGATGATGCCGGTTTCGACAGCTGTTGGTACATGGCAGATTGCCGGGGCAGAAAGCGCACAGGCCGCGATGCTTTCGGACGGGTTCGGGACCGAGCGCGGCGGGATGGTTGCCATCAACGGCGTTAAAACATTATGTCTGCGCCTTGATGATGCGCTGACCCCGCTTTGGATTTTCGGGGCGGGGCATGTTGGCAAGGCGGTGGTTGCGGCACTTTCGCCCTTGCCGTTTGACATCCATCTTGTCGATTCGCGCGAAGACTATCTGGCGGGGGTCGAGGGTAAAAACCTTCATATTTACCAAAGTGATAGGCCCGAACTTGACGTTGCCGACATACCGGCCGGCGGGCATGTTCTGATCCTGACCCATAACCATGCGCTGGATTTTGACATCTGCCGGGCGGCATTGATGCGCGATGACCTTGGTTTTGTTGGCATGATCGGCAGCCAAACCAAACGCGCGCGCTTCATTCGACGGCTTTCTGATCGGGGGTTGGGTCCGGTTGAAATCGGTCGTTTGACTTGCCCGATTGGGATTCAAGGCATTACCGGAAAACAGCCGGTGGTGATTGCGGCATCCGTTGCCGCGCAATTGTTGTCTGTGCGCGAAGCACAGATGGCCCAAAATCAGACGACCAAAGCCGCATCAGACGGGGTCGGTTGATTTTAAAACCTTCATTGAAGGTGTTTTTAATGATAAAGGGCCGCGAAATGACGGCCCAATCAGGTGATCTGGTGACCAGATCAGGGGTTTCGTAAAGGAGATTTGGCTGTGTGTGACGCCAAAGGCCATATGCGCCACGCCGTGGATTTGTCGCGGCAAAAAATGGAAGAGGGATGCGGTGGTCCGTTCGGCGCAATCATTGTTCGCAATGGCGAAGTGATTGCCGAGGGATGGAACAATGTCACATCCAACAACGACCCGACTGCCCATGCAGAGGTCAGCGCCATTCGTGCGGCCTGTGCAAAACTGGGCACATTCAATCTTGCGGGTTGTGAAATCTATACCAGTTGCGAACCCTGCCCGATGTGCCTTTCGGCGATCTATTGGGCCCGTCTTGACAAGATCTATTATGCCAATGGCCGCGAGGATGCTGCTGCCATCGGTTTTGATGATCAGTTCCTGTATGATGAAGTGGCAAAGCCGATCCATGATCGTTCCTTGCCAATTGTTCATGTCGATTTGCCCGAGGCGCGCGAAGTATTCGCCGCGTGGGATGCCAAAACCGACAAGATCGCATATTGAGACCGTTTGATTGCAATCCGTTCTGCGGTAAAACCGCAAATGCCTTGTAAATCATATCGCTAAATAGGGGTGGCAACAGTGACGTCAATGACCGGTGATGCCGGGGCAGAAGCAATGAAGGGGGCGGCACCTGCGCAGTTGGAAGTGCGCGGTGTGACCAAGGCCTTTCCGGGCTGTCTGGCCAATGACGATATCAGTTTCCGTATCGAGCCTGGCGAAATCCATGCGCTGCTCGGTGAAAACGGCGCAGGCAAAAGTACGCTTGTGAAAATCATTTATGGCGTGCTTCAGGCCGATCAGGGCGAACTGCTTTGGGAAGGCAAGCCGGTTACGATCCATAGTCCGCATGATGCGCGTGAAATGGGTGTTGGTCTGGTGTTCCAGCATTTCTCGCTGTTTGAAACCATGACCGTGCTCGAGAACATCGCGCTTGCGATGAATGATGTGCGCGATATGGCCGTGCTGCGTCAGAAAGTGATCGAGGTCGAAAAGACCTATGGCCTGCCGCTTGATCCTGATCGGCATGTCTATACGCTTTCGGTCGGTGAGCGTCAGCGCATCGAAATCGTGCGCTGTCTGTTGCAGAATCCCAAGCTGCTTATTCTTGATGAGCCGACCTCGGTTCTCACCCCTCAGGAAGTCGAAAAACTGTTTGAGACGCTGCGTCGTCTGGCCGATGAAGGCTGTGCGATCCTTTATATCAGCCACAAGCTGCATGAAGTGAAAGCGCTCTGTCAGCGCGCGACGGTTTTGCGCGGCGGCAAGGTGGTCGGCGGATGTGACCCGCGCGAGGAAACCGCGAAATCGATGGCCGAAATGATGATCGGCCAGAAACTGACGGCACCCGACCGGGGCAAGGATCGCGAATTTGGCGATGTCAGACTTGAAGTTTCCGACCTGTCATTGATCAGTGACGAGCAATTTGGCACGCATCTTAAGAATATCAGTCTCAAGGTGCGTGGTGGCGAGATCATGGGTGTTGCCGGCGTCGCCGGTAATGGTCAGAACGAACTGTTTCAGGCACTGGCCGGTGAAACCGAACATGAAGCCGCACCTGACAGCATCAAGATTGATGGCACGTCGGTTGCCCATTTCGGTCCGCGTCGCCGTCGTCGCCTTGGCGCGGCATTCGTTCCCGAAGAACGTAATGGTCACGGGGCCGTTCCGGATATGAGTCTTTCGGAAAACGGGTTCCTGACGGCGTTTCGCCGTATGGCGCTTGCCGCACGCGGCCTGATCCGCGAAGTCCCGACAAGGTCCTTTGCCGATAACATCATCAAGACATTTGATGTCCGCACCACCGGTTCGGGGGCCGAGGCCGGATCGCTTTCGGGCGGCAACCTTCAGAAATTCATCGTCGGTCGCGAGATTCTTCAGGATCCGGGCGTTCTGGTGATTTCCCAGCCGACCTGGGGTGTGGATGCCGGTGCAGCCAGCGCCATTCATCAGGCGTTGCTTGATCTGGCGGCGAAGGGAACGGCGGTTCTGGTGATTTCGCAGGATCTGGACGAGATTTTTGCCATTTGTGATTCGGTCGTGGTGATGTCGGAAGGCAAAATGTCCAAACCGCGCCCGATGGCCGATGTCAGCATCGAAGAAATTGGTCTGTTGATGGGGGGCCTTCATGATCTTGATGGCAACGCCACCCCGGCGAACGACACTGCATTAGAAGGAGGTCGCGTTGGTCAGGCTTGAACCCCGTCGTCAGCATTCACAGGCGATGGTTTATCTGTCGCCGGTTCTGGCAATTTTCATGACGCTGGTCGTTGGCGGGATCATTTTTGCCTTTCTGGGCAAGAACCCGTTCGACGCGCTTTATACGTTCTTCATCCTGCCGATCAATAACAGCTATGGGATTTCCGAGCTGTTTGTGAAGGCAACGCCGCTTGTGATCATCGCGGTTGGTCTTGCCATGGGGTTCCGGGCCAATGTCTGGAACATCGGTGCCGAAGGCCAGCTGACCATGGGGGCGATCTTTGGTGGTGGTCTTGCCCTTTATTTCCATGACAGTGAAAGCGTGCTTTTGCTGCCGGCGATGTTTGTGCTTGGCGCGATTGGCGGGGCGTTCTGGGCATCAATCCCGGCATTGCTGCGCACCAAATTCAATGCCAATGAAATTCTGACCAGCCTGATGCTGACCTATGTCGCAACACTGTTCCTGAGCTTCCTTGTGCATGGTCCCTGGCGTAACCCCGAAGGGTTCAACTTCCCGGAATCGCGTCCGTTCCCGGATGCGGGGCTGCTTCCGATCATTTATGACGGCACGCGTGTCCATCTTGGAACGGCGGTTGCGGTATTTGTCGTGATTGCCGGTTGGTTGTTGCTGTCAAAATCCGTGATCGGGTTCCAGCTGCGGGTTGTCGGCAAGGCCCCACAGGCTGCCCGCCATGTCGGTTTCCGTCAGAAACGCATGGTTTGGTTTACCCTTTTGCTGGGCGGTGCACTTGCCGGTCTGGCCGGTTTGTTCGAGGTTTCCGGTCCGATTGGTCAGTTGCAGCCGTCCATTTCGCCCGGTTATGGCTTTACTGCGATCATTGTCGCCTTCCTTGGCCGGTTGCATCCGGTGGGAATTCTGTTCGGGGGGCTGATCATGGCGCTGACCTATCTTGGCGGCGAGCTTGCCCAGATTACGCTTGGTCTGCCCAATGCGGTCACAGGTCTTTTCCAGGGGATTTTGCTGTTCTTCCTGCTGGCTTGTGACGTTCTGACCAAATATCGCATTCGTTTCGGTTCAATCGCGGCCAAAGGGAGAACCGCATAATGGAATGGCTTGTTCCCTTTACTCTGACGGTGATTACCGCATCGACCCCGCTTTTGCTTGCGGCGTCAGGTGAATTGATCACCGAAAAATCCGGGGTTCTGAACCTTGGCGTTGAAGGCATGATGCTGGTCGGTGCGATTGCCGGTTTTGCGGTGACGGCCTCAAGTGGATCGGCGATCCTTGGGATTGCTGCCGCCGTCATTGCCGGTGTTTTGATGTCGCTGATCTTTGCGTTTCTGACCCTGACGCTGATGGCCAATCAGGTGGCGACGGGCTTGGCGCTGACCATTTTCGGGATCGGGTTTTCGGCTCTGGTCGGGTCGAAATTCGTCGGTTTTGCGATTGAGCCGCTGCCGGGTCTTTCGATCCCGGGTATTAGCGCCATTCCGATCATCGGTCCGATCCTGTTCGGGCAGGATTTTCTGGTCTATCTTTCGATCGCGGTTGTGATCGGGGTTGGCTGGTTCCTTGCAAAATCGCGCGCCGGTCTTGTCTTGAAGGCGGTCGGGGATTCGCATCATTCGGCCCATGCCATCGGCTATTCCGTGATCAAGATCCGTTACCTTGCCACGATGTTTGGCGGGGCGATGGCCGGTCTTGGCGGTGCGTATCTTTCGCTGTCCTATACGCCGATGTGGGCCGAAAACATGACGGCCGGTCGTGGCTGGATTGCTTTGGCACTTGTGGTGTTTGCGACCTGGCGTCCGGGCCGTTTGCTGGCCGGGGCTTATATGTTTGGCCTGATTTCGGTGATGCAGCTTCATGCACAGGGTGCGGGCATTCATGTGCCCAGCCAATTCATGTCGATGCTGCCATATCTTGCGACGATTATCGTGCTGGTGATTATTTCCAGTGACCGTGCGAAAATCAGACTGAATGCGCCTGCCTGTATCGGTCAGGCGTTCCGGCCGGCCCATTAGGGCCGGTCTGCTTGGGGGGACCGGAACACGCCAAATGATGTTCCGGCCCATCGGGAGGAAAGATCATACCGAACCAAAACTCACACAAGTCGATTGAAGCTAATCGATCAGAAGTGTGATCGGTTTGACTGAGTCTTGGTTTCGGTGTGAACGTGTCATTGATTGCTTAGTGGATTGTGTTTAAATCCTGATCTGCTGATTAACAGGGAGACCTCTACGAATGAATGCAAAGTTCATGAAGCGCACGATTGCTGCTGTTGCAGCTGTTGGTGCCCTCGCAACCGGCATGGGTACCGCCCAGGCCGAAGACGTTAAAGTCGGTTTTGTCTATGTTGGTCCGATTGGTGACCATGGCTGGTCCTATCGCCATGACATCGGTCGTCAGGCCATCGAAGCCGAGCTTGGCGATGCCGCTTCGACCAGCTATGTCGAAAGCGTTCCGGAAGGTGCCGATGCCGAGCGCGTGATCCGTCAGATGGCCCAGACCGGCCATAACCTGATCTTCACCACCTCGTTCGGTTACATGAACCCGACCGAAAAGGTTGCCAAGCAGTTCCCGAACGTGAAGTTCGAACATGCAACCGGCTACAAGCGTTCCGACAACCTGTCGACCTATGCTGCACGTTTCTATGAAGGCCGTTATGTTGCTGGTGTTATCGCCGGTAAAATGACCAAGTCGAACATCGTTGGTTATGTCGGTTCCTTCCCGATTCCGGAAGTTGTCCGTGGCATTAACTCGTTCATGATGGGCGCATGGTCGGTGAACCCGGACGTCAAAGTGAAAATCGTCTGGGCGAACACCTGGTATGATCCGGGTAAGGAAGGCGACGCAGCCAAGGCCCTGATCGACCAGGGTGCTGACATCATGGTTCAGCACACCGACAGCCCGGCACCGCTTCAGGTTGCTGAAAACCGTGGCGTTCTTGGTTTCGGTCAGGCTTCTGACATGATCAAGTTCGCGCCGAAAGCACAGCTGACCGCGATTGTTGATAACTGGGACAAATATTATGTCGAACGCGCCAAGGCAGTTGCTGACGGTACCTGGACGTCGATCGACACCTGGGGCGGCATCGACAGCGGTATGGTCGACATGGCACCGTACACCAACATGCCTGACGACGTAAAAGCACTGGCAGAAGCAACCGAAGCCAAAATTTCTTCGGGTGAATTCCACCCGTTCACCGGCCCGATCTATGATCAGGCAGGCGAACTGCGTGTGAAAGAAGGCGAAGTTGCTGATGATGGCATGCTGCTTGGCATGGACTGGTACATCAAGGGCATTGATGCCGAACTGCCGAAATAAGCCGGATTACCGATCTTTACAGATCGGCTGAGACGAAGCCCCGTGCATTTGCTTGCGCGGGGCTTTTCTTATGAGTTTTTTTTCGGTCGGATGCGGCTTGGTGCTTCGGACTTCTCATAGGCGACCATTTCCGTGCGGGGATGAAGCAGGGCATAGATCGCAGCACGCCAGCCATGCAGCTTGACCTTGTTTTCGCGCGCCTTGCCTGCCCAGCGTTCGCGAAACAGTTCCATGTCATCGCGACGGGCAAAATAGATCACCATATCGACAAAGGGGGCCGACTGGTCTGACCGGGGCAGTTCGATATTGCGAATGCCCATGGTCCACATATCGCTTCGGACATTCTTGTCGAGCCAGTCCAGTACCCCTTGGGCGGAATGTCGCTCGTGAATGACCACGCGAAACGGAAAGTTCCGAAGATCTTGCGGCATGTGTTTTTCCTGAAGTCGCCACTGATAACAAGATAATAGACCGAGTCGTTTCGCAATTTTGCGATGGGCGGATCACTTTGTCCTGTTTTTTCTCAGTTGCAGGCTGAGATGCATATCACCCTGGTGGATCTTGTGGTTCTGTGCCGGCCTGCTAATTTTGTGGAGGGCGGGCTTAATATATTGGTTCGATATGTAATGATTTTAAGATATTCGAATGGTTTCAGCCTTGGCAATTGGACGGTCAGCTCAGATCAGTTTGTAATTATTGTTAGAAGCAAGACCGGTACTTCTGATTGAAGAGTATGAAAAATTTACATTTTTTCTTCGCTGAACTATGCTTGCATGATAATGGAACTGCCGAGTCTGATTGCATGTCAGACGTGAGTGCAGCAGAAAAAAGACCATACGGGGTGACAAGGTGAGCGAGAAGCGTTCGGGCGTGCAACCATCCGGAAAGGAGCGCCATTTCAAGCCAGAAGAGCTGATTGTTAGCAAAACCGACCTTAAAGGTCATATTACCTATGCTAACGAGGTGTTTCTTCGGTTGTCGGATTACACCGAGAAAGAAGTTCTTGGTCAACCGCACTCAATGATCCGCCATCCGGATATGCCGCGCTGCATTTTCAAGTTGCTTTGGGATCATATCAGTTCGGGCAAAGAGATCTTTGCGTATGTGCTGAATATGGGTAAGAAGGGCGACCATTACTGGGTCTATGCCCACGTAACGCCGACATTCGACGCCAATCACAAGGTGATCGGATACCATTCGAACCGCCGGGTCGCCGATCCCAAGGTTCTGAGTGACAAAATTATTCCGCTTTATGCGGAGCTCCGCAAGATCGAGGAGAGCACCAGCAATCGCAAGGAAGGCATGAATGCCGCCTATGACGCGCTTGCCCGGAAACTCTCGGATGCCGGTGTGGCATATGATCAATATATTCAAGGTCTCTAGGGGCGCATCCCAAATCGAAGGTTAGAGGTTCGCAATGGCGATATTTGGTGGTTCGAAAACAGGTATCAAAAAGGCGCTGGACGTTGTTCTGGCAGCCGCTGATGGTAATTACGAAGCCCGTATTACCAATGTCGACAGTCATCCCGACATGCGTGACCTGTTTATCGCGATCAACCGGTTAATCGACCGCAATGATGCTTTCCTGCGCGAAAGTGCGGCATCAATGGGCGCTGTGTCGGAAAACCGTTACTATCGTCGTATTGTCGAGACCGGCCTTGTTGGTGAATATCTGTCATCGGCCAAGCGCATCAATGCCGCAACCGCCTCGATTGAACAGAAGCTTTCCGGTTTCTCCGAAATCCTTGGTGAATTCAAAAGTGGCTCGTTCGCGGCTGTTGATGATATCGCCCATGCGGCGTCCGCCCTTGCCGATGCATCGGGCGAAGCCAATACCATTGCCCATGAAACCAGCACACGTTCGACCAATGTCGCGGCGGCTGCGCGCCAGACAGCAAGCAACGTGACCGAGGTTTCATCGGCGTCCGAAGAACTTAACCGGTCGATCCGCGAAGTGTCTGAGCAGGCCCGCGAGTCGGTTGAAATTGCCAATCGTGCAAATGGTCTTGCCCAGGAAACCGATGGCCGTATCGGCGAGTTGGAAGCAGCCGCAGGCGAGATTGTCGAAGTTGTCAGCTTCATTCGTGATATTGCGGCCCAGACCAACCTTCTGGCGCTGAACGCGACCATCGAAGCCGCACGAGCCGGTGAAGCGGGCAAGGGCTTTGCCGTTGTTGCCAACGAGGTCAAGGGCCTTGCCAACCAGACCAGCAAGGCAACTGAAAGCATCGAGGAAAAAGTTCAGGATATCCAGAACGCGATCGAGCAATCGGTTGGCGCGATCCGCGAAATTGCCGGCGTGATTGATGATCTTGCCGTTCGTTCCGATACGATTTCGGGCAATGTCGAAACGCAGGCCAACCTGTCGTCAAACATCACGCGCAATGTCGAGCAGGCATCAAGCGGTGCGCAGGAAGTCACCGATAATATCACTGTCGTTTCGGATATGGCCGGGCGCACCGGTGTTGCTGCCGATACCACGCGCGATATGGCCGGGCGTCTGGCAGAGCAATCGGAAAATCTGCGCAAGCATCTGGGCGGCTTTCTTGATACCATCGAGAAGCTTCTTTACACCGCCAAGAAATAGCCGCTTTCGCGGGGCAACACATAGGCAGGGGGTCAATCCTGACGCCTTGCGGTCTTCTTGAGACAAGGAAACGGGGCCATGCGCGTCTTCTTTAATTCCCGTCATGATGCCCATGACGGGGCAGGCGAAATGCATCATGGACGGATGGTGCCCTGTTTTGAAAATGCCCGGCGCATTCCGATTATTCGAGATGCGGTTGCCCATGCGGTCAAGGCGCAGCTGGTTGATCCGGCCGACCACGGCATGGACCCCATCCGCGCCATTCACGACATTGATTATCTTGATTTCATCGAAACGGCCTGGGACGAATGGACCAAGGCTGGAAAAAGTGGTGATGCCTTCCCCTATGTCTGGCCGACGGCAGGTTTTTCCGGTGGTCATCCCAAACATATCAGTGCGCGTCTGGGGCAGTTTGCCATTTCAAGCGACACCCCGATCACCTCAGGTACGTGGAAGGCGGCCTATTGGGGGGCGCAGACCGTCACCTCGGCGGCGGATGCCACATGGAATGATGGCGAAGCATCCTTTGCCCTGACCCGCCCGCCGGGGCATCATGCCCATGCCAACCGTTATGGCGGTTATTGCTTCCTGAATAATTCCGCCATTGCTGCCCAGCAGATGATTACCAAGGGCGCAAAAAAGGTCGCGATCCTTGATATCGATTACCATCACGGCAACGGTACGCAGGATATTTTCTATGAGCGTGGCGACGTTCTGACGATTTCGATCCATGCCGATCCGACTCACCAGTTCCCGTTTTTCATGGGCTATGCCAATGAAACCGGTCGCAATGACGGGCAGGGTGCGAACCTGAATATCCCGCTTTCCGGTGGCAGTGATTTCGGGGCCTGGGGACAGGGTTTTGCCAAGGCCATGCAAAAGATCGTCACCTGGCAGCCAGAAGCCCTTGTGATTGCGCTGGGTGTCGATGCCCATGAAGCAGAGCCGATCTGTGACTTCAAACTCCAGACCGATGATTTCAACCGGATCGGTCAGATGATCGGGCGTTTGGGACTTAAGACCGTTTTCGTCATGGAAGGCGGTTATGCCCATGACGTCATCGGGCTGAATGTTGCAGCCGTTCTGTCGGGATATCTGGATCAGGCCAAACGCTGATTCCCCGGATCGTGACCAAATCGAAAACGCCCCGTGCAAATTGCCGGGGCGTTTTGTTTTGGGTGTTATCGCTCCCACGGTGGCGTGCCACCGAATTCGGATACCAGAAAATCAACAAAGGCGCGCACGCGGGTCGGCAAATACCGGTTTTCCGGATAAAGCGTATAGACCGCATGTGACGGTGGCTGATAGTCGGGCAAGACGACCTTAAGCCTGCCGTCGCGAATATAATCACCGACTTCCCAGTGTGATTTCAGGGAAATGCCATGGCCATCAAGGCACCAGCGGGTCAGGACTTCGCCATTGTCTGAATCCATCGAGCCGGAAACGGCAAGGGTTGCTGGGGCGTCATCCGCACCGGGGCCGGTTAGTGTCCATTGATATTGACGCGAGCCCGGAAAACGCAGAAGCAGGCAATTGTGGTTCATCAGGTCAGCGGGAACCTTTGGCGTGCCGTTCTTTTCAAGATAGTCCGGGCTTGCGACCAGCATGCGTTTATTGCTGGCAAGTTTGCGCACGATCAGCGAGCTTTCCTTAAGCTCGGCAATGCGGATGGCAAGGTCGACCTTGTCTTGCAACAGATCAAGAAGCCGGTCGGAAAGATGCAGGCGTATCTGCACATCCGGGTTCTTTTCGACGAATTTCGGAATAATCGGCGCGACATATTTATTGCCAAATGCCACCGGGCAGGTCAGCGTTACGGGACCGCGTGTGGTGTTTTTCTGATTGGCAATGGCGTTTTCGGCCTCCTGCATTTCACTGAGAATGCGCAGGCAATGGCGGTAATAAACGTCGCCTTCTGTTGTCAGATTGACGCGGCGCGTGGTGCGGTTAAGGAGCCTTACACCAAGGCGTTCTTCAAGGCGGGCAATCCGGTTCGAGACGACGGCTGCTGAATGGCGAAGCTCGCGGCCTGCAGCAGAAAGGTTGCCCAGTTCGGCAACGCGGACAAAAATCTGGATGTCCTCAAAGTCGGACATGGTGCGGGAAGCTCCTGACGTGACGTGAATTCTGGCGTTTATTATCGTTCTATATTCAATTTCAGAGTTTGGACTGTGCCATTTTAAAGAATGGTTTGAAAGTCATTTCGATTATGCTCGACCCCTTAATAATAGAGGCGGTGGGACGCCTATGTTAGGAGAAGATAAGAGATTGATTTGAATGGTTCCGGACTGCATGGGGATATGCGGACCGGATTACGACCATCAGAGGGGCGGCCCGCGCGCAGCGAAACACGATCTGCTGCCGGGCGAGACGGAGGTTTCAGACACCGTGGATATTCTGTTTCAGGACTGGATCAATCTGATCCTGCGCTGGGCGCATCTGATTACGGGCATCGCCTGGATCGGGTCTTCGTTCTATTTCGTCTGGCTTGATCTGAGCTTGCGCAAGCGTCCGGGCATGGATGATGGCGTTTATGGCGAAGCATGGATGGTCCATGGCGGCGGGTTTTACCATGTCAATAAATGGATGGTCGCACCGAGCACCATGCCACCCGAACTGCACTGGTTCAAATACGAGGCCTACTTTACCTGGATTACCGGCTTCGCACTTTTGGTGACGATGTATTACTGGAGTGCGGAAAGCTATCTGATTGACCCGAGCGTTCTGGCGCTGAGCAAGATGGATGCGATCCTGATTGGTCTTGGCAGTCTGTTTGCCGGTTGGGTGATTTACGACATTATCTGTAAAAGTTCGATCGGCAAGCGCACTGATACACTTGCGGTTGCCCTTTTCATTCTGATCATGGTCGCAAGCTATCTGTTTACCCACGTGTTTAGCGGTCGTGGTGCCTTTATCCATGTGGGGGCGATGATTGGTACAATCATGGCTGCCAACGTGTTTCGCATCATCATCCCGAACCAGAAAAAGGTGGTCGCAAGCCTGATGGCGGGCGAGAAGCCCGATCCGAAACTGGGACTTCAGGCCAAGCAGCGCTCAACCCATAACAACTATCTGACGTTGCCGGTTTTGCTGATGATGATCAGTAACCATTATTCGATGCTGTTTTCCCATGATCAGTCATGGGTGATTGTCGGCTTGATCCTGATTATTGGTGGGCTGGTGCGGCATTTCTTTAACACGCGCAATGCTGGCGGGACGGGCAAGGCGATTGTCTGGCAGTTGCCAGCAGCAGCCCTAGGCATGGCCATTCTTGCGATGTTTGCATCCTATGATCCGAAAGCGATCAAGCTTGCAGATGAGGACATCATTAGCCGGGATCACGCATTGGCAATTGTGCAAACCCGTTGCACCAGCTGTCATTCGGCCAATCCGCGCGATGAAGGGTTTGACGAAGCTCCGGCGGGGGTGATGTTTGATGATATTGCCCAGATCGAAGCCAATGCGCAGCGCATTCTGGCGCAGGCTGTCATCGGACGCGCCATGCCACTTGGCAATATGACAGAAATGACCGACGAGGAGCGTGCCCAGCTTGGGCAGTGGATCCGTGCGGGCATGCCGGAATAGGTTCTTTCCTTTCCCGGTTATTCAGCAGAAAGGGCGGTCGCGTGATGCGGCCGCCCTTTTGCGTACCGTGCTGATCAGGGCCAGCGGGGCTGGGGGATCAGTTTGTGGCCCTAGACGTCCGCGCGGTAATTCATTGGCACCCAGTCATACATGGTTTCGTCCTCGCGGACGTGACCGATGCCCGGGAAAGCAATGTGACATCCGGCCACCAGATACTTTTCCTTTACCGCTTCGGCAAAGGCAGCCTCGCGGGATTTGATGGCCATGTTGGTATCGCCATCAAAGGCAATGGCAACATTGGGATCGTCAAATTGCACCACATCGCCATGGGTGATGTCGCCCCAATAGACAAACTTCTCGCCCTTGCTTTCGATCCAGAGTGCGCTGTGACCCGGCGTGTGGCCGGGACGGGACGTTGTATTGACCATGCCCGGAATGGCCGGGGCATCGGCTGCGAACTGTTCGAGTTTGCCGCTATCGATGTAGGGTGTCAGGGCGGCGACCGCCTGATCAAAGAAGCCCTTGGTGTCCTCGGGGGCATTTGCCTTGTTCTCGGCACTCAGCCAGAAGGCCTTGTCGGCTTCGGGCACGTGAACCGTTGCATTGGGAAAGACCTTGTTGCCACCCAGCATCAGGCCACCCGTGTGATCGGGGTGAATATGAGTGATCACGACATCATCAACCTGATCGGGATGATAGCCCGATGCGATCATGTTGGCCGGAAGCTTGCCCAGTGCCGGCCCCATCAGATCGCTGCTGCCGGCATCAAGGAGTACCAGCCGATCACCGAAATTCAGCAAATAGGCATTGACCGAAAGACGGGTTGGCGTGCCCTGAAATGCATTGGCAAGGGCAAGGCGTGCCTGTTCTGGCGTGGTGTTGACGTAAAGATCGGCCATCGGAAACAGGCCGGTGCCATCAGAAAGGGCCGTGACTTCGATATCGCCGACCATCAGGCGGTAATAGCCGGGGGCCTGTGTGCCGACAAGCGGGGCTTTTGCCTTGGCGGCAAGCGGGATGAAAACCGTGCTGCCGATTGCACCGACGGCACCAGCGGCAAGCGTCCCTTTAAGTATTTCGCGGCGTGATAACATTTTCTTTTCCCTCAAATCATGCCGGATCACCCGGCGGGTTGTAACCTGATGAGGAAAAGCTATAGTGCGTTTAGTCAGTAATCAAATCGATGCCAGTCATGGACAATATTGATCATTTCAATTTAAGGTCTTTTGACCTCAATCTCATGATTGCGTTTGACGCAATGATGCAAGAGATGAGTGTGACCAAGGCGGCAGAGAAGTTGCGCATTGGTCAATCGGCGATGAGCCACAATTTATCGACCCTGCGCATGTTGCTGGCCGATGAATTGTTTGTGCGTGTCGGACAAAAAATGCAACCGACGGCGAAGGCGCGGGCGCTGGCAGGACCAGTACGCACGGCGCTGTCTCAGGCGCAACATGCGCTTCAGGCAACGGATTGTTTTGATCCGGCCAAGGCCGAACGGCTTTTTCGTCTGGGTGTAACCGGCGAAATGGAAATGATCCTTTTGCCGGAATTGCTCCGTCATTTGCAGGGCGTGTCACCGGGAATCAAGATCCTGAGCCGGCCGATCACGTCGGACAATGTTGATAACATGATCAATAATGGCGAGATTGATCTGGCAATTGGCTGCAAAAGCCAATTGCAATCGGGATATCACGGCGAAGTGCTGTTTAATTCCGAGGTCGCATGCTGTTTCAATCCGGAGTTGACCGGATTGAGTGCGCCGGTATCGCGTGCGGAATATCTGGCATCGCGCCATGCGGTGCTGTCGCAGACCGAAAATGTTGCCGGATGTGTCGGTGTTGCCTTGCAGGGGCTTGGCATTGATCTGAATGTGGTTCTGGCAGCACCCGATTTCATGCCGCTTCTTGCCGCGGCCCGCAACAGCCCGGTTGTTGCAACCGTGCCATGCCGGATCGCCAATCAGTATGCGCCGTTATTCGGGTTGTCTTTCTGTCCGATGCCGATTGACGTCATGTTCCCGCCTGTGACCATGAACTGGGCGATCTGGACGGACAAGGATGCCGGACTTGTGTGGTTGCGCGATCAGATCCGGACCGTGATTGATTCGATTGCCCCGGATCGTGTCACGCTGGCTGCGGAATAATAACGCCTCGCCGGAAAACCGGCGAGGCGAGAAGCTGCTCCCGACGGGGAGAATTGTGGTGCAATAATCGCAGTGGAAGCAAAACTTCTGCCCCTCAGATAAGCGGCAAAGATTGCGGCGTCAATGTGATTAAAAAATGTTCATTATTTAATCTATGATTGAAAAATAATCATACAAAATGCAGTTTGCGCAAATATTCTCCCTAAACCGGCTGTAAAATAGACGCATATTGCGTGGAAAACCGGCGATTCTTGATTTTATTCTACTGCCGAAAGAATCTGGCACGGTTTTAGCAAGTATCACTGCGGTGCAATAAACTCGCAGTGGAGGCTATAAATGAATAAGAAGCTTCAAGCGCTCGTTGGCGCTGGGGCCATGGCATGGTCGGCAATGGCCATGTCAGCCGCACAGGCAGCAGATACCATCAAAGTTGGTGTGCTGCATTCTCTCTCCGGTACGATGGCGATTTCCGAAACCACCCTTAAGGACACTGTCCTGATGCTGGTTGACGATCTGAACAAGAATGGCGGTCTGCTGGGCAAGCAGGTTGAAGCTGTTGTTGTTGACCCGGCTTCCGATTGGCCGCTGTTTGCTGAAAAAGCACGCGAACTGATCGAAAAAGATCAGGTTTCGGTTGTTTTCGGTTGCTGGACGTCGGTTTCGCGTAAATCGGTTCTGCCGGTCTTTGAAGAATTGAACAGCATGCTGTTCTATCCGGTTCAGTATGAAGGCGAGGAAAGCTCGCGCAACGTATTCTATACCGGTGCCGCTCCGAACCAGCAGGCCATTCCGGCTGTTGATTACCTGATGAGCGAAGATGGTGGTGGTGCAGAGCGTATCGTTCTTCTGGGC
Organism: Thalassospira sp. SM2505; assembly: GCF_054901115.1. NCBI lineage: Bacteria > Pseudomonadati > Pseudomonadota > Alphaproteobacteria > Rhodospirillales > Thalassospiraceae > Thalassospira > Thalassospira sp. SM2505. The sequence goes on from NZ_CM142731.1 coordinate 832,935, forward strand.
ACTGACTATGTCTACCCGCGTACGACCAACAAAATCCTGCGTTCGTATCTGAACGGCAAGGGTATCTCCGATGAAGACATCATGGAGAACTACACCCCGTTCGGTCACTCCGACTGGCAGTCGATTGTTGCTGATGTAAAAGCATTCGCATCTGCTGGCAAGAAAACCGCCGTTGTTTCGACCATTAACGGTGATGCGAACGTTCCGTTCTACAAGGAACTCGCCAACCAGGGCATCAAGGCCGAAGACATTCCGGTTGTTGCATTCTCGGTCGGTGAAGAAGAACTGGCTGGTATTGATACCGCGCCGCTCGTTGGTCACCTTGCTGCCTGGAACTACTTCCAGTCGGTCGAGTCCGATGCCAATGCTGCCTTCATCGAAAAATGGCATGCATTCATCGGCGATGAAAAACGTGTAACCAACGACCCGATGGAAGCAACCTATATCGGCTTCAACATGTGGAAACAGGCTGTCGAACAGGCTGGTACCACCGATGTTGATGCCGTTCGCCAGGCAATGTATGGCCAGGAAGTTGCCAACCTGACCGGCGGTGTTGCTGTCATGAACACCAACCATCACCTGTCCAAACCGGTTCTGATCGGTGAAGTCCAGGATGATGGCCAGTTTGACATCGTTTGGGAAACCGAAGGCACCGTCGTTGGCGATGCATGGTCGGATTTCCTTCCGGAAAGCGCAAAGCTGACCGCCGACTGGACCTATCCGTGGGTCTGCGGCAACTGTGAAAAACCGATGTACTAATTGGTTCCGGATGGGCCGGTCGTGCTTGCGCGACCGGCCCGTTCTTTATCAGGCGACTTTTATGCCTGATCCTTTCTTTAGCTAATTTTCCAGTTTGAATTCAAAGGTTTGGTGATCATGCGCAATGACATTTTTTCAGTGCTGCGCCGTTCTCCGTTCTTCGCGAGCAAGGCAAGATGTGCGGCGGTCCAAATGATTGCTGTGCTTGCATGCCTGATGGCGTTTGTGACTGTCGCACCCAACATGGCGCAGGCATTCAGCGACGAAGAACTTCGAAATATTGCCGAACAGCTTAATGATAAAAGTGCGACCAAAAAGGTTGCCGTGATCGAACAGATGGCCGCTGATGGCGATCCGCGCGTCGCCCCGATCCTTAAGGCGATGCTTGATGGTGATCTTTATGTGCGTGACAGTGACGAGCATGTCGTCATCGCCACCAAAAAGGGCAAGGTTTACACCCATATCGACATCGTCAGTGGCGAAGAATCCGGTGAAAGCAGTTCCAAGGAACTTTCCAAGATCAAGGTGAATAACCGTTTGCGCGGTGCGCTGCGCGACGCCTTGGCGACCCTGAACCTGTTTAGCCCGGACCTTGCGGTGCGAACCGCAGCAGTCGAGCAGATCATGGATGCTCGGGACCCGGCGATGTTGCCGCTGCTTTTACGCGCCATTGACCGTGAAGAAGATGAAACCCTTTTGGCCAGGATGCAACTGGCCGAGGCCACCATGGCCTTGGCAGCCGGGGAAACAACGGATGAACGTCTGGCGGCGATCCTTGTTCTTGCCAGTGAAACCACACCGCAAATTCGTGCTGTCCTGTCGCAGTTTGTCGCCAGTGCCGAAGCCGAAGGGTATCAGCCGGAAGTCGTCGAAGCGGCAAAGGATGCTCTTGAATCTGTCGAGCGGCGTCTGTCGACATGGCAGACGGTCGGCGATGTTTATCGCGGTATCAGCCTTGGTTCTGTTCTGTTGTTGGCTGCGGTTGGCCTTGCCATCACATTTGGCGTGATGGGTGTCATCAATATGGCGCACGGCGAAATGATCATGATTGGCGCCTATACCACCTTTGTGGTGCAGCAGGCACTGGCACCGTTCCTGCCATCTGGATCGGCCTGGTCACTGGCGATTTCGGTGCCTGCGGCCTTTTTGGTCGCGGGTGCGGTTGGTGTTGTTATCGAACGCTGTGTGATCCGTTTCCTGTATGGTCGGCCACTTGAGACGCTGCTTGCGACATGGGGCGTCAGTCTTGTGTTGCAGCAGGCCATTCGTTCGATTTTCGGGGCAACCAACCAGCAGGTTACCGCACCCGATTTCATGAGCGGGGCGATTGAATTCTCGACCGGTCTCGTTCTGACCTATAACCGGCTTTGGATTATCCTGTTCAGTGTGATTGTCGTGGCCGGGATTGCCGCGGTGCTACGATACACTGCCTTTGGTCTTCAGATGCGTGCGGTCACCCAGAACCGTCGCATGGCCGGATCGGTCGGTATTCGTACCGGATATGTCGATGCGCTGACTTTTGGTCTGGGCTCGGGAATTGCCGGGATTGCCGGTGTGGCACTCAGCCAGATTTCAAACGTCAGTCCGAACCTTGGTCAGACCTATATCATCGACAGTTTCATGGTGGTCGTGTTTGGCGGGGTCGGGAACCTTTGGGGCACGGTGCTTGGCGCATTCAGCCTTGGTATCGTCAACAAGTTCCTTGAACCGGTGGCGGGTGCAGTTCTTGCCAAGATCTTTGTCCTGATTGCGCTGATCCTGTTTATCCAGAAACGACCCAAGGGGCTGTTTGCCCTTAAGGGCCGCGCGGTGGAGGCCTGATCCATGACCGATTATCGTCAAAAATACAAAATGACGCCGGTTGTTGGCTGGCTTCTGCAAGATCGTGGCGGCATGATCCTTCTGGCCATCCTGATTGCTGCGGCGATCCTTGTGCCGATGGGCAATCTTCTGGTGCCCGAAGGATCGGCATTCCATGTGCCGACCTGGATGCTCAGCCTTTTGGGGAAATATCTGTGCTATGCGCTTCTGGCGCTCAGCGTTGATCTGATCTGGGGTTTCTGTGGCATCCTGTCGCTGGGGCATGGCGCGTTCTTTGCGCTGGGTGGCTATTCGATGGGGATGTATCTGATGCGTCAGATCGGGGATCGCGGGGTTTATGGCGATCCGATCCTGCCGGACTTCATGGTGTTCCTGAACTGGAAGGAATTACCCTGGTACTGGTACGGCTTTGACATGTTCTGGTTTGCCATTGTCATGGCGATGTTTGTACCGGGACTTCTGGCCTTTGTGTTTGGTTTCCTTGCCTTCCGTTCGCGCGTGACGGGGGTTTATCTTTCGATCATCACACAGGCGATGACCTATGCGCTTCTGCTGGCCTTCTTCCGTAATGACATGGGCTTTGGCGGTAATAACGGTCTGACCGATTTCAAGGATTTGCTTGGTTTCTCGTTGCAATCGGATGGTACGCGTGCCGGCTTGTTTGTGGCGTCCTGTGTGTTTCTCGGGGCGTGTTATATCGTGGCGCGCGGTATTACCCAGTCGCGTCTGGGCAAGGTTCTGATTGCCATTCGCGATGCGGAAAGCCGGGTGCGTTTCACCGGCTACCGGGTTGAATATTACAAGCTGTTTGTCTTTACCGTATCGGCCGTGATGGCGGGCATTGCCGGTGCACTTTATGTGCCGCAGGTCGGCATTATCAATCCGGGTGAATTTGCCCCGGCATTGTCGATTGAAATCGTCATCTGGGTCGCGGTTGGCGGGCGCGGCACGCTTTATGGTGCGGTGCTTGGTGCCTTTATCGTCAACTATGCCAAGACCTTCTTTACCGGGGTTATGCCGGACTTCTGGCTGTTCTTCCTGGGTGGTTTGTTCATTGCTGTGACCCTGTTCCTGCCAAAAGGGGTGATCGGTGCGGTTCCGGCATTCGGGGCGGCGGACCGGCAATCGTTGTTAACGACCTGGCGAAAACGCCGCGCAAATGAAGGAGGCAAGGCATGAGCGAAGCAGCTGTCATGGAAACAAATTCCTCGGACGAGCCGCAGGTCAAATCGGCACGGGCGGAAACCATTCTTTATGTCGACGGGGTTTCGGTGACCTTTGACGGGTTCCGTGCCCTGAACAACCTGTCATTCTATGTCGAACCGGGCGAGCTTCGCGCGATCATTGGCCCGAACGGGGCGGGCAAGACGACGATGATGGATATCATCACGGGTAAAACACGCCCTGATACCGGCGATGTTTTATTTAAAAGCGAGATCGATCTGACCAAGCTCGACGAGGCCGAGATTGCCAATCTGGGGATCGGGCGCAAGTTCCAGAAGCCGACCGTATTTGAAAGTCATACGGTTTTTGACAATCTGCTTCTGGCCTGTTCCGGCGGGCGCGGCGTGTTTCAGGCACTGTTCCATCGCTTAAGCGCAGCCGAAAAAACCAAGATCGAAAAGACCCTGATCACCATCATGCTTGAAGACAAGCGCGATGAAATGGCCGCCAACCTTTCGCATGGCCAGAAACAGTGGCTTGAGATCGGGATGCTTTTGATGCAGGAGCCCGAATTGCTTCTGGTCGATGAACCGGTTGCCGGGATGACCGATTCAGAAACCGAGGAAACGGCAAAGCTTCTGCGCACGATTGCCAAGGAATATTCAGTCGTTGTGGTCGAGCATGACATGGAATTTGTCCGCGACCTTGATTGCAAGGTGACTGTGCTGCACGAAGGATCGGTTCTGGCCGAAGGGCGGCTTGATCATGTGCAGAAAGACCCGCGGGTCATTGAAGTTTATCTCGGTCGCTAGGGGAGCCAAAACATGCTCGATGTCAGCAATATTGATCTGTTCTATGGCGCGTCCCATGCCCTGCGTAAAGTGTCGCTCAGTGCCGAAACCGGCAAGGTAACCGCTGTTCTTGGTCGGAACGGGGTTGGCAAAACGTCGTTGATGCGCGCGGTTGTTGGCCAGCATCCGATTACCGAAGGCAATATCAAATGGGAAGGCAAGGATATCTCGCGCGATCCGTCCTGGCGGCGGTCGGCCAACGGGATTGCCATTGTCCCGCAGGGTCGCGAAATCTTTCCGCTTTTGACCGTGAAGGAAAATCTTGAAACCGGGTTTGCTGCACTTCCGCGTGCCATGCGCCATATCCCCGACGAGATTTTTGAACTGTTTCCGGTTCTGCGTGACATGCTGGGCCGGCGTGGTGGTGACCTTTCAGGGGGACAGCAACAGCAGCTCGCCATCGGGCGCGCGCTTGTGACGCGCCCCCGGTTGCTGGTTCTGGATGAACCGACCGAGGGTATTCAGCCCTCGATCATCAAGGATATTCAGCGCGTTATCAAACAGCTGGCTGATCGTGGTGACATGGCGATCCTGCTGGTCGAGCAATATTTCGAATTCGCCCACGAACTGGCCGACGAGATTGTTGTTCTTGAGCGCGGCGAGGTCGTTCTGTCCGGTGCCAAGGACACGCTTGATCGTGAAAAAGTGCGGGCCTATCTGACTGTTTGATCAGCATTTGCCAAAAAATTGCGCAACTTTCACGTGATTGATCAGACCAATAGCCATCAAAATCCGTGTTTCGGCATGGATTTGATGGTTGGCCCGCATCTTGCTGTTACGCCCCTTGGAATTACCGGAAAACGGTATCAGGCCCAATAACGGGACCTCATTGATCAGGTGGCCTAGTGCAGCTTCGTAAACTCGAAACCCCGATATCTGCATCCCAAAATGCAGATGCCCAAATGACCGGAACGCCCGCGCGCATCATTACCGATGGCCGCGCAGAGGTGACATTCCGTCAGGGTTCCGGTCCTGCCCATCAGGGCGGGCATGCCGCCCTTGATCATCTTTATTACCGTGACCCGATGAAAATCCTGTTTCCGCGCCCGGTGGCCGGGGACCTTTCGACGGCGGTGCTGGTAACGACATCTGGCGGCATGGTCGGTGGCGACAAACTGGCATTTGCCGGCAAGGTCGAGGCTGGCGCATCCGCACTTTTTACCGCACAGGCCGCCGAAAAGATTTACCGCTCTGTCGGGCCCGATTGCGAAATGTCGGTTGATCTGACGGTTGAAGATGGGGGCTGGCTTGAATGGTTGCCCCACGAAAGCATCCTGTTTGATCAGGCGCGGCTTCGTCGCAAGACAACCATTGCCGCATCGGGATCAGGCATGGTTATGGCCGGTGAAATGATGGTTTTCGGGCGTCTGGCACGGGGTGAAGTGTTCAAAGACGGATTGGCGCGCGATGCATGGGATGTGTCGATTGAAGGGCGCCCGGTGTGGCGTGACGCGCTTCATCTTGAAGGTGATGTGTTGCGCATTCTGGATCACGGGGCGGGTTTTGACGGGGCACGCGCCAATGCCACGGCCATTCTGGTCGGGCATGGGGCAGAAGATCATCTTGATGCGGCACGCGACTGTCTTGAACAGGCATCCGCGGGGCTGGCAAAGGGCGAGGTCCTGTGTGCCGCGACCGCGATGAAGGGAATTGTGATCACGCGCTTTATGGCACGTGATCCGATGTATTTGCGCCGGGTATATGGCGGATGGTGGAAGCAGTTCCGCCATAAAACAAGGGGGCTTCCCGAACGTTTGCCGCGTTTGTGGGAGATTTAGAACGGTGGATCCAAGGAGTAGCCAGGCATGAATTTGACGCCACGCGAAAAGGACAAACTGCTGGTTTCGGTTGCGGCCATGGTCGCACGCAACCGCCTTGCACGGGGGGTAAAGCTTAATTACCCGGAATCGATCGCGATCATCACCGACTATGTCGTTGAAGGCGCGCGCGATGGCAAATCTGTTGCCGATCTGATGCGCGACGGGGCGACCGTGATTTCGCGTGATCAGGTCATGGATGGCATTGCCGAGATGATCCACGAAATCCAGGTCGAAGCAACCTTCCCTGACGGGACGAAGCTTGTGACCGTTCATGAACCCATTCGCTAAGGAGGCGCTATCATGATTCCAGGTGAAATCATTACCAAGGAAGGCAGCCTTATTCTTAACGAGGGGCGCGAAACCAAGACCATCATGGTTGCCAATACCGGTGATCGTCCGGTGCAGGTCGGATCGCATTATCATTTCTATGAAACCAATCCGGGGCTTGATTTTGACCGCGAGGCCGCACGCGGTTTTCGCCTTGATATCCCGGCCGGGACGGCAGTGCGCTTTGAGCCGGGTCAGTCGCGCGAGGTCAATCTGGTGAAATATGCCGGGTCTGGCACGGTCTATGGCTTTAACGCCAAAATCAACGGCAAGCTCTAAGCGGGGGAACGATACATGGCATATGAAATTGATCGTCCATCCTATGCGGCCATGTTTGGCCCGACCGTTGGCGATAAGGTCCGTCTGGCTGATACCGACCTGATCATCGAGGTCGAAAAGGATTTCACCACCCTTGGCGAGGAAGTCAAATTCGGTGGTGGCAAGGTCATCCGTGATGGCATGGGGCAGTCGCAGGCAACGCGCGCCGAAGGTGCGGTTGATACCGTGATCACCAATGCGCTGATCCTTGATTATACCGGCATCGTCAAAGCCGACATCGGCATCACCGGTGGTCGTATTTCCGGGATCGGCAAGGCCGGGAACCCCGATGTTCAGCCCGGTGTCGATATCATCATCGGTCCGGGCACCGAGATCATCGCGGGCGAAGGCAATATCATTACCGCTGGCGGTATTGATGCCCACATTCACTGGATTTGCCCGCAGCAGGTTGAAGATGCCCTTTATTCCGGCGTGACCAGCATGCTGGGCGGTGGCACTGGCCCGGCTGCCGGGACCAACGCAACTACCTGTACGCCCGGTCCCTGGCATATTGCCCGGATGTTGCAGGCAGCTGACGGTATTCCGATGAATATCGGTTTCTTTGGCAAGGGCAATGCAACCCTTCCGGGATCGCTGATCGAACAGATCAAGGCAGGCGCCTGTGGCCTTAAGCTTCATGAAGACTGGGGTACGACACCAGCTGCGATTGATACCTGCCTTTCGGTTGCCGATGACCTTGATGTTCAGGTCATGATCCATACCGATACGCTCAATGAAAGCGGCTTTGTTGAGCATACCCGCGCATCGTTCAAGGGCCGCACCATTCACACCTTCCATACCGAAGGTGCCGGTGGCGGGCACGCACCAGACATCATCAAGCTGTGCGGCGAGGCCAACGTTCTGCCAAGCTCGACCAACCCGACCCGTCCGTTTACGGTCAATACGATTGACGAGCATCTGGACATGCTGATGGTCTGCCATCACCTTGATCCGAAAATCCCAGAAGACGTGGCCTTCGCCGAAAGCCGTATTCGCCGCGAAACCATCGCCGCCGAAGATATTCTGCATGACCTTGGCGCGTTTTCGATTATCTCGTCAGACAGTCAGGCCATGGGCCGTGTGGGTGAAGTCATCACGCGTACCTGGCAGACCGCAGACAAGATGAAGAAACAGCGTGGTGCCTTGCCCGAAGATGCGGGCAAGGGGAATGATAACTTCCGCGCCAAGCGCTATGTCGCCAAATACACCATCAACCCGGCAATTGCGCAGGGCATCGGGGCACATGTGGGCTCCATCGAAGTTGGCAAGATCGCCGATCTTGTGGTCTGGAAGCCGATGTTCTTTGGCACCAAGCCCGATATGGTGGTCAAGGCCGGGATGATTATTGCAGCGGCCATGGGCGATCCGAACGCCTCGATCCCGACGCCGCAGCCGGTCCATTACCGCCCGATGTTCGGGGCCTATGGCAATGCGCTTTCGAAGTCGAGTTTCTCGTTCGTTTCACAGGCTGGCATTGATGCCGGAATTGCCGCCGAATTCGGCCTTTCCAAGGAATTGCTGGCCGTATCGAATACGCGCAATATCGGCAAGAAGGACATGAAGCTTAATGATGCGCTTCCGGTCATGGAAGTCGATCCGGAAACCTATCAGGTGACCGCAGACGGGGAACTTCTGACCTGTCAGCCGGTTGATGTTGTGCCGATGGCACAGCGTTACTTCCTGTTCTGATCGGATAAGCTTTATGCGTCACGCCATTGAACATATCCCGGTTGATCGTTCCGATGCGGCCCCTGAACTGATGGAGGTACGCGGGACGGTAACCCTGGCCTTTTCGGATCGGCACCGCCGGCGCATTCGTCTGATGGATGATGCGGGCGAACCCTTCCTGCTTGACCTTCCGCATGCGGTGCGTCTGGCGGACGGGGATCGTTTGCGCCTTGTCGATGGCGGGGTGATTGTGGTGCGCGCCGCCGACGAGCCGGTATTGACCATTACCGCATCCGGTCCGATTGCCGCGGCCAAGCTGGCCTGGCATATCGGCAACCGTCATACCCCGGTCGAGGTCCTTAAAGACGGGCGGTTGCGCATTATCGATGATCATGTGATGCGTGACATGATTACCGGGCTCGGCGGGGTGGTCGACCAGGAAATCGCCCCGTTCAATCCGCTGAACGGGGCCTATCACGGGCTTGGCGGCGCACATGGTCACAGCCATGGCAACGATCACTTCGATCATGAAGATCATGGTCGTGATCACAAGCATGGCCATAGTCATTCGCATGGTCATGGACACAGCCACTCGCACAGCCACGGTGATCACAGCCATTCCCACGCCCATACCGCAGGGAAACCGCATGACCACTGAAACCCTGACCCTTAACCCCGCTGGATTGATGCGGTTGATGACATGGCTTAGTCCGTCATTTCCGGTCGGTGCCTATACCTATTCCCATGGTGTGGAATATGCGGTGGAAGACGGTCGGGTCAGCTCGGCCAATACCCTGATCAACTGGGTTGAAGGGGTATTGGAATTCGGGGCCGGGCGGATTGATGCGGTGCTGTTCTGTGCAGCATGGCGAGCGGCCCTTGCAGGCGAGGAAGAAGCCCTGTTTGACATAGGTGTTGAGGCCGATTGCTGGCGCGGCACATCTGAAATGGCGTTGGAGGCAACCGCGCAGGGGCGTGCCTTTGTCTCGACGGTGGAAAAAGTCTGGGGCGAGGGTGTTCTGACGCGCTGGGCCAGCCGCATGCGTGGCGATGATCGTTTGCCATCCTATCCGGTGGCCGTGGGCATTGCGGCCGCCGAGGTCAAAGTGCCATTGCAGGATGCCTTGACCGCCTATTTGCATGCCATGGCGGCAAACCTTGTTTCCAGTGCGGTGCGTCTTGTGCCGCTTGGTCAGACCGATGGTGTCCGGTCCCTGTCATCCCTTGATCAGGCAGTTTCGATTGCCGTTGATCATGCGATGAGCGCTGATCTGTCTGATCTCGGTGCTGCGGCGCCGCTGGTTGACTGGACATCGATGAAACACGAAACCCAATATACGAGGCTATTTAGATCATGAGCTCTCCCCTTCGTATCGGAATTGGTGGGCCGGTTGGCTCGGGCAAAACCGCACTTCTGGAGCGCCTGTGCAAGGCCATGCGCGATGAATTCAATATCGCGGCCATCACCAATGATATCTATACCCGCGAAGACGCCGAATTCATGACCCGTTCGGGGGCACTGGCAGCAGATCGTATTGCCGGTGTTGAAACTGGAGGCTGCCCGCATACGGCCATTCGCGAAGACGCGTCGATCAATCTGGCGGCGGTCGAAGACATGGCGGCCAAGCATGCCGGGCTTGAGGCGATCTTTATTGAATCGGGCGGCGATAACCTGTCGGCCACCTTCTCGCCGGAGCTTGCCGATATCACGATTTACGTCATCGACGTCTCGGCAGGCGACAAAATCCCGCGCAAGGGCGGGCCGGGCATTACGCGATCCGATTTGCTGGTGATCAACAAGACCGATCTGGCACCACTGGTCGGGGCCGATCTGGGCGTGATGGACCGCGATGCCAGGAAAATGCGCGGCGATCGTCCGTTCCTGTTTACCAATCTCAAGGCCATGGATGGTCTTGAAGACGTCAAGAATTTCATCATCGAGACAGGGGGGCTCCGCCAATCCGCAGCATCCTGATATGGGGATATAAGGAAAGCTGCACGGGCTTGCCAGTTGCATTGACAGCGGCACTGACCCAAGGATGACGGGAGCACGCATCGCCCGGCCGGAGACGGTCGGGCGTTTGTGCATTTTGGGTTCAAAATTTAAATGCAACTTTTCGGTTGCATAATTGGAAGTCTTCTGGCAAATTAAATGCAACCAGGAGGTTGCGTTATGTCAAATACCATTGAGAAGTCGATTGAAATCAAAGCATCCCGTTCACGTGTCTGGAAGGCCCTGACCGATTCAAAGGAATTCGGCGCATGGTTCGGGATCAATATCGAGGGACCGTTTAAGGTGGGCAAGGTATCTTCGGGGAAGATCACCATCGAAGGTTTTACCCATGTGCCGTGGAACTCCACGATCAAGGCGATGGAGGAACCATCCTATTTCGCCTATACATGGCATCCATATGCGGTTGATCCGGATGTGGATTACAGCGGTGAACCCGAAACACTTGTCGAATTCTGGCTTGAAGAATCTGATGGTCAGACATCGGTTCGGGTGCGCGAAACCGGATTTGATAACCTGCCACCCCATCGCATTGCTGATGCGTTGCGGGCCAATACACATGGCTGGGGCGCCCAGTTGGAAAACATCAAGAAACATGTCGAAAACTGAACATAATCCTGCATATCTCAAACATGACCGTGATTTTTCGGTCATGTTTGCCGCTTTGGGCGATCCGACACGGTTGGCGATCTTTGATCGTCTGGCGGATGGCAAGCCGCGTTCGATCTCGGCGCTGTCTGACGATGCCGATATGACGCGTCAGGCGGTGACCAAGCATCTGCGTGTTCTTGAAACGGCGGGTCTTGTGCAAAGTCACAAGGTCGGGCGCGAAAGCCAGTATGCCTTTTGCCCCGAACAGCTTGCCCAGGCGCGCGCCTATCTTGATCAGGTTGCCGGACGGTGGGAATCCGCCCTTATGCGGCTTAAAACCTTTGTCGAAGGCGATCAGGACTAAGCATTTGAATTCCATTGCTTATCACCGGGACGGGTGCACTGATCCCGGTGATGGCGATGTCATTTTGCTTGGCGTCGTTCAGATTTGCGGTTATCCCATATCGCGTTGAGCTGGTCGGGCGGACCGGTTAACGAAAGGCGTCCTTGCGCAAGGGGTTGATGCAGGGATGCTTTATAACGGGAATGGGAACCGTTACATGAAGACCAAAGATATCGTCTATATCGCCTTGTTTGCGGCAATGACCGCTGTTCTTGGCCTGTTTCCGCCAATCACACTTCCGATTACCGGTGTGCCGGTAACCGCCCAGTCACTGGGGCCGATGTTGGCTGGTGCCATTTTGGGCGCACGTCGCGGCGGGCTTTCGATTGTGCTGTTCCTTGTGCTGGTGGCACTTGGTTTGCCACTGCTTTCGGGTGGCCGTGGCGGCTTTGGCGTGATGGTCGGGGTGACCGGCGGGTTTATTTTTGGCTGGGCCATTTCGGCCTTTGTCATCGGCCTTTTGATCGAAAAATTCTGGAACCGGCTGAATGTCGTTAAGGCGGCAGTTTCGATTGCCTTTGGCGGGATCGTTGTCCTTTATGCCATTGGCAATGCCTGGGTCGCGGTGGCCGCAGATATCAGCTATTGGCAGGCAACAGTTGGCGCAGCACCCTTCCTGATCGGTGATGCGATCAAGGTGGCGATTGCAACCGCTGCATGTCTTGCGGTGCGTCGCTCGTATCCCTTGATTTCGAAATCAGCCTGACATCTTATGGGCGCAAGCAGAGATCGCCGTTGCGGTCTGCTTGCGCCCGTTCTCCGCTCATTTTAAACCAGACCCCTTTCCCGAAGAACGCCGGACAGCCAACCCCATGATCCGTTTTGAAAATGTATCTGTGCAATTTGATGCACGCCGCGCCCTTGAGGATATCGACCTCACGCTTAGCCAAAAGCGCATCGGGATCATCGGCGCCAATGGATCGGGTAAAAGCACCTTCGTGCGGCTTCTGAACGGGCTTCAGACCGCAACCAGCGGACGGGTTTTGATTGATGACCTTGATCCGGCCAAGGATGGCCGCAAGATCCGCCGCCATGTCGGCTTTGTTTTCCAGAACCCCGATAACCAGATCGTCTATCCGGTGGTTGAAGAAGATCTGGCCTTCGGGCTCAAGGCCCTGAAACTGCCCAAGGACGAGATCAACCGGCGCGTTGATGAAATCCTTGCGCGTTATGATCTGTCGGATTTCAAAACCCATCCCAGCCATCTGCTTAGCGGCGGGCAGAAACAGCTTCTGGCCATTTCCGGCGTTCTGGTGATGGAGCCGCGCTATATTGTGCTGGACGAGCCGACCACCTTGCTTGACCTGCGTAATCGCAACCGGGTTGAACGCGCCATTGCCGATCTGGATCAAATGGTGATCACGGTATCGCATGATCTTGATCTGATTGCCGGTTATGACCGGGTGTTGGTGTTTGAAAATGGCAGGATTGTTGTTGATGACATTCCGGGCAATGCCATTCCGAAATATCGCGAGATGATGGCATGATCGCAGGCCTTTACAGGGACGGGAACTCTGTGCTCCATCGCGCACAGGCCGGGGCAAAGATCCTTGCCATGGTTGCCCTTGGTACGGGTGTGTTCCTGATCCCTGACTGGCCGGTGGTCAGCCTTGTTCTGGTCAGTGTGATTGTGCTTTATCGCATTTCGGGGTTCGGTTGGGCGACCATGACAGCCCAGATCAAGCCGATGTTCTGGCTGCTTGCGATCTTTTTTGCCGTGCAGCTTTGGCTGAATGACTGGCAGGCGGGATTGTTGGTCATTACCCGGATTGCCGCCATTGTGATGTTTGCATCGCTTGTGACCCTGACCACCAAAACATCCGATATGCTGGCATCCCTTGAGCGTGCCATGCGTCCGCTTAAACCGCTGGGCGTGAACCCGGAAAAGGTCAGTCTGGCGATTTCAATGGTGCTGCGCTTTATCCCGGTCATCGCCACGGTGGCATCGGAAATCCGTGATGCCCAGCGCGCGCGCGGCCTTGATCGATCCATCCTTGCGATGATCGTGCCCCTGATTATCCGGACCCTTAAAATGGCCGATGATGTTGCCGATGCCATTGAGGCACGCAGTTTCGATTGACTTCATGAGCCTGAATAAGGCCCCGACACGTCAAGGGGGGGGGAGAACGGTATCTGGCGACGTGCCGGGGAAACCGGAGATCGGGGTGCAATCAGCTCAGGCCAAGATGCTTGGCGTGGAAGCGGATATGATCTTCGATAAAGGTCGAGATGAAGTAATAGCTATGGTCATAGCCATCCTGCATCCGAAGGGTCAGTGGATAGTTTGATGCCTTGGCAGCAGCTTCAAGTGCCTCCGGCTTAAGCTGTTCGGCAAGGAAGCCGTCGGCATCGCCCTGATCAACCAGTGCCGGTGTCCGGGCGTCGCTTGCCGTGGCGGCCTTCATCAGTTCCGAGCTGTCCCATGCCTTCCAGGCCGATTTGTCATCGCCGAGATAATTGCCAAGTGCCTTTTGGCCCCACGGGCAATTGATCGGGTTGGTGATCGGTGAAAAGGCCGTGACCGATTTGAAGGTGCCGGGATTGCGAAGCGCAATCATCAAGGCGCCATGCCCGCCCATCGAATGACCGGAAATTACCGCATCGTCACTGACCGGGAAGTGATCCTTGATCAGTGCGGGCAGTTCCTTGGTCACGTAATCATACATGCGGTAATTGCGCGCCCAGGGTTCCTGGGTGGCATTGACGTAAAAGCCCGCACCCTTGCCGAAATCATAGGCTTCGTTCTCGTCATCGGGGACATGATCGCCACGCGGGCTGGTGTCCGGGGCGACAATCGCAATGCCAAGCTCGGCGGCCACACGAAACGCACCGGCCTTTTGCATGAAGTTTTCATCGGTACAGGTCAGGCCCGAAAGCCAGTACATGACCGGGACCTTGGTGCCGTTGCCAGCCTGTGGCGGCAGGAAGATGGCAAAGCGCATGTCGCAGCCCAGCACCGCAGACGGGTGGGTGTATTGCTTTTGCCAGCCGCCAAACACCTTGTTGCTTGATGCGTTTTCAATACCCATTCGGGCCTCCTTCTGATCGGCCAGTACCGGATAATTTCCGGCACTGGCGCAGTTTTTCAATCAAAGTATCGATGATCAGTAATGGATGACCGAACGGATGCTTTCGCCTTCATGCATCAGGTCGAATGCTTCGTTGATGTCTTCAAGCTTCATGGTATGGGTGATGAAATCGGACAGTTTGAACTCACCGGCAAGGTAGCGTTCAACATAATCAGGAAGCTGCGAACGGCCTTTGACACCGCCAAATGCGGTGCCGCGCCAGACGCGACCGGTCACAAGCTGGAACGGACGGGTCGAGATTTCCTGACCGGCACCGGCAACGCCGATAATTACCGACTCACCCCAGCCCTTGTGGCAGCATTCAAGGGCGGAACGCATGACATTGACATTGCCAATGCATTCAAACGACCAGTCAACGCCCCCATCGGTCAGCTCGACAATGACTTCCTGGATTGGTTTGTCAAACTTCTGCGGGTTGATGCAATCGGTTGCGCCAAGCTGTTTGGCAAGTTCGAATTTCTTTTCATTAAGATCGATGGCAAGGATGCGACCGGCACCGGCCATCTGTGCGCCAATGATGGCCGAAAGACCAATACCGCCAAGGCCAAAGACCGCAACCGAATCACCGGGTTTCACCTTTGCCGCGTTGACGGTGGCGCCCATGCCGGTGGTCACACCGCAACCCAGAAGGCAGACTTCTTCAAGCGGGGCGGCCTTGTTGATTTTCGCAAGCGAGATTTCCGGCAATACAGTGTATTCCGAGAAGGTCGAGCAGCCCATATAGTGATAGATCGGCTTGCCATTCTGCGAGAAGCGGGTGGTGCCATCAGGCATCAGGCCCTTGCCCTGGGTGACGCGGATTTTCTGGCACAGGTTGGTTTTGCCCGATTTGCAGAATTTGCACTCGCCACATTCCGGGGTGTAAAGAGGGATCACGTGATCACCCACGGCAACGCTGGTGACACCTTCGCCGACGGATTCAACAATGCCGCCGCCTTCATGGCCAAGGATAGCGGGGAAGATGCCTTCGGGATCGTCACCCGACAGGGTAAAGGCATCGGTGTGGCAAACGCCGGTGGCAACGATCTTGATGCGCACTTCGCCAGCCTTGGGCGGGGCGACCTGAACTTCTTCGATCGACAGCGGCTTGCCCGCTTCCCATGCGATGGCGGCTTTACAGGTAATGGTTTCGGCGCTCATGACGCTCCTCCGGCAAAAGAAATGATAATGGCATCAGTCTATTTATTTCTCCTATCCTGATAATCCGGTATTTTGGTAAATGACTTTTACTGTGTTGTAATAATATGGGCCGATTGCCATGAATGCCTGGGACGGGATCAGCGAATTTATCGCCGTATCGGAACGCCAAAGCTTTACAGCGGCGGCCAGGCAGCTTGGTATTTCGGTGGCCCAGGTCAGCCGACAGGTCACCGCCCTTGAGGAAAAGCTGGGCACCCAGCTTTTTTACCGTACCACGCGCAAGGTCAGCGTGACCGAGGCCGGACAGATTTACTACCAGCATTGCCGTCAGTTGCTTGATGGTCTGGGCGAGGCGGAGCGTGCCATTGGCAACCTGACCGAAGTACCACGCGGCAAGCTGAAGCTGACCGCGCCGACAACCTATGGGGAAACGGTGATCGCGCCGCTGGTGAATGATTTCGTGGCGCGCTATCCCGATCTTGAAGTCCAGTGCCGCTTTACCAACCAGAAGCTTGATCTGGTGCTTGAGGGCTATGACATGGCGATCCGTCTGGGCCGGTTGGAAGGAACGACCGGTAGCCTGATGACCCAGCAGTTATCCACCCGCCGTCTTTATGCCTGTGCGGCACCAAGCTACATCGCCAAGCGTGGGGAACCGCACTCCCTGTCAGAGCTGAACCACCATAACTGTCTTGTCGGGACGCTGGATTACTGGCGTTTTGAAGAAGACGGGCGCGAACGCACCATCCGCATTCATGGCTCCATCCACGCCAATAGCGGGCAGGCGCTTCTGGATGCAGCACTTAAGGGGATGGGGATCGTGCAATTGCCCGATTATTACGTCGATCCCTGGATCGCCAGCGGCGATCTGATCCCGGTCCTGACCAAATATCAACCGTCAGACGAAGGCATCTGGGCGATCTATCCAACCAACCGGCACCTTAGCCCCAAGATCAGGATGCTGGTGGAGCATCTGGGGCGGTATTTGGGGCAGTAAGTTTTTGCGTCACAAGCCATCTGGTCGGACGTCATCCTTGCAACGGGTAAAACGCAGCAAACGAGGTGACGCATGTCTGAATGTACCGATCAACGCGGTGACCGCTGGGAAATTTACGAGGGCAAGGACGGCTGGCGGTGGCGGCGGACGGCCCGGAACGGCAATATTGTCGGGGCATCAACGCAGGGCTATACCAAGAAAACCGACTGTCTTGCCAATGCCGAGCGCAATGGCATGACCTGCACGCCAAAGGATTGATCCTTTCGCCATGGCAGAAGATAAAAAGCCCCTCTGGCATTAGGTGCCGAGGGGCTTTTTGATGGGCGTAAGGAAAAGGCTTATTGTGCGGTCCAGCCGCCATCGACCGACAGATGCGTGCCGGTCATCTGCGATGCGGCGTCCGAGCACAGGAAGAGGGCGGTCTGGCCGATCTGTTCGGGGCTGACGAACTGTTTGGACGGGTGTTTGTCCGAAACCAGCCGGGTTGCGGATTCCTCAATCGAGATATTGGCTTCCTTGGCGCGGGCTTCGATCTGGCGTTCGACAAGTTCGGTGCGCACCCAGCCCGGGCAGATGGCATTTGCCGTGATGCCGGTTTCGGCTGTTTCAAGGGCGGTGACCTTGGTCAGGCCAATCACGCCATGCTTGGCGGCAACGTAAGCTGCCTTCTGGACCGAGGCGACAAGGCCGTGGGCAGATGCGGTATTGATGATCCGGCCCCAGTTTTTCTTGCGCATATAGGGCACGGCAAGGCGGGTGGTGTGGAAAACCGATGTCAGGTTGATCGCAATCACTGCATCCCATTTCTCGACCGGGAAATCCTCGACATTGGCAGTATATTGAATGCCGGCATTGTTGATCAGGATATCAACGCCACCAAATTTGGCCTCGGCATCCTGCATCATGGCTTCGATTTCATCAGGCTTGGACAAATCGGCACCGTTGTAGAAGGCGGTCACGCCATATTCTGTTTCAAGCGATTTGCGGGTGGCTTCAATCGCATCGGCATCGCCAAAGCCATTGAGCATCACATCCGCGCCCGCACCGGCAAGTGCCTTTGCCATCGCAAGGCCGATACCGCTGGTCGATCCGGTCACGAGTGCGCGTTTTCCTGTCAGCATATTTCTTCTCCCTGTGGGTGAGGAGTTTGTTCCTCTTGTTAAGTTGGAAGGATCATGCCGCACTGCAACCAAACTGGCAAGAAGAGGTGTGATCAATGATCGTTGCAGGCGTTGGTGGGGAGTAAAATACGTGTTGCCTCAAAGGTTTGCTTGTGGGGTGACAAATGCAGAATTAAAGTGCCGCAATGATGAATATCAGAGCTTCCAGACCCGGTGAGGGTGACCGCATTGTTGAAATCTGGCGGAGTGCCGTCGATGCCACCCATGATTTCCTGACGCCCGAGGATCGTCTTGCGATTGACGATCTTGTGTGCGGATTTTTGCCTGATGCGCCGCTTTGGCTTGCCGTTGATGCGCGTGATTATCCGCTTGGTTTCATGCTGATTGATGGCGGTCATATGGAGGCGCTGTTTATCGACCCGGCCTGTCGCGGCAAGGGTATTGGTGCAGCACTTGTGCACCATGGTCTTGCGTTTCATCCTGCCATGACAACCGACGTGAATGAGCAAAATCCGCAGGCCATCGGCTTTTATGAAAAGTTGGGCTTTGTGCGCACCGGGCGCTCCGCCCTTGACGGGCAGGGGCGGCCCTATCCGCTTATTCATCTGAAATATGCGGGCAAGTAATCTGCCGGGTTTTTAGGGGCCAATGCCGTATTTGCGGAGTTTATTGGCAATTGATGTGTGCGAAACGCCAAGCCGCTCTGCCAGCTTGCGCGAGCTTGGGTAATCCGGATAAAGCCGCATCAGCATTTCACGTTCCAGCATGTCCAGTCCGGCATTGAAGTCATCCTGCGCCAAGGCCTGGGTGATCAGGTCGGGCCCATGGGCCGGGGCGGTTTGAGCGTCAGACGGGGCGGTACTTTCGGAATGTGCTGCTGTATCGGGCATTGTCATGGTGCCGGTGGCCGCACTGGTCAGATCGCGCGCACCAAGCACATCGCCATCCAGCAGGGCGACGGCGCGAAAAAGGGTATTTTCCAGTTCGCGCACATTGCCCGGCCAGTCATGGGCGCGCAACCAGTCAAGCCCGTCCCGGGCAAGATGCGGGGTCGGTCGTTCGGTTTGCTGGGCCGTGCGGGCCATGAAGAATTTGGCAAGATCATCAATGTCCTCGACCCGGTCGCGGAGCGGGGGCAGGGTGATGCCAAGGACGTTGATGCGGAAATAGAGATCCTCGCGGAAGGTGCCGTCATGGGACATGGCTTCAAGATCGCGGTTGGTGGCGCTGATGATACGGACATCAACGGAAATTTCGTCGGTCCCGCCAACGCGCCGGAACCGGCCATCCTGCAAAACGCGCAGAAGCTTGGCCTGCAAATAGGGGGTCAGTTCACCGATTTCATCCAAAAACAGCGTGCCGCCATCGGCCAGCTCGAGAAGACCCGGCTTGCCACCACGGCGCGCCGAGGTAAAGGCGCCTGCGGCATAGCCAAACAGTTCGCTTTCAGCCAGACCTTCGGGCATGGCGGCACAGTTAAGGGCAAGGAACGGTTGGTCGGCACGCGCGCTTGCGCGGTGGCAGGCGCGGGCAAAAAGCTCCTTACCCGTACCCGTTTCGCCAAGGATCAGAAGGGGGGCATCAATATTGGCAAGCCTTTGGGCCTGTGATTTTACCCGTGTCATGGCGCGGCTGGTGCCGATGATGTCGTCAAAGCCGGTATGGCTGCGATCCTGAAGGGCGGTAATGACCCGACCGAGCCGTGCGGCGCGGTGAAACACCATCACCCCGCCCCAGGGTTCGTCATCTCCTGCGTCCGATCCATCATCGACATGACCAATCGGTTCGACCTGAAGCAAATAGGTCTGACCGCCTAAAGTGACTTCATGTTCAGGAAGGTGAAAACCGCTTTGGCGCAAATCTTCAATTGATGGTTCGGCAAGGATATTGGAAATATCCTGATCCCGAAGAGGCTTGTCATTGGTGCCAGCAATGGATTGTGCAGCCGGATTGGCCTGTGCGATCAGGCCATTGGCATCAACGGCAATCACCGGATCGCCAAGGGCGGCAAGGGTCGCGTGAAGCTGTGCGCGGCGGCGTTCGGTCGGCAGGCGGTCGATCTCGCGAATGTCGGATATTCCGGGGATCTGTTTAAGCGCATGGGATAAAAGCGGAAAACGACCCGGTTGAATGGCCGGAATATCGGCATAGATGTAATGGGTGGTGACTTCAAACGCGCGGATATCCAGCCCCTGATCGGTCAGGACATTGACCACGTCACGTGTGATGCCCAGTCTGTTTTCGCCGCGTATTTCAAACCGCATGTCTGTACCGATAAGTTTACACTGTAACGAAAAGTATACGTTATCAAGCGCCTGATTTCCAGTGTATTTGCCGTAAAGTGCGAATTGGGAATGAGATGTGTAAATAATTATTTACACTAGATTTTTGCGCTGATGGTGCAAAGCCTTGAAAATCGGGGATTTTGCAATCTGGCACGGGGATTGCGGATGTGAGGGCAGAATAAACGCATTTTCAGGAGCCTCACATGTCTGCCAATGACAGCCGCCACAGCAATGTCGCCAAAACCGGTTTTGCCACCCGTGCGATTCATCATGGTTATGATCCGCAAAGCCACAATGGTGCGCTGAACCCGCCGGTATATATGTCTTCGACCTTTGCGTTCGAAACAGCCGAGCAGGGCGGTCGGTTCTTTGCCGGTGACGAGCAGGGCTTCATCTATTCGCGCATTGCCAACCCGACCCTTGATCTTCTCGAAAAGCGTCTGGCAGTGCTTGAAGGCGGTGAGGCAGCGCTTGCGACCGCATCGGGCATGGGGGCGATCACCTCGGTCTTCTGGACCTTTATCGCGCCGGGTGACGAGATCATTGTTGATCGGACCCTTTATGGCTGCACATTCGCCTATTTCCGTCATGGTCTGGAAAAGTTCGGCATCAAGCATACCCATGTTGATCTGACCGATCCGGCTGAGCTGGAAAAGGCGATCTCGGACAAGACCAAGATTGTCTATTTCGAAACCCCTGCCAACCCGAATATGCGTCTGGTCGATATCGAAGCCATTTCCGAAATTGCCCATAAACACGGTGCAAAGGTGGTTGTTGATAACACCTATTGCACCCCCTATCTGCAGCGCCCGATTGAACTGGGTGCCGACATTGTGGTGCATTCGGCCACCAAATATCTGGGCGGTCATGGTGATCTTATGGCCGGTGCGGTAATTGGCTCGCTTGAAGATATGACGCAGGTCCGTCTGGTCGGGCTTAAGGACATGACCGGTGCGGTTCTGTCGGCACAGGATGCCAATCTTGTGATGCGCGGGCTTAAGACGCTTGAGCTGCGTATGGAGCGCCATTGCGACAATGCCGAGAAGATCGCAGCGTTCCTTGATTCCCATCCGAAGGTTGATCGCGTGTTCTATCCGGGCCTTGAAAGCTTTGCGCAGCACGACCTTGCGAAAAAGCAGATGGATCGTTTTGGCGGCATGATTGCCTTTGAGCTTAAAGGCGGGATCGAAGAAGGCCGCAAGCTGATGAACGGCCTTAACATGATCACCCGTGCGGTTAGCCTGGGCGATGCCGAAACCCTGATCCAGCATCCGGCATCCATGACCCATTCGACCTACACTGCCGAAGAGCGTGCGCAATATCAGATCACTGATGGCCTGATCCGTCTGTCAGCCGGACTTGAAAGCATTGACGATATTCTGGCTGATCTTGCCAATGCGCTTGATGGCGGCGAAATGGCGATTGCCGCTGAATAAGGCTGCGGGCCCAACTTCCCGATCAGACGCCCGGAAAGGAAATGAGAGCCGGTCTGCCCGATCGCAGGCTGGCTCTTTGACCAGATGAGTATCCCCCGTGGCGTCAGGGTCATCCTTGCCGTTCTCGGGGTGTCTGGTGCAGGGTGCTAGTCAAAGAGGCCGTATGTTTTCAGGACTTCTTTCGATTTCTCCGGCAAATTTTTGTTTGTGCCTAGAATGACGCGGAGTTTTCTCAGGTCGATCAGATGAAAGGACGGGGCGGTTTCGGGATGGTTCTTCAAAAGTTCAAACATCAAGCCGTTCGAATAAACGCGTTCAAGTCCGGTTTGAATGGCATCGCGCAGTTCCGGTTCCCCCGGGGCGAAAAAGAAATAGATCGGCTGGGAATAATAAAGCCCGATTTCCGGTGAGACTTTGATGTTTGATGCCTGTTCCTTCATCCAGCGCCATTCCCCGAGAATTTGCCAGAAGGCGCGGGGGTAAAGATCAAACCGCTTGGCATCAAGCATCTTGTGCAAGGTGTTATAGCGTCCGTCCGAGACCGAAAAGCCGTTTTCGATCAGGATTTTCGTGTCCGGCCAGCCAAGTCCCTGACCCATCGAAAATTTCCGAAGGTCATCCATTGATCTGACGGATTCAAGGGCAGGCAGATTTTCATCGAGCACCATGAAAAGTCGCAGCCCCGTCGTCCCCAGATAAATCGGGACATAGGCTGGCAGTAACTTGTCTTCGCGATCCTGAGAGGTGCCAAAATGGACAGTATTGATCGGATCGTTGGCAAGCAGCATTGATACCCGGCGTTCCTCGGTCGGATAATCCATGCAAACCGGTGTGATTGTGATGTCCCTGCCGCTTAGTCGTATTGCAAGGCGCAACAATTCAACATGATATTCCGAATGTCTGTCCCATGGTGTGACCCCTTTGCAATAGTCTGACCGCTGATCTATGGGAAGTCTGATCTCAAGAACCGGGCGCGCTTGTTGCGGGGCCCTTTCATCAGCCCGTGCCGGACCAAAGCCGGATAACGCATTCAGCAAAGCGGCAAGCAGTGCTGTGAGCACACCGTGTCTGAACGCGTCGGGTAATGCAGTAATGAAAGTGGAAAGAGCCAAGAGAAATCCGGGACAATAGAGTGGTATGGAGTGAATTGAGGACAGGACTATACGGATGGTTCGATCACTACACAATCGGGGGATGTTCAGCCCTAGCCATTTCTTGCGAGCGGGATGGTATCTCCGCAATATCCCGACGGCAGGCGAGATGACCGCAGGCAGTCCTCAGGCATGGGCACCATACCGGTCAGGTCAAGCTTGCCGGGGGTGGCGTGCCCCCGATGCCCTGTGTTCCAGAGCCCGTTACGCGCAGGCTGCGGAGAGACGAATCGCACTGTTGACATCGGCGATTCGCGACCACGAAATATTGTTTCAGACGGGAAATTCGAATGTTTGACCGGGAATGTCGCAGCCGATTCCACATTTGAACCAAAAGTGACGAATCTTGTGTGAAATGATGTTGGTATCCCTTGATTTCCGCAGTGGTGACTTAAAAATCGGTAATTCAATACCGGAATATTGCGGGTTCAGAGACGAGCCCGAAAGAGACCCGGAACATCAGGCGTGAAAAAGGGATCAGGAAAATGTCAGCACAGGATGCCGCCCCGGAAATCGGTGAAATTATCGAAGCAACCAGCACCGGCAACGTGAAGGCCGAAGATCTGGAGATGCTCGGTCAGATCGAGAAAAAGGTGCGCTGGCTATCAAGCTGGACGATCCATAATGCCAACCATCTGCGTCCGAAACGTGACGGCATCAAGGTTGGTGGTCATCAGGCCAGTTGTGCATCCATGACAACCCTTATGACGGCCCTTTATTTCAATGTTCTGCGTCCGCAGGACCGGGTTGCGGTCAAGCCGCATGCAAGTCCGGTTTTCCATGCGATCAATTATCTGTTTGGCCGCCAGACCAGGGAGAAGCTTGAGAATTTCCGGTCATTCGGCGGCGCGCAGTCCTATCCTTCGCGGACCAAGGATGGCGATCAGGTCGATTTTTCCACCGGCTCGGTTGGTCTTGGCGCGGCGGTCACCAACTTCGCAGCACTGACGCAGGATTACCTGCGTTACAAAAACATGCTGCCCAAGGGCGAAGTGCCCGGCCGCATGGTTGCCCTTGTCGGCGATGCCGAACTTGATGAAGGCAATATCTATGAGGCGCTTCTTGATACCTGGAAGCATGACATTCGCAATGTCTGGTGGGTGATTGACTATAACCGTCAAAGCCTTGATGGCATGATTGATGCCCATCTGTTCCGCGTGATCGGCCGGTTCTTCCGGGCCGTTGGCTGGAACGTGATCACCATCAAATATGGTCGCAAGCTTCACGATGCCTTTGCCAAACCGGGCGGCAAGTCATTGAAGAAATGGCTTAATGATGCGCCAAACGACATCTATTCGGCCCTGACCTTCCAGGGTGGGGCGGCATGGCGCAAACAGATATTGTCGGATATGCCCGGCGACAATGCACTGGCAAGCCTGCTTGGGGATTATGATGATGATGCCCTGCATGATCTGATGACCAATCTGGGCGGCCATTGCATGGAGGCGGTTCTTAATGCCTTTGATGCCGTTCCCAATGACAAACCGACCGTGTTTATCGCCTATACCGTCAAGGGCTATGCCACCCCGCTTCAGGGCCACAAGGACAACCATGCCGGGCTTATGAATGTCGCGCAGATGGATGCCTTCAAGCTTCAGAACAAGATCGCCGACGGACAGGAATGGGATATGGCGGCGGGCCTTGATGTCAGTGCTGATCGTGTGCGTGATTATATCAAGAACGCGCCGTTCAATGACCGCGCCCCGCGCCACAAGATGGCCGAAGTCATCACCATTCCGGAAATGCCCTATGCGCGGGTGGAAACATCGAGCACCCAGGAAGTATTTGGCAAAATCCTTAATGAACTTGCCAAGATGAAAAACTCTGCCCTTGCTGATCGCATTGTCACCACATCACCCGACGTGACGGTTTCGACCAATCTTGGCGGTTTTGTGAACCAGCGTGGCCTGTTTGGGCGGGAAGAACTGGCCGATGAGTTCCGGGAACGCAAGGTACCCTCGGCCCAGAAATGGATCAGATCGCCCGAAGGTCAGCATGTTGAACTTGGCATTGCCGAAAACAACCTGTTCTTGAATCTGGCGGCCCTTGGTCTGTCGCATAGTCTGTTCGGACAGCGCCTGTTCCCGATTGGCACCCTTTATGATCCGTTCATTGCGCGTGGTCTGGATGCGCTCAACTATGCCTGCTATCAGGATGCGCGGTTCATGGTCGTGGCAACACCAAGTGGTATCACGCTGGCCCCCGAAGGCGGCGCGCATCAGTCGATTTCAACCCCGATGATCGGGATGGGGCAGCCGGGCCTGACCAGCTTTGAGCCAAGCTTTGGCGACGAGCTTGCAACCATCATGGGCTGGTCCTTTGATCATATGCAGGCCCCGAAGGGCGGATCGGTGTATCTGCGCCTGTCGACCAAGCCGCTGGCACAGCCCGAACGCGAACTTTCCGATGCCACCAAATCGGAAATCGTTTCAGGCGGTTACTGGCTCCGCGCGCCGGGCAAGGATTGCAAGATGGCAATCGCCTATTGCGGGGCGATGGCACCCGAAGCCATGGCGGCGTGGGAAAAGCTTTCGGAAGATCATCCGGGCTTGGGCTTGTTGGCGGTGACGTCTACCGACCGGCTTTACAATGAATGGCAGGACCTGGAACGTGCGCGGCTTGAAGGCAAGTCAAAGGGCGAAATGTCCCATGTGGAAAACCTTCTCAAGCCGCTGGCATCTGATGCCCGTCTTGTCACAGTGATTGATGGCCATCCGGCTGCCCTTGCATGGCTGGGTTCGGTCCGTGGGCATGCGGTTGCACCGCTGGGCGTGAACGGCTTTGGCCAGTGCGGCGACAGTATCGCGCTTTATGACCATTACCAGATCGGAACCGATGCCATCCTGCGTGCTGCAAAACGCTGGGACTGATCAACATTAAAGACACTCAGGTCGACAACGGAGGAGGGTTATGTACCCTCCTTTTTTTTCGGGAGTGGTTTGTGACGTGGTGTAGCGATTGACGGGCAGGGTGTTTCAAAGTACGAGGACAGAACGCTATTTATAATAATTAAACACTACAGGCCTGTTCAATTTTTGGCCGGGTTGTGAAACGTTCCGATGAAACACAATTACCTTCGCGGTTTTATGCCCGCGATGCCTTTTAGCACACCTTTCGAGGTCGTCCGTGCCGGAATTGGCGCCCTGATCGGTTTGGGGGTGGCAGGATTTCTGCTGTCATTCTTCGATCTGCACGATGCCGGGTTGTACCTGATTGCCCCATTCGGGGCGACATCGGTGCTGCTGTTTGCAGTGCCCAACAGTCCGCTGGCCCAGCCATGGTCGGCCATTGTCGGCAATAGTGTGTCGGCACTGGCCGGAATTGCCGTTTGTATGGTCGTTGATGATGCGGTCCTGTGTGTGGCGCTGGCTGTTGCACTTGCCATTTCGGCGATGATTTTGGTACGTGCAGTCCATCCGCCCGGCGGGGCCGTTGCAATGGTCGCAGCCCTTGGCCCTGATATCGCAAGCGAATTGGGTTTCCGGTTTGCCCTGACGCCGGTCGCGGCGATTACGACAGCACTGGTCGTGATTGCGATGATCTATGCGCGCGCAACGGGGCGGTCATATCCGCTGCGTCATTTCGATGACAAAAGCATTCACCAAACATCCGACCGCCCGCCGATTGAACGGCTTGGGCTCAATGAGGGGGAGCTGAATGCCATTTTGCAGCAATATCGCCAAAGCCTGAACCTTGGTGTTGAAGATCTGGCGCGCCTGATCGGGGCAGCAGAGCTACAGGTTGCGTCGCATCGGACCGGGCCATTGACTGCTGGCGATATCATGTCGCGCGATCTGGTAACGGTTAAGTCCGATACGTCCCTTGGCGATGTTGCCGATCTTTTCCGGCGTCACAGCTTTACCTCCTTGCCGGTGGTCGAAAAAGACGGGCGATATTTGGGGGTTATCTTTCAGATACACCTGATCCGCCGTGCCCGCGAAGACGCGCTGCGTCTTGATCGTGGCCTTATGTCGGCAATGGCACGCCTGATTGACCGGAAACGCGGTGCGCCGGTAACGGCCATCGAAATAATGTCGGTGACCGAACCCCGCGCCACGGCCAGCACACCGATTGCGGCTCTGTTGCCATTGATGGCCGATGGGGCATGTGATGCCGTGCCGGTTGTTGAATATGGCAAGATCATCGGCATCGTAACGCGAACCGACCTGATTGCCGCATTGGCCCATGCAGGACTGGCCGCAGCCTGAATCCGGTGTGCAGCAGGTATCTGAAATCAGAAAAATGCCTGCTTCACACCATCAATGATGAACTGCACGGCAAGGGCGGCAAGGATCATGCCAAGCAGGCGTGAAACCACGGTCGCGACCGTCGGGCTAAGGCGTTTGGCAACGACGTTTGAAGCCAGGAAGAAGACAAAGGCAATTGCCATCACCACGGCAACCACGCCAATGACACTTGCCTGCATGGCGATATTGTCTTCGAATTTGCCCATCAAAAGCATGACCGATGCAATCGCACCGGGCCCCGACAGGAACGGGATCGACATCGGGAAAATCGAGATATCGTCCGCTTCGTCATCCGGTATCGTGTGGCCGGATGTTGACGCGTTGGCGCTGGCCTTTGATTTGGTCTTTTCGGTTTTTTCCGCGTCGTGATCTTCTTCAAGTTCCTGTTGAACCTGTTCGGCGCGCTGGTTGCGTTTCTGGCTGCGCTTTTCAAACAGCATTTCAAGCGCGATCAAAAACAGAAGCGTACCCCCGGCAATCCGGAAGGCTGGCATGTGAATGCCGAAAATACCCAGCAATCCTTCGCCAATCAGGGCAAAGGCCGCGAGGATAAAGAAGCTGGTCAGACAGGCGCGGATTGCCATGCGGCGACGATGGGCGGCACTTGTGCCCTGTGTCAGGACAATGAAAACCGGAACAAGGCCCAATGGGTCAATGATCACGAACAGCGTGACAAAGACCGGGATCAGTTCGTTCAACATATCAAGGCTTGGCATCGGTTCTTCCTGCTTTCCGCGCGTGCGCGATGGATGCGTATATTGCGTCTATCTTGGCAGGTAAATGGCTAAATGGGCAGTTCTTTTGCCGTTTTGGGCAAGGCTGCTCTTATCGACGCCTGCTGCGATTGCGCCCGTAACGACCGGCATTTTCCGGCCAGTCGACATAATCAACCGGTTTCTTGCGCACCCATTTAACGAACTTGATGATATCGGGATGGGCAAGCAGCTTGTCGGGGCTGTTATAGTCGCGTGCAAGGGTGGCTTCATCAAACAGGCGGTGGATCATGCGATGGCAAACGCGATGGAGCCATTCGGTTTCAGTGCCGCCCTGTGATTTCGGGTACCAGTGATGGCGGTCAACACTGGGACCTGCGATCATCACCCGACCACAAATCGCACAGGTGCCGAGATATGACGTATCTGTCTTGTTGCTGTTTGGCATATCCTTAGTTTAGTCTTGGTAACGTATATTTTTGAACACTTTCAAAGCTTGGCTAAGGTGATTGCTACAGAAGATTAAGAACAGATGTTGGTGTCTATGGTTGGGATATGTCGGCATCAAAAGGTTGGTTTGGGCAAAAAAAATAAAGTTCGTGGGCAGCGTCATCGCGTTTGGAGGAAGGGTAAGACGTTGGTCAAGTTGAACCGAGAGGAAGTTCTATTTCTTGAGTCTGAGCTGCAAATCAACGAGCACTTGAAAAACGTTCTGAAGTTGGCTGCTCAGGGGCAGGAGCTAAGTCAGAAAGATGCTGATAGCTTGAGGGAGGGCTGCATCGAAAGATTGGATGTGGATGGGTTCGATAAAGAATACCAGCCAACAATTCTAGGTGCCAAGCTGGAGCTGCTGATTGATAAGCTATTTGTTGGGTAGTTTTAAAAGAGCATAAAAAGACGCCACATTTTGGATAATGTGCTGGGTAAGATCCATCTACTCGATAACGTCACGGCATCCGCCGGTTTTCAAAGAATTTTTGCCACGTGCCGGGTTTGAGGGCGCGGAGTGCCTTGATCCGCGCCCCAACCGATGGATGAGTATCAAGCAGGCTTGGCGGCTGGGTGCTGCGATAGGGCACAAGACCCAGACGTTTGCGATTGATCTGATCAATGTGCAACAGCGCATCAATCATGTCTTCGGGACCATTCAGAAGATCGCTTGCCCCATGGTCGGCGGCAAATTCGCGATCCCGAATGACCGCACGTTGCAGAAGAAAGCTGATGGTCGGAACGGCACCAAACACGACAATCATCCATGCCGGCGGATTGAAATCACCAAAGATGAAAATCGCCAGACCAAACAGTGCAATGGTCCATGTCGCGCGATACAGGACGTCGGTGATCAGAAGGATGCGGGTATCGCCATGCCATGCATGTGCGACTTCATGGGCCAGAATGGCACGCATTTGGCGCGGGGACAGGTTGTGCAAGGCGTCACTTGAAATGGCAATTGTGGTGTGATCATCCGTGCCGGTCGTGATCGCATTGACCCCCTTGCCGGGCAGGATGAACAGGTTCGGTCTGTGATCCAGTCCCGCACGATCCGAAAGCAGATGGTTCATTTCGTGAATGGCCAGATAATCCTTTGCCGGAAGGGGACTGGCGCGCAGGATTTTCATCAGGATGTCGGGCGAGATCATCGGGGTCAGGGCGAGCATCATCGCAACCGCAATTCCGGCCGATATCATCATTGATAACCCGCCAAGCATCCAGGCACAGGCGGCAAGAACGCCGATCATGCAGGCCATCAATGTCCCGGCATGGGACATCCCGCCCGGTTGAATGGCGAGAAATCGCTGAATGAAATCAGGAAGCTGCGGGGTATCATCTGACATGGTTTCTCCGCATGTTGCGAGTCTTGGATATCTGTGGCGGGTATCGGACTGATCCGGTTACCGTCTGCGTTCAACGCGGGAATAGCGTTCTGATCTATAGATAGGGATGTTACCGGTCCTTGCGCAAATCGGGCCGTGTTGATCCGTTCGTCGATTATTGCAGATAAAGCGTTGAGAGTATTGATCTATGACAGGCAATACTGCGGAATCCCGAAGGGTCATTTCGCCATGCCGAAAACACGATTGCAAACTGTTACTGATTGACGATAAAGCAATGAAATAAAGGGATTTGCGGCGAAATTTTAACACATCCTTATATATTCCACTAGAATAGTGGCAGTATGCCATTGGCTAGGTTGCCCGTCGTATCTTTGTTGCGCGGGGCGTTTGCCATGCGTGATAGCCAGATGCCGGAAACCGGTGTCATGCTATGATAAAGTCAGTGCCAAGGATGGCAAAACGGAAGGATTGAATGGGCCTGTTCGATAAAATCCGGCCAACCCGCAAAGCGGATGCGGGGCGTGAGGGGGATCGCACCCCGCTTGAACGGTTGTTCTGGCGGTCGATCGCGCTCGTGGGCGGATTCTCGATGGTGATCAACATGCTCAACATGGTGATCCCGATCTATTCCATGCAGGTATTCGACCGCGTCCTTTCAAGCCGAAGTGTTGATACGCTGGCCCTTTTGACGGTGGGTATCGGGCTTGTTCTTTTGTTCATTGCCTCGATGGAACAGCTCAGGTCGCGGGTACTGATCCGGGTTGGTACGGCACTGGATTTGCGTCTGGGCGGGGACCTGTTTGCCCATGTGGTCCAGCAATCCGCACGCGGTGCCCCGATGCGCCAGCGTCCGCTGCGTGATCTTTATGGATTGCGGGGCTTCCTGACGGGAAGCGGGCCCTTTGCACTGATCGATTTCATGTGGGCACCGGTCTATATCGGGGTGGTCTTTATTTTTGATACCCGTCTTGGTCTGGTGGCCTGTGGCGGGGCGGTGCTTTTGATCGCGATTGCGATTGCCAACGAAGCTGCAGCAAAGATTTCCGTCGACCGGTCCGAAGAAAGCCAGAACCGCGGTATTGCGCAGGAAGAAACCTATGTCCGCAATGCCGAGGCGATGGAAGCCATGGGCATGACCCAGTCGGCCCGCCAGCGCTGGCAGGCCGATCAGTCTGATTCTTTATACTGGGAAGGGCAGGCCAGCCGTCGGGTCGGGACATCGACCACGCTTTCGCATTTCATCCGGCTTGCCATGCAGGTGTGCTTTATCGGGGTCGGGGCCTATCTGGTTCTGTCCGAAAGCATCACGATCGGGATCATGGTTGCATCCATGATCCTTGGCATGCGCGGGCTTGCGCCCTTTGACGGGGCTGTGAATGCCTGGCGCAGCTGGAATGCTGCGCGCAATTCGTTTGAACGGTTAAACAAAATCCTGCTTGAAAAACGCCCGACCGTCCCGGCACCAATGCCGCGTGGACGGGGGATGGCGGTCAGTGTGGATCGTCTTGTTTTCGCACCACCCAATAGCCGCAACGTCCTGTTCAAGGGATTCTCGTTCAAGGCCGGGCCCGGACAAATCATCTCGATTGCCGGGTTTAATGGCGTCGGAAAGACAGCTCTTTTGAAGCTGATCATGGGCATCTGGTTGCCCGGATCGGGATCGGTCAAGCTGGACGATGTCGAGGCATCGCGCGCGGATCGTTCGGAAATCGGTGCCCAGATCGGTTATCTGGCGCAAAACCCGTTCCTGTTCCCCGGGACGATTGCCGAAAATATTGCCCGGCTTGGCAATGCAGAGATGCGGGACATCATTCAGGCCGCCGAACTGGCCGGGGCGCATCAGTTTATCCTTGATCTGCCCGAAGGTTATGACACGCGCGTTGATCGTGGCGGGCGTAACCTTTCAGGCGGGCAACGGCAACTGATTGCTCTGGCAGCGGCTCTTTTCTCACGGCCCCGGATGTTGTTGCTTGATGAACCGACAACGGCCCTTGATGACATCGGGGTTCAGCATATCAGCAATCTGATTGATGTTCTGCGTCGCAACGGCATTACGACCTTTATCGTCAGTCATGAACGCGCGATTCTGGCGCGCGCGGATGCGATCCTTGCGCTTGCCGACGGGCAAATCCAGGTTGTCCCGGTAAAGGCTCAGGCGCAACCGGGCAAACCGGCGGTCCAGACCGAGGATATTGCCCGTGGCTTGCCACCGATGCGGCGTAGTTCCGATCTGCCGGATCCATTGGCGGATGCCGCACCGGTTCAGGCCGCAGCCTTGCAAGGCGGTCAGATGCGTATCACGCCCAAACAGATCGAAGTTCCCAATCCTGATGCACCGCGACCGATTGTCGAAAAGAATTCGGCCGCCGGTCAGCATCCGGCAAGTGCGATGGACGAGCTTGATCTTGAAGAACCGGAAATGCCCGAAATCGAAGATTTCGGCGGGCGCAATGAAGTCGGATCGGGGCGTGCCCAGGAAGCCAAACAGGCCGCCGGGATCAAGCCCGAAATGAAACCGCAACCAACTCCGGGCGGCACGATGATGACCATGCGACCGGTCATGCCCAAGGCAGATAAACCGGCCAAAGCCGGGCTTGAGAAAAAGTCGGTGAGCTGGACGGATGAGGCGAAGCCTGAAGCCGCCGAAGTCCCCAAAACCATCAGGCCCCCTGAAGCCAAGGCCCCTGAAGCCAGGGGACGTCCGCGCCGTCAGGAGACCGCGAAACCAAAGGTCGCACGCCCCGATACAGCAAATCGCAAGGCAGCAGCCCCCAAACGCAAAATGACCGAGGCCGAAGCCATCGCGCGTGCCCGTGAAGAGGCCGCGATGCGCATGCGCAAGGTGCGCGAAGATGCCGAACGCGCAGCAGCCGAGCGGGCAGCAGCACGCCGGGCCAGAGTGACGGAAAATCCCGCTGGCGATACACCTGATGCACCGCGTCGGGGACGTCCGCAATTGCGCGTGGTTGAAGGATCGGCCAAACGTCGACAGGGTGGTGCCTGATGTCCGGGGTTCAGCTACCAACCGCACGTGAACTTGATACCGATGTCAAACCGCTTGTCCGGCTTGGTTTCCTGATTCTGTTTCTGGGTATGGGATCGGTGATGTTTTGGGCGGCAACCGCCGAGGTCAATTCTGCCGCGACCGCAAGTGGCGTGGTCGCGCCATTTTCCGGACGCCAGAGCGTGCAGCATCTTGAAGGCGGCATCATCAGCGAAATTCTGGTGCGCAACGGTGCGCGGGTAAAGGCCGGTGATGTTCTGATTCGCCTTGATGATACCCGGTCACGGGCAAGCTTTGATCTGCTCAATAACCGGTATCTCAATTCCCTGGCGACGCAAACCAGACTGATCGCAGAGCGCGAACAGAAAGACCATCTGGTGTTCCCGCCTGCGCTCGAAGATCCGCGCTATTTCTCGATTACCGACTCGCAACGTACCCTGTTTGAAAGTCGTCGCAGTGCCTTCAAGGGCGAGCTCGAACTTTATGACGAGCGGATCAAGGAATTGCGTCGCGAGATCGTCGGCACGCGTGAGCAAAAAACCGCGTCCGAGCAGCAGGTCGGGATCGTCAAGGAAGAGCTCGCCATGGTCAAGCCGATGGTCGATCTTGGCTATGCCCGGCGGACACGCTTGCTTCAGCTCGAAAGCCGGCTGGTTGAAACGCTTGGCAATATCGGACGGTTTTCGGCTGATATCGCAAGGATCGAGCAGCAAATCCAGCAGGTTAAAGCCAGTCAGTCGCAGTTGATGCGTGATCATTTGCAGTCGATCAATACCGAACTGCGCGATGTGCAAAGCGAGATTTCCGATCTGAATGAACGTCTGCGTTCGGCCGAGGACGTTCTGGTGCGGTCCGATATCAAGGCCCCGCGCAACGGGACCGTGACCAATATGCAATTCACCACGGTTGGCGGGGTCATCCCGCCCGGAGCACAGGTTCTTGAAATTGTGCCGCTTGATGACCGGCTGGTCATTGAGGCCCGCGTTTCGCCCAATGATATTGATGTGGTTTCTACGGGGCTTTCGGTGAATATCCGTGTGACCGCATTCAGCCAGCGCTGGTTCGCACCGGTCAAGGGTGTGGTGACCGATGTGTCCCCGGACCGGCTGACCGATTCGGAAGGAAGATCGTATTTTCAGGCCATGGTCGAGATCGATGCAGACAGTCTTGCCGAGCATGAAGGCATGATCCTGTCTCCTGGCATGCCCGCCCAGCTTGAGATCGTAACAGGCTCGCGAACGATCCTTGCCTATCTGTTTTCCCCGATTACGACCAGTTTCGAGCGCGCTTTCCGCGAGCAATGAGTTTTTCGGTACGCCGGACAGGTGTGTCGGGTGACCTATACAACCTGACAGAATCTGACAGGTTGTATTTTGGGCTTCCAAATCCCGAGAAAACATGAAAAAAAACTAAAATAGTTTGATTTTCAAGCTATCAGCAGTTGATGGCCTGTGAGGAGTTATTTATACTACTGTATAAATCGATTCCGTGGCCCTATACGCTGTTCGGGATCAGGTAAATCAAAATTCCCAAGTAGGGAGTACGTGTCTTGGCTTCGCCCGCCAATCAAGATGATGGTACCGGTATCACCGGTACGGATATTGAACAGGTCCTTGATAGCCGCGCAGAGGATGAATCTGCGACGGCTAATTCTGATTCCGGGTCCGGTTCACAGGGCGATGGCAATTCCCCTTCCTCTGCCAATCAGATTTTTACCAATGTGCAGAACGTCATCGGCAGTGCCTATGACGATGTTCTGGTTGGCGATGGTTCGAACAACACCCTGATCGGTGGCGAAGGCGACGATATCCTTGAGTCGGGCGAAGGCGAGGATGTTGTTACAGGTGGCGCAGGACGCGACACTTTTGTGCTTGAAAGCGGGTTTGAAAAAACCACCATCACCGATTTCAATGTTGAAGAAGACGAACTGGCCTTTGCCGACCTTGGCGTGAACAGCATCAATGACCTGATGGTGCTGGCCGCTGATGATGGTGCTGGCAATGTGGTCGTGACCTTTGCGAGCGGTGATGTCCTGATCTTGCAGGGTGTCAGCAAGGCGCAGCTTGCAGGCGCAACCATTGTCGAAGCACCGCAGATTTCTCCGGTAACTGTCGTTTCCGATGACAGTGCCACTGCTGATGCCGGTAGTGCCGCAGCCGCAGAAGACACCAGTAATGTCATTGACGGAACGTCTGGTGACGACACGATTGTCGGATCGGATGGCGACGATGTGATTTCGTCTGGCGGTGGTGTCGACAGCATTGACGGTGGTGCAGGTGAAGACACCCTGTCGCTTGATGGTGCCACGGATGGCATGCGTGTCGATCTTGGTCAGGGCCTTGCGACCGATGATTTCGGAGCAAACCGCGTTTCCTTTGACGCTATCGAAAATGTTCAGGGAACATCGGGCAATGATGTTCTGGTCGGGGATGCGGGCAATAACACGCTAGGTGGCGGTGCTGGCGACGACACATTCAAAGCCAGTGACGGGAATGACGTCATTGATGGTGGAACTGGCGAAAACACCATTGATTACAGCGGTTCCGAACAGGGTGTCAGGGTTGATCTCGATTCCGGTGCCGCTCAGGCAAATACGTCAGACAGCACAACGCCGAGCGCCAATGACGCTGAGAATGGTGGTGCCAGCGCCGGTGCATCCGATACGGGCAGCACAGATAGTGGTGCAACGGATAGCGGAACGGATACCAGCAACACCGATACAGGTGCAGGCTCAACAGATACGACCAGCGGATCGACGGGCACGGACACCACCGATACCGGAACAACCGGTTCTGAAACCGATGGCTCTGACACTAGTGATTCAGATGCTGGTGGTTCGGACACAGGCGCAACCGATGGCGGGGCGTCGGATCAGACCGACACGACGAATTCTGGCAGCACGGGCGAAAGCAATAGCGGATCGGATACAGGTTCCGGAACTGGCGCGGATGGCAGCGGATCTGATGGTTCGAGCAGCACGGGCGATACGACATCAGGTGACAGCAACACGGGTGGTGAGGCGTCCGGCGGAACAGATAGCACCACTGGTGACAGCAGCACGGATTCGGGCGCAACGTCGGGAACCGATACGTCTTCTGGCGATACGTCTTCTGGCGATACGACCGGGGGCAGCAGTTCCTCTGACGCGGGTGCGACGGATGGGAGCGCCGGTGATTCGGCGTCAGGTTCGTCTGGTAGCGATACGACAGCAGGTGGAAGTGGTTCGGACAGTGTGACCGGATCGGACGGCACCGATACGACCGGTGGCGCGGGTTCGGATGGTTCCACGGCGACCGATGGTTCATCGACAGGTGATTCCGGTTCATCTGCCGGCGAGACGGGTTCTGGCGATACCACATCCGGTGATACCGATGCAGGTGATACCGGCACAGACAGCACGAATGGTGGTGCCGCGGCAGAAACCGGGACCGGTTCGGATGGGTCGGATAACAGTTCCGACACCCGGACC
Source organism: Thalassospira sp. SM2505 (assembly GCF_054901115.1). Classification (NCBI taxonomy): domain Bacteria; kingdom Pseudomonadati; phylum Pseudomonadota; class Alphaproteobacteria; order Rhodospirillales; family Thalassospiraceae; genus Thalassospira; species Thalassospira sp. SM2505. Next base: position 869,155 of record NZ_CM142731.1, read on the forward strand.
GATACCACGGGTGGCAGCAGCGGTGTGGACACTTCGGGGACAGACACGTCTGGCACCGACAGTCCCGGCACAGAGACTTCTGATACTGGCGCTTCCGAAACCGGCACTTCCGAAACCGAAACGGATAGCGCAAGCGGATCAGATACGACATCCGGCTCTGATGGTTCAGATACATTGGGCGCGGGCGAAGGCACAACTGGCGGCAGTGATACCGGTACGGATGGTGCGTCCGGATCGGATACGACGGCTGGCAGCGATGGGTCGGATACCACATCTTCCGGGACGGAAAGTTCCGGTGGTGATGGCGCGACCGCGCAAGAAGACAACAGCACGTCTGGTGCGCAGGCTGGTGCAGATACCACCGGCACAGGTGCCACCGATGGCAGCAGTTCGGAAAGCAATGCCGATTCCGGATCCGGTGATACGTCGCCTGGCGGAATTGATGAAACGGGTGCGTCTGATGGTTCTGCATCCGGTGGCGCAGACGCCGAAAGCGGCACGGATCAGACCGGCGGAACAGACACAACAGCACAAAGTGAAACCACCGACGGTGCTGGTGCCGGTACGGATACCGGTGCCACATCGGAAGGCGGCGAGACGGCTTCCGAAAGCAATGATGGTTCTTCAGCAACCGATGGTGGCGAAGATACCGGTGCGACGGCCTTTGATAATACACCGACTGCGGGCGATGACCTGGTTCAGGGCGGCGATGAGGCCGATGTCTTCGGGGGTGGTGCCGGAAACGACACTCTTCAGGGCAATGGCGGCGATGATACGCTTGAAGGCAATGTCGGCGACGACCTTCTGCAGGGGGCAGAGGGCAATGACGTTCTGCGCGGCGAAGCCGGGAATGACGTGCTTCAGGGCGGTGACGGGGATGACAGCCTTGATGGCGGTGACGGCAATGATGTGCTTCAAGGGGGCTCTGGCAACGATCTTCTGATCGGTGGTGACGGCAATGATGTCATGGCTGGCGGGTCGGGAAATGATTTCCTGCGCGGTGGTGCCGGTGATGACCACATTCAGGGTGGTAGCGGAACCGACACGGTCAGCTATAGCGATGCCACAAGTGGGGTCACGGTCGATCTGTCCAGTGAAACCGCGACTGGTGGCGCGGGCAATGACGTCGTCCAGATGGTCGAGAATGTTGTTGGTTCCGATTACGACGATCATCTTACCGGTGATGATGCCAATAACGTTCTTGAAGGTGGTGCGGGCATCGATACGCTGACGGGCGGGGTCGGGGATGACACCCTGACCGGTGGTTCTGGCAACGATGACTTTGAACTGACCGAGAATTTCGGCAATGACACCATTACCGATTTCTCAGGTTCTGAAGACATTATCGATTTGTCGCGGCTCGGCATTCAGGATTTCGCGACCCTGCAAACCATGATGTCCGATGATGGTAACGGTAATACGGTTATCGATTTCGGTGATCAGGGTGTGCTGACCCTTGAAGGTGTCAGCAGTGACAGCCTTGTCGCAGATGATTTCCGCGGTTTCGGTCGCATCTTTGAATCCGAAAATGATGATGTCGAAGGCGGTACCGATGGCAGCGATGCCATTTACGGGTATGGCGGTAACGACACCCTTGGCGGTGGCGACGGCGACGACGTTGTTTCGGGCGGCTATGGCGATGATACGGTATCGGGTGGTGCGGGGAACGATACCCTGCGTGGCCAGGAAGGTATCGATACCGTCGACTATTCCGGTGCGACGGGCGGTGTTCAGGTCGATCTTGAAGCCGGGACCGCAACCGGTGCTGATGGCAATGACGTTCTTGATCGTATCGAAAATGCCATCGGGTCGGGCTATGACGACGAAATTTATGGCGATAGCGGCGTAAACGTCCTGAGCGGCGGTGACGGTAATGACACGCTTGTCGGACGCGGCGGCAACGACACCCTCGATGGTGGCGCAGGCGATGACCTGTTTGTCGGTGAGGACGGGACTGACACCTACATTGGTGGCGCGGGATCGGATACGCTTGATCTCAGTGCGCGCGATACTGCGCAAAGTGTAAATCTTGCATCCGGTGTGGTGAACGATACCGTTACCGGCGAGAATGACAGCGTCAACAGTATCGAGAACATTATTACAGGCGCAGGCAATGATGCGCTGGTCGGAACGTCAGCCGACAATATCTTTGATGCTGGCGCGGGCGATGACTTTGTCTTTGGCGGTGGTGGTAACGATACGCTTGATGGCGGCGAAGGCACCGATACCGTCGCCTTTGGCAGTGAGACGGGCCTCAATGTCAATCTTGCCGAAGGTACTGCAAGCAGCGACTCAGGTACTTCTTCGATCTCCAGCTTTGAGAATGTCCGTGGTACGGGCAACTCTGACGTCATAACCGGTGACGACGGCAACAACATTCTGACTGGTTTGGCGGGTGATGACACACTTGCAGGTGGTGCTGGCGACGATACCCTGATTGGCGGTGATGGTAACGACACCGCTGACTACAGTGCCGTTGACGGGGACATGAATGTCGACCTGTCAACTGGTGTCGCATCGGGTGACGGTACGGATACACTTTCGGGCATTGAAAATGTGACAACCGGCGCAGGCAACGATGTCCTGCGCGGTGATGCACAAGACAATACGATCGACAGTGGCGCGGGCGACGATACCATTTACGGAAGTAGCGGGGACGACGTCCTTGAGGGTGGTGAAGGCTATGACACCCTAAGCTACGGTGCTGGAAACGAGACTTCCGGCGTCACAGTTGATCTGAATGCCGGAACGGTTACCGGCAGTAATTTCGTTGACCAGATTTCGGGCTTTGAGCAGGTTGAAGGTTCTGCTGGCGACGATACCATGCTTGGCAGTTCAGGTGACGATATCCTGATTGCCGGTGATGGCAATGATACGCTTGACGGTCGCGGTGGTGACGACACCCTTACCGGTGGTGACGGAAGCGATACATTCATTCTCAGCGGTGATAGCGGGAATGACCTGATCACAGACTTTGATCCGGCAAATGACACCATCGATATCCAGGGTATCGATGGTCTGGAACTGTTCAGCGACATTGCCGACTTTATCGGTGAGGACGCTGCTGGTAACGCGACCATCACGATTGGTGATTCGGTTGTTACGCTTGAAGGTGTTGATCCCGACAGCCTGACCTTCAAAAACTTTGTCGGTATCCGTTCTCTCGAAGGAACCGAGAACCGTGACAATCTTGCAGGCACATCGCGTAGCGACGTGATTGATGCGAAGGGTGGCGATGACATTGTTCTGGGTGGGGCTGGAAATGACACGATTTCTGGCGGATCGGGCAAGGATACAATCAATGCCGGCACCGGGAATGACGTTGTTGATGGCGGAACCGGAGACGACCTGATTGACGGTGGAGCCGGCTCCGACAGTCTGGATGGTGGTGAGGGTAACGACACCGTCTCCTACGCGGGCGACAGTCAAAGTGTTACTGTTGACCTTGAGGCAGGTACCGCATCGAACGGAACAGATACAGACAGTCTTCGCAATTTCGAGAATGTGAACGGTTCGGGTTTCAACGACAATCTGTCCGGTGATGATCTGAACAACACGATCAGGGGCGGTGCAGGTAACGATATCATTGATGGCCGTGCTGGCGACGATATGCTCAATGGTGGTGTCGGCAGCGATACCCTGATTGGCGGTGAAGGCAATGATACCCTGATTGGCGGAACTGGTCAGGATACCGTTGATTACAGCACGGCAACCGGTGGCGTCACGGTTGATCTTGACACGGGCACTGCCGAAGGTGCCGCTGGTAACGATGTTCTTGATGAAATCGAAGACGTTGTTGGTAGCGATTTTGATGACATCCTGACCGGTTCATCCGAGCAAAATACCATTGATGGTGGTGCGGGAGATGACACGATTGACGGTGGAGAGGGTGATGACCTTCTGACCGGCGGCACTGGTGCGGACACCTTTGTTTTCAATGGACAGTCTGAGAACGACACCATTTCCGATTTTGATCCTTCAGAAGACCAGATCGATCTGACGAGCTTCGGCATTCCGAACTGGGAAGCATTGCAGAAGTTCATTGGTGTTGACGATGACGGCAATGCGACCATCACCATTGATGATCAGGTTCTGACCCTTTCGGGTGTCTCACCCGATGATTTGTCCGTTGATAACTTCACCAATATCGACACCTTGGGCGCAACCGAAGGCGATGACGTTCTCACCGGAACTGACTTCGATGAAATCATCGACGGTCTGGATGGCAATGACACGATTTCTGCAGGTGGCGGGGCCGATACCGTCTTTGGCGGTGCTGGTGATGATACGTTGTCGGGCGGGGCGGGTAACGACACCCTGGATGGAGGCACCGGGCAGGATAGCGTCGATTACAGCAAAGTAAGCGGCGTGAAGGTTGATCTTTCTGCAGGCACAGGCACGGTGGCTGCGGGTAATACCGATACATTGACAAATATCGAGAATGTCATTGGTTCGGCCCAAACTGACATCATTACAGGTGACGATCAGGCCAACACCATTTGGGGTGGTGCGGGTAATGATACGCTTGACGGTGCGGCCGGCGATGACGTGATCGATGCCGGCGCAGGTAATGATACGCTTACGGGCGGTGCGGGCAACGATACCCTGATCGGTGGCGATGGTACGGATGTTGTCAATTACAGTGATGCAGAAGGGTCGGTAACTGTCGATCTGGCCGCAGGTACGGCCTCTGGTGCTGATGGAGATGACAGTCTGTCGGGGATCGAAAATATCACCGGCTCTGAATTCGGCGACACGCTCGTCGGTAATGACGGCAATAACGTTATCAATGGCGGAGCCGGTGATGATGTGATCGACGGTGGTGCCGGTAACGATACCATCCGCGGCGGTGCAGGTAACGATACGATTACCGGCGGTGATGGAACCGATACCCTTGATTACAGCGGCAGCGAAGCTGTGACCGTCAATCTGGCAGACGGTACGGCCATCAGCGAAAGCGGTAGTGATACCATCAGTGGTATCGAAAATATCACGGGCTCTGTAGGTTCGGACGATATCACTGGCGATGATGGTGCCAACGTTATCAATGCCAGTGCGGGCGACGATATTATCCGCGGTGGCGCGGGTGACGACATGCTTAGTGGCGGTGCGGGAGCCGATATCTACAAGATCGCAACCGGAGACGGTCATGACACTGTAACCGATTTCGATCCCGCAAATGACCAGATCGATCTATCTGAGCTTCCGGTCGAAAGTTACGGCCAGCTATACGAAATGATGTCTGAAAACGAAAACGGTGACCTTGTCATCGAGTTCGATGATGATACGAGTATGGTGCTCAAAGGCGTCAGCCTGGATGACATTTCTGCTGATAACTTTATCGGTGTGCGTGACATTGTCGGTACGACGGGTGACGACACGCTTTATGGTACTGACGGGCAGGACACCCTGTCGGGACTGGATGGCAATGACACGATTTACGGCCTTGAAGATAATGATCTGCTTCAGGGCGGAGCAGGCGATGACACCCTGATCGGCGGTGAAGGTGACGATATCCTTGATGGCGGCGAAGGTGTCGATACAGCAGATTATAGCGATGAGGCCGGTCAGGTTAATGCAAGTCTGGATGCCGGTTCGGCGTCGACCAGTGGCGGCACCGACAGCCTTCGCAACATTGAAAATATTGTTTCGGGCGCGGGCAATGACCACCTGACCGGTTCGAACGGTGACAACCTGCTTGTTGGCGGTGAAGGTGACGACGTTCTCGAAGGCCTGGGCGGAGATGACACGCTTGTCGGTGGTGATGGTAACGACACTGTAAGCTATGCCAACGCCGAGGGTGGTGTTTCGGTCGACCTTGAAAATCAGACAGCAACCGGTGCCGCAGGCGATGACATCCTGTCGGGTATCGAAAATGCGGTCGGATCTGCGCATGCTGATACCCTTGCTGGTGATAGCGGTGATAACAGCATTGATGCCGGTGCAGGCAATGACACCATTATTGCTACCGGTGGTGATGACGTGCTGCGGGGTGGTGCAGGCAGTGATAGCGTTGATTACGGTAATGCAACCAGCGGGATTACCGCAGATCTTGATGCCGGGACGGTTACGGGTCTTGGCACTGATAAGCTTGAAAATATCGAGAACCTCAGTGGTTCGGAATTCAATGACAGCATCACCGGTAACCAGTTCGACAACATTCTGTCTGGCGAAGATGGCGACGATATTCTGTCGGGCGGCAGTGGTGACGATACACTTCTTGGTGGTGCAGGCGATGACCTGCTTGACGGCGGAGCAGGCAACGACCTGATTGATGGTGGTGACGGCATCGATACTGTCGACTATTCAGGCGAATTGCAGGCCGTCGAAATTGATCTTTCGACAGGCGAGACGGATGAGACGACCGGTGACACGGTACTGAATGTCGAGAATGTGGTTGGCAGCAGATTCAACGACATCATCACTGGTTCTGATGCCGCCAACACCCTGCTTGGTGGTGGTGGTCAGGATACGTTTAATGTCAGTGCTGGTGATGACGTTATTGATGGCGGTGCCGGTAATGATACCGTGGACTACAGTCAGAGTCAGACGGGTGTTGATGTCGATCTTGGTGCCGGAACGGCAGAGAAAACAGACGGTAGTGACACTCTTGCAAGTGTTGAAAACGTTGTTGGTTCGGACGCCAATGACAGTATTGCAGGTTCGGCTGACGCCAATACCCTGACCGGTGGTGCTGGTGACGACATCATTGATGGTCGTAGTGGTGATGACCTGATTTCCGGTGGTGCGGGCAATGACACGCTGTCAGGTGGTGATGGTACCGATACGCTTGATTATTCCGATGCGACAGGTGGGCAGGTCATCGACCTTGCTACCGGAACGGCAACAGGTGCTGACGGCAATGATACGATTTCGGGTTTTGAAAATGTAACCGGTACTGATTATGCCGACACCATTATCGGTGACGAGGCTGATAACGCGATTGATGGTGGTGCTGGTAATGACACCCTGATTGGCGGATCCGGTAATGATATCCTCAACGGTGGCGTTGGCGATGACAGCTTTGTCGGCGAGTTGGGAGACGACACTTATATTGGTGGTGTTGGTTCCGACAAGCTGGACTACAGCAATGCCGCATCCGGTCTTGATATCAATATCAGCACCGGAACCGCGACGGGCGAAGATACAGGTGTCGATACCTTTACCGGTATCGAGCAGATCACAGCCTCCCAATACGATGATGTCATTAGCGGCAGCGGTAGTATTGACACCATTCTGGCCGGTGCGGGCAATGACACCATTGCAGGCGGTGCCGGCGATGATGTGATCGCTGGTGAAGACGGCGACGATTACATCGTTGGCGGTAGTGGCAACGACACGCTTGATGGCGGTGATGGCGAAGACACGATCGGCTTTACCGACGCCAATGGTGTGCGTGTTGATCTTCAGACCGGAACAGTCACCGGTGATGGTGCCGACAAGATTTCGAACTTCGAGAATATTGATGGTTCTCAAGGGGACGACACGCTCAGCGGTGATGCAGGCAACAACACGATCATGGGCGATGACGGCAACGACCTTCTTGATGGTCGTGCCGGTGATGACGTGCTGCTTGGTGGTGCGGGTGATGATACGCTGCGCGGCGGTGCAGGCAGCGACACCATTGATGGTGGCGAAGGTGTTGATACCCTTGATCTGTCTGATCTTGATGGTGATCAGACCGTCGATTTCAATGCCGGTACCGCGACCGATGGCACCGATACCGATACCTTCACCAATGTTGAAAATGTCACCACTGGTGATGGCAATGACCTGATCCTTGGCGATGATAACGGCAATGTTATTGATGCCGGTGACGGCGACAATACCGTCGATGGTGGGGCAGGTGCCGATACAATCACCACAGGGGATGGTGCCGATCTGGTCGATGGTGGTGCCGGTAATGACACCATCAGCACCGGTGCAGGTGCCGACACCATCCAGGGCGGTGATGGCAATGATGTCATTTCGTCGGGTAGTGGTGATGACCTGATCGAAGGTGGTGCGGGGAATGACACCATCTCGGCCGGAAGCGGTTCTGACATCATTGATGGCGGTGCCGGAAACGACACCATTCTGTCAGGTGCGGGCGATGACACCATTATCGGTGGCGACGGCCTTGATACCGCAAGCTATATCGATTCTGAATCGGGTGTGACCGTCGACACCAGCAATGACACCGTCAGCGGAACTTCCACTGGAACCGATACCCTTGACGGGATCGAGATTGTCCGTGGGTCCGAGTTCAACGATACCTTTATTGGTGGCGGCCAAAGCGACACCTTCATCGGCGGTGCGGGTGATGACACCTTTGATGCCGGTGCAGGGAATGACACGCTGACCCTTGGCAGCGGTTCCGATCAGGTCATCTTTAATCCGGGCGATGGCAATGACACCATTACCGACTTCAATGTCGGTCAGGATGCCATTGACCTGACCAGCTTCAACATTGCCGGTTATGACGCGCTTGAAGAACTGTTTGGCACCGATGCCAATGGCGATCTGACCATCAATCTTGAAAGTGGCGACACCATCACGCTCAAGGGCGTGAGCGCATCGCAACTGAGTGCCGATAACTTCATCGGTGTGGATGTTCGTCTTGGTACGGATGATGCCGATGAAATGATCGGTGGCGACGGCGATGACATCATCAATGCACAGGGTGGTGACGATACGGTCGACGGCGGTCTTGGCAATGATCGCCTGATCGGTGGTGACGGCAATGACACCCTTGATGGGGGCGCAGGAAACGACACGCTGGTTGGCGGTGCCGGGTCAGACATCCTTGTCGGTGGCGATGGCAACGATACGGTCGATTATTCGACCGAGGGTGCCGGCATTGTTGCCGACCTCGAAAACGGGACGGTGACCGGTGGCGACGGCAATGACGTTCTTGATGGCGTTGAAAATGTCATTGGCACGCTTCATGACGATACGCTGATCGGCAACGATCAGAACAATACCCTGTCCGGCCTTGACGGCGATGACACCCTTGTTGGTGGCAGTGGCGATGACGTGATCGACGGTGGCGAAGGTTCTGACACCGTTGATTACAGCACCGCGACCCAGGGCGTCCAGATTGACCTTAATGCCGGGACCGCAACCGGTCAGGGCACCGATAGCCTTAATGACATCGAGAATGTTGTTGGCTCGGACTACAACGACGTCATCAAGGGCGACGCGGCAAGCAACACCATTTCCTCGGGTGCAGGTGGCGACGCGATTGACGCGGGCGCAGGCGATGACGTGATTGATGCTGGCGACGGTGTCGATGAAGTCAGTGGTGGCGACGGCAATGACATCATTGATGGTGGTGCCGGTGGCGACATCCTTCTTGGTGAAGCAGGCGACGACACCATTAGCAGTGGCGAAGGCGATGACATTGTCGAAGGCGGCACGGGCGACGACTGGGTCTATGGCGATGCCGGTGACGATATCCTTGATGGTGGCGATGGCGATCTCGATACGGTCGATTATTCCAATGTGGATGGCGGCGTCACGGTCGACCTGGTCAAGGAATATGCGACCGGTGCAGCGGGCGATGACATTGTTCGCAACTTCGAACGTGTTATCGGTACCGATTATGCCGATACCCTGATCGGTAGCGACGGCATCAACACCCTTGATGGTGGTTCGGGCAACGATACCCTGTTTGGCGGGGCGGGCGATGACGTGATCATCACCGGTGCTGGCGAAGACATGATCGTTCTGAAGCCGGGCGGCGGACATGACACCGCAACCGACTTTGACGTCCAAAAAGACATGATAGACCTGTCGGCCTATGGTATCGAGGATTACGCAACCCTGCGTGATCAGATGTTTGACGACGAGAACGGCAATGCCGTCATCACGGTTGGCGATGACAGCATCACGCTTGAAGGAGTGTCGGTTGATGATCTTGGGCCCGAGAACTTCTTTGGCTATGACGTCATTTACGGCACCGAGTTTGAAGACAACATTACCGGCAGCCAGATCAGCGACGAGATCCACGCCCTTGAAAGCGACGACATTGTCGATGGCAAGGCGGGCAATGACGACATTTACGGCAATGAAGGCAATGACACACTGATCGGTGGCGCAGGCGATGACACGCTGCGCGGCGGCGATGGCAGTGATACGGCCGATTATTCCGATACGACCGAAGGCGTGACTGTTGATCTGGGTGCGGGCACCGCGACCGGTGAAGCAGGCAATGACACCCTTGAAAGCATCGAAAACGTCACCGGTGGTGACGGCGATGACATCCTGATCGGCGATGAAAATGCCAACATTCTTGATGGCGGCGAAGGCAATGACATCGTCTATGGCAATGGCGGTGACGACACCCTGATCGGTGGCGAAGGCGAAGACGTTCTGTCCTATGAAGGGGCAGAAAGCGGCGTGAATGTCGATCTGGGTGCCGGAACCGCGACCGGTGGTGCGGGGAATGACGTCATTGACGGATTTGAGACCCTGATCGGCTCGGATCACGACGATACGCTTGCAGGCAATGATGCCAATAACGTCATTGATGGCGGTGCAGGCAATGACACGCTTTCGGGCGGCGCCGGTGACGACACCCTGATCGGTGGCGCAGGCAACGATATGGTCGATTATTCCGACCAGACAGATGGCGTTGTTGTTGATCTTGAAAACGGTACGGGTGCCGCATCCGACGGCACCGATACCCTTGATGGTATCGAAGGTGCGACCGGTGGTGCAGGGGATGACACCCTGACCGGTTCGACCGGTGACAATATTCTTGCTGGTGGTGCTGGTAACGATACGCTTTCGGGCGGTGCAGGCAATGATACCCTTGCTGGCGGCGAAGGTGCCGACCTCATCGATGGCGGTGCAGGTGACGACGTTCTGTCATTCGAAAGTGACAGCGTTGCCGCAGACGGCGAGACCACCGATCATGTCGGCAGCCCGACCACGGATGGTACGGGCGAAGTCGCCGATATTTCCGGCAAGAACCTTTCTGATGACAGCTTTGTCGGTGGCGAAGGCAATGACACGCTGGTTGCAGGTGCCGGTGACGATGCCATCATCCTTGATCGCGATCACGAAAATGGCGGGGCCAATCCGGCCATCGTCGATATCGAAAACATTGATGCCGGTGATGGCAACGATGTGGTCGACCTGACCAGCAATGTTCATTCCTATGGCGATGTCACCATTGATGGTGGTGCCGGGGATGACACCATCTGGTCGAACGATGGCAATGACGTCATTGCCGGTGGCGAGGGTGCCGATAACATCAATGGTGGTGCCGGTAACGATGTTATCGATGGCGGTGCCGATGATGACATCATCAATGGCGGCGAAGGCACAGACACCATCGACGGTGGTGCTGGTAATGACACGATTGCAGCCGGTGCAGGCGACGATATCCTGATCGGTGGCGACGGCGACGATACCCTTGATCTTTCCGGTGCAAATGGCGCGACCATTGATCTGGGCGCAGGCACGGCAAGCAGCGATGCAACCGGTACAGACAGCATCGACGGATTTGAAAACGTCATCGCGACCGATGGTGATGACACCATTTCTGGATCGGACGCCAACAACACCATTGATGCCGGTGCAGGCAACGATACCGTGACCCTTGATGCCGGGAACGACAATCTTGATGGTGGCGAGGGTGTCGATACCCTTGATCTGTCGGGCACGACTGGTGGCATCACGGTTGATCTGGCCGCAGGCACCGCAAGTGGTGCCAATACCGGTTCGGACACGATTGCCAACTTTGAAAATGTTACCGGGTCGGATGATGCCGATACCCTTTCCGGTTCGGATGGCGACAACGTTATCGACGGTGGCGCAGGTAACGACGTCATTGATGGTGGCGCCGGGGATGATGTTCTTGCCGGTGGTGCCGGGGATGACACCCTTGCTGCGGGTGATGGCAATGACACGCTTTCGGGCGGTGCCGGTTCGGATACCTTTGTCTTTGAAGACGGAACAGACAGCGATCTGGTCAGTGACTTTGATCTTGGCGCGGATGTGATTTCGCTGCCGGATCTGGGGATCTCGACCTGGACCGAGTTGCAGCCGCTTCTGTCTGACGGTCCTGATGGCGCGGTTATTTCTCTGCCATCTGGTGGCACGGTGACCCTTGCGGGTGTTGCGGTTGATGATCTGACACCGGATCATTTCGAAGGCATCGATAATGTCGGAACACCGGGTGAAGACACCTTGGGTGGCGGCGACGGTGATGACTCGGTTGATGCCGGTGATGGCGACGATACCGTTGACGGTGGCGGTGGTGACGACACGCTTCAGGGCGGTGGCGGCAGCGACACGGTTGATGGCGGTGACGGCAATGATTCCATCGATGGTGGCGATGGCGACGATACTGTTGGCGGTGGCGATGGTGATGACACCGTCGGTGGCGGCAGTGGCAATGACACGCTCAGCGGTGGTGGCGGTTCCGATACGCTTGATGGTGGCGACGGCGACGATGTTCTGCAGTTCGAAGCCGACCGTACCGGTCAGGCCGGTGACAGCACCGATCACGTGGGCAGCCCGGGTGTCGATGGCACCGGCGACGTTGCCGATCTTGAAGGTCTTGGAATCAGCGATGACCAGTTCGATGGCGGCGAAGGCGTTGATACGCTTCTTGGCACATCGGGCGCAGACGCGATCATCCTTGATGCCGACCATGCAGATGGTTCCAACGCCCCAGCGATCAGCGACATCGAAGTCATTGATACGGGTGCCGGTGACGATGTTGTCGACCTGACCAGCCAGACTGATGGTTATGGCGATGTGACGGTGAATGCCGGGACCGGTAATGACACGGTCTGGACCAGTGCGGGCAATGACGAAATCAATGCCGGTGACGGCGATGACGTGATCCATGATGGTGCGGGCAACGACGTCGTTGATGCCGGTGCGGGCAATGACATCATCGAAGGCAGCCTTGGCAACGACACCATTGATGGTGGTGATGGCATTGACCTTCTTGATCTGTCCGATGCCGATGGCGTGAATGTCGATCTGGGTGCAGGCACGGCACAGTCCGATGCATTTGGCTCTGACAGTGTCGCGAATATTGAAAATGTGGCGGGTTCTGGTGGTGATGACATCATCACCGGTTCGGACGCGGTCAACGTCATTGACGGTGGCGCAGGGAATGACACCCTTGATGGTGGTGCGGGCAATGACACCGTTATTGCCGGTGCAGGTGACGATACGGTTCTGGCCGGTGCGGGCGATGATACGCTTACCGGGGATGACGGCATCGATACCCTCGATATGGCGGGCGCCGACGGCGCGGTTGTTGATCTTGCTGCGGGCACGGCATCCTCGACCGAGACCGGCAATGACACCATTTCAGGCTTTGAAAATGTAACGGGCAGTGACGGTGCCGACACCATCACGGGCAGCGACGGTGCAAATACCATTGCATCGGGTGCCGGTGACGATGTTGTCGATGGCGGTGCCGGGGATGACGTCATTGATGGTGGTGCCGGAAATGACAGTCTGCTTGGCGGCGCTGGCAATGACACCATTGATGGCGGTGCGGGCGACGACCGGATTGATGCCGGTCTTGGCGATGATACCCTGACCGGTGGTGCAGGCGCAGATACCTTCAGCTTTGCCGATGGTACGGATGATGATCTGGTCAGTGATTTCACCGTCGGTGAAGACCAGATTGCCCTGCCCGATAGCGGTGTGACCAGTTGGACCGAATTGCGCGACATGCTGTCGAACGGTCCGGAGGGCGCGGTGATTACGCTACCATCTGGTGGTACGGTGACGCTTGCTGGTGTTGCGGTCGAAGACCTTGGACCGGGTGACTTTGAAGGCATCGACAACGTTCCGACCGAAGGCAATGACAGCCTTGGTGGTTCGGGTGGCGACGATACCGTTGATGGCGGTGGCGGCGATGACACCCTGTCGGGCGGCGGTGGCAATGATACGCTGGGCGGTGGCGAAGGTGATGACACCATTGATGGTGGCACCGGCAATGACACGCTAAGCGGTGGTGACGGCACCGACACCCTTGACGGCGGCGATGGTGATGACGTGCTTGAATTCGGTGCCGATGGTACCGGTCAGGCAGGCGACAGCACCGACCATGTCGGAAGCCCGGGCGTTGATGGCACCGGTGATGTTGCCGGTCTCGAAGGTCTTGGCGTCAGTGACGATGTCTATGACGGTGGTGCGGGCGTTGATACGCTGGTCGGGACGAGTGGTGGCGATGCCATCATCCTTGATAGCGACCATGCGAATGGTGCCGCCAATCCGTCCATCGTTGATGTTGAAGTCATCAATACCGGTGACGGTGATGATGTGGTCGATCTGACCAGTCAGGTTCATGCCTATGGCGATGTGACGGTCAATGCCGGAACCGGCGATGACACCGTCTGGACCAGTGCGGGCAATGACGAAATCAATGCCGGTGACGGCAACGACCACATCAATGCAGGTGCAGGCAACGATATCGTTGATGCCGGTGCGGGCAATGACACGGTTGTCGGTGATGCTGGCAATGACACCCTGATCGGTGGCGAGGGTACTGATACCCTGGACATGTCCGATGTTGGTGTGGATGTTGCGGTTAACCTTGAAAATGGTACTGCCGATAGCAGTGAAACCGGATCGGATATTGTTTCGGGCTTTGAAAACCTGATCACCGGTTTGGGCGATGATACCGTTACGGGCAGTGCGGCGAACGATACCATCACGACCGGCGATGGTGCCGATACGATTGATGGCGGCGACGGCATCGACCTGATTGACGGTGGTGCCGGAAATGACGTGATTTCTGATGGTGCCGGTAGTGACCTTGTCATGGCAGGTTCCGGAAATGATACGGTTGTCGCCGGTTCGGGCAATGACAGCCTTGATGGTGGCGACGGTGTCGATACCCTTGATATGTCGGGTGCATCGGGTGATGCGGTTGTCGATCTGGGTGCAGGTACGGCAATGTCGGCCGAAACCGGAAATGACCAGATTTCGAACTTTGAAAATGTCACCACCGGTGCCGGTGATGACCAGATCGCAGGTTCGAACGCCGATAACGTGATCAATGCCGGTGCGGGCAGTGACACCATTGATGGTGGTGCAGGCGATGACACTGTTTGGGGTGGCGCAGGTACGGACACATTTGTCTTTGCCGATGGCACCGATGATGATGTTGTCAGCGATTTCACCCGTGGCGAAGACAAGCTTTCAATCGATGATCTTGGCATCGAACGTTGGGCCGATCTTGTTCCGTTGCTCAGTGAAAACGGCAATGGGGACGCGGTTCTGAACCTGCCAGCGGGCGGGACTGTGACCCTCGTCGGTGTCGGCCTGAGCGATCTGAGCGCAGATGACTTTACCAACATCACCGATGGCGCAACGCCGTATGATGATGTGCTTGAAGGCACGGATGGTAACGACACCATCGATGCGCTGGCAGGTAATGATACCGTAACCGGTGGTGCCGGTGACGATACGCTTTTGGGGAATGACGGTGCGGACACCATTGATGGTGGCACGGGCAGCGACAGCATTGATGGCGGTGCAGGCAACGACATCCTTGCAGGTGGTGCTGGTGATGATGCAATCACGGGCGGTGCCGACAATGATACGCTTTCGGGTGGTGCAGGTGATGACACCCTCGATGGTGGCGCTGGCGACGATGTTCTGAACTTTGAGGCAGACGGAACCGCAAGCACAGGTGAAACCACCGAAAACACCGGAAGTCCGGGCGTTGACGGGACAGGGGATCTGGCCGGTATCAGCGGCAAGAATATCTCTGATGACACCTTTGTCGGTGGTGAGGGTCAGGATACCCTCAACATGACCGGTGGCAGCGACGCGCTGATCCTTGATGGTTCGAAACTTGGCGACGGGGAAACCACAACGCCAACGGTCGAAACCCGGACGCTCGGTCTGACGGAATCGGCAAGTGCCGCCGACGTTCAGGCCGCATGGTCGGATGCCAACCTTTATGCCTTCGATTTCGGAACGTCCTATGTGGATGAAAACGGCAAGCTGAACCTTGCTGCGGCCGATGACACCGTGACCTTTAACGGCAACGGCATCGGCAATGATGGCGGCAGCCCGGCAGGCAGCCAGATCAACCACGACGGCACGACCGGCGAAAGCGAAGCAGTTGTTGTCGATCTTGGTGCAGATGCCACCACGGCAACGGTCCAGATTTCCAACCTTTACGCCAACGAAGCCAGCGGGGAAGTCGGTTCCTGGCAGGCCTTTGATGCCCAGGGCAATCTGGTTGCTTCGGGTACGCTTGATGCATCGACCATCGATTACACCAGCGGTGGCCTTGGCACGGCGACCATTTCGGTCACCGACACTGCGGGCAACCCGGTTGAATTCCGTTACATCGCGTTTGAAAGCGAACCTTATGCCGATGGCACCAGCGGTTCGGACAGCAGCGACTTCTTCGTCCGTTCCATCAGCTTTGACACCATTGTTGATGAGACGACCACCGATGGCGCACGCCTTGACGGGGTTGAGGTCATTAATGCCGGTGACGGCAATGACGTTGTCGATCTGACCAGCGATACGATTTCCTATGGCGATGTCACCATCAATGGCGGTGCAGGCACCGATACCCTGTGGGGTAACGAAGGTAATGACACCATCAATGGCGAACTTGGCGACGACAACATCCACGGTGGTGCTGGCGACGACTTCCTTGATGGCGGCTATGGCGATGACGTGATCAATGGCGGTGTTGGCAATGACACGCTGCTTGGCGGTACGGGCGAAGACGAACTTCGTGGTGGTGCCGGTGACGACACCATCGTCGGTGGTGCTGATGTTGATACAGTCATTTATGACGACGCGACCGATGGCGTTAACGTCGATCTGGGCAGTTACACCGCAACAGGTGGTGCCGGTAACGATGCGATCTATCAGGTCGAAAATGTCACCGGCTCGGATTACGACGACACCATCACCGGTGATGGCAAGGCCAACATCCTTGACGGTGGCGCGGGTGACGACACGCTGGCAGGTGGTGCGGGCAATGATACGCTTCGCGGTGGCAACGGCAACGATACTGCCGATTACAGCAACGCAACCGGTGCGGTAAATGCCAACCTGTCGACCGGCACAGCCAAGGTCGGAGCAACCGAAACCGACAAGCTTTCAAGCATTGAAAACCTGATCGGCTCAAGCGGTAACGATACCCTGACCGGTTCTGATGACACCAACACCCTGACCGGTGGTCTGGGCAATGACATCCTTGTCGGTAATGGCGGTGATGACCTTCTTGAAGGTGGCGCAGGCGACGACAGCCTTGATGGTGGTCTGGGCGATGACACCCTTGATGGCGGTGATGGCAGCGATGTTATCAATGCGGGTGAGGGTGCCGACATTGTTGATGGTGGTGCAGGCAACGATACCGTCTTTGCCGGTGCGGGCGATGATACCCTTGCCGGTGGCGAAGGGGACGATACCCTTGATCTGACCGAGGCGACCAGCGGCGCGACTGTTGATCTTGGTGCTGGTACTGCAAGTTCGACCGAAACCGGTAATGACACGATTTCGGGCTTTGAAAATGTTATCGGCTCGGCGGCGAATGACACGATCACCGGCAGCGATGGTGTGAACACCATTTCTGCTGGCGACGGTGCTGACATTATTGATGACGGTGCAGGCAATGACGTTGTCGATGCCGGGGCGGGCAATGATACCCTGATCGCGGCAGCTGGCGACGACACCCTTTCGGGCGGTGCAGGTGAAGACACCCTGGATATGAGTGGCGCAAACGGTGCCACGGTTGATCTGGGTGCCGGTACTGCGACCTCGGCTGAAACCGGAACAGACAGCATCAGCAGCATCGAGAATGTCATCGGATCGGATGGCAATGATGTTCTGACCGGTTCGAGTGGTGACAACACCATTCTGGGTGGCGCAGGCGACGACACCATCGAAGGCGGTGCCGGTGGCGACTACCTTGATGGTGGTGAAGGCCGCGATACGCTGAGCTATGAAGGTTCGGACGCGGGCGTTGAGATTTACCTTGGCGAAACCGATGCCAATGCCCAGACACCGGGTGAAGCCGGTCGTGCATATGGCGGCGATGCCGCGGGTGATATCCTTGCCAACTTCGAAAAAGTTATCGCCTCGGCCCATGACGACTATGTCTATGGCAACAGCCAGAACAACGAAGTTGATCTGGGCGACGGTAACGATACGTTCGATAACGTCGAAGCCGATGTCAGTGAAGACACCATTGATGGCGGTCTGGGTAATGACACCATCTGGGCCGGTGACGGTGCCGATACCCTGATGGGTGGCGACGGCAACGATTACCTGAACGGCGAAAAAGGTGATGACGTCCTTGATGGTGGTGCTGGTACGGACCGCCTGATCGGTGGCGAAGGCAATGACACGCTTGACGGCGGCGAAGGCGACGACACCCTGACCGGTGGTTCGGGGGCTGACCTTATTGAAGTCAGCAGCCTGATCGGTGACAAGGTCGTAACCGACTTCAACACCAGCGTTGACCAGATTTCGCTTGATGCACTGGATATCAGCACATGGTCGGAACTGGCACCGCTTCTGTCCGAAGTGAATGGCAACACGGTCATTGATCTGGGCGCAGAAGGCTCGGTCACGCTGCTGGGCGTGCGCCTGAATGATGTTTCGGCGGATATGTTTGTCGGCATCGAAAATGACGGTGGCGCAACGCCGTTTGACGATGTCCTGATCGGCACCAGCGAAGACGACTATATCGACGCCCTTGCCGGGAATGACGTTGTTGATGGCGGTGCCGGGAATGACACCATCAATGGTATGGAAGGTGACGACAACCTTTCGGGTGGTACAGGCGATGACACCATCACTGGTGGCAGCGGCAATGACGTTGTTTCGGGGGGTGATGGCAACGATACCCTTGATGGTAACGAAGGCCACGATGTGATTTCGGGCGGTGCTGGTGACGATACCCTTGTTGGTGGCAGCGGCAACGACGTCATGGATGGCGGCGGCGGTGACGATTACATCGACGGCATGGAAGGTGATGACACCATCACCGGTGGCGATGAAACCGATACCATTTATGGCTCGGCCGGGAATGACAGCCTTGACGGTGAAGGCGGCGACGACGTCATTTATGGTGGCGATGACAGTGACAGCATTGCAGGTGGTGCAGGCAATGACCTTCTGTCGGGTGATGCCGGTAATGACACGCTTGATGGCGGCATTGGCAACGATACGCTTTTGGGCGGTGACGGCGACGATACGCTGAGCGGTGGTGATGGTGACGACGTTCTGTCGGGCGGTGCTGGCAACGACCTTATGGATGGTGGTGCCGGTAACGATACCCTGACCGGAACCGATGGTGCCGATACCCTTTTGGGTGGTGATGGCAATGATACGCTTGATGGCGGTGCAGGTGATGACACCTATACCGGCGGCAATGGCGCGGATCAGATCCTTGTATCCAATAATTCCGGCGACAAGGTCGTACACGGCTTCAACCCGAACGAAGATCAGATCAACCTGGCAGCACTTGATGTTGATGACTGGGCCGAACTTCAGGGGCTGATGACCGAGGTGAATGGCAACACGGTCATTGATCTCAATGGTCAGGGGACGCTTACCCTTGTCGGCATCACGATCAGCCAGCTCAATGCAGACGTATTTGTCGGTATCGAGGCCTCCAGCGGCCCGACCCCGTATGATGACCTGCTTTATGGTACCAGCAACAATGACACGATCGCGGCCCTTTCGGGTGATGACACTGTCTATGGCCTGAATGGTCAGGACACGCTGACCGGCATGGAAGGCAATGACAGCCTTTATGGTGGCGATGGCGATGACGTTCTTGGCGGTGACGAGGGCGATGACCTTGTCGAAGGCGGCAGCGGTCAGGACACCATTACTGGCGGTTCGGGCAACGATACGCTTGACGGCGGTTCGGGTGATGACCGGGTCTGGGGTGGTGACGGCAATGACACCATCATCGGTGGTCAGGGTCAGGACAAGCTGTATGGCGAAGCAGGTAACGATACCATTTCGGGCGGTACCGGCGACGATACCCTGTATGGCGGTGCGGGTTCTGACGTCCTTGAGGGCGGCGAGAACAATGACAGGCTCTATGGCGGTGATGATGCCGATACGCTCATCGGCGGCAATGGCGATGACAAGCTGTATGGTGATGCCGGGAATGACACCCTGATTGGTGGTGCCGGACATGACACGCTTGTCGGTGGGGCCGGTCGCGATACCGCAAGCTATGCCGATGCGACCTCGGCGGTGGCGGTCAGTCTTGAAAGCGGCTCGGCTGTCGGCGGTGCAGGCAATGATATCCTGTCCTCGATCGAAGACCTGATTGGCTCGAACTTCAATGATTACCTGTTTGGTGATGATGGTTCGAACCTGCTGTCGGGGCTGGATGGCAATGACGTGCTTGGCGGGGACGCCGGGGATGACACCATCTGGGGTGGTGCAGGCAATGATACGATCAATGGCGGTACCGGTTCGGACCTGATTGATGCCGGTGCCGGTAACGACACCATCGAATATCAGAAAGATGCGACCTGGAGCAGCAGCTACGCTGCCAAGAATGTTGGCGATCCGAATATGGCGGGTTCCAACGAACAGGTTAACCTTTCGGGCTATAACCGTTCGCAAGACATCATCGATGGTGGCGACGGGACCGATACCCTGTCGATGACCAGCGGCAATGATGCCCTGTTCCTTGATGACACCTTTACCGATCCGGGCACCAGCCCGCGCATTTCGAATGTCGAAGTAATTGATGCCGGTAACGGCGATGACATCATCGATCTGACCAGCGAGACCCACAGCTATGGTGATGTGACGATCCTTGGTGGTACTGGTGACGATATTGTCTGGAGCAATGCGGGCGATGACGTTATCGACGGCGGCGCAGGGAACGACAGCCTGTGGGGCGGATCGGGTGCAGATACCCTGATCGGTGGCGATGGTACGGACGTTCTCAATGGCGGGGCCGGTGATGACGTTCTGCAATACAATGCCGATGATACCTGGGGTAACAGCTGGTACGCGCTCAATGACGGTTCGCCAAGCGAAGACGGTCATCAGCACGACAATGGCTGGGGTCATGACAACCACAATGGCAACGGCTGGGGCCATGATGAAGGTGGCGACGATGGTACCGGCGAATATGTCAATCTGGGCGGTTACAACCAGTCCAATGATGTCTTTATCGGTGGCGAGGGTGTCGACACCCTTAAGATGACCAGCGGCGATGATGCCTTGTTCCTGCGTGACTCTGTCAGTGATGGTGCTTCGAATGTCCGCATCAGCGGTATCGAGGTGATCGAGGCCGGTGATGGCAATGACATCATTGATCTGACCAGCGAGATCGAAAGCTATGGCGATGTCACCCTTGATGGCGGCGATGGTAACGATACGCTCTGGTCTAATGCCGGGGATGATCTGTTGCTTGGTGGTGCCGGTAATGACCATCTTTATGGCAGTGCCGGGGATGACACCCTGACCGGTGGAACGGGTTGGGATACGTTCCAGATCGGTAAAACCGACGGTCATGACATCATCACCGACTTCACGCCGGGCGAAGACATCATTGATCTGTCTGAATGGAACTACAATAACTTCAACCAGATCCAGGACGACATGCATCTCGATGTTGACGGCAATGTTGTCATCGAACTTGGCAATGATGCGTCTGTGACCCTGATGGGGATTAACGACCCGGATGAACTTGATGCCGATGATTTCGGATTTGGCAGCTGATCGAACGCAATTTTACATTAGCGAAAACGGGGTGGTCACAAACCACCCCGTTTTGCATTTCAGCCCGATTAAGCAGGATCGTTATTCCGCAGCGATTGGAACGTCTTGCTGCTGATTTTCCGGAAGCGACATGTCGTGGCACAGCTTGGCGCGCAGGTCATCAATGGCATTGATGCGTTTGATTTCGTCAAAGCAGGTCGCCCCTTGGGCATGGCTTTTGCGGATCAGCGCCATCCATTGCTTGATACGACCGGCCTGATGGTGTTCGGGCGCCCCGTCCAAATCCATCAGATCACAATAGGCCAGCAACATCGCCAACACATCCGCCCAGCTTTGCTTGGGGACATGTGCCCCGCCTTCAAAGGCCTTGATCCGGTTGGCAAGATCGGGGGCGGCAATGGCCCCGCGTCCGATCATGAAGCTGTCGCAGCCCGATATGTCGCGGCATTTTTCATAATCCGCAACGTCCCAGATTTCACCATTCCCGGTCATGCCAATGGAAATGGCTTCGCGAATACGCGCCAGATATTCCCAATGGGCGGGTGGTTTGTAACCTTCAAGCTTGGTCCGCGCATGCACCGTCAGGTGTTGTGCACCACCGGCCTCAACCGCGCGTGCGATATCAAGAAACAGTTCCTTGTCGCTAAAGCCCAACCGGACCTTTGCACTGACGGGAATGTCGGCGGGAACGGCACGACGAACGGCTGAGACAATGTGAAACAGATTGTCCGGACATTTCAAAAGCGATGCACCGGCTTCACGCTTGTTCACGGTTTTGGACGGACAGCCGAAATTGATGTCAATGCCCGGTGCGCCAAGTGTGGTCGCAAAGGCCGCATTTTCACCCATCAGCTCGGGATCATGCCCCATCAACTGAACCAGAACAGGCACACCAGACAGCGTTTTGCCGCCATTTAGCAATTCCGGGCAATAGCGATGAAACACATGGGCCGGAAACAGGTTTTGCGATACGCGGATAAATTCGGTCACGCACAGGTCGAACCCGCCGGTCGCGCTTAGCAATTGCCGCACGCGCCAGTCAACAAGTCCTTCCATTGGTGCAAGCACCAGATGCGTCATCGTCAGGATATCCTGTTTCATGAAATCGGATGGCGGCTTTTATCATATATGGGTCAAGCGTGCCGGTGAAAAATCACAGATCAGCATTGAAGCATGCGGGGGAGGATTGGCGAAATAAGGCGGAAAAAGCGCATTGCTGACACCTTTCCAGCGAATTTGCGCAGTAAATTTACAGCATCAAAAACAACAATGAAGCGCCCGGTGATCGCATCGGGCAGGAGTGAAAAGCATGCTGTATATTTTTGAAAGTGCCTTTGATGAAGTCGAAGCCGTTTCGCGTGAAGCCCGCGAGAAACTTTCCGGCCTTGAAGCGGTTTTGAAATCGACTGCAGAAAGTCTTCAGGTTCTCAAAGATCGTCTGGAACAGACCGCCTCCTGACCCGTTAAGGGGTTATTCCGTATCACGATATTTCATGGAAAATGATCACAAGCGCAGGCATCAGGCTTGCGCCGGATTGATCTATGTCTTTGAAATGAAATCCCGGTTGGCACATGCTTGGTGCTATAATCAAAGCGTGTCAGCCCGACAAGATGCAAGTCAGCTTTTCGGGATGTGCCGAGAAGCCAGCAGGAGGATTGACTATGCTCTATATCGTTGAAAAAGCATTGGACGAACTTGAAGCAATGCCGCGTGAAAAACGCGAGGGTCTTGCTCACCTTGATCGCGAAATCAATGACGCGGTCGAAAAGCTTAAAATCCTCAAGGACAAGCTCAAGGAAGAAGCAGATCAGAAATAGCGCTGAGCTGCTGTCAGATTTTCAAAGGCCGTACAGGAAGTGGTGCGGCCTTTTATTTTGTCTGTGCGGGATTGGTTTTAATCAGGCCCAGCAATTCCTCGACCGCGGCGGTCGGATTGGTGGTGCCGGCAAGGACGTCGGTTTCCAGCGCGGACAGGCGTGATGCAACGTCATCGCGGTGGGTAAAGGTTTCAAGCAACCGGTCGCGCAGCATGGTCCACATCCAGTCGCGCTGTTGACGGGCGCGCTTGGCAGCAAACTCGCCTTCCTTTTCCATCACCACGCGGTGCTGGTTGATCAGATCCCAGATATTATCAAGCCCGTCATTGATCAGGGCGGAAACCATCACTGATTGCGGACGCCAGTGTTTGCTGGTGGGCTGCAAAATTCGCAAAGCTGAGGAATACTCACGTTTCGCTTCGCGGGCCTTTGCCGGGTCTGCATCGGCCTTGTTAACCGCAATCAGATCGGCGATTTCAAGTACGCCTTTCTTGATGCCCTGCAGCTCATCCCCGGCACCGGGAAGCATCAGCACCAGAAAGAAATCGGTCATCTGCGCGACCATGGTTTCGCTTTGTCCGGCGCCCACGGTTTCGACCAGAACCACATCAAACCCGGCAGCCTCGCACAGAAGGATGGTTTCACGCGTCATGCGATTGACTCCGCCGAGATAGCCACTGCTGGGCGATGGGCGGATATAGGCATCGGGATCAATGGAAAGCTCGTTCATCCGGGTTTTGTCGCCCAGAATAGAGCCACCGGATCGTGCACTGGTCGGATCAACTGCCAGAACCGCGACCTTTTTGCCCGCACGGGTCAGGTTCTTGCCAAAGGCCTCGATAAAGGTCGACTTGCCCACACCAGGAACACCCGTGATGCCAATGCGATGGGCGCCGCCGGTATGGGGCATCAAGCGGGCAAGAACCGCTTGGGCCTGTTCGAAATGGCCTGGGTTGCGGCTTTCGACCAGTGTGATCGCCCGAGACAGGATGGTGCGATCACCGGCAAGGACACCATCCACCAGTTCATTGGTGGACAGAACGCGTCTGCGCACGGCCTTGCGCGGGCTGATATTGCCGCCCGTGCCTGCGGGTATGGTGCGCAGTGTTTCTTTCACCGATGCTTCCTTCATGAATGCCAAATCAATGCCATATACCCGTCAGGGTATGGGCAGATGCAGGAAGAAGCAACCAGATCAGGCTGCTTCCTCACCAGCTTGGTTCAGCTTTTCTAGCAGGTCGCCAGCCGCTTCGGCAATGACGGTTCCGGGCGGGAAGATCGCCTCGGCACCGGCTTCATAAAGCTTGTCGAAATCCTGTGGCGGGATCACGCCGCCAGCAACGATCATGATGTCGTCACGGCCCAGCTTGTCGAGTTCGGCGCGAAGCTGCGGGACAAGGGTCAGGTGACCTGCCGCCAAGGAGCTTGCGCCAACGATATGGACGTCGTTTTCAACGGCCTGTTTGGCGGCTTCTTCCGGGGTCTGAAACAGTGGGCCGATATCCACATCAAAGCCAAGATCGGCAAAGGCCGTGGCGATGACTTTCTGGCCGCGGTCATGCCCGTCCTGTCCCATCTTGGCGATCAGGATGCGCGGACGGCGACCTTCATTGGCTTCAAATTCATTGATCAGGCGATCAACCTTGGCCAGTGCTTCGTTATCAGCGCCGACTTCGGTTTTGTAAACGCCGGAGATCGAGCGAATAACCGCCTGATGACGGCCATAGACCTTTTCGAGCGCATCGGAAATCTCGCCCACAGTGCATTTTGCACGTGCGGCCTGAACGGCAAGTTCAAGCAGGTTGCCCGTGCCGCTATCTGCGGCATTGGTCAGTGCGGTCAGCGCATTTTCAACCACGCCATTGTCACGTTCAGCCCGCAGGCGTTCCAGTTTTGCGATTTGCTGGCGGCGGACTTCGGCGTTGTCGACCTGAAGCACGTCAACCGGGCGATCATCGGTCACACGGTATTTGTTCACACCAACCAGTGTCTGACGGCCGCTATCAATCCGGGCCTGTGTGCGGGCGGCGGCTTCTTCGATGCGCATTTTGGGAATGCCGGCTTCGATCGCCTTGGCCATGCCGCCCTGTTCCTCGACTTCGGCGATGTGGGCCCATGCCTTTTCCGCCAGATCGCGAGTCAGGCGTTCCACGTAATATGAACCACCCCACGGATCGATAACATTGGTGGTGCCGCTTTCCTGTTGCAGGAACAGCTGGGTGTTACGCGCAATCCGGGCCGAGAAATCAGTCGGCAATGCCAGTGCCTCGTCCAGCGCATTGGTATGCAGCGACTGTGTATGGCCCTGTGTGGATGCCATGGCTTCAACACAGGTACGGATGACGTTGTTAAACACATCCTGCGCGGTCAGGGACCAGCCAGAAGTCTGACTATGGGTACGCAACGAAAGCGACTTGGGGTTTTGCGGATCGAACTGTTTGATCAGCTTGGCCCAGATCATGCGGGCTGCGCGCATCTTGGCAATTTCCATGAAGAAATTCATGCCAATCGCCCAGAAGAATGACAGGCGCGGCGCGAATTTATCAATCGGAAGACCCGCCGCCTGACCCGCACGGGCATATTCGATGCCATCGGCCAGGGTATAGGCCAGTTCAAGATCAGCGGTCGCACCCGCTTCTTGCATGTGATAGCCGGAAATCGAGATCGAGTTGAATTTCGGCATGTTTTGCGAGGTAAAGGCAAAGATGTCCGAAATGATGCGCATCGATGGTTTCGGCGGATATATATAGGTGTTGCGCACCATGAACTCTTTGAGGATGTCGTTCTGGATGGTGCCAGAAAGCTGTTCGTGCTTCACACCCTGTTCTTCGGCGGCCGCAATATAAAGCGCCATGACCGGGAGAACCGCACCATTCATCGTCATGGAAACCGACATCTGATCAAGCGGGATGCCATCAAAAAGGGTGCGCATGTCATAGATGCTGTCAATCGCAACACCGGCCATGCCGACATCGCCGGTTACGCGGGGATGATCGCTGTCATAGCCGCGATGGGTGGCAAGGTCGAAGGCAATTGACAGGCCCTTTTGACCGGCGGCAAGGTTGCGGCGATAGAAGGCGTTGGATTCTTCGGCGGTCGAGAAACCGGCATACTGGCGGATGGTCCAGGGACGCTGCACATACATGGTGGGGTAGGGACCGCGCAAAAATGGCGGCATGCCCGGCATGGTGGCAAGATGGTCAATGCCATCAAGATCCTTGGGGCCGTAAACCGGTTTGACGTCAATGCCTTCTGGCGTGGTCCAGGGGGCGGACTGGAACGGGTCCTTGGCCCCGGCAGATGCGCCGTCAAAAAGCGGAAGGTCGGAGAAATCAGGAATGCGGGACATGGTTATTTCTCCCCCCGTTTGCCAAGAAGGTGATCAAGGGCCGTGCCACAGATCGCCAGAACGTCTGCGCCAACATAGATGAATTCATCAATTCCGGCGGCTTCGTAATCAGCGCGCGCCTCGCCCGGATGACCGGCAAGATAGACATATGTTGCACCGGCCGATTTCAGGGCCCTGGCAACGGTACCGGCGATTTCGCCATATTGCAGATCCGATCCGCAGATCACGGCGATTTTTGCGCCACTATCGGCAAATGCACTTGCGGCGGCATCGGCGTCTTCAAAGCCGTTATTGGTGATGGCTTCGATCCCGCCTGCTTCAAAGAAGTTACGGGCAAAGGTTGCGCGTGCGGTGTGCTGGGCAACCTTGCCCAGATTGGCAAGGAAGACTTGCGGGAAGCTGCCTGATTTTGCCTTGTGCGCATCAGCACGTTTGCGCAGCGCTTCAAAACTTTCCGACAGACGATGAGGTGTCAGTGCCGCAACGCGCGCCGCGGCGCTGGTACCATAAAGGTCGGTAAAGATATGGCCGATGGTCGCACCGGAACGGGCGGCCTCCATCATGGCGGCAAGGTTTTTGCCAACCGTGCCGTCATATTTGGTCTGACGTGCCTTGGCCTCTGCCCGGATGGTTTCAAGGTCGGGCAGATCACATTTGACCTTTGCTTCGGCGATGTTGGGGAATTCCGAAACGCCGGTCAGCGGATCGCGTCTTGTTGCCAGACGTTTTTCGCGCGTTTGCCAGATAGTCTCGATTTCAGATTTCAGCGAACCGTTGGCAAGGACCTTGATGATGCCACCGGCTGCTTCAAGCGACTGGAACTTGCCCCACGCCGTTTGTGCCAGTTCCTTGGTCAGATTTTCGATGAACCATGACCCGCCAGCCGGATCAATGACGCGGTGAACATTACTTTCTTCCTGCAAGATCAGTTGGGTATTGCGCGCGATACGCCGTGCAAAACCATCGGGCAAACCGATCATGTGGTCATAGGGCAGGCAGGTGACACTGTCCGCACCGCCAAGACCGGCAGCAAAGCTGGTGACGGTGGTGCGCAGCATATTGACCCAGGGATCCACCTTGCTAAGCGACATTTCGGCAGACACCGCGTTGATGGAAATCGTTGCGTCCTGTGCGCCGGATGCGGAAAGCACGCGGCTCCACATCATGCGAAGCGCACGCAGTTTGGCAATCCCGGCAAAGAAGTCGGTGCCGATTGCGACATTAAAGACCATGGCACCGGCGGCCTGATCAACGGCCATACCGGCATCGGTCAGGGCACGCAGATATGTCACACCCGAGGCAAGCAAACATGCCAGTTCCTGACCATCGGTGGCACCTGCATTGTAATAGGGGGCTCCATTGACAGAAATCGCGGTCGCCAGCGGGAAAAGATCAATCAGTTCGCAGGCAACAGACGCCGCATGATTGATGGCATCCTCTGCGTTGCAGGGCAGGGCGCCGGTCGCCGCAAGAGTGCCAATCGGATCAATGTTAAAGGCCGGGGCTGCTTCATCCGCGCCCTCGGCATCGGCGATGTGGGTGGCCAGAAGGGCCGCAGCGGGAACGCCAGCCGCACCCGCATCAAGACCGATGGTCGCAAGATTGGTGTAAACGTCATCAAGGGTCAGTTGAAGGTCCGCCAGACAATGAATGGCAACCCCGTCAACGCCGACTTCACCCGACGAAATTTCGCGCCCCTGACGGGCAGCGGCATCAAGTTTGAGTGTGATAGAGGTCGCGCCATTTTCAAGATCTTCGAGAATGGCGGCATTGGTCAGTTTGGGGTCGGGATGGGCATGCAGTTGGCGGATGTCCCAACCGGTCACCGTTTCGCGCGGCTCGACCGAGGCATTAAGAACTTCGTGGATCAGCCGGGTTGCATCATCCTGATCGTCATTGGTGTAGATCGGCTGTACGGCGAATCCGTCAAGCGTCTGGGTCACAAGCTTTTTCTCGAAGGGGGCACCTTTAAGGGCCTCTTCGGCAAGTTTGCGCCAGCTTGCGTAATCAGCAGATGGAAACTCGGATGCAAGTTTAAGCGGGTCGGACATGGTTTCTCCCGGCTTGGTTTCTTTCCGTCTGGTTGGCGTTATATGGGGATGACTGCCAGGTGACGGAACGTTCCCAAATATTATTTTACTACGGATTCCCAGTACCCGGTACACCCCGCCCGGCCCATTTCAAACCAGGGAAACATTATCGGTATTCTGACTCGTGCAAAGGGCTGACCGCCTTGTGCACTTACAGTTGCGGGGGCAGTTCCGGGTTTGGCAATAACGCATTAACGTCTGGCCGCACCGGATTCCCGACGATATTTCCCGGTCACATTCGCGACAGGCCGGTTTATAGCATCTGACATTAATTCCGTAAATAGGCATGGAAATACCTATTTCGACTTAGTTGCCAGATCAAAGGTGATGTTTCCGTAACGTCATGTGTCAGAATTCATTCGATTTTTCCGCAGTGCACACCCTTTGCGGTGTCCTGTGCTGCCGCGACAAGTCGTCTTATACTTTGGCGGCACGATGCCTGATCGCAAAGCTATGTGGCAAAAAATCGGCAGGTTTAACCAATTTGACATTTTCATCTGTCAGTTTGGGGCTGTCCCAAATCTCGGAGTATCGCCATCCATGAACGCGCTTAGCGCCATGCCGTCGCAAATTGGTCCTGATGGACTGGTTGCATTTGCTGACGACAGCCCCAGTGCCAAGGCCGCACTCGAAACAGTGTTGCGTCGGGCCGGATATGACGTGGCCGGTTTTGATTGTGCCGACGATCTGATCGATCAACTTGACGGGCTTTATCCCCGTGCCATCATTCTTGATATTGAAATGCCGGGCATGAGCGGCTTTGAGGCATTTTGCGAAATTCGTCGCCGTTACCCTGATGCGGTGAATGTGCCTGTATTCTTCTTTTCAGCCCATTATGACGCTGATACGCGCGCCCAGGCGGATGCATTGGGCGCGGCTGACTTCATCAGCAAGGATGCCAGCCCGACTGTAGTGCTTGAGCAGCTTAATCGGGTGCTGGGTCATTCCATGAGTGCTTGCTAGGCATCTGTCCGTTTAAACTGATCTGACTGCCACGCCCTGCCTTATGCAGGGCGTTGTTGTCTCCGGGGTTCCTGTTTGCGGGGTTCCTGCCCAAGTGCAATGATGCTGTCGGTATTGCCATGCACATGATAGAGCCGGTCGGTGGGCAGTGTTGTTGCCGGATCAATGGCGGGTTTATCGACCAGCCGTTCATAGACAGGTGCCATGGGGACCTTCATCGCATCAAACAG
Source organism: Thalassospira sp. SM2505 (assembly GCF_054901115.1). NCBI lineage: Bacteria > Pseudomonadati > Pseudomonadota > Alphaproteobacteria > Rhodospirillales > Thalassospiraceae > Thalassospira > Thalassospira sp. SM2505. The sequence continues at coordinate 899,304 of NZ_CM142731.1, forward strand.
CTGATCGTAGCTTTCCAGAACGAAATAGGTTTTCTGGAAATCATCAATTGCATAGTCGGTCGCCATGACCCGTTCGAGATCAAAGGCCACGCGGTTGGGGGTCGGATCGGTGACGGAATAAATGGTCTCGGTCTGGGATGACAGCATCCCTGCGCCATAGGCCCGCAATCCATGATCGGTCATGATCAGGCCGAACTCGACCATGTACCAGTACATGCGCGCCAGGTTCTTAAGACCGCCCATGGCAATGGCCTCGGGGCCTTTTGCGCCATAAGCGGCCAGATAATCGGCAAAGACCGGATCATATAGCATCGGTACATGACCAAAGAAGTCATGGAAGATGTCCGGCTCCACCAGATAGTCCATTTCTTCGGGTTTGCGCAGCCAGACCGTGACCGGAAAACGCCGGTTTGCAAGATGGTCAAAGAATACATCATCGGGAACAAGGCCCGGAACGGCGACCAGATGCCAACCGGTTGCGGCATGAAGCTGTTCGCTTACGCGGTTGAAATGCGGAATCTGATCGGCGGCATCCAGACGTGCGAGATTGCTGATATAGTCTTCTGCCGCATAGCCGGGCAGGATGCGTAACTGACGGGCATAAAGACGACGCCAAAGATCGTGTTCGGCTTCGGTATATGTGCCCCAGTCCTGCTGTATGGTGTAGTCATTATTGATGTGGCTGTAATCGCCACGAAGATTTTTTCCCTGATCCATGGCCGTCCTCATTCGGGTTTTTGCGCCGTTTATGAGAATCATTTTACATCAATTTTAATGTCATTTTATGGCCAATAGGGTGTTGATATGCGCTATGATCGTCATATCATGACCTGATTGATATGATTTGAGGTTTAAAATGACCGATGTTGTTTTGAATGCGACCGACATTCGCATCCTGCAAGCCCTGCAAAAGGATGCCGGGATCAGCAATGTGCAACTGGCCGAATTGGTCGGTATGTCGCCATCTCCGTGTTTGCGCCGTGTCAAACAGCTTGAGGCATCCGGGATTATCAAGGGGCAGGTCGCCCTTGTCGATCGCAAGAAATTGGGATTCGGTGTGCTGGCAACCATTCAGGTCCGTTTGCAAAGCCACACCGAAGCCGGTGCCGAGGATTTTGCCCGTGCGATGAATGATCTGCCCGAAGTTCTGTCCTGCTGGGCGATGACCGGACGGCAGGATTTTCTTCTTGTGGCGGTGGCGCGCGATATTGAAAGTTTCGGTGATTTCGTAACTCACAAGTTACTTTCAATGCCAAATGTGCGCGATGTTCAATCCAGTCTGGTTTTAAAGGAATACAAGAATCTCACGGCCATTCCGATGCCCAAAGTGCCGTGATCCGTCTTATGGGCGCGGGTGCGTTTCCAGATGCCGGATTGGCGATGCTTGCTTTTGACCCCAAGTTTCAGGCATAGGAAGAACAGTCCCACATCTGCCGGAGCATCCCGATGACCCAGTCAATTGCTGCCAACCCGATCCTTGTCGAAGCCACCCGTGGCGAAATGGTCGAAAGTTTCCACCGCGGCCGTTATGTCGTGATGAAAGCGGACGGGACCGTGGTGGATCAGGGTGGGGATATTGATGCCCTGATGTATCCGCGATCTGCGATCAAACCGTTGCTGGCAATTCCGTTTGTTGAAAGCGGTGCGGTTGAGGCATTCGGGCTTGAAGACAAGCACGTTGCCTTGGCCTGCTCGTCCCATAACGGTGAAGAAGAACATGCGCAGACGGTCAAGGCCTGGCTTGAGAAATTGGGGCTTTCGGTCGATACGCTGGAAGGCGCACCGCATTATTCGCTAAGTGCAGCGGCCGGGATCAAACAGGCATCGGATCACGTCACCCTGACCAAGGCGCATAACAACTGTTCAGGTAAACATTCGGGTTTCCTGAGCACCATTGTGCAGATGGGTGAGGACCCCAAAGGCTATATCGAGGAAGCCCATCCGGCACAGCAGCGCCTGATCAGGGTGCTTGAGGAAATGGGGGATTGTGATCTGTCATCGACCCCGCGCGGTATTGATGGCTGTGGCATTCCGGTGATCGGGATGCGTTTGCGTGATCTTGGTCTTGCGATGGCGCGGATGGCTGATCCGGCCGGACTTGATGAAAAACGCATTGCTGCAATCAAACGCATCCGCAAGGGATGTGCAAATGCCCCCTTCATGGTGGCGGGGACCGGCCGGTTCTGTACCGGTATCATGGAAGAATGCGGTGAGGATGCGCTGGTCAAGGTTGGTGCCGAAGGCGTTTATTGTGCGGCCTTCCCCAAGCAGGGGCTGGGTGTTGCCCTTAAGATCGATGATGGTACCCAGCGCGGGGCCGAGGTTGCGATGGGGGCACTTTTGCGCAAACATGGCGTGATTGACGATGCCAAGGCAGAAATCCTTAAGAACTATCTGACACCTGTCCTGACCAACTGGGCAGGAAAATATGCCGGTGATTTGCGCCCGGCATTCTGATTTTCAGATCAAACAGGAAAATCAATGCACAGCATTGCGGCCTATATCTTTGCAGCCTTTGCGGAAATTGCCGGGTGCTTTGCCTTTTGGGCGTGGTTGCGATCCGGAAAGTCTGTCTGGTGGATTGTGCCCGGTATTGCGTCGCTTGTCGTCTTTGCCTGGCTTCTGACCCGGGTTGAGGCGGAGTTTGCCGGGCGGGCCTTTGCGGCCTATGGCGGCGTTTATATTACGGCGTCGGTCTTCTGGATGTGGGCGGTGGAACGGACCAGCCCGGACCGATGGGATGTGACGGGGCTTGTTGTCTGTTTGCTTGGTGCGGGAATTATCCTGTTTGCACCGCGCTAGGCGCCGGTTTCGGGGCTCGGCGCTATTCGGTCGCCGGTTTTCCACTGCGATCTTCGGCCGGAAGCAGGACATGGAATGTTGTTCCTTTGCCCATTTCGGTTTCAAACCAGATGCGACCACCGTGACGTACGGTGACGATGTCGTGCGTGATCGACAATCCCTGTCCCGTGCCTTTGCCAACTTCCTTGGTGGTAAAGAACGGATTGAATATTTTGGATCTGTTTTCCTTTGAAATGCCGGTGCCGTTATCAGAAATGCTGATCAGGATGCTGTCATCAAGCGAGGTCGTTTTGACCGTAATGATGCCTTCTGACGGCTTGCGCCCGGCTTCCTGAATGGCTTGAACCGCATTGACGATCAGATTGAGAAAGACCTGGTTGACCTCGTTGATATAGCACGGGATATGAGGAATTTCGGGATCAAACTTCTCGATGACGTCGGCGTAATGCTTCCATTCGTTGCGCGAAATTACGATGACATTTGAAAGAACGCGATTGATGTCGGTTGTGGTTTTTTCGGTTCCGCCGGGGTGCGAGAACTCCTTCATCGACAAGACAATGCGTGCGACCTGATTGATGCCATCAAGGGATTGCTGTGTGGCGTGGGGAATTTCTTCAAGCAGGAATTCCAGATCGGAATCACGCAATTGTCTGGCAAATTCCTCGAAGGTGTTGGCGGGCAGGCGGTCGCGGTTTTTCCACAATGTCTGCAAGGCCAGTCCCAGAACCCGCGACAAGGCACCGTAACTGTCATTAAGGAATTTCAGATTGTCGCGGATATACTGGCTTGGCGTATTGATTTCATGGGCGATGCCGCCTGCAAGATGGCCAATCGCCTCAAGCTTGAGAGCTTCACGCAGATCTTCTTCAAGCTTCTTTTGGGATTCTTCGGCCTGCTTGCGGCGGGTGATGTCGCGGAAGATATAGAGATAGCTCATTTCCGAGCTGAAATTGGCCGGGCTTACGATGATTTCCATCGGGAAGCTGTCGCCATCAAGGCGCTGGGCCATGGTTTCGGTATAGTCATATTTCAGAACGCCGGAACTGATATTGATGCAGCGGTTCAGCAACCTGTGGCGGACCGTCATTTTGCGATCAATAAAGATCACATCGACCGATGTGCCGTGAAGTTCGTTGCCTTGCGCGCGCAGAATTTCTTCTGCGGATTTATTGAAATCCTGAATGATGCCAGTGGCATCAACGATCAGAATCCCTTCGACCACCGTGTCGAGAATGGTTTTCAGGCGCTGGGTGATTTCCTTTTTGCGGCGGCGCTGTTCGTTGAACAGGGTCATATACCGCTTTTGTATTTCGGCAGGGGCCTGAATTTTCAGGGCTTCTTCAAGCAGGCCATCATTTGTGACCACCTCGTCGCCGCCGCTGAGAATTTTGGGTGGTTCGATATTGCCCTGATCATCGGTCATGGTGTTTCTCATCGCGCATGTGCTGCAGGATCATTCTTCGGTACCTGTACCGCCACCGCCACGACGAATGCGGATCGGTTCATGAAACTGATGGAGCTTCTGGAAAACGCGCAGGCGCTGGAGCTGAACCTCGGAAACATAGTTTCCGTGCGTCAGTAAAACGTGACCGTCGCGGGTTTCGATGTCCGTCATCAGAAAATCCCCCATCCGAAGATGTTTGAGATAGATGTCGTGCTCTGTTCCTTCGGGGAAGGTGGATTGGTCGTAGGATGGATCGATATCGGCCAATGCCAGTTCGATTTTATCGAGCAATGCCAGATCATAGCGCTTGGGCTTCTGGCGTAATTCTTCGAAATGCTGTTGAACGACCAGATCACTTTCAACAATTTTGCCAAGATCATTCAAGATACGCAGAATGCGGGACCCAAGCGGAATATCCTGTCCCTGTGGCCCATCTGCAGGGAAGCCCGAACCGTCATAGTCGCGATATTGCAGATAGACGATCTGTGCGACCTGTTCCAGACGGGGGATATGGGAAATCAGGTTGCGGGCAACTTCCGGGGTTCGGCGAACGACGTCGCGTTCAAGGGGTTGAAGTGCCTTGTCCTCGCCAAGGCGTGCGAGAATATCAGGCGGCAGCGAAACATAACCAATCGGGGCAAGCAGGGCGGCCAGCCCCAATTCCCACGGATGGGGATAACCGATCGGCCCGGCAATTCTGTCACACCATCTTTTGGCACGCATGGCCTTGCCAAAGATTGTAGGATTAAGCTGTGCCAGAACTTCGGTCAGGACCTTGACGCTGCCGGCAAGGGTTTGTTCGATCAGGGCCTTTTCAGCGGTGATCAACTGATATTGCCGTAACCCGGCGCTCACACCGGTAATCAGTTCGTCATCTTCACAGGGCTTGTTGAAGAAACGGAATATGCGGCCCTGATTGATGGCTTCAACAGCGGTTTTCTGATCGGCATTGCCAGTCAGCATCATACCGACGGTATCGGGGCTCAGTTTTGCGACCTCGGCCAATAATTGCACACCGTCCATTTCCGGCATGCGCATGTCGGCCACACAAACAGCATACCGGGCGCCGTCCTTGATCTTGGCGATGGCTTCAAGGGGGCCGATAGCCGTGTCAAAATTGAACTTGCCGCGTAACCTGCGCTTCAAACCCATCAGCAAGTTTTCATCATCATCGACGAAAAGGACAACGGGATCTTCCATGATGTCTGCCTCCCCTATTTCGCAAGTTCGCAGTACTTCTGCTCGACCTTTAGCGCGGTTTCGCGCCATGCGGGCAGGCGGTCGGTCTTACCCAGACGGTCAAGATATTCAAGGTCGATCCGGCTTTCGGGGGCCTTGCCGGTTCTGAGTTCGACGGCGACCTCGCGGGCAAGATGTTGCGCAACATAGATTGTCGTCAGCGCGTTCATTTCACGGTGCGGGGTGTCTTGCGGGCGATGGTGATAAGCCACGGTCTGAACCATTGCACTGGGGAACCCCCACAGGCCAAGAAGATAGGCTCCGATTTCAGGGTGTGCGGCACCAAACTGCTCATACTCAGCGACATAGATCGGGATATCTTCGGTTTCGACACGCTTGATGACTTCGGTCATTTCGCGCGCGCGAAACGCATAAAGGATCAGGCTGCCGGTATGGCTTAGCATGCCGATGGCGGCCATCACGCTGATGATTTCGCGATCAAGTTTTTCCTGTTCGGCGATCAATGTGGCCAGAACGCCAAGTTGCTGACTGCGCTGGCACAGTTGCATCATCCGCGTTGCATCGCTTTTGGGGCCGTCATAGCTGCGAAACAGGCCGGTAAAAAGTGCCAGGGCCTTGAGTGTGTCAATCCCGATCATGCGGATTGCCTGCGAAACCGACGTGATATTTTGACGAATGGCAAAATAGGCCGAATTGGTGAGTTTCAGGACCTCGGCTGTCAGTGCGATATCGGAGGAAACAATCGATGTCAGGGTGTCATTGCTGACAAGCGGGTCTTCAAGTGCGCGCACCAGATTGCTGTATGTCGTTGGCGGGGAAGCAAGTGTATCAATCCCCCCAACCAGCGCACGCAAATCCGGATTGGTCAGCAAATTGCGTAAATCCAGCGCATTGTCGATGGTTTCAAGCAGCAGACGGTCGTCGCACGGTTTCGCCAGATACTGGTGAGCAGGGCCGACTGTGCGCAGGATGGCTTCCTGTTCGCTAAAGCCGGAAAGAATGATCCGTGCTGTATGGGGATGCTTTTTCTGCATCACGGTCAGGAGTTCTGCACCGTCTGTTCCGGGCATACGCATATCCGAAATGACAACATCAGGTTCCATTTCATCGGCTTGTGCAATTGCACTTTCTGCGTTCTGGGCAAAGGTGAGCTTCCAGTCCGGCCGAATTGAATGAAGCCGACGGCGCAAGCCTTCCAGAATGTTTGTTTCATCATCAACAAAAAGGATGATGCTCATGATATGCCTCTTATGCGTGTTCCATGAATGATAGATGGGGTGAAATCTACCCAAATCATAGTCCGCATATGAGGAGGGTCTTCGGCATTTACATGGAATCCCCAGAAAACAGGACGCAACCGTAGGGTGAATTTATTTTCTAGTTGTTGGTCAGTTCACTATATTTCAGGGACACAATACGGGCGATATTTTTCCATTCTTCGAGACGGTCTGCCTTGCCGATAAGGGAAAGATAGTCCATGTCGATGAGGTTTTCGACAGCACGCCCCTTGTCCTGATCGGCGATCTCACGTGCCAGATGTTGCGCGACATAGATTGATGTCAGTGCATTCATCTCCTTGTGTGGGAGATCCATCGGTCGATGATGATAGGCAACAGCCTGAACGACCGGTGCAGGAAAACCCCAAAGACCAAGAAGGTAAGCCCCGATTTCGGCGTGTCCGGCACCGAATTGCTCAGTTTCGGCCTGATCAATGGAAATGCCTTCGGCCTCGACCCGTTTGGTGACGGCATCCATTTCATTTGCCCGGTTCGTATACAAGATCAGGGTGCCAATGTGGCTTAGCATCCCGATGCTTGGAACGGCATGGCAAATTTCGCGGGGAAGTTTTTCATATTCGGCAATCAGGGCGGCAGTGACGCCTATTTGCTGGCTGCGATGGCACAGGCGTTTCAGGTTGGCTGCCTGACCGGGCGGGCCATCAAAACCGCGATAGAGACCGACAAACAGTGCAAGCGCCTTGAGCGTTTCCATGCCCAGCATACGGACAGCGTGGGAAACAGAAGCAACATTCTGGGTCACGGCGAAGTAGGACGAATTGGTCAGCTTGAGAACTTCCGTCGTCAGTGCGATATCGGATTCAACGATCTTTGAAATGCTTTCAAGGGAATAATCCGGATTGGAAAATGCACTTTCGAGCCGGATATAGGTGTCGGGCGGTGATGCCAGACTTTTGGATTCCGCAACCAGTGTCCTGAGCTCCGGACTTTGAAGCATCAGGCGCAGACCAAGTGCGTTTTCAATGCTTTCAATCAGGCTTTCATTGTCACAGGGCTTGCTGAGGAACTGATGCGCCGGACCAATGGTTCGCAGGTAGGACGCGTTGTCGGCATGTCCCGTCAGAATGATCCGGACGGCATCAGGATGGGTATCCTGAAGCTTTTCCAGAAGCGTAATTCCGTCCATTTCCGGCATCTGTATGTCGGAAACGATAACGTCAAAATTCCGGTCTTTGGCAAGAGACAGGGCTTCTGCACCGCTTGCAGCGAAATGCAAATCCCAATCCGGTCGCGCACTGCGCAGCCGACGTCTGAGTGCGCTCAGGATGTTTGCGTCGTCATCGACAAAAAGGATCTGATGCATGCGGCCAATTCATATCATTTGCTGTCTTGCAGATGGGCGCTTTTGCCGCTCAGAACAAGATTACGGCTGCAATTCAAAGGAAGCAGAGAAGAAAATCCGTGTGCAAACGGTCTGTTTGCGGCAATACGGGATGATCCATGCAATGCCAAAGGGCAGAAAACAGGGATGTCTGGCAGGCTGATCTGACCACAGCAGATTTTTCGCATGCCGGTCTTTGGAGCTCTGATTTGAGTGAACCCGGTTCAAAGGGGCCAGCGGAAACCGTGTTGGACGAAGTTGATCTGACTGAGGCCAGAATTAAGCGCGCCCCGCCTAACGGTTCCTGATCAGATATCGAAACCTGCCAAAGGCTCCTGACCATCAGGGCAGGATACAAAATCCAATATCCTTCGCTAGAACGACTTTAAGTATTAGCGCCATGCGATTTGCGTTGCGTTGGGATCAGTTGTTGAAGTTTATTAGAAAGATACAAAGCAATGTGATCTCGCTAAGGGGGAATATCGGTCACATGACAGAACGTGCCGAGCTGATTAATGCGATCAAGTTGCATCAGCTTTATCTGAACCAAAAACCGGGCGGTCAGCGCATGCAAGTGCGTAACGGCAATTTGTCCCGCATCAAAATGAGCAAAATCAGTTTGCAGGAGGCCGTTCTTCCGGGGGCGAACTTCATCCAGGCGACCGCACATAATGTCTGTTTTGATTATTGTGATCTGTTTGGCTCCAACTTTGTCGAAGCCGATCTGGAAGGATCAAGTTTCCTGCGTGCCGATCTGCGCGGTGCAAACATGGCGCGGGCCAAACTGCGCAATGCCAATCTGACCGGCATTGATCTGCGGGCCGGCATTATGGTGGTCATTGAAGGTTCCCAGGAACGTCCGGTCAAACGGACGACCGATATGACCAACGCGGACCTTGAAGGCGCCATGATGTGGGGGGCCAATCTTTCAGGCACAAACATGTCGGGATCACGGCTTGCACATACTGATATGAGTGATGCCAACATGTTTGCGGTCAACCTTGAAGGGGCCGACCTGACGGGCTGTAACCTTAACGGGGCAAAGCTGCGTAATGCGAACCTCAAAGGGGCCAAGCTCAAAGGGTGCGAGCTTGTCGGTGCCGATCTGAGCGGTGCGAACCTGCGCAATGTGGATATGACCGGTGTTGACCTTAGCCAGGCCAATACATCCTATTCGATTGGTGGGGGTACTCCGACAGCGCCTTTGGCCGACGATATTCGTGATCTGGTAAATGGTCATAGTGAATGGCTTGCCACCGGTGGCAAAAGCGGTGAGCCCATGATCGCAATTGGCCGTGATCTGACCGGTCTGGATTTTTCAGGGCTGGATTTGTCGGGTGCGTGTTTTGACAAATGCATTCTGCGTGGCGCCCTGTTCGTTGATACGATCCTGGCGATGTGTTCGATGCGCGATGCAAACATGCAAAAGGTCCGCATGAATGGTGCGGCTCTGGATGGTGTTCGTATGACCAATTCCGACTGTACGGAAGCCGTATTTCAGGGCGTGAAATTTGGCGGTGTTGATCAGCGCGATAAAAAGGGGGCCAAGACCGGGACTGTTTGGCGCGCGGATTTGACCAACACGATCTTTGAGCAGGCGGATTTGCGGAACTCGGTCTTTGAGGAAGCCCAAATGAAGGGCGCGAACCTTACCAAGGCCAATGTCGCCGGTGTTGCCTTTGGTGATACCGATCTGAGCGAGGTTGAGCTTGAAGGTGCGAATGTGGGACTGGTTCTGAACGGAAACATTCCCCGCCGGAAGTGATTGTCGGGACAACCAGCAATGCCTCAAAACGCAAAACGCCGCCCGGATTTGGGGCGGCGTTCTGGTTTCTGTTCCGGACTTCCTTTGATCAGCTGCGGTAATCCGCGTTGATCGAAATATAGCCATGGGTCAAATCACAGGTCCATACAGTGGCCGCACCATCGCCAAAGCCAAGATCAGCTTCGATATCGATATACTGGCCTTTGATATGGGCTTCGACCGGGCCTTCGTCATAATCGGCAACGCGTTCACCATTTTTGGCAAGTGCAATGCCACCGATCGAAATGGTCAGCTTGTTCGGGTCGGCCGTTACGCCGCATTTGCCAACGGCCATAACGATACGACCCCAGTTGGCGTCTTCACCCGCGATGGCTGTTTTGACCAGCGGCGAGTTGGCAATCGCCTTGGCGGCAATCTTGGCTTCTTTTTCGTTTACGGCACCGGTGACATTGACGGTGATGAATTTGGTCGCGCCTTCACCATCCCGAACGATCTGATGGGCAAGGTCGCGCAACACACCTTCAAGCGCGTTCTTGAATTCGACAATTGCCGGATCATTTGCATCAGATACCGACCCGTTCCCCGCCTTGCCGGTTGCAGCAAGCAACAGGGTGTCCGAGGTCGAGGTGTCGCTATCAACCGTGATTGCGTTGAAGCTGCGATTATTGCAATCAGACAGCAGCTCCTGAAGAACGCCGTGCGGCAGGGCGGCATCGGTGAAAACAAAGCTCAGCATGGTCGCCATGTTCGGTTCAATCATGCCCGAACCCTTGGCAATACCGGCGATGGTGACTTTGGTGCCATTGATCATTGCGGTTGCAGACGCACCTTTGGGGAAGGTGTCAGTGGTCATGATCGCCTTGGCCGCATCAAGCCAGCTTGCATCATTTGCCAGAAGATCATCCATCGCATCGGTAATGCGGGTGGCTGTCGTCGGTTCACCAATCACACCGGTCGATGCGGTAAAGATTTCGTTCTTTGCACAATCAAGCGCCCTGGATGCACATTCAACCTTGTCAGCGACGAACTTTTCGCCTGCCTTGCCAGTAAAGGCGACCGAGTTGCCCGCATTGACAAAGAATGCACGCGCGGTTCCGCCCTTAAGTGCTTCACGTCCCCATCGCACAGCCGCAGATGCGGTGGTCGATGTGGTGAAAACACCTGCAACCTGGGTGCCGGTTTCAAGTTCTGCGAACAGAACATCCGGGCGGCCCTTGTAACGAATGCCAAGTGTTGCAGTGTGCAATTTGACACCGGCAATGGCGGGAAGTTCGTGGAATGCTGCGGGGGCAAGCGGTGAAAGCGAAGTCGCAACCATCAGTGCAAGTTCCTTAAATGGACGAGTTTGTTTCATCCTGCCGCAATGGTGACGAAAAGCAAGCAGCAGAATGCATTAATGCCGATCAGTATCGGTAACGCAAACGGGGTGAAGCCATTGGCCACACCCCGTTTGGTTCATGTGAATTGCAGATCAGTCGATGTCAAACCGAACTGATCAGTTCTTCTTTTCTTCAGCCGGAGCATTCTTTGCAGCTTCTTCTGCTGCTTTGGCCGCTTCGATTTCGACATTGTTGACGATGTCGGCATCTTCACGAAGGCCGTCAACGATCTTGTTGATGGCATCACGGGTAACTTCGGCGGTCAGCTGCGGACGTACTTCGTCAAGCGTCGGCTGGGTGCCTTCTTTTTTCTCTTCAACCTTGATCACATGCCAGCCGAACTGGGTCTGAACCGGTTCCTTGGAATAGGTGCCTGCTTCCATCGAGAATGCAGCATCGGCAAACGGTTCAACCATGTCAGCGCGGTTGAAGAAACCAAGGTCGCCACCGTTCGGGCCGGACGGGCCTGTCGATTTTTCCTTGGCGAGTTCGGCGAAGTCTGCACCATCGTCAAGTTCAGCGATGATTGCTTTGGCGTCTTCTTCGTTCTCAAGCAGGATGTGGCGCGCATGAACCTGCGGTTCCGGCGTGTTGCTTGCGGTGAATTCGTCATACTTTGCTTTGATGGCGTCTTCGGTGACGGCATCATCAAGTGCGCGATCAAGATAGGTTTCTGCAATCACACGGCGCTCAAGTGCTTCGACGCGTTCCTTGACTTCTGCGTCATCGGCAAGACCGGCATCACTGCCTGCAATCATCAGCAGGCGCTGGTTGATTTCGCGGGTTAACAGATCAGCTTTGAGCATCTCGAAAGGAAGCTGGCGATACTGTTGCGGCAGGCCCTGTTGGGTCGCGCGGACTTCAGATTCCAGGATTTCTTCGCCATTAACTGTCGCCAGAACCGGATCTTCTTTCGGTGCAGCGTCCTGTGCCATGACAGGGGAAGCAAAAATGACGGATGCCAGCGACGCGGCAAGAAGGGTATTGCGCAGCATAGTTTCTCCAGACTTTGATTTCGCGGGCTTCTCGCCCAGTGCCTCTCTCCACGGGTAAATCACATAAGTGGGTGATACACAAGGCTTCGCCGTGGAAGTCGGGCTTTTTCGCAAAGCATTCTGTCTAAAATGTGAAAGCCTAACATTCAAATGCAGAAATATAGCAAGCCGTCGCGAACAGCCTGCTTTGCGGCATTCTTCCCGGCCCGGATCTCGCCGTTGCGGTGCTGTAACCGATTTATGAAGTTTGATCGGAATGGTTCAGATTTTTACGTCAAAGAAGACTTCGCCAACCTGCCCGACTGATCCGTCATCACGTTCAAACTGCGAGCCTGCGACCAGATCGCCGCCAATCAGGCGCTGATCAAGCGGCGTGATCATGGAAAGCGATATGGACCTGATTCCCGCATCGGACAGTTTTTGCTGACTTCCATCAGCACGGAGCAGAACAAGCGACGAAAATACGCTGTCCTGCTGATCGATCAGACCATCAAGATTGTCATCGTATTTCGCAAGCTCGGCAAATCCGTCCTTGGCACCATTCTGGTCACCAAACAGTTCACGGCCATCATTGATTTTGCCATCACCATTGCGATCAAGGGCAAGAAGCGCATCAGCACCGCGTATCCATGCGGTTTGTTCAGCCGTGCCGTCTCCATCAATGTCAAATTGCTGTCCGTCCTGAAGGCTTGTGATGTCGATGCCGTTGCCATCGAGATCAAGGATCAGCGGGTCCTTTTGAAATGCCTGGGCAATTTCAATACGGACCATTTCGATATGAGCTTCGAATTCCGAGATCGAGATACTGGCCTGACCGGCAACCTTGGAAAATTTTGCTTCGAAGGCGCTGATATCTATTTCGATACTGCGAGATGACACAGATAACGCGCCAAAATTGATCTGTGCAGCACCCTTGGTGATATTCAGAGCCAGTTCCTGGACCGAACCGCGTGATCCATTGCCGCTTATAACGGCCATGTCCTCTGGCGCGCCGCCAGTCATGGCATTCGCCATTGCACGGGCCTTGGCGGGTGGAGCTCCCATCATGGCAAGCACAATAAAGGCTTCGCGGTTCATTCGCGTTTGGGCCTCGTCCATTGCCGGTTTGATGGCATTGACGATATCAAGGGCGCTGGTCTGGATCTCGAACACCGGTCGCTGGAATGCGCCAAGGGCTTGTTCAAGGCGACGGTTGGCCTCGATGCTAAGGTCAATCTGATCGACAATGGAGCGCTGGCTGGAAAGGTTGGTGTTATCTGTCGCTCGATTGTCAGCCGACATTGCGTCTGACACGGCACTTTGGGCCGCGGCCTGAGACGTGGCTATTGTTGCTGCATTTTGATGTGCAGTCGGATTTGTAAGGGGTGCGTGGTCAAACATTCAGCGCCTCCTTCCTGAAGGGCTGCGGGATGCCAGATCCTGACATCCCGTTGCTATTAAATCAGAACATCCTGTTCCTGTGACGGATCAACCACCGGCACGGTTTCACCTGTCGGGAAAGTGAAGGTCGCGTTATTGCCACCCTGACCAAACAGGCCCATCGGCATGATCATGTCGACGGTCAGCTTCAGCTGATTGTTGCTAGCGCCCTCATCCGGGGTGGCCTGACTGATGCTGCGAACGATCAGGGTTGCCTGTTCCATAAACTGTTCGGTGATCTGGGCATTAAGTGCTGCCATCCGTTCGGCGGCAATCGACTGACCTGTCGACGGATTGGCTGACGGGGTCGTGCCGTCGTTTTCCTGATCATTCGCGCCAGTGGTTGCGTTCATCAATTCGCGAATGAACTCGGCGACTCCGTTGTCGTTGATATCAAACAGAAGGCCGCCATTCTCGGCATTGGCCGGGTTGCCAAGCATATCGACAAGCGATCCGCCACCCAGTCCATCCATGACCGCACCCAGTGCGCCAAGGGCGGCACCCATGCTGTTGCCAATTGCGACGGCTTCGGTGCGAACCACTTCGATCTTGGCGGCCTGATAATTGAACGAGAATTCGCCGGTTTCATTATCAATGCTGATATCAAGTGACTGAACCGCCATCATGGCCGATTCAGAAACGCCCACTGCCGCACCATTTGCACCGGCATAGGAGATGGCGGTTTTGCTATGGCTTGCAATGGCCTGGTCAAAGGAAAACTCGAACTGGTCCTGACCCTTGGCGGCGTTCCGAATGCCATCAAACATGGCATCAGTCGCAGCAATTGCGTCTTCTTCGCTCATGCCGGAAAGGGCAAACATTTCCTGCACGCTGCCGCGGATCATTTCAAGCGACACATCAAGAGCACGTTCAAACAGCTCTTCGGTTGTCAGTGCTTTACCCGAAAGCGCCTTGCCGCTGGCAGGTGTCAGTTGCTGGCTGTTGTTATGTGCGGCCAGTGCATCGTCGGAAAGGGCGACCGGATCAATGCGCGTACGCGCATCACCATTGGTCGGCGCTGAATCCTGACCGGTTGCCGGGGCGGCTTTGCCATGAGCCTGACGCGCGTCGCCAAGGGCCGATTGGCCCTGTCGAAACGGATTAAGCGCGGAGAAATCTACCATTTCCTCCTCCTGAGGATGTCTTTGGCAGGGTGATCAGGTCACTCCTGATTGCCAAAACTGAGCTACATGCTCTTTGAAGTTTAAAATCACAGCGAAAATAGTACGTTTTTTTTGTGCGTTTCTCAAGCCAGAAGGTGCAGGGAGCGCGGTATTCGCAAGGGGCAGGTTACATCATCGGGCGAATTCATTACCGTGGGACTGTAATTTCCGGCCCAACATTAGTGATATTGGTTCGTTCCGTTGACAGATGGCAGACAGGGTTCTATCTGTGATCGGGCTCGGCTTTCTGCCGCTGCTCATTCGTGTCTTTATTCATTTGTTCAGGAACGTATTAATGCTCGGCGCCATTGCCCGGAAAATTTTCGGTTCAGCTAACGATCGTGAAGTCAAAGCCCTGCGGGCCACGGTCGAGCAAATCAATGCCCTGGAACCCGATGTCGAGAAGCTGTCTGATGATGAACTGCGCGCCCGCACGGACTGGCTGCGCGAACGTCTCAAGAATGGCGAGACTTTGAACGACATCCTGCCCGACACTTTTGCCACCATCCGCGAGGCATCCAAGCGCGTTCGCGGTGAACGTCATTATGACGTACAGCTTCTTGGCGGGATGGTGCTGTGTCTGGGCAAAATTGCCGAAATGAAAACCGGTGAAGGTAAAACTCTTGTTTCAACCTTGCCGGTTTATTTGAATGCGCTTGAAGGCAAGGGCGTTCATGTGGTGACGGTCAACGACTATCTGGCCCGCCGTGATGCGGAATGGATGGGCGAGGTCTATGGCTTCCTTGGGTTGAGTGTTGGCGTGATCATGCATGGCATGACCGATGATCAGCGCCGTGCGGCCTATGCATGCGACATTACCTATGCGACCAATAACGAGCTGGGCTTTGATTATCTGCGCGATAACATGAAGTTCCGCCTTGAAGATATGGTTCAGCGTCCGTTCAATTTTGCGATCGTCGATGAAGTCGACTCGATCCTGATTGACGAAGCACGTACCCCGCTGATCATTTCCGGCCCGGCCGAAGACAGCTCGGAACTGTATCGTGCGATTGATGTTCTGATCCCGAGACTGACCGCAGAAGATTTTGAAAAAGACGAAAAAGCACGTGCCGTGACCCTGACCGAAGACGGGACAGAGCACGCCGAACAGCTTTTGATGGAAATGGGTATTCTGACCGAAGGCACACTTTATGATGTTGCCAACGTTCACCTTGTCCATCACGTCAATCAGGCGCTTCGTGCCCACAAGCTGTTCCAGAAAGATACCGACTATATCGTCAAGGACGACAAGGTTGTCATCATTGACGAATTTACCGGTCGTATGATGGAAGGCCGCCGTTATTCCGATGGCCTGCATCAGGCACTGGAAGCCAAGGAAAAGGTCAAGATCCAGAACGAGAACCAGACGCTGGCGTCGATTACGTTCCAGAACTATTTCCGCCTGTATCCGACCCTTGCCGGGATGACCGGTACGGCAATGACCGAGGCCGAGGAATTTGAGGAAATCTACAACCTGAAAGTTGTTGAAATTCCGACTCATCGCCCGATTGCCCGTAAAGATGCCGATGACGAGATTTACCGGACGGCCAAAGAAAAGTGGATTGCGATCTCCGAACAGCTCGCTGATTGCCATGAACGCGGTCAACCAGCCCTTGTCGGTACTGTGTCGATCGAGAAATCGGAAATTCTATCCGATCTTCTGAAAAAGAAGAAAATTCCGCACGAAGTTCTCAATGCCAAGCAGCATGAACGCGAAGCCCTGATCGTTGCGCAGGCCGGTGCACCCGGTGCGATCACGATTGCCACCAATATGGCTGGTCGTGGTACCGACATCAAACTTGGCGGTAACGTTGAAATGCGCGTCGAGAACGAGCTGGCGGATGTCACCGACGAAGCCAAGCGTTCTGCGGCGATTGAAAAGATCAAGGCCGAAGTCAAAGCCGATCAGGAAAAGGTTCTGGCGGCAGGTGGTCTGTTTGTGATCGGGACCGAGCGCCATGAATCCCGCCGAGTGGATAACCAGCTGCGCGGCCGTTCCGGTCGTCAGGGGGACCCGGGTGGTTCGAAATTCTATCTGTCGCTTGAAGATGACCTGATGCGTATCTTCGGGTCCGAGCGTATGGATGGCATGCTTCAGAAACTTGGTCTCAAGGAAGGTGAAGCGATTTACCATCCCTGGATCAACAAGGCGCTTGAGAAAGCCCAGCAGAAAGTCGAAGCACGTAACTTCGATATTCGTAAGAATGTCCTTAAATTTGACGATGTCATGAATGATCAGCGTAAGGTCGTTTATGAACAGCGCCGCGATCTTATGCAGGCCAAACATGTTGCCGAAGACGTTGCAGACATGCGTGCCGAAGTTATCGAGGGACTGGTCGAAAAATTCTGCCCGGCAAAAGTTTACCCGGAACAGTGGGAAGTCGCGAGCCTGCACGAAGAAACTACGCGTCTTCTTGGTGTTAATCTTCCGATTGCCGAATGGGTCAAGGAAGAGGGCATCGATCAGGAAGTGATGCGTGAACGTCTTGAGCGTGCTGCTTCCGAAAAGATGGCGGCCAAGGTTGCCAATTATGGTGCTGATATCATGCGCCAGGTTGAAAAAAGCCTTGTGCTTCAGCTTCTTGATCAGTCGTGGAAAGAACACCTTCTGGCACTTGATCATCTGCGTCAGGGCATCGGTCTTCGTGCCTATGGCCAGCGTGATCCGCTTAACGAGTTCAAGCGTGAAGCCTTCAACATGTTTGAGGGTATGCTGGCAAATCTGCGTGAACGTGTGACCCAGATGTTGTCGCATGTTGAATTGCAGTCGACACCACGTCCCGAAGACCTTGAAGCCCGTCGCCCGCAGCCGGAAATGCATGAAAACCGAGACGAGCTTGAAGGCGACGCACAGGACGGCGAAAATGCGACAGTTCAGTCGCGTCAGGCATCGGGCACTGTAAATCCGAACGATCCTTCAACCTGGGGCCGCGTTGCACGCAATCAGGCGTGCCCGTGTGGTTCTGGCAAGAAATACAAGCATTGCCACGGTCAGCTCGCCTGAACCCGTTAGGCAAATTAGATAAAAAGCGCGCATCCCCGAGGATGCGCGCTTTTTATTTCTGACCTACGGCAGCGGTTTTGATGTCGGCAGGTGATCGGCAAGGAACTGTTCGACCGGATCAAGAACCGAGACATTGGTTGTCAGATAAAATCCCAGTGCGATCAGTGTGCCGGCATGACCGGTTTCGTCGATTTCAACCAGCTTGGCGTCGGGGGCAAGTTCTGCCAGTTTGCGCGAGTTGCGCGGAAGCACCGTATGATCGCGATTGCCGGTGATCAGCAATAGCGGCGGCATTTTTGCAAGGTTCATCTCGACGGGCTGACTGACAGTGGCAGGCGTTTGGCCAAAGGCCTTTTGCGTTGCTTCAACGTCATAGGGATAAAAGTCATAAGGTCCAGACAGACCGATGACCCCGGCAATATGGTTTTCATCAAGCCCGACATTTTCAAGATAGGTGGGATCTGCAACCACCTGAACGGCATTATATGCACCGGCAGAATGGCCTGCGAGGATGACGGGGCGATCTTGCAACCGTTCCGGGTGGGAAACGGCATGGTTTTTCATGAAGGCGATGGCGGCGGCTGCATCCTCGACAAAGGCGGGGAAATGCACATCGGGAACCAATCGATAGTCGGGAATGGCAACCGCATATCCCAGATCGGTGAAGCGTTTGGCGATGAAGGCATATTTCGCCTTGTCGCCTGAATCCCACGACCCGCCATAAAACCAGATCACAAGTGGTGCCGGGCCTGTTGTCGTCGCAGGCAGGTAAAGATCAAGCACCTGACGGTCCCCGGAACCATAAGCCAGATCAGCAATGTCGGGGGCAAAGTCACCTGCCTGCCATTTGTTATAGGCACCCAGCTTGTCACAGCCCGCCAGCAACAGAACGGCGACAATGGAATTGGCGGCAAATCCCAGAATCCGGCGCGGAGCAGGTTTGCGCGGTTTGCTGGCAGGGACGGATGGAGACATTCAGATACCTGTTTGATGGGAGGGCAAGCGTGTAACTCTTGTACGGTAGCTGAAAGATAACAGTTTGACGTTTTTTGCTTTTTATCAAAGTTCGCGGTGCGACTTTTTCTATACTTGGCGAAGACCAAAGCCCGCGATACAACAGTGCCATGACAATACAACAACCAGATAAAGGCTGCATGTCGGTTGACTTGCGCCAGGGTAAAACACCCGAAAAAACAGTGTTCGTCAGTGCGGTTGCGCTGGTCGATATTGATCATCGTGTGCTGATTGCGCAGCGCCCGGAAGGCAAGTCCATGGCGGGCCTGTGGGAATTTCCGGGTGGCAAGGTCGAGCCGGGTGAAACCCCGGAGATGGCTCTTGTGCGCGAGCTTAAGGAAGAGCTCGGTATTGATATCACCGAAAGCTGCCTTGCGCCCTTTACCTTTGCCTCGTTTACCTATGACGATTTCCATTTGATGATGCCGCTTTATCTGTGCCGCGTCTGGAAAGGCGAAATCACGCCGATGGAAGGTCAGCAGGTGAAGTGGGTGCGCCCGGTGCGTCTGGGGGATTATCCAATGCCGCCTGCCGATGTGCCGCTGGTTGCGATGTTACGCGATTTTCTGTGAACCTTGCGCCATACGGTGACGTAAAGTTTGTTGTCGGAAAACAAGATTGAAGTTGTGGGGAAGTGATGTCTGATCCGGTCCGCGCCTGTTTGATTATTATCGGCAATGAAATTCTTTCTGGCCGTACCCATGACAAGAACCTGCCTTATCTGGCAGAGGAACTGAACAAGATCGGTGTGCGTCTGGCCGAAACCCGTGTCATTCCTGACATCGAGGACACCATCATTGAAACCGTCAATGAATGCCGGGCCAGGTTTGATTATGTCTTTACCACTGGTGGCATTGGCCCGACCCATGATGACATTACGTCTGAATGTGTTGCCAAGGCCTTTGGTGTGGCAAACGAACTGAATGCCGAGGCGCACGCGCTTCTTAAAAGCCATTATGAAAAGCCCGAGGACCTCAACGAGGCGCGTCTTCGCATGGCGCATGTTCCGGTTGGCGCGGAGCTTGTGCAAAACCCGATTTCCAAGGCGCCGGGATTCAGAATGGAAAATGTCTATGTCATGGCTGGTGTACCCATGATCATGCAGGCCATGTTCCAGGGGATCAAACACCAGCTGATCGGTGGCAAGCCGATGGTGTCGCGTTCTGTCGGCGGCTATATCCCCGAAGGCACAATCGCCAAGGTTCTGGCCGAGATTCAGGAAGACTTCCCGCATACCGATATCGGTTCCTATCCTTTCCTGCGTGAAGGAAGGCTCGGGACGACACTGGTGGTGCGTGGTGAAAATCCCGACGACGTCAATCAGGCATCCGAGCGCATCCGCCTTGTGATCATTGAAAGTGGTCGCGACGTCATCGAAGATACCGGGCATGTCAACGTATCGTCAGATTGACTGCCGCCCAATTGCGTTTGGTCAAAGTTTCATCGGGGAAGTCTGTCTAGAATTGTTCTGACCTTGATAAGGGAAAGAACATGGCTGGAATTCAAAACGAGCCTGATCACGGGCCCGAAGACGATCTACGCAACAGCAAGGCCGCACGCGAAGCCCGCTCAATTGTACGCTTTATGATCGAGCATACGGCCTATGGCGGGTTCGGGGCGCTGGTGTTTGGCGGGCTGGTTCTGTTTTTCGATATTGGCGGTATCTATAGTCTTGCAATGTCGTCGCGTGATGCGCCGATCTTTATATTCCTGCTGTTCTTCGGGCTGTTCATCACTTTTGGCGGGATCAGTCTGGGTATCGGAATTATGACCCTTGGCGGGTTTTCCGATGATGATCGATACCGCGACGAGCGTCACAATCATCAAAGACACGATGACTGATCATGTTAAAAGGCGCCACAAACGGGCGCCTTTTGTCATTCTTGATAGGGCACATAAAGCATTCTACGGGCGATCTGTACCGGTTTTCTTCGCGATGATGCGGGCGACGATCATGCCGATGATCCAGCCAGCAAGCGGCACAACAAAGATATAGTCAAACAGCGGATGACTGGTGTCGCCGCCCGATGCCGCCAGAATGAAGCCAACCCATCCTGCGGTCAGCAAGTAGCCCATGATCTTGAAATAGACGCCGTTTGACAGGCCCTTTTTTGCGGGCTGTTCGGGGGCATTGGGTTGGCCTTTATCGGCAGACATCCTGATATCCTTGTTTTGGGAATTCTGATTTCGGTATTGATGGTTTGAGCTTTGGCAGAGTTAACGTTCAAGGGTCAGGGCATCCGGATCAATGCGATCCTGCCAACCTTCGCGAACAAGCTCCGGAACGATGTGGTCTTCTTCCGGATAGCCGATGCAAAGATAGGCGATCAGACGCCAGTGTTGCGGAACGTCAAGTGTCTTGCCAACCACTTCTGGCTCCAGAATGGAAACCCAGCCAACCCCGATACCCTTGACGCGCGCCGCCAGCCAGAGCAACTGCACCGCGGCCACAGCTGAATAATCAAGCATTTCAGGCATGGTCTTGCGGCCAAGCCCCATACCGGCTTCGGTTTCTTCGTCGGCAAAGACGGCAAGCTGTACCGGGGCCTGATCCATGCCCTGCAGTTTAAGGGAGGCATACATCTTGGCGCGTTCGCCATGATAATCGTTCAAGGCTTCATTATTGGCACGTTCGAAACTGTCGCGAATGGCCTTGCGGCGTTCCGGGTCGTTGACCTTTACAAAGCGCCAAGGCTGACAATTGCCAACCGATGGTGCCAGGCAAGCTTCCTTGATCAGATCATTAATATCGTCTTGCGGGATCGGATCGGTGCGGAACCGTCGCACATCGCGCCGCCACAGCAAAAGGTCGATGAACTGTTTCTGGAAATCCCGATCAAAGACCGGCGGGGTAATGGTTTTGTCATCCGCGACGGACTGGTTGGTGCGATCGGGCTTGTTCATGGCGCAAACCTGCTGGAAATGGCGTTATCAGTGTTTCTGTTTGCACCCTACCTGTGACAAGGGGGAACGCCAATAGCAAGATGCGGTTTGGCGCAGAATACCGGTGAAAACAGTAGATCTAGAAAGGAAAGTCGATGGTAAGCAGTCCGGTATAGTCACTGTGGCGGACTTCGTAGGTGAATTTGCGGCGGACCTCAAAGCTGAGCTGTCCGGGCATCGCCCGCCAGCTTTGGGTGATGCCACCCCCTGTATCAAGATACAGATTGGTGCTTTCAACTGTGACATAGGGTTGAAGCGTGACATAGCTGTGCGGCAGATCCCGGGTCAGGGCGAGTTCGGACCGAATGCCTTCCAGTGGCTGGTTATCTGTTGCCATCTCGCGAAAGCCGGTAAGGCTAAGATCAAGGTTCAGGGGATCATATCGATAGTCCGACCCGCCATAATAGCGTGTTGATCCGCTGCGGCCGTAATCCTGATTGAGCAACGAAATGGTTTCTTCCTGCCCGGCAAAGGGGGTGATCCTGTGATTGCCAAGATCAAAGCGATAGCGCGCTTCCAATGCCGCATCAAACAAGCGGGTGGTCGCCGTATTCGCAGCGATCATGCTGCCATCTGTTGCGCGGGCGGCTTCGACATATTCATGGGCGGTGATCATATCGCCATCAAGCTGCAGACTAAATGGCAGGCCGCCAAAATCATATTTTGATGCAAAGCCGATCGAGTTCGAGATTGTGCTGCTTTCGAGACTTTCGGCATATCGAATATTGACGGGCGGGCTTTCGATCGCCGATTGGCTGATCATGCTTTTGCCAAAACTTAAGCTGCCTCTAAGGTTCAACCAGTCAGTCATGCGGGCCACGAAATAGGGGGAAAGGGCCAGATTGCTTTCGCGATAGCGTAACTGGCGGGAGCCTGACTCACCCAGGGTGTTTCCCCATCCGACACCAAGTCCGACAACCAGACCCTCATCGACGAGATAATCCACCCCGCTATCAATCGAGACAGAATCGCCGCTCAGCCCCGGATCGTAGCCCGAACGGGTGATGCGGTTTTCCAGATCGGTGTGATTGCCAACAACCCAGATGCTGATCGGGACGCGCACGGTGCGTGACTGGGTGGGGAATGTTCCCGCTGCGCTGTCGAAATCGATTTTACCTGCAAGTGATTTGAGTGCCGCGCGCCCCCCAAACACTTCGACTGTCGGGTTTTCGTCTGTATCCAGATAAAGAGAGGGCGAAGTTTCGTCCGCCGGATCGACAAAATCGTCAAACAGCAGCGGCGAAATCGTGCTTTCATACAGGTCATTATCCATCTTGTTATAAAGACGGTTCATGTGACGGCGGCGATTGTCTGCGCGGTTCAGGGTTTCACTGCGCAAGATCACGGAATCGGGGCGCGCACCGGTTTCACCGGCAAAAGCCAGTGTCACAAATCGGGGAAGCTGACCACGGTAGTGATACAAGGCTGCCGTTGCGATGCATACCGTGGCGGCAAGGGCCGTTTTCAGGTGCCAGTGCATAAAACGCAGCGCGGTGATTACTGAAGATCACTCATGATGCGCTGCAAAAGTGCAAGGAATAAGGAGCAAGACGGGCAATCCTGCCCTATTCCTTGCATGAACAGAGCGCACCGTAGGTAAATCGGCGGGTGTCAGAGAAAGCGGTAATAGGATGTTGCACCATTTCAAAAGCCGCGCTAGAACCCTGTTTCACCGGTTGCAAACCGGATGCGACACGCTTTGCGGGCGTGGCGAAATTGGTAAACGCAGCGGACTTAAAATCCGCCGGCCCTAAAGGCTTTGCCGGTTCAAGTCCGGCCGCCCGCACCATCTCCCGGAATGAAATAGCACTGCGAAGACTGGCTGTTGGGCATCAAACGGACTTGATTGTCCCATCAAATAACCTGTTTTGGGTTGTAAACCCGATGCTCGCCGTCCTTTGAAGGGCTTAAAGCCCTGTTTGGGCGATATTTGCGCTACGCAAATTCAGGAGATTGAAAATGATCCATCTGATCGCATTTGGCATTATTGCCGTTACTGCACTGGTCGTTGCCTGAGTGCCATGTGCCTAACCATTCTGCTTGCATAGCCGGATGGTCCTGATCCTAATTCGTATCTGTTTTAATCTGTTGCAGGATGGGTCGCGGTTTCGTGATTGCCAGATGGCGACGCAGGAGACGTGTGTCTATTTTTGTGGCCGGTGATATCGCAAAATAAAAGGTCTGGGTCGCAACCGGCCGGGAACTGATTTCAAGCAGTTCCCCGATTTCCGGATAGGTATGCATGAGCGTATCGGCGACGGCCTTTTCCATCAGTCCGCCATCGGCGCGTTTGTTTGCAACCATGCGAAGGATCGACAGATCATCGACGACTTCGATGGCGTAAACATCCTGACGGCGACTTTCAAATACGTCGCCATACCAGTACCCTGCGCCAACCGCGATACGGTGATCCCAAAGCTGACCGGCTTCAAGCGGGTAGTCGCGGTGAGAAAGTAAAACCGTGTCGCTGATCAGGATCGGAAATTCATATTCCAGTTCATAATTCTTGGCCTGACCGGCCTCGGCGCAGAATATGACATCAACCTTGCCGCTCCGGGCGGCGTCAATCGCCCGTTTCCAGGGATATACCTCGATTTTCGGGCTATAACCGAACGAACCCAGCAAATCCTCGACATATTCGACCAGAATCCCGCCGGGGCGTGTGCCTTCCACAACATAAGGAGGCCACGAACTGCAGGATGCAACGATTTCCACACCGCGATCACCAGCCGTAAATCCGGCTGAGGGCGGGATCGAAAACATCACAAGCAGGCATCCGCCAATCACAAGCTTTCGCAGCATCTGTTTGTCCAGTTTACATGAGTAATCTTTTATGTGTGAAGGGTGCCCGCCTGTTTACAGGGTTTGCCTGTCCGGAAGTGCGGGATGTTCGATCCGATGTTTGCGAAGTTGTTGATATCACGTCAGTTGATCCGGATATCGATACGCAGAAATTTGCTGCCAGCTTCGGGCTGCGGCGATCAATATGGTTTCCGCTGCTTTTATCGCCCGAAAGTGAAGACCGATGTGACGGTCGCCACAGGGGAAACGGGGTTTACCTGATTTAAATCGGTTAAGGATAGGTTTTGCCTTTGGGCATGGTGCGGTTTCGCAGATCAGGACGGAAGAGAAGCAGTGAATATGATCGAGAATGAAGACGATGCCCCGCGCAAAAAAGAACGGATCGGCAAATATGTTGCCCCCGAAGAGCGTGCTGCCAATATCGTCAAGCAGCTCGACGAATTCCTGCGCAAAGGGCCGCGGAAGGGATTGAAATATTCCCGCTGGCAACAACTTGCCTGGTATGAAATCGTTGATGAAATCAAACGCGCAGAAGCCGCCCAGAAGAGTCAGGACACCTTGACCAAATCAGCATTTCTCAGCCTTGCCATCGGATTTGGCACGGTCGGATTTTGGGGGCTGGTTTTGGTGGCCGGAAACGGTCTTGGCGGAATTGCTGCTGGCGTGATTGTTGTGGCCGGACTGGTGGTCTGGCGGGCAATGGCCAAGGCAAAATGGTTTAAATAGTTATCGGGCCTGAACAAAATGAACAAGGAAGCTGCTGAAACACTGGCCATTCGCGCCATTGCCCATATTGCGGGCGATGATGAACTGCTTCAGGGGCTTGTTGCCCAAACCGGCATGGGGCTTGATGATCTGCGCGCAGGTATCGCCTCAAACGAGGTTCAGCTTGGCGCGCTTGAATTCCTGTTATCCCACGAACCGTTCCTGATGCGCTTTGTTGACGATAGTGACTACGCACCAGAAGACCCGGCACGTGCGCAGATCGTCCTGTCAGGTGGTCCTGTCTGGCAAGACTGATCAAGCCAGACGGGATGATCTGACAATGCCGGATTTTACCGTCAGCCGATGAATGGCAACGGTGCGCCGTTATAAAGGTAAATCCAGACCAGCAGACCGCCCCCAAGCAGGACGCGGTAGATTGCAAAGGGTGTGAAGCTTGACCGCTTGAGCCAGTTCATCAAAACGGCAATCGCGATAAGAGCTGTCAGGAACGAAAGACCGGCGGCCAGAAGGATGTCTTCATTGAGGGCGATATTACCTGCTTGCTGAAGGTCAATCCCGGCCAGAAGTCCGGCACCCAAAATCACAGGTATCGACATCAGCATCGAAAACTGTGCAGCGTCTGAGCGCTCATACCCCATGAAACGTGCGGCTGTCATGGTGATGCCGGAACGGCTGGTACCCGGAATCAGCGCAAGAACCTGTGCGAGACCGATAAATAACGCACCGCCCCAGCGCATATGTTCAAGACGATTGATCGTCATGCCGACCTTGTCGGCAATCCAGAGCAAAATCCCGAAGCCAAGCGTGGTCCAGGCAATGATTTCGACCGAACGCAACTGTTCCTCGATGCCGGAGACCTTGAGATAAAAGCCGACAGCGACAACCGGGATGGTGGCGAGCACAATGTGGATTGCAAGGCGCGCACCGGCATTGATCCGCCCGGTAAACAGCCGAACGAATCCGCCGAGCATGGCAAAGACATCGCGCCAGAAATACATCAAAACGGCTGCCAGGGTGCCGACATGGACAGCCACATCTACCAACAAACCCTGATCCGGGCTGCCGGTCAGGGCCGGTGCCAGAATAAGATGACCTGATGAGCTGATGGGAAGAAATTCGGTGATCCCCTGAACGACTGCCAGAAGAATAATGTGCTGTAGGGTCACGCCGGCCTCTGTGCCTGTTCGCTTCAAAAACTGATCGCTTATAGCAGTTTAGCCTGATTCGGCGAAATGCATAAATAGTACCATTTCGGTACTATTGAAACTTTATTTCAGGGCATTCCGGTGGCGAATTCTGGAAGACCCGAAAAAATGTACGGATATTTATGTCAGTAAAACTGACCTATGATGCATTTTGTGCTAGATTCTTGCGTGTTTGGCACGTATACAGTCCGAAACCCGCAACATAAAACCCTTCCAGAGGGCCGTCATGACAGAAAAGATGCTGAAGTTTGTTCATCTTGAGCAAAAATATCCGCACAAAAGAGAGGCGTCCGAACGTCGGACAGACTTCAACGAAATTTATGAAGCATTCGAGGATACCAATGCCGCCGATCAGGCGTCGCGTTGTTCCCAATGCGGTGTGCCGTTCTGCCAGGCCCACTGCCCGCTTTATAACAACATCCCTGACTGGTTGCGCCTGACCACCGAAGGTCGCCTTGAAGAGGCTTACGCTATCTCGTCGGCAACCAACAACATGCCGGAAGTTACGGGCCGCATCTGTCCGCAGGATCGTCTGTGTGAAGGCAATTGCGTAATTGAGCAGTCAACCCATGGCGCGGTGACGATCGGTTCGGTCGAGAAATACATTACCGATACCGCCTTTGCGAACGGTTGGGTCAAAGCCCCGAAACCGGCCAAGGAAAACGGTATGTCGGTCGGCATCATCGGTGGTGGTCCAGGTGGCATGGCTGCAGCCGAGCAGCTGCGTCTCAAGGGATATGAAGTCCATATCTATGATCGCTATGACCGCATGGGCGGGTTGCTGGTTTATGGTATTCCGGGCTTCAAACTGGAAAAGGACGTCGTTGAACGCCGGGTCAAGCTTCTTGAAGAAGGTGGTGTTATCATGCACACCGAATTCGAGGTTGGCCGTGATGCGACCCTTGATGACCTGCGCAAGAAACATGACAGCGTTCTGATCGCGACCGGTGTTTACAAGGCCCGCGAACTCAAGCTGCCAGGCGCCGGTCTGGGCAATGTCTATCCCGCACTTGAATATCTGACCACGTCCAACCGTCATGGTCTTGGCGACACGGTTCCGGCTTATGAAGACGGCACGCTTAATGCCAAGGACAAGAATGTTGTTGTGATTGGCGGCGGCGATACCGCGATGGATTGTGTTCGTACCGCGATCCGTCAAGGTGCCAAATCGGTTAAATGTCTCTATCGCCGTGACCGCGCCAACATGCCCGGTTCCCAGCGTGAAGTTGCCAATGCCGAGGAAGAAGGTGTCGAGTTTGTCTGGTTGACCAACCCGGAAGCCTTTGTCGGTGATGATACCGTTACCGGTGTTCGCGCAGTGAAGATGCGTCTTGGTGCACCCGATGCCGGTGGCCGTCAGAGCCCGGAAATCATCGAAGGTTCGAGCTACACCATGGATGCCGATATGGTCATCCTTGCGCTCGGCTTTGAACCGGAAGATCTGCCAACATTGTTTGATGCACCGGAACTCGGTGTGTCGCGTTGGGGGACAGTCAAAATCGACTTCCGCACCATGATGACCAATCTTGATGGCGTATTTGCTGCTGGCGATATCGCCCGTGGTGCTTCGCTTGTGGTCTGGGCTATCCGCGATGGCCGTGATGCGGCTGACCGGATTGATGAGTATTTGCTGGCGCGCAAAGAAGCTGCTGCTTAAGCCCGCTGCCGCATTAGGAGAGAGAAGTTATGAACAAGATCGTTCAGGACAAAATGGTTCAGAGCCGCGGTGCCGCAGATATCGCCCGTTTTGAGAAAAACGCGGCCCATCTCGAAGCTAGTGGCATGTATGACCCGGCCGAAGAACATGCCAACTGTGGTGTGGGTCTTGTCGGTGCTATTGACGGCAAACCGCGCCGCGAGGTCGTCGAAGCCGGTATCGAAGCCCTGAAGGCAATCTGGCACCGTGGTGCTGTTGATGCTGATGGCAAGACCGGCGATGGCGCAGGCATCCATCTTCAGATTCCGCAGGATTTCTTCAAGGCTTACCTTAAGGTGATCAACCAGGAAGCCCCGGAAAGCCTGATTGCCGTTGGTCAGGTCTTCCTGCCGCGTATCGACATGTCGGCCCAGGAACGTTGCCGTGCAATCGTTGAAACCGAAATCCTCAAACAGGGTTACGGCATTCTTGGCTGGCGTCAGGTCCCGGTTGATGTGTCGGTCATCGGTGAAAAGGCAAACCAGACCCGTCCGGAAATCGAACAGGTCCTGATCGGTGTTCGTGATGACGTCGATGAAGAAAAGTTCGAGATCGACCTGTATGCGATCCGCCGCCGTATCGAAAAGGCCGTGCTGTCCGAAGCGATCAAGGACTTCTATATCTGTTCGATGTCCTGCCGTTCGATCATCTACAAGGGCATGTTCCTTGCAGAAGACGTTGATACCTTCTATCCGGATCTTCGTGACGAACGCTTTATTTCAAGCTTCTGCGTCTATCATCAGCGTTATTCGACCAACACTTTCCCGAGCTGGCCGCTGGCACAGCCGTTCCGTGTTCTTGCCCATAACGGCGAGATCAACACGCTGCGCGGTAACGTCAACTGGATGAAAAGTCACGAAGCACGTATGGCGCACGAAGTGTTTGCCGACAGCATCGATGACCTGAAACCGGTTATTCAGCCCGGTTCGTCTGACTCGGCAGCCCTTGATGCCGTGTTCGAGCTGATGATCCGTGCGGGCCGTGACCTTCCGATGGTGAAAACCATGATGGTTCCGGAAGCATGGTCGAAAAAGGCATCTACGCCAGACAGCTATAAAAACCTTTATGCCTATTGCAACGCGGTCATGGAGCCGTGGGACGGCCCGGCTGCACTTGCGGCATATGGTGGTGAGTGGCTTATGGGTGGTACGGACCGTAACGGTCTGCGTCCGCTGCGTTATGCTGTTACCGGCAATGGTCTTCTGATTGCGGGTTCCGAAGCCGGTATGGTTCATATCGACGAAGAAAGCTGTGTCGAAAAAGGCCGCCTCGGCCCGGGGCAGATGATTGCGGTGAACCTTGCCGAAGGCAAACTGTATCACGATGGCGAGCTTAAGGACAAACTGGCAAATCGCCGTGACTGGTCGAAATGGGTTGGTCGCACCAAGGTGCTTGATGACCTGATTTCACCGGAAAAAACCGAACCGTCCCATATCGACAAGGAACGTCTGCTGCGTTTGCAAAAGGCGATGGGTCTGACCCATGAAGATCTTGAACTGATCCTTCATCCGATGGGCGAAGACGGCAAGGAAGCCATCGGTTCGATGGGCGATGACACTCCGCTTGCGATCCTGTCGGATCGTTATCGCGGGCTGCATCACTTCTTCCGCCAGAACTTCTCGCAGGTGACCAACCCGCCGATCGATTCCCTTCGTGAAGCGCGCGTCATGAGCCTGAAAACCCGTCTGGGCAACCTTGGCAACGTTCTGGAAGAAGACGAAAGCCAGTGCGATCTGCTTCAGCTTGAAAGCCCGGTTCTGACCAACGCCGAATATGAGGCGATGCGCGGATATATGGGTGATACGGCAGTCGAGATTGATACCACCTTTGATATTACCGGTGGCCAGTCTGCCCTGCGTGATGCGATTTCGCGGATCCAGCGTGAAGCAGAAGAAGCCGTTCGTGGTGGCGCACTGCATATCATCCTGACCGATGAAGCGATTTCCGAAGAGCGTGCTGCCATTCCGATGATCCTTGCGACCGGTGGCGTTCACAGCCATCTCGTGAAGACGTCGCTGCGCACCTATATCTCGCTGAACGTTCGTTCGGCAGAATGCATGGACGTGCATTACTTTGCCGTTCTGATCGGTGTCGGCGCGACGACGGTTAACGCCTATCTGGCGCAGGAAGGTCTGCTTGACCGTTATGCACGCGGTCTGTTCCCGAATGTGGTCAGCACTGCCGAAGTCATGCAGCGCTTCAAGGCCGCAATCGATGCGGGTCTTCTCAAGATCATGTCAAAGATGGGTATCTCGATCATCAGTTCCTATCGCGGTGGCTATAACTTTGAAAGTATCGGCCTGTCGCGTTCGCTGGTGGCTGAATTCTTCCCGGGCATGCCGTCGCGTATTTCGGGTATCGGTCTTCAGGGTATCCAGCGTCGTACGATTGCCCAGCACAAGGAAGCGTTTAACGGCAATGTCGTTACCCTTCCGGTTGGTGGCCTTTACAAATACCGTCGCAGTGGCGAGCGCCACGTCTGGACCGGTCCGCTGATCCATACGTTGCAGTCCTCTGTGACTACGGGCAGCTACAACACGTTCCGCAAGTTCTCGGAAGGTCTGCGTTCGCGTGAACCGCTGCATCTCCGCGATCTTCTGGATTTCCGCAGTGACCGTAATCCGCTTCATCAGGACAAGGTCGAAAGCATTACCGAAATCCGCAAGCGTTTCGTGACCCCGGGCATGTCCCATGGTGCACTTTCGACCGAAGCCCACGAAGCACTGGCGATTGCCATGAACCGTATCGGCGCAAAGTCGAACTCCGGTGAAGGTGGTGAATCGCGTGAACGTTTCCGTCCGCGTGCGAACGGCGACAATGCGCGTTCCTCGATCAAGCAGGTTGCGTCCGGTCGCTTTGGTGTGACGGCTGAATATCTGAATAACTGCGAAGAAATTCAGATCAAGGTCGCACAGGGGGCAAAGCCGGGCGAAGGTGGTCAGCTTCCGGGCTTCAAGGTTACGGTTGAAATCGCACAGCTGCGTCATGCGACGCCGGGTGTGACCCTGATTTCGCCGCCGCCGCACCACGACATCTATTCGATCGAAGATCTCGCACAGCTGATCTATGACCTTAAACAGATCAACCCGCGTTGCCGTGTTTGCGTGAAACTGGTGTCGCGTTCGGGTGTTGGTACGATTGCTGCCGGTGTTGCCAAGGCAAAAGCTGACGTGATCCTGATTTCCGGCTATGACGGTGGTACGGGTGCAAGTCCGCAGACCTCGATCAAATATGCAGGCGTTCCGTGGGAAATGGGCCTGTCGGAAGTCAACCAGGTCCTGACGCTCAACAACCTGCGTGACAAGGTCAAACTCCGCGTTGACGGTGGTTTCAAAACCGGTCGTGACGTTGTGATTGGTGCGATGCTTGGTGCCGAGGAATTCGGTATCGGGACCGCGTCCTTGATCGCACTTGGTTGCATCATGGTCCGTCAGTGTCATTCCAACACCTGTCCGGTTGGTGTCTGTACCCAGGATCCGGCACTGCGTGCCAAGTTCGTTGGTACGGCAGACAAGCTGGTCAACCTGTTCACCTTCATGGCCGAGGAAGTCAAAGACGTTCTGGCCGAGCTTGGCTATGACAAGCTTGAAGACGTGATTGGTCGCTCGGACCTGCTTCAGCAGGTTCACCGTGGCGCGAAAGACCTTGTTGACCTTGACCTCAACCCGCTGCTTGCACAGGCAGATGCCGGTGATCATGCACGCTTCTGCACCATCGAAGGTCGCAATGAAGTGCCGGATACCCTTGATGCACAGATGATCAAGGATGCCCGTCCGCTTCTTGAGGACGGCGAGAAGATGCAGCTTCAGTACAACATCCAGAACACCCAGCGTGCGATCGGGACCCGGATGTCGTCACTGATCACGCAGAAATACGGCATGACCGGTCTGAAACCGGGCCATCTGCATGTACGTCTGCGTGGTTCGGCTGGTCAGTCGCTTGGTGCCTTTGCAGTTCAGGGTCTGAAGATCGAAGTTCAGGGCGATGCCAACGACTATGTTGGCAAGGGTCTGTCGGGCGGGACGATTGTTCTGCGTCCGCGTCCTTCCAGCCCGCTCAAGACCAACGAAAACACCATCATCGGGAACACCATTCTTTATGGTGCGACTGCCGGCAAGCTGTTTGCTGCGGGTCAGGCTGGTGAACGTTTCTGTGTCCGTAACTCCGGTGCGACCGTTGTGGTCGAAGGGTGTGGTTCGAACGGTTGTGAATACATGACCGGTGGTACCGCAGTCATCCTGGGTTCGGTTGGTGAAAACTTTGGTGCCGGTATGACCGGTGGCATGGCCTTCATCTATGACGTCAATGGTACCTTTGCCGATGTCGTCAATGATGGTTCCATCCTCTACCAGCGCATTGAAACCCAGTATTGGGACGAACAGTGCCGTTCGCTCATCGAAGAGCATGTTGCAGAAACCGAAAGCGGTTATGCACGTACGATCCTTGATAACTGGGATCGTGAACGCGGCCATTTCTGGCAGATCGTGCCGAAAGAGATCGTCGACAAGCTGGAACATCCTATTCGCTCCGAGAGCGAAAACCAGGCAACTGCGTGATCTGATCACGCTTTTGCGCAAGCTCCCTTGTCCAACACACCTGGACAATTGAACTGGCCCCGTACTTCG
Organism: Thalassospira sp. SM2505; assembly: GCF_054901115.1. Classification (NCBI taxonomy): domain Bacteria; kingdom Pseudomonadati; phylum Pseudomonadota; class Alphaproteobacteria; order Rhodospirillales; family Thalassospiraceae; genus Thalassospira; species Thalassospira sp. SM2505. The sequence goes on from NZ_CM142731.1 coordinate 932,105, forward strand.
GTACGGGGCACTTTTCTTTGTCGGTGTTACGACATACGAGCAGCAAAAAAGGCGGGCCATCTGGTCCGCCTTTTAAATTTGTTCATCAAGGATCACGTGGTTGCCGCGTTTCCCGGCAAGTTTAGAGCAGGATGTTCAGATATGTGCCACGCCGCGCATTATGGTCAATCTGGTCTGTGGCGATCAGGTTGCGCAGGCGGGCAAGCTGGGATGCGATGAAGCTTTCAGACGATGGCTGTTCTGCATTTGCCGACACACGACCACCGACACCCGGAGCGCCCTGAGGGCGGGCACGCGCATCATGAAGTCCCGTTTGGGAAGAGCCAGTACCAATTCTGTTGGCGACCATTGTACCGTCCAAATCTAAAGCCGGTCATGACATTAGCATGCAGTACAGGATTTGTCATGTTTGCGAGAGTTGGGGGCTCAGGAGGTGCAGGCACAAAAAGGGGTGGCTTTTGACCACCCCTGGAGGAAGCTAACGAGAGGGAAAAATCACGTTAGGATATTAACTCTGGTGCCGCGATGACCACTGGTCTGAAGCGGCTGATGTTCTGTGACGATGGAACCGATAACCTTGGCCAGACCGGTTGCCTTGTTGATCGCGCCTTCGGCGGCGGCAAATGGCAACGACGGATCGGCTCCGCCATTGGGGGTGATGGCATCATTGACGGCCTGTGCGGCTGCGCCGAGCCCTGAACCTTGTACCGAACCGATCATCTTGACCTCGTCATCCTTTCCAAAAGGGCAGATCGCCCATCGAAGAGAACATCATTAATTCTGTCTGATCTAAAGGTAGGGATTAATTGCGTCCGGAAAAGTGACGGTTGTCACAGCACCAAGGTGCAGGCTGTCCCGGGCACCTGTAACCGTATGTAATGCAAGTGTTTAGATCGAATATCCCCGTAAAGATTTTTTTAACCTTCGGGTGATGATCGGGGTGTCTTCAGGTGTCTGTCGGTTGTGGACTCGGGCATGCCATCCCGAATGCCGGGATATCGGAACATATCCCGGGCGACTGGACGTCTAGCTACGCTGGCGTTCAGAACGCAGCGCAATGGCGTCATGAATGGCTTTTTGCAACTGGGTCGGGCGGAATGGCTTTTTGATAAAGATGTAGTTGCCCAGCAGATTGTCGAGTTCCTTGCGAGACCGTGCGGGATAGCCCGACATGAAGACAACGCTGTATCTGGGATTCGTGCGCAGGGCTTCCATAATCAGCTGGGGACCGGAGCGACCAGACATGACAACATCGGTCAGAATAACGTCAAACGGATCGTCCTGTTCGGCCTTGCCGAGAACTTCAAGCGCCTCTTCCGTGCTTTTTGCCGTTTCAGTTCTGAAACCTGCATCTTCAAGAATGATGCGTGCGGTTGTCCGAAGTGCCTGTTCGTCATCAACGATCAGGATGCGCTCCCCGTTGCCGGGCATACCGGCAGCATCATCGACCAGAAGGGTTGTCTCGACCCCCGGTTCAGAGCGTGGCAGATAAACAGAGAAGGTCGTACCTTCGCCCTCGACGCTTTCGACATTGATGAAGCCGTGGGATTCTTCGACCCAGCTATGAACAATCGAAAGCCCAAGTCCCGTGCCCTTGCCGGGCTCCTTGGTCGAGAAGAAGGGCTCAAAGATATTGCCGATAATGTCATCGGGAATGCCGGTCCCGGTATCCTGAACCGTTATGACAACAAATTCGCCTGCGACGTCTTCGGGATAGCTGTCCTCGTCCTCGTCGGGATTGCGTTCGGCAAAGGGCGGGATATCAACACTGCGCGATGAGATCTGCAATGTGCCACCATCTGGCATTGCATCACGGGCATTGATCGCAAGGTTGAGGATACAGGCAGAAAGCTGAGTCGGATCGACACGGGTATAAAGGTCCGGTTTGTCCGTCCAGATCTGCAATTCGATCCGGTGTTCGAGCAGGGTAAGAAGCAACTTCTCCATTTCCGAGAAGATGTTTTGGACCCGAATATTTGTCGGCTGATCAATCCGGCGGCGTGAAAACATCAAAAGCTGATCAGCGACACTGGTTGCACGTTCGCCCAGTGAAATCACGTGATCGAGATATTCTTTCACCCGTTCCTTGTCATCGATTTTTGCGCGGGCAACTTCGGCAAAGCTCAGGATGCCGGCAAGGCAGTTGTTGAATTCATGGGCAACCCCGCCAGCCATCTGACCCACAGCTTCAAGCTTCTGGGACGTTGCGAGCTGGCGCTGAAGGGCTTGCTGTTCTTCACTCGCGCGATGCTGGGCTGTGATGTTGCTGCCTGTGCCGCGATAGCCATTGAAACGTCCATCAAGCGAAAAGACCGGAACGCCGTTGATGCGTCCATAGTGCTTTTCGCCTTTGCGCGAGGTCCATGAAAATTCGACATTCTGGAATGCCATATGGGCATTAAGTCTGCGTTGCAGGTAATGCCAGCCTTCCGGGTGTTCGGATGTCAGGCCAAGCCGGTCAAATGACTGCCCTTGCGGGGACCCGTTGATTTCTTCGATCAGCTGATAAAACTTGTAGGATGCAAATGCGATCTTGAGGTCCGCACCCATTTCCCAATACCAGTCTGCCGAAGACAGGGTGAAGTCACGGAAGCGTTCTTCGCTGTCGCGCAGTGCATCCTGTGCAATCTGATGTTGCTGGGTACGGCGTTCAAGACTTTCGGCCATGGCATTCAGGCCACGTTCAAGCGTACCGATTTCGTCACGGCCCATCGGTGTCAGGCGTGAGCTCAGCTTACCCAGCTGGATCTTGTTGACGAATTGTGCAGCCGTAATCAGACGTCGCAGAACGGTTTGTTGCGTAAACAGAAAGATCAAAGCCGAGGTCAGCAAAATGCACAGCGCCGAACCGATCAGAAGCACGGATTGCATCTGTCGCTGGCTTGCCTCAAGCCCCTTGGTCGAGACCTTGAGATAGACATACATAAAGGGCTGATTGGCGTTCAGACTGAAAAGCGGTGTGATTGAGACGATGCTGTGACCGTCTCTGTCATCGGTTGTGAACAATGCCGGCTTCGACATATCGGCGCGCAGTTGTTCTGCCGGAAATCCCGGAATAGTCGAAATGGAACTGCCAATCACAAAGGGATCAATGGCATGATAAATCGTGCCGTCAAAGCCGACCGCCATGGCCTGCAGCAAGTGATCACCCAGAAGAAGCTTCATCTGACTGGCATCACTCAGGATCGAGACCTTAAGCTGTTCATCCTGAATCAGGCGGCCGGGCGTACTGATTTGTTCCGCGATGCGGCGATCAATCTCGGCGCCGAAATACTGGATATAATAGCCACCGAACAATCCGAGCAGAATGGTTTCCACGATGACGATCGCGAGTGCGATCTTGAATACCAGGCTGCCGATCAGTCGGTCTAACAGCTTCTTCACGCGTAGTCGTCTCCCCTGACCGAGAACCCGGCCCCGCGCATCCCGTTAGTTTGGCTCAATATAATATTGGCTCGGGTTGGTCGGTGCCGGCGTCGCATAGCTCCAGGCCGCCGGAATGACTTTGGGAACGTTGTGGAAGTTTTTTGCAACCACGCCTTTCCGGTTCGGCGGAAGAGCAATTCCCATAACGTAAAACTGATCTACGCTGATGTCGAGGATGTCACGCATCAGTTGAGTTTGTTTTTGAGCGTTCGCGGTTTCTTTGAGTTGATTATAGAGTGCAAGTTGCCTTTGAACGGTCTCGGGGGGCGTGATGGCATCAGGGCTTTCCGGATTGACGTACCAGTTGGCCCAGCCGGTTGCGAACCAGGAAGAATCCGGGGACATCGGCAGATAGTTAATGGGGATCACCATCGCATCCAGACCACCATCGCCACCCCAGGCGCTTGCCTGATGATCATTGAGTTCGCGCAGAGACACAAACTCTTCACGCGGAAGGTTGCGCGCCCTCACATCTATACCAAGTTCACGCCAATACTGGATCACTGCATCAAGGATTGCAAAACGGTCAGCCCCCTCGGTGTCGATGGTAAATGACAGACGCTTGCCATCCGGTCGCAGCAGGAAGCCGTCCTCATCTTTGTGGCGCAAACCTGTTCGTGCGATGTAGTCCGCAGCAAGGGCCGGGTCATAGTGAATATACTGACGTGCCAGAACTGTGTGATAAAGCGGGCTTTCCGGGCGTGGTGCCGCCTGATGAGGCAGCGCCTCGGGCACAAAGCGCGCAATGATGTCGTCGCGGTCAATGGCATGCGAAAGCGCAATCCGGAAATTCTTGTCCTGGAAGATATTGCGTAATACCGGGTCCTTGTCATTGAGGTTCAAAGACAAGGTCAGGGTGTTCATATCGCTTTCAATCAGCGTGAAAGGCTGCAGGTTCTCATTGGCAGAAAGCACCTCGTCTGCACGCGTGCTGACATGGCGTTCCTGCATATTTACTTTACCCGCAATTGCCGCGTCTCCTGCGGCACTTTTTGACGGAACAAGTGTAAATGATACCTCGTCGATATAGGGGAGCTGACGACCGGTAGGATCAATTTTCCAGTAGTAGGGATTGCGCTTGGCGATCAGGGGATCATCCGTTCCGTACACGCCCGTCAGGACCCAGGCATTTAATGTGGGGACATCCGGATTGAGCCAGCGAGACGGATCGTCAATCGTGCCCGGATTACCAAACACACTGACAAAGCGTTCTTTCCATCCGTCAAAGCCAAGTGCGCGCGCTTCCGCGTCTGCGTTCTGATTGTATTTTGGCAAAAGCGGTTTGAGAAAATGGGCCGGATAGCTTACCGGCTCCACCCCTTCGGGGCGCGCAAGGGCTGTCGGAAACAGGCCATAAGGGGTACTGAAACGAAATGCGACGGTGTTTTCGTCAACTTCGTCAATTTTCACGGCGTTTCCACCGGCTGTCAGCCACTCGGGCACGGCGTTCGGAAAGGCCGGATTCAGCAGGATATCTTCATACCAGAAAATAATGTCTTTGGCAGTGAAGGGGGCACCATCAGACCAGCGCATACCCGGACGCAGACGGAAAAAGAATTCAGTCGCATCACTGCTTGGCTGGAATGAGAGAGCAACATTCGGAATGGTCGAAGTCCATTGCGGTGTCCAGCGCAGAAGGGGCTCATATCCGATATTGCGGATCAGAAGTGCCTGATCGCGCTGGCTTCGCTGGGCCATTTGCCAAGTGCCGCCATAGACGCCAATTTTGTCATTCGGGGTGACAATCATCGGAGTGGTTGGCAGACGATCATTAACGGGGGGAAGCTTGCCCTCGGCAACCCGCTTTGCAAGGGTAGGGGACTCGCCAAATTCGACAGCGCGCGTTTCGGGGAGATTGATGAACAAAGCTCCCAGTGCAGCGATCAAAATGTACGTAAACTGTTTCAAAAAACCCTTAGCCCCCGTGGCGTTGCCTGCCTTTGATCAAAGGTATCGATAAAGCTATTCAAAGGTGGTGAATACCCTGAGTGGATAAGAAGGTAAATACACCAATGCGCTTGATAAACCCCAAAATGACAGAATCTGAACATTCCCCTATGAAGACAATTTACAAGTTTGATTGGTTCTTTTTATTTCTTGCAATGGGTTGTATCGATCCCGGGAAGTTCCCTTGGTCCGAAATGCCGCAGGTTTGAGAGGTTTTCATGCGAAATCGAAAAAACCAGAGGGTCGGTTTCTTTGGTGCCTGTGGTTGAGCCTGTAAGCGCTGTTGTCTTGTCTGAAACATACATATTCTACCAAAGTTTAATTACATCTAAATTAGGTATCTGGCGTTTGCGCCGTGAAATTTCGAGAATGAACGGCTTAATTCCTTAAGCGAGTCGCCATATATCTGATGTAAGGCAGTTTGAACTGATCTGGTAAAAGATGTGCCATGGCACAAAGTGACAAAAAAAATCAGCAGGATCATGGGGCATCTTTTATGAAAGGGCCCAAGCCCCTGGCTCCCATCCCGCGATATGAGCCGGGATCAGATGACGCTTTGCGTGACCGTCTGAATTCAACATCTGCAACGTCTTCTTTTGCTCCGGTCGATATTGATGCCGATGGCATCAATGTTGCCGGGATCGAGGGGATGATTGATCGTAAGAAGGCAAATGTTGCGGCAAAGATTGTCGATACGGATCCCGATCAGGCATTGCGCATCATTCGAAACTGGCTCCTTCAAGAATGATGATGCGCTCGGTGCGTCTCTCAAGATCAAAATCAGTCAGGCCAAAGAACCTTCCTTGTCGCAGGGCTGGTATAATTCCTTGGCATTGAGTGATTTTTTGTCATGCTGAGGGCTCGATGCGTAAAGGGGAGGCGCAAAAAAACCATGACCGATTTTACCAAACTGATCGAAGAACAATTCTGTGCGTTCGATCCGGATTATCTCGCGCAGCAAGAAGCCTTTGCGACAAAGCTTGCGCCGTTGCAGGACAAGCTGATCGAAATTCAGCAGACTGGTAACAGCATGGCGGCATCTGATCAGCAGATGATCGAGTGCAAATGGTATCTGATGTACACCGCCGACTGGGAAACGCTTTCAACCAAGATAGATACCTTTGCGCAATCCCTTGAAAATCCGGATCAGGATTGGGCAGAGCAACAGGTCGCAAGTGATGGTTCCTGGGGTCCCTGTTACGATCAGTGGTTCCTTAAGGTCGATGCGATGATTGATGCGGTCAATACACTGGCCGATGCCGGACAGGCCCCCGAATATCCTTTGACATTTTTGGCACCCATTGGAACGCCGTCCAAGATGGTGGCGTGGCTTGAAGGTCAGAAGACGTCAAAGATCTATGCCGATGGTCTGGACCGGCGTGATGCGCTTGGCGCTGTTACTGCCGCCTTGTCGCAGATGTGTTTCAAAAGCGAAATTCGTGACTATTTTCAAAGCAATGTGAAGGGCTTTGATCTGACACAGGAATATATCGATACCTATAAAAAGTGGCTCGATGACTGGCAGGACAGAGAAAGCGGATATTGGGGGGGATGGTTTGACACCGTTGATCAGGGTGTCCTGAAAAGCAGCGACCTTAGCCTGACCTTCCATAATATTTCCTATCAGCACGGCAAGGTGGATTTGTGGACAGAGATTTTCCAGACCACCCTTGCGATCCGCGATGATGCCTATCCTTTTGGCTGGAAACACAATGGCGATTTCAACAATCACAACAATTACGATGTGACCAAAATTTTCGATCTGGGCTGGTCGAGTGTTGATGCCGATACTCAAAAAGCCGCCTCTGCCGATATCGGTCTGGTTCTGGACTGGTGCCTTACGAAATCCATGACACCCGATGGCGGTTTCATTGATGATCCGACCTTCTATAACTCGGTCGGGGCTGCCTATTATTATGGTGTCTCCTTCCTCGATCAGGCGGGATATTTTGGCACCACAGCACCGTTCTGGATAGACAAACCGTTTCCGGGCGGCCCGGCTCTTTGTTGTAAAATCCAGAAAAACATCAAGGCCGAAGGGCTTGATGATGACGAAGCAAAGGCCGCCATGGAAAAACTGGTCGATGCGTGCGGGAATTGCACCTGAGGCTGGTTGGATAACGGGGCAATTCTGCATATGGGAATGGCGAAACAGCCCCGGCGATCCCCATATATCAAAAGAAGAACAACAACAGTTCACGAGGTTTCGCATGACGGACCGTAAAGATATTGATCTGGCTGCGTTGCGTGCGCGTCTTGAAGAAAGGCGCGCAGATATTCTGGCGCATTCAACCCATTCCGAAGATTACCGAAAGCCGGTTGAACTTGATCAACAGGCGGTCGGGCGGCTGTCGCGAATGGATGCGCTTCAAAACCAGCAAATGCATCTGGAACAGGAACGTCGCCGCGCTGCGGAACTGGACCGGATTGAAAAGACTCTTAAGCGGATGGATGATGACAAATATGGTCATTGTCATAATTGCGGCGAAGATATCGAGAAGAAACGCCTGGAATTTGATCCGACCACGCCGCTTTGCGTGGGTTGTGCCGACCGTGTCAGTCATGTCTGATATCACGCGACATGGCCGAGTTTGCGATGACCGTCATTTTGTTTGAAAACGGGGATGCTGTTTGACGGTTTGCTGTCAAAAGAGCCTTTATTGGCCAGTTTGGGGGCTGATTGTATGTTTGACCATATGGGCAAGCATGTCATCGGCAGGGGCGCAAGGATCTTGTGCGCCTGTCCGCGCACCACAGGCGACACTTGAGTTTAACCACAAGGACCCGATGCTCGACCGGCACCGGTCGGTGCGATGGCTAAACAGTCGTGCCGGAGGTGGTTCTAAATATGTTGTCGCGGGGCTGACGGAATATGAAATGCAGGCATCTTTTGATATGCGCATTGAACCGCGTGAGGTCGGGTTGGGGCGCTATTGTCTTGATCCGGTGCGGGTCAACCCGAAGGTCAATGTCGTCAAGCATCTGGTTTATATCGCATCGGAACTTGAACGCGGATCATGCGAATATAATGCCGTCTACGCCCACGAGGGCGAGCATGTAAAAGTCAATCGCGGTATGGAGGCTGACATCCGTGCTGCGCTTGATGATCTGGTGAATGATGTTGTCGGCAAGGTGGGCGCGATGTTCCCGATGCCTTCCGAAAACGTACAATCGGCGATCAGGCGGCTTCTGTCGGAATATGGTCGGGATTTCAAACGCCGGTTACGCGACATTGACCGCCGTCGTCGCGAAGAGCAACGCCGGATCGATACCCCGGAAGAATATCAAAGACTTTCATTGTCCTGTGGCCCGAATTCGGCATTTCAGACGGTATTGCAGCAGGCTGTTCGGTGATCTGATGGATGATCAAACCTGATTTGCAGAGCCGTCTTCATCCATTCCTGCAACATCTCTTAGCCCGTCCACATCAAGATGGAAGATGTTGCGCGCCTGGAAGTCGAGCAGCTCAATGCGCCGGAAATCAGCAATGATCCGGCTGGCTGTTTCGGTGGTGATGCCAAGCATCGCGCCGATATCTTCGCGTCCGGGCAATTGGCAGTTACCGGTTTCCGAATCATTTAAAAACAGGCAAAGGCGCGCAACACGTTCGCGCGCCGTACCGGTCGACATCTGGGTGAGCCAGTTGTCTGAATCCATGACAGCCTGATGCCAGCGGTTAAGGACCTGTTTATGCAGTCTCGGGCTTTCACTATTGAGTTTTTCAATAACAGCGATCGGAATACGACAAAGACGGCTGTCCTGAATGGCTTCGGCATGATGAGTGAAGCATTCACTGACAATGGCCTCAAGGCCGATGGTGCCCCCCGGACGGACAAGTCGCACCACCCTTTGATTTCCGTCGGGCAGATAATGGACCAGTTTGATCAACCCGCTACGCAGTGTGTAGATCGACTGTGCCAGATCCCCTGCGTTGTATAGGATGTCACGTTTGGCAAGGGCGATATCTTCAACAGGCATGTGGACGAGCTTGAAATCCTCGTCTGTCAGATTGTTGAACAGGGCAAATTTGCGCACACCGCAGTCGCGACAACGGGCAAGGTCGGGTCGGAAAACATGGTTTGCTGTATGGTTCACAAACACCACCCTTTTAAACGGGGTCTGTACTCGGACTGGTTGATGATTGAAAAATATAATCAATCAAAACCAGTCTTAAATGTACCGTATCTCGTTGTGAAATCAATCTAAATTCGACCAGCGTCCAATTGTGCCTGTAAAGTCAAGGACTCAGGGATTGGTATCGAGCGTCACCAGACCTTTTTCGATGGCATAGCGCACAAGACCGGCAGAGCTGTCGATATCAAGCTTGCGCTTGATGTTCCTGCGATGTGTTTCGACAGTGCGGACACTGATATCAAGTTCGCGCGCAACATGCTTGTTGCTCGCTCCCTTGGCAAGAAGGCGCAGAACCGTTCGTTCGCGTGTTGTCAGCGACACACCGTCATTGCTGCTTCCTTCGCCCGCACTGATGCCGTCAAAGGTCGAGCTATAGGCTTCGCCGCCATTGGCGATGGTTTCAATCGCCCGGACCATGTCATTTGACGATACGTCTTTCAGGATAAAGCCCTTGGCACCTGCCTGCTGGGCCGTACGCAGATATTCGGGGTTTTCGTGCATCGAAAGAATGACGACCTTGGCATCGGGCAGGGTTTCACGGAATTTCTCGGCCGCTTCGAGGCCGTTCATTACCGGCATGGAAATATCCATAAGCACGATATCAGGACGAAGTTCGGCCGCGAGTGACAAGGCTTCAACACCGTTGCTGGCTTCGCCAATGATATTGATATGGTCAAAACATTCCAGTCGCGAACGAATTCCGTCCATCACAAGGGCATGATCATCGCATAGCAGAATGCGTAATGGGCGATCCGGGGAATAGATTTGATTGGCACTGTTCATTGATCGAAACTTGGTCCTGTCGCGTAACGGTGATTGCAAGGCCAGATTAACCGGTGATTGATCTCTCGGGTAGACCATTCTGGCTGGATGCCGGAATAAATGCAGTGATTTTGGTTCCGTCATCGGGTTCAGAGCGTACCGAAAGCCCGCCGCCATGGAATTCCATGCGTTCGCGCATGTTGCGCAAGCCGATCCCGGCGCGCGGATCACGGTTACGGATATAGCGATTGGTTTCAAAGCCGACGCCGTTATCGGTAATGCGCATCACCACGCTGGGGCCTTCGCGTTTGATCGATATTTTGATCACGGTTGCGTCGGCATGACGTTCGATATTGGTCAGGGTTTCCTGCAATACACGGTAAAGGGTGGTCTTCTTGGCGATATCAAGCTGGTTGTCGATATTGTCGATTTTAACTTCCATCAGGATACCGGATCGATCCTGAAGCTCTGCGCACATGCTTTCGATGGCCGGTTTCAGACCAAGATCGTCAAGAACCGCCGGACGCAGGTCGCGCGAAATTCGCCGGACTTCGTGAATGGCGTCCTGCAATCGTTTGGCGGCTTTTTCCATCGGTTCGACCGCGTTTTCACGTGCTTGCCCAATGCGTGCGATGGCGGTTTCGACTGAATATTTGACCGATACCAGTATCTGGCTGATGCCGTCATGCAGTTCACGTGATACCCGAAGGCGTTCCTGTTCCTGAACATCAACCACGCGATGGGTCAGTTCCTTGAGCTTGGCATCAGCAAGTTTGCGTTCCGAAAGGGTCACAACCGTGCCTGATATGCCAACCAGAAGGACGGCAAGGATTGTCACGCCAATGATCGAAATCGTGGTTTCACGAATATGGGTGGAAACTTCGGTCTCGATCTCGGTGACCTGTTCGGCAATGTCATCGATATAGATGCCTGTGCCGATCATCCAGTCCCATTTGTCGAGCATCAGGGAATAGGTGATCTTTTCGGTGGGTTCACCAGTCGATGGTTTTTCCCAGACATGGCGCATGAAATCGCCACCCTTTTCAGCGTTGAAAATCAAACCCTGAATGACGCTGTTGCCGTTAATGTCGCGCAAATTCCAATAGGTCCGGCCAACCCGCCAGGGTTGGGGCGGTTCGACAAGTGCCGTTCCATCACGGTCATAAATAAAGAAATAACCATCCTTGCCATAGGACAGGTCTTCGATGATGGCCTTGACCCGTTCCTTGGAAACCGCATCAAGCGGGCTTGCCACCGAATAGATGTGGTCAATCGATGCCATCGCCAGTTCGAGATAACTTTTGAGCTCTTCCTTGCGGGCTTCAAGGATATTGCGTTCAAAGGTTCTGATTTCTGCTTCTGCCAGTCTTTCGGCCTGCGCAAAGACCAGCCATGAGATGGCGGATGCAGCAAGCACCAGCGGCAAAATGGAAAGCAGCAGGAACTTTAGTCGAAGATTCAGCTTCGGCATGGGCGTAACCGTTTCAGGGTTGGGGTCTTTTTCGTGGGGCGGACAATAGCATATCTGTCACAAAAGTCCCCGAAAGATCACGGTTTTTCAGGCCGCATGAGTGTTGTGGCAGTGTTTTTCGTTCCACATGGTGAAAAGCGACTGGTCTTGTTTTTGTTCAATTGGTATTACCAATTTCAGAGATCATGCTTTGACAGGGAGAGGGCAATGCGCATATACCAGAACCGACGCCTGCCCACCGGGCGCCAAAAGCTCTGGATGCATTGCACAAGATCTCAACGTGCAGGCATCTTGTTCCGCCACAAAAGGTATGGCGTTGCAGGCATCCCGCACCGCAGCGCATTCCGGGACCATATCGTGGCGTTTCACTTGGTTTTGGCAGGCGCGCACAGGCACGTTCCTGCCAGGAAAATGTGGTAGGAGCCCGGTGTCAATGACGCGTTCTGCACCTAAGCGTATCCGTAAACTTCTGGTCGCCAACCGTGGCGAGATAGCGATTCGTGTTTTGCGAGCTGCCAACGAGCTTGGCATTCGCACCGTTGCGATCTTCTCGGACGAAGACCGTTTTGCCCTTCACCGTTTCAAGGCTGATGAAAGCTATGCGGTGGGCAAGGGTAACAAACCCATTCGCGCCTATCTCGATATCGAAGACATTCTTCGGGTTGCACGTGACGCCGATGTGGATGCGATCCATCCCGGATACGGCTTCCTGTCGGAAAACCCGGAATTCGCCGATGCCTGTGCCGAGGCCGGGATTCAGTTTATCGGCCCTGATTCCGATGTGATGCGTGTCCTTGGTAACAAGGTTTCTGCGCGTAATCTGGCCGAAAGTGCGGGTGTTCCGGTCATGCCGGCATCAAGCGCCTTGCCCGAAGACATGAAGGAAGTAACCCGGATTGCCGAAAAAATCGGCTATCCGCTGATGCTTAAGGCAAGCTGGGGCGGTGGTGGCCGTGGCATGCGCGTCATCGAAAATGGCAAGGATCTTTCCAATCAGGTCCTTGCCGCGCGGCGCGAAGCCGAAGCCGCCTTTGGCAATGGCGAGGTCTATTTTGAAAAGCTGATCCGTCGCGCCCGCCATGTTGAAGTTCAGCTTCTGGGCGATACGCATGGAACCCTTGTTCATCTGTATGAACGTGATTGCTCGGTTCAGCGCCGTAACCAGAAGGTTGTTGAACGCGCACCCGCGCCATACCTCAATGATGAACAGCGTCAGGAAATCTGTGATGCAGCCATCCGGTTGGGGACGGCTGCCAATTACGTGAATGCCGGGACCGTCGAATTCCTGATGGATGTTGATACATCCAAATTCTATTTCATCGAGGTCAATCCGCGTATTCAGGTCGAACATACTGTGACCGAATGCGTAACCGGTTTTGATCTGGTCAAGGCGCAGATCCTGATTGCGCAGGGCGGACGCATTGGTTTCCCGTCGGAAACCGGCATTCCCTGGCAGGACAAGATCAAGCTGCGTGACCATGCGCTTCAGTGTCGTATCACCACCGAAAACCCGGAAAACAACTTTGTTCCCGATTACGGGATCATCAAGGTTTATCGCGGGGCCAACGGTTTTGGTATTCGTCTTGATGGCGGTACGGCTTATTCCGGTGCTGTGATCACACCGTTCTATGACAGCATGCTCGAAAAGGTCACCGCCTGGGGCAGCACCCCGCGTGAGGCCGTGGATCGCATGGACCGTGCCCTTCGTGAATTCCGTATTCGCGGTGTGGCCACCAACCTTGCCTTCCTTGAAAACCTGATCAATCACCCGAAATTCCGTGCGGGTGAATATACCACGCGCTTCATTGACGAAACGCCCGACCTGTTCAAGTTCGTGCGCCGTCGTGACCGTGCGACCCGACTTCTGCGTTTCATCGGTGAAGTTGCTGTGAACGGCAACCCGGAAGTTGAAGGCCGTATTGTTCCGACCAATCTGCATGATCCGGTGATGCCGAAATCCATCGATCTTGGCGAAATCCGGCCCGGTACCAAGCAAAAGCTTGATCAGCTGGGGGCAGAGGGGTTCTCGCGCTGGATGAAGGATCAGGAACGTGTCCTGATTACCGATACCACCATGCGTGATGCGCATCAGTCACTACTTGCTACGCGTATGCGTACTTACGACATGCTCGAAATTGCGCCCTATTATGCGCATGGTCTGCCGGAACTGTTTTCGCTGGAATGCTGGGGCGGGGCGACGTTTGATGTTGCCATGCGCTTCCTGAAGGAAGACCCGTGGGATCGCTTGGTCAAGCTGCGTGAACGGGTTCCAAACATCCTGACCCAGATGTTGCTGCGCGCATCAAACGCGGTTGGCTATACGAACTATCCCGACAATGCGGTTGATTATTTCGTCAAGCAGGCGGCTGAACATGGCATGGATGTCTTCCGTGTCTTTGACAGCTTGAACTGGGTCGAGAACATGAAAGTCGCCATGGAATCGGTTCTGAAAACCGACAAGCTGTGCGAAGCGACCATCTGTTATACGGGCGATATCTATGACAAGAACCGCCCGAAATATAATCTTGATTACTATGTGAATATGGCGCGCGAGCTTGAAAAATCAGGTGCGCATATTCTGGGTCTTAAGGATATGGCCGGGGTCTTGCGCCCAGCGGCGGCGACCGAACTGATCAAGGCACTTAAGGACACGGTCAATATCCCGATCCATTTCCACACCCATGACACCAGTGGTATTTCGGCTGCAACCGTGATTGCCGCGATTGATGCAGGCGTTGATGCGGTGGATGCGGCGATGGATTCCATGTCGGGTCTGACATCACAGCCCAGCCTTGGTTCGATTGCCAATAACTATATCGGTCAGCCACGCGATCCGGGCCTCAAGACCGAGGCGCTCAAGGAAGTTTCCACCTACTGGGAACAGGTTCGTCGTTACTATGCCGGCTTTGAAAGCGATATCCGCAGCGGTACTTCGGACGTCTATGTCCATGAAATGCCCGGTGGTCAATATACCAACCTGCGTCAGCAGGCCCGTGCATTGGGGATCGAGGATCGCTGGCCCGAAGTGTCGAAGGCCTATGCCGCAGTCAACAAGATGTTCGGCGATGTCGTCAAGGTCACGCCCAGCTCCAAGGTTGTTGGCGATATGGCGCTGATGATGGTGACGTCCGGTTTGTCCGAGGAAGACGTTCTTGATCCTAAAAAGGACATTGCCTTCCCCGATAGCGTGATTTCCTTCTTCCGCGGTGAAATTGGTCAGCCGGTTGGTGGTTTCCCGCCCGCCCTGCAGCGCAAGGTTCTTAAAGGTGCCGAGGCCCTGACGGATCGCCCGGGCAAGTCATTGCCGCCGATCGACTTCGAAGCGACCCGCAAGGAAGTCGAAAAGAAAACACACCGCAATATCAGCGATGCCGAGGTTGCATCCTATGTGATGTATCCCAAGGTGTTCCTTGACTATGCCGAATACCGAAGCCACCACGCCGACGTTTCCATTCTGCCGACCCCGGTCTTTTTCTACGGGATGACCCAGAATCAGGAAATTTCGGTTGATCTGGAAAAGGGCAAAACCCTTGTGATCCGTTATCTGGCGACGTCGGAATTCGGTGACGAGGAAGGCCATCGTACGGTGTTCTTCGAGCTGAACGGCCAGCCGCGGACGGTCAAGGTTGCCGACAAGACACTGGCTGCGTCCGGCAAGGCGCGACCAAAGGCAGAAGATGGCAACAAACTTCACATCGCGGCCCCGATGCCGGGCCTTGTGGTCGAGGTGCATGTTGCCGAAGGCCAGAAGGTCAAGGCCGGGGATGTGATGTGCTCGCTTGAAGCCATGAAAATGGAAACCGCAGTTCATGCGGAAAAGGACGGTGTGGTGGCAAAAATCCACGCACCGGCCGGTACACAGGTCGACAGCAAGGACTTGCTGGTCGAATTGAAGGAGTAAACGACCGATGCTTAGGATGCCTGAGCCGAACCCGAACACACTTGCGCGACGCAAGGACATTATTGCCGCCATGCGCGAAATTGTTCCGGCAACTGGTGGCGTGATCGTCGATGAGGATCAGCTCAGGCCCTATGAATGTGACGGGTTGATGGCCTATCGCCAGTTGCCCATGATTGTGGTCCTGCCCGAGAATACCGGGCAGGTCGCAGCCATTCTGAAATATTGTCATACAAATAAAATTCGCGTTGTTCCGCGGGGTGCCGGTACCGGTTTGTCTGGTGGGGCATTGCCGATGGCGGATGCGATTACCATTAGTATGATGAAATTCAATCGCGTGCTCGAGATCGACTGGGATAACCGCGCGGCTGTGGTGCAGCCCGGCGTGACCAACCTTGGCATCACGCGTGCAGTTGAACATAAAGGGTTCTATTACGCACCCGATCCGTCCAGCCAGATTGCCTGTTCGATTGGCGGAAATATTGCCGAGAATTCAGGTGGTGTGCATTCCCTGAAATACGGCCTTACGACCAATAATGTCCTTGGTCTTGAGATGGTCACGATCGAAGGTGAAATCCTTCGCATCGGTGGCAAGGGCCTTGATCAGAGCGGATATGACCTTTTGGGGATCATCACCGGTTCCGAAGGTCTTTTGGGGATCGTGACCGAAGTGACGGTACGCATCTTGCGCAAACCGGAAACCGCGCGTGCATTGCTTCTGGGCTTTAACAGCAGTGAGGCCGGGGGCAATTGCGTTGCCAAGATCATTGCGGATGGCATCATTCCTGGCGGTCTTGAAATGATGGATGCCCCGGCGATCAAGGCGACCGAGGACTTTGTTCATGCGGGTTACCCGCTTGATGTCGAGGCATTGCTGCTTGTTGAACTTGACGGACCAAAAGTCGAAGTCGATTACCTGATCGAAAAGGTCGGCGCGATCGCCAGGGATTGCGGTGCTGTCTATTCGCGTATTTCCGAAAGCGAGGAAGAACGCCTTCTGTTCTGGTCAGGCCGCAAGAACGCCTTTCCCGCGATTGGCCGTATTTCGCCCGATTATATGTGCATGGACGGCACCATCCCGCGTGCCCGCCTTGCCGAAGTGCTGACCGGTATGCAGGTCCTGTCGCAGCGCCACGGCCTGCGCGTTGCCAATGTTTTCCATGCAGGTGACGGCAATTTGCATCCGCTGATCATGTTTGATGCCAATCAGCCCGGTGAACTGGAACGTGCCGAAGAATTCGGCGCAGATATCCTGAAGCTTTGCGTTGAAGTGGGGGGCGTTTTGTCTGGCGAGCACGGCATTGGTGTCGAGAAGCGCGATCTGATGCCCGAAATGTTCACTGAAGATGACATGAAGCATCAGGAACGTCTGAAACTGGCGTTTGATGAGGATGAGCTTCTGAACCCCGGCAAGGTATTCCCGACCCTGCATGGTTGTGGCGAGCTCAAAACCCTGCATGCGCGTGAAGTTGCAAACAAGTTCCCGGATATTCCGCGCTTCTAGGCCCGGCCGATAAACAACAAGAAAAATCCTGTCACCGGTTCCCGCAGTCCGGTCGGCAAGGATCAAGAGAGGAAGAGAGAGAACCACAATGACGGAAGTCATATCCCCCACCACGCCAGAACAGCTGCGTGATGCCATTGGTTGGGCTGTTGATGCCAAAAAGTCGCTGGAAGTGATCGGATCGGGTAGCAAACGGGCATATGGGCATGCGGTTGCTGCCGACCATGTTCTGGATCTGTCAAAATTGACCGGTGTCCTGTTTTACGAGCCCGAAGAACTGGTGCTTTCTGTCCGTGCAGGAACGTCGCTTGCCGAAATTCAGGCGACCCTGCGCGAAAAGAACCAGCAATTCCACTTTGAGACCGGAAATTTTCCAGCTCTCCTTGCCGATGATGTCGCACAGAATGCCGGGACGATTGGCGGTCTGATCGCAACCAATCTGTCGGGACCGCGCCGGATCAAGGTCGGGGCCGCACGCGATCACCTGTTGGGGTTTGAGGCCGTCAGTGGTCGCGGGGAGGATTTCAAATCCGGCGGACGGGTGATGAAAAACGTCACCGGTTTTGATCTTTCAAAACTTATGTCGGGATCGTTCGGGACACTTGGTGTGATGCATACCATCACCATGAAGGTGATGCCGTGCGACGAGAAAGCCCGGACTGTTCTGATTGCCTGCAATGATCCTGAGCGTGCCGGAATGGCAATGAACCGTGCAATGGGCAGTGAAAACGAAGTCTCGGCGGCGGCATGGGTTGCGGCCGAAGATGTGGCGAGGTTCGGCATTGATGTCGCGTCTGCAATGGGCACCGGCCTTGTTGCACTTCGGGTCGAGGGACCGGCGCCGTCTGTTGCCTGGCGCTGCGAAGCCCTGCGCAAACTGTTGGCCGAATTTGGTGCCAGCGAAGAGTTGCATACGACAAATAGCGCAACGTTCTGGAAGGCGGTTGCGGATGTTGCACCCTATAGCGGTTCGTCAGGTATGCTGTGGCGCGTATCAGGCCCGCCAGCATCCGGTGGTGTTCTTGCCGCAAAGCTTGCCGCCCGGACCGGCGGCAAGGTGATGATGGACTGGGCGGGGGCGCAAATATGGCTGCGTCTGGACGGATCGGATGCGATGGCAGGTACGGTGCGCCAGATTGCCCAATCGGAAAGCGGTCAGGCTGTTCTTGTTCGCGCAACTGCCGATCTGCGTGCAGAGGTGCCGGTTTTCCATCCCGAAGACCCGGCACTGGCGCGGATTAACCGCAAAATTCGGGATAATTTCGATCCCGTCGGTATCCTTAATCCGGGGCGGATGCACCTTAATATTACGGAAGGGGGGCAGGTATAATGCAGACCAATTTTAGCGCCGCCCGTCTTGCGGACCCGATGATTGCCGAAAGCGAGCAGATCCTGCGCAAATGTGTGCATTGCGGGTTCTGTACGGCAACATGCCCGACCTTTGTTACCCTTGGGGATGAACTCGATAGTCCGCGCGGGCGGATCTATCTGATCAAGGATATGCTGGAAAATGACAAACCGGCAACAGATCGGGTGGTCAAACATCTTGATCGTTGCCTGTCCTGTCTTTCCTGCACCAGCACCTGTCCGTCCGGTGTCGATTACATGCATCTGATCGATAATGCGCGGGCCCATATCGAAGAAAACTATCAGCGTCCCCTTGGGGACCGGTTGCTGCGCAAGTTGCTTGCGCTTGTTGTGCCAAACCCGACCCTGTTCCGTCTTTCAATGATCGGGGCGAAGCTTGCGGCACCGTTTGCGGGCCTCATGCCCGGACGTCTCAAGGGCATGGTGAAAATGGGGGCGCGACATATGCCGCCGCCAAGCTGGGTCGACAAGCCACAGATCATCCCGGCCATTGGAACGCGCAAGGGCCGGGTCGCAATCCTGACGGGATGTGCACAGCAGGTCCTTGAAACCGAGATCAACGAATCGACAGTTCGTCTATTGACGCGCCTCGGAATCGAAGTCGTTGTTGCCAAGGGTGCCGGATGCTGCGGGTCGCTTGTGCATCATATGGGCAAGGAAGAGAAATCGCATCATCAGGCCAAGGGCAATATTGATGCCTGGAGTGCGGAAATCGCAGGCGAAGGCCTTGATGCAATTGTGATTACGGCTTCGGGCTGTGGCACGACAGTCAAGGATTACGGTCATATGCTGCGCCTTGATAAGGCCTATGCAGCCAAGGCGGCCAAGGTGTCGGAACTGGCCAAGGACATCACCGAATATCTGGCAGAGCTTGATGTTGATGGTGCTGTGTTTGCCAAGGCATCGCATGGAAGTCCGCGGGTGGCCTATCATTCGGCCTGTTCGATGCAACATGGCCAAAAGATCACGCGTCCGCCGCGCGATCTTTTGAAAAAGGCCGGATATGATGTGGTCGAGATTGCCGAAGGCCATCTTTGCTGCGGTTCTGCTGGTGTTTACAACCTGTTGCAGCCTGAAATCGCGGGCAAGCTTCAGGAACGCAAGCGCGGCAATATCCGTGCAACCCGACCTGATCTGGTCGCGACCGGTAATATCGGATGTATGGTTCAGATCGAAACAGACGATCTGAAAGTCATTCACACCGTCCAGCTTCTTGACTGGGCAGCAGGTGGGCCGGTTCCTGCAAAACTTCAGGACCGTTTTGCGGAAGTTACACCGGCATTATAAAGACCGGCGGTATTCGGGTCCAAAAACAGAAAAGACGACAGGCCAACCTGTCGTCTTTTTATTTTCGCCGGTATTTCTTGTGGCGCAACGTGCCTAGACGTCTTTGCCCAACAGGCTTTGCGCGATGCCCTCGGCCGCGGAACCTTCGCTGCTGTCTTCGGCATAGGCTGCGGTCTTTTCGCGAATCCACTCGATGGCGGCAGCATCATCAATTTCGACTTTCTTGGCGACAAGGGCGAGGATCGCCTCAATCGCAAGAACGTGGGATGCCACATTATTTACAGCGACATGCAGATCATCGATATGCCGAGAAGCCGCTTCGGACATTTCGCCGAGTTCGCCGGACAGTTTCTGGATCAGTTCCTGAATCTCGTCAATCGAGGCATTGCTCATGTCGTTCTCCTGTTATGGCCGCACCAGAAACGGGCACGACGTATTTGTTGTCCCTGAATGCACAGTTGCTTGGAATGGCGGACATGTAAAGAGGCTGGCGGGATTTTATCCATCGCGCGGCAGCAGCGACCGGGCAGGCCGACCTCGGGATGAGCGATTGTGACAGTTTTTGTTACAGTCTGTCGTAAAACAACAGAAAAGAGCCGGGGAAGGTCAAGAAACCGGTGTGTCGGGGTGTCGGGCGAGATCATACAAGTTATTGTTTTATATATATTATGTGTCGAATTTTGACCGCGTTGATACGTTGTCACATAACGTTAACAAAAGCGACACAATACCGTAAGCACCCAGCGTTAGAGTCCGCCTCGCAGATCGTTGCACCGTTCCGAAGTGGAACAACCATTGGGGAATATACCATGAAGAAGACTCTTGCTGTTGCGGCGCTGATGAGCGTTGCCTTTGCTGGCGCTGCCCAGGCACGCGACCAGATTCGTATCGTTGGTTCGTCCACCGTTTTCCCGTTTGCAACCGCAGTTGCAGAAGAATTCGGTAAAACCACCTCGTTCAAAACCCCGGTTATTGAATCGACCGGTTCTGGCGGTGGTCTGAAGCTTTTCTGTGCAGGTGTTGGCGAACAGCATCCGGACATCACCAACGCTTCGCGTCGCATCAAGAAGTCCGAAGTTGAAACTTGCGCCAAGAACGGCATTTCTGAAGTTACCGAAGTCAAAGTCGGCTTCGACGGTATCGTTCTGTCGAACTCGAACGAAGCTCCGCTGCTGGATCTGACCAAAGAACAGATCTTCCTGGCTCTGGCTAAAACCGTTCCTTCCAAAGACGGCAAGTCGCTGGTTGATAACTTCTACAGCACCTGGTCGGAAATTGATCCGAGCCTTCCGAACGTGAAAATCGAAGTTCTCGGCCCGCCGCCGACCTCCGGTACCCGTGATGCCTTCACCGAGCTGGTACTTGAAGAAGCTTGCGACGAGTTCGCTGTTATTGCCGACCTCAAGAAATCCAACAAAGATCAGCACAAAGCAGTTTGCGCTGGTGTGCGTGAAGACGGTGCCTATGTCGAAGCTGGTGAGAACGACAACCTGATCGTTCAGAAGCTCGAAGCAAACCATGATGCACTTGGCATCTTCGGTTTCTCGTTCCTTGACCAGAACGGCGACAAGCTTCAGGGTTCCCTGATTGCTGGTGTTGCACCGACCTTCGAAGCAATCTCGGCTGGTGACTATCCGGTATCGCGTTCGCTTTACTTCTACGTAAAGAACGCACATGTCGGCACCATCCCGGGCATCAAAGAATATCTGGCTGAATTCACCTCGGAAAAAGCATTCGGTGACGAAGGTTACCTTGCTGACCGTGGCCTGATCCCGATGGCCGCGAGCGAGCGTGAAGCTGTCCGTAATGCTGCGACGAACCTTTCGCCGCTGAGCATGTAACGTGATCTTTCAACCGATGGCGGCTAATGCTGCCATCGGTTTCTTTGTTTCCGCGCTTGATTAATTTATTGTTTTTGTCCTATTGGCCTCTCATCTGATTCCTACAGGTTCATCTGGCAAACGGATTTAACGTAATGTCCCTGTCTTTCCTGTTGCTCGCGGTTGCTGCACTTTGTGCATTGTCCTTCTATTTCGGACGCCAGCGGGCCGTGGCCCTTTCGGGCGGACGGTACAGCAATCTTCATTCTCTTCCGGCTCATTACGGGACCTATGTGGCCCTGTGGTGCGGCCTGCCTGCATTGTTGCTGCTGCTTGTCTGGCATATCTTCCAGGGATCGATCATCGAAGCGATGATCATTGCCGAACTGCCTTCTGAAATTACCGGGGACTCCGGACAGCTGTCGCTTGCCCTGAACAGTATTTCACTGATCGCAGCGGATAATGGCCAGCATCTGACTGTCTCACCCGAAGTCATCGATGCCGGGCATCGTCTGGCAAATCTGCAGTCGATTGCAAATGCGGCACTGGTTGTTGTTATGCTGACCGGTGCGTCGATCGGGGTGTCGCTTTCCTATCGTAAAATCTCGCCGGATTTGCGGGCACGTAACAATGTCGAACGCATTTCCCGCTGGGTGATGATTGCCTGCTCGGCGATTGCGATCCTGTCGACGGTCGGTATCGTTTTCTCGTTGCTGTTCGAAGCCCTGCACTTCTTTAGCAAGATCAACCCGGTTGACTTCCTGTTTGGTCTGGAATGGAGCCCGCAAACGGCGATCCGTGCAGATCAGGTTGCATCCGACGGTGCGTTCGGCGCGATCCCGCTTTTTGTCGGCACACTCCTGATCACGATCATCGCCATGTGCGTTGCGGTGCCGGTCGGTTTGTTCTCTGCCATTTATATGGGCGAATATGCATCGTCGAAATTCCGTGCGGTTGCCAAGCCGGCGCTTGAAATTCTTGCGGGTGTTCCGACGGTTGTTTATGGCTTCTTTGCTGCCCTGACCGTTGCGCCGTTCCTTCGCAATAACGGTGCGATCCTTGGTCTTGATGTCAGCT
Source organism: Thalassospira sp. SM2505 (assembly GCF_054901115.1). Taxonomy (NCBI): domain Bacteria; kingdom Pseudomonadati; phylum Pseudomonadota; class Alphaproteobacteria; order Rhodospirillales; family Thalassospiraceae; genus Thalassospira; species Thalassospira sp. SM2505. The sequence goes on from NZ_CM142731.1 coordinate 954,799, forward strand.
CGGAAAGTGCCTTGGCAGCGGGCCTTGTCATGGGTGTCATGATCATTCCGTTCGTATCGTCGCTGTCTGATGATGTGATGTCACAGGTGCCGCAATCCTTGCGTGACGGGTCTTATGGTTTGGGCGCAACCAAATCTGAAACCATCCGTCATGTCATTTTCCCGGCAGCGTTGCCGGGGATTGTCGGGGCGGTTCTTCTGGCGGTTTCGCGTGCGATTGGTGAAACCATGATTGTTGTGATGGCAGCCGGTCTTGCCGCGAACATGACTGTGAACCCGCTTCAGGCTGTGACCACTGTGACTGTCCAGATTGTCACGCTTCTGGTCGGTGACCAGGAATTTGACAGTGCAAAAACCCTCTCGGCCTTTGCGTTGGGGCTGGTTCTTTTCCTTGTCACCTTGGGCCTGAACGTATTTGCCCTTAAGGTAGTTCAGAAGTATCGCGAGAAATATGACTGATATGGCATCCCTCATGGAAGACAGAGCCGCTGCAAAGGTGATTTCGGATAAAATGCACAAGCCCGTTGACTGGGATAGTCCGAAGATCGCGCGGAACATCAAAAAGCGTTACGCAGCTGAACGCCGTTTCAAGATTTATGGACTAAGCGCAATCGGTATTGCGCTTCTGGCCCTGTTCGTTCTGGGGTTCTCTATTGGCTCGAAGGGCTATAGTGCGTTCTTCCAGACCTATGTTCAGCTTGAAATTCATTTCGATCCGGCTGAAATCGATCCGCAAGGTACCGGCGATCCCGCAGTGATCGGCAAGGCCAACTTCGATGGTCTGATCAAACAGGCATTGCGTGACCGCTTCCCGGAAGTCACCAGCCGTCGCGACAAGCGCGACCTGTATGACGTCGTTTCGGGTGGCGCATCCTATGATCTGCGTGAACGGGTTCTGGCAAATCCGAACCTGATTGGTCAGACGCGCAAGGTCTGGCTGATTTCGGGCGATGATTTCGACATGCTCAACAAAGGTTATATTGATGCCGATGTTGATGAAGGCAGCCGTCGCCTGAATGACAAGGAAATCAGCTGGTACAACACACTGGTTTCATCCGGTGCTGTTGAAAAGCAGTTCCATGCCCGCTTCTTTACCAGCGGGGATTCCCGTGAACCGGAACTTGCCGGTATCTGGGGGGCTGCGGTCGGTTCGTTCTATACGTTGCTTGTCACGCTTGCCCTGTCGTTCCCGATCGGGGTTCTTGCAGCGGTTTATCTTGAAGAATTCGCACCGAAAAACCGCTTCACGACAATTGTCGAGGTCAATATCAACAACCTTGCAGCTGTTCCGTCGATCGTGTTCGGTCTGCTGGGGCTTGAGGTTTATCTTAACGTCATGCATCTGCCGCGTTCGGCACCGGTTGTTGGTGGTCTGACGCTGGCCCTGATGACCTTGCCAACGATCATCATTGCATCGCGTGCGGCGATCAAGGCGGTTCCGCCATCGATCCGTCAGGCGGCCCTTGGTCTTGGTGCATCACCGGTTCAGACCGTTACCCACCATGTCCTGCCGCTGGCAATGCCCGGCATCCTGACCGGTACCATCATTGGTATGGCACAGGCACTTGGTGAAACGGCACCGCTTCTGATGATTGGTATGGTGGCGTTTATCGTCGACATTCCGGGTGGTGCACTTGATCCGGCGACGGTTCTGCCGGTCCAGATCTATCTGTGGGCAGACAGCCCGGAACGTGCCTTTGTCGAGAAAACCTCGGCTGCGATTATGGTTTTGCTGGCCTTCCTGATCCTGATGAATGGATTGGCTGTGTATCTGCGCAAAAAATTTGAACGGAAGTGGTAAAATGGCTGCTGTATCCCAGAGCGCAATGACGGCAGAGCCGTCGGTCTCAAGCCCGAAAATGACGGCACGTGACCTTAATCTTTTCTATAGCGATAACCAGGCCCTGTTTGACGTCAATCTTGATATCGTTGAACGCCAGGTCACCGCGCTGATCGGTCCGTCGGGCTGTGGCAAGTCAACCTTCCTGCGGTGCATGAACCGCATGAATGACACCATTGATGGTGTCACCATCAATGGTGAAGTGACCCTTGATGGTCGTGACATCTATGACAAGCGCATCGACGTTGTTCAGCTGCGTGCACGTATCGGGATGGTGTTCCAGAAGCCGAACCCGTTCCCGAAATCGATCTATGACAACGTGGCTTATGGACCGCGTATCCATGGTCTGGTCAATTCGCGTGACGAACTTGACGAAATCGTCATGACCTCGCTTGAACGTGCGGGTCTGCTCAAGGAAGTCAAGGATCGTCTGCAGTCACCGGCAACCGGCCTTTCCGGTGGTCAGCAGCAACGCCTTTGCATCGCGCGTGCGGTTGCGGTCAGCCCGGAAGTCATCCTGATGGATGAGCCGTGCTCGGCACTTGATCCGATTGCTACGGCAAAGGTCGAAGAGCTGATTGACGAGCTGCGTTCGAACTACACCATCGTGATCGTGACACACTCCATGCAGCAGGCTGCACGTGTATCGCAGCGGACCGCATTCTTCCACCTTGGCAAGCTGGTCGAGGTTGGTGAAACAGATCAGATATTCACCAACCCGAAAGACGAACGCACCAAGGGTTACATTACCGGTCGCTTCGGTTAAGCAGCGACACGAGGAGCACGCATAAATGGCTGACGACAAAACACATATCGTAAGTTCGTTCGACGAGGAACTGACCCGTCTGAACAACATCATCTCGCAGATGGGCGGGCTTGCAGAAAGTCAGCTGATCTCTGCGATCCGTTCGATTGTCAAACGGGATTCCGAACTGGCTGAAAAAGTCATTCTGTCGGATCACCGTATCGATATTCTCGAACAGGAAGTTCAGGATTTCGCCGTGCGTCTTCTGGCCTTGCGCCAGCCGATGGCAGATGACCTGCGTCAGGTCGTGACCGCACTCAAGCTGTCAAACGATCTGGAGCGTATCGGTGATCTGGCGAAAAACATCGCCAAACGCGCGCAGGTTCTTAACCAGATTCCGCCGATCCGTCCGGTTCAGGTGATCCCGAACATGGGCAAGCTGGCGCAGGAAATCATCAAGGACGTTCTGGACGCCTATATCGAAGGCGATGCCGAAAAGGCCGAGCGTGTCTGGGCCCGCGATCAGGAAGTCGACGATATGTACAATTCGCTGTTCCGCGAATTGCTGACCTACATGATGGAAGATCCGCGCAACATCACGGCATCGACCCACATGCTTTTCATCGCCAAGAACATCGAACGTATTGGCGATCATGCAACCAATATCGCCGAGACGATCTATTACCGGATCAAAGGCGAAGACCTGCCGGCAATTGACCGGCCAAAAAATGATGCAGCGAACTTTGCTGTCGTCGAACCGAATGAGTGACACTGGAGCATAGGAAGATGGACCCAACGGTTCTTATCGTCGAGGACGAAGCTGCAATCGTAACCATGTTGCGCTACAACCTCGAACGTGAGGGGATGCAGGTAGTCGAAGCCGGTGACGGTGACGAAGCGTTGAAAATCCTTGCGGAAACGCATGTCGATCTTGTCCTTCTGGACTGGATGTTGCCGGTGATGTCGGGGATTGAAGTCTGCCGCCAGATCCGTCGCAAGCCCGAAAGCCGCGATTTGCCGGTCATCATGGTGACCGCACGTGGCGAAGAAGGCGATCGTATCCGTGGTCTTGATACCGGTGCTGACGACTATGTCACCAAGCCGTTCGCAATTGGCGAGTTGCTTGCCCGTATTCGTGCGCTGCTGCGTCGGTCCGGTCCGGCGCAACCACAAGGGCAGTTGGTCTATTCCGATATCGAAATGGATCTCGCAGCACACCGTGTCAGCCGCAACGGCAAGGCCATCCATCTTGGCCCGACCGAGTTCCGTCTTCTGCGCTATTTCCTTGAGCATCCGGGGCGTGTGTTCTCCCGCGAGCAGCTTTTGAATGCTGTTTGGGGACCGAATATTTATGTTGAAACCCGCACGGTTGACGTTCATATCCGTCGTCTGCGCAAGGCGCTCAATGATGTCAAAGGCACCCGCGATATCATTCGTACGGTTCGTGCCGCCGGTTATGCGCTGGATTCAGAAACCGCAGCCTGATCTCTGATCTCAGCAAAGATCATCTATCCGGTTTCAGAAAAAACAAAACCCCCGTTGCCAATGGCAGCGGGGGTTTTGCCTTTAATGATCGTTTTCGGGCTTTGTCTTGCGTACCCGACCTGAACTTGTCGAGGTTGTTTTCTTGGCCGTTGCGGACTTTACCGGTGTTTTACGCGTCGGGGTCTTCTTGGCGGCAACCCTGCGCGTTCCCGTTTTCTTTGCCGGGGGCTGTGATGCCGTTTCGGGTTTGTTTTCCGACCTGGCATCTGCTTTGGGGCTGGTTTCCGCAACTGATGCCGGTTCTGCTGCCGCGGGGGCCTCAGGAACCTTTTTCCGCTGGGTCCGTGGGGCCAGTTCGTTCATCAACAGCATGTCGGCACGGCGGAACTTGGCGATTTCGGCGTCGATATCTTCCTGTGGTACATCACAGGCCGACAAGACGTGATCCGAAAGCCGAAGGCCGGTTTCAAGTACTTCCGGGATGGCCGCATCCGCACCGCTACGTGACAGGGGGCCGATATGGGTGATGTCCTGGGCACGGGCAAAGATTTTCAGATGCGGATAATGTTGCCGCAAAAGCGCAACGGTCTTTTCAGTCGCATGCGGATTACCCATGGCAACAACGGCTATGCGGGCCTCGTCGGTGTGGGCTGCCCTGAATGTTTCCGGGCGTGATCCATCGGCAAAGAAGACAGGTAGTCCCTCGGCACGACCCCGTGAGACCTGTTGGGCGTCGCTATCAAGAACGATAAAGGGAATGTTCCGGGTTTTAAGAAGGCGCGCCAGAACGCGACCAACACGGCCGCTGCCAATCACCAGAACATGTTGATGAATTCCGTCTGTTTCATCCGAAATCGGACCAAGCTGGTCGTCTTCCTTGGGATGAAGCTTTTCTTCAATCCGGTGCCCGAGGTTAATCAAAGTCGGGGTAAGCGCCATGGAAATCGCGACCACCGGGATCAATATGGCCGCCAAATCACGCGGGATCGCACCGTTTTGCGCTGCAAGAGAGAACATCACAAAGGCAAACTCGCCACCAGCCGCCAGGCTCATGGCAACACGAAGTGCGGATCCGCGTTCAAACCGAATGGCAAGGGACAGGACAAACAGAACGGCCGTCTTGATGATCAGCAGCCCGATCAGCCACAAAATGACGCTGCCAAACTGCTCATAGACGACATTGGCATTGACCGACATGCCGACCGACATGAAAAACAGCGACAGGAACACACCGCGAAACGGCGCGATGTCGGCTTCGATCTGATGACGGAATTCCGTTTCGGCGAGCATCACGCCCGCGATAAAGGCACCAAGTGCCATTGAAAGCCCGGAAAGCTCGGTCAGGGTACTGGCGGCGAGAACGACAAACAGGGTCCCAATCGCAAACAGTTCCGGGTTCTTGAGAGACGCGATATAGCGAAAGAGGCGTGGCAACAGATACCGCCCGACAACCAGCAGCAAGGCGACAGAGCCAAAGCCTGAAAGGATACTGATCCAGGGGCTGGTTTCTGTTCCGGCATCACCGGCCGCCTGAACCATGATCAGGAACGGACCAACCGCAACATCCTGTACCAGAAGGATTGCCAGGGCTGCGCGTCCAAAACGCGTATTTAATTGCCGGTCATCAGAAAGCTGTTTGAGGATGATTGCCGTTGAGGACAAAGCCAGCGCACCTGCAATCACAAGCGATGCAGCCAGCGGCAAATCAATCAGGGCCAGCACAGCCATGATGGCTGCCATCGATACCAGAATCTGAAAAAGGCCAAGGGCAGCAAACCTGCCACCAATGACCCGCAACCGTTCGCGTGAGAGTTCAAGCCCGATCATGAAGAGCAGGAACACGACACCAAGTTCGGCAACGGTCGAAATGTCTTCGCGTTCGGTAATCAGACCCAAACCGAACGGCCCGATACAAAAGCCGCCAATCAGAAATCCGATGATCGAATTGGCGCGCAGGCGGTGCGCAATAGGCACGGCAACCACAGCCGCAGTCAGGATCAGAAACAGCTCGAACAGGACGCTGTGATGCATGGTCAGAATCAATCCGGCAAAGCAGATAAATATTTGAAAATAACGAGATTAACAGGATAACTGAAATAGCACACACAGTCCTGTGGAAATTTGCCGGTTCAATGGCAATTAACCCGTACCGGATTGATCTGCTTCAAGGCAGCAGTGACTGGTTTTCTCTAGGGCGCGCCGGGCCGGGCGAGTAAATTGTGTGACAATTGTCATGGCCAGATCACTTGCTATTCGTGATGTCAAATGCCATGTTCCGCGGGCCTGATCCGGGCCAATGTAAACGACAGTCAATAAGAGCAAACGTATCTTGGAACAGTTCATTCCCTACATTCAGATCATTGCGGGTCTTGTCCTTCTGACCGTTGGCGGTGAGTTTATCGTTCGTGGTGCGGTTGGTCTTGCCCTGTTGCTGGGCGTGTCAAAAGTGATTGTGGGGCTGACAATCGTTGCAGCCGGAACGTCCGCACCGGAATTTGTCGTGTCACTGAATGCGTCGCTTAAGGGAACGGCCGACATTGCGATGGGCAACGTGGTCGGGTCCAATATTGCCAATATATTGCTCATTCTTGGTGCGGTGGCAGTTCTCAAGCCCGTGGCGGCAAGCCGGGTAACCGTGGTCCGCGATGGCGGGGCGATGCTGCTTGGGACTGTTCTGTTTATTGGTCTTTGCATGTTTGGCGCCATTGATCGCTGGGCGGGGGCTTTGATGCTCTGCGTTCTGGTGGCGATCTGGTACTTCACCTACAAGCATGACAAGAACATGCCAAGCGATGCCAGCCAGCTGCACGAAGAAGAAGTTGACGAAGTCGGAGAGGTTCCAACTGGTTGGCTCAAACCGATCATTGCGACGGTTGTCGGTATTGTTGCCCTGATGTTCGGGGCGGAATGGCTTGTCGACGGTGGTGTGTCCGTCGCGCGTCAGTTCGGCGTTTCCGAAGCCGTGATCGGCCTGACGCTTGTTGCATTCGGAACGTCTCTGCCCGAATTTGCGGCATCGGTTGTGGCGGCATTCCGCGGGCATTCGGATGTGGCGCTTGGTAACGTGCTGGGGTCCAACCTTTTGAACCTTCTGGTGATTATTGGCGGCGTGTCTCTGATTGCGCCAATCCCGGTTCCCGAGCAAATCTTGAATTCCGATATCTGGATCATGCTGGCGGTGACGGTTGGTTTGATCGGGATTGCATATGCGTTTCGCAAGATTTCGCGCATCACCGGCGTTGCATTTGTGATTGCCTATCTGGTCTATGTCTTCCAGCTTGTCGCGGCATAGGTCACCAGTTTGAACAATATGACGGGACGATAAAGGGATCAGCACAGCCATGAGCGCACAGATGCCCAAAACGGTTTTGATTACGGGGGCGGCAAAACGGATCGGGCGTGCGCTGACGCTTGATCTTGCCAAAGACGGGTATGATGTGGCGCTGCATTGTCACCACTCGCGCAAGGATGCCGAAACCCTTGCCGATGAAATTCGTGCCCTTGGTCAACGTGCCTGTGTCATCTCTGCTGATCTTGGCCGCGAGGAAGATACCCATCGCGTTGTCCGTGAAGCACAGGCGTCACTCGGTTCGGTTGGTGTCCTGATCAATAATGCATCAACCTTTGAATATGATGACGTGCACAGTGCGACCCGTGAAAGCTGGGACCTTCATATGGAGGCCAACCTGCGTGCGCCATTTGTGCTGTCGCAGGAATTTGCCAGGCGTCTTCCCGACGATGCACAGGGCGCGATCATCAATATTCTTGATCAACGGGTCTGGAACCTGAACCCGCATTTCATGACCTATACACTGTCCAAGGCCGGGCTTTGGACCTTGACCCAGACGCTTGCACTGGCACTTGCGCCAAAAATTCGTGTTAATGGCATCGGACCGGGTCCGGCATTGCCTAGTCGTCGGCAAACACAGGAAGTTTTCGATCAGCAATGCGCGAAAACCCCCCTTCAAGTCGGGACAAACCCGCAAGAGATTTGCGATGCGGTTCGATTTTTCCTTGCCGCGCCCGCCATCACCGGGCAAATGTTAGCCCTTGACGGCGGGCAGCATCTTGATTGGGCGCCCAGTGGCAAAGATGACAAGCCAATAGAATGATATCTGGTGTGGATGCCCGATATCGGCCGGACGGGCAGGGAGTGGACACAGTTTCCATGCCCGAAAGCAGCACAAGGAAGACCGGAATATGACCGCAGGCCTGAAACAGGATGCCAAGATTACGACATTGCCATTTGCCGATCTGCCCCATGCAGACCGGGCAGGCAACCTGCGCCGTGTCTTTGTCCGCGATATGGTGATCCATACCTCGATCGGGGTTTATGATCACGAAAAGGAAGCCCCGCAACGCGTGCGGATCAATCTTGATCTGGCCGTGCTTGAAGGCGACGGCGTTCAGAATGACGATATTACAACCGTACTGAGTTACGAGGATCTGGTGGTTGGCACCCGACGTATTTGTCAGGATGGCCATGTGAACCTTGTGGAAACTCTTGGGGAAAAACTTGCGGATATGTGTCTTGCTGATCCACGGGTGCGCAAGGTGATCGTTCGGGTTGAAAAGCTCGATGTTTTTGAAGACGTCGCGGCTGTCGGGGTCGAAATCGAACGGCACAATATCGCGCGCTAATTAACGCCGATTTCCAGCAAAAAATTTACTTTTTCAGACGGTAAGGACAAGGGACTCTGTGATTCCCTTGGGGCGAATCGCATCTGTCCTTATGCACAAGCATCTGGGGAGCGGGATTCAAAGGAAAATATTCGATTTTTACGACTCTATTACCGAATGATTTCAGGTTGACAGTAATTTTAGTGAAATAAATCAATAACTTAGTTGTTTTGCTCAATATTTGGGCACTTCATAGAACGTTAAGACTCTCAAGGGGTGCAGGAAGTAGCCCCCCTATTACCCACATAGTTATCCACAGTCTTGGTGGACATCTTTTTTCCGGGGCGATTCCCTGTCGCGCTGTTGCGATGTTAATCTTTTGGGGTATGTTCCAAGGCCCGGCCTGATTGTGACGACCGTCACAACTTTGGATGTATTTGTGTGATTGCGGAGTGCCTTTATGAAGCCACCAGTTCCCTCCGAAAACCCGACCGGGGACGAGACCCCGAAACGGGAAATCGGTTTGTCCCTTGATGGCGACAAAATCCAGGGCGGGGCGGCGCGCGGCGTTGATGCAATCAAATATGCGCTTAAAACCATGCCGGGTGCCCCGGGCGTATACCGGATGCTTGATGACAAGGATCGCGTCCTTTATGTCGGCAAGGCCAAGAACCTCAAGAAACGGGTGGTGGCCTATACCCGGATCATGCAATTGCCTATCCGGATTGCGCGCATGGTCGCCCAGACGGTCCGGATGGAAATCATCACCACCCATACCGAGGCCGAAGCCCTTCTTCTTGAATCCAACCTGATCAAAAAGCTCAAGCCGCGCTACAACATCCTTTTGCGCGATGACAAAAGCTTTCCCTATATCCTGATCACCGAGGATCACGATTACCCGCGCATCGTTAAACATCGTGGCGCACGTGCCAAGGATGGCAGCTGTTTTGGTCCCTTTGCGTCGGCCTGGGCGGTAAACAATACGATCAACCATCTGCAGCGCGCGTTTCTTTTGCGGTCCTGTACGGACGCGGTTTTTTCAAACCGCTCGCGCCCCTGTTTGCTGTATCAAATCAAACGCTGCGCGGCCCCGTGCGTTGATCGTATCTCGAAGCCGGAATATGACGGCCTTGTTGATATCTGCCGCGATTTTCTGACCGGTCGCAGTCAGAAAATTCTCAAGCAGCTTGAAGCCGACATGATGGCGGCCTCCGAACGTATGGAGTTCGAGCAGGCAGCGATGTATCGCGACCGTATCCGCGCGCTTAGCCAGATCCGGTCCCATCAGGACATCAATCTCGAAGGGGTTGAAGAGGCAGATGTCATCGCCTTGCATCAGGAAGGCGGGCAAAGCTGTGTGCAGGTCTTCTTCTTCCGCTCGGGATCGAACTATGGCAACCGGTCCTATTTTCCGCGTCATGAACAGTCCGCCGAAATCCCGGAAATCCTGTCGGCCTTTGTCGGGCAGTTCTATGCCGACAAACCGGCCCCGAAACAGATTTTCCTGTCCCACGAAATCGAAGGGCAGGAACTGGTCGAAAATGCGCTGGGCATTAATAACAACCGCAAGATCGAGCTTCTTGTGCCCAAGCGGGGCGGCAAGCGCAAACTGGTCGAACACGCCATGACCAATGCCAAGGACGCCTTGGGTCGTCGCATGGCCGAAAGTGCGACCCAGCGCAAGCTGCTTGAAGATCTTGCTGACAAGCTTGATCTTGAAAGCACGCCCGAGCGGATCGAGGTTTACGATAACTCCCACACCCAGGGCACCAATATGGTCGGGGGCATGATTGTCGCCGGACCCGAAGGGTTTATGAAAAACGCCTATCGCAAATTCAACATCAAGGGCGATATCGCACCGGGCGATGACTTTGCCATGATGCGCGAAGTTCTGACCCGACGCTTTGCCCGTGCCCAGAAAGAGGACCCGGATCGCGAAAACGGCACCTGGCCGGACTTGTGCCTGATTGACGGGGGGATTGGGCAGCTTGGTGTCGCACGCGAGGTGCTTGAAGACCTTGGCATCGAAGATGTCATGCTGGTCGGTGTTGCCAAGGGCGTTGATCGCAATGCCGGCAAGGAAGTCCTGCATATTCCGGGCAAGGCCCCCGTACGTCTCGATATGAAAGACCCGGTGCTTTATTTCATTCAGCGCCTGCGCGACGAGGCGCATCGCTGGGCGATTGGCACCCATCGCGCCAAGCGCGCCAAGCAGATTGGCAAAAGCGTTCTGGATTCTGTGCCGGGCGTCGGGGGTGCGCGCAAGAAGGCACTGTTGCATCATTTCGGATCAGCGCGCGGTGTTGCCGATGCCGGGCTTTCGGATCTGGAAGCGGTCGAAGGCATCAGTGCGGCTTTGGCGCGAAAGATTTACGATCATTTCCACGAAAATAAATAAAACCTGCTGCGGAGATATTGCTTTTTGGCAGCAGCCGGGTAATACCGCGTGCATATTGCCACATCGACAGCACGCTTCGTGCGATTAACGATCTCAGATTAAGGAAACAGATGCGATACTTTCCTTCCTGGTCTTTGACCCGGTCTTCTACAGTCATGCCTGATGAACGCCTGCCGTGGGGGGCGATGTTCCCGATGGGCTTGCAGCACCTTGTTGCCATGTCGGGTGCGACAATTCTCGGTCCGCTTCTGATGGGGTTTGATCCAAATCTGGCGATCCTGTTTTCCGGTATCGGAACCCTGATTTTCTTTATCTGCACTGCGGGTCGTGTGCCGAGTTATCTGGGTTCGTCCTTTGCTTTTATCGCAGTGGTAATTGCTGCGACCGGCTATGCCGGAACCGGGCCCAACCCTGATATTGGCGGGGCTTTGGGCGGGATCATTGCAGCCGGTGCGCTTTATGTTGTCATCGGCCTGATCGTCATGGCAACCGGAACAGGCTGGGTTGAAAGACTGATGCCACCTGCGGTCACAGGGGCAGTCGGGGCGGCCATCGGCCTTAACCTTGCACCGGTCGGGATTAAAGGCATCACGGGCGACAATATGCATATGCTGGTCGCACTTCTGACCCTGTTGTCCGTGGCGCTTGTTTCGGTCTATGCACCGATTGCCTTGCGCCGCATTTCGATTCTGGTCGGTATTTTGGCCGGATACGGGCTTGTTCTGGTTCTGGGGAATGGCCTCGGACTGATGCCAGCAGTCGATTTCAGCGAACTGTCACAGGCCCCGTGGTTTGGCATGCCAGATTTTGTTGCGCCGCGTTTTGAAAGTTCGGCCATGGTCATGATTGCGCCGGTGGCCTTCATTCTGGTTGCGGAAAACCTTGGTCATATCAAGGCAATCGGGGGCATGACCAAACAGAATATGGATCGTTATATCGGTCGCGGTTTTGTTGGCGATGGTCTGGCAACCATGCTGGCCGGGTCGGGCGGTGGAACAGGTGTGACCACCTATGTTGAAAATATGGGGGTTATGGCTGTCACGCGTGTTTTCTCGACCCTGATTTTTGTCATTGCCGCGGCAATCGCCATTCTGCTTGGTTTCTCACCCAAATTCGGGGCCCTTTTGCACACTATTCCGGGACCGGTCCTGGGGGGGCTCGGTGTTGCGGTCTTCGGATTGATTGCTGCGGCAATGGTGCGTCTCTGGGTCGATAACCAGGTTGATTTTTCTGATCCGCGCAATCTCTTTACGGTTGGCATTACCCTGATTTTCGGTGGTGGCGACTTTACGGTGACCTTTGGCGGGTTTGCCATTGGCGGGATTGGAACGGCAACATTGGCGGCGATCATTCTGTATCAGGTCCTGAGCATCGGACGTGAAAACAAAGATGCGATCACCGACTAGGTGATCGACCAGGGGCCGTGTCTCAGTTTTATGGCAATTGAACACGGCCCTTGTCGTTCCGGACCCAAGGCTTTAATAATTGCGCGGCTTTGGGGTTGAAACAGACCCCTTAGTGGAAATTGTCGACCATATACCCGCAAACAGGCCCGTCCATGAAAACCCAGATTCCCAATCTGCTGACTTTGTCGCGCATCATTGTGATCCCGGCATTGGTGGCATCTTTTTACATCGACGGCCCGGTCGGGAACTGGATCGGCTTTGTGCTGTTTGCCTTTGCCGGTGTGACGGACTTCTTTGACGGTTATCTTGCGCGCAGCATGAATGTGGTTTCGCCTCTCGGTCGTTTTCTTGATCCGATTGCCGACAAGCTTCTGGTTGCCGCAGCCCTGATGATGATGGTGTCGTTCGAACGGATTGCCGGTCTGGCTGTTTTGCCAGCTGTTGTGATCATGTGCCGCGAGATCATGGTCTCGGGTTTGCGCGAACATCTGGCCGAACTCAAAGTGCCGCTTCCGGTCACGGTGCTTGCGAAATGGAAAACAACCGCCCAGATTCTGGCGATCGGTTTCCTTCTGGTCGGGGATGCATCGCCTGACATGATCCCGTCGATCATGATTGGTGATGTGCTGCTGTGGATCGCCGGGATTGTGACGGTTCAGACCGGCTATATCTATCTGCGTACCGGGCTCAAGCATCTCGATTAATCTTCGCAAATCAGGGCCATGGCCATGTCACGCGTGTCTGTTCAACAACATGATTTCGATCCGGGCGCGGAACTTTCTGCGCTGACGGATGGCCGGACCGATATCGGGGCTGCTGTCAGCTTTGTTGGTCTGGTGCGCGATATTCATGGCGGGGATCAGGTATCAAGCCTGACGCTGGATCACTATCCGGGCATGACCGAGCGCGAACTTGAAAAGATCGCCGACGAGGCCGCCCGTCGCTGGCCGCTTGATGGTATTCGCATTGTCCACCGGTTCGGAAAAATGATGCCCGGTGAACGCATTGTGCTGGTGATTGTTTTATCGGCGCATCGTCGGGCGGCGTTTGAAGCCTGTGACTTCATCATGGATTTTCTGAAAACCCGTGCGCCGTTCTGGAAGCGTGAAGAAACGCCGGACGGCGATGATAAATGGGTTGAGGCCAAGGCATCTGACGATGCCGATGCGGATCGGTGGAACTGATCTTTCGTACCTGTTTGCGCTGAATGCCTAGACAAATTTCAACAGCAGCGACACCAATGACGAGAGTGCCGTTTGAAGCGTTGCGGCATCATTGACCTTCTCGCGAAGCTCCTGCATGTCTGCGACATCCTGATCACTCACGACAATTGCACCCTGCAACTGCTTGGCTTGCAGCGTCACGATCAGTTCGGCTGCCTGATCAAGCTTTGGCTTGGTCGCGACCTTCTGATCTATGCTTGCTGATTGATAGGTGATCAGTGCCTGCTGACAGGCCTGCTCGGCTGTGGTGATCAGTGTGCTGATATTATCTGTCATTTGTTGTTCCCCCGGTTTCACTGTGTTGCGGTTTCGACAAGACCCGTGCCCTCGGCGATCAGTTCTTGCGGGCTTAACTTGTGAATATGATCGGCAAGGGTGATGCCCTGTTCGACAGCACCAAGAAGGGCTGCGACGTCAAGCTTTGCGTAATTGTCGATCTGGACTTGCAAACTGTTGCCAAGTTTGGTGGCGGTCAGAAACTCGCGCAGGGTTTCTGTTTGCATGATTTTCTCGGCTGCGATCAGGTCGCGCCATTTCTGCCACCAAATCTGGTAATACAGGTTTTGTGCCTCGGGCTCGTTCACGTCGTCCTTGCGGATTGTATTAAGTTCGGCAATCAGGGTACTGCGTCGTGTCAGGAATTTCGGCGGATTACGGGCGAAATCGCCGGTGATGGTTGCCAGTTGCGCGCGCAGCTTTTCCAGTATGGGACCTGATTGGGTAACGGCCGATGCACCAAGCGCTGAACCGGCCTCGATATTATCGAAAATGGCGACGAATTGCTGATACTGGGATCGCAGTTGGCGAAGCGTTGCGTTCCATTCATCCTGAATGGTCGGGGAGATTTTCACTGCATCAGGGTCAAGCAGCGTATCGATATTGGCTGGCGTGACTTGCCCGGTGAAGGCCGCCATATTGCTCACGAATTCGCTGCGCTGTGCGTTTTCGGATTTCGGGAAGGCTGCAAACTGCGTGCTATAGGCCGCATCATATTCCTCAAAGGCGGCTTCGGTCGCAGTTCCAAATTGAGTGACCGAAAGTTTCAGTGTTTCGGCCTTTTGGCTGCAGGCGGCAAGCAGGCCGATCACGGTGATAAGGGCACCGTTCCGAATGACGCGTTTGAATGTGCAAAACATCTTCTGTCCCCATTGATGAAGCGTGATCATCATCAGACGGGGATGGGCGGCGATTGTGATGGCAAAAGAAAACGCCGCAACCTGCGTCACGGCGTTGATTGGCGTGGCTACCGGGCAAGCATCACTTGCTCAGCATGAACAGGGCCTGATTGCCAAAGAAATTGGCAAAGCCCGAATGGCTGTCCATTGAAACGCGTGATCCGCTCTCATTGAGAACCATCGATCTTTCGATCTTCAGATTCATTTCCGCACACAGGGCGACAAAGTCGCGCACGGTGCAAAAATGGATGTTGGGTGTTTCATACCACATGATCGGAAGGTTCGGGTTCTGCGGCATTCTTCCACGGAACATCAGATCAAACCGTGCCCGCCAGTGGCCGAAATTCGGGAAAGACACAATTGCCTTGTTGCCGATGCGCAGAAGTTCGGACAGGACTTCTTTGGGGCGATGGGTCGCCTGCAATGTCTGGCTGAGGATAGCATAGTCAAATGCCCCGTCCGGATAATCGCCAAGATCACGGTCGGCATCGCCCTGCATCACGGGAAGTCCCTGGGCAACGCAATTGCGCACGCCCTCGTTTGAAATTTCCAACCCGCGACCATCGACATTCTTTGTCCGGGTCAGATAGCCAAGCAGTTCACCATCGCTGCACCCGATATCAAGAACGCGGGTTCCCGGTTCAACCATGTCGGCAATCAATTGCAGGTCAACGCGAATGCGATCGTTATGCGTTGTGGCAGCGTTGGCGTTTGATACGGTGTGGTTCATGATTATTTCAGCCCCCGGCTTTCGGCGGCACCTTCGATGAAGCCGGCAAGAACCATGTGGAAATCGGGTTCATCAAGCAGGAAGGCGTCATGACCCTTGTCGCTTTCAATTTCGACACAACTGACATTACAGGATGCCGCATTCAATGCATGGGCAAGGGTTCTGCTTTCGGCGGTGGTAAAGCACCAGTCGCTTGAGAACGAGATGATACAAAAGCGCGTCTTGCAGCCGGTAAAAGCATCAGCCAATCGTCCGTCATGTTCAATTGACAGGTCGAAATAGTCCATCGCACGCGTGATATAGAGATAGCTGTTGGCATCAAACCGGTCGACAAAGCTTTTGCCCTGATGACGCAAATAGCTTTCGACCTGAAAATCATGATCAAAGCTATAGGTTATCGCACCGCGATTTTGAAGCTTGCGACCAAATTTGCGATGCAGGGCAGGTTGGGACAGATAGGTGATATGTGCTGTCATGCGCGCAACTGCCAAACCACGCGCCGGTTTCTTGCCTTCCAGCAGGTAATTGCCCCCGCACCAGTCCGGATCGGCCATGACAGCCTGACGCCCGACTTCGTGGAAGGCGATATTCTGTGCCGAATGGCGGAACGATGTGGCAATCGGCGCTGCGGCAAAAACGCGCTCCGGATAGCTTTTGCACCATTCCAGAACCTGCATGCCGCCCATCGACCCGCCAATCACAGCAAACAGCGTGTCGATGCCAAGCGCATCAATCAGCATGGTCTGGGCACGCACCATATCGGCAATCGTAATCACCGGGAAATCAAGCCCCCAGGGTTTGCCGGTTTCCGGATTGATGTCCTTGGGGCCGGTACTGCCAAGGCAACCGCCAATGACGTTGCTGCAGATGACGAAATACTTGTCTGTGTCGATGATCTTGCCGGGGCCGACAATCTCGCGCCACCAGCCTTCCTTGCCCGTGATCGGGTGGACGTCATCGGCAACATACTGGTCACCCGTCAGGGCATGGCAGACCAGAATCGCGTTCGATTTGTCGGCATTCAATGCGCCATAGGTTTGATAGGCCAGTGTAAAGGGACCAAATTCAATGCCGCTATCAAGGCGCAGCTTGTCCGTCTCGCCCAGAACCATGTGGTGGCCGGGAAGCGGCGGGCGCTTGTCTTTGTTGGCGGCGGTGCTCATGGACGTTGGTTTCCCTTTAAATCATGATTTTTCGCATAATCGGGTTGGTGTTTTTGCATTTGTTGCCCGGTTTGCGGAAAATTCGCCTGTTCTAGCTATGAAGCGGGCCCGGTTTAGTCAATCTTTTCTTTGCATTTCTGCGGCCCTGTCCTAATACTGTGCGCCGTTTTACAAAAGAGTGAATCATGGCGTGTAACGACGAAAATTTGGCAAATCTTGACCTTGACGGGTTGCGTGGCGAGATCGACGAGATCGATCAGGCCCTGCAATCCCTGATCATTCGGCGCACCAAAGTTGTCCAGGCTGTCGGGGCCTATAAGGATCGGGTGATTGCTGCCGGTGGCAAAGTCAAAGTGCCTTATCGTCCGGCCCGTGAAGCCCGGATCATGCGTACGCTGGTTGATCGTCACGATGGTGCGTTTCCCAAAACGGCACTGATACAGATATGGCGTGAAATGATTGCTGCGGGTACGCGTCTTGAAGCGCCTTATACGGTGGCCCTGTGTCGCAATGCAGATGGACAGGATTGCTGGGAACTTGCACGTCTGAATTTCGGTTGCCTGAACGAGATCATTGAATATGACACCCCGCGCGAAGCATTTGGTGCGCTTGAAGACGGACGGGCAGCTGTCGGTGTGTTCCCGAAGCCCGAATTTGGCGAGCCGATGCCATGGTGGACGCTTCTGACGGACGAAACCGCCGTCAAGGTTGTTTCGAAACTGCCCTTTGGCGGACGTCCTGTCGGGCGTGGCGAACAGACCGAGGGCTTTGTTCTGGCGGCAATCGATCTTGAGGACAGCGGTGATGACCGGACTCTGTTCGTGGTCAGCCTGTCCAAGGAAATCTCGATGGATACAGTGCGCAAAAAAATTGCGGATGGCATCGACGGGGCGACAATCCTTGGCTTTTCTGACGATACGATTGCAGATCGGCGTTTTGTTCTTGTTGATGTGCCGGGATTCTTTTGTAATCGCGCTGATGCGTTTCAGACCACACTGGATGAACGGGGACTTGCACCCGAAAGTCTGCATGTGGTTGGCGCCTATGCGGTGCCGATATCAGAAGACGCACTGAGTTAACAATTTTTGGCAGGCCGATCATGGCTGCTGCTTCCTCTGGGAGAATAAACGTTATGTCTGCGCCCACCCCACGCCCCGGTATTCTTGATATTGCGCCTTACAAGGGCGGCAAATCCAGTGCTGACAGTGATCAGCGCGTGATCAAGCTGTCGTCTAACGAAGGTGCCCTTGGCCCAAGCCCCAAAGCAATGGAAGCCCTGCGCAACACGGCAAGCCGTCTGCATCGCTATCCGGATGGTGGCTGTGATCTGCTGCGTCATAAGCTGGCAGAGAAATACGGTCTTGAGTTTGACCAGCTCGTCTGTGGTGCGGGTTCTGATGAATTGCTGACCCTTCTGATCCGTGCCTATGCCGGTCCGGGTGATGAAGTATTGTATTCGCAGCACGGTTTCCTGATGTATCCGATTGCCGCCATGGGTGTTGGCGCAACGCCGGTAACGGCACCGGAAACCAACATGACCACCGATGTTGATGCCTTGCTGGCAGCGGTAACCGACAAGACCAAGATCGTGTTTGTTGCCAACCCGAACAACCCGACCGGAACCTATATCACCGATGCCGAGATGAAGCGTCTGCGTGACGGTCTTCGCGAAGACATCGTTCTGGTGGTTGATGCGGCCTATGCCGAATTCATGACCGGTCAGGAAGATTACAGCGCGGGTGAAGAGCTTGTAAAAGCTGGCAATAACACCGTCATGACCCGGACATTCTCCAAGATTTATGGTCTTGGTGGCATTCGCCTTGGCTGGTGCTATGCACCGCCGGCAATCGCCGATGTCCTTCAGCGTTTGCGCAACCCGTTCAACGTACCGCTTCCGACCCAGGAAGCCGGTGTCGCGGCGCTTGAGGACGATGATTTCGTTAATGAGTGCGTCCGTCACAACGCGGAAACGCTTGCGTGGTTCCGTGATGAAATCAATGCGATCAGCGGTCTTAAGGCCCATCCGAGCTACGGCAACTTCGTGATGATCGAATTCCCGACGGTTGAAGGCAAGGATGCCGATGCCGCAAATGATTTCATGATGGCCCGTGGCGTGATCCCGCGCAAAATCGGTGCCTATGGTTTGTCGCAGATGCTTCGTGTCTCCATTGGCACGAAGGAAGAAATGGAAATCTGCCTTCAGACCATCAAAGACTTTGTGAACCAGTAAAATGACCAAAACTGCATCCCAACCGTTGTTTGAAACTGTCGCTTTTATCGGCATGGGCCTTATCGGTTCGTCCATGGCCCGTCGCATCAAGCGTGACGGCCTTGCCAACAAGATTACCTGTGCGGTCCGCTCTGAGGCGACCCGCGACCGGGTTCTTGAACTTGGCATTGCCGACGAGGCCTATTGCGACATCAAGGACGCGGTTGGTGATGCGGATCTGGTGATGATCTGTGCGCCGGTTGGTGCAAACGAGACCATTGGCGCACAGCTTACCGGTGCATTGAAAAAGGGCGCGATTGTTTCTGATGTCGGATCCGTCAAGCAATCAGTCATTCGTGACATCGCTCCGCATCTTGACGAGGGTGTCCATTTCGTTCCGGGACATCCCCTTGCAGGGACCGAGCATTCCGGTCCGGACTCGGGTTTTCCGGAGCTGTTCGAAGAACGCTGGTGCATCCTGACCCCGATCCCGGGAGAAAGTGACGCTGCCAAAGAAAAGGTCAAAGCCCTTTGGGAAGCATGTGGCATGTATGTCGAATGCATGGATGCAGACCATCATGACCGCATTCTTGGCATTACGTCACATTTGCCGCACCTGATTGCCTATACCATTGTCGGGACTGCGACCGATCTTGAAGATGCCCTGCGTCAGGAAGTCATCAAGTTTTCGGCAACCGGTTTCCGTGACTTCACCCGTATTGCGGCATCCGATCCGACCATGTGGCGTGACGTGTTTCTGAACAACCGTGAAGCCGTTCTTGAAGTGCTTGGCCGTTTTCAGGAAGACCTGATGGCGTTGCAACGCGCCATTCGCTGGGGCGAAGGCGAGAAGCTGTTTGATCTGTTTACCCGGACGCGCGAAATTCGCCGCGGGATCGTTGATGCCGGTCAGTATTTCACCAACTTCTCTGCCGAGGGCGAAAGCCGCCAAAGCGATGAGAAGGGCAAGAAAAAGACCACAGAATAAGATACCGACGGTCCGCGGCCCGCAGACTGTCATTCGGTTGGTGATGCGCCCCAAATAGCACCGCCTGCCGGTTAAAGGGGATAGTCATGTCTGCCACCAATCATCCGGCGTTCGGCCGGATCATGCCGTTTGTCTTTGTGTTTCTCTGGAGCACGGGATTCGTCGGTGCGAAATTCGGCCTTCCTTACGCTGACCCGTTTGTTTTCCTTTTCGTCCGATTTGCCATTGTCATTGTGCTGATGGTGCCGGTTGTCATGCTGATGAAGGCCAAATGGCCAAAATCGCTGCGCGAGGCATCCCACATTGCAACCGCGGGCATGCTGGTGCACGGCATTTATCTTGGTGGTGTGTTCTGGGCAATTGATACCGGTTTACCATCCGGCCTTGCGGCCCTGATTGTCGGGCTGCAGCCGGTTGTAACCGCATCGGTTGTCGGCAGTCTTCTGGGCGAACGGGTTTCAGCGCGCCAGTGGGGCGGTCTTGTTCTTGGTCTGATCGGTGTTGCACTTGTTCTGTTGCCCAAGATCGGCGACGGGATCGGCATTACGCCACTGGGCATCGGTCTTGCCGTTCTGGCCCTGTTCGGGATGACGGCGGGGACGCTTTATCAGAAGCGTTTCTGCACCGGCATGGATTTGATGAGTGGCACTGTCATCCAGTATATGGCTGCCGCCTCGTTCGTTGGTGTTGTTGCCCTGTTCAAGGATGATCTGACCGTTGAATGGAGCATGAATTTCATTCTGGCGATGGCATGGCTTGTGCTTGTTCTGTCGATTGGTGCGATCATGTTGCTGATGGTTCTGATCAAGCAGGGCGAAGCAACCCGGGTTGCCAGCATGTTTTATCTGGTGCCGCCAACCGCTGCTTTCTTTGCCTGGGTTCTGTTTGACGAGCATCTTGGCATGCTTGGCTTTACCGGGTTTGGAATTGCGGCACTTGGGGTGGCATTGGTGATCATGAAGCGCTAGTTTCACGTAGCCCGAGAAACCACAAAGAAACGCGACCGGAGGAAAAGGTGAGCGACGCCACCGAAAAATGGGTGTTTGGATACGGATCATTGTTATGGCGACCGGGATTTGACTTCACGGAACGCTCGCGCGCGCTTCTGCGCGGTTATCACCGGTCATTCTGTATTTATTCCCACCATTATCGTGGCACACCGGAAAATCCGGGGCTTGTTCTTGGGCTGAATTCCGGTGGGGAATGTGTTGGCAATGCATTTTGTATTGCGCCGGACAACTGGAATGCGGTGAAGGCCTATCTTGATGAGCGCGAGCTTGTCACCAACACCTATATTCCGGCCGATGTCGAAGTCGAACTCCAAGACGGTCGCACAGTGATTGCTCATACCTATGTAGCCGATCCGACCCATCAGCAATATGCCGGGAACCTTCCGGTGCGTACAGCGGTCGAGATCATTGTGGCGGCACATGGAAGAGTTGGCCCCAACCTTGAATATCTGGAAAATACCGTGCAGCATCTTGATGAAATGGGGATTGTTGATCCACCCCTGCATGACCTGATGGATCTTGTTCGCCGCGAATATGGCGAAATCAATATGGGTGCAGGTATCTGATGGCACAGGGTAATGCAACGACGGTAACAACCGGCTCTGCCGGTGACCAGACGCCGATGACAGTCGCCTATCTGATGCTGATTGCATGCGCAATGATGTGGGGGTCAAACCATGTTGTTGCGCGTGGCGTGAACGCAACAGTCCCGTTCGAGGCACTTTCATTCTGGCGCTGGGTGGTGGCGGCGGTCATGCTGTTTCCGGTGTGCTACAAATATCTTGGCCGTGACCTCAGACTGATGGCACAGCACAAGATGTCTATGTTCCTGATCGGCTTTACGGGCGTATTCCTGTTTTCGGTCGTGATTTATCTGGCGGCCTATAATACGACGGCGGTTAATACCGGTCTTCTGAACGCGACAACACCGGTATGGGTGTTGCTATTTGCATCCGTGCTGAGTGCAGACAAACCCAAATTGGGGCAGTGGGTCGGTGTGCTTGTCGCCGGGGCCGGGACAGCAACCATTATTGCCAAGGGCGATCTGTCGGTTTTTGCGCGGATGGACTTTGTCTCGGGCGATGTCTTTGCAATGATTTCGGCCATGGTATGGGCGGCCTATTCGATGTTGCTCAAACGCGCACCCAAGGGGGTGCATCCGCTCAGCCTTGTTTTCATCTCTGCACTGATCGGTTTGTGTTTCCTGACCCCGCTTTATGTCTGGTCGCTTGTGGTTGATGGTGAACCGTTCTTTACCCATCTTGATCCGGCATGGCCTGATATGCTCAAGATCTTCTATATCGGTGCCGGTCCTGCATTCCTTGGCTATCTGTTCTGGAACAAGGGCGTTTCCGTTGTTGGCCCGGCCAATGCCGGCGTGTTCCTGTATTTGATGCCGGTCTTTGCCAGCGTGCTTGCAATCATCTTCCTTGGTGAAGAATTGCATATGTATCATCTGGGCGGGATTGTTCTGATTGCCTTCGGTATCTGGCAGGCGACGCGCAAAAAGCGCACTTAGGAGCCTGTCATCTGAGTAATAAAAAGGCCGGGATGCTCAATGCATCACCGGCCTTTTTGAATTTTGATATCCGCTTTCTAAACAGAACAGCTGTCAGGAAACCTTGTCCGGATCAGCTTCTTTCTGAATGGCTGCTTGCTGTTCTGCTTCCTCGGCGGCGATATCGTCGGATGTCAGCATTGGCAGATTGAATTCCCGCTGTGCCTCGGTTTCAAGCTCGCGCGTGCGGGTGTCGATGCGGGTTTTGATTTCCTTCATGAAGGTCTTGCGATCAAGATCGGGCTCAATCGGTTTCATGAATTCCATCGTGACCAGACCGCCATATTTCATAAAGCTGTGTCGCCCCCAGAACATGCCGGAATTCAGTGCGACCGGAATGACCTTGGTCTCGGGGAAGGCTTTATAAAGGGCATAGATGCCCGGATGATAAGGGCGACTTGAACCGGGTGGGGTTCGCGTGCCTTCCGGGAAAATCACGACCTGACGGTTTTCTTTAAGTGCCTTCTCAGCCCCCTTGATCATGTCCTTAAGGGCTGAACCACCTGCCGAGCGATCAACGGCAATCTGACCTGAAAGGGTCAGAAACTGGCCGAAAACCGGAATCCGGGTCAGTTCTTTTTTCAGAATATAGGCCGGGTCCGTCACCACAGTATGGAACGTCAGGGTTTCCCAAGCCGATTGATGCTTGGCGAC
This sequence comes from Thalassospira sp. SM2505, assembly GCF_054901115.1. Taxonomy (NCBI): domain Bacteria; kingdom Pseudomonadati; phylum Pseudomonadota; class Alphaproteobacteria; order Rhodospirillales; family Thalassospiraceae; genus Thalassospira; species Thalassospira sp. SM2505. The sequence continues at coordinate 978,002 of NZ_CM142731.1, forward strand.
CAGGATACAGGGCCCTTCCGGCAGATTTTCAAGCCCGGTGATGCGTTTGCGCATGCCAACGGAATAGCGCAGCATGAACTGCACCAGTCGGCACCATGCATGGCCGACAAACTGGTTGGCTTTGCGCCCAAACAGCATCAGCGGAATCAGGCTGAGGCATAAAATCGCGGTGCCGCCGAAAAACAACACGTTAAACAATAACGCGCGGAGGGTTCTCATTCAGAAAAGTCCTTCATACGCCTTGGGCTTAAACCCACTCACATGATCTTGATATGTGCTGTTTTGTAACAGCTATATTGCAATTGGAAAATGCCGATTGTTCAACCGTTTTTGCCCGAAGCATTCGAAGCAGAGTATTCCTGCGGTCCGGGGGGATCACCTTCAAGGTTGCGCAAAGACGGCCGGTCACCATCAGGCAGCCAATGCAGTAACGAGTTCCTGAGGCTTGCAAACATGTATTTGTTGAATTCACTGGCGATCAACGCTGTGCTGCCCGGGAAACGCCACCAGTTTTCAATTTTGACGTTATCGGGGAAGACCGGATGGGGGATGATATCCACGTCCGGCATCAGGCTTCTGAATTCCAGAAGTGATCGTGGCATGTGATAGTTGGCGGTAACGATCCGAAGGCTTTTAAAGCCTTCCTCATAGACCCACACAGCGGTTTCAATCGCATTTCCCCGCGTGTTTTCGGCGACATGCCCCAAAACCACACAGCAGGCAATCAGGCGCGGATCGGATTTGCCGACGGATAAAAGCTCGTCTACCTCGACCCCGCGATAGACCCCGGAAATGAACAGTTTTTCTGCCAGGCCATGGGTCAGTAACCGGCGTCCTTCGGAAAGGCGTTCACTGCCACCGGTCAGAACGACAATTGCGTCGGTACGCTGATTTGGATTTTCAACAGAAACCGGGATCGAATTGACATACCAGACAAATCCTGCGGCCCAGACAAGCCCGCACAAGATCAGCGTCGAAAGCAAAAAGCGAAACCGTCGAAAACGGCGACGGTGCTGCACACTAAGCGGGGGCTTGCTCATCAATGGGTGCCTCGGTAGCGATGCGCGGGCATGTATTCGGATCTCCTGAGATGGCCAAGGCCATGATCTCAAACAAGAAGCAGGTCAGTCACCGGACTATACGGAGCCTTGTGATCCGTTACAACATCCGGTGTAAAACACGCAAAACGGTGCGGGTTGCGGTGATCCCGGCGATCATCGCAACAATAAACGGAATGGCCACGATCAGGGCGATAAAGATCGGGCTCAGGACAAGTGACGGGATTGGCCAGCCTGCACGCAATCCAAGCCAGGCAATCAATGCAGAAACAGGAAGCGCTATCAACAAGCCGATCAGCGCACCGAAAAATGCCAGTCGCTGATTGTGGCGACCGAACTGTTTGGCGATATAGCTATCCTGGGCCCCGATCAGATGCAGCAATTCGATGATGCGATGATGGATCGAAAGGCCCGAACGGGTCGCAAATACAACCGAAAGCATGGTCGCGCCAAACAGCACCACGATCAGAAGCGACAGGGCCAGTTCGACCGAAAAGGCGACGTCGGCAATTCTTTCGATCCATATGCGGTGATCATCAAGCACAGCTTCGGGGGCGATTTCCCCCAAACGCATTTCAAGCGCATCGTAGTTGAAACCGGTTTCCGGAGTGATTTCGATAATACGCGGAATGGGAAGTTCGCTAACCACTTCATCGGGGCCAAGCCATGGTTCAAGGAGGGCCGCCATGGTGTCGGGGCTCAGCTCCTCGATCCGGGCAATGCCGGGAAGGTTGGAGACATCGTCGATGATGGCATCAACAGTTTTCTGAAGCGCTTCTTCGCGTTCTTCCGGTGTCCGGTTTGCAAGTTCGGTCGGGGGAACCTGAATGGACAGGCTGCCTTCGATCTGGCCGGACCATTGACCGACACTGTCATGCAGGGCTGCCAGGCCCACAATCGAAAAGGTCAGCAGCGCAACCATCAAAGCGACGATGCTCGGCAAAAAGCGCGAGGAAGAGTCGCTTTCAAGTGGAAGATGCGATGGGGGTGCGCGAAATGCCATGATCGTGGTTTGGTCCTGTTGATCTGGTTGATCTTGTCGTGATGGTGGTCAGCCGCTATGCGTTACGTCATGCAGTGTACCGCCTTCGAGCAACCATTGCGTATGACCGAAACGTCTGACCAGTTGGCGGTTATGGGTGGCGATCAGGACGGTGGTGCCCAGTTTGTTGAGTTCTTCAAACAGATACAGCAAACGCATGGCGATTCGGTCATCAACGTTCCCGGTCGGTTCATCGGCCAGAAGCAATGCCGGACGACCGATGACCGCGCGCGCAATCGCCACACGTTGTTGCTGGCCGCCCGAAAGACGCGATGGCTGTGCATTGATGTGGTCACCGAGCCCGACCCATTCGAGAAGCTCGGTGACATTCTTGCGGATTTGCAAATCCTCGACCCCGGCAACTCGCAACGGCAAGGCAACGTTTTCGAATGTCGTCAGGTGATTGATCAGGCGGAAATCCTGAAAGACCACGCCGATCTTGCGGCGAATCGCAGGAAGATCTTCACGCGGGATGCGGATATTGTCGCGTCCGAAAATATTGATTTCACCCCGGGTCTGCCGAAGGGCAAGATATAAAAGGCGCATCAATGTCGATTTGCCTGCACCGGATGCGCCGGTCAGGAAATGGAAACTGCCGCGACCCAAAGAAAAATTCAGGTCGCGCAAAATTTCCGGTCCGGATTCGTATCGGACCCCGACATTCCTGAAACTGACAACCTCGGTCAAAATCGGTGCTCCATATGGCAGAATGACGTTCTACCTTGGCCTGTGCCATGGCATTTGATCAAGGGTTTCTCTAGGTTCTGACAAGCGCGAAATGCCAATCGGACCTGACAATATCGAAAATGACTGATCCGGTTTACCCGGTTTTCTCATGATTTCGGATGCCATGTTCACCGCCGTTACGCAACGATTAGACACCCAAATCCGGGCAGCTTCTGTTATCTGTACTTAACAGTCTGTTAAATCGCGGCTATTTACATATAGTGTAAGTCACCGCTGACGTGCTTGGGGGATCGTCAGTTGCGTACGTCTTGTTGCCCCCCATGTTTGATGCCGCTGTCATCGAAATGCCAGGTTTGCAATGATCATTACTTGCCCAGAGTGTTCAAAGAAATACTCAGTTAAGACAGAAGCAATCGGTCCCAAGGGCCGAACCGTGCGCTGTAAAAGCTGCGGCAACAGCTGGCATCAGGACCCCCCGGGGGCAAAGAAGCCTGCTCCCCAGGCTGCGAGCGCGCCGGAAAATGATCTTCCGCCACCCTTCAATCAGGAAGGCGCACTCGGTGCTGATTTCAATGCTGATCAGATGGGAAGTGGCCAGGTTGATCCGGGCTTTGAAAATGCTGACAGAATTCCTGATCCGCCCCCCATTCCCCAGCAACTGATTCGGAACAATCCCAAGCCGGAGCCGAAAAAGAAAAAGGGTATTATTGGCTGGATCATCTTCCTGTTGCTGATCGGTGGGATCGGCGCGGGTGGTTATTTTGCCAAGGACTACGTCATCAATATGTGGCCGCCGATTGCCAAGGTCTATGACATGATCGGCCTTGATGTGCCGCATGTGGGCGAAGGCCTTGATATTCGCGAATTGCCGCCGACCCGTGAAGATGAAGACGGGATTGATGTTCTTGTCGTCCGCGCCGAGATCGTCAATATCGCAGAAGAACCGCGTCCGTTGCCGTATCTTTTGATCGAACTTCTTGATCCGCTGGACCGTGTGGTACAGCGCAAAAAGGTTCCGCTGATCTATGACGAGACAAAGGTGACGGCCGGGGCCGAGATGCCGATGGAACAACAAATGCTGCCCGTTGGCGAAAGCATGACGGTCGAAACCAAAATCCGTCGTCCGAACCCGACGGCCACCCGATTGCAGGTCACCTTCCTTGATCCGCGTGAAGCGGTCGAGCCGTAAGGACCGCGACCCGTTAAAATGAAAAAAGGCAGCGTTTCATCGCTGCCTTTTTTGTGCGAAATCGATTGTCCCCGAAGACCGGGTTTCGGGAATCAGAACCGTTTGAGCAACCGGTCGATATATTCCTGTTCGATCTGCGGACGATCCGGGTCGCCGGATCGACGACGAAGTTCCTGCAAAATCCGCCAGGCCCGTTCAAGGGTATTCACATCCGGAATAATGGTGGTGCCATCACCACCGACCGGACGGCCCAATGGATCGCGACGCCCGCTTCCTTCAAGGTCTTCGAGCATCGGGGCCAACTGGCTCAGGCCTTCGAGGGCACGGCTGATCTCGCCAATGCCCTGTTGAAGGGCCTCCATGGCCTGTCGCTGCAATTGCAGGGCCTCATGAGACCGATTGTGCCCAAGGGCCTCTGCCGCGCCGCGCATGGCGTCTATGACGGTGTTCATGCCGCTGACCTCACCAAACTGATCGATGCCGGGGCTGTTCATGATCTCGCTGGCGTCATTGGCAAGGCCCTGTTGCTGATTGGCGCGCGGGGCGGGGCCATTCTGCGTCGATGAATTGTCGCCTTCGTTCATCAGGTCCTGTTGTCGGCGGGCCAGGTCGCGCATACCGTCAAGCATCTCGCGCAGGGTAGATGTGATGTCCATTCCGCCTTCGCCGGTCGTGACCTGCATATTTTCAATCAGCTCGCGCAGACGATCAATAAGCTGACGGGCCTGATCACGCGCCCCTGCACGCATCAGGGCATCAATCTGATCAATGATGCGCGACAGGTCCTGTTGCTCCAGGGCGGCGGAGGCCTGTGGCTGTTCTTCTGGTGATTGCGTGCTTTCGCGGGTCAGGGCGGCCAGATATTCATTTAACGCCTGACGATATTCCTCGATCAACCGGGCAATTTCGCCTTCGGTAATGTCGGGATTTTGTAAGGCTTCAAGCAGGCGTTCCTCGGCCTCCATAAGGTTGCGTTCCGCAATCCCGTAACTTCCGCGTTCGACTTCCTCGGCGATATGCCACAAAAGCCCGGCGACATCCTGATGAACGTCGCGGTTCCCCAGATTTGCAGACAGCCGGTTTTCGGCAACCGACAGCGCAAGGAAGACGCCAATATGACCGTTGAATGCCTGTGGAGCATAAAGAACCGGCAGTATTGCCTGATGCATTTCAAGGGCGCGATCCGGGTGGCGCAACAAGCCGCGCCGGATTGCAATCAGTTTCTGCGCGACCGGATGGTTGAATTCACGTTCGGGCAACATCAAAGACCGGATATCGCTTTGCCCGGTCTGACCGGCATTGTCGCGGGACACCATCTGGATATTGACCGGAAGACCGGCCCAGGGATGGGCAACCAGATCAAGAAAACGCGGACCTTCAATACGGGTCGGCATTGCGGTTTCGCTGATACCTTCGCCACGGATGTCGATGACGATCTGATCAATCGGGCCATATTGATCAAGTGATCCGTCATCCGGTGCCGGGGTGATCACAAGATCAAGCTTCGCCAGTCCATAATCATCATTGGCAAGATAATCCAGACGCACATGATCGCGGCGCGTCACGACGGGGGAACTGACAAAAGACAGGCTTGGGGCGTTGTCGGGCACCAGTTCAATATTCAGCGTCAGACGATCATTGCCCCAGACCGATATGCGCCACTCCCCCGATTGTTCTATGGCAGTCGACAGCACATAGCTGTTTTCGCTGCTTTCGGTGAATGCGCGTTCTCCATCCGGCGCGCTCAGGGTCGGCTGCCAGATGCTTGATATGCTGCCATCAAGTGTTGACCCGGCGGGCACCTGCACAGACATCACGTCACTCGTGGTCGTGTTTCCTGTGATGTTGCCATCGTTTGATGGAACCGTGCCATTCTCCGTACCAATTGCCGCAAAGCGCAGGACCCTTGGAACCTGTCCGGTATAGGCTGGCGGCGTCACCCAAAGGGTCGCGCTGAAATCAGCTGCACCAAGGCGTTGCAACGGACTAAAGGCCTTTGAAAACCGTTCCGGGAAATGATTATGTCCGGCGAACAGGCCAACAAAGAGCACCAGTACGGGAATGGCGGTCAGCCCGAACCGGTCAATCCGTGTAACAGCGGGGACCGGACGGGGCAGGCGCAAATGTTTAAGGGCTGCTTCATGCAAACCCAGCTGGCGCTGCCACAGGAAGCTGGTCAGCGGATCGTCGGTTTCGTGGATATGGTCTTCGAGACTCTGGAGCGGATTGTTCTCCAGCCTGTTTTCGACTTCAAGCCGGTGCAGGATATCGCGGCGGGTTGGCCAGCGGAAATTTCGCCAGGGCGCGACAATCGCGACCATGGTTGCGACCGACAGTACAGACAGCAAGATGATGTGCCCGGTCGCCGGCAGGAACTCGAACGCGCCGGTAAGGGTAAGTCCGACTGTCAGAAGCACAATCGAAAGTGCCGGTATCAGGCATGGCCACACCGATTCCCAAATCAGGATCATGCGCGTTTTGCGCACATGACTTTCGATCTCGGGATAGGGTGGTATCAACGACATGCGTCTGGTTGTCCGTGATTGCCGACATGTTGCAAATCTGATTGCAACGCTTTCCCTTTAAAACTTGGGGTTTCACAGGTGCGGGTCAAGCTATTCCATCGGATGCCGGGAAATAAAAAGGTGGCCCGCATCATACGGGCCACCTGAAAATCATTCATATGGAATGGCGCAAAGCTTACTCGTTACCGAGCCATGCAGGGATTTGATCCATATTGATCAGCTGATCGATTTCCTGACGGGGGCGGACAATCGCAAAATTGTTGCCCTTGACCAGTACCTCGGGCGTCAATGCACGGGTGTTATAGGTCGAGGACATCACCGCGCCATAGGCACCTGCTGACATCACTGCGACCAGATCACCGGCCTTGAGATCATCTGGCAATTTGCGGTCTTTGCCGAATGTGTCGCCGGTTTCGCAAACCGGGCCGACGACGTCGACAGTTGCCTGCACGTCTTCTTCGCCCTGTTCTTCAACCGGGATGATTTCGTGATAGGCGCTGTAAAGCGTCGGACGGATCAGGTCATTCATCGCGGCATCAAGAATGACGAAACGCTTTGCTTCGCCGTCTTTGATATACATGACTCGCGACACCATGATCCCGGCATTGCCGGCAATCAGGCGACCGGGCTCAAGGGTGATGTGACACCCAAGATGACCGACCGTTTCGCGCACCATCTGGCCATAGGCATCAGGAAGCGGCGGCGTTTCGCCCTGATAGGCGATGCCAAGGCCGCCACCCAGATCAAGATTGCGGATATGGATGCCTTCGGAACGAAGTTGCTCGACCAGCCCTGCCAGACGGGTGAATGCCTCGCGGAACGGGGTCAGATCGGTCAACTGTGAGCCGATATGCATCGCAATGCCGGTAACCTCGATACCATCCATGGCGGCGGCATCACGGTAAACCTCGATCGCGCGAGTCCAGTCGATGCCGAATTTGTTTTCGGCCTTGCCGGTCGCGATCTTTTCGTGGGTTTTGGCATCGACATGCGGATTGATGCGCAGCGCAATACGCGCCTTTTTGCCCATTTCGATGGCAACACGGTTCAGTTCGACCAGTTCCGGGATGCTTTCGACATTGATTTGCGCAATGTCGGCCTCAAGAGCTTCGCGCATTTCTGCGTCTGCCTTGCCAACGCCCGAAAAGATGATCTTGGCGGGATCAATTCCTGCACGCAGGGCGCGGCGCATTTCACCAACCGATACCACGTCTGCACCGGCACCAAGATTGCCCAGTGTTTTCAGCACAGCCTGATTGGAGTTTGCCTTCACAGCAAAGCATACAGTGGCATCAAGCCCCTCGAACGCGTCGGCATAAACCTTGTAGTGGCGCTCAAGCGTTGCCGTCGAATAGCAGAAAAACGGCGTGCCAACTTTATCCGCCATTTCGGGGATCGAAACGCCTTCGGCGTGAAGCACGCCATCAATATATTCAAAATGGTTCATTTGGCGGGGTAGTCCCTTGGATATTCGTTGCCTTTTTCGGTCGGCGGTTCAAGCGGGCCTTTTTTGCCGCAAGCTGCCACCGAAAGACCCAGCATGACTGCCAGTGTGATCACGATGCCGCGTTTAAGCAAAGCAGGGGTCATTTCATAAACCTTTCCTTTGCAGCCTTGACCGATTCCTTGACGCGCACCGGTGCGGTGCCGCCAAAGCTCTGGCGGGCGGCAACAGATGCCTCGACGGTCAGGACGTCATAAACTGCATTGGTGATCTTTGGTTCGATCCCCTGAAGGTCTTCAAGGGGCAGCTGATCAAGATCGCATCCCTTGGACTCGGCCAGCTTCACGGTTGCGCCAACCACATGATGGGCATCGCGGAACGGCATGCCAAGCTCGGCCACCAGCCAGTCGGCAAGGTCGGTTGCAGTGGTGTAACCGGCACCAGCTGCGGCGCGCATGTTATCGGCAAAGACTTTCATGTCAGCGACCATGCCGGTCATGGCAGCAACGCACAGACCCAGATGGTCGTGGGCCTCGAAAACCGGTTCCTTGTCTTCCTGCATGTCTTTGGAATAGGCCAGCGGAAGGCCCTTCATCGACAACATCAGGGAATTATAGCAACCAACGATACGTCCGATTTTCGAACGGATCAGTTCGGCGGCGTCCGGGTTACGTTTCTGCGGCATGATCGAGGAGCCGGTCGAGAACTTGTCGGACATGCCGATAAAGCGGAACTGTGCCGAACACCAGATGACCATTTCCTCGGCCAGACGCGACAGATGCATTGCAGCAATCGAGGCTGCGTTAAGATATTCGAGTGCAAAGTCACGATCCGATACCGCATCAAGCGAGTTCGCCGTCGGACGATCAAAGCCAAGCGCGCTTGCCGTCATGTGACGGTCAATCGGATAAGGTGTGCCTGCAAGGGCGGCTGAACCCAACGGGTTTTCATTTACGCGCGTCCGGCAATCGGCGACACGGCCACGGTCACGGCCAAACATTTCCACATAGGCCAGAAGATGATGGCCAAAGGTCACCGGCTGGGCTGCCTGCAGATGGGTAAAGCCCGGCATGATGGTTTCGGCATGGGTTTCGGCCTGCGTAATCAGCGCTTCCTGAAGGCCCTTGAGACCGGCCTCAAGATCGGCAAGTGCAACATCGCGAACCCAGAGTTTGAAGTCGGTTGCGACCTGATCATTGCGCGAGCGTGCGGTATGAAGACGACCTGCTGCCGGACCGATCAGATCGCGCAGGCGGCTTTCGACATTCATGTGAATATCTTCAAGCGCGCTCGAGAATTTGAACTGCCCGCTCTCGATTTCCTGAAGGATCTGGTCTAGACCATTGGTAATCTTTTCGCCATCTTCTGCGGGGATGATGTTCTGCTTGACCAGCATCGCGCAGTGGGCTTTGGAGCCCTGAATGTCCTGGGCATAAAGGCGTTTGTCAAAACCGATGGAAGCATTGATTTCTTCCATGATGGCTGACGGGCCTGCTTCAAAGCGACCTCCCCACAGGGAGTTGGCGTTTTTCTGGTCGGTGGCGTTTTGGTCGGTCATCTTGATCCGCAGTCTTGGAAAGGTGAGTGTTGTGAAGACATTGCTTCGTTACGTAAAACTTGGCGTGATTGTCGCCATATCGGGCATTTATGCAACCCCTGCCTTTGCAGATACGCAATTCCCGCAAGAACTTTCAAAGATGGTTGCCCCGTCTGATGACGGTTCTTTGCCCGACGGGATCACATTTGTCGATCAAAAAGATGGGGAAATCCCGCTTAACAGCCTGAAGGGAAAGGTTGTTCTGGTTAATCTGTGGGCGACATGGTGTGTTCCATGCGTCAAGGAAATGCCAGAACTCGACAATCTTGCTGCGCAGATGGATGGCAAGGCGTTCCGTGTTCTGGCACTCAGTCAGGACCGCGGTGGTGCCGCTGCCGTTACGGAATTCTTTGAAAAGAATGGAATCGACAATCTTGATGTGGTGCTTGATCCGCGCGGTGCGACCGCGCGCAAGATGGGGGCACGCGGTCTTCCGACCAGCTTTGTGATTGATGGCAACGGTGTTATTCGCGGTAAACTCGAAGGCATCGCGCAATGGGATGCGCCCGATGTCATTTCCTATTTCAATGACCTGATTGATCAGACCTCGTAACGCGTGTTGACCACAGGCCTTACGCCCTGTTTTCAAGCAGGGCAAGGACCTGTTCGATATTTGGTGCGGCATCGGCCGCACCGTTGCGCGTGGTGGCAAGTGCGCCGGTCGCACAGGCGAAACGCACGGCATCGGGTAATGACTGACCACCATGCAGGGCAACCGCAAGTCCCGCGTTAAAGCAATCACCTGCACCCACCGTGTCTATGGCGTTGACCGAAAAGGACGGCACCATTCCGGACTGACTATCTCCAGATTGGCCATCGGCGGAATAGAATGCGCCATCGCCGCCCATTTTGATGATGACGGTCTTTGGGCCCATTTCATGAAGTGCGCTGGCTGCCTGCTGTGCGCTTTTGGTGTCAACCGGATCAATACCGGTCATGACGCGGCATTCGCTGCTATTGGGGGTGACAATATCGGTCAGTGCCAGGAGGTCGCGCATCACCATGTGATCTTGCACCGGAGCCGGATCAAGAATGACCTTCGCGTGTCCTTCGCGGGCATATTTGATTGCGCAATCTACTGCCACCACCGGGCATTCCAGCTGTAAAAGCAGATAGTTACAATCGCGCAGAGACTCCTGTTTGTCATGCAGGTCCGCACGGGTCATGGTCATATTGGCACCGCCGACCACAGTGATCATGTTTTCACCGGACTCATCAATTGAAATCAATGCTATCCCGGTCTGAGCTGCGTCAGCCATGATCAGATGATTGGTATCGAGCCCTTCGGCGGCAAGCGTTTCAATCAGTTGTCGGCCCAGTGCGTCGTCGCCGATTTTGGATATGAAAACAGGGGAAACACCCAGCCGCGCAACGGCAAGTGCCTGATTGCATCCTTTGCCACCCGGGCCGGATATGTATTCCTTTGCCGCAACGGTCTGGCCGGGTTGTGGAAATTTTGCAACGCGCGCAGCAAAATCAATGTTTGAGCTTCCAACAACGACAATACTCATGGTCTATCCAAATGGTAGAAAACTAATACCTCACAATGATATTGGCACTAGATCATTGGTTTAAAGAAGCTTGCGGATTAAATTGGTTGTTTTGCAGGTAAAAACGTCAACTGCAGCGACAGATCTCCGCAAGAAGTGCAATTTCATATAGGATCCCTATTGTCAGGATGGCGTAAATTCACTCGCCAGTGCGGCATAAAGACGGCGGAATTTGGCAAAGCGGGGCTGATAGGAGGCATGCCGCGCCGGATCGGGCTCAATCACTTCCTCGATCGCCGGTTTCTTGCAAACATCTTCGACCGGTTCCTGTGTCAAAGCCAGTCGGGCAAGACGTGCTGCACCAAATGCCGGGCCCTTTGCCGCACCCTCGTAACGTGCAAGCGGGGTGCCCATAATGTCCGAAATCAGCTGAATCCAGTATCGGCTGCGTGCGCCGCCACCGATCACACCGGGCAATTCACAACGGGTTCCAGCCGCATGCAGCCGTGATTGCGCATCGCTGAGCGCAAAGGCAACGCCCTCAAGCACCGATTGCACCATGGCTTCGCGGTTTGTGTCACTGCCCAGGCCGAAAAACACGCCACGGGCATAGGGATTATTGTGCGGTGTACGTTCACCGTTGAGGTAAGGCAAAAACAGAATATCCGATGGCGCGTTGTGCTGGGCCTCGACCCTTGCAAGCAAAGCGCCAATATCGCTTTCACCCAGAAGCCTTGCCACCCATTGCAGGCAGCTGGCTCCATTAAGCAGGACCGCCATCTGGAACCAGTGACCCGGAATGGCATGGGTGAAGCTGTGCAGGAGTTCTTCGGGTTTGGGTCGGTATCTGTCCGAGGCGACAAAGATCTGCGATGACGTCCCAAGCGAAATAAAGCCATCCCCATGGCGCACAGCACCGACACCGATCCCCCCGGTTGCCGCATCGCCGCCGCCACCGGCAATGATCACCCCGGCAGTCATGCCCCAACGATCTGCAAGGTCACGGCGCAATGTGCCGGTGACATCCGATCCTTCGACAAGTTTGGGCAATTGGTCCATCGAAAGCCCGCAAGCCTCGATTGCAGCTTCGTTCCAGCTGCGGCTTTCTTCATCAAGCCAAAGCGTACCTGCGGCATCCGACATCTCGGTGACCTTGTCACCCGACAGGCAAAACCGGATATAGTCCTTGGGCAGCAGAATGGTTCTGACCTTTGCAAACAGCTCGGGTTCATGCTTTTGAAGCCAGATCATCTTGGGGGCAGTCATGCCGGGCATGGTGGCAACACCGGCCCGAAGCCCCAGATCGGGCAGGGTAGCATCAAGCGCGTCACATTCCTTCTTGGCGCGCCCGTCATTCCACAGGATCGCAGGACGAAGCGGCATATCGTCTTCGCCAAGCAATGTTGCACCATGCATTTGCCCTGACAGGCCAATGGCGCGTGTCGCGGCAAGCGCACCGGGATTTTGGTGATGCAATGCGTCGATGGCACGCAGGGTCGCGTCCCACCAGTCCGCCGGGTTCTGTTCGCTCCAGAACGGGTGCGGGTTGGAAACGGACAAAGGGATATCAGTCTCAGCGACGGTTGCCGAGTTCTCGTCGATCAGCAGTGCCTTGACGGCTGATGTACCAACATCAATCCCGAGAAACATGCTTGGACTGCCTCCAGACTTCTTTTGTCATTTGATCCCGGCATCACATCTGTGCGGGTTGCAAGAGCTGTATTCCAGTGGCTTGACGGATCGATTGCAACAAAAAAAGCCGCTGATTTTCACAACGGCTTTTAATTTGAAAATGCGAATGTTTTAAAGCAGTCCCTAGCGGGTCGGGACCGGCTCATCACCGCTATAGTCATAGAAGCCACGGCCAACCTTGCGGCCAAGCCATCCGGCTTCGACATATTTGACCAGCAGTGGGCAAGGGCGATACTTGGTATCTGCCAGACCGTCATGCAGGACATGCATGATCGAAAGACAGGTATCCAGACCAATAAAGTCAGCCAGTTGCAGCGGACCCATCGGATGGTTCGCACCCAGACGCATTGCCGTGTCGATGGATTCGACGTTACCCACACCTTCATAAAGGGTGTAGATCGCCTCGTTGATCATCGGCAGAAGGATACGGTTGACGATGAAAGCCGGGAAATCTTCGGCACTTGCCGTGTCTTTGCCCAGTTTCTTGGTCAGTTCATGAATGGTGCGATAGGTGGTCTCATCGGTGGCAATGCCACGGATCAGCTCCACCAGCTTCATCAGCGGCACCGGGTTCATGAAGTGCATACCCATGAATTTCGCCGGGCGGTCGGTATAGGACGCCAGACGGGTCACCGAGATCGAGGAAGTGTTGGTCGCGATGATGGCTTCCGGGCCAAGAACCGGGCAAAGAGCCTTGAAGATCTGTTTCTTGATTTCTTCATTCTCGGTTGCCGCTTCGATCACCAGATCGCAATCCGAAAGGAAGCTGTATTCCGTTCCGGTTGAGACGCGGGCAAGAGCTGCGTCTTTTTGCGCTGCGGTAATCAGCTCTTTTTTGACCTGGCGGTCCATGTTCTTGTCCATCACGCCGATGGCCTTATCAAGGGCATCTTGCGAGATGTCGAGAATTCGGACGTCGTAACCGGCAATCGCGATCACATGTGCAATGCCATTGCCCATTTGACCGGCGCCGATCACGCCAATGGTTTTGATATCTTCCAACGAAGCCATTTGTTCCCCACTCGTCCCCTAGGGTCAAAACAATAGAATTCACTGTTTTGACCCTAATTGGGATCAGATTATTTGTCGAGTTCACTCGCCAGAGCGGGAAGGGCTTCGAACAGGTCAGCGACAAGTCCGTAATCAGCTACCGAGAAGATCGGCGCTTCTTCGTCCTTGTTGATCGCGACAATGACCTTGCTGTCCTTCATGCCGGCAAGGTGCTGAATAGCACCTGAAATGCCTACAGCAATGTATAGCTGCGGTGCAACAACTTTGCCGGTCTGACCGACCTGCCAGTCGTTCGGAGCGTATCCGGCATCAACCGCAGCGCGCGAAGCGCCAATGGCAGCGCCGAGTTTGTCGGCAATCGGCTCGATCAGGTGGAAGTTTTCACCTGAACCCATGCCGCGACCGCCAGAAATGACAACGCTGGCTGCGGTCAGTTCCGGACGTTCCGACTCGGTCAGTTCCTGACCAACGAAGCTGGATTTACCGGCATCGGCAACAACAGCAACGTCTTCGATGGCAGCAGAACCGCCCTCGGCTCCAACCGGATCAAAGCCCGTGGTACGAACGGTGATCAGTTTCAGCGGGTCAGACGACTGAACGGTCGCCATCGCGTTACCGGCATAGATCGGACGGACAAAGGTATCGGCACTTTCGACATCGGTGATGTCGGAAATCTGCGCGACGTCCTTCAATGCTGCAACGCGCGGCATGAAGTTTTTGCCCGAGGTCGAAGCCGGAACCAGAATGTGGCTGTAACCTTCGGCAAGTTCGGTCACAAGACCGGCCATGTTTTCAGCCAGGAAATGGCCATAGGCGGCGTTATCTGCAACCAGAACCTTGGAGACACCGGCAACCTTTGCGGCTGCTTCGGCTACACCGCGGCAGTTTTCACCAGCAACGAGGATGGCAATGTCGCCACCGATCTTCTGGGCTGCGGCAACGGTGTTCAGCGTGCCACCCTTAAGTTCGGTATTGTCGTGTTCGGCAATAACAAGAATGCTCATTTGATTGATCCCCGCTTAGATTACTTTTGCTTCGTTGCGGAGCTTGTCGACAAGCTCTGCGACGTCGGCAACTTTGACACCTGCCTGACGTGCCGGCGGTTCCGTCACTTTCAGGGTTTTCAGGCGCGGCGCGGTATCAACACCAAGGTCGGCCGGGCTCAGGGTGTCGAGCGGCTTTTTCTTGGCTTTCATGATGTTTGGCAGCGACGCATAACGCGGCTCGTTGAGACGCAGGTCGGTGGTGACGATTGCCGGAAGATCAAGCTTGACGGTTTCAAGACCGCCATCAACTTCACGGGTAACGTCGAGTTTGCCGTCAGCAACGGCAACCTTGGATGCGAAAGTGCCCTGCGGCCAATCCAGCAAAGCAGCCAGCATCTGGCCAGTCTGGTTGGCGTCGTCGTCAATTGCCTGTTTGCCGAGGATCACAAGATCCGGGCTTTCCTTGGCAACGACTTCCTTCAGGAGTTTTGCGACGGCAAGCGGCTGAAGCTCATCCTCGGTTTCGACCAGAATGCCGCGATCGGCACCCATGGCAAGGGCGGTGCGCAGGGTCTCCTGGCACTGCTTAACGCCGAGCGATACAGCAACCACTTCGGTCGCAGTACCTGCTTCCTTGAGGCGGACAGCCTCTTCAACGGCGATTTCGTCAAACGGGTTCATGGACATTTTGACGTTGTTCAATTCAACGCCAGACTGGTCCTGTTTGACTCGGATCTTGACGTTGTAATCCACAACGCGCTTAACGGCGACAAGAACCTTCATGACAGACCTGTTCGTTTTTGTTGTCGAAACTATGGGCTTTGGCGCCCTGCCGGGGCAGTTCGCTGCGGGCCCGCATGTTACTGTTTTCCCCGCGATGCACAATAGGGGGTGCTACGCAGGTTGTCAATTTACGTAAAGGTGTTGACGTTAACGACAACTTCTTCACTGAATTTTTGATGCCCTTCGCGACCTTGATACGGCACAAATCCGCCGATTAACAGGGATTTATCCAAAAAAAATCGTCAGCGCGTCAGTCCGGGTTGCCACAAAATATCATCCTTGCCACCGTTATTGGCATGGCGGGCCAGGACAAACATGTGGTCCGAAAGCCGGTTGATATAGCGCACACACTCCGGATTGATGGTCTCGATTCCGGCAAGTTCGACAATAAGCCGTTCCGCGCGCCGTGAAACTGTCCGCGCGACGTGAAGCTGTGCCGAAAGCGCACTGCCCCCCGGCAGAACGAACGATTTCAACGGATCCAGTTCGGCATTGATCTGGTCGATCTCGTTTTCAAGGCGTTCGGTCTGTCTGGCGATGATCCGCAAGGCAGGCTGTTCGGGGTTATCATCGCTGCCATCGCCCGGCGTGCAAAGATCGGCACCCAGATCAAACAGATCGTTCTGGATTCGCGCCAGCATGGCATCAATCTCGCCGTCGGCATGCAGGCGGGCAACACCGATCACGGAATTGGTTTCGTCAACGGTGCCATAGGCCTCAACCCGGACGGAGTTTTTGGGAACCCGCGTGCCGTTGCCAAGGGCCGTTTTGCCCTTGTCGCCGGATTTTGTGTAGATGCGTGTCAATTGAACCATGTGCTGTCCGTTATATTCGTATCGTTTGTGGGTGGATAAGTCGTGAATGGTAGATGCCTATTTGCCAAGCGCCATCAATGACAGGATGAACAAAAGCAGCAAGGCAACCGCCTGAAGCAGGACGCGAAGCTGCATCAGTTTATTTGATTTGCGTGCATCCTTGCCCCGTGCCATCGAAATGATGCCCATCACCAGAACGCCTGCGACTGCAGCCATCGCAAGCAGCGCACCAATCTGCAAAAATGCTGTCATTTTTGTTCTTCCCTGTCTTTGCCTGCCGATTTTTGCCGGAAACCGGTTTGTCCGGTTGTATTAAGGGGCAATGTCCACCAGCCGGATTTATTGATCTTGTATCTCTTGTATCTTGGGTGGCGACATGCTGCGCCAAACCGGTTGTGCTGGCAACCGGCGGATCGGAAGTTTTCGTAATTACCTGGCAGGATCATTTTCAGTCGGGGCAAAGTCGCGGCGATCAATTTTGAATTTCTTGATACGCGATGCCAGCGTGGTCGGTTTAATGTCCAGCAAGGCGGCGGCCCCGTTTGTCCCGAAAATCTTGCCGCGCGTCTCGGTCAGGGCGCGGATGATATTGTGATATTCGGTTTGCCGCAGGTCCTGACGCGTCATAATGGTCTTCTCGGGCGTCGCATCCTTGTCCGCCTTGTCCGCCTTGGGCGAGGAGGGCGGTTTTCTGCCATCCCGTGAGGTGACGTCGGGCAGGTCAAAATGCAGCTTGCCATCGTGGGCCAGAATGGCGGCGCGCTCGATTACATTTTCAAGTTCGCGCGCATTTCCCGGCCAGCCATAATTTTGCAAGACATGAACCTGTCCCTTGGTCAGGGTTGGCTGGGCGATATTCAGGCGCTGACAGATATTGCGCAGGAAGTGGGCGGCAAGTGGCGGGATGTCGTCGGGGCGTTCGCGTAACGGACGGCATTCAATCGGGAAGACGTTCAGCCGGAAATAAAGGTCTTCGCGGAAACGTCCCTGTCTCACTTCTTCCTTAAGGTCGCGGTTGGTGGCGGCAATCAGGCGGACATTGACCTCGCGGGTGCGTTCCTCGCCGATGCGTTCGAATTTCTGGTCTTGCAGAACGCGAAGTAGCTTTCCCTGTAGCTCCAGCGGGATTTCGCCAACCTCGTCAAGAAACAGTGTCCCGCCGTCTGCCAGTTCGAATCGCCCGACGCGGTCGCGAATGGCTCCGGTAAAGGCACCGCGGACATGGCCGAAAAACTCGCTTTCAAACAGTTCATGGGGAATGGCCGCACAGTTGACGCGCACCAGAACGCGATCAGACCGTGTGCTTGCCTGATGGATGGCGCGCGCGATCAGCTCCTTACCAGTGCCGGATTCGCCGGTGATCAGAACGTTGGCGTCGGTCGGGGCGACCAGATCAATCTGCTTGAGCGCGCCCTGAATGGCATCTGACTGTCCGATGATTTCATGGTGGTTGTTGGTCGACAGGATTTCTTCCTGAAGATAGGCGTTTTCGAGCTCAAGCCGTTCGCGCAGCCGGTCGACCTCGGCCAGGGCGGCATGCAGTTTTTCTTCGGCGATTTTACGTTCAGTGATGTCGCGGAACACAATCACGGCGCCAATCACAAGCCCATGATCACGAATAGGGGTCGATGTATATTCAACCCGGATCGGTTTGCCGTCGCTGCGCCAGAACACTTCATCATCAACCCGGCGGACAATGCCTTCACGGAATGCATTGTAAATCGGGCAGTGTTGCGCGTGATAGGGTTCGCCATCCATATGGGAATGGTGAATGATCGAATGGATTTCCTTGCCGACAAGTTCCTCTGCTGTCCATCCCAGCATGCGCTCGGCTGCGGGATTCACAAAAGTTGTGACACCGTCTGAATTGACACCGTAGATACCCTCGCCAGCAGCCCCGAGGATCAGCTGGTTTTCACGTTCGATCTCGCGGAAAAAGCGTTCTGCCCGACGCCATTCAGATATGCCTTCACGAAGATAGTCATCCGCCTCGGAATCGACATCGCGGCGATGGCGCGCATCAAGATCGGAAATGGTTACGGTCAGATATTCCTCGTCACCAAGCATGATGGCGCGGGCTTCATGTTCAAGTTTGAGCTCGGTGCCATCTGGTCGGGTCAGGTCCAGCCCGCGGGTCCAGGCGAAACCGTGATAGAGCGCTGCCTGACTAAAGACAACCAGACTTGGGACCTGACCTTTGTGCAGTGCGCTCATTCGCGATGACTTCAGCTCGTCAATGCTGCGTCCCAGCAATTTTGCCGCAGCCTCATTGGCAAAAACGATGCTGTCGGTTTTCGGATGAACCAGAATTGTCGGATGTGTATGCGCCAGCAGAGCATGCAGATGCAGTGGCTCCAAAGACATTGAAACTGACTGGTTTATGTCGAGGGTCATACGAATTTCCTACGATAATTCGTAATTAATCTACGAATTATCGTAAATTACGATTTTTCGTATGT
Organism: Thalassospira sp. SM2505; assembly: GCF_054901115.1. Classification (NCBI taxonomy): domain Bacteria; kingdom Pseudomonadati; phylum Pseudomonadota; class Alphaproteobacteria; order Rhodospirillales; family Thalassospiraceae; genus Thalassospira; species Thalassospira sp. SM2505. Next base: position 996,780 of record NZ_CM142731.1, read on the forward strand.
GTTGAGATTGCCCGCGATTCTCCCGCGAGTCCAGTGTTTTCAACAAGAATGCCGCGCCGCAGCAAACTGGCACAGTGATTGCTGTTACCCCGATTGAATGTCTGGTGCTGTCTGATGTGGGCAGCTTAACAACACAGGGGGTGATCAAAATGTCAGTTAAAAGTCTGGGTGATCCATTTAGTGGCGATAGCGACCTGCGTCATAGCAAATCTTGCGGCTGTGAGGCATGCGCGTCCGGCGGGCATAAACATGCTGATCATGATCATGGCGTAAAACACGATCTGGCGACCATGCCAGCGCACAGCGACATGGCGGCCAAATCGCCGGAAAGCAGCGAAGAAATTCTGGACCGCGCGATTGACAGTGCAATTGTGCGTTCGGTCTTCGGGCATAACGAAATTTCGCGTCGTTCCTTTGCCAAGATGGTTGGTGGCAGCACCATGATGGCAGCATTGGCATCGGTTCTGCCGATCGACAAGGTCAAGGCAGCGATCCTTGATGATCTTGGTACGCCCGAGAAATCCAAGCTCAATATCGGTTTTGTTCCGATCACCTGTGCCACACCGATCATCATGGCGCAGCCGATGGGCTTCTATGAAAAATACGGTCTTGATGTTGATGTCATCAAGACGGCCGGATGGGCCGTTGCCCGCGACAAGTCATTGAACAATGAATATGACGCGTCGCACATGCTGACCCCGATGCCGCTGGCGATTTCGATGGGGGCGGGGTCGACCGCAACCCCGTTCCTGATGCCCGCTGTTGAAAACATCAACGGTCAGGCCATCGTTCTGCACAATGACCATCTTGACAAGCGCGATCCCAAACAGTGGAAGGGCTTCAAGTTCGGTGTGCCGTTCGAATATTCGATGCACAACTTCCTGCTGCGCTATTATGTCGCCGAACATGGTCTGGACCCGGACAAAGACATTCAGATCCGCGTTGTTCCGCCGCCCGAGATGGTTGCGAACCTGCGTGCAGGTAACCTTGACGGCTACCTGTCGCCTGATCCGTTCAACCAGCGAGCCGTCTGGGAAAAAATCGGCTTCCTGCATACCCTGACCAAGGATATCTGGGAAGGCCATCCGTGCTGCGCATTCGCATGCTCCAAGGCGTTTTCAGAAGAACTGCCAAATACCTATGGTGCGCTTTTGAAATCCATCGTCGATGCGACCCAATACGCAGCCAAGTCGGAAAACCGCAAGGAAATCTCGGCTGCAATCGCACCGGCCAACTATCTGAACCAGCCGGTTCCGGTGATCGAACAGGTCCTGACCGGGCGTTATGCCGACGGTCTGGGCGAGGTTAAAAACGTTCCTGATCGCATCGATTTCGATCCGTTCCCATGGCATTCGATGGGTGTCTGGATCCTGACCCAGATGAAGCGCTGGGGTTATATCGAAGGCGATATTGATTACAAGAAAATCGCCGAAGAGGTCTATGTCGCAACCGACTGCGCCAAGGTGATGAAAGACCTTGGGTATGAAGCGCCGACTTCGACTTACAAAAGCTACACGATCATGGGCAAGACCTTTGATCCCGATCAGCCAGAAGCCTACGTCAACAGCTTTGCGATTGGCAAAGGGGTAAGCTGATATGCTGGCATCCTTGAATGCCAGGGCTTTGGTTTTGTCACTCGTGCTATTGGCGGTCTTCCTCGGCCTTTGGGAGGCCGCCAGCCCGAAACAAAATCTTTCTGGCGAACTGACAGAATATGAACTTCTGATGGGTGGGGCAGAGCCGAAGGCAGCTGTACCACCGCCCTCGGCAGTGATTGGCAAGGCCTGGGAAGAACTCAGCAATCCTTTCTATGATGCAGGCCCCAACGACAAGGGGATCGGCATCCAGATCGGCTATTCGCTTTATCGGGTTCTGACCGGTTATTTCCTTGCCGCAGCACTTGCCATTCCGATCGGCTTTTTGATCGGGATGTCGCCCTTGATGTACAAGGCGCTTGATCCCTTCATTCAGGTCCTAAGACCCATCTCGCCACTGGCGTGGATGCCTCTGGCCCTGTTTGTCATTCAGGACAGTCAGGCGTCGGCGATCTTCGTCATCTTCATCTGTTCGATCTGGCCGATGCTGATCAACACCGCCTTTGGTGTGGCGGGTGTGCGCAAGGACTGGGTGAATGTGGCGCGAACCCATGAGCTTGGCGCACTTAAAACCGCATGGATTGTCATTCTTCCAGCGGCCGCACCGACCATTCTGACCGGTATGCGCATTTCAATCGGGATTGCATGGCTGGTGATTGTGGCAGCCGAGATGCTCGTCGGTGGGACCGGCATTGGCTACTACGTCTGGAACGAATGGAACAACCTTGATCTGACCAGTGTGGTGTTCTCGATCCTCATGATCGGCCTTGTCGGCATGTTGCTTGATACCGCCTTCGCCTATTGCGCACGTCTTGTGCAGTACCAGGAATAAGGAGACCTGATATGTCGACACCATTCCTGAGCGTCCAGAACCTTACCAAACGTTTTCAGGCACCCAAAGGTGGTGAAGGCCTGACCGTATTTGAAAACGTCAATCTTGGCATCGAAAAGGGCGAGTTTGTTTGCATCATCGGTCATTCCGGCTGTGGCAAATCAACGATCCTCAATATCCTTGCAGGTCTGGACGAACCCAGCGACGGCGCTGTCATCATGAATGGCAAAGAGGTCGCGGGCCCCAGTCTGGATCGCGGGATCGTGTTTCAGAACTATTCCCTGTTGCCATGGCTTTCGGCCCTCAAGAACGTGACCTTTGCCGTACAGGCCCGCTACAAATCCTGGAGCAAGAAACAGGTTCACGACCATTCCATGAAATATCTTGAGATGGTCGGTCTGGCAGGCGGGGCGGAGCTTCGCAAGCCGTCGCAATTGTCGGGCGGGATGCGTCAGCGCGTCTCGATTGCCCGTGCCTTTGCCATCCAGCCGGAATTGCTTTTGCTTGATGAACCGTTCGGCGCACTTGATGCGCTGACACGTGGCAGCATTCAGGATGAGCTGATTCGGATCTGGTCGGGGTCTGATCAGACGGTCTTCATGATCACGCATGATGTCGATGAAGCCATCCTGCTTGCGGACCGCATCCTTTTGATGACCAACGGCCCCTATGCACGGGTGGCAGAGTCCGTTCAGGTCGAAATCGAACGCCCGCGCGAACGGGCAAATATCATTCATCATCCGGATTACTACGATATCCGAAATCACCTGGTGGAGTTCCTGGCGACGCGGTCGCGCGAACTTGCCGGAAAACAGGATGGTGACGAGCAAGCTGCACCCAAAACTGTCCGTTTCGGGGCAAATGCCGGGGCAGTCATTTCATCAGAAACAGGCAGCAAATCCGGCGCGCGCAAGCGTGCGGTCAACAGTGCCGATTAATCAAAACAACCTGCTGTATCAGAAGTGGAGAAAAGCCATGAAAAAAGCTGACGTCAAAGAAATGATCCTTGAAGCCAAGAAAGCCAAAGGCCTTGGTTGGGAAGAGATTGCAAGCAAGATCGGCATGTCGCCGGTCTGGACCACTTCGGTCTGCTTTGGCATGAATTCCGCACCAAAGGACAAGGCGGATATGCTTGTGGCCTTGTTCAACCTGCCACCAGAAGCATCGGCAGTCATTCAGGAATGCCCGATGAAAATCTGGGATCAGGCCGTTCCGACTGATCCGGCGATTTATCGACTGTATGAAATCGTTGGCGTTTACGGCGAAACGATCAAGGAAATCATCCATGAGAAGTTTGGTGACGGCATCATGAGCGCGATTGATTACGAAATGTATATCGAGCGCAAGGAAGATCCCAAAGGCGATCGCGTCGTTATCACCCTTGATGGCAAATTCCTGAAATATCGCGCCTGGTAAGGTGTGATCAAGGATTCCGATTTTCGACCGTGACGCGGTAATCGTCGCGATGTCGCAGTCCGGCCGGGCCCGTTTGTGCATTCAAACGGGCCTGATCCGTTTTGAAATATTCCAAAATACCCGGTAGGGGCTGGCGAAAAGGACATGATCTGCTAAATCCTGATCATATGTAATTGCTTGTTAGCCGGACCGTTTTGACATTCGATGGCTTGCAAGCGAAACCAAACAGGGATCAACATCAGATGGCTGACCTTTCCGCATTCGACATCACCAAACGCTGGCCTGCGAAGAATTCCGATATCATTCAGCTCTATTCATTGCCGACCCCGAACGGGGTCAAGATTTCCATCATGCTTGAGGAAACCGGTCTTGAATATGAACCCCACCTGATCAATATCGGCGAAAACGAGACATGGACGCCTGAATTCCTGTCCTTGAACCCGAACGGTAAAATCCCGGCAATCATTGATCCTGATGGGCCTGACGGCACACCGATCGGTCTTTTTGAATCCGGCGCGATCTTGCAATATCTTGCGGAAAAGACGGGCAGGTTTTTGCCATCTGATCCGGTCAAAAGGATCGAGACGATCCAGTGGGTCTATTTCCAGATGGCGGCAATCGGGCCGATTTTTGGACAGCTTGGTTTCTTCCACAAATTTGCCGGTAAGGAGATCGAGGACAAGCGACCGCTTACCCGCTATGTGAATGAATCAAAGCGTCTTCTTGGTGTGCTCGAAACCCGTCTTGAAGGGCGCAACTGGATCATGGGCGATGAATATACCATTGCCGATATCGCGATTCTGGGCTGGGTGCGCAACCTGACCGGATTTTATGAGGCCGGAGATCTGGTCGAATATGACACGCTTTCAAATGTTCCGGCATGGCTTGAACGTGGCCTTGCACGACCGGCGGTACAGCGCGGACTGAATATTCCGGCCCGCGATTAATCGGCCTGTTTGCGACAAACTGTATCGAAGTTTGACCGGATGGTCAGAAATGCTTTCCATCCGGTCAGGCTGCTATTAACTAGTGGGAAGTTTTATCGCCCACGAAGTTTCAAGAGATACAACAATGACCAGTCGCATCAAGGACGCTACCCTTGCCCAGCAGATCAATGACGAAACGCTTGCCTGGCGTGAAGTCATCTGCCCGGTAACAGCAAAATATGGAAACTATGTCGCCAAACGTGATCTGCGCGACAAGACAATCGTCAGTTTCCAGCATGTGCTTGAAGACACCATCCCGACCTTGCTGCCCTTCGTGAAGGCAGGTGCGAAAGTCAAGGTGGGTGCATGCAACCCGGACAGCACCGATGACGTGGCCGCAGCCTATCTGGCTGCCAACGGGGTCGAGGTTCATGCATTTTCGGGCATGACGCCCGATGAATATGCCAAAAGTATCGATATCCTGTCGTCTGAACCGGCAGACATTGTTGCCGATATGGGCGGCGAGCTGATCGAGGCCTTTGTGAAAAAGGGCCATAAGGTTGACGGCGCGCTTGAAGCCACCACGACCGGTGTGCATCGCGTCGAGAAACTTGATTATTCCTTCCCGGTCTTTAACTGGAACGATATCGCGATCAAGGATCGTCTGCATAACCGTCACCATGTGGCGCAGGAAATGTGGCCGGTCTTTTCCAACGTGACGGGTCTGGCGCTTTATGGGCGGTCGGTTCTTGTCATCGGTTTTGGTCCGGTCGGGCGTGGTGTGGCCGAACGTGCACGCAATCTTGGTGCGGTGGTTTCGGTCGCCGAACGTGATCCGGTGCGCGCCCTTGAAGCCCAGCATCACGGATGCCGCGTGGTCAGCCTTGAAGACGGTATCAAGGAATGTGCGATCATTGTAACAGCGACCGGACTTTCAGGCATTCTCGGCGAAAAACAGATCAAACAGTGCCGTCGTGGTGCCATTCTGGTCAATGTCGGTCATTCAAATACCGAGATCGATGTGGCGTGGCTTGATACCCAGAAACAGACGAAGATGCGCCGTTATATCGAACGGTTCGAGCTTGATAACAGCCGCGAGGTTTATCTGCTGAACCGCGGCAGCCTGCTCAATCTTGCTCCTGGCATGGGCGGATCGGGCAAGGATCTTTTTGATCCGTTCTCGGCCATTCTGATCCGGGGCATTGACTGGCTGGCATCGGGCGGGGCAGCGTCGTTCAAGCCGGGATTCTATGATTATCCCGCTGAAATTGAACGTGAAATTGCCGAGGCGATCCTGCACTCACATAGCTGATCCTGCTTCTGTCTTGCCGACCCAAAAGTGATACATCGCAAGGTTGAGACCCAACAAGCGTGATAAAATCAGGCTTGTTGGTGTTTCACGGTGCGCCTGTTCCTGCGTTCAGCACGCGAACCGGTGGATGGAGGTCGGTAATGAGGCGAATTGAAACGGCGTTTGGTACTTTCCTGCTGGTGCTGACCGGTGTCTGGTTTGTTTCGAATCCCGATGTCTTCCAGGTGACGACCTTTATCGGTTTGCGCGGTTATATGGTGCAATATACCGGTGTGCTGGCGATCGGGTTGATGAGCCTGATCATGTTGCTTGCGGTACGCCCGGTTTTGCTGTCCCAGCGGCTGGGCGGGCTGGACAAGGCATATCGATTGCACAAATGGCTGGGGATCACTGCCCTGGCCTTATCCATCATCCACTGGATCTGGCGGATGGCACCCAAATGGGCTTCGGCGCTTGGTCTTTATGAGCGCGGCCCCCGTGGCCCAAGACCGGATGAAGGGACCCTGCACTGGGGACAGTCCTTTTTCGGGGCACAACGCGGTCTGGCTGAAAGTGTTGGCGAGTGGGCGTTTTACATTGCGGTGGTGCTGATCATTGTCGCGCTGATCAAATGGGTCCCGTATCGCTGGTTTGCAAAAACACACACGCTCCTTGCACCGGTTTATCTGGTTCTTGTCTATCATGGCGTGGTGCTGCTTGACTTCGCCAACTGGGCGACACCTGTCGGATATGTCATGGCAGGAATGCTCGCAGTCGGAACGGTTTGCGCGATTATCGTTCTAACAGGCCGGATTGGCAGGGACCGGAAATCTGGTGGTGAAGTCACAGAGCTGAATTACTTCCCGCAAATGAGATCGCTCGAAATCAGGATCAAAACAGATGGTGGCTGGAAGGGACATCGGGCTGGTCAGTTTGCCTTTGCCCGTTTTGGCGCCAGTGACGAGATACATCCATTTACCATTGCATCTGCATGGCACAAGGATGACCCTCGCCTGACCATTATTGCCAAGGAACTGGGCGATTATACAAAAAAGCTGCCCGATACACTGAAATCTGGTGATGCAGTGGTCCTTGAAGGACCCTATGGAACCTTCACTCTTGATCGCAAACATGCACGTCAGATATGGATTTCGGGCGGGATCGGTCTGACCCCCTTTGTTGCATGGCTGGAAGCCCTGGCAGAAAAACCGGAATCCTTTGAGATTGATTTCTTTCAGGTTGCCCCGGAATGTGACGCCGAATTGATGGCATCAATAGAATCCCTGGCCAGTAAGGCGGGTGTTCGCCTGCATCAGTGGCGCGATGCCCAGGATGGTTTCCTGACCGGTGAAAAACTGCGTGGTGAAGTGCCGGAATGGAAGCAGGCCCATGTCTGGTTCTGTGGACCAAGCGCGTTTGGTTTGGCGATAAAGAATGATCTTGTCGCAGCCGGTTTGAACAGACGGGCCTTTCATCAGGAACTGTTTGACTTCCGCTAATCACTGCGTTGTGACGTGACGCACAAAATTTTACGGGCGGCCCATTATCAGGCCGCCCGTTTGTTTGCTCGCATCTTGAACGGTGTTCAGTTTACGCGCGGTATCCGATGCGCAGATTGCCCCATTGTTCGCCATTAACAATGATCGGGACATCGCATTCCTTCATAAAGACCACAGAATCCCCCATGTCGCGGAAATAGGTCTGAAGCAGATGTGGCTTGGTATTACGTGCTGCCATCAGACCGGCGCGGTCATCAAAGATTCGCCGGTTGCGACAATTGCCCATGTTCCAAGCCGCTTCTCCGGGTTTTTGAGGTTGGCTGTAAATCTTGTTGTGGGTTGGAAGATAGCCGTTTGAATCCACACCCGCCGCAAAGACGATATGCTTGTCTTTTTCAAGAATCGCTTCCTGAAGCGGTGTGAAGTTCCGATCCGTGAACGGAATATACGGTGTCATGAACTGTTTCGGGTCGCTGCCGTCAACCGGTTCGTAGTGCGGGTTGAACAGGTCTTCGTGCCTGATCTCGTTATTGCGAAGGCCAGTCTCAAGAACCTTTGCCAGATCAAGTGCCAGTTGTTTGCCCAGGTCGGCAATCTTGTTGTCGTGATCGTGGGTTTTCTTAAGGTGGCTCAGGATGACCTGATTGGCCTGATCATCAAGTTCGGTAAACTGAACATGGGTGCCAAGGGCCGAAACGGCCTTTACGATACCATGCAGGGTCGTGCCATCGGCCATGGTGATCGTGATCGATTTGTTGCGATCTTTCTCACTCGCGTCAATGCGGGCCAGAAGCCCGGCCAGCGACATGTCAGCGGTAACGCCGTTTCGGATATCACCGCTACCGAAATCCACCTTGATATCAACCGCAATCGGGACACGTTCCTCGTGGCGACGGCTGGCACTTTCTGTGTTGCGCAGCACCGTACGGAACCGGCTTTCCATTTCGTTGATATCATTGCGAATGTTTGACGCCAGAACGCGCAGGTTTTCCGCAGTTTCACTGGCGTTCTGTGATTTTTCACTGGCAAGCTCGATATCGCTGGAGATGCCGCGCATATGCGTCGACACTTCCTGTGCACTGGTCGAGATTTCGGCAATTGCAGCTGTTTGCTGTTCAACAGAGGCCGAGATATCCGCAGACAGCTGACTGACTTCGTCAATTGCACCGCCAATACCCTCGATCGCGGTTACGGCCTCTGATGTTGCCCCCTGGATTGCGGTGATCTGGGAGTTGATATCCAGAATTGCCTTTTCGGTCTGGGTCGCAAGGTTCTTGACCTCGTTTGCGACAACGGCAAATCCCTTGCCCGCATCACCGGCACGCGCGGCCTCGATGGTGGCATTAAGCGCAAGCATCTTGGTCTGGTCAGAAATACGTTTGACGATATCGACAACCTTGCCGATCTCGCTTGCCGTTTCCGACAGGCTGTTCATCGTTTGGGATGTTTCCTGTGCGCGGATAACGGCCTGACCCGCAATGTCATTGGTTTTATGAATGCGATCCGCAATTCCGTGGCTGGATGCCTGCAATTCTTCGGTTGCCGAGGCCACAGTAGCGACATTGCTGCTGGCAATTTCAGTAGTTGACGTGATCCGTTCGACCAGCTGTGACAATTCGCTGGCATCTTTTTCCATGGTTTGCGCAACGTCATTGGTGCGCCCGGCCTGAAAACCGACTTCGGAGATGATATTGTCCGTTTCACGTTCGATGATTTCGGACATTGACTGTATTTCCGAAGATGCCCGTTGTTGAGAAATCTGTCTTTGTTGCGCTGCCATCAGGGACGCCATATCGGCCATCAACAGGCTGTGTGCCGCATCAGTGAGTGCCGGTGTCGCGCGAATTCCCTTCGTGGCCGCAGCCAGCGAAGCGCAGTTTGCAGCTGCCTTGTGATAGGCAAGAACAATGATGTCCGGTGTCAGGTCTCCGGATACCTGCGCCAATACGTGATCGCCAAAGCACTGGTTAAACGCATCTGCCGAGGTCGTGGTCGCCATGGTACGGAAACGCTGGGCAAGGTCAGGCACAAGGCTTTGCGGCGCTGTTTTATCCGCGCTGCTTTGTCCTGTTCCAAGTAGCTCCGTGATCAGGCTTTCGGCAATGCGATCTGCATGCTGATCAAAGAGAACTTTTGTTTCGCCTATTCGCGCATAGATTGTTTTTTCTGACATTGCGGAGGCGTGATTCATGAACGTCTCTCCCTTTTCCCCTGGAAAGGCTATTGGGCCTGTTTTGTTGAGATTTCTCAGGCTTCTGCGTTTGATTTGGTCCAGTTTATCACTATAGGGAAGTGTTAAAGATATCATACTTTAGGTTGATATGGAAAAGCGGCCCGTCAAGGTTGACGGGCCGAGTTTGCCCATGTTGTTCACAGGGGCCACGGTTCAGAATGTAAATAAGGTCGCGCTTTCAATCTGTTAGGTAATCACCGTCCCAAAAGGCCACGGGTGACAACCTGGGCCTGAATTTCGGCAGCACCTTCGAAAATGTTCAGAATGCGGGCGTCACAAAGAACGCGGCTGATTTGATATTCAAGCGCGTAACCGTTGCCGCCATGAATCTGCAGCGCGTTATCGGCATTTGACCATGCAACGCGGGCCCCCAGAAGCTTGGCCATTCCTGCTTCGATGTCACAGCGGATATCCTGATCTTTCTCGATTGCCGAGAAATAGGTGAGCTGACGGGCGATCATGGTTTCGACAACCATCCAGGCAACCTTGCCATATACGCGCGGGAAGGCATAAAGCGGTTTGGAAAACTGGATGCGGTCCTTGGCATAGCGCATTCCGATTTCCAGCGCGTTTTGTGCAACACCGACAGCACGTGCCGCGGTCTGAATGCGCGCAGATTCAAATGTTGCCATCAATTGTTTGAAGCCCTGACCTTCCTCGCCGCCCAGAAGATTGGCTGTCGGGACTTCAAACCCGTCAAAGGACAGCTCGTACTCCTTCATGCCGCGATATCCAAGGACCTCGATCTCGCCACCCGACATGCCATCGGCCGGGAACGGATTGTCATCTGTTCCGCGCGGCTTTTCGGCAAGCAGCATCGAAAGACCGCGATAGCCTGCTTCGTCCGGATTGGTGCGTGTCAGAAGCGTCATCAGGTCCGATCGGGCTGCATGGGTAATCCAGGTTTTGTTGCCGGTGACCTTATAGGTATCTCCGTCCTTGATCGCGCGCGTGCGCAGATGGGCAAGGTCGGATCCGTTATTGGGTTCGGTAAAGACAGCTGTTGGCAGAATCTCGCCAGATGCCAGTTTGGGCAGATAATGTTCCTTTTGGGCGTCTGTCCCGCCAAGACGGATCAGTTCGGCGGCAATTTCGGATCGTGTTCCCAGCGACCCGACACCGATATAACCGCGCGAAAGTTCCTCGGTCACGACACACATCGCGGTCTTGCCCATGCCAAGTCCCCCAAACTCCTCGGGGATGGTCAGGCCAAAGACGCCGAGTTCCGACATCTCGTTGACGATCTCGATCGGGATCAGTTCATCGCGTTCATGCCATCCATGGGCATGGGGAGAAACTTTCTCGTCAACAAAGCGCCGGAACTGGTCACGCACCAGATCAAGCGTTTCGTCCTCAAGGCCGGTCTCACCAAAGCGACCGGTATCAAGACTGTCTTCGATTTCGATGGAGATTGCCCGGCGGGCAGCATCGGAGTTGCCATAGGCTGACAGCACAGCGACAGCCCGGCTGGAACAGAAAGCCTGAATATCTGACTCTGATGCTCCCAGGGTTGTCAGGCGAATGATCTCGCCCTGTGACATCGGAATGCCGCCCTTGATCTGGGCAAGATATTCACCAAAGGCCACCTGCAATATCAGGGTTTCGAGCGTGCCGCGTTTACCCTGGGCGACCAGTCTGTCGGACCATGCCTTCATTTGCTGAAGGGCGGTGACATAGGTCGTAAACCATGCAAAGCCGTGGGCAGCGAACTGATGTTCGTCAAAGGCGCTCGCATCAATGCGGCCATCGACAGTGACCTGCGCGCGGATGGCATTTTCGGTTGCATCATAAAGCGATGCCAAAGCGGCCAGAGCATCGTCACACAATTGGTCAAGATCAGGAAGCAGGGCGGTATCGGTCATTGTCTTGGTCCTTTGCCCGGCAATCGTGTGGGGCGATTGCACTGGTCGAAACTCGGTTAAGATGATCAGAAAGGGTGGTGGCACCCCGCTCGCGGATCGGGCGAGAACGCGATTGGGGTGCCAGCTGTCAGTCGAAGATTAATGTGGGACTAGCCTTCGACTGCTTCTTCAAGGGTGCGCATACCCGGGCGTTTGGCCTGAACCAGAACCGCCATGTTGCCCGGCTTGTGTTCGTTGCGCATCATTTTCATGTGCGCGCGTGGGATGTCTTCCCAGCTGAATACCTCGGACATGCTGGGATCAAGACGGCGTTCGATCACCAGTTTGTTTGCCTGCGCAGCCTGTTTCAGGTTGGCAAAATGGCTGCCCTGAATGCGTTTCTGACGCATCCAGACAAAGCGTGCATCAAAGGTCAGGTTAAAGCCGGTCGTGCCAGCACAGAACACCACCATGCCTCCGCGCTTGACCACGTTGCAAGATACCGGGAAGGTCTGTTCGCCCGGATGTTCAAAGACGATATCAACATCATTGCCCTTGCCGGTGATGTCCCAGATCGCCTTGCCGAATTTGCGGACTTCTTTCATATAGTCGGCAAATTCCGGACCATTGACCGTGGGAAGCTGTCCCCAGCAATTGAAGTCCTTGCGATTGATCACAGCCTTTGCACCCAGTCCAAGCACAAAGTCACGTTTTGACTCGTCTGAAATAACCCCGATGGCGTTGGCACCCGCAGTGGTGATCAGCTGAATTGCCATGGAGCCAAGACCGCCGGACGCTCCCCAGACCAGAACGTTATGCCCCGGACGCAGGATGTGCGGGCGATGGCCAAACAGCATGCGATATGCCGTGGCAAGGGTCAGGGTGTAGCACGCACTTTCTTCCCAGGTCAGATGTTTGGGGCGCGGCATCAGCTGTTGCGCCTGAACACAGGTGAACTGGGCAAAAGATCCATCCGGTGTCTCATACCCCCAGATGCGCTGGGTCGGGGACAGCATCGGATCGCCGCCGTTGCATTCCTCGTCATCGCCATCGTCCTGATTACAGTGAATGACGACTTCATCGCCAACTTTCCAGCGAGTAACTTTTGAACCAACGGCCCAGACGATGCCGGATGCATCCGAACCGGCAATATGGAATGGGCAGTCATGGACATTGAAAACCGAGATCGGTTTGCCAAGCGACGCCCAGACGCCGTTATAGTTCACGCCTGCTGCCATCACGAGGACAAGCACCTCGTGGCTGTCAGGCTGTGTCACCGGCAGAACTTCACATTGCATGGCGGTATCGGGTTCGCCGTGGCGCTCTTCGCGAATCGCCCATGCATACATATTCTTGGGCACGTGACCCAGCGGCGGGATTTCGCCAATTTCATACAGATCTTTTTCTTCCTGACCGCCACGGAAAGGCAGCACTTCAGCAGTGGTATTCATGGCCTTCACTCCTTGTTCGGGTCGATCCGGATCGCAGGGTAACTAAATTACCGATGCTGCATTGCGGTCGACGAAACCTCCAAGCCACAGAATTTGTTTTATTTTCCCTGGGCATTTCCCGGTTTTCTGGGAAATTTGTTCCGATTAAACCGGGGCGACATTTGTTTTCGCTTTTATCGCGTTGCACAAATTGTTATATAATTACTCAAGTGATGTCTAGTGGATAATTTAATAACGTTTAAGCGTAATTATCGAAAAGGCATTTGGTAATAAAAATACAAGAGGTCGCGATGTCGATGGAAAACGAACGCAGCGCAGCAAGAGCCGACCGGGATCGCCCATGGTTGATCCGCACTTATGCGGGGCACAGTTCGGCGCAGGCATCCAATGCCCTGTATCGTCAGAATCTGGCAAAGGGACAAACAGGCCTTTCTGTTGCTTTCGACCTGCCCACCCAGACCGGATACGATTCGGACCATGTGCTGGCACGTGGTGAAGTGGGCAAGGTCGGCGTGCCGGTGTCGCATCTCGGCGACATGATGACGCTGTTTGACGGTATTCCGCTTGATCAGATGAATACATCCATGACCATCAACGCCCCGGCGGCCTGGCTTTTGTCACTTTATATTGCGGTGGCGGAAAAACAGGGCACTGCGCGCGACAGTCTTCAGGGCACGACCCAGAACGATATCATCAAGGAATATCTGTCGCGCGGGACATATATCTTCCCGCCTGCGCCCAGTCTTAAGCTGATTACCGACGTTGCGGCATTCACCTATCGCGAGGTGCCAAAATGGAACCCGATGAATGTCTGTTCCTATCATTTGCAGGAAGCCGGGGCGACCGCCGAACAGGAACTGGCCTACGCATTGGCAACGGCGATTGCCGTTCTGGATGCTGTCCGCGATTCGGGTCAGGTCCCGGAAGAAGATTTTGCCCAGGTGGTCGGGCGCATTTCATTCTTTGTGAATGCCGGCATTCGTTTCGTGACCGAGATCTGCAAGATGCGGGCATTTTGCGAATTGTGGGATGAAATTACCCGGGATCGCTATGGCATTGAAGAAGCCAAATATCGGCGTTTCCGATACGGGGTGCAGGTCAACTCGCTGGGGCTGACCGAACAGCAACCTGAAAACAACGTCTATCGCATCCTGATCGAGATGCTGGCCGTCGTGCTTTCAAAAAATGCCCGCGCCCGTGCGGTGCAATTGCCTGCCTGGAACGAGGCGCTTGGTCTGCCACGCCCCTGGGATCAGCAATGGTCACTGCGCCTGCAACAGATCATGGCCTATGAAACCGACCTTCTGGAATATGAAGACCTGTTTGATGGCAACCCGGCAATCGAGCGCAAGGTTGGTGCCCTCAAGGAAGGTGCGCGCGCCGAACTGGCCAAGATTGATGCCATGGGTGGGGCAATTGCCGCAGTCGACCGCGGCTATATGAAGCAGGAGCTGGTGCGCTCCAACGCGCGGCGTCTGGCCGATATTGAATGCGGACTGACCAAGGTCATCGGCGTGAATGCCTATACCGAAACCGAGCCATCGCCGCTGACGTCTGGGGAAAAATCCATCCTGACTGTCGATGACATGGCCGAACAGGAACAGATTGAAAAGCTCAGGGCCTGGCGTTCAGATCGCGACAAGGCCGAGGTGGCAAAAAATCTCGACGCTCTGAAATCAGCGGCCAGCGAAGGCCGTAACATCATGGAAAGTTCGATTGCCTGTGCCCATGCCGGGGTAACCACCGGTGAATGGTCGCAAACCCTGCGTGAAGTCTTTGGGGAATATCGCGCACCAACCGGCATCACGTCGATGATCGTTACCGGCGATGCCGAAAACATTCAACAGTTGCGTCAACGGGTCGATGAGGTGTCCGGGAAGCTTGGCGAGCGCATGAAGATGCTGGTGGGCAAACCGGGTCTGGATGGCCATTCAAACGGTGCCGAACAGATTGCCGTCAAGGCGGGCGAGGCCGGGATTGAAGTGCTGTACGAGGGTATTCGCTGGACGCCGGATGCGCTGGTGCGGAACGCAATTGACGAAGGGGCGCATGTGATCGGCCTTTCGATCCTGTCGGGATCGCATGTGCCGCTGGTGCGCGAAGTGGTCAATGGTCTTCGTGCAGAGGGCGCAGGTCACATCCCGGTTGTTGTCGGCGGCATCATCCCCGAAGCTGATATGCTGATCCTGCGACAGATGGGGGTTGCTGCTGTCTACACGCCAAAGGACTACCAACTGGTCCGCGTCATTTCCGAAATCGTTGAACTTGTTGACCGCAAATCGTCAGATCTATCGGTCGGGCAGCATTCTGGTCGCGAAAATGCGGCGGGCGAAACCTCGGTCTATTGATTGGCCCGGGCATCAATTTTTGTCATTGGCGTCTGCCTAGCTGGACGCCAATGACGTTTTGATCAGGCTGGGCCATGTTGCCATCGCCGCATCGGCCACAGCCATCAGGGCGTCGCGATCCATACCGTCACGTGTCTGGATCGAAAGGCCGTGCTGCACGGTCACATAGTAATTTGCAATGCGATCCAGATCTGCGCCGCGTGGTATTTCACCGCGCCTGACCGCATCGGCATAAATCGTTTTCAAAACCTGCACGTTTCCCTTGCGGCGTTCACAAAGGGATCGGGCGACGCTGGAATGTTCGGCGTCGGGTTGCGGGGCTGCCAGAACGATCATACAGCCACGCGGATTTTCAGGATGACTAAAGGTCTCGATGGTCGACACCAGAAGATGGCGGGTGGCTTCTCTGGCGGATCTAAAACGGTCGAGATTGCCCCAGATATTTTTTCCGACCCGCTCGGAATAGCGTTCCACCACTTCCTCAAACAGGCCTTCCTTGCTGCCGAACGCGGCATAGATGCTGGGTGGGCGTAGTGCCATCGCTGCGCTGAGGTCCGCCATGGATGTGTTGTCGTAACCGTGCCGCCAGAACAGGTCGAGAGCCTTGTCCAGTGCATCATTGCGATCAAAATTTCTTGGTCTGCCGCGTGCTGCCATGTTTGGTCCGTTTATTTATATAGTGATCATTAAATAAAATAATTGACGGCGTAGCGCAAGTTTGCCAGCATTTATGTAATGATCACTACGTAAATGGAGCTTATGATGCAGAACCTTGCAGAAAAGGTCGCATTCGTTACCGGCGGAAGCCGTGGCATCGGTGCAGCAATCGTCCGGCGTCTGGCACATGAGGGTGCCGCCGTGGCATTCACCTACGTTCAGTCTGATGAAAAAGCCCAAAGAGTTGTGCGCGATGTTGAAGCCGCAGGCGGTAAAGCCCTTGCCATCAAGGCCGATAACCGCAGTGATGCAGATATCATCAGTGCGGTGAATGAGGCTGCAAACGCATTCGGCAAGATTGATATTCTGGTTAACAATGCCGGCATCTTTGATGCCGCCCCGATTGATGATCTGACCATTGAACGATTTGACGCGACGATGGATGTCAATGTGCGGGCTGTCTTTGTTGCGGTGAAAGCCGCACTATCACATATGCCCGAAGGCGGCCGGATCATTTCAATTGGCAGTAACCTTGCCCATAAGGTGCCTTGGCCGGGCATCAGCCTTTATGCCATGTCAAAATCCGCGCTGATCGGCTTTACCCGTGGTTTGGCCCGCGATCTTGGCGGGCGCGGGATTACTGCAAACATTATTCATCCGGGATCAACCAATACTGATATGAACCCGGCAGATGGTCAGATGTCCGATGCCCAGCGTGGTTTGATGTCGATCCCGCAATATAGCCACCCCGACGATACGGCGGGGCTGATTGCCTGGCTGGCGGGACCGGAAGCTAAGGTCGTCACCGGCGCAGAGTTTACGGTCGATAGTGGTATCAACGCCTGATTGCTGCGGCTCTAGCCGACCGAAAATGCAAGAATCTGGCTGATCTGGGTAAAGGGTCTGCCGGATTCTTTGTGCCATTGATCAAAAGCGACCTGAACAGCTGCAAAATCCTTGTTCGAGGATGGCATCCTGGCGACGATCCCTTCGACCTTCAGGGCCTCAAGAACATCACTTGAGAAAATCGGCGTATCCATACCAATGCGACGCAGGGCAACCTGTCCGGTTTTTCCGCCAAGGCGCGATCCGCCTTTCTGCACAATGCGCAGATTGTCGCAATAATCTGCGCGCTTCCAATTGGCAAAGAAAGCGCCGACCGATCCGTGTGTTTCAGCAAGCGATTGCAGGAAGCGGGCATTTTCGCCCACCGATTTGATCTTTGGGCCATGTGCGACAATGCCATCGGCCTTTAGAAGACACTCGACATCTTCATCATGCATCATCGACAGGCGACCAACATCGAAGCCGTCAAAGACTTCCTCAAACCGCGGCCATTTGGTTTCGATCACTTTCCAGCTGAAACCGGCCTGAAAGACACATTTACTCATTTCCGAGAGCCAGCGGTCGGCAGGAATTTGGGCAATATCGTCAGCGGATTTCGGGGTCAGCAAAGCAGAAGAAAGGGAGTCCTTGCTTCCCTTGCGCGCGATGGCCGCTTGTTCAATTTCGTGAAACGGGCGCATGTAGGCGGTGGCTCCGTGACCTAAAAAAACAGCCAAAGCAAAGCCGTGACTGTTTTCAGATTAACCTTTGCAGATCAGGACTTCGCTGCGACCTTTTCGGGGACGCGACTGTGACGTTCACTGACCCAGCTTTCAAACGTGGTTGCTGGCAGCGGCTTGGAGAACAGGAAGCCCTGAATGAAATCACAGCCCTTTTCACGCAGATATTCAAGCTGCTCGACTTCTTCCACGCCCTCGGCAACGACTTCAAGATTAAGACTGTGACCAAGGCCGATAACGGCATCAACGATGGCCTTGTCATCAAGATCAACATGAATGTCGTTTACAAACGAACGGTCGATCTTGATCGAGCCGACCGGGAAGCGTTTGAGATAGTTCAGCGATGAATAACCGGTACCAAAGTCATCAATCGCGATCATCACACCAAGCGCCTTGAGCTCCTTGAGCGTCGAAACCGCCTTTTCCGGGTTGTTCATCAGGATGGATTCAGTGATCTCAAGTTCAAGCGTTCCTTCGGGAAGGGCTGTATCCTTGACGATCTTGGTCACACTATCAACAAGTTCGGCATCCTGGAATTGTGCCGGTGACAGGTTCACGGCAATCCGAAGCCCCGGAAGAGTTGAATCGCGCCAGACTTGCGTCTGTTTGCAGGCCTTTTCCAGCACCCATGCACCCAACCGGTTGATCAGGCCGCATTCCTCGGCGACCGAGATGAACTCGCCGGGCAGGATCAGGCCACGTTCCGGATGGTGCCAGCGTACAAGAGCCTCTGCACCAACGACCTTTTCGGTCCGGCAGTCAATTTTCGGCTGATAGTAAAGTTCGAGCTGATCGTGTTCGAGCGCGTTGCGCAGATCTTCCTCGATGGTTTTACGTTCCTTGACCCGTTCATGCATTGACGGCAGGAAGAAGCGGTAATTGTTGCGGCCTTCGGCCTTGGCCGCATACATCGCCATATCGGCGTTCTTGACCAGCTGTTCCGGGTTCTCGCCATCTTCAGGAAACAGGGTAATGCCAACACTGGCCGTCGAATGCAGCCGGATGCCACGGCAGTCAAAGGGCTGGGAAAGCTCGTCAATGATGCGCTGGGCAAGGGCGATGGTATCTTCGATATTCTGAACGTCGGTCTGAATGATTGCAAATTCGTCCCCGCCAAGACGCGCAGCGGTATCCGAATCACGGATGATACGCGACAGGCGCTGACCCATTTCCTGAATCATCAGATCGCCAACGTCATGACCAAAGTGGTCATTGATATCCTTGAACCGGTCAAGATCGACAAACAGAACAGTCACACCGCGCTGGAAGCGTCGGGCTGAAAGCAGTGCCTGACGCAGACGGTCAAGGAACAGGGTGCGGTTCGGCAGGCTGGTCAGAACGTCATGCACGGCAAGATGGCGCATGCGGGCTTCGGTCTGTTTACGTTCGGTAATGTCGGTATAGGTTGCAACATAGCCGCCACCGGGCATCGGGTTGTGATCAACCTGAATGACGCGGCCATTCGGGCGCGTCCGTTCCATGCGATAGGGTTCGCGGCGGCGCGCAATGGCAACGCGGTCGGAAATCAGGGCCTGAATGCTGACATCGCCATATTCGCCGCGCTCGCCGTTGAAACGCAGAATATCGGAAAGCGGCGTACCTTCCTTGACCAGATCGCGTGGCAGGTTAAGAAGCTCGATATAGCGTTCGTTCCAGACCATAAGATTAAGGTCCTGATCGAACAGACAGATGCCCTGGCCGATATTATGAAGGGTTGCTTCCAGAAGCGCCTGCTTGCGCTGGGCTTCTTCCTGTGCCTGACCCTGCAGGGCGACCATTTCGTTATATTCACGGATCAAAAGTCCCAGTTCGTCCGAGCTGTTCCATTCCACCGGACGGCGCAGACGGCCATGTTTGGTCATGCGAATGGAATGCAGCAGTCGGTTGAGCGGTTCCTTGATCGACCGTTTGTTTGCGATCAGCAGGCTGGCGGCAACCACAGCGATCAGCAATCCGAACAGGATCATGTCAATAGCGATACGGCGGAACAGAAGATCCTGAACACGGGCGTCGGTAAAGTAGATGACAAGTTCGCCAACATCGTGGCGCACATTGTTGCGTTCGAAATAGACCCGGCGCGACAGGCGCAACGTGTCAGTCAGTTCGGACTGGGAAACACCGGTATGGGCAAATTCGGTTCCGTCTGCGCCCAAAGCCTGCACCGCGACAATGTCGCGATCACGTGCCATGGCATTCAAAGCGGATTCGATATTGTCGACATCAAGGTACCAGAATGGTGTGGCAAGCACGCGGGCGTTGATGTCTGCGGTCTGTTCAACCTTGCCATTCAGGTCATCGCGAAGGACCTTGTAGCTGACATAGCCAAATACGATAAAAAGCGCGAGCGAGAACAGAGAAACCAGCGGCAATGCTATGAAAAGCAACCGACTGCTCAAAGACTTCCGTTGTAAAAAGCCGTACGATCCGCGCGACAAGCGTTCTCTCCTGGGCACCCACTTTAGACTAGTCAGATATACTCTACTCGACGTTTGTATGGGAGCCAACACTCCTATGTCTTTGTCAAATCAACCCGGAAGTTGTTCGAAAGGCAAGTTTGATTTTGTTTTCCTGATAAATAAATGGGTGCAATAACCTGCCCCGTCTATTTTGGGGTGAAGTGTTTAAGCTTCAAGCAGTTGTCAGCGCCGAGCGGAAAATATCATTATTTGGGAACAGCCATCCGGGCGAGTTCATCACAGCGCTCGTTCTCGGGATGACCGGCGTGCCCCTTGACCCAATGCCATTCCACTTTGTGGGGTTTGAGAGCCTCGAGCATGCGCTGCCAGAGTTCGACATTCTTGACCGGTTTCTTGTCAGCCGTTTTCCAGCCGCGCTTCTGCCAGCCGAAAATCCATTTAGTGATACCGTCGCGGACATAGCTGCTGTCGGTATAGATATCGACGGTGCATGGGCGTTTCAGGGCTTCGAGTGCGCTGATTGCGGCCATCATTTCCATACGGTTGTTGGTGGTTTCGGGATCGCCGCCCGAAAGTTCCTTTTCAACGCCCTTGAAACGCAGGATCGCGCCCCAGCCACCCGGGCCGGGATTTCCGCTGCACGCGCCGTCGGTGTAAATCTCGACGTGGTTATCCCCGCCATTGTTTGAAGTCATAGGGGCGCGTCCTTAATCAAATCCATAGGCAGCTGCACTTTCCACCCGCTGATGGAAACGAAGCTTGTTGATATATTCGCGGGGGTTTTTGGGGGTGACCAAGGCGTCTTTTGGCGTATTCACCCAGTCATAAAGACGGGTCAGCAAAAAGCGCAGGCTGGCACCGCGCGCAAGAACCGGAAGGGCAGCGATTTCCCCGCCGCTCAGTGTGCGGACCTTGCCATATTGCGACAGAAGGTTTTTGGCCTTGGTAACATTGAAGCTGTTATCAGGTTCAAAACACCATGCATTCATGCAGATTGCGATGTCGTAGCTCAGCAGGTCATTGCAGGCGAAATAGAAGTCGATCAATCCCGATACATCTTCCTTGCCCGGGAAGAAAAATACGTTGTCGGGGAACAGATCGGCATGAATGACCCCCTTGGGCAGGTCATGGGGCCAGTTGGCTTCGAGATAGGCGATCTCGTCGCCAATCATCTTGCCAAGACCGGGTTCGACATCGTCGGCATGTTCCCGACAGCTTTCCACCAGTCCGCGCCATCCCTTGACACTCAGTGCATTGGGAAGATGCATCTCGAAATCCAGACCGGCAGTATGGAGTTTTGCCAAGGCGGTTCCAAGACCCGCACAATGATGGGGCAGGATCCGGCGTGGCGACATGCCTTGCAGGAAAGACGTAATTGCTGCCGGGCGACCACAAAGACGACGCAGTGCTACGCCGTCCGTCCCGTGGATCGGTGTCGGGCAGTTAAGTCCCTTGGCGGAAAGATGATCCATCAGACCAAGATAAAAGGGCAGGTCATCCGGATTTACCCGTTTTTCATACAGGGTCAGGATGAAAGGAGCTTCGGTCGTCTGTAGCAGAAAGTTGGTGTTTTCCACACCTTCTGCGATGCCCTTGAACGATACAACATCACCGATATCGTATTCGGCGACAAAACGGGCGATGTCTTCGTCTGAAACGTCGGTATAGACGGCCATTGGATTTATCGTATTCCTGATCTGAAAGATAAGCAGTTAGATCGAATTAGCTTGCAAGCTGACGCGGCAGTTTGAAGGTCACATTCTCGTCGGTCAGTGTGATGGTCTCGACCGTCACGTCATATCGTTCGCGGCAGGCATCAATCACTTCTTCGACCAGAACTTCCGGGGCGGATGCCCCGGCGGTGATGCCAAGGGTGTTAATCCCGGCAAGTTTGCTCCAGTCAATATCATGCGCCCGTTCGACCAGAACGGAACGTGTGCAGCCTTCGCGTTTGGCAACTTCGACCAGACGGTTTGAATTCGATGAATTCGGCGCACCCAGAACCAGAATGGCATCAGCCTTTTCGGCAATCATTTTGACCGCATGCTGACGGTTGGTCGTTGCATAGCAAATGTCTTCTTTCTTCGGCACCGAAATTGACGGGAACCGGCGCTGAAGGATTTCAATGATCTTGGCGGTGTCATCAAGTGACAGGGTCGTCTGGGTAACAAAAGCAAGGTTTTCCGGATTGGTGACCTCAAGCTTTTCGGCGTCTTCCTCGGTTTCAATCAGCGTCATGCTGCCTGCCGGGAGCTGGCCCATGGTGCCGATGACCTCCGGGTGACCGGCATGGCCGATCAGAAGAATATGTTTGCCTTCGGCAAAATGGCGTTCTGCGCCGCGATGAACCTTCGACACCAGCGGGCAGGTCGCATCGAGATATTCAAGCTTGCGGGTTTCGGCAGCTTCGGGCACGGATTTCGGTACGCCATGGGCCGAAAAGATTACCGGTACGCCATCGGGAACAGCATCAAGTTCATCGACGAAAACGGCACCCATATCGCGCAGGCGGTCGACAACGAATTTGTTATGGACGATCTCGTGACGGACATAAACCGGCGCACCATATTTTTCGAGCGCCTTTTCAACGATCTCAATCGCGCGATCTACCCCGGCGCAAAAGCCGCGCGGGTTGGCAAGAACGATCCGAAGACTGGCTTTATCTGACATGATACGGGGTCCGGTTTCCAAAATGTGCCGGGCTGTCCCGGCGCAGTTATTCAAGCGTTCTCGTTACATAACCTGCCTGATCTTGTGGCGCAATGACTCAGCATGGATCGAGAAGCCATGAATTTCGCAGATTTTGATGTTTTCATCTTGTGACAATATCCGAAGCGGGTTGTGCCCGTTCAAGTGAGAGAATAGACTGCGCGCGGACAGTGCTGATCTTGCACATGTCAGAAAACAGATGGTTTGATAGAGGCTTGGATGACAATCGGTAACGGACTGCGGCGCGTATGCGCATTAGGTATGGTCTCGCTTGGAGGATTGCTGGCTGCGTGCAGCGGTAACCCGTTTGAAGAGCAGCCCGTTCCGACGTGCCCGGCTGCCTATCTGCCAAAGGACACCGCAAAGCTTGTCCAGTTCAATGGCGCGGGCAAGGATCTGACCGATGTGATCGTCGAGGCCGAGTTCACGGGCTATCTTGGTGATTGCGGTTATGATCTGGGTGACAAGACGCTTGATGTCATCATCAGTCCGATCATCACCGCCGAGCTTGGCCCGGCTGCGCAGGAGCGCAGCGCGTCCTTTAAATATTTCGTGGCGCTTCGTGATCCTGCGGGCAATTTTGTGCAGAAATCGGTGTTTGATGTCACAATGCCGTTTGCCGATAACCTCAATATGGCTCGTTTCCGTGACGAGCAGGTAACATTGTCGGTGCCACTTGATGATGTCTGGACCGGACCGGATTACGAGATTTACCTTGGTTTCCAGCTAAGTGCGGATCAGCTCGACTATAATCGTCGTTTCGGGACGAACTGACGTCGCAAGGTTGAAATTCCGGTCTGACGATTGCCTGAATTTTGGGGCTGGTCGACCGAGATTGAAATACGTATAAGGACGCATACCCAAGTGATCCCCGTGGGAGAGTGCCACGGTCCATAACGGATTGCGCGGACGCCGAAGGAGCAACCACCCCGGAAACTCTCAGGCAAACGGACCGCGGGGAGATGGGACTCTGGAAAGCAGGCGGCATCAGAATGAATGCCGGTGACCGCCTCGCCGAAGATGTAAGCAGACCGTCACGACAAGTCGGCTGTGATTCTTTCAGGCTCCAAGACAGAGGGGGAATGTGGTTGGCCATTGGTCGGCTATGTTTCGCAACGACTGTCCGGGAGAGCTTGATGGCCGATCATCAGACCGAACTGCTTAAAACAGCCCTTTATGACCTCCATGTAGAACTTGGCGCCAAGATGGTGCCGTTTGCCGGTTATGATATGCCGGTGCAATATCCGCTCGGCGTTAAGGGTGAACATCTTCATACCCGTGCCAAAGCGGGCCTGTTTGACGTGTCACACATGGGGCAGGTTCGCCTGACCGGTGAAAACCGTGTGGCCGAGCTTGAAAAGCTCGTGCCCGGAGACATCGCGATCCTCAAACCGGGTCGCACACGCTACTCGGCTTTTACCCAGGATGACGGCACGATCCTTGACGATCTTATGATCACCAATGCCGGTGACAGTCTGTTTCTTGTGATCAACGCAGCGTGCAAGGATGACGACATCGTTCACATGCGCGCCAACCTTGGTGATGGTGTTGCTCTTGAGGAGATTGATGATCGTGCGTTGATGGCACTTCAGGGCCCGGAAGCTGCCAAGGTTCTTGCACGCTTTGCGCCGGAAGTTGCCGATCTCAAATTCATGAGTTTTGCCGAGATCGAGATTGCCGGGATCGCCTGCTTTGTGACCCGTTCCGGTTACACCGGCGAAGACGGCTACGAGATTTCCGTTCCCAATGACCGTGCCGAGGAGCTTGCGCGCAAGTTGCTGGCCGAGGACGAAGTCGAAGCCATCGGTCTTGGCGCACGTGATTCGCTGCGTCTGGAAGCCGGACTTTGCCTTTATGGCAATGATATCGATACCACGACGACGCCGGTTGAAGGCGATCTGAACTGGATCATCAACAAACGCCGTCGTGAAGAGGGCGGCTTCAAGGGCGCGGATGTCATCCTTGATCAGCTTGCAAATGGTGCAGACCGCAAACGTGTCGGCATCAAGCCGGAAGGCAAGGCGCCCGCCCGCGAACATACCCCGATTCTGAACAGCGACGGCGAAGAAATCGGCGAAATCACCAGCGGTGGTTTTGGTCCGACGGTCGATGGTCCGATTGCAATGGGATATGTGGCAATTGAATTTTCCGAGCCGGGTACCAAGGTCGATCTTATGGTGCGTGGCAAGGCCCGTCCGGCAGAGGTTGTTGAACTTCCGTTCGCACCGCATCGCTATTTCCGCGGCTAATCGCCGTAATTCTTGAGAATGTGCGGCGGATCGCCGCGCGGCAGACAAACGATCAACAGGGACTAAGACAATGGCTAAGAAATTCTCGCAGGAACATGAATGGATCGAGCTTGAAGACGGTATCGCAACCGTTGGCATCACCGATTACGCACAGCAGTCGCTTGGCGACATCGTGTATGTCGAGCTGCCGGAAATCGGCAAGAAACTGACCAAGGATGGCGATGCCGCCGTCGTTGAGTCGGTCAAGGCCGCAAGTGATGTTTATGCGCCGCTTGATGGTGAAATTGTTGAAGTAAACGAAGAACTTGATGCCAATCCGGCGCTGGTGAATGAAGCACCGGAAACCGATGGCTGGTTCTTTAAAATGTCGCTGACTGATGAATCCCAGCTCGACGAGCTGATGGATGAAGCAGCCTATAAAGACTTCGTCGAAGGTCTGTAAGTATGCGTTATCTTCCACTGACACGCGCTGATCGCGCCGTGATGCTTGAAACCATCGGGGCGTCATCAGTCGATGAACTTTACTGTGATGTGCCCGAGGGCGCATTGCTTGATGCACCGGTTGATCTGCCCAGCCATCTTGGCGAAATGCAGGTCGAACGCGACATGCAGGCGCTTGCCGCCAAAAACATCGGCGCATCAAGTGTGCCAAGCTTCCTGGGTGCAGGTGCCTATCGTCACCATGTTCCTGCAACGGTTGATTACATCATCCAGCGCGGTGAATTCCTGACGGCCTATACACCCTATCAGCCGGAAATCGCCCAGGGCACGTTGCAGTATCTGTTCGAATTCCAGACCCAGGTAGCATCGATCACAGGTATGGATGTGGCCAACGCATCGATGTGGGATGGTGCAACATCCTGTGCCGAGGCTGTCCTGATGGCTTGCCGTGCGACCCGTCGCAAAAAGGCCGTTCTTTCGGGCGGTCTGCATCCGCATTACCGCGAAGTCACCGAGACCTATTGCCAGTACAGCGATACCGAAGTTGCCGGACGTGACGGCAACCCGGAACAGCAGGCAACTGTCGAGGAACTGGGCGAACTGATTGATGATCAGACGGCCTGCGTTGTTGTGCAGTACCCGGATGTCTTTGGTCGTATTCAGGACCACACCCAGCTTGCAGATCTTTGCCATGCCAAGGGCGCGCTTCTGGTTGTCGTCTTTACCGAGGCTGTTGCATTCGGCGCGATCAAGTCACCGGGAAGCTTCGGTGCCGACATCGTTTGCGGTGAAGGCCAGTCAATCGGCAATGCGCTGAACTATGGCGGGCCATATGTCGGTCTGTTTGCCACCACCCAGAAACTGGTACGCCAGATGCCCGGTCGTCTCTGTGGCGAGACGGTGGATCAGGATGGCAAGCGTGGTTTTGTTCTGACACTTTCGACCCGTGAACAGCATATCCGCCGCGAAAAGGCGACATCGAACATCTGCACCAACTCCGGTCTGTGCTCGTTGGCATTCACGGTTCACATGAGCCTGCTTGGTGAAGACGGTTATCGTCGCCTGGCAATCCTGAACCACGAAAATGCCTGCAAGGCTGCGGATGCAATTGATTCCGTCGCTGGTGCATCGGTTGTGAATGACAGCTTCTTTAACGAGTTCACTGTCAAGCTTGCCAAACCGGCAGCCGAGGTTGTCGAGGCACTGGTCGCCAAGGGTGTTCTTGGTGGTGTTCCACTGTCGCGTCTTTATCCGAACCGTTCTGATCTGGATAATTACCTGCTGGTGGCGGTTACTGAAACCAATACCGATGAAGATATCGCGGCCCTTGCGTCCGCATTGAAGGAGGCGCTGGCATGACGTTTACAACCCATACCGGCAACCGTGGACTTGTTCTGGAAGAAAAGCTGATCTTTGAACAGGGTCAGCCAGGCCGCACCGGCGTTGATCTGCCAGAGCCGAAAGGTACGAAGTCGCGCCTTGCAGGCCTTGATCGTGACAGCAATGTCGGTCTTCCGGGCTTGTCCGAACCGCAGGTGGTTCGCCACTTTACCCGCCTGTCGCAGAAGAATTTCGGGATTGATTCCGGTTTCTTCCCGCTGGGATCCTGCACCATGAAGCACAACCCGCGCCTGAATGAAAAGGTTGCGCGTTTGCCCGGTCTTTCCGATCTGCATCCGATGCAGCCCGAAAGCACGGTTCAGGGTGCGCTTGAACTGATCGACCAGTGTGCACACTGGTTGCTGGTTCTGACCGGGATGCCGGCAGTTTCCATGTCACCGGCTGCCGGTGCACAGGGTGAACTTTGCGGCATGATGGCCATTCGTGCGGCCCTTGATGCCCGTGGCGAAAACCGCCGTCGTGTTCTGGTGCCGGAATCGGCCCATGGGACCAACCCGGCAACCGCGGCTGCATGTGGCTTTACGGTTGATTCAATCCCGGCAACCGAGGATGGCCGTGTTGATCTGGCGGCGTTTGAGGCCAAGCTTGGTGACGATGTCGCCGGTATCATGCTGACCAACCCGAATACCTGCGGCCTGTTCGAACGTGATGTGCGCAAGATCGCCGATCTGGTGCACGCGGCTGGTGGTTACTTCTATTGCGATGGTGCGAACTTCAACGCCATTGTTGGTCGTGTTCGCCCGGCCGATCTTGGCATTGATGCGATGCATATCAACCTGCACAAGACCTTCTCCACTCCGCATGGTGGTGGCGGACCGGGTTCCGGGCCGGTTGTGTTCTCCGATGCCCTGGCGCCGTTCGCACCGATCCCTTATGTCGTGCGCAATGAAAACGGCTTCCATCTGGTTGAAACCGCAGACGAAAATGACGGCATGAAGCCGTTTGGCCGTCTGAAAGGCTTCCATGGCCAGATGGGCATGTTCATTCGTGCCCTGACCTATATGAAAAGCCACGGTGCGGATGGTCTGCGTCAGGCGTCGGGTGATGCTGTTCTTAATGCCAACTATCTGCTTGCCCGTCTCAAGGAAAAGCTCAGCGTGGCGTTCCCGGGCTATTGCATGCATGAAGCCCTGTTTGACGACAGCTTCCTGAAAGATACCGGTGTTTCGACGCTGGATCTTGCCAAGGCAATCATCGACGAAGGGTTCCACCCGATGACGATGTATTTCCCGCTGGTCGTTCATGGTGCATTGCTGATCGAGCCGACCGAAACCGAAACCAAGGAATCGATCGACCAGTTCTGTGATGCAGTACTGGCACTGGTCGCAAAGGCCGAGTCGGGTGATGCAGAGTTCTTCAAGAACGCACCTTACCTGACGCCGCGTCGTCGTCTTGATGAAACGGCAGCGGCGCGCAAGCCTGTGTTGCGCTGGCAACCGGAAACGGCTTGATACGCAAGGCTGCTTTAAGATTGCGAGCACCCCGGTCCATGGCCGGGGTGTTCTTTTTCAAGGACTTGTACTTGAAACCCATTGGACTTGTTGCAATCTGCACCTTTATACTTGTTCGAAAGGTAATGAACGACGCCGTCAAACGGTGCGTTTGGGGATTTTGTGAATGGGCTGCGCCCGTTCTGGAGGTTTGAAGTCAATCATGTCTCGTCGTGTTCAGAAGGTGTTTACTGCCGAACGTCGGTTAAAAGAGCGGACAGGTGGGGTCGTTGAAGATTGGTCGGACTCGTTCTTTGATCCGACGCTGGAAAGCGGGATGGGCGCAGGTGAAGCCATGCCGTCATCCTTGCCGTCTCCGGCTGCAACAGCAGAGCCTTCTGGTTTGACACAAGCTGTTCTTGACGAAATCCGGGCCCTTCGCGGCGAAGTATCCCAACTGCGCGAAGCGGTTGCATCCGGGGCAACAATCAGTGCCGACGCGCCGGTCGCTGCACCGGTTGCATCAAATGATGCGCCGATCGACGAGCTGCCCGAACCGGTTTCAAGCAACTTTACGCATAGCAACCGCCCGGGGGCGTCCGAGCCTGACCGTGATGATCTGGAACTGATTCGTACCCAGATCGAAGAAATGAACGAGCATATCCATAAGGCAAAGATCCAGATCGCATCGTTACGCCATCCAAAGGCGTCTGATGACCGTCTGGTCAGTGCGGCCTCCGAGCTTGATGCCATCGTCAAGGATACGGAAATGGCAACGCATACCATTCTGGAATCTGCCGAACAGATTGATGATCTGGCGATGACGCTCAAGAATTCTGCGCCCAGTGACTTTGTTGCTGATCACGTCGAACAGATCGCCTTTATCGTCACAAAAATCTTTGAGTCCTGTAACTTCCAGGACATTACCGGACAGCGCATCAATAAGGTCGTGCGCACGCTCGAATTTGTTGAAGAACGTGTCCACAACATGATCCTGATCTGGGGCGAGGATGCCTTTGCTGATCTTCCTGTGCCCGAGGGTGCGAGTAAAGAAAACCTGATTGAAGATGCGGATCTTTTGAATGGTCCGCAACTTGAAGGAGAGGGGATCAGTCAGGACGATATCGACAAATTGTTCGATTGAGGATGAAAACCTTGTTTTCTGTCCTATATCTGGGTAACAGACATACCCAATCCTTCCGCAGAAGAAGGATTCAGGCGATTTGCTGACATGTGATGTCAACCAATCGTTTACATATGTTGGGGTATGTTTATACCTATAAGAATAAGAAGCGTTGTTGGGATGCGTGTGACATTCGGTTGCACGTGTTTTGGCGTGCTTGGAGGTTGCTATGGGATTTTGGTCTCTTGGTGCTATTCGCCAGCCTAAGGCTCAGGACATTAAATGGCGCAAAAGCCCGCGTGGGGATTATTACCGCCTGTTCATGATTGATGACATCAGAGAACTCGGTCTGAACGGTGTGGGTGGTGTGTATCTGTTGTGGCATGGCGGCTTGAAGCCGTCGTGGCTGGTTGCTGGCGCGACCGAGGATCTTGGCCACAGTTTTCAGGAACTGGCGCGGGACCCGGACATTCGTGAATATGACGGCCGCGGTGGCGTGTTCATGAGCTGGTCGCCGATCAAGGGTTCCTTCCGCGAAGGGGTTGTGCATTTCATTGCAAAGCACACCAACCCGACATTTGAATGCGATTTTGACAGCAGCGAAGACCCGATTCCGGTTCTTTTGCCGCGCTAAACCATTCAATCCGGTCTTTCAGACAAGAAAAGCTCCGCAGATATCTGTGGAGCTTTCTGTGTTTCGATCAGGCCCTGTTGATCAGAGCTTTTCAAGAACAGCTTCGGCGCTGGAAACTTCAAAGACGCCCGGTTCTTCAACCGCGAGATGGGTGACTTTGCCGTTATCGACGATCATCGCGAAGCGGTTGGCGCGTTTGCCAAGTCCACGGCCCGTCAGATCGAGTTCAAGACCCGTTGCATCGACGAATGACAGGTCGCCGTCCGAAAGCATGGTGATGTTTTCGGCATTTTCGGATTTCGACCAGGCCTGAAGGACGAAAGCATCATTGGATGCAAGGCAGGCAATCTCGTCGACACCCTTTGCCTTGATTTCGTCGGCCTTGGCAACAAAGCCCGGCAGATGTTTGGCAGAGCAGGTCGGGGTGTAAGCGCCCGGAACTGCAAACAGGACGACCTTGCGGCCTGCGAAGAATTCCTTTGAATTGACGGCTTCGGGGCCGTCGCTGGTCGCGCGGAACAGGGTAACGTCCGGGATATCATTGCCGACTGTGATGGTCATGGGTATCTCCGTAAGAATGCGCAATCCCGTTGATTGCGCGATGGGTATCTTGAACCTGAATCAAACTACAATTCGGCTGTATATTCAATGCTGTCGACCATAGTTTTTAGGAACTGTCATCTCGGGGACAAGATGGTCTGTGAGCTGTGGTCGTGTGAAGTACTGATTACTGCGTGTTCCTGACAATATCGGATGTGGTGTTGCCGCCTGCCGTTTGCAAAGCGCCCAAAACCGCGTCAACCCGAAGCAGCTCGGACAACAGGATGCCATCAGGTGCGCCCGGTCCAAAGACGGCATTGAACGGAATGCCAAAACGCCCGTAAGACGCCAGATAGTCGGCAATTTTCTGGTCAGGGCGGGTCCAGTCGGCCTGCATCAGAACAATATTGTCATTGCGAAGGGCGTTTGCGACCTCGGTGGTTTCAAGAACCAGCTTCTTGTTGACCTGACAGGTGACACACCATTCGGCGGTGACATCGACCAGCACTGTTTTACCCTCGGCAACAAGTGTACCGATTGTTTCAGGCGCAAATGCCTGCCATTCCAGTATTCCGGCATTCTGGGTGCTGGTGGTCTGGCTTGGCGGTTTGGCAAAGCCCGGAGCAAATAGCGCAATCAGGAAACCGGCAAGAGCAAGACCGGTAAAGGCAAAACGCGGACGCAGGTTTTGGGTGCGCGAGCGCGCCCAAACAAACAAGCCACCGATCACAAGACCAAGACCAACGGCAATGGCCCCCCCAAGACCGACCTGAACCGACAGGATGCCAAGCAACCATACTGCGGTCCCAACCAGTGCCAGTCCGAGAACCCCCTTGACCACATTCATCCAGCGGCCCGGTTTTGGCAGCAGATGTGCAACACGCGGCTGGATGGCAATTGCCAGATAAGGCAGGGCAAGTCCGATCCCCAAAAGCGTAAAGATCAAAAAGATATCGACGATGCTTCCGGCAAGGGCAAAGCCGATTGCCGTACCAAGAAACGGCGCCGAACACGGCGTCGCCAGCAATGTCGCAAACATGCCGGTCAGAAAATGACCGCTGAGATGACGACCGCGATTTTCCTGATTGCTGATTGCATCATTGGCGACATTGCCCAGTTCGCTGGGACCATTAATTTCAAAAAGTCCCCACATATTGAGTGCAAACAGGGCCAGAATGATCGTCATGACGGTCAGGAACAGCGGTTGCTGGAACTGAATACCCCAACCGATAGACCCACCAGCCAGTTTGATGCCAACCAGTATGGCTGCGATCAGCCAGAAGGACGTCACAATCCCGGCCGCACTGGCAAGGAAACCGTATCTGACCTGTTTGATGTCCTGTTCGCGAACATTGATGACCGACATCACCTTGATCGACAGGACCGGCAATACGCAGGGCATCACATTGAGGATAAGTCCCCCCAGCAACGCAAACACAGCAATCAGCCATATGCTGGTGCTGGTCGTTGCCTCTGCCACTGCCACTGCCACTGTCGCCGTCGGGCTGGTCGAGTCTGTTGTATTTACCGTGCCAACCGTAACGGATTGCTCAACCGATAATGGCCCGGCAATAACGGTGACTGTCAGATCTGTGCTATCAAGAGACTGATCATCATTCAGTCCAAAGACAGCCAGATCAAAATACCGGATGTCGTTTGCTGACGCTGACCCGCTTTTTACGGGGCTCGGCGTGCCAAATCCGGCGCGACCATCACTTTCAATCAGGATGTCATCGACGCTTACGCCCGCCTTATCCAGGCCTTTGATGCCAAGGCGCAGAACGGGTTGGTCTGATGCCTTGTCGACCGTGATGCTTGTGACGGAAACCGGAAGGTCGTCCCCGCGCAATGGAACGCGGGACACAAATTTTTCAATCTGATGGGCCTGATTGCTTGCCGTCGAAGCACCTGTGTCCGGACCTGTTGCGACGGACGCCGGGACATCAAGTTTGAAGTTTGCATTTGCCGGAATGCAAATGTCGCTGCACACCAAATAATCGACATCAAGACTGATCGAGACGTCCTTGCGCGGATCGGGAATGACGACATCAATCGGCAAAATGATGTGGTTCTTGTAGCCGAATGTTTCGAGACCAAAGATTGAGAAACGATGCGGGGCAGGCCACAGGATTTGGGCGTCACCCAGATTTTCGGACCCGGTCCAGTCAAGCTGCGGCGGGAAGCCAGCGTCACCGGCACTGCGCCAGTAGATCTTCCAGTCGGGCTGTAACTCGAATTCAAGGCCAAGGCGCAGCATGTCCGAACCGTTAAGCCCGGTTTGAGCACTGATCAGCCGCACGGACGCAAAGTCCTCATCCGTCCAGCCTGACGTCATATCCTGGGCGGCGATTGCAGGGCGCACCCCGCCAAACGACAAGATCGTTACGGCAAGCAGCAGCGATAAGCGAATGATCAGGTGGCGAAGCACGTCGTGGTCCTTACATAGCCGATATCAGGATGCCTTACTCTGGATCGAATATATGGCGCAAAGCAGGCAAAGATCCATGCCTTGAAGGCGTAATCCCCTGAGACGATCAAATCAAGCCACGTCTATGTGACCGATTTATCTGTGTGCGGCGATGACATATGTCTATCGACCTCAATCTGACGAAAAGTTTTGCGGAAATGTTGGCGATTGCAGGGGCGGGTTCCTACATCTTGAATATAAGGGAAATGCCCGGAACACTGTAATTATGTCATGTTTGTCGGGGTTCTTGATGGTAATGGACCGTTAATCGCGCTAGGCTTGATGAAACAGGACAGGAAGAGTTACGAGATGGCTGAGCGTATCAACACAGGCGAATATCTTGGCGGAAAGCTGCTGGTGGCGATGCCCGGCATGCGTGATCCGCGTTTTTCGCAAAGTGTTGTTTATATCTGTGCCCACAATAAGGATGGGGCGATGGGGCTGGTCATCAACCGTGTGATTGACAGCATCACCTTTCCGGAACTTCTCGAACAACTCGGCATTGCCCGTCCGGCACCAACCATCGAAGATATTCAGGTCCATTTTGGCGGTCCGGTCGAAAGCAGCCGCGGATTTGTTCTGCATTCCACCGATTTTTCAAACGAGGCGACCCTGCATGTTGATCCGGGTGTCTCGGTAACTGCAACGGTTGATATCCTCGAACAGATCGCCTTGGGCGAAGGTCCCAAAAGCCGCATTCTGGCGCTGGGCTATGCCGGATGGCGCAGTGGTCAGCTTGAAAGTGAAATTCTTGCCAATGGCTGGCTGCATGTTGATGCCGATGCCGACCTGTTGTTTGACGTAGATTGCGAAGACAAATGGGAACAGGCGTTTTCCAAGCTTGGTTTCGCACCGGAACTGCTGTCAGGCGAAGCTGGTCACGCCTGATCCGGTTTTGAACTCACTGTTTTCTCAAAAGAAAAGCCTGCCGTCTGGCAGGCTTTTGCATTTTCAGCGACAGATGTCGTGATCAATCAAACAGGGCGTCAATTTCTGCCTGCGAGAAGATCTGATCAACCTCGTCCTGACTGACGCGCTGGGCGTTTTGCGGTGCCTTGGTGACCGTTTTGTCAAGGTTGTCGAGGCCTTTGGGATCAGCTGGCAGATCGAAATCGCCAAAATCATCATCGCCCCAGATCTCGATCACGCGATTCACGCGTTCCTCGATATATTTCATCGTGTTGACGACTTTGGTGATGCGCTGCCCTGTCAGGTCCTGGAAGTTGCAGGACTCAAACACCTTGACCACCAGTTCGACAATGTCATCAGCCAGTCCTTGTGTATATTCGTCCGGTGCAGCCGAGCGGATATTGTGCGCAACCGCGTCAATCTTTTCGACGGTTTCAAGGATGTTGGCTGTTGCATCCTCGGTGGCTGCCACAACGGAATCAAGTTCACCCTTGACGATGTTGATGCGCGTGCCGCTGCTGTCTTCAGGGGCGGTATAAAGAGCCGCGATTTCGCGTTTCGTTTCCTGAATTGAGTTGGCCAGAGCACGAATTTCGGTTTTCAGAAGACGCAATTCATTGCGGGCATCTTCCTGTTCACTGTCTGTCGGCTTGGCATTCTGCTTTTTCTGCTCTTCGATCATGATGCGAATGTCAGAAAGAAGCTCAAGCTTGAGCTCTTCGATCGCAGTATGAAGAGACGAAATGTCCACGCCGCCAGTTCCCTGACCAGCGGTCGGGGCATCTACGGCCGGAAAGGAAACCATGTCACTCATGGTTTCAAGTTTGTTGAGGAGCCGCATCTCGGCGGTAAAAAGTCTTTTGCTGCCTTGACGTGCCATCTGCGAACCTCTGTTATTTTCCAGTCAGCATCCAGGGGAAACTTTGGGACGTGTCATACCCCGTACAGGGATCTGGATACATACGTTTGGGTAGAATAGTCCGCAAAACTTATATCGCCAACCAATTTCATCTTACTGATATGCTAGGAAACTGTTGGTATTTCAAGGGCTCGACCACAGATTCCCGTCAAGTGCTGATCATCTCTGGCCTGTTGCCAGCTTTTGCGAATCGCGTTTTTGAACAGGTGCTTACCAGTTTTATCAGCAGCATTTCAGAACGCCGACATGAAACGTCAATGTGACGTAGCGATGCGCCCCTGAAAAGATGTCCTGACCAGACCGTCATCAAACCTGTCCGGCTTTATCCATTGGTTGAAGAGATTCTAAAGTTGTTCATCGGTTATATTGCAAAGCAGCAAAGCTGGAAGGCTTCAAAAAACTCTAACCGGAATGGCTGTTTTTCTATCTAAGGGTGGGTATTTTCGAACGTTTTTAATAAAACCAAAGCGATAATTTGAACTGTTATCAAATACATTTTTTGTGCATTGCAGCGAGGTTTTTTCTGGATCAGGTGCCGAAGATACGCTATTTGCCTGCCTTACAGATGTACTTTCGGGTGCAGGCTTATTAAGAATAAGATATGTCAGAGGAAATGCTCCGGTCCGATCTGCTGTTAATCTTTGGTTGAAGCGTGATAATGTCCTTGAGAGGGGGCGATTATCATTCATTCGGCCATCGGTGGTTTCGGAGGCGGGGAGGATTGAGGCATATCGCCTTGAGATGTAATGCGAGGGGGCAGATTCGCATGTCGATCAAGAAGCTATTTCCCATCTTTCTGTTGGGATTGGCGGTAATCACCGGGTTTGATGGCGCAGCACTTGCTGCGGTTGGTCAGCCCGAGCCCTGGCAGCTTGGGCTGCAGGATCCGGTTTCGCCTGTGGCTGTTGAAGGCCAGAAATTCTTTAATCTACTTACGTGGCTGATGACGATCATTACCGTGGTCGTTCTTGCTTTGCTGCTGTACGTACTTTTCCGTTTCAGCGCGAAGCGCAACCCGGTACCGTCGAAAACAACGCACCACACCCTTCTTGAAGTGGTCTGGACGGTTGTGCCGGTCCTTATTCTTCTTGTCATCGCGATCCCGTCCTTCCGTCTGCTGTATTTTGCAGACCGCGTCGAGGATGCCGACCTTACCCTTAAGATCATCGGCAAGCAGTGGTACTGGACCTACGAATATCCGGACAACGGTAACTTCACGTTTGATTCCCTGATGATCGACGAAGAAACCGCTGTTGCCGAAGGCCTCAATCGCCTTCTGGATGTGGACAATCCTGTTGTCCTGCCGGTCGATGCCAATATTCGTTTGATCATGACGTCCGATGACGTGATCCATAACTGGGCCATGCCGTCGCTCTTCATCAAGCTTGATGCCGTACCTGGTCGTCTGAACGAAACCTGGACCCGCATTCCAGGCGAGTATGCCGGTACAACATTCTATGGCCAGTGTTCGGAGCTGTGTGGTGTGAACCACGCCTATATGCCGATCGCGGTCAAGGCTGTTACGATGGAAGAATACGAAGCCTGGGTAGCCAAGGCACAAGAACAGTTCGCATCTGCTGACTTGCCGTCTTCGGTATCAGTGGCATCGGCAGAGTGAGGGAGAGACTGATGGCTCACGCTGACACACATGATCACGATCATACCCCCGGCTTCTTTACCCGTTGGTTCCTGTCGACCAACCATAAGGATATCGGGACTCTTTATCTTGTCTTCTCGGTGATTGCCGGTCTGATCGGTGGCGCGTTCTCGGTCTGGTTCCGTATGGAACTGGCTCATCCGGGGACCCAGATCATTGAAGATCACCATTTCTTCAACGTGCTTGTGACCGCACACGGCATGATCATGGTCTTCTTCGTTGTCATGCCCGCCATGATTGGCGGTTTTGGCAACTGGTTCGTTCCGATCATGATCGGTGCGCCGGATATGGCGTTCCCGCGTTTGAACAACATTTCGTTCTGGCTGATCGTGCCAGCCTTCATCTTGCTGATGCTTTCTGCCGTTGTCGGCAGTGGTGCCGGTACAGGCTGGACGGTTTATCCGCCTCTTTCCGGGGTGCTTGGCCATCCTGATGCGTCGGTAGACCTTGCGATCTTTGCCCTGCATCTTGCAGGGGCCAGCTCGATCCTTGGTGCGGTGAACTTCATCACCACCATCTTCAACATGCGTGCCCCGGGCATGACCCTGCACAAAATGCCGCTATTTGCATGGTCCATGCTGGTAACAGCTTTCCTGCTGTTGCTGGCTGTGCCGGTTCTTGGTGGCGCGATTACCATGCTTCTGACCGACCGTAACTTTGGCACGGACTTCTTCAATCCGGCCGGTGGCGGTGACCCGATCCTTTATCAGCATCTGTTCTGGTTCTTCGGGCATCCGGAAGTGTACATCATGATCCTGCCGGGCTTCGGCATCATCAGCCACATCATTTCGACCTTCTCGCGCAAGCCGGTCTTTGGCTATCTCGGGATGGCATATGCGATGGTTGCGATTGGTGTTGTCGGCTTCATCGTGTGGGCACACCACATGTATACCGTCGGTATGGATGTTGACACCCGTGCGTATTTCACGGCAGCGACGATGGTCATTGCGGTGCCGACCGGGGTTAAAATCTTCTCGTGGATTGCGACCATGTGGGGTGGCTCGATCACCTTGCGTGCTCCGATGCTCTGGGCGATCGGCTTTATCTTCCTGTTCACTGTGGGCGGTGTGACAGGGGTTATGCTGGCAAACTCGGGCATGGATCTGCCGCTTCACGATACCTACTTCGTTGTGGCTCACTTCCACTATGTTCTGTCGCTTGGTGCCGTGTTCTCGATCTTTGCCGGTTTCTATTACTGGTTCAGCAAGATGACCGGTTACGAGATTTCCGATCTCGGTGCGAAGATCCATTTCTGGGCCTTCTTCGTCGGCGTCAACCTGACCTTCTTCCCGCAGCACTTCCTGGGTCTTGCTGGCATGCCGCGTCGTTATGCCGACTATCCGGATGCGTTTGCCGGTTGGAACCTTGTTTCGTCTTATGGTGCATATATCTCGTTTGCATCGACCATCTTCTTCCTCTGTGTGGTGGCGCATGCCTTCATCCGAGGCAAGAAGGCCGAAGCAAATCCGTATGGCGAAGGTGCAGATACACTGGAATGGACCGTCAGCTCGCCGCCGCCGTTCCATACCTTTGACGAACTGCCGCGCATCAAGTAAGTGACACTGGTTTAAGCCCCCCGCGAGCTTGTCTTGCGGGGGGCACCCTACCGCCCCAAGAAGAGAAGACCAGAGTTCCATGACCAAGCAGGTTGCCGACCAGACCATTGCTCTTGAAAGTGCAGCATCGCTGCCGATTTCCGAGGTGCGCGACTATATCGCGTTGCTCAAGCCCGGTGTGATGACCCTTGTTGTTTTTACCGGTGCTGTTGGTCTGTTGATTGCCCCGGGTTCGATCCATCCATTTTTGGGACTCGTCGCAATTGCCTGTATTGCTGTCGCCAGTGGCGCGGCTGCTTCGATTAACATGTGGTATGACCGGGATATCGACATCCACATGAAACGCACCCAGAACCGGCCGATTCCGGCAGGGCGCGTACCGGCGGACGAAGCCCTGTCTCTTGGCATTGCGCTTTCGGTCGTTTCGGTAACCGTTATGGCGGTTGCCATCAATATTGCTGCTGCGGTTTTGCTTGCGGTGTCGATTGCGTTCTACGTTTTCGTTTACACCATGTGGCTCAAGCGCAGTACGCCACAGAATATCGTCATTGGCGGTGCCGCCGGGGCATTTCCCCCGATGATCGGCTGGGCGTCGGTGACCGGCGGGGTCGATCTGAATTCGATCGCGTTGTTTATGATTATCTTTATGTGGACACCACCGCATTTCTGGGCCCTGGCCCTTTTCCGTTGTGGTGACTACGCAAAGGTCGGGGTTCCGATGATGCCGGTTGTGGCTGGCGAAGCGGCAACCAAAAAGCAGATGCTGATTTATACAATTCTGCTTGTGCCGGTTACCTTTGTGCCGGTGGCGACCGGGCTGCTGGGTGTTTTTTATGGCGTGACGGCGGGGCTGACCGGGCTTCTGTTTCTGCGCCATGCGATCCGCGTGCTGCGCAATGCCGAAGAACGCGCGCCGCATAAGATGTTTGGGTATTCCATCCTGTATCTGTTTGTCCTGTTCGGGGCGATGGTTGCGGATGTTTGGTTGGTTGGATTTATGGCATGAGCGAACAGGCACAGCACAACAAGGCCGAGCTTGAAGCGTTTCTTGCCAAACGCAAAAAGAAGAACCTCGTATTTCTGGCCATTCTTGGTGGCCTGGCGGTTCTGTTCTTTGCGATCACAATTTTGAAGATGAGCTAGGAACTCGGGCAAGATGGCTGATCAGACGCAACTCGATAAAACAAAGGCAAAGAACAAGCGGGTCTTGTTCAGTTGTGTGTTTGTTGTTGGTGCGATGGTTGGCCTGTCCTATGCGTCGGTCCCGCTTTACAAGCTGTTTTGTCAGGTCACCGGGTTTGGCGGTACGACTCAGGTCGCAACCGAAGCTCCGGTCGAAGTGTCGGAAAAAACCATCAAGATCCGGTTCAATGCGGACGTCAATTCGGGTCTGAACTGGCAGTTTAAACCGGAACAGCGCGAGATCACCGTTCGCTTGGGCGAGGACAATCTGGCTTATTACATGGCAGAAAACATGGCGCTTACCCCGATCACCGGACAGGCGACATACAACGTGACACCATTGAAGGCAGGGCAGTATTTCAGCAAGATAGCATGTTTCTGTTTTGACGAGCAAACCCTTGAACCGGGACAGCGCGTCGATATGCCGGTCAGTTTCTATGTTGATCCTGCCATTGCAGAAGACATCAATACCCAGGACGTGAAGACAATTACCCTGTCCTA
The DNA here is from genome assembly GCF_054901115.1 of Thalassospira sp. SM2505. Taxonomy (NCBI): domain Bacteria; kingdom Pseudomonadati; phylum Pseudomonadota; class Alphaproteobacteria; order Rhodospirillales; family Thalassospiraceae; genus Thalassospira; species Thalassospira sp. SM2505. Next base: position 1,036,569 of record NZ_CM142731.1, read on the forward strand.
TACCTTCTTCAAGGCCGATGTGTCGGTCGAGGCAGCAGGCAGGGAAAATAATCAGGGAGGCTGACAGAATGCAGATTTGCGGACTGTGGCCTCGGTTTAACAAAGCGAACTTGAATTTCTTTTGTAAGGATTGAGGGGGGCAAGGAATGAGTGATCATGCTCAGAAACATCCGTTCCACCTGGTAGACCCAAGCCCGTGGCCGCTTGTCGCGGCAGCATCGGCAGGTCTGTTTACTGGTGGCATGGTCATGTTCATGCATTCGGATCGGGCACCGGCTGATTTCTGGCTGGCGGCGATCGGGATTGCTGGCATCCTGTTTGTGATGTTCCGTTGGTGGAGCAACGTAATCAGCGAGTCAAAGATTTACCACAACAAGGTCGTTCAGATCGGCCTGCGTTATGGCATGTCGCTGTTTATCGCATCCGAAGTAATGTTCTTTGTGGCTTTCTTCTGGGCGTTCTTCCACAACGCATTTGTGATCTTCAGCCCCGGCGTCACCGAATGGCCGCCTGCAGGGGTCGAGGTTCTTGACCCGTGGGATTTGCCGTTCCTGAACACCCTGATCCTGCTGCTGTCGGGCTGCACCCTGACCTGGGCGCATCATGGTTGCATCGAAGGCAAGAAAAAGGATCTGGTTCAGGGGCTGGCGCTGACCGTGGCGCTTGGCGTGATCTTCCTGGGCTTGCAGGCTTATGAATATAGCCACGCGGCATTCGGCTTTGCTGATAACATCTATTCTTCGACCTTCTACATGGCGACCGGTTTCCACGGCTTCCACGTATTTGTCGGAACGGTGTTCCTTGCGGTCTGCCTTGTACGCGCGACGAAGGACGGCTTTAAACCCGATCATCATTTCGGTCTGGAAGCTGCAGCTTGGTACTGGCACTTCGTTGACGTTGTCTGGCTGTTCCTGTTCTTCGCCGTTTACATCTGGGGCGGCGAATAAGCCGCTCTGACCCGGTTGGCCGGGTCCAAGATCATGGATGATTATTATCCGAACATTTCCCCCATACGTACCGGGCTGGCATGCAAATGCCCCCGCTGCGGTGGGGGAAAGCTGTTTCAGGGCTATCTGACCGTTCGTGAAAAGTGCGATGTCTGCGGGCTGGATTTGCGCGGGCATGATGCCGGTGACGGCCCGGCTGTGTTTATCATCTTCATTCTCGGATTTCTGGTTGTTCCCTTGGCGCTTTGGGTTGAGATGAAATACATGCCGCCATTATGGTTGCATGCGGTGGTGTGGGGGCCGGTAATTATCGGTGTGACAATGGTGTTGCTTAGACCGTTAAAAGGTCTCATGGTGGCGCTGCAATATCGCCATAGATCGACATCTCAACAGGACTGATTTCAGTTAATGCCTTTACTTACTACGCGCCCTAGTCCGGCGATGAAAATCTGCGTCGGCTTGTCTCTGGTTATTTTGGTGGGGCTCGGTTCCTGGCAGCTTGACAGGCTATTCTGGAAACAGGGCCTGATTGAGCAACGTCAGGCACAGGCATTGATGTCACCGATCCCGGTTCCGACCGATACGGTCGTTGACCCGTCACTGGCGTTTCGCGCAGCCTATGCCGACGGGCGTTACCTGAACGATCAGGAAAAATACCTGATGGCACGCACCCGGCGCGGCAATGTCGGGTTCCAGTTGATCACCCCGCTTGAACAGGAAGATGGTCGCATCATTCTGGTTAATCGCGGATGGGTGCCGACAGAAAACCGTGACCCGGAAACACGCCCTGAAAGCCTTGTTGAGGGGAAAGTCCATGTGACGGGGGTTTTGCGCCTGCCAAAGACAAAACACTGGGCGCAGCCGGAAAATGATGCGCTTACCAATCAGTGGTTTTATGTCGATGTCGATCACATGGCCGAAGATAGCGGTGCGGAGCTTGCCAGCCCTTATTATCTGGAACTTGATGATACGCCCGTCGCTGGCGGATTGCCGATCGGTGGCCAGGCCAAGGTCGAGTTGCCAAACAACCATCTGGAATATGCAATTACCTGGTACAGTCTGGCGCTGTCCCTGATTGTGATCTTTGTTGTTTATCATCGCCGTCCTGCCGAAGACAAAGATGATCAGGATCACAATGGTCAGGCTGCCTGACGGTGCAATGCCGGGCAGGTTGCCCGATTAGCCAGTTTCCTGTTTGCCGTCCCTGTTGGACGAGATCATACCCCAAAAGAAGAAAAATGAGCGCTGACCGGTTTGCGGCAGCGCCAAGGAGTTCCGATGACCGAAGCATATAAAAAGCTCGAAGCCCGTTTCCATCGCATGGGTGTTCTCTCTGATGCCGGTCAGATGCTGCATTGGGATATGGCGGCAATCATGCCTGAAGGTGGCGCAGAGGCCCGGTCAGAACAGCTGGCGACCCTGAGTGTTCTTGAAAACGAGCTGATGAATGCGCCGGAAATGGGCGACCTGATTGCTGCTGCCGAAGACGAAAGTCTTGATGCCTGGCAGAAAGCCAACCTTGGCGAGATGAAACGCAACTGGGTGCATGGCACCGCCGTTCCGTCCGATCTGGTCGAAAAGATGTCGCGCGCGGAAACCCGCTGCGAAGTTGCATGGCGTAAGGCGCGTGCAGACAATGATTTCAAGGGGCTTCTGCCGAAATTGCAGGAAGTGCTTGATCTGTCGATTGAGGCAGGCAAGGCAAAGGCGGATGCGCTGGGCACGTCGGTCTATGACGCGTTGCTTGATCAGTATGATCCGATGATGCGGTCGGACCGGATTGACAGTCTGTTTGCCGAGCTTGAAGCATTCCTGCCCGATTTCACATCCGAAGTAATCGAACGACAAAAAGCCGAAGCCAAGCCGGTTCTGCCGGTCGGTCCGTTCCCGATTGAAACCCAGAACGCGGTTGGCCTTGATCTGATGAAAGCAGTCGGGTTTGATTTTAACCATGGGCGTCTGGATATTTCGCATCATCCGTTCTGCGGTGGTATTCCCGATGATGTACGCATCACCACCCGCTATGACGAAAATGATTTTACCTCGGCCATCATGGGCGTTCTGCACGAAACCGGTCACGCGATGTATGAGCGAGGCTTGCCCAGGGACTGGCGCAACCAGCCGGTCGGCAAGGCACGCGGCATGACCATGCATGAAAGCCAGTCGCTTCTGGTTGAAATGCAGGCCTGCCGGTCCGAAGAGTTCCTGACCTATGCGGGGCCGGTTTTCAAAAAGGCATTTGGTGGCGATGATGCGGCATGGAGTGCCTCAAACCTGCACCGTCTCTATACCCGGGTTGAGCCCGGCCTGATTCGTGTTGATGCCGACGAGGTCACCTATCCGGCACATGTCATCATGCGCTATCGGCTTGAGCGTGCCCTGATCGAAGGCGATATGAAACTTGCCGATCTTCCGGGTGTCTGGAACGAAATGATGCAGAAGCTTCTGGGGATCACGCCGACGGATGATCGTGACGGATGCCTGCAGGATATCCATTGGCCATCCGGGGCCTGGGGCTATTTCCCGACCTATACGCTGGGCGCTATGGCCGCGGCCCAGATCTTTGCTGCGGCACGGGATGCAAACCCGGCTATTCCCGATGCATTGTCGCGTGGTGAATTCGAACCGCTGATGAGCTGGCTTGCACAGAATATCCACAGTCAGGCTTCAAGCCGTTCAACCGATGAAATTCTTAAGGATGCGACGGGAAGCATTCTTGGTGTTGATGCTTTCAAAACCCATATGCACAACCGGTACGGAATCTAAATTCGATTGAATGCATGTGGTAATATGCTAGCATCGGTAACTACGGATTTCCGAATGATGATAAGCGGTTATCCGATAGTTTACCCTTTATAGACTTCATGGGTATGACAGTCACATGGGAATAACCGACGGCAACAAGAAGGTCATGGACCGCCAGGTCTTTGCCACAGATCAGGTTATTTTCCGGGAAGGGAAGCCGGGAAACTCGGCCTATGTTGTCCAAGAAGGCAAAGTCGAGGTTTTCAAAACCCTGAATGGTGAAGAAGAAGTCATTCTGGGGACCATTGAAGCCGGTGGCTTGTTTGGCGAACTTGCTCTTGTTGATAACAAACCCCGCATGGCATCTGCACGTGCGACCGAACGTACTGTGCTGATCGCGATCAACCGCCAGACCTTTGAGAAAAAAATGGCGGGCTCGGATCGCTTTATCAAGGCGATCTTGCGAATCCTGCTTGGGAACTACCGGACTGTGGTTCGCCGTGCCGCGGTTGCCGAGGCCAAGCTTAAGGAACATGGCATTCCGCTTGATTGAGACGTGCGAATTATCCGCAGTTTGCAAGAGGCTTGCGGGATAATGCCGACCACAGCCCAGCTCTGCTTGATTGTCCCTTGACTATATTTGCCTAACCCCTCACTAACTCAGGCGTTGGAGTGTGTTTTGGCGCGACTTGCGTCCGGACACACGGAACTGGTTTTCGCCTTATGCAGGAGCAGGTCTAGTGCGCTATGTCAGCACGCGGGGAAGCGCCCCCATTTTGCAGTTCGATGATGTTCTTCTTGCCGGTCTGGCCCGTGATGGTGGTCTTTATGTCCCCGAAACCTGGCCTGCTTTTTCCAAGGATGACATTCGTGCGCTGCGAACTCTGACATATGCAGAAGTCGCTTTCAAAGTGATCCAGCCGTTTGTGGCAGGCACTGTTGATGACGATGCCCTTAAGGCCATTCTCGAAGATACCTATAACGGCTTTGATCACGACGCAGTCGCACCGCTCAAACAGCTTGGTGCCAATGACTGGGTGATGGAGCTGTTCCATGGCCCCACACTTGCTTTCAAGGATTATGCGCTTCAGGTTGTTGGTCGTCTGTTTGACCATGTTCTGGCCAAGCGCGGCGAACGGATCACGATTGTTGGTGCAACCTCCGGCGATACCGGATCGGCTGCGATTGAAGCCTGCCGGGATCGTGAAAATATCGATATCTTCATCCTGCATCCGAAAGGCCGCGTTTCAGAAGTTCAGCGTCGCCAGATGACGACGATCCTGTCTGACAACGTTCATAACATTGCGGTCGAAGGATCGTTTGATGATTGTCAGGATCTGGTCAAGGCCCTGTTCAATGATCATGCCTTCCGTGACGAGATTGGCCTGTCTGCGGTCAACTCGATCAACTGGGCGCGTATCATGTGCCAGATCGCCTATTATTTCTGGGCCGGTGTGCAGCTCGGTTCCCCGGAACGCGAGATTTCCTTCTCTGTACCGTCGGGCAACTTTGGCAATGTCTATGCCGGGTATGCAGCGATGCAGATGGGCCTTCCGATCAAGCAGTTCGTGGTGGGTGCAAACCGCAATGACATCCTTGCACGCTTCTTTGAAAGCGGTGTGATGAAGATGGAAGGTGTGGCGCCGTCGCTCAGCCCGTCCATGGACATTCAGGTCAGCTCGAACTTCGAGCGTCTGATGTTTGATCTTTATGATCGTGATGGTCTGGCCATTGCCGAGATGCTGACCAAATTCCGTGAAACCGGTGTTATGGAAATGTCGCAGGGGCAGTTTGCCCGCGCACGCGAACATTTCGATGGTTATCGTCTTGATGACGACGCGACCAAGGCCGCGATCAAGGATATCCTTGAAACAAGTGGCGAGCTGGTCGATCCGCATTCCGTGATCGGCATCGTTTCGGGCCGCGCATGCAATCGGGACAAATCGGTGCCGATGGTGGCACTGGCCACAGCACATCCGGCAAAGTTCCCCGATGCGGTCAAACAGGCATCCGGCATTTATCCGGACTTGCCCCCGCGTCTCTCTGATCTATATGACCGACCTGAAAAGGTCGAACCCATGGCCAATGATGTTGACGCATTGATGGCGCATGTCCGTAAAAACCGGCGTGCGGCCTGAAAATCGGATATGATTGGGCGTGATGTGAAAAACAGGAGTAATGCTATATGACAGTCGAGCTTACCCAGCTTGACAATGGGATGATTGTCGCAACCGACCGCCTTGACCATGTGCAGTCGGTGGCCCTTGGTACCTGGGTTGATGTTGGCGCGCGTAACGAAACGCCAGACATCAACGGCATTTCCCATATGCTTGAACATATGGCCTTCAAGGGCACGCGCCGTCGTTCCGCGCTTCAGATCTCCGAGGAGATCGAAGCCGTTGGCGGGCAGATGAATGCTTATACATCGCGTGAAAACACGGCCTATTACTGCAAGGTCCTGCACGAAGATCAGGAATTGGCGATCGATGTGATTGCCGACATTCTGCAGCATTCAACGCTTGATGCCAAAGAGCTTGAACGCGAACGCCAGGTCATCCTGCAGGAAATCGGGCAGGCCAATGACACGCCCGACGACATCATTTTTGACTATTTTCAGGAAACTGCCCTGCCAAATCAGGCTCTGGGCCGTTCAATCCTTGGCAGTCCGGAAAATGTATCGTCGCTGACGCGTGATCATCTGTTTGACTATATGTCGCGCCGCTACAGCCCGAAACGCATGGTGTTTTCGGCATCTGGCAAGGTCGAACACCAGCGCGTTGTCGACATGGTTGCCGAAAAATTCGACAGCCTGCCTGCACATGAAGATCACGAGATGGAGCCGCTCAAATACGAAGGCGGTAACCGGATTGAAAATCGCAAACTTGAACAGGTTCATGTGATTTTCGGTCTTCCGACCGTGTCCTATACCGATGACAGCTTCTATGACCTGCAGGTCTTCAACACCCTTCTGGGGGGTGGCATGTCATCGCGTCTGTTCCAGGAAATCCGTGAAAAGCGTGGTCTGGTTTATTCGGTCTATAGCTTCTCGTCGCATTATGTCGATGGTGGCCTGTTTTCGATCTATGCCGGGACCGGGGCCAATGACATTGGCGAACTGATGCCGGTCATGTGCGACGAACTGGTCCGTGCGACCGATGACCTGACCGAAGAAGAAGTCACGCGCGCGCGTGCACAGCTCAAGGCATCGGTGGTGATGGCGATGGAAAGCAATTCCGGTCGCTGTGAAACCCTTGCCCGTCAAATCCAGATTTTCGGTCGTCCGCAGAGCATGGAAGAGATCGTCGCCAGGATTGACGGAGTTGATCTTGAAAGCGTGCGTCGTTCCGGCAAGGCGCTTCTGGATGGTAAACCGACCATCACGGCGCTTGGCCCGGTCGACAAGATGCCTGAATATGACGAACTGGCAGCCCGCCTGCGCGGTTGATTGCCAGAACCGGTCAGATAAAAGACGGCACTTGTTCCTTGGGGCAGGTGCCGTTTCTTTTTGCTGCGTTAAAGCTTGTGGTGTATCCCCATATTTGTCGGCAGAAAGGGATAAGCCCATGCAATATGCCTTTGATATTGGCGGTTCAAAGATTGAATTCGGGGTGTTCAGTGACGCTGGTGAAGTCCTGCTTCACAGCAAGACACCAACGCCCAGGGACAATCTGGATGCGTTTGTTGCAACCATCCGGGATGTGATCGGCGAGGCGGATCAGGAATTCGGTGCGCGTCCCGATATCGGGATCAGTTTTGCCGGTGGTCTGGATCCGCAAAGCGGAGCGGTGATTTCAGCCAACATCCCGGCGATCAAGGGCTGGTCCCTGGCATCCGAACTGTCATCCATCCTTGGCCGCAATGTGCTGGTGGAAAATGACGCTGATTGCTTTGCCCTGGCCGAGGCGATCAGCGGTGTCGCCAAAAATGCCCGAACCGTTTTCGCGATCATTCTTGGTACCGGCGTGGGGGGCGGCATTGTTGTTGATGGCCGCTTCATTGGCGGTGGTAGTGGCATTCGCGGCGAATGGGGGCATGGGAATGATGTAACCGGTACGCTGATCCGTAATGGTCTGGCACCGGTTCCCTGTGGCTGTGGTCAAACCGGGTGCCTTGATGCCTGGGGCGGAGCGCGTGGCCTTGAACATATTCACACCCAGATCAGCGGAAACCCGATCAGCAGCTTTGAAATCACTGATGCCTGGCGGGCCGCAGATGTCCAGGCCACACGCGCGGTCGAGATTTACTGTGAACTGGTCGCCCGCGAGCTTGCCCTGATGGTCAATGTCATTGATCCCGACTGTATTCCGGTTGGCGGCGGCATGGCATCGGAAAAGGGGATTGTCGCGCAAATCGATGCGCTGGTTCGTGAACGTGCTCTGGGACGCTATGACAACCCGCTGATCATTCCCGGTGCCTTTGCCAGCGATGGTGGGCTTCGGGGGGCGGCAATGCTGCATCTTGATGCGAAAGGCGCGGGATCGGATAAAGGGTCGCGACCAATCGGGATACCGCGCTGATGACCGGGAATGATCTTCTGCTTGAAGTCTGTGTCGAAAGTCTCGGGGATGCGGTGCGTGCAATCGAAGCCGGCGCAGACCGGATTGAATATTGTTCGGCACTGGCACTTGGTGGATTGACGCCAACCCCCGGGGCCTTGGCGCGCATTTCCGAACTTGATGCGCCATGTATGGTGATGATCCGTCCACGGCCGGGTGACTTTTGTTATGACGCTTCTGAATGTACCCTCATGAAGCACGAGATCGCGCTGGCGCGCGATCATGGTGCGGCCGGTGTGGTGTTTGGCGCCTGCGACAAGGATGGCAATCTTGATTTTGCTGTTTTGCGGGACCTGATTGCTGAATGTGATGGTCTGCAGACAACCCTGCACCGCGCCTTTGACGTGGTTGCCGATCAGTCCCGCGCGCTTGAACAGGCGGTTGTGCTGGGCTTTGACCGCATCCTGACCAGCGGAGGCGCATCCGATGCACTGTCCGGGCGTGATCAGATCGCAAAACTGCAAAACCAGGCCAATGGCCGGATCAAGATCCTGCCCGGTGCCGGGGTTTCGGCGGCCAATGCGGGCGAGATCTTGCGCATAACCGGGGCCATCGAACTGCATGCCTCCTGCAAGGCGGACGGCGGTGAAGATGGACGAATATGTGTCGATCCTGCGCGTGTCACCGCTCTGAAAGAAGCGATGCGCCAATAAAACGGATCGTATCAATGAAAGGCTTATGCATACGTATGGTATCGGTCTAATCTTAATAGGTTAAGGCCGGTAATTGTTCGTTAAGCTGGCTGGCATAAAGCTGTGTTTCTGATGCGTGCCACAGGGGCAGGCGGCTTTGGGTATCAATGGTGCAACGGTTGGTGAAATAATGACGACAGAACAAAATAGTGGCGCAAATTCCGTTGGCTTGGCTGCGAACCAGACATTGAACCGGCTGCACCAGATCATCACGTCGCAGAACCTGAATTTCGAGCAGCGCGTCGATGCGATCCTGAAGCTGGGAACGGAACATTTTGGTCTGCCGATCGGGGTGTTCAGCAAGATCGTTGAGGATCAGTATGAAATCCAGCAGGCCGTGCATCCTGAAAATGCCCTGACACCGGGCATGAGTTTTGAACTCGCCAACACCTATAGCGCCCATGTCATTCAGGCCGGCGATGTGTGCGGCTTCAACCATGTTGGCCAAAGCGATGTCAAAACCCATTCCAGTTATCAGAATTTCCGGCTTGAAGCCTATCTTGGAGCGCCGGTTCCGGTGGATGGCAAATACTATGGAACGCTGAGTTTCTCGGGTCCGCGACCGGTCCCTGTCTTTACAGCGCCTGATATCGAATTGGTTCGGCTATTTGCTTTGTTGCTGGGGCAGGCGATTGCACGCCGTGCCGATCAGCACGCACTCGACGCTGCGCGCAAGGAGGTCGAACGTCTGTCGACGCGCGATCCGCTGACCGGTCTTTATAACCGGCGTTATATGCAAGATTGCCTGAAAGCCGAACTGGGGCGTACCAAACGCTATGACAAGCAGCTGGTTGTTGGTTTGCTTGATTACGATAATTTCAAGAAACTCAATGACGATTATGGTCATGATGCGGGCGACAACGCCCTGAAACTGTTTGCCAGGGTATCTTCGGAACTTATGCGTGACACCGACGTGATCGCACGGTGGGGCAACGAGGAATTTCTGATCCTGATGCCCGAAACCGGTGCCGCCGGGGCTATTAAATATTTGCAACGCCTGACGGATCGTGTCCGTGAATCTGATTTCCGGGCAGGCGATGATGAACTTCACCTGAGCCTGAGCGTTGGTCTGGGGATTGCCGAGCCGGGGGATACGGTCGACACCCTGATCGCACGCGCCGGTGTTGCAATGTATGAATCCAAACAGGCAGGCTAGTATTATACGGTCGCCTGCTTCGGCGGGGACTGACGGCTGGCGATACGGATACTGATCACATGACAGCTCGCAGAACCCGTGCGAGTGTTTCCGGTGTCAGTGGTTTGGACAGATATCCGTCAAACCCGATCGCAAGGTAACGGCTTTCGGCTTGTTCAAGGGCGTCTGCGGTAACGACAATGATCTTTGCATTGCGCGATGGTCCCGGCGTCCTTCGGATGGCATGAAGGGCCTCTGTGCCATCCATCACCGGCATTTGCGCATCCATCAGGATCAGGTCATAGCGGTTTTCCACGGCCTTCTCGACAGCTTCGCGGCCATCACAGGCATAGCTGATCTCATAGGGACCTTTGTCAAGAAAGGCCCCTATGACGATACGATTGAGTTCCTTGTCATCAACGACGAGCACCTTGATGAAATTATCAAGCGGCACGTCACTATTTTCCAGGGTCGGAAGTTCTGGCGAATAATGTTCAGCAACAAGTCGGTTCTGCTCGTTCAGGGCCGGATGTACTGGTGTGAACGGAACGTCGACCCAAAATTTTGCACCTTTGCCGGGGACCGCGGAGGCATCAATCTTGCCGCCCATTGCCTCGGTCAAACGTTTGGCAATGGCAAGTCCAAGACCAGTGCCGCCATATTTGCGTGTTGTTGACTGGTCGGCCTGATTAAAGGCCTCAAACAGATTTTTCCGTGTTTCGTCGCCAAAGCCGATACCGGTATCCGTAACTTCAAGCCTTAGAACAACGACATCTGCCCAATGTTCGGAAAGCCTGTCGCTGCGGTAAAGATTGACCGTAACATTCCCTGTCTCGGTAAATTTCAGGGCATTGGAAAGAAAGTTCGCCAGAATCTGGCGCAATCGGGTGGGATCACCTTCGACAAAGTCCGGTGTGTCGTCGGCAATGATGGTGCGCAGATCAAGCTCCTTGTCCGAGGCGATACTGCTGAAACTGCCAACCGTGTTGCGCACAACATCCTGTGGTGAAAAGACGATATGCTCGATCTCGAGTTTACCGGCTTCAATCTTGCTAAGATCAAGGACGTCGTTGACGATGGCCATAAGGGTCTTGGCTGATTCATTGATCAGCACAGCATAGCGTTGCAGGTTTGCCGCCATATCGCCTCTGGCCAGCAGACCTGACAGACCAAGAATGCTGTTCATCGGGGTTCTTATTTCGTGGCTGACAGTGGCCAGAAATTCCGACTTTGCCTGACTGGCGGCATTGGCCCGGTTCCGTTCGGTTGCAAATTGCTGAAGGTTGGTGCGAATGATCGCGATCATCGGCCAGACAACACCAAAGATCACCCCGAGAATACACAGGATCAACGCCCCGCGCGTCACAAGAGATACTTGCGTGCTGATCATAAGTTGGCGTTCGGCATCGCGTTGATAAAGCGTAACCGTGCGGTCAAGCATCTCCAACAACGGTTTGAAAGCAGTCCGGTGAATATATTCGGCATCAATGGCCACAACACGGCTTTGTCCGGGGTCGGTGCTGTTCAAAACACGTTTTGCAGCTTCAAGAAACGATCTTACTTCACTATCAAGTGACGGTTTGCCTTCAAGATAATAGCGGCGAATGACGCCTTCTGACGGGGGAAGCGCAAGCTGCTGGTCGCCATCGACAAGTGCGCGATGGGAGCTTTCCATAAGGTCAATCGCGTCTTTTAGTGCAAGGCGTATTTCGTTACTTTCGGCTGCTGTGGTCTGAGTGCCTTGTGCAAGCATCTGGCTAAAGCCGTTGATACGCTGGCTCAGCATGCGCTGGCGGCCGCTCATATTGATCTGAAGGGTGGTTTCCTGACGGGCATGTTCAATCATGTAATCGACAACGCCATCAGCAAAAATCAGGCTCAGGATTAACCCGGTCGCAATCAGGATGCGTTTGCGAAAGGGGATGACAACATCGCGCGGTCGCAGCAAGGGATGTGGGCTGTCGCGATTTTCTGTGTCCCCGGGTGTCATTCGCTTCCCCTAAAAAACTTACGTTCCCTGTTCTGTTTACTTTGGCAGGGTAATGGTCTTTACCAGACAGATGAACGCTACATTGTGAATATGGGGGTTGTCACGCGCAATTCGAGAAGTTCAGGGGAACGAAACGAGGCCCGGTTGAAGGCCGGATATCTTTGGGCAAAAAGAAAACCGCTTTGAGGAAAACCTCAAAGCGGTTTGTCTTGGCTGGGGCGGTAGGATTCGAACCTACGGTACACGATACCAAAAACCGATGCCTTACCACTTGGCCACGCCCCATCAGCATGCGTGGCGCGGAAAATAGCGCCCCCGTGACAAGAGTGCAACCCTCTATTTGAAGGTTTTTTTATCACGGTCCTAGTCGGGGAATGACGCGCCGATATTTGACAGAACTCTGGCTTGCTGACTGATGATTTCCGTTGGTGAAATCCACCAGTCCGGGTGCTGGGCAGCGATGGCAATTGCGGCCTTTTCTGCCTGATCGCTGGTGTCATAAATACCAAAACAGGTGGCCCCGCTTCCCGACATCCGGGCAAGCAGACAGCCTTCTTCACGGGCCAGCGCATTCAGCACGTCGCAAATCTCGGGAAGGATGCTGGTGGCAGCAAGCGTCAGGTCATTACCGCATTCCGACAAGGCATCAGCAAGGGCGGCCCCACTGGCAAATTCACGTTGCACATCCCAAAGCCCCGAGACAGAGAAGGCTTCGTCTTCGCGTGCCTTGAAAATTGCCGGGGTCGAAACCGCCTTGCCGGGATTGATCAGCAACATGGCAACGGGCGGAAGTTCGGGAAGGTCGGTCAGTTCTTCGCCAATACCCGACATCAGACAGGTCCTGCCATGCAGGCATACCGGCACATCCGCACCGAGACTGAGCGCAATCCGTGAAAGAGTATTCTGATCAAGGTCGAGTTGCCACATATCGCAAAGAAGGCGCAATGCACTGGCCGCATCCGCAGACCCGCCGCCAATGCCCGACGCAACAGGCAGGCGCTTATCAAGGACAAGATCAGCACCAAGTCTGGTGCCGCTTTCTTCCTGAAGCAGCCGTGCGGCCCGGACAACCAGATTGTTTTTGGTCTCTTCAAGCGCAAGGCTTGCCGACATCGGACCGGTGATCGTCAGATTGATCGCACCATCATCGCGGCATTCGCCGCTTAGAACGTCACCGACAGCGGTAAAGCAGACAAGACTTTCAAGCAGATGATAACCGTCATCACGCTTGCCGGTGATATGCAAAAACAGATTGATTTTGGCCGGTGCCTGTTCGCTATAGGTCGCAGACATGGATGTTTCTTCCCGAACTAACTGGTCAGTTCACGACGACCGGGGCGACGGCCGGTACCTGACCCTTGATCTTGTTTTCGACTGTGGTCCGCAATTCTTCTGTCGGATTGAATGAAAGGGCACGGTGCCACTGGAACCGGGCTTCGTGATACCGCCCGATCTGCCAATAGGCATCGCCAAGGTGATCATTGATGGTCGGATCATCGGGTTTGAGTTCCACAGCCTTTTCAAGCTGCTCGACCGCGTCATCAAACCGGCCGAGCTTGTAGTAAACCCAGCCAAGACTGTCGACGATATAGCCGTCATCAGGCTGCAATTCGACCGCGCGTTTCAGCATGTCTTCGGCCTGTTCGAAATTCTTGCCCATATCAACCCAGCTATATCCAAGATAGTTCAGGACATAGGGTTGTTCCGGCTCGATTTCGAGCGCAAGCAGGAAGTCCGTTTCTGCCTTTTTCCAGTCACCGGCACGCTCATGGGCGATACCGCGACGATACAGCAACCGCCATCCGACCAGACTGTCACCACCAAGGCGCTCAATCGCCTTGTCATAGGCGTTTGCGGCTTTGGCATAATCGCCCTGAATACGCAGGATATCACCAAGCTGGATCAGGGCATCGGGACGGTCCTTGCGTTCATTGACCATGTTTTCGAGAATATCGATGGCTTTGTCAGCCTGCCCGATCTGCTCAAGACTGGATGCGGTGCGAAGGCGGGCATTCCAGCTGTGCGGGGATGTTTGCGGAATCGCGCTGTAAACCGTGATCGCCGCGTCATAGCGTTCCTGGATTTCCATGACCTCACCGACCAGAAGACGGGTGATATCGTCATAGGGGCGCAGCGACAGGGAATAACGCGCCATCAACAGGGCCGGATCAACAGCATTTTCCTGACTAAGCAGGGTCGCGATATCAAGATAGGCCTCTGCCAGACCGGTGGTTGGTGTCAGGATCGTTGCCAGTGGCGGCTCGCCGCGTTCAAGCCGTTCCAGATGGAAGGGCATGGCTAGTGACTGCGGGTGGCGATCCATATAGCTTTGATACAGCAGGGCTGCTTTTTGTGACTGGCCTTTGCGCTCATACACAGCGCCAAGGGCCTCGGCCGCGCGCAGCGGCGCATCCGCCGGATCGCCATAGGCGCTGGCAAGGGCGCGTTCGGCACCGTTAAGATCATCGAAATAGGCCAGAATCAGGCCACGATGATATTCCGAAAGCGGATTAAGCGCGCCATTCCCCTGCATTTCATCCAGTGACGACAAGGCCCTGGATGGTTCGTTCAGACCGGCATATAGCCAGGCCTTTGCCAGGGGGGCGATCAGGGCATTGACGCCGCGCTGGGGCAGTTCCGATACGACATTGATTGCATCCTGATAGCGGTCTTCACGGATCGCGGTGTCCATGACCGTCAGGGCTGCAAACAGGTCTTCCGGATTTTCTCCTTGAAGCTGTTTGGCGATGTCACTGGCATCGGAAATACGACCATCACTGATCAGCGCCAGAAAGGCACGGCGGCGCAATTCGTTATTACCGGGTTCCAGCTCATGGGCGCGCAAAAGATACTGTGCCGCATAGCCGGACTGGCTTTCAAGCTGGGCTGCTTTACCTGCAAGGAAGTTCCCCGAAAAGCCGTCTGATTGCGGATACTGGAATTCTACCTGCTCGTCGCGCTGTGGCATGGAGCCACAGGCTGAAAGAGCAAGTGCCGTCATCGGGATGATGATTTGTAACAGTTGACGTTTCAAAGGCTTGTCCTGCGTCCGCAATTCGGGTTCGGTATTGTCGCGTGCCGAGCAACACCATGTTGAATTTCGGGTTTAGCCTACTCAGTCGGCAATTATAAGGCAAAGCATTTGCAACACGCGACGACATGCAATCGCAAGACAATACGCTATATCTCGGCATGCCGGTTCAAAACCGTCACGGATTTCAGGTTGGTGGTTGTGCGAACCTTCTGGCAAAGCCACGGGTTGGTCGGGAAATACAATCATCAGACCAAACAAAAAGACCCGCCAGATAGCGGGTCTTTTGTATGACGAAAGCCAGAAGGCTTACATATTCGGGTAATTCGGGCCGCCGCCACCTTCGGGCACCACCCAGACGATATTCTGGGTCGGGTCCTTGATGTCGCAGGTTTTGCAATGCACGCAGTTCTGGGCATTGATCTGCAAACGTTTGCCGCCCTTGTCTTCATCTTCGACAAATTCGTAAACGCCTGCCGGGCAGAACCGTGCTTCGGGGCCGTCATAAATGGCAAGATTGGTGTTGACCGGAACACTGTCATCCTTGAGCGTCAGGTGAACAGGCTGGTCTTCGCCATGGTTGGTGTTCGACAGGAAGACCGACGACAATTTATCAAAGCTGATTTTGCCATCGGGTTTCGGATAGTCGATCTTGGGCATCTCGGCTGCCGGTTTCAGGCAGGAATGGTCTGCATGGTTCTTGAAGGTCCAGGGAGCCTTGCCGCCAAACAGATATGTATCAACCGCACTATAAGCCATGCCGCCCCAGAAGCCCCATTTGGCAAAGCTCGGGCGGATGTTGCGGACCTTGTGCAGTTCCGGATAGATCCAGCTGTTTTCAATGCGCGACGGATAGCTGTCCATCTGGGCGGGGACTTCGTCTGCGGTCAGGGCCTCGAATGCGGCCTCGGCGGCCAGCATCCCGGTCTTCATCGCGGTGTGCGATCCCTTGATTTTCGGCACGTTCATGAAGCCTGCCGAACAGCCGATCAGGCAACCACCCGGGAAAACAAGATCAGGGATCGACTGGAAACCGCCTTCGTTGAGCGCGCGCGCACCATAGGAAATGCGCCGACCCTTTTCGAAAATCTTGCGAATGGCCGGATGGGTCTTGAACCGCTGGAACTCGTCAAACGGGCTGAGATGCGGGTTCGCGTAATCAAGGCCGATGACAAAGCCGACAACAACCTGATTGTTATCAAGGTGATACAGGAAGGATCCGCCATAGGTGTCTTTGTCGAGCGGCCAGCCAACCGTATGCTGGATCAGGCCTTCCTTATGGACTTCCGGATCAACTTCCCAAAGTTCCTTGATGCCGATGCCATAGGTCTGCGGATCGGAATTCTTGCGCAGATCAAACTTCTTGATCAGCTGCTCGGAAAGCGATCCACGGCACCCTTCGGCAAAGAAGGTGTATTTGGCATGCAGTTCCATGCCCGGTTCGTGGTTCGGGCCCGGCGTGCCGTCACGCGTAAGGCCCATATCGCCTGTGGCAATACCCTTTACCGAACCGTCTTCGTTAAACAGAACTTCGGCGGCGGCAAAACCCGGATAAACTTCAACGCCAAGCGCCTCGGCCTGTTCGCCAAGCCAGCGGCACACATTACCAAGGCTGACAATATAATTGCCCTTGTTATGCATCTGCGGCGGGGTTGGCAGTTTTCTGGAACTGGTTTCGCTCAGCATCATGAACTGGTCTTCACCAGCCGGAACGTTCAGCGGCGCGCCGCGTTCTTTCCAGTCCGGGAAAAGTTCGTTCATGGAGCGGGGCTCCATCACGGCACCCGACAGGGTGTGGGCGCCGACTTCGGAACCCTTTTCAACCACACAGACGGTGATTTCTTTTTCCTGTTCCTGGGCGAGTTGCATCAGTTTGATGGCAGCCGACAGACCGGATACACCGGCGCCTACGACAACCACGTCAAATTCCATGGATTCGCGTTCCATATGGCCTCTCTCGTTTGGCTGCGACCTTGTTCGAACTGTTTTCGTCCGTTTGGTTGCAGGCCGGTATTCACCGATCAGAGTCTCGCCCAAGCCCTGATTTCTCACATTTGGCGCTTAATCGGTATAGCTATACCTATTTAGCGCGCGTTTGTATATGGTACATATGGATCAAAATCGTTAAAGTCGGTCAAAATCCGCTGCACCAATCACGCGTGCGCCGCAACATACACCGCCTTTGTGTAGATGAGCAATCCAATTACAGATTTTGATGTAAATAATCTCGATCCGTTTCAGGCATTGGTCTGGCAATATGAAATGGGTGTGGACGAAGCAATTGCAGACGAGCCACTCGACCGTTTCAAGGCTTCTGAAAGCCTGAGCCGGAATGCTGCGAACCGGCCCGGATTCGCCCCGCAACCGCAATCGGCAGCCCGTCCCGGGGCGACGTCTGTGGCGCGACCATCTGCGCTTGGCGCTGGTGGTCCGGCTCCGGTGCCACAAGGCGCTGATGGCGGTTTCCTGCTTTCAGATACACCGCACGAAGCCCGTCAGTCGGCCCGTGATGCGGCCGCAGCCGCCACCAGTCTTGATGAACTCAAAGACGCCATCGAGAAGTTCGAAGGCTGCGCGCTTAAAAAATCTGCAAGCAACACTGTCTTTGGGACCGGGAATGTCGAAGCCAAGCTGGTTCTGGTTGGCGAAGCCCCGGGTGCCGAGGAGGACCGGCAGGGGCTGCCGTTTGTTGGTCCCAGCGGCAAGCTGCTTGATGCGATGTTGCGGTCCATCGGACTTGCGCGCGAAGAAGTCTATATCACCAATATCCTGCCCTGGCGTCCGCCGGGGAACCGGCAGCCGACCACGGCCGAGGTTGCAGTGTGCGAACCGTTTGTGCGCCGTCATCTTGAACTGATCGGCCCAAAGGTCGTCGTATGTCTGGGCGGAAGTTCTGCCAAAACCCTGATGGAAGAAGATCGGGGGATCACGCGTTTGCGTGGCACATGGAAGGAACTGGTCTTTGCCGACGGGGCCAGGGCCGATCTGACCGCAATGTTCCATCCGGCATATTTGCTGCGAACCCCCGAACAAAAGCGCCTTGCATGGCGTGACTTGCGGGCCGTTGCGCAGAAGCTT
This sequence comes from Thalassospira sp. SM2505, assembly GCF_054901115.1. Classification (NCBI taxonomy): domain Bacteria; kingdom Pseudomonadati; phylum Pseudomonadota; class Alphaproteobacteria; order Rhodospirillales; family Thalassospiraceae; genus Thalassospira; species Thalassospira sp. SM2505. Next base: position 1,054,743 of record NZ_CM142731.1, read on the forward strand.
TAAGGAATTGGCGATAAATAGGGCGTACGCATGGGAGATATGCGTCTGTCTGGTCGGGTGAAATGCGGTCACGCCAAGTAATTGATTCCAGATAAATGATTTCGCGGTTTGGGCGTTTGCTGCTATAAAAGGCGCCGTTGCACCGGGGGGAACACCGCAGGCAACGGGTTGCGAGACCAAGCTGCTTCGGGATAAACACGCGGCTTTGAAGCAAAGCCTCGTTGGGGATACTGAATTTGATCGAAGCAATAAGAACAAGCCTGCCGGGTGTGAAAACCACACTAAGACAGGGCCTCTTAGTCGCTATGTTCGGGGCCATGACCTTCATGGCAGCTCCGTCACCTGCTGTCGCTGACACGCAGGAACAGGCTGCTTTGGGTAATCCCGAACTGGACGATGCATTATCGGTCCTTGTTCCCAAGCCGCTTTCAGATCGTGATGCCGAGCTTTATGAACAGATTTTTACTGTTCAGGAACAGGGCCGCTGGAAAGATGCCGACCGGCTGATTTCGCGCCTTTCGGATGATGTGCTGATGGGCCATGTTCTCGCACAGCGGTATTTGCATCCGACGGCATATCGGTCACGTTACAAAGAACTCAAGGACTGGCTTGCGAGCTATGCCGACCTGCCACAGGCGCCGCGCATCTATAAACTTGCGCTGACACGCCGCGGGTCTGCGAACTATCCGAAAAAGCCGGTCGGAAGCTATGTTTCGGGTGCCGGATATGATTATGAAAATATCTCGCCCTATTATCACAAATCGACCAAACAGCTTTCCGCAGCACAGCGTTCGCGTCTGTCGACGCTCAAGAACCGTATTCGTCACCGGATCGGTAATGGCTGGCCCAGCGGGGCGCTAGAGGTTCTTGAAAGCCTTGAAGCAAAGCGTCTGTTTGATGCCTATGAACAGGATCAGGCGCGCGCATCCATTGCGTCGGGCTATTATTATTTCGGCAAGCCCGATCTTGCGCTGAAATTTGCCAGCGAAGCAGCTAAGCGGTCGGGTAAATATCTGCCACAGGCGCATTGGACCGCAGGTCTGACCGCATGGCGACTGGGCAAGATGGACACCGCGCACAAGCATTTCGCCGCCCTTAGCACCAATAAATATGCATCAAGCTGGACCCGCACGGCTGGCGCGTTCTGGGCTGCGCGCATTGATCTGGCCGCCGGGCATTTCGAAGATGCCGAGAAGATGCTTAATCGCGCCGCCGAATATCCGCGATCCTTCTATGGTCAGCTTGCCATGCGTGCACTTGGTCGCGATGACGTGTTTGACTGGGACAGTCTTGAGCTTGACGAAAACCGTGCAAACAAGTTGAAACTTGATCCGCATGGTCGTCGCGCTTTGGCCCTTCTTCAGGTCGGTCAGCGCGACGAGGCAGAACGCGAACTTCGCAAGGCCGCAGCCAAGGATGATGATGCCCTGCGCCGTGCGGTGCTGGCACTGACCGATACGGCGAATTTCGCATCCCTGACCATGCGTCTTGGCAGTTATATCGCGCAGAAAACCGGCGATGTTTTTGTAAACGCCCTTTATCCGGTCCCGCCATGGGAGCCCGAAGGCGGTTATGAAGTCGACCGTGCGCTGATTTATGCCTTCATGCGCCAGGAATCAGGCTTTAATACCGATGCGCGCAGCCATGCCGGTGCGCGTGGTTTGATGCAGCTGATGCCGGCAACAGCAAGCTATATCGGCAATACCCGCTATCGCGGTGCCAAACGTGCCGAGCTGTATGAACCGGAAATCAATCTGTCGCTTGGTCAGAAATATGTTGATCATTTGCTTGAACAGAACGGTGTCGATAACGGTTTCTTGCAGTTGATGGCGGCCTATAATGGCGGGATTGGCAATCTTGGGCGCTGGCAAAAGGCGCTTAAGGACAATGTCGATCCGCTCTATTTCATCGAAAGCATTCCGTCGCGTGAAACCCGGCTGTTTATCGAGCGCGTGATGGCCAATCTCTGGATGTACCGGTCGCGCTTTGGTCAGGAAGCGCCGTCACTTGATCTTCTGGCTGCGGGGCAGTGGCCAACCTACCAGCCACAGGATGATCTTGGCGACAGCGGTCTGACGGTCGAGCGTTAAGTACCAGAAACATCTGATGACAGACAAAAACGTCGACAAACAGAACAGGGACCGTAACCCGGATCAGGGGACGGTCCTTGATCGTATCAAGATGCCGCCAATGAGCGGCGAGGAAGCCTTGCGGCGCTTTAACGAAACCAGTGCGGCGTCTGATGGCAATGCTGTTGGCAAGGGTGGTTCAAACCAGAGCGATCTGGCTCAGCTTCACCCGATCATGAAGCTTGGCGCACTTGGTGGCACCTTATTGATGATCACAGCCATCCTGCTTGGGGTGCTGTATCTGTTCGGTGCGTGATTTACGTTGTTTACTGGGCGGATTTACTGGGCGTCGGTACGCGCATCTGAAAGTGCCTGAAGAGCCTTGATCTCGCTTTCTGTGGCGTTGCCCAGCGGATCGTCCTTTGGCAAGTCGCGATAAAGATCGCGCAGGACATTCAATGCTTGTGACGGTTTGTCGCTTTGTTTCAGCATGATACCGTAATAATAGCGCGCCAGAAGATGGTTGGGCATCTGACCCAAAGCATGCAACACCAGATCGCGCGACGTGCTGTCTATCTGGCCGTTTTGCGCGGTAATACGGGTGTCGGCATATTCAATTGCCAATAACGGGTTGTGCCCTGAAAGGGCATAGGCCTGCGCAAAGGCGGCAACGGCCCGTTCGATATTGCCAAGCCGCAAGGAGCCGCGCGCCAGTGCCACCCAGCCCTGAAGGTTGCGTGGATTGACCTCAAGCGACAGCACGATCTGATTAAGCAGGCGCTGGATTTGCTGGTCTGTCTTGTAATTCGGATTGGTGACATTGCCCGCAACTGCGGCTGCTGCGGCAAGGTTACGCTCGCCTGCACGTTCGGCATAGGGTTTCGCGGGTAATGTCGGATTGCCAATAACAATATAAACACCAAACGCAATCACTACCGGAATGACGGAAAGTCCCATCCGGCGCGGGGAAAATACTTTGCCATTATAGCCGGGCAGGCTGACATAAATGACAGCCGCACCAAAAAGCGCCAATGCAGACAAACCAACCCAGATCAACGCAGACCTCCGTCCGGGTGGTGTTTATGCATCGAGATAATCGCGGACATCAGGCGCGCCCGTCATCTTTTGAAGTGCCAAGAATTTCATCAAGGCGGGCCTGTTCATCACGCGACAGGGATGTCGTTGTTGCTGCTGCTTCGCGTTGCTTGCGTCGGTAAAACGCAAAGACGGCAAGCAGGGCCAGAATTGCCAAAACTGCCGGGCTGGCCCACAGAATGTAGGTTTCCGGTTTCAGGGGCGGGTTCAAAAGAACATAGTCGCCATAGCGTGCAACAATGTAGTCAATGGCTTCTGCGTTTGTGTCCCCTGCAATCAGGCGTTCACGAACCAGCACGCGCAGGTCGCGGGCCAGTTCGGCATCGGAATCATCAATCGACTGGTTCTGACAGACAAGGCAACGCAGTTCCTGGCTGATATCGCGGGCACGTTTTTCCAGAACCGGATTGGACAGCATCTCGTCAGGGTTCACTGCCCATGCAGGATTTCCCGCCAGAAGCGGCATGATGACGCCAAGGGTGCCAATCAGTGTCAGAAGACGTCGGGTCATCCTTTTAACTCCGCAATTTTGGGCAGAAGTACATTCTCAAGCACATCTACCGTAACCGGACCGACATGCTTGTATCTGATTTGACCGGTGCCATCGATGATGAAGGTTTCAGGCACACCGTAAACCCCGAAATCAATACCGGTACGGCCGGACAGATCCATGCCGACAGCAGTATAGGGATCCCCAAGTTCGGCCAGCCATTTGACACCGTCCTGGGGATCTTTTTCCTTGTAGTTCAGGCCAAAGACCGGAATATCGGCTTCGCGCGAAAGGCGCTTGATCAGCGGGTGTTCTGCGCGGCAGGGCACACACCAGCTGGCAAAGACATTGAGAACCGAAACCTGACCTTTGGTGAGATCAGCCTTGGACAGGCCCTTGTCGCGTCCGGGAAGCGGCGGCAAAGAGAAATCCGGTGCCGGTTTATCGATCAAAACCGATGGCACAACCGATGAATCCTTGTCGATATTCATCAAAAACACCCCGGCCAGGGCCGCAAACAGAACCAGCGGGATCACAGCAAGCGAAAATCTCATGAAGCGGAAACTCCGTTCTTCTGAAAGCGCAGGAATATGCGTGTAACGATACTGATGGATCCGCCCGTCAGCATCAATATCATGCCTGCCCATACCCATGTCATCATTGGCAGGAAGCGGACCGAAACGACCCGTCCGCCATCATCGGCGCGATCGCCGACAGAAACGTGCAAGTCCCCGTCACGACCATGCCAGATACCCGCTTCACGGGTTTCAACGCCGCGGATCGGATAATAGCGAATTTCCGGATAGAGCTCGGTAACAGGAAGGGCATGACGATAGAGAATGAATTTTGCCTGCCGGGTGGCATAGTTTTCACCAGCCAGCAAAGACACACCTTCATATTGAAGGTTGTAGGGGCCAGCCTGGATGCTTTGACCGGCGCGCGCAGACACAACAATCTGTTCTTCCCAGATGCTGCTTGCAGCCCCGCCAGCCAGCATGACGGCCAGACCAATATGGGCAAGGGTCATGCTCAGATAACGCGGCCCCAGAAGCTGAAGGTTTCTGTATTTGCTTTCACCGTGATCGGGCTGCCGCCACAGGCGCGCCCAAAGGTCGCTAAGCGATGCGGTCAAAATCCAGCCCGCCAGTCCGATGCCGATCAGCGGGGCCGGTGAAAGGTCAATAAAGCGGATCGACACAAACAGAAAAATGATCAGTGACAGGATGGCGGCAAGCTTCATGCGCCGACCGATCAGCCATACTTCATCCTGACGCCAGCGCAATGTCGGGGCGAAGCCCATCAGCAACAATAGCGGGACTGTCATCGGAACCAGAACTTCAACATAGAAAGGTCCGCCGACTGTAATGTTTTCACCGCCAAGCCAGCGTAATACCAGCGGATAGATGGTCCCAATCAGAACCACTGCAGCAATCAGCGCAAGAATGACACTGTTAAGGAACATGCTGCTTTCGCGCGAAATCGGCTCGAAGGGTCTTGGTTCACCCAGATTGTCGCTGCGTTGCCAGAACAGATAATATGATCCGGCAAAGACCACACAGAACCCGATCAGAAGGGTCATGCTGTCGCCGGATTTCATCAGGGTTTCGGGAAGCGGACCAAACAGGTCCGAGCGGGTCAGATAAACCCCGAACCAGCCAACGGCGAGTGCCGAAAGTCCAAGAAATGCCGTCCAGCCCTTAAGCGTTTCGGTTTTTTCAAGCACAGCCCGGCAATGCACAAGAGCCGTGGTCAAAAGCCAGGGCAACAGCAAGCTGTTCTCTGCCGTATCCCAATACCACCAGTTCCCCCATGCCTGCTGGCTATAGGATCGATAGGCATTGATCGCAATGGCAGTTCCAAGCGAAACCCAGGACATAATTGTCCAGAAGCGCATGGTTTCGGCGATACGGCGATCAAACTTTTTGTCAAGCAGGCCCGAAATGGTCAGGGCATAAATTACGGCCAGTCCGGCAAGGCCAAGATACAGGAACGGTTCGCGCAGAACCCGCAACACGTCCTGATTTTGCGGGTTCATGCCACGTCCATCAAGCGGGGCAACAGCCATCCGCAAAAACGGGTCGGCATCAATCAGTGTTGCGAGCCCCAGGACGGCAATCAACAGACCAAGAACAGACAGGGCATTGTGATACAGCGATCCGTCATCGTCTTGGGCATAGGATGATTTTTCCGGGGTAAAAAGCTGAATGGCAAGAACCACATTGACCAGCGATACCGCCAACAACCAAAGCACCATCGCCCCGCCATCGGGGGTAAAGGCGGCTCCGATGCGGAACAATAATGGCGTGGATGAATGGCTTACATCCGCAACAATCGGCAGGCTGAAGTCGCTAACAATGAAAGCATGCAGAAGGCCTGCCTCGGCGATGATTGCCAGCACCAGAATACCGAGTGGCAGAATCAGATACGGGCTGGTCTGGCGAGGAAGATCTTGCGTGGGGAGCCTGACGGACATATTGCCCGGACCATCCGAAAACGGACCGGGGGAACCGCCTGCAAGCACAGTTGCCGGTCCCAGCAAGGAGGACCGTAAAGACGAGCGCAGCCAAAGCGGGCTGCACAGCACAGCCTGACCGAAGCCTGTCACCACAATCAGGAGCAGGGCAAAATGTCCGAACTCTGCAAGCATCTCCGTCTAAGGCTTCCCCGATCTGATCCCCGAAGACATATCTGACGGTGTGACGGGACACCTACAACACAGTTACGTCAAAACCGGGTTTTTCTTACGCGTTTGATTGGACTTTATCGCGATAGAATGTGGCTTAATTGCGCATTTGTTCCGCGTTTTTTTGTTCGATTTCTTCCCAATGGCCGCTTTTCTTAAGGGATTCGGCGACTTCGGGTGGCATGTAGTTTTCATCATGCTTTGCAAGAACTTCGGATGCAACAAAAGTACCGTTTCCGTTCATATGGCCTTCAGCGACCACACCCTGACCTTCACGGAACAGGTCAGGCAGAATACCGCTATAGGCAATCGGAACAGATTGGGCCATATCAGTCACGACAAAGGCGATGGTCTTGCCATCTTCAAGCTTTGCGACCGATCCTTCGACGACCAGTCCGCCGATGCGCAGACGCTGATCAGGATCAATAGGGGACTTCTCAACAATTTCGGTAGGGCTGAAGAAGAAGACAACCGAATCCTCGAACGCGGTCAGGATCAATGCCGCCGCACCGGCAACTGCCAGAAGAACAGCGCCGATAATATACATGCGTTGGCGTTTACGGGCTTTTGCGCGGGAAAGTGACACAATAGTTCTCCGGTCAGGATGCCTTTGGGGCTTTCTTGGTTCTGCGGGGACGACGTGCCTGCAGAACAGTTTCAAGCTGGTCGCGTTCGATGCGGCTGTTACGCAAACTGCGCAAGGTCGCCAGCAACAGGGCAATCATGGCAATTGCCGTTATGGCGTAGCTGCCCCAGATATAGCTGCCATATCCGCCCATTGAGAAGAACTCACTCATTGGCTGGCCTCCGCATTGTGACCCGCATCATAGCTGTTGGCTTTTTCAGCTTCCTGATCGGATCGTTCGTCAAACATGCCAGAAAGCTGCAAGGCGCGAATGCGACGTTCATTAAGCTCAAGACGCACCCGCAAAATCAGCAGCACAAAATAATAACAGGTGAACCCGAGGATCATCAGAGCAAGCGGCAATTGCATGCTCGGATCAACGCTCGGGCCATCCATCCGGACGATGGATGCCGGTTGATGCAGGGTGTTCCACCAGTCGACCGAAAACTTGACGATCGGGACATTGATGGCACCAACCAGTGCAAGTGCCGATCCGGCCTTTGATCCGCGTTCGGGATCATCAAATGCATTCACCAGCGCGATATAGCCAAGATACAGGAACAGCAGGATCAGCATCGAGGTCAGGCGCGCATCCCATACCCACCATGTGCCCCACATTGGTTCGCCCCACAAAGATCCGGTGATCAGGCAAAGTGCGGTAAAGGTCGCACCGATCGGAGCCGTGGCGCGCGCGCAGATGTCAGCAAGCGGATGCTTCCAGATCAGGCTCATTGCACCGCAAATTGCCATGCCGACATAGCAGAACAAACCCATCCAGGCGGCAGGGACATGTAAATACATGATCCGCACGGTGTCGCCTTGCTGATAGTCAAGTGGTGACGCAAAAAGCGCGAAATAAAGCCCGGTTGCAATCAGGATCGCTGTTGCACCGGCCAACCATGGCAGGAGCGGGTCGGTCAGCTTCAGAAACACACTTGGTTTGGCAAAACGATGCATATTCTTCTGTCCGTTATTCCATTGCCTGACGCACCGCATGTGCGGTGGCAAACGGGGTGGCCGCCAATGTGATCAGCAAAATGGCACCCATTATTTGTAACTGTGCGGTTGCTGAAATACCCAGCAAGGCCGCCTCAACTGCGCCGGCTCCGAAAATCAGAACCGGAATATACAGGGGGAGTACCAGTAATGAAACAAGTACACCGCCACGTCGCGCGCCAAGAATAAGGGCCGCGCCAATTGCCCCGATCAGGCTCAATGCCGGGGTACCCAGCAACATGGCAATCATCAGCGTGACAAATCCGTTCTGGTCCATATTGAGCATCACCGCCATCAAGGGGGCAGCAATGATCAATGGCAATCCGGTGGTCAGCCAGTGTGCGAGCACCTTGCCCAAGACCAGCAATTCAAGCGAGACCGGCGACAGGGTCAAAAGTTCAAGCGTGCCGTCTTCGTAATCTGTCTGAAAAACCCGTTCGAGTGACAGCATGGCCGCAAGCAATGCCGAAACCCAGATAACCCCCGATGCAATACGTGCCAGAATGTTGGCCTCGGGGCCGACACCGAATGGAAACAGGGTTGTCGTGACGATAAAGAATGCCACAACCATGACCGAATCAGCCCCCTGACGCAGGGCAAGCCGCAGATCGCGTTGCAAAATGGCAAGGAAGCCGTTCATTGGGCGGCCTCCTGTGCCGGATCAGGGCCAAGATCATCAAACTCGGAATGTTCCATCAGCCATTCGACCATCGGGATCGCAAATTTATCCAGATCAAGAATAACCGGATTGTCGACTTCCAGATCAATATGGGTCGAATAAATCACGATACCGCCGGAAGACCTGAAATCGGCGATCATGCGCGAAACCTCGCCACAGCTTTCACGGTCAAGCCCGACTGTGGGTTCGTCCAGCAGCCAAAGGTCACTTTGACCAATCAGAATGCGGGCAAGGGCGGTGCGGCGTTTCTGACCGCTTGAAAGATAGCGTCCTGATACCCGGGAAAGATGATGGATATCAAGCACATCAAGGGCTGTATCAATTTCCTGTTCAAGGTTTTTGACACCGCGCAATTGCCCCCAAAGACGCAAATTGTCGCGTACCGACAGAACCGGTTTGACGGCATCCTGATGTCCCAGATATTGCAACCGGGCCTGATGGGCGATCCGGTCATCGGCGATGTTTTCATCGTCCCAGCAAATCTGACCGGAACGGGGGGACAGAAGACCCGCCATAACACGCAGCAGACTTGATTTCCCGGCACCGTTTCGACCACGCAGCATGATTGCGTCACCGGATTGGGCGGCAAATGAAACGCCACCAAATACAAGCCGCTCGCCACGCAGGCAGGTCAAGTCAGAACCGCTAAAATTTGCCATGTAACCCGTTCAATAACCATACGCTCAGCCTTGTTGGAAATATTCTATAACGTCTTAAGGCCGATGATCCATTCTTTAACCGATATCGATTGCGGTGGCTTTGCTTCAAGTCAATCCAAACTAGCCATCAGCCGATATGCGATCCGTGCCATGGACATAACAGGTGCTCGGTTTCCAACAAATGAACCGGATTTAGGTGATAGGATGGTTAGGTAAGATAAGAAGGGGTTAAAACCGGACGACAGAGGCGGCGATAATCGGTCCACCCCGACCATTCTGGATCAGAACCGCGATGCCACCGTCATAGGCGGTGGTCATGGTGAACGGGATGTTTTTCTCCGTCCCGTCCCAGGGGCCAAGATCAATCATTTCTCGGACGACATTGGCATGAACCAGCCGTTTCCCCGCATTCTCGCCCGACAGGACATCACGCTGATGTTCACGGTCATAGCCGATGAGCCAAATACGATTGGCCTGTTGTGCGCCAGATTTGCCAACAGCTTTAAGGGTGATCGCACCTTGGGCCGGTTGACCGTGATTTTCGGAAGCCAGCGAGATTTCCGAAATATCTTTCAGGGGTGCAACGGTTTTGCTGGTCGACTCGATACGGCGTTTTGCGGTCGCCCGAACCACGGTATCGCCATTGACAATGACCTGCGGGGTATAGACGTAACGTTCGCGCATGCGATTGGCATAGTCGCGTTGCCGGTCACTGTAACGTGCATCTGAAAACGGATCGGTCCATCCCAGATAGTTCCAGTAATCGACATGATATGACAGCACAAGAAGGGTACTATCTTCCTGATTCAGCTCATAAAGAACGCGATCAGCCGGCGGGCAGGAATTGCATCCCTGCGAGGTGTAAAGTTCCACCACGGCACGCGGCATGACGCTTTGGGATGCATGAATATCACCAGAAACCAGCATCATCGTGCAAAAAAGGGCGGTTATGAGGGGACGAGAATGTTTCATGCCTGTCATAATGCCTCAAAACACCCATCAACCCCTAATCACAAGGCCTTGAGAGTACAGAGATCGGCAAAAGGGCGGATTTTTGCGCTTTTTTACCAAATTTCGAAATGAGATTTCCAAAGATTGGTGTTAAGAGCTGCGGACCAATCAGAACCATTCCACGGATCTGATGGCATCGTGAGGGACGTCTTGAACCTTTGCGTTAAAGGCAAAAATGAGGAACTGGCACGTTGGCGGGAGCAGAATTCCAACGAGGCCGGTCGACAAAGAGGTTTGCAGGTTAATGATGAAACGTGAACACTGGGGCTCGCGCCTCGGATTTATTCTGGCGGCTGCGGGGTCGGCTGTCGGGCTTGGGAACATCTGGAAGTTCCCCTATATGGCTGGCGAGAATGGCGGTGGCGCCTTCCTGATCATCTATCTCGCGCTGGTCTTTACCATCGGGATTTCGGTCATGCTGGCCGAGTTCGTGATCGGTCGAATGTCGGAAAAGAATGCGATTGGCGCATTTGCGAAGCTTAAAGGCGGGCTTTGGCCAGTTGTCGGCTTCTTTGGTGTGGCTGCTGCCTTTATTATTCTTTCCTTCTACAGCGTCGTTGCCGGCTGGACGATTTCCTACATGATCAAATCGCTTTCGGGTGCTTTGGCGATCGAAGATCCGGCTGCGTTGGGGAATATTTTCGGGGACTTCATCTCCGATCCGGTTTCACCGCTGATCTATCATGCAATCTTCATGGCACTTACGGTTCTTGTGGTGCTGGCAGGTGTCGGTTCCGGGATCGAACGAGCTTCCAAAATCCTTATGCCTGCGCTGTTTGCGCTGTTGATCATACTGATCATTCGTTCGGTGACCTTGCCTGGCGGTGAAGAAGGTGTTGCCTTCCTGTTGGCGCCTGATTTCTCGAAAGTGACCTGGAATACGGTTTCCGATGCACTTTCGCAGGCCTTCTTCTCGCTCTCGCTGGGCATGGGTGCGATGATCACCTATGGCTCGTATCTGTCGAAAAAGGAAAATATTGCAAGTTCGGCGGGTTGGGTCACCTTGCTTGATACGGCGGTTGCCGTGATGGCCGGTCTGTTGATCCTGCCAGCCGTATTTGCGTTCGGCTTTGATCCGAGTGCCGGTCCCGGCCTGACCTTCATCACGCTTCCGGCGGTGTTTGCTCATATGCCGATGGGCTCGGTCTTTGCCTTTATGTTCTTCCTGCTGCTGGCGATTGCGGCCCTGACATCGGCGGTGTCGATCCTTGAAGTGGTCGTGGCCTATTTCGTTGATGATCGTGGTGTCAGCCGCAAGACTGCGGCCATTGTGATTGGCGTGATCATCTTTGCGCTGGGTATTCCATCATCGCTGTCACTTGGTGTGATGTCTGATGTCACTTTCTTTGGCAAAAGCTTCTTTGATCTGATGGACTTTATCAGCTCAAACCTGCTGCTGCCGATTGGTGGTCTGTTCATTTCGCTGTTTGTCGGCTGGGTGATCTGGGGCAAAGCCAAGGAAGAGATTGCTGCCCACAACGGTGTTGTTCCGGCATGGATCAGTGCCTGGGGGCTGATCGTCAAATTCGTGGCACCGGTCGCAATTGCTTTCATCCTGCTCAAGGGGCTTGGTACCTTTTAAGCAGGGTTGACGCAAAGACCAGAATCCAAAGGGCGGGAATTTCCCCGCCCTTTGTGCTTTTATGGTGCATGAGATCAGACTGTTGATGTGCTGGCCAGTTTCGAGATGTCTGCGGCCGACATGGGACGGCCAAGCAGATAGCCTTGCAAAATATCACATCCAGCTTCGCGCAGAACATCAAGCTGACGGTCATTTTCGACCCCCTCGGCAATACAGGTTTTGCCAAGGTTGCGGGCCATATTGATGATGGTAATGGCCAATGTCTGGCCTTCTTCGCCCTGATCAATATCGGTCACAAAGCTTCGATCAAGCTTGATGATATCGAACGGCAATGTACGCAGATAACTCAGACTGGAAAAACCGGTTCCGAAGTCATCAAGTGAAATGCGAATGCCAAGATCGCGAACACGCTGCAGTTTGGCACGCATGTCTTCGATATTGCGCATGAACAGGCTTTCGGTGACTTCAATCTCAAGCCGGTCGGCCGAAAGTCCCTTATCGACCAGAATGGCACGAAGTTGTTCGGCAAGATCAACCGTCCCATAAAACTGCTGGACCGAAACATTCACTGCCAGACGCAAGTTATGCAGGCCTTCCTTGCGCCAGTCGACCAGTTGGCGGCAGGCCGTGCGCATGACCCAGCGCCCGAGTTCACCAATAACCCCGATCTCTTCGGCAACCGGAATGAAGGTTGAGGGTGGAATGACTTCACCACTGGCTGTGGTCCATCTTGTCAATGCCTCAACCCCGCAAAGGACACCGGTTTTGGCGTCAAATTGTGGCTGGTAGGCCAGATGCAGTTCATTGTTATCAAGTGCACGGCGAAGTGCGGTTTCAAGTGCCAGATCGGCACCCTTTTGACTTTGCATCGACACGCTGTAACGACCAACGCGGTTGCGGCCCTGTTCTTTGGCCTGCAACATGGCAAGTTCAACACAGCGCAACAGGTTGCTGGTGTCGTTTGCATCCTTTGGGAAAGAAGCGACCCCGATGCTTGCCGACAGATAAAGGTCATCGCCCCTGCTTGTCAGATGTGGCTCGCCAAGGCGAACAAGCAGGCGTTCGGCAAGGTTAAGGGCCTCTTGCTCGGTTTTGATGTCCGGCAGGATCGCAGCATATTCATCGGCCCCAACGCGTGCCATAACCGCGTCATGGCCAAGCTCGCGGCTGACGCGTCTGGAAACTTCGACCAGAACATCATCACCGGTATTGTGACCGAGCGCGTTATTGACGCGCTGAAAGTTATCGATATCAAGCATCATCACGGTCAGGGAGCGATTGTTCTGGCGCGCACGACCAACATGCAGGGACAGTAGCTCCGAAAACCGCCGACGATTGGGCATACCGGTCAGCTCATCGGTAAAGGCCATGCGCAGGATGTCTTCGCGGTTCTTTTCCCGTTCACTGATATCGGTGAATATGGATGCGTAATGACTGATGGTGCCGTCGCTGTCGCGGATGGCCATGATGGTCAGCCATTCGGGGAAAACTTCCCCCGATTTGCGACGGTTCCAGATTTCGCCTTCCCATTTTCCGGTTTGCGAAAGATCTTCCCACATTTTGGCGTAGAATTCCGGGCTTTGCCGACCTGATTGCAGAATGCTTGGATTCTTGCCAATCACTTCGTCAGCCTGATAGCCGGTAATCCGGGTGAAAGCAGGATTGACCGCCTCGATTTCGGCGCGTGCGTTGCAAACCATCACACAATCGGGGGAGTTTTCAATCAGCTTGCGGGCAAGTGCAAGTGACTGGCGCGCCTTGATCAGTTCGCTGGTGCTGTCGTCATTGATGTTGTTGAGATAAACCAGATAGTCCTGTTCGATGAATTCCAGGAGATCGGCAAAGGACAGGACCCCGATGATTTCCTTGTGACGGTTTTTCACAACGAGATGGCGGATATTATTGCGCAGCATGATTGTGCGCGCGTCGTTCAGATTGACATCACCGTTTATCATCCTGACCGGACGGGTGGCGATTTCGCCTGCGGTCAGATTGTCATTATCTTCGGCCAATGCGCGCAGGATATCGCGTTCGGTTATAATTCCGGTTTGCAATTCGACCGGCAAATCTGCGGCAAAGCCGGTGATGATGGCGCTATCGCGCTTTTCTTCATGCATGCGCCGGCGCAGATCGGTGATCGGCATTCTGGCATCGACAAAGATCGTTGACTGGCGAAGGGCATCGGCAACGTCATTTGCGCTAAAGGGCTTTTTGTTGCTGATCTGGCGGATCAGATCCGTGCGGCTGATGATGCCGACCAGACAATCATTTTCATCTACGGTGACCAGATGGCGGACGTTGCGTTCACGCATTCGGGCGATGGCGGATTGGGGGCTTGCGTGAATGGAAACAGTGTGGACCGGATAAGACATATGCATTTCGACAGGCTGGGAAAGCACGGTTTTGCAATCCGCAGGGAGCGAGAGTAAATCGTATTCAGTAAGAATTCCGACCGGTTTGTTCGATTCTATCGCTATGATGGAACTGGTGTTGGCGTTGCGCATTTTGGAAATGGCTTGCGCAAGCGATGTTGCCGGACTGCAACTCAACACTGTCCCGGGCGATAACATACCGACCGTCAGACCAAAAGACCGATCTTCGGCTGGGGTGGGGCGTATCATTTGATCCTGCTCAGATGTCCTGTGCTCTCTTGTGTTGTGTTCAGAAGGCAATTCGAGTTGCTCCATGTCTAACAGATAACAATTGCCCGGGAATTGTTCTGGATCAAGGACACATGTGGGGATTGTTTAGAGTCATTAAAGAGCAACCTAAAATAAAACACCCCGCTGATCAGGGATCAGCGGGGTGCGTATCAGCTTGCGTCTGATTTACAAAGAAATCAGGCTGCTTTCATCATGTTACGCAGAACGAACTGCAAGATGCCGCCGTTCTGGTAGTAGAGAACTTCGTTCTCGGTATCGATACGGCAGGTCGCAACGAGTTCCTCGGTGCTGCCATCTTTGCGCGTGATGCGAACCGTAACGTCCTGAAGCGGGGTGATGCCATCACCGATGCCCAGTACGTCGAAGGTTTCAGAGCCATCAAGCTTGTAGGTCTCGCGACCTTCACCGTTTTTGAACTGCAGCGGCAGGACGCCCATGCAGACCAGGTTGGTGCGGTGGATACGCTCGAAGCTTTCCGCGATCACAGCTTTGACGCCAAGAAGGTTGGTGCCTTTTGCTGCCCAGTCACGCGAAGAACCGGTACCGTATTCTTTACCAGCGATGACAACCAGCGGGGTGCCTTCGGCCTGATAACGCATGGCAACGTCATAAACCCAGCCCTGTTCACCCGACGGGTAATGGACCGAGATGCCGCCTTCGGTGCCCGGTGCCATTTCGTTACGAATACGAATGTTGGCAAAGGTACCGCGCATCATGACTTCGTGGTTACCACGGCGTGCGCCATAGGAGTTGAAGTCACGAACGGAAACGCCATGCGCCTTGAGGTATTCACCTGCCGGGCTTTCTTCCTTGATCGAACCGGCCGGGGAAATGTGGTCGGTGGTAACAGAGTCACCAAGGATCAGGAGCGGACGTGCACCGTGAACTTCTGAGAAGTCACCCGGCTCAGCGGCCATGTTGACGAAGTAAGGCGGGTTCTGGACGTAGGTCGACTTGCCATCCCACGCGAAGGTTTCGCCTTCGGTGATTTCGATGGCCTGCCAAGGCTTCGGACCAGCAAAGATGTTGTCATAACGATCTTTGTACATTGCAGCAGAAATCGACGACGCAATGGTGTCAGCAATTTCTTTGTTGCTCGGCCAGATGTCTTTCAGGAAGACGTCATTACCATTCTTGTCGGTGCCAAGCGGATCGTTGTTCAGATCGACCTTCAGGTTACCGGCAAGTGCATAGGCAACAACCAGCGGCGGCGAGGCAAGGTAGTTTGCCTTGACCTGCGGGCTGATACGGCCTTCGAAGTTACGGTTACCCGACAGAACGGCGGTGACGAGCATGTCGTTACCGTCGATTGCATCGATGATCGGTGCTGCCAGCGGACCGGAGTTACCGATACAGGTGGTGCAACCGAAACCGGCAACGTTAAAGCCAAGCTGATCCAGGTAATCCTGAAGGCCTGCTTTTTCGAGATAGTCGGCAACAACGAGCGAACCCGGTGCAAGCGAGGTTTTCACCCACGGTTTGCTGGTCAGGCCAAGCTCGACAGCTTTCTTCGCCAGAAGACCTGCTGCAATC
Source organism: Thalassospira sp. SM2505 (assembly GCF_054901115.1). Lineage (NCBI taxonomy): Bacteria > Pseudomonadati > Pseudomonadota > Alphaproteobacteria > Rhodospirillales > Thalassospiraceae > Thalassospira > Thalassospira sp. SM2505. The sequence continues at coordinate 1,070,828 of NZ_CM142731.1, forward strand.
AGCACGCTCGGGTTCGAGGTGTTGGTGCAAGAGGTGATCGCAGCGATAACGACGTTCCCGTCCTTCATTGCAAAGTTTTCGTTCGAAACTGCAACAGAACGATCTGCATCAACGCCCGGTGCCATTTCGGCAAAGGTACCATTGAAGCTCGAAACAGCGTCTTTAAGAAGAACACGGTCCTGCGGACGCTTCGGACCCGAAAGGGCCGGCTCGACGGTCGAGATGTCAAGCTCAAGTGTTGCAGTGTATTCGGCTTCATGTGCCGGGTCACGCCACATGCCCTGTTCTTTGGCATATGCCTCGACCAGAGCAATCTGGTCTTCGTCACGGCCGGTCGAACGCATGTAGTTCAGCGTTTCGTCATCGATCGGGAAGAAGCCACAGGTCGCACCATATTCCGGTGCCATGTTACCGATGGTCGCACGGTCCGGCAGGCTCATGTGGTCAAGGGCATCGCCATAGAATTCGACGAATTTGCCAACAACGCCTTTTTCACGCAGCATCTGAACGACACGCAGAACGAGGTCAGTTGCGGTGATGCCTTCTTTCATGGAGCCGGTCAGCTTGAAGCCGACGACTTCCGGGATCAGCATCGAGATCGGCTGGCCAAGCATTGCTGCTTCGGCTTCCAGACCACCAACACCCCAACCCAGAACAGCAAGGCCGTTAACCATGGTGGTGTGAGAATCGGTACCAACCAGGGTGTCCGGATACGCAACGGTTTTGCCGTCGTCGTCTTTGCCGGTCCACACGACCTTGGCAAGATGTTCGACGTTAACCTGGTGGCAGATGCCAGCTCCCGGCGGGACGATGCGGAAATTGTTGAAAGCGTTCTGGCCCCAACGCAGGAAGCCATAACGTTCGCCGTTACGCTCGAACTCGACTTCCATGTTTTTGTCGAGTGCGTCGTCGGTACCAAAGAAGTCGATCATGACCGAGTGGTCAATGACGAGGTCAACCGGTGAAAGCGGGTTCACCTTCTGGGCGTCGCCACCCATCTTCACGACAGCGTCGCGCATTGCAGCAAGGTCTACAACGGCCGGAACGCCGGTGAAGTCCTGCATCAGAACGCGGGCCGGACGATAGTTGATCTCGTGGCTGCTCTTGTGCTCTTTGAGCCAGTCAATAACAGCTTTGACATCGTCGGTCTTAACGGTGAAATCATCTTCATAACGCAGAAGGTTCTCAAGAACGACTTTCAGCGTGAAGGGAAGTTTTGAAACGTCGCCGAATTTCTCGGAAGCAACTTTGAGGCTGTAATAGTCGACGGACTTGTCCCCGACTTTCAGCGTGCGGCGCGTTTTCAGGTTGTCTTTGCCACAAATGGACATCAGACCCTCCTCAAGGTGGTTAAAAGGGCTTGTCGTGACAAGACACCCCGACCGTCGGAGCGCCGAGCGGTGGGCTATCTGTGTTGCGTGACGCGGGTCACGGCTACATATGCATGTGCAACGGGGTTACACCACAAATCCCTGTGAAAGTCCAGACCCCGTGAAGGGGTATTAGATAAAACCCGCTGATCGCAGCATCTTGGCAAAGTACAACAAGCGTAGAAAAACCTTTGGTCGATATGTGGCGTCTGATTTCGCCTTTCAATAGGGGTGTTGTCTTGGTCGAGTCTGTTTTGCTCACACCTGTTTGTCGCCTGCCGCATCTGCCTGTGAGTGCGAAGGTCAAAAGTCATCATCGGGATTCTTCTGTGCCGATCCGACATATTCCGAATCCGGTGCGATTCGGTTTTCACGCATCGGATAAACGGGGTTGATGGGGGATGTTTGTCTGTCTGGATTTGTGCGGTGCAGGATCGCCAGAAAATTTTGCAACGCGACGAAGCGCTAAAGATCTAACTGATCGGTCCGTCAGATAACGTTACGTAATCAAGGGTAGAAAGAATACAATAAGGCGGGCAAGCTTTGATTGTGCAGTGCGAATTTGTAGAAAACTCCCAATCCCTTGCTGATCATTGCATTGACGCAATATGCTGAAATTGGTACTTAAATGCCTATTAAATGTGTCAGGCCCGGTTTCCGTAAGGTCAGGGTCGTATAAAAATCCGACACATCATCAGGGAAACTGAATAGCGGTTTGCAAATTTCACCAAAATGAACCCGGTTTGCGGTTCTGCGGCATTTGCGGCCCAAGTCAGGGAGGAATGCGACGGCATGACGTCACAGAGTCCTATTTTGCAGATTAGCGACGTGTCGCTGGTTTTCGGCGGTGTGCGTGCGCTGAGTGATGTCAGCTTTTCGGTCCAGCCGGGCGAGCTTTTTTCGATTATCGGTCCGAACGGGGCTGGTAAGACATCAATGCTGAACTGTGTGTCCGGGCGTTATAGCCCGACATCTGGTTCCGTATCGTTCAAGGGGCAGGATGTCACGGGGCTCAAGCCCAATGACCGTGCTGAACTTGGCATCGGACGTACCTTCCAGAATCTGGCGTTGTTCGGCCATATGAATGTTCTGGATAACATCATGGTTGGTCGCCACCATCTTCTGAAGAACAACTTCATGAACGGGCCGCTTTACTGGTTTGGCGGCGCGCAGAAAGAAGAACTCGAACATCGCCGCTTCTGCGAGGATGTGATCGATTTTCTTGAAATCTCCCATATCCGCAAGGCAACAGCGGGCACGCTTTCATATGGTTTGCGCAAGCGCGTGGAACTTGCGCGTGCTGTTGCGCTGCGCCCTGACCTGATCCTGCTTGATGAACCGATGGCGGGCATGAACCTCGAAGAAAAAGAGGACATGGCGCGCTTCATCATCGACCTCAACGAAGAGTGGGGCATGACGGTGGTGATGATCGAACATGACATGGGTGTGGTTATGGATATCTCGAACCGCGTGATGGTTCTTGATTTCGGACGCAAGATTGCCGAAGGCCTCCCCGAAGAGGTGATGGCCAACAGTCACGTCAAGAAAGCCTATCTCGGCGAAGAAGACGACGAAACGGATGAAGACGAGCAGGTGGCCTGAGCATGAGCAGCAATATCCCCGATTATGCCGACGTTCAGTCGCTTGATACCTTCCCGAAAGTGCTGGCCTATAATGCCCGCAATTTTGGCGGTGAAATTGCCATGCGCGAAAAGGAATTCGGCATCTGGCAGGAATTCACCTGGAAAGACTATAACGACCGCGTCAAATGGATGACGCTTGGCATGCGCAGCCTTGGCATCAGCCAGGGTGATGTTGTCGGCATCATTGGTGAAAACCGTCCGGAATGGGTCTGGGGTGAAATCGCAGCCCACGCGCTGCGCGGTATGTCGGTCGGTCTGTATCAGGACAGCCTTCATGAAGAAGTCGCCTATCTGATCACCTATTCCGGTGCCCGGATCCTGATCGCTGAAGACGAAGAACAATGCGACAAGCTGATCGAGCTTGGTGAAGATATCCCGACTGTCGAGTACATCATTTATTGCGACCCGCGCGGGATGCGCAAATATGATGATCCGCGTTTGATGGATGTTGAAAAGCTTTATGAGCTTGGTCGCGCGCTTGAGGACAAAAATCCCGGTATCTATGACCAGATGGTTGCGGATACCCGTGGTGATGAATGTGCAATCCTGTGTACGACGTCGGGCACCACGTCCAAGCCGAAAATGGCAATGCTCAATTCCGGTGATTTTCTGGATCATTGTGCGGCCTACCTGCGTGCCGACCCGAAATATCCCGGTGACAACTATGTCTCTGTCCTGCCGCTTCCGTGGATCATGGAACAGGTCTATGTGGTTGGTCAGTCCCTGATCAGCCGCCAGATCGTCAATTTCGTCGAAGAGCAGGAAACCATGATGGCCGACCTGCGCGAAATTGGCCCGAACTTTGTTCTGCTGGCACCGCGCGTCTGGGAAACCATTGCAGCGGATGTCCGCGCCCGGATGATGGATTCCACACCGTTCAAACAAAAGATGTTTGATGCCGGTATGGCACTGGCCCGCACGGCCCTTGATAATGGTGGTCATTCCAAGCTGGCCGACATCATTCTGATGAATGCCCTGAAAGACCGCCTGGGATTCTCGAACCTGCGTTCGGCGGCAACCGGTGGTGCGGCGATTGGCCCGGAAACCTTCAAGTTCTTCCATGCCATGGGTGTGCCGCTACGCCAGCTTTATGGCCAGACCGAACTGTGTGGTGCCTATACCATCCATCAGCCGGACGACATTGATTTCGATACAGTCGGGATTGCCTTTGATAATTCCGACATTCAGGTCATCAACACCGATGAAAACGGGGTTGGCGAAATCGTTGCCCGCACGTCGGGGATGTTTACCGGTTACTACAAAAACCAGGATGCCTATGACGAAGATGTCAGGGATGGCTGGATGCATACCGGTGATGCCGGCTACTTCAAGGACGAAAACAAGCATCTTGTTGTGATCGACCGCATGAAGGATCTGGCAGAAACATCGACCGGGGTTCGGTATTCGCCGCAGTTTATCGAGAACAAACTGAAATTCTCGCCCTTCATTGCCGAGGCCGTGATCCTTGGCAAGGATCTGCCGTTCCTGTCGACCATGATCTGCATTCGCTATTCGATCATGGCCAAATGGGCCGAGCAGCGCGGGATCGCCTTTACCAACTACACCAACCTGTCCGCCCAGCCGCAGGTCTATGACATGATCACCAAGGAAATCCACGAGGTGAACAAGACCCTGCCCGAGGCACAGCGTATCAAGCGTTTCCTTCTTCTCTACAAGGAACTTGATGCCGATGACGGGGAACTGACCCGTACGCGCAAAGTGCGTCGTGGCGTGGTTGCCGAAAAATATGCCGACATCATTGATGCGGTTTATGCCGGCAATGACACGGTGGATATCGACACCATGATCACCTTCCAGGACGGGTCGAAAACCCGCATCCAGACAAGTGTGAAGGTCGTCGATCTCGAAGATAACAAGGTCGCACAGACGGCCCCGAAAGCCGCCGAATAAGGCAGCAGCAAAACTGTGGTCCCGGTCTATCGGATTGCGGGCCGCCATTACAGGGATGGCAACATGAATTTCGAACTTCTGTTCCAGCTTCTGCTGAACGGGTTGATTGTCGGCACACTCTATGGCGTCGTCGCGATGTGCTTTGTGCTGATCTATAAATCAACCCAGATCGTTAACTTTGCCCAGGGCGAGTTTCTGCTGATTGGCGCGTGGGTTTGCTATGCGTTTCTGGTGGAAATGAGTTTGCCTTTCTGGCTGGGTTTCCTGTTTACGCTGCTGTTTATGATGGCGTTTGGCATCATCCTTCAGATGGTCGTCTTGCGTCCGATGATCGGGGAACCGATCATTTCCGTGATCATGGTGACCATCGGCCTTTCTATTTTCTTCCAGGCCGCGACCAAGTGGATTTTCGGTGCCACCACGGCAAGCTATCCGCAAGTGTTCGAGACCCGGTCGATCAATCTGCTCGGGATGCAAATCGAAACCGCCTACATCATGAGTTTCGTGATCTCGCTGTTCATCATGGCAGGCTTCTACTGGTTCTTTAAATATTCCAAGCTCGGCCTGGCCATGCGCGCAACTGCATTTGACCAGCAGGTTGCGCAAAGCCTGGGTATTTCAGTCAAGACCGTCTTTGCAATGTCCTGGGCCATCTCGGCACTTGTTTCGGGGATTGCGGGGATTGTGATCGGCATGGTCAACGGCGTGTCTTCCGCACTTTCGGTGATCGGGATCAAGGTGTTCCCGGCGGTCATTCTGGGCGGGCTTGATTCAATTGTTGGCGCCATCGTTGGTGGTGTGATTATCGGCCTGCTTGAAAACACCGCCGAGTTTGTCGATGGCCAGTATCTGAACTGGGGCAACCTGTTCTCGATCGCACCGTTCTATGTGCTGATCATCATTCTGTGCATCAAGCCATATGGCCTGTTTGGCACCAAAGACATCGAACGTATCTAAGGGACGGGGAAACGAATTATGGCTGGATTTTCGATGCGTCCCTGCGGTGACTTCCGAACGACTTATCGTCAGGATACCCGCATTTTCGACACAACCTATGTCCGCAATGCCGCCATTCTTGGCATCGTTGCAGTGGCGTTGATCCCGTTTGTTCTGGATGGCTATTACGTCAACCTGTTCATCCAGATTTCCTATTTCGCCATCGCGGCGCTGGGGCTGAACATTCTGGTCGGCTTTACCGGACAGATTTCACTTGGGCATGCCGCGTTCTTTGGCTTCGGCGCATTTGCGTCGGCCTGGATCAACAATATGACCGGAATTCCGGTCTTGTTGTCGATCCCGCTTGCCGGTCTGATGACGGCGGCGGTCGGGATGCTGTTTGGCTTGCCTGCGGCCCGTATCAAGGGGCTCTATCTGGCGATTGCAACTTTGGCGGCCCAGTTCATCCTTGAAGACTTCTTTGCCCGGGCTGACTGGTTTACCGGTGGTTCCTATGGGGCGGCGGCCAATCCGATCAATGTGTTTGGCTATGAAATCCTTGATGATTTCAGCTTCTTCTATGTGGCGCTGTTCTTCCTGGTGGTGATGTATCTTCTGGGCACCAACCTGATGCGGACCCGTGATGGTCGTGCCTTTGTGGCAGTCCGTGACCATTATCTGTCGGCCGAAATCATGGGGATCAATCTTACCAAATATCGCCTGATGAGCTTTGCCATCTCGTCCTTCTATGCCGGTGTCGGCGGGGCGATGTACGGGCATTACCTTGGCTTTGTGTCTGCCGAGGGTTTCACCATTCTGCTGTCGATCCAGTTCCTGGGCATGATCATCATCGGTGGTCTTGGTTCGGTCAAAGGCACCCTGATGGGAACCGTCTTTATGGTGCTTTTGCCCGAAGTCATGGAAAGCGGTGTCAGCGCATTGAGTATTTTCGAATGGGCCAATTCGACGGCAGTGACCGACGGGCTGGCTTATATCAAGGAGATGGCGATTGGTCTGGCCATCATCCTGTTCCTGATCTTCGAACCGGACGGGCTTGCCCATCGCTGGAAGCAGATCAGGGCGTACTGGAAGCTTTATCCCTTCTCGTACTGATAAAGACCCCGAACCCGACCGCCAGAAACAAAAAGGTCGGGATCAAAACGGGGAGACCGGGAGGCTATCTTTGATGAAAACGTCCAAGGGAGACGTCGTTATGAAAAGACTGATTGCTGCGACCGCGATGGTTGCGACCGGCTTGTCATTCTCGGCAGCCAAGGCAGACGAAGTATTTGTCGGCCATCTGATGGATATCACCGGTGCGACCGGCTTTATCGGCAAGTTCTATGCTGATGGTGTGCGTGATGCGCTTTCCTACATCAATACCCATGGCGGTATTGACGGAACGGTGCTGGACTCTGAATCTGTTGACTATGCCTACAAGGTTCCCCAGGCCATTGCGAACTACAAGAAATGGCGTTCGCGCAACAACATGGTTGCCATGCAGGGCTGGGGCACCGGTGACACCGAAGCTCTGATCAGCTTTGTGGCACAGGATGAAGTTCCGGTTTATTCCGCTTCCTATTCCGGCCATCTGACCGATCCGACGGCTAAAAACCCGAAAACGGCAAAGCCGGCACCGTATAACTTCTTCTATGGGGCATCCTATTCCGACGCCTGCCGCGCCATGGTTCAGTGGGCAGCCGAAGACTGGAAACAGTCCGGCGGTTCCGGCAAGCCGATCTTCTCGCATATCGGGGATAACCATCCTTATCCGAACGCACCGAAAGAAGCCTGTGCTGAATACGCAACCGAACTTGGTTTCGAAGTAACCGCGCCGGTCGTTGTTTCGATGAAGCCGGGCGACTTCAAGGCACAGTGCCTGACCATGAAGGAAGCCGGTACCAATTACGGTTATCTTGGCAACCTGGGACCGTCGGTTGTTTCGCTTGTGAAGTCTTGCGATACGGTCGGTGCAACCCCGAAATGGCTGGCTAACATCTGGGCGGGTGACTATGAAACGCTCAAGACCATCGGTGATGTAGAAAACTATGTCTTCCCGGCCATGACCAGTTTCTGGACCGATGAAGGCGTTCCGGGCATGGATCTGGTACGTGAAATCTCCAAGATGTCTGACAGCTCGGGCTCCGAATTCCGCACCCATCATTACATCCGTGGCATTTGCTCGGCCTATTACATGAAAGAAGCCATGGAATGGGCAAAGGCAAATGGCGGTATCACCGGCGCGAACATCAAGGCCGGCATGTATGCACGTCAGATGTGGGTGCCAAAAGGTCTTGAAGGTGTTTGCATGGAAGCAACCTGGACTGCCGAAGACCATCGCGGCATCAACACCGTCAATATCTATAACGGCAGCGCCAAAGGCGGTGACGTAACGGTCAAGAAAATCACCACCGTTACCCTGCCGCGTCGTGACGACTGGCTCGGCTACTAGGACCTGAGTTCAGACATAAGAATGTCTCCCGGACTGTCCGGGGGCAGGGCATAAGACGCAAGATGCCCTGCCCCCGACAGCGGGGGATCCCAAAGAGATTATTCGAAGGGGACACCATGGCAGAGCCCGCCCGCAAAACTGACACCGCACAACCGATGCTGTCGGTCAATAACATCGAAGTTGTCTATGACGAGGTGATCCTTGTCCTGCGCGGGGTATCTCTAGAGGTTCCGCAAGGCAAAATCGTGACCCTGCTTGGCCCGAACGGGGCTGGCAAGTCGACAACGCTCAAGGCCATATCGGGATTGCTCAAAACCGAAGACGGCGAAGTCACCCGTGGCGACATCAATTTCATGGGCCAGCAGATTGCCAATGGCAACCCGGAAGACATCGTGCGCTCCGGCCTGTTTCAGGTCATGGAAGGCCGTCGCATCATCGAAGACATGACCTGTATCGAAAACCTGCGTCTGGGGGCCTATACCCGCAAGGACAAGGGCGTCAAAGATGACATCGAGATGGTCTTTGAATATTTCCCGCGTTTGAAAGAACGCACCGGTCTTGCCGGTTATCTGTCGGGCGGGGAACAGCAGATGCTGGCAATCGGGCGGTCCTTGATGGCGCGTCCGAAAATGATCCTGCTTGATGAACCGTCAATGGGTCTGTCGCCACTTCTGGTCAAGGAAGTGTTCGGGATCATCGAAAAGATCAATCGCGAACAGGGCATCACGATGCTCATCGTTGAACAGAACGCCAACTTTGCGCTTAAGGTTGCCGACTATGGCTATATCATGGAAAGCGGCAAGGTGGTTCTTGATGGCACGCGTGACGAGCTTCTGAACAACGAGGACGTCAAGGAATTCTATCTTGGCGGTGGTTCGGAAGAACGCAAAAGCTTCAAGAACATCAAATCATACAAGCGCCGCAAACGCTGGCTGTAACGATCTGATATCTTTGCTTGATGAATCTGGATGAAAGACGGGCAGATGCTGACGACTTATTATGATGCACGTGAAACACGCAAACCTGCCGACCGCGAAGCCGGACTGATGGCGGCACTGCCGCGTATCGTTCATCATGCCAAAACCAAGTCACCGGGCTATGGTCGCATTCTGGCCGATATTGATCCGCAAGTGATCTCGACGCGGGCCGCACTGGCAACCTTGCCGGTTACGCGGAAGTCCGACCTGATTGATGCACAGGCCAAGGACGCACCGCTTGCAGGGCTTAACGCCACGCCGGTTCCTGCCTTGGCGCGCATGTTCCAAAGCCCCGGCCCGATCTATGACCCGCAGGGCAAAGGCGATGACTGGTGGCGGATGGGACGTGCCTTTTTCGCTGCGGGCTTCCGTCCGGGCGATATCGTGCATAACTGTCTATCCTATCACCTGACGCCGGGCGGCTTTATTTTTGATAGCGGCGCACGGGCGTGTGGCTGTGTGGTTGTTCCGGCAGGCGTCGGACAAAGCGAAGCCCAGGTCAAGGCGATCAGCGACCTCAAACCTGCAGGCTATAGCGGAACGCCATCCTTCCTTAAAATCCTGATTGAAAAGGCCGAGGAACTTGGCGCTGACATCTCGTCAATCAAGCGCGCGCTTGTCTCGGGTGAGGCATTGCCGCCTGCTTTGCGCGACTGGTTTGCCGAGCGCGATATCGCGATGCTGCAATGCTATGCCAGTGCCGATCTTGGCCTGATTGCCTATGAAAGTGATGCCAAGGACGGGATGATCGTTGCCGAAGACATCATTCTTGAAATCGTCCGTCCGGGGACGGGCGAACCGGTTGCCGATGGCGAAGTCGGCGAAGTCGTCGTCACGACCCTTAATATGGATTATCCGCTGATCCGTTTTGCCACAGGTGATCTGTCGGCGATTGCCGCTGGTCAAAGCCCGTGCGGGCGCACCAATGACCGGATCAAGGGCTGGATGGGGCGTGCCGATCAGACCACCAAGATCAAGGGTATGTTTGTCCATCCCCAGCAGGTTGCCGAAATCGTTAAACGTCATGCTGCTATTTCCAAGGCCCGTCTGGTGGTCACGCGCGAAAATGACAATGACGTCATGACCCTTCTGTGTGAAGGCGATCAGGCGGCTGCGGACATGAATGCAATTGCCGAAACGATGGCCGGGGTTTGCAAGCTGCGCGGCGTCGTCGGCTGGAACCCGGACGGAAGCCTGCCCAATGATGGCAAGGTGATTGATGATCGTCGCGATCATTCCTGATCGACCAGATCCTGTTTTTATTCCCGCTCGGGAAACTTGCGCCGTCCGGTCTGACCGGGCGGCTTTTTTTTATGCCAGGGTCGCAAGTTGCACAAACAGACCACCGGCAAGCATCACAACAACGGCCCCGACCAGAACGTTCTTGGGTGACAACAAGCCACCCTTGTTATGATCGTGTTCATGAGTGTGATCGTGGTTGTGATCGTGACCGTGACCCGGTTCATGACTTCCATGATCATGCGCCGTTGATTTGTCTGCACCGGACCGCAACCAGACCAGAACACCGGCAAGCACAAAGGCCGCAAGATTAAGGAAGAATGTGTAATTGATTGCGAATGCGCTGATCTCGGCAATGTCGCGGCTGCTTTCGGGAACCTGATCAATGGCGGCGAATGCATAATGCAGCATCAGGGCGGTAATCACGATGCTGACATACATAATGCCCGCAATATAAAGCGCGGTTTTCCAGCCGTAATAGTTGGCATTGACCTTGACCAGCGGTGGCACCATCAAATCCGAATAGATAAAGCCCATAATCCCGGCAAAGCTGACACCACCAGCACTAAGCACTGTGGCAAGCGGGATGTTGCCCATCGACCCGATGAAAGTTGCTGCCGCGACAAAGGGCGCAATCAAAGCATTTTCCAGAACTCTGAGGAATGGGAGCTCCGCCCCGGATTGTGTTTCACCGGTCGCAAGGAACAATGTCTGCCAGACATGGTCTGGAACAAATACTGCAATAAAACCGGCAACGGTGAAACCGATCAGGATTTCACGCCAGACCATCTGCCATTCCATGACAAAACGATTGCCGACCTTTTGCCATCCCTCGACGGAGGTCACGCGTTTTTTCCAATCGAATTCATCATCGTCAGCGCCGGACGTTTCATCTGCATGATCACGGGCCGTGCGGATCAGTCGGGATGGATAGGTGATCCTGATCAGGATGGCGGAAATCAGGATCATGATGATCCCGCCAATAATCTCGGCGACCAGAAACTGCCAGCCAAGGAACAGGAAGATCAGGACGCCAAGCTCGATGACCAGATTGGTCGATGCAAACATGAAGGCGACGGTGGCAATGAAATGTGCACCTTTCTGAAACAGGGATCGCGCGGCGGACAAGGCGGCAAATGAACAGGAACTTGAAAGCGCGCCAAATATCCCGGCCAGCGAAATACTTGTGAAATTGCCATCACCCATGTGCTGAACCAGACGGCTTTTGGGGACAAAAACCTGGATCGCGGCACTGATCGCGTAGCCAAGAACAAAGGCCCACAAGGCATTCCAGAAGAAGCCGAGAGCTGTGATCACGCCATTTGCATATTGATCAAGGATGTTCATCGTTGCCGTCCGGCATAAGGGTGAAAGAAAAACGTGCCTGATATCTGAACGGTCAGAATTTCAAAGAGTTCCAAGATAGGCTTTTGCAAGCATCTGTGTATGATGTGCAAAACATCGAATATGCGGAGGGGAGACCAAGGTGCGCAGGAGCAAAAGCTTCGCCGTTTCTATCATTACGGTTTGCCAATTAATGGCGCTTGCCCTGTGGTTTTCCGCAACCGCCGTGCTGCCGCAATTGCGCAGCGAATTCAATATCGGTGCGGTGCAATCATCGCTGTTTACCAGCTCTGTTCTTCTTGGCTTTGTTCTGGGGACCGTCACCAGTGCCGTTTTCGGGCTGGCTGACCGGATCGAACCGCGCCGCTTCTGGGCCGTATCGGCGATCATTGCGGCAACGGCCAACATCCTGATCCTTTTTGTGCCGATTGATGGTGTGATGGTGATCTTGCTGCGCCTGATCACAGGCGTTTGCATGGCGGGCATTTATCCCGTCGGCATGAAAATGGTCGCCACCTGGTCACGCGGAGATACCGGGTTTCTGGTCGGGCTTCTGGTTGGTGCACTGACCATGGGATCAGCGTTGCCACATCTGTTTTCGGTGGCTGTTCCGCTTGACTGGCGTCTGGTAATCGTCGCGGCAAGTGCTTCGGCCTATATCGCGGCCATTGCTGTTCTGTTTGTCCATCTGGGCGGGACGCCGGGGCGTTCGCCGCGCTTTGATCCGCGCATGGTCGGGAAAATCTGGGCGAACAAGCCACTGCGTCATGCCTGTTATGGCTATTTCGGGCATATGTGGGAACTTTATGCCATGTGGGGCTGGATCGGCCTGTTCCTGTATGGGGCCTTTTCTGACCGTATGGTCGACAATCCCGGTGTCTGGTCGGCCCTTTCAACCTTTGCCATTGTTGGAGTTGGTGCCTTTGGATCACTGGCAGGCGGGTACTATGCAGACCGGATCGGACGAACGACGGTGACGATTGCCGCCATGGTGGTCAGCGGGGCCTGCGCACTTGTCGTGGGGGCATTTGCCGATGCGCCTTTTGCGCTGTTGATCGTGATCTGCATTATTTGGGGGATATCAGTGATCGCAGATTCCGCACAGTTTTCATCCTGCGTGATTGAACTTGCCGATCCCCACCAGGTCGGGACAGCCCTGACCCTGCAAAATGCCATCGGGTTTCTGATTGCACTGGTTTCAATTCATCTGGTGCCTGTTATTGCTGACTGGGCTGGCTGGTGGGGGGCGTTTGCCATGCTGTCGATTGGGCCGGTACTGGGTACGGTTGCAATGGTTCGTCTGCGTATGATGCCCGCCGCATCTCTTTTGGCGGGTGGTCGGAAATAGCCAATATGCGGTGATCTGCAAATTTGCAGGTGATCGGTGTCACTTGACAGTCGCAAGGCGAAAAGCTGCGCCGTTTTGGTTTTCTTGACCATTTTCTGAACAAATATTACCTTCTGCCGGAATTTTCTTGCTGTCTCGCGCTGGGGGCGATGCGGCGATTATCCAAAAATAAGGGTCTTTCATGAGTCTCACCCTCATTGTTTTGCTTCCCTTCATTGGGGCGGTATTACCCGCCATAATGATCAGGGCCGGGCGCAATGCATGCGCTACTGCTACCGGTTCTGTCACGCTGCTTGCCCTGATATTGCTGATGGCCAAGGCCCCGGCAGTTATCGCCGGCGAGGTATTTCAGGTCAGTTACAATTGGCTGCCGGAACTGGGTCTGAATGTGACCTTCTTCCTTGATGGCCTTGGATTGCTGTTCGCAACGCTGATCCTTGGTATCGGCTTGCTGATTATTATCTATGCGCGGTTTTATCTGTCCAAGAACGATCCGATGGGGCGCTTCTATGTGTTCCTGCTTCTGTTCCAGGGGGCCATGGTCGGCATCGTTCTTTCCGATAACATCCTGCTGCTTCTGGTTTTCTGGGAACTGACATCGCTGTCATCGTTCCTGTTGATCGGCTACTGGAAACATCTGCCCGAAGGTCGTCAGGGTGCCCGCATGGCACTTGCCGTGACCGGTGCGGGCGGTCTTGCAATGATCGCCGGGATGCTGATCCTTGGCGATATTGTCGGGTCCTATAACCTGACCGATATTCTCCAGCATGCCGATCTGATCCAGGCATCGCCGATGTATGTGCCGGCGTTGATCCTGATTCTGCTGGGCTGTTTCACCAAGTCCGCACAGTTCCCGTTCCATTTCTGGCTTCCGCATGCCATGGCCGCACCGACACCGGTTTCGGCCTATCTGCATTCGGCAACCATGGTCAAGGCTGGCATCTTCCTGATGGCCCGCATGTGGCCGGTTCTGTCGGGTACGCCGGAATGGTTCTATATCGTTGCGACCGCCGGTCTGGTGACAATGGTTCTGGGCGCATGGATTGCGATCTTCAAGCATGACCTTAAAGGTCTTCTGGCCTATTCGACGGTCAGCCACCTTGGTCTTGTAACCATGCTGTTCGGGTTCGGTACGCCGATGGCTGCCGTTGCCGGTGTGTTCCACATCATCAACCATGCGACCTTCAAGGCGGCCCTGTTTATGACCGCAGGCATTGTCGATCATGAAACCGGCACACGTGATATTCGCCGTTTCGGTGGGTTGCTGAACCTGATGCCGATTGCCGGGACCATCGGGATTATCTCGGCGGCATCTATGGCGGGCATCATTCCGTTTAACGGGTTCCTGTCCAAGGAAATGATGCTTGAAGAAGCATGGCATACGGTCTGGTTTGATCAGGTCTGGCTTGTTCCAACGCTCGCGACCATCGGTGCAATCTTCTCGGTTGCCTATTCTTTCCGGTTTATCTTCCATGTCTGGCTGGGCAAACCGCGTGACGAGAACCTGCCGCATCACCCGCATGATCCGCCGTTTGGCATGTGGGCGCCGCCTGCATTCCTGACCGTTCTCGTGGTTCTGATCGGTTTGTTCCCGGGCACCATTGCGGGGCCGCTGGTTGCGGCAACTTCGGGTGCGGTGATCGGTGGTGAGTTGCCGGAATATTACCTTGCACTTTGGCATGGCCTGACCCCGGCGCTTGGCATGAGTGCGATTGCGCTTGTTCTGGGTGCTGTTCTTCTGATGGGGCATGCCGGTCTTCTGTCGAAGACTGCAAACCTGTCGCGCCCGGATGCAAAGGCGATGTTTGACTGCGCAATGGTCAAGCTGGTGGCCCTGAGCCGTTTGATCTCGGACAACCTGCATAATGGTTCCTTGCAGCGCTATCTGGCGATCATGGTCATGGCTGCGGTTGCCATCGGTGTTTCGGGCTTCTATGCCCAGCCCGATTACCTGTCAGGATCGCGTGAACTCCTTGACGTTTCACCGCCTGCTGCAATCGCATGGTTGCTGCTTGTCGTGACCTGTATTGCGTCGGTATTCATGCATCACAACCGGTTGCTGACATTGCTTCTGGTTGGTGTGATTGGCCTGATCGTGTCTCTTGGCTTCATCTATCTGTCCGCACCTGATCTTGCGCTGACACAAATCTCGGTCGAGGTCGTGACGGTGATCCTGATGTTGCTGGCCCTTAATATCCTGCCAAAGGAAACGCCAAAGGAAAGCATGCCGGGTCGCAAGCTTCGTGATGTGATTGTATCGGTTGCAGCGGGTCTTGGCGTTGGCGGGGCGATCTGGGCAATCATGACCCGTGATCTGCCAAATTCGATTTCGGCCTATCATCTGGCCAACTCGAAGATCGAAGGCGGCGGGACCAACGTTGTGAACGTCATCCTTGTTGACTTCCGTGGCTTTGATACCTTTGGCGAGATCATCGTTCTGGGTATTGCCGCACTTTCGATCTTTGCGCTTATCGAAACCGTAACCCAGGGCGAAGCCGCCAAACGTCTTGCCAACTGGGTCGTTAGCAACCGTCGTTCGGCGGATCGTCACCCGATGATGATGGTGGTGGCAACCCGTGTGATGTTGCCGTTGTCATTGATGGTTGGTGTCTACATCTTCCTGCGTGGTCATAACGAGCCGGGCGGTGGCTTTATTGCCGGTCTGGTCGTCTCGGTTGCGCTGGTCATGCAATATATGGCGTCGGGCTTTGGCTGGACCCAGAACCGCATGAAGGTCAACTATCACGGCATGATTGGTCTGGGCGTTATTGCGGCGGCGATTACCGGTGTTTCTGCCTGGGTTGCCGGACTTCCGTTCCTGACCAGCGGCTTTGTTCATGTTCATCTTCCGATTGTTGGCGAATTTGAACTGGCATCGGCAATGGGCTTTGACCTTGGCGTGTTCCTGACGGTGGTCGGGGCGGTGATGCTGGCACTTGCCAAACTGTCACAGGTCGAACGGATGGCCGAACATGTGGATGTGAATGTCGATCCGATGGATCACGATCCGTCTGTGTCTGTCGCAACCCCGGAAAAGGAGGCCTGATATGGAATTTCTTGTAGCAAGCAGTATCGGGCTTCTGATCGCCTGCGGCACTTATTTGTTGCTGCGCGGGCGGACCTTCCCGGTGGTGATCGGTCTGGCATTGATTTCCTATGCGGTGAACGTGTTCCTGTTCGCGATGGGACGTTTGACGATCAATATGCCGCCGATCCTGCGTGATGGTGTCACCGAATATACCGATCCGCTGCCCCAGGCACTTGTCCTGACAGCCATCGTGATTTCATTCGGCATGACCGCCCTGATCGTTGTTCTGTCGATCCGGGCTTATCTTGAAATCGGCAATGACCATGTTGACGGTCGCCCGGTTGGTGCGCCATCCGAAGCAGGAGATAAAAACTGATGGGTGACTGGATTGTTGTTCCCATAGTGCTGCCCGCCGTGATGGCCGCCCTGATTGTATTGGCGGTTCGTCACGACATTATCTTGCAGCGCGTATTTTCGATTGCAGCGACGGTTGCCCTTGTCGGGGTGACGCTTTCGCTGGTGGTGTTTGCCAATGGCCATGATCCGGAAATGTACGCATTGTCGGATTGGCCTGCTCCGTTCGGTATCGTGCTGGTTCTTGACCGCTTGTCGGCGATGATGGTGTTCCTGACCTCGCTTCTGGGGCTTGGTGTTGTCCTGTTCGCCTCAAGCGAATGGGATCAGCGCGGCAAGCATTTTCACGCCCTGTTCCAGTTCCAGCTGATGGGCGTGAATGGTGCGTTTCTGACAGGTGACGTGTTCAACCTGTTCGTCTTCTTCGAGGTTCTGCTGATTGCATCCTATGGCTTGATGCTGCATGGCGCGGGGGCAGATCGTCTGAAGGCCGGTATGCAATATGTCGTCATCAACCTGACGGGATCTGCCTTGTTCCTGCTTGGTGTCGGCATGATCTACTCGGTGACCGGAACGCTGAACATGGCCGATCTTGCCATTCAGGTCAGTAATGTCGCACCAGGGGATGCCGCCCTTTTACGGGCAGGTGCGCTGGTACTGCTTCTGGTCTTCTGTGTTAAGGCGGCATTGGTGCCGATCCATTTCTGGCTTCCGGGGACTTATGCCAATGCACCGGCCCCGGTCGCAGCCCTGTTTGCGATCATGACCAAGGTCGGTGCCTATTCCGTGTTGCGTGTCTATTCGCTGGCCTTTGGCGACATGGCCGGTGACATGTCATGGCTGGCACAGCCCTATTTGTTGCCAGCAGCCCTGATCACACTGGTTCTGGGTATGACCGGCGTTCTGGCAGCCAAGCGTCTGAACGGGCTGATTGCCTTTTCCGTGGTTGGTTCCATGGGGACCTTGCTGACGGCGATTGCACTGTTTACGCCCGAAAGCATTGCCGCAGGTCTTTATTACCTGCTGCATTCGACCTTCTCGGCAGCGGCCCTGTTCCTGATTGCCGATTTGATAATATCTCGCCGAGGGCAGTTTGGTGACAGCCTGAACACCGCCCCGACATTCCATCAATCGGGTTTCCTTGCGGTTCTGTTCTTTATCGGGGCGATTGCGATGGCCGGGATGCCACCGTTAAGTGGCTTCCTTGGTAAATTGCAGATCCTTGATGCGGCCCGCGACAGTGACGCCATGGTCTGGATCTGGGCGATCATTCTGGTGACGTCGCTGATGTGCATTATCGGCTTTGGCCGTGCAGGCAGCGTTCTGTTCTGGAAGAGTGCCTCGGTCGAAGGCGAAATTACCGTCGAAGGTGCCAAATGGCCGGTTCTGCCGATTGTTGCGGCGTGCGGCATGCTCGGAGCTCTGGTCGTGCTGACGGCATTTGGTGGTCCGGTAACGGATTATCTGCATGGCGTTGCTGCACAGATTTTCGACACCTCGGGTTACATTCAGGCTGTGCTGGGCGAAAACGCCCTGGCATTGCTGGGTCAGTAAGCGGAAAGGACAAGGATCGTAATGATGAAACGTTATCTCCCCCATCCGCTTTTGACACTGGTTCTGCTGGTCGTGTGGGTGTTTCTGGTCAACGAGGTTTCGGCAGGTGCCGTTGTCTTCGGACTTATCCTTGCGGTGATCATTCCGCTGATCACGGCCAATTTCTGGCCTGCGCGCCCCAGAGTGCGCAATGCCTATGCTATCTGTGAATATGGCCTGATCGTTATGTGGGACATTCTGGTTGCCAACGTTGTGGTTGCCGGTCTGATCCTGTTTCGCAAGACCGAAAGCCTTGAGTCAAAATGCGTTGTCGTTCCGCTTGATCTGACCTCGCCCGAGGCGATCACAACCCTTGCCGGGACCATCACCATGACGCCGGGCACGGTGACGATTGATCTGAGTGCCGATGCCAAAAGTCTTTTGGTTCATTGCTTGCACGCACCCGATGCACAGGGCGTGGTCGATGATATCAAGGACCGCTACGAACGCCGTCTGAAGGAGATTTTCGAATGATCGAATATGCACTGAATTTCGGCTTCGTCTGTGTGGCACTGGCCCTTTTGATGAACCTCTATCGCCTGACAGCCGGGCCGACCACGGCAGACCGGGTTCTTGCGGTCGATACCATGGCGATCAACGCGATTGCGCTTCTGGTGCTGTATGGCATCGGGCAGGCAACGGCGATGTATTTCGAAGGCGCATTGCTGTTTGCGATGTTCGGTTTTGTTTCAACGGTGGCCTATTGCAAGTTCGTCTTGCGTGGCGACATCATCGAATAAGGGAGCGATAAGATGCCGTTTTTTGTTGAACTCATCATTTCGCTTCTGATCGTGATTGGCGGATTGTTCCTGCTGGTCGGATCGTTCGGAATGATCAAGCTCAAGGACCTTTTGCCGCGTCTGCATGCGCCGACCAAGGCAAGTACCGTCGGGTTGGGTGGTGTTCTGATTGCTTCCATGCTGTTCTTCTGGGTGGAGCGGGGGCATTTCACCATTCATGAATTGCTGATCACGCTGTTCATTTTCCTGACCGCACCGATCACAGCAAACCTGATCGCCAAGGCCTATATGCTGCTCAATGTTGATCCGAACAAGGATCTGCCGCCATCCAAACAGGATGAAGGCTGGGCAACATTTGATCCGGTCGGGCCAGAGGGTTATGACCCCAGCGAAGAATACAAGGAAAAGGAAACCTGAAAGGCAGGGGACCTTTGATTATTCAAACGGCACCGGTCATCCGGTGCCGTTTTTGTTATGATGATCGTATCGCACTATTCAGGACGGGGCCGAATGCAGTTTGAAACCGATCGATTGATCCTCAGGCCGCGCACCATGGATGACTTTGATGCCTGCCTTGCCATGGACCGGGCACGGGGTGTGGTTGATTTCATTGCTGGGCCCTGGGATGATCCTGATCAACATCGCGCATTCATTCGGGACCGGATCAATCAGGATTACGGGGTCGGGCTTGGATACTGGTCGATCTTTGCCAAATCCGATCCTGCAAGCTTCATGGGGTGGATATTGCTGATTCCGAAAGACGCAGTTGGCCCGGATATCGAAATAGGCTGGCGACTGCATCCTGATTACTGGGGGCGCGGCATCGCTTATGAGGCAGCGCGCACCGTAATGGATCATGGTCTGGGACATCTTGAACTTTCGCGGATCGTTGCAGCGATTGATCCGGATAACACGGCATCCCGCAAGCTTGCCGCCCGACTTGGAATGGTCGAAGCCGGTTTGCAGGATGGATATGTTTTCCATGAGATCACTCTTGAGCGCTATCGTCAGATGCAATCGGAAAAACCGGACGGGTCAGCCCGATGAAATTGCAATATTGTCGGTATTCGGGTGGCTTGCTATGACCAAGGAAACAATGAGACAACCGACGCCATGCCAGACTTTGCCATAGAAGATCAGTATCAGGGACGCATTGCCGGGATCGACGAGGTTGGTCGCGGACCGCTGGCTGGCCCGGTTGTGGCTGCTGCTGTTATCTTGCCACGCGGTGACGGCCTTCCCACCGTGCTGCTTGAAGAACTTAATGATTCCAAAAAGCTGTCCCCCAAAAAACGCGACAAGCTTTTTGATGTGATCATGGCCTGTGCCGAGGTCGGCATTGGTGCCGCGTCGGTGCGCGAGATTGATCAGATCAATATCCTGCAGGCAACCTATGTTGCCATGCGCCGTGCGGTGGATCGGTTGCCCTGTGTGCCGGATCAGGCGCTGGTGGATGGCAATCGTGATCCGGGATTGCCCTGTAACGTTGAAACCGTGATCAAGGGCGACAGCAAGTCGCTTTCGATTGCAGCGGCGTCCATCGTTGCCAAGGTGGTGCGTGACCGGGCGATGGCCCGTCTTGCAACGCGCTATCCGTTTTTTGGCTGGGAAGGCAATGCGGGCTATGGCGTGAAAAAGCACATGGCTGGTCTGGGCGAAGTTGGCCCGACCCCCCATCACCGCAAAAGCTTCAAGCCGATTGCCGATCTGTTCGAAGCCATGATGGGTAGTTGATTGCCCTTGTCGGACTGCGCTTTCTAGGCCAATGCGATGCGATTGCGCGCGATGATACTGGCCCGGACAAGGTCGGTGCCGTCTTCTTCGCGGCTGATAGCGGCAAAGCTATTAGCATGGTGCAGATCGACCCGTTCATGGACCCGGCATTCGGTGCGGAACTGGATATCAAGGCTTTCAGGCTGGAAGTCGGGCCGATTGTTTGGTCCGGCAACGCCCAGCACCCATTGCATGAGCCGCACATTATTCACATGCCCATAAAGATCAAGGTCGGATGGGCGGGCCTTGATGCTGTCAATCACCGGAAGCGGATCATTGGTGAATGCCGGACGCAAGGGCGGTTCGATCAGTTTCGGACCCGGCGGATCGGGCAGGCGTTCTTCGATCCAGTCCGGCCATTGCGCCGCGCGACGCGTTCGCAGATCAAACATCACCCAGTAACTCTGGGCAACGCCAATCACGTCACCCTTGCTGTTGCTCAGTCGGAAATCACGGGTGGCGACACGGCGCGAGACACCCGATGGCCATGTTTCAACCAGGATATCCTCGCCATTGCCGGGATAGTCGCGGATGTGAATGACCATGCGGGCAAGGACCCAGGCAATCCCCTGATCAACCGTATCGTCATAGGCAAGTTTGAGGATACGGGCCCCCCATCCGGCGGCATCCTGCATATAGTCGGCGAGAGCCGACATCATGACTTTGCCATTTTCACCGATCTCGGAATATCGAACGCGATAGGTCCCCATCCACCCGCAATTGGCGGGAAGGGTGGCTTTGGCGATGTCGTCCCAGTTGATCGTCATGTTGGTAAACCTGCATGTCATGAGAACACAGTTATAGGAACCCGGTTCGCAGGGTGTAAAGGGTGGTAACAGTGCAAACGGTACAAATAGCGTACGCACACATTGCGAACCGGGCATTGGCCATTGTCAAAGCAGGGGGCTTTTATTGTGCCGTTAACTGAGCCATCAGGGTCGTGACATCGGGGTGAAGCCATGTTTCGGCAATTCTAAGATCGCGAAGACGATATAGAACCATGCCGGTGAAATCGACTTTGTTACCCGATGCCGCAATACCGGCAAAAACATCACGATGGGTTGCCTGAATGCGGAACCGGACCGCGACATGGTCATGCTCGGCAACCATCGTCAGAATGGTGAATGCCATATCCGGAAAGGCTGCATTCAACCCGACAAAGAAATCATGATAGCTGTCAAGATCATGCGGGTTCTGACAGGGGAAACCATGTGTGACGATGTCCGATGTCACAAGGTCATAGACGATACCGGGGTTGTGGCTGTGGCTTTCTTCAAAGAAGCGCAAGACGACATCACGGTTGGTGATGTATTTCGGTGATAAATGGTGTTTCATGAAATTATGCTCCTGCCTTTGCCATGATGGTTTTAAAGGTTGCGTGATCGGGCCCGCTAAAGGCCGGGGCCAAACGGGCGGCAGAAACCGCATCCAGCAATCGGTCTGTGATGTTCTCTGCCGGGGGCAGATGGCTGCTCAGAACGTGGCGCGCCGACAGGGCTCGAAACTGGTCAAGCGATGCTTCGAATTGTGTGCCATCGACAAAGTCCAGCCAGGGAGCGTCAACCCGCGTCCAGCCGATGATCCCGTCGCGCAGGATGGCGTCGGGAATATCATTTGCCCGCTGATAGATATCGGGCAATAACGCGCCGCAGCAGTCCGAGCTGAACAATATTTGTTCAAGTGGATCAAAGATCGCTGTTGTTTCCGGCGCGTCAAAGGTTGGAGGTGTGATGGTCTGCAAGCTGCGTCCACCGGCCACAAAGGTCTCGCCGGGATTGACCAGTCTGACACGTTCGACGGGAAAACCTGCAAGGTTCAACTTGCCCATTCCGACAAAGGTCGTGATGATGGTTGCGTTGGGGGCAACATCAAGAAGCGCTTTGAGATTGCCTGTATGATCCGGGTCGGCATGGGTGATCCAGATCCAGCGTAATTCGGAAAGCGTGACGCAACTGGCCAATGTTGCCATGAATTCATTCTGAACGGCACGGATACCGGCATCGACCAGAACGGGTTCAGCGCCACTGATCAGCGTTGCGTTGATGGGCAAAACGCCAAAACCGGCAACAGATAAAAAGGACGGGATGACGGTTACGCTGTCTGTAACCGGGATCGCGGTGGCGATCGAGGGGATATGCATCTTGATGCTCCGTAATTCAGCTGTGCTCTGTGGGGCAGAAGCACGGGTTGATAAATGAATGATCATTTGTGATCATTGAAATACGAAAGACAAAAGTCGCTTGTCAATATTTGTGTGAACGATAGTGTTTATTTAAATGGAAAAACGTAAATATAACAAAGGATTGCGCGCGGATAAGGAAGGCAAAACGCGTCTGAAAATTGTCGAGGCTGCCATGAATTTGCATGGTGAAGTTGGCCCGGCACAGACGACAATCAGTGCGATTGCGGATCGCGCGGGGGTGCAACGTCTGACGGTTTACCGTCATTTTCCTGAGGAAAATGAACTGCTTGGCGCATGTTCATCGCACTGGCTTGAATTGAACCCGCCGCCGGGTCCGGAAAGCTGGCGCGAGTCGGTGGCGACCGGGGACTGGGCGATCGCGATCCTGAGCATGCTGTATCAATATTACAGCGAGACCGCTTATATGTGGGATCACTGTTATCGCGACCGGGCAAATGTCGCGGCCTTGGACGAGAAGATGAAAGGCTTTGATGCCTATCTTGAAATGCTGACTGACGATATGCTGGCAAGTCAGGATGATGAGCGCCGCCGTGGCAAGATGTGCCGGGCCGTGGCACAGCATGCTGTGCAATTTTCGACCTGGCAGTCTTTGTCAAGGACGGGGATCGACAATGCGGAAATGGCGGCCCTGATGGATGACTGGCTTCATAAATGCCCGCACGCCTAGGAGTGGCATCGAAACAGTATCAGGGACATGTCTGGATCAAGGATGTGTCCGGCAAGGATATCCCAGACAAGGATATGCCAAAAGCAATACCATGCCCGAACCAAGGCTATGTCTGAGCCAAAGCTATGTCTGGGCCAAGGTTACATCTGGGCCAGGGATATTCCGGGCGTCTAGTCGACGGGGCGCCGGCGCATTTTCTTGATGTCGCCGCGCTTCTTTTTGGTGTCCACACGCTTGCGTTTGGCCGAAAGCGATGGTCGGGTTTTGACCCGGTATTTCTTGCGTTCGGCCGCCTTGCGCAAAAGGGCAAGCAACCGTTCAATCGCGTCCTGCTTGTTGCGTTCCTGTGTGCGATGGCGCTGGGCATCAAAGATGATTTCACCATCATTGG
Organism: Thalassospira sp. SM2505; assembly: GCF_054901115.1. NCBI lineage: Bacteria > Pseudomonadati > Pseudomonadota > Alphaproteobacteria > Rhodospirillales > Thalassospiraceae > Thalassospira > Thalassospira sp. SM2505. Next base: position 1,094,797 of record NZ_CM142731.1, read on the forward strand.
TCAGCCTGCTTCCGGCTAGTTCCCGCAAGCGATCACGCACCCGCTGGGGCAGTTCGGTCAGGTCATCAATGCGTACGCGCATCTGTACGGCGCTTGAGACCTTGTTTACATTCTGTCCACCCGGACCGGACGCACGCACGAACTGAAAGTGCAGATGGCGTTCATCCAGATAAAGGCCATTTTCAATTTCAAGCATGATGAACCGTGCGGAATCTCGAGTGGTTAGGCGCAAGTAAAAATAACTGAGTGTAATAGTCGGCTATTGATTGAATTTTGCAATCCGAGCGCCTAAATTACAGGCGTCTAACCTGTCAGGGGCGTGACGGACTGTAAACAGGAAATCTATGGTGCGTGTTTCGCATATTTATCTGGCCCTTGGATGGCTTTCTGTCGGTTTTGGTGTCGTTGGTATCTTTTTGCCACTTCTGCCAACCACACCCTTTATGCTGCTGGCGGCCTGGCTGTTTGCCAAGGGATCGCCGCGCCTGCATGACTGGATCTGCAACCATCCACAGTTTGGCACATCAATCCGTCAATGGAATGACCATGGCGTGATCAGTCGCCGGGCAAAGATGCTGGCGATTCTGGCCTTTGTGGTGGTGATCGCCGCATCGCTGATCTTTATTGAAAGCCGCTGGGTGGTAATGATCCAGTTACTGGTCGCCATCCCGGTCAGTGTCTTTATCCTGTCGCGGCCATCCGAGGCCCGCCTGTCCGAGGCGGGTGCCCCGGTCAAGGCCGGAGAATAGCAAACAGCGAATAGGGGCGCCTTACCCGGTCTTTTTACGGGTCAGCTCGTCCTGACAGGTTTCTTCAAGTTTATCGAGTTCATCAAGCGTCGCGTCGATATCCTCTCGCTGTTTTCGCAGGGTTTCGCGACGTTCATTGATCTTGTCGACAAGGATGGTCAACTGGGTGATTTCGCTGCGATCGCCATCATAGAGATCAAGCAGGTCACGAATTTCCTTAAGCGAAAATCCAAGACGCTTGCCCCGCATGATCAGGCGCAGACGCACACGGTCGCGCTGGCTATAGATACGGGTCTGCCCGTGGCGTTCCGGGGAAATCAGTTCCTGATCTTCGTAAAACCGGATGGTTCGGGTGGTAACTTCGAACTCGCGGGCAAGATCTGTGATGGAATAGCTGTCAGTCATGGGGCTCAATCATCTTTACGCTTACGTAAACTGAAAGCTACATGCTTTCGGAAGCGGCGACAATCGGCAATTCTTTTGGAAGTTCAACACAGAAGGTGCTGCCCTCGCCGGGATTGCTGCTAACGCTGAGGATACCGCCATGGCGATCGGTGATCTTTTTACAGATCGCAAGGCCGATACCGGTTCCGGCATAATCCCCATATCCATGCAGACGTTTGAAAATCTCGAAGATGGTTTCGTGATACTGAGGGTCAATGCCAATACCGTTATCGGCAACGAAAATCCGGTGGCTGTTGGGGGTATCGGCGGCAAAAATCCGCACCCGTCCGCTTTCGGGGTCACTGTATTTCAATCCGTTTGAAACAAGATTCTGGAACAGCAAAAGCAACTGGCTGGCATCCCCCATCACGGTTGGCAAATGGCCTTCGCGGATGATGTTGCCTTCGGGGGCGGAACCGGCGCGCTTGAAATTGACGACTATGGCATCGAACAGATCATCAAGTGGCACAGGATGGAACGGTTTGCCATGCCGTCCGACCCGCGACAGGGTCAGAAGATCGTCAATCATGCGCTGCATGCGCTGGGTGCCGTCCACAGCGTAATGAATGAATTCGTCGGCGGTTTCGTCAAGCTTGCCTTCATAACGCCGGGCAATCAGCTGGGTATAGCTCGACACCATCCGAAGCGGTTCCTGCAAGTCATGGGATGCCGCATAGGCGAATTGTTCAAGCTCGCTGTTTGAACGTTCGAGCTCCGCCATGGTGCGCTGGATTTCCATTTCGTGGCGCTTGCGTTGGGAAATGTCACGAAGAGTGATGATGTAATGGTAACGCTGATCGGCGGAAAAATGACTGATCGCGACCTCAAGCGGAATATTGCGCCCGCTTTTGGTAAAGGCCATGACTTCGATCACGCCGGTGCCAAGATCGGTCAGCAACCGGTTGGACGGCGGTTGGGTAATTGGAATATGGTCGCTGTCTGGCAAAAGAAAGCGGATGATATTACGCAGTTCCGGATCGCCATCCGGCCCGCAAAGTTCCTGTGCGCGCGAATTCAGCGGTTCGATATTGCCGTCATCTGATGCCACAAGAATGGCATCAATGGTGTTTTGCAAGATTGCTTTTGTGCGATCTTCACTGCGCTTGGACTGGGTCACAAGGTCGGCCAGTTCGGCAGCCTGTTTGCGCAAAAGCCGGTCGCGCTGCACCGCAAGGGTCACGTCCCGAATGATCAGCGAACATAACGTTCCGCTATTGCGTGTCTTGATCGGGTGTATGCGAATGGACTGCTCCATGCGCTCAAAACTTGCTGTAAATTGTGGCAGCGGGGAAAGCGGCAAGGCGCCCTGATTAAGCGACGGTGAAATCACCGCAGGCATGCCAAATTTCAGGCAATCATCAATCGCCAGACTGACACGCCCCAGCCTGGTTTCGGGAAAGACGTCATGAAGTGATTTGCCCAGAACCTGATCGGCCCGCAAGCCGGACCGGGTCTGCATCCACTGGTTCCAATGGCAAATTGTCCGGTCAGCAGTAAGTGCAACAAGTCCTGTGTCGGCGGTATCAAGCAATGCTGCGAACAATTCCGCAGCATTGCTGTCCCGACCAAGATCAAAGGACGGTGTGGCTTCTGTGGTCGGGTCGGGCGGCGGCTTTTTCATTCACCTCACCAATTAACCAAGCGAGTTGGCAATAAAACGACGCACCAGTTCACGCAGCATCTGAATGGAATCCAGATCCATGACAAACAGCACATACCCGTCGATATCGTTCTGCCGTAACATGAATTGAACGTGAAGGATCATCAGAACCGGCTTGCTTCCGGTGCCAAGATCACCATCATCGACATCCAGAAGCGACCGGCTTTCACGTTTGCGAAATGACGGCATGGAACAGTTTATAGGTTCGCCCAGCACATTCGAAATGCTGCCAAGGCATGCATTGAGAATGATGTTGCCGACCTCCATCAGGGCTTCCTGTTCCAGATCGGTCAGCGTATCAAGCGGGACATCAACCTTAAGCAGACTGCGCACCAGTTCCAGACTGCGTTCTTCGGGGAAGACCAGCATGGCTTCGCCCTTGAACGGGCCATCAAAGGTCTGGCTTACGGCCGAAACAACCTCGGTCGGGGCGCGGGCAAGATCCGTATCTGAAAACCGTTCAACGAACGTGATGCGCGGAACGGTCAGCTCAACCGGCTGGTCAACCATTTCCGATAACGACGACGCAGCGCGACCAACGCCGATATTGATCAGTTCGCTTATTGTATCATGTTCAAGTTCGCTGAGATCAATCATCGTGCCGCTTCCTGCGCGGCAATGAAGTCACGAATTTTTTCCTCGGTCGGCGGTTTGGCAATGAATTCAAGGCCAAGGCTTTCAGCCTTTTTCTGGATTTCCTGCTGAATATTGGCTGTCAGAAGGGCGATGACCGCATCGGGGAAGCGTCCGCGCAACTGTTCACCAAGTTCCAGTCCGTTCATGCCGGGCATGTTGAAATCAAGCAGCAGATAGTCATATGTCTTGCCCTCGACCATCTCGAGCGCCTTGCTGGCATCTTCGGCTTCGTCAATTGACCAGTCAGTGAAGTTACTGGAAATGAACGCCTTGACCAGAAGTCGGGCAAATTTGCTGTCATCGACAAGCAGGACGGAACGCTGTTGGGCCATATGTCTTCTCGGGTAAGCGGTTCAATGTGTTGCGGGGCGACAATTATAGTTCAGTCGCGGCATTTTCGGAAAGCCGCATGATATGTTTGACGATTTCATCCGGCGGGAGCGGGGTGGCAACAAGGAATCCCTGTACTTCGTCACATCCGCTTTCGCGCAAGAACGCCATCTGTTCCCTGGTTTCAACACCTTCGGCGACAACTTTCAGGCCAAGATTGTGACCCATAAGGATGATGGTGCGTGTAATGGCGGCATCATCGGTATCAATCGTCACATCCCGAACAAAGGAGCGGTCAATCTTGATGGAATTGATCGGAAGCCGCTTGAGATAGGCAAGCGACGAATATCCTGTGCCAAAATCGTCCACGGCAATTTGCAAACCAAGATGGCGTAACTCGTCAAGAATGGCGGCCGACTTCTTGATGTCCTGCATCATCACCGTTTCGGTGATTTCCAGTATGATGCGCGCGGCAGGCGTCCCGGTATCTGTTAGTATGCGTGATATGGTTTCTGTAATCCGGCCTTCAATAAGCTGTCTGGGTGACAGGTTGATGGCGATTGGCATTGGGGGAACAGACTGGGCATTCCATTCGTCAATCTGACGGCAGACCTCGCCGATCACCCATTCGCCGATTTTGCCGATCAATCCGGTTTCTTCTGCAACTGGAATGAACTGCATCGGCGAAATATATCCCCGTCCCGGCTGTTTCCAGCGGATCAGCGCTTCAAGGCCGGAGATACGGTTGGTGCGCAGATCGAGTTTGGGCTGATAATGCAGTTCGAACTGGTTCTGGGCCAGAGCTTCGCGCAGATCGTTTTCGATCACCAGGCGCGCCATGGCACTTTCATTCATTGTCTTGGTAAAGAAGTGATAGGTGCCACCGCCACCGGACTTTGCACTATACATTGCGGTGTCGGCATTGCGCATCAGGGCAGGGAAGTCCTCGCCGTCTGATGGATAAAGGGCGATGCCGATTGACGGAGTGACAAACAAAACGCGTCCCTTGATGTCAAATGCCGGGGCAAGGGCATCAAGCACGGCCTGTGACAGGATTGCGGCATCCTGTGTTTCTTTCAGATCGGGAATGATGATCAGAAATTCATCCCCGCCAAGACGACCAACAACCTCCTGTCGACCGATTACTTTTTGTAACCGGCCTGCCACAGCCTTAAGCAGCAGGTCGCCAACATCATGTCCGAGACTGTCATTGATGACCTTGAAACGGTCAAGATCAATGAACAGAACAGCCGTGGCCCCGTGACGGGTCTTTGATGCGTCTTTATGTTTGCCAAGTGCACTCGACAGGCTGTGTTCAAGCATGCTGCGATTGGGCAGGTTGGTCAGCGTGTCGTGATTGGCCATATAGACCAGTTGTTCTTCATAGCGTTTTCTGACCGTGATGTCTGTCAAGATCGCCGTCATCATGGGGGTCGCCGCATCCGGTATCACGCGAAACGCGATTGAAACATCAATCTCGCTCTGATCGGCCCGCCGGATGGGCAGGGTAAGACGTTTTTCTGCTGTTTGATTGACGATGGCGTGTGCGGTCAGGTCGTCCAGGCTATGTTCCAGAAGCGGTATCGCACGTGGCATCAGGAATTCATGCAACGTTCTGCCTTGTGGCGTCTCATCGCGCATTAGCCCGAGAAGCTGTTTGGCTGCGGCGTTATATTCTACGATCCTGCCTGTCGGGGTAATGGTCAAAATGCCGTCTGCGACATTCTGAACAATCGCGGTCAGCTGGTTCTCGCGATCTCTGACCTGTTGCTCGGTGGTCCGCAATTTATCAAGCGTTACCGAAATGCGTTCAATCAGGCCCCGGGTGGTTCCAAGGATCATGCCCAGTTCGTCACGGGCGTGGCTTTCGGGGATCGCAATGGCGTCGGCATTGGGGGTTTGCGGATCTATTTTTCGCAGAAGGCTTGCCACTTTCAGCAATGGTTTGGTCAGCGTCGCATAGAAGAACGTGACCAGTACCAGACCCAGTATCAGGTTGCGCAATATGCCAGATGTCAGAATGCGGGTTGCGCGATTCAGAAATCCGTCAGCAATCATGTCGGTGTCGATCTTGACGCTCAGCCGCCCGACCAGGTCATTGTTGCTTCCGGCCTCAAGCGGGATTTCATATTCCTGATTTTCGCCAAACATCAGTTTGGACAGGAAGGTCCGGTTTGTGCTGATCGGCTGTTCGTTTCTTTGGGCAAGAATGTTGTCAAAATTGTCGCGCAGGATGGCTTCATAAACCGGTTCATATTCGAAAATGCCCGAAACCACACGCGCCGCAAGCGTTTCATCAAGTCCGTATGCTGCCTGTGTCGCGGATTCGCGTAATGTTGCCAAAACCTGCATGACAGTTCGGTCAATCAGGTTCTGTTCCTCACGCAAATCCCAGACGATCTGAATGCCACTGAACAGCAGGCCGATAAGCAAAGTAAGGACAACCGCAATCCTTGCCTGTTTGACAGACAAGCGATCCCGCCAGTTAAGCCGTTGCTGATCAAGGCTTTTGTCAGGCACGCGTTACCCCAGAAATCCGCTAGTTCCACTCAATCAAAAGCAGACTATGGCTTTGCCGGGTTAAAAGCAATTATCCGAGATGTTTGCAAACTGGAAAAACGCAGAGAAATCTGTATGGTCTGCGCTGCTTTTCGGCGCGATGCCGGTGATCGAATACTGCCACCATGCCGCATTGCATCAAGAATTGAATACTACGTAAAAAAATGGGGTTTTATTGGAGTTGCACACAACTGCTGTGCGTGATAACCCAATCCCCAGAGAGAGAACAGGCCAAGCGCGGGTGCAGCCGCAATCTGGCCTCGCAACCTGTACGGAGTTACACCATGACCTATGTGGTGACGGAAAACTGCATCAAGTGTAAGTATCAGGACTGCGTCGAGGTTTGCCCCGTCGATTGCTTCTATGAAGGTGAGAACTTCCTGGTTATTCACCCTGATGAATGCATTGATTGCGGTGTTTGCGAACCCGAATGCCCCGCCGAAGCGATTATTCCCGATACCGAGCCGAATCTGGACAATTGGTTGGAAATCAACCGAAAGTTCGCGGAAGTATGGCCAAATATCACCCGAAAAGGTGATGCTCCTGCCGATGCTGATGAATGGAACGGCAAGTCGGGCAAGACCGAATTGCTGAGCGAAGCACCGGGTACGGGCGACTGAATGTCGGTCTAACCCCCGAGATTTTATACGATTTTAACCCGCTGGTATTTGCCAGCGGGTTAAATGCATGGCTGCATTGAGCCAGACACACCGAAAAAATCTGTGAACCAGTGGCGTGTTGTGCTATTGTGGGCAACTCGCGTTAAGGGCTCGACAGGCTCGTTCCGAATTGCCGGATCTCCGTATTTTTATCCCTGTCTGAAACCGCGACTTCGCCAAAAGCTTGGTCGTGTGCAGCTCTTCGCGTCACTGGGTCTATAGTGTTACAGTTGAATGACCAGGCCTGATTGGGCCGGAAGGATGCTTGATGTCGGATAAGTTGCCCTTTGCTGTTGGCGATTATGTTGTTTACCCCGCACATGGTGTTGGCTGTGTTGGTGGCCTGGAAACCCAGGAAATCGCGGGTCAGGAATTGCGCCTTTATGTAATTACCTTTGAATCCAGCCGCATGACCTTGCGTGTGCCGGTGAACAAAGTTGGCAACTCGGGTCTGCGCAAGCTTTCCTCGAAAAAACAGATGGACTCGGCTCTTGTTACCCTTAAGGGCCGTGCACGTGTAAAACGCACCATGTGGTCGCGCCGTGCACAGGAATATGAAGCAAAGATCAACTCGGGTGATCCGGTGTCGATTGCCGAAGTTGTGCGTGATCTGCATCGCAGCGCGACCCAGCCGGAACAGTCCTTCTCCGAACGCCAGATCTACGAAGCAGCCTTTGAGCGCCTCGTTGACGAACTGGCCGCGATTGAGAAAATCGACAAGGACAAGGCGTCAGGCAAACTCGAGAAGCTTCTGCAAAAAGCTGCCTGATTGCATAAGTCAGCTATACAACTATTTATAAAAGCCGGCCCACAAGCTATCCTTGGGCCGGTTTTATTTTTTGTTTTAGGCAGGTTACAGCGATGAGTGCAGTTCTGGCGCCGATAAAGCCGGCCGAGAGAATCTGGGTTGTCGGCGCGATCAATGGCGATCATGGCGCATTGTGCGCCGTACATCGCAAGCTTGCCGAGCGTATCAAGTCTGGTGACCGGCTCGTTTATCTCGGGAATTACTGGGGTGATGGCACGGCCGAGAATGTCATTGCGACCATCAATGAGCTTTTGCTGTTTCGTCGCTACTTCATTGCACAGGACGGGGTCGATATTGCTGATATCGCCTTCTTGCGGGGGGCTTCTGAAGAAATGCTGTCGAAGTTACAGCAAATCCAGTTCGCCCCGAATCCCGGTGAAGTCTTTGACTGGATGCTGACACGCGGCATTGCCGGAACAGCACGCGCCTATGGTTTTGATCCCGCCCACGTTCAGTCGATCATGCGTCAGGGCGCACATGCCATTTCACAATGGACGTCGCAGTTCGCCGATTCATTGCGTCGCCATAGTGGTCACAGCGCTTTGATGTCGGACCTGAAACATGCGGCCTATACAACGGATGGCAGGTTGATCTTTGTGCATGCGGGGCTTGATGGCTCGCGTCCGCTGACCGGGCAAACGGATACCTTCTGGTGGGGGGGCTCAATGTTCGAGGCCATTACCGAACGCTATTATGACTGTGCGCGCATCGTTCGTGGTGCTTCCCAGACGCAGGTTGGCCTGCAGGAACGGGAATTCACATTGTCTGTTGATGGCGGGGCCGGACGGGGTGGTGTTCTGATTGCAGTTGCCCTTGATGGTCAGGGCAAGATTATCGAACAGGTCACAAGCGGTACCTGATCCTTACAGCGAACCTCAGTCAAAAAAGGCAGCACCCGCCAGGGATGCTGCCTTTTTCATTTCCATTGATGGCCGTTCCTAATGACGGACGACCTTGACCAGTGATCCTGTGGCCGGGCTCTGCCCGTCGGCAAGGCCGTTCAGGGTGGCAAAGGTTTCTGCGGGTGCGCGGTCAACCTGCATGTCATCAATAAAGGTCTGCAACGTATATTCCGGATTTACTGCCCGAACCTTGATGCGAAGCGGCGTATATATCTTCTTCTCATTGGCACTTAGCGACCGGAAGCTATAGGTCGTTTGACGCAGCGGAAGGTTATAGCTTTCCGTCTGGTCAAGCGGAGTGATGAACAGGAACTGATAGGCCGAATTCCCGTGGCGGATCACAACCACCCGAAGGCGTGCGGAACCCGATCGCAGCGATATATCGGCACTTCCTGTTGCGGCTTCCTGTCCATTGATATCAATCATTTCGATATCACGAAGCGCGATCTTGGTTGAAAATCCGCTTTCAAGATACCGGTCAAGCCGCACATCCTTTGCCTTTGGCGCGCCTTCGAAGACGATTTGCGCGCCTTTGTTATCTGTCGCGACGACGGCTGAGGGCTGATTGTTGATGGTAAAGCCTTCCGGCACTTCAAAGCGGAAATCAAGCGGCACATGTACAAAGTCACGCCCGCGGACATAGCCCTGATCAGGACCATCCCCGTAAAGAACTCCGTCAATCGCTGTCATATAGCGAACTGCGCCAAGTTCCGGGTCTTTGACTGCGGTGACGTTTGCGCTTTGATGGGCCTGTTGAATGCGGTCAAGGGTACGCGGGTGGGTCGCCATGAAGTCATACTGGTCAACATCATCAGGTGACCTTCCGGCAAGGACTGCTTGCAGGCGGGAATGGGCGCGCAGTTTTTCAAGGAATGTCGCCATCGCATCGGGATCGTAACCGGCACGGGTAATATAGCGCACGCCAAGCATGTCGGCCTCGAATTCATGTTCGCGCGAAAACGACTTAAGGTATGCGCTGGCACCGGTATTGATGATTTCACCTGCGCCGTTGCCAATGGCCATTGAAAGCCCGCCGGCAAGGATCTGGGTCAGGACACTGCGGCTATAACGTTGAGCGGAATGGCGGGCAACGACGTGACCGATTTCATGGGCAATCACACCGGCCAGTTCCGCCTCGTTCGAGGCAAGTGTCGCCAGACCGCGCGTGATGTAAACATACCCGCCGGGAAGCGCAAAGGCGTTAACGACCGGAGAATCCAGAATGGTAAAGGTGAATTTCTCGTCCGGGGTTTCTGACACCGCAACAAGCTTTTCACCAATCTCGGTGACATAGGCGGCAAGGTCTTTTTCGGTGTAATTTCCACCGAATTCCTTGACCATTTTCGGGTGCTCCTGCGACCCGATTTTCTTTTCCTCTTCAGGCGACATAAAGGCTGTAAAGCTGTCTTCGCCGGTTGCCCGGTTGGTTGAACATCCTGCAAGGGATGTGCTCAGCGCTACCGCAGCCAGAATTGCGATCAGGTGTTTCTTATGACCGAATTTCAACCAGCTCATTGATACCTTTCCTCATGTCGCTCTGCCGCGTAAGCTACCGGTTCTTACCCGGCGAAACCAAGTGGGAATTGGTAGCGCGTGTTCAAACATCATTCAACAGATTCGCTTGCATTAATCTGGCATTCCAATTGGGGAAATTTTGCGGCCAGAGTATTTGTCAGGGTATTGGACCGCCTGTTTTACCTGCCAATTTTCCAGATTTGCATTCTGTTATCTATGGCATTTAGTCCAGAAGCCCGGGCGGGCAACTGGTTGTGCGGGATGGGCATAAATGCGCGTTCCCTTGAGTCCCGTGCGGCACAGAATAATGATTTCGTCTGGCGCAAGGTTTCTGAATTGGGGGTCGCAGCCATCGATGACCTCAACGCACCTGAATTCAAAGAGACAAAACTGCGTCTTTCCGACTTGGCGTTTGTTCCGGAATATGAAAACGCGGCCTTAAGCTGGATGAGATCTGCCAGTCGCGCCGGAGTGGAAATCACCATTGCATCGGATCACGCCGATTATCTGGGAAGACATCGGGCATATGTTCAAAGCCTTTCCAGGGGTGAAAGTGGTGCGCCAGAGATGACGTCATGGTCGGAACAACTTCTGTCACAGGGGCTCGCCATGTTGTTGCCCCAGGGGCGGACGGATTTGACGAAACTGATTGCAGCCGAGAATCACGCGATCAGTCAGAGATCAGGCATCTGGTCGGATCGCTCGCCGGGGCGCGCATATTTTGTTGCAGCCGATCAGGGGAATACCGGTTTGCCGCGTGTTCATGATGCTATCGGGCGGTTTGTTCTGGTTGAGGGTATCCTGCGTGCTGTCGAGCATCAGGAATGGCGGACTTACCTTAATTTTGGGGCGGATTGGCGGCGCGATTTTACCATCGCGCTTGAGGATGACGTGCGTCGGAGGCTTGCCAAAGATCAGTCACCCGATGATGCATTTTCCGGCTGGATCGGGCAGAAAGTCCGGGTACGTGGCATCGTTGAAAATCGCGGTGGTCCCTATATCGCGGTCGATAACCCTGACCGGCTATGCCTCATGACCGATTAGAGACTTGTGTTTATTCCATAAGTTGTGAGATTGCTTGTCGGATATTGCCACCAGCAATCTGTAAAATCACATTCTGCCAAAGTCATGAGGTCCGACGTGCTTTATCCCGAAATTACGCCCCACACGACCGGTTATCTGTCACGCGCTGACGGTCACGAAATTTATTGGGAAGAAGTCGGTAACCCGGCTGGCATTCCGGTTGTTTTCCTGCACGGGGGGCCAGGCGCAGGACTTTCACAAAACAGTCGCCGGTTCTTTGATCCGGAAAAATACCGCGTCATTTTGCTCGATCAGCGCGGTGCGGGGAAATCCAGACCATTCGGAAGCCTCGAAAACAACACGACCGACCATTTGATCGGCGATATAGAAGCCCTGCGGGAAGAGCGCGGCATTGAAAAATGGGTCGTATTTGGCGGGTCGTGGGGATCCACGCTTTCGCTGGCCTATGGACAGGCACATCCCGAACGGGTTCTTGCCTTTGTCTTGCGGGGCATTTTCCTGGGACGTGAAACCGAGATCGCATGGTTTATGGATGGCATGGGCCGTTTCTTCCCGGAGGCAGAGCGTAAATTCCTCGATGTTGCCGGTTTTGATCGCAATCCCGGCTGGCAGAAGATGCTGGATCGCTATATCGAGATTTTTGCAGGCAACGATGGCGAGGACGCCGCAATCGAAGCCGCGCGCGTTTGGTCGGCCTACGAGGCGACCTGCTGCACCCTGCTGCCTGATGAAGGTCTGGTCGAAGATTTCGAAAGCGATGAAGTTGCACTGGCACTGGCAAAGCTTGAACATCATTACTTTGTCCATCGCTGCTTTTTCGAGCCAAATCAGCTGCTTGAGAATGTAAGCCGGATTAACCACCTGCCGGTTGTGATTGTTCAGGGGCGCTATGATGTCGTTTGTCCGCCGACATCGGCATTTGCATTAAAGGATGCCTGGCCTGAAGCAACCTTGGTGATTGTTGACGATGCCGGACATGCGGCAAGCGAGCCTGGCATCGTCCGTGAACTTGTTCGGGCGATGGATCAGTTCGATGGTAAAAAGTTTAAGTGAAAATTACTAAACTACACCAATGTGTGGTTGAGTTTCCGACATGCTTGGGTAAGTATGTCGCACGTATTGATCTCGTGGGGACTTGATTAATGAAAGTGACTTTGGGGAAACTGCTTGCAGTTTGTGTCTTTTTCGGCTTCGTAAACGCAGCTTCTGCGCAAGAAATTCTCGGCAATAACAAGGATTCAGGGCTTCTCGAATTTTCGACCGGTATGGTCGATATCACACAAGATGAAGAAGCCGCAGAATTCCGTCTCAATTATCGTGCACAACATGCCATGTTTGATGTGGCCCGCCCGATCGGTGGTGTTATGGTCACATCAGAAGGTGCCGTTCACGGCTATGGCGGCCTTGCGATGGACGTCCTTTGGGGCGATCACTTCGTATCGAGCATTTATACCTCGGTTGGCGCCTATCATCAGGGCAATGGTGAGGATCTCGGTCACTGGATCGAATTCCGTTCAGGTCTTGAACTTGGCTTCCGCTTTGACAGCCATGAACGTCTAAGCCTTGGCATCGCGCACATTTCCAATGCCAGCATCGGTGATGAGAACCCGGGGACAGAAATCCTGTCTCTGACCTATTCCTTCCCGATTGACCGTCTGTTTGACTAAAACACCGAACGGCGTTGATGTCATCGGGTCACGCGCCCGAACGCAGATCAGAAGATCAAAAGAGTCTTTGAGGAAACCCTTCCCGAAGGCTCTTTTCTTTTGGTATGGAACCCGATTTTCCTGTGCCGGTCTGTTGGCCGGGATATTTGGTCGGCGTTTCATTCAAGCTCCCGGATTGATCGCAATTCGTTTAGCTGCTAATTGATGCTTCTCTTTGCGGTGTGCGCCCGTAGCTCAGCAGGATAGAGCACCAGATTCCTAATCTGGGGGCCACAGGTTCGAATCCTGTCGGGCGCACCATCCTTCCAGATTGTTTCCGCCGAATTCAAGCTGGTGCGTATTGCTCTCACAGCTTGAAAGCAATCAGTGTTCTTCTCATATCCTTACTATGTGCAAATGCCGTGATTTTTCATGGAAAAGCGCACCAAAAATTGGATCGGGAGGATACAATGACGAACTGGATCAGGCTTCCCAACAGTGAAGGCGACTGTGTCGGGGCATCCGTCACAGGGGGAGAGCGACCTACCTATCAGCGTCATGTCGGGCGCGCCGGGTTTCAGGGGCCATCCGCACAGATTTTCCACCGTCATCCTCCGGTCGGCTGGGCCGTTTTTGAAGGACCGTTAAGGCCGCGTGCATTCGATCTTGCCAAGCTTGCCCCCGGTCCGGCTTGTCCGTTGCAAGCGCGGCGTTTTTTGTTCAGTAACACGATGGAAGTCCGTTACTGGAAAACCGATGCTAAGATGCATGCGCTGGCGCGTAATGCAGATGGAGATACATTGCTGTTTGTCCATCATGGCGAAGGTTCATTATTCTGTGATTATGGGCATCTGCCCTATCGCGACGGTGATTACATCCTGTTGCCGCGCGGTACGGCCTGGCGTGTCGAGCCCTCTGCCCCGTGCGAATTCATGCTGATCGAGGCAACGGCCGATGCCTTTGGATTGCCGGACCCCAAAACTGTTGCCGGTGGTGCTACGATTGATCCGATGCTGTTTACCTTGCCGCGTATTGATGATGCCTTTCGCGCCCAGCAGGATGAGGCATTCTGGGAAATCCACATCAAACGCAAAGGGCAGGTATCAACGCTGACCTATCCCTATAACCCGCTTGATGCGACCGGGTGGGAGGGGGATTTGTGCGTTGCCAAAGTCAATTGGCGCGACCTGTCCCAACAGCGAAATGCGGGGCAAAAGGTACCACCAGCGGCCTATTGTACTTTTGTCGCCAAGACCTTTTCGGTCAGTACCTTTATCCCCAAAGTCGGCGAGGGCGTGTCGGGCATCCTGCGTGTGCCATTTTATCATTCCAACGAGGATGTCGATGAATTCGTCTTCTATCATCGTGGCGAGTTCTTCAGCCGCGGCGAGATCAGGGCGGGTATGGCGACCTTCCATCCAAGCGGTTTCCCGCATGGACCGCACCCGAAATCCTATCAGGAAAAAATGATCAAGGCCCCGGTTGAAACCGACGAGATCGCTGTGATGATCGACAGTCGGGATGTTTTGAGCGTCGATGAGTCCATTCCTGATGGCGCGGAATGGAAGGCCTATGTAAAAACCTGGGAAAAGGCGCAGGAAACTTTATAAGGACTTGCTCCATGCGGTAGGGAAATGGCAATCTGCGGCAGGCAAATAAAGGCCGGAAAGCCTGACAAAGGCTGTTAACGGTATTGTCAACTTGTCTGGTTAATTTATGCTGTGTCTTTAAAGTATGGTTTTAGTAGATTAGAAGGTCATACTGCACTGCATTCAACACTGCCATTTGGCTGTAATCAGGCAATCAGATGGCTGCAAATCAATATCGCCTGTACAGGTTGACCAAAGCCCATAATGACCAAGCAGAAGATCGTCAAATCCGTCAGTCACAAAACTCCTGAGCCGCAAAAAGCGTCAGAAGATGCTTTGGCATGTTTGCCGGTTTCATTCGCGACCCGCGGTGTGAGAACACCCTTTACGACGAAAACGCTGCGTTATGCGCGCGTCGCAATCGGGAAAAGTGGCCGCTCGATGATCATGTTGCCGGGGCTTGCAGGCGGACTTGGAACATATGAATTGCCGCTCGATACGCTGCGCGACGTGTTCGATCTTTCGGTGCATGACCGTATGCTGTTTGATCGCCTGCTTGAACTTGAAAATATTCGCCCGGGAACAGTTCTGGAGCACGCGCGGGCTGTCGCGGTGACCGGTGTGGGGGGCGTTGAACTGGCGAGGACCGCGATTGAACGTGACGCTTACGAAAAGTCGTCCCGCGAGTTGGGCCAGCTTGCTGTTTTGCATCAGGCCTTGCTTCAGCTTGGCGGCAGTGCCGTTCAGGATATGCAGCGCGAAGAGCTGATGACCATGGAGGGGCAGGTTCGCGCACGAAAGGCCCTTAACCGGTTCGCTTCCGAACACAAGGTGGCCAATGATACGATCATCGACAGTCTTGGTGAATGGAGCAAGATGATCGCGCCGGTCGGGCTTGAGCTTGACGGATGTCAGGGGGCATTGCGCGTTTTGACTCGCAGTCTGAGAAAGTTTGCCACCGATATCGAGGAATGGGCAAACTCCGAACAGTCTGACTTCCGGTTTATGGCAGGACGTGTTTCAAGCGCAACCAAGGCGACCTATAAGCACGCACTGCTTTGCGTCGAGGAAGTCGATAGCTGGAATGGCGAGTTGGGTAAGGTCCTGACCGACTGGGAAGGTGCCAAGCAGAATATTGGCAAAACCATCGAAAAGCTTTGGTGGCTGTTGGATGGCTGGCAGGAAATGATCGATCTGTGGCAAAAAAGGCCGGTAACTGATCGCGCCAAGCAGCGCGAGATTATCGAAGAAGTTGCCAGTTTTACGCCGGTCCTTCCGATAGAGGAAATCACCAAGGACGAGCAGCAAT
Source organism: Thalassospira sp. SM2505 (assembly GCF_054901115.1). Classification (NCBI taxonomy): domain Bacteria; kingdom Pseudomonadati; phylum Pseudomonadota; class Alphaproteobacteria; order Rhodospirillales; family Thalassospiraceae; genus Thalassospira; species Thalassospira sp. SM2505. Next base: position 1,110,647 of record NZ_CM142731.1, read on the forward strand.
TCTGGGTCGATATTCGCGTCAACCAGATGCTGTGGGCAGGCGAATTGCGCAAGTTGGGTAGTGGGGAAATTGATGCGGATATGGTGGATCGTCTCGAACGCTTCAGGAGACAGTCTGCATGAAGGTTGAAGATGCAGGGAAACTTGGTGTTTCTCAACTCGGGCAGCTGTTTGCGTCGCTTAGCGGTTCGGAAATTGCGCGTTTTACACGTGCAATCGAAAGCGACCGTGTCGATCCGAAATTACCTTTGCCGCACGAAGCCATTCTGCAAATCCTGCGTCCGCGTCTGGCTTCTCTCAAGCCGGAACGCTACCCGACGCCGATGCGTCAATTCTGCGATCCGTTTGAAGATCTTCTGACCTCGGCCGAGCCCAGTGACAAAAGCATTCGCATCAGTCGGTCATCATTGATGCCGATCTGGGGTGTCGTGACAGGTGTAAATGATCCGCATTTCAGCGAAGCAATGAAAGAAATAGAGGCTGCCGCCGCTGTCAGGGATTCGGCAAAGTTGGCAATCGCGGAGAGCAAGCTCTGGAAAGCCGGCGCGCGGATCATCGAAGACCAGATTGCCCGCTCCCAAGAAGGGGTCAAGGAAGAGCGTGCTCTTGCAACGCGTCTTGGGTCGCGTATCCATCTTAAGGCCTTTGGCGAGGTCGGTCGTATCCTGAATGTCGGTGAGGAGATCGGTCAGGTCCGTGCCCGCTTCCCGTCTGCCCCGATCAGGGGGCTGGATGGTAATGATGTGACCTGGCTTCGTGACCGGTTTGTGGAAATTTCGCAATCAAAACCCGGGTTCGAACCGATGTTCCTGCTTGCAGTTCTGGCGCGCCTGTTGCGGCCGAGCGAGCTGTTCAAGCTGATCCGTGTTCTGTCAAACAAGGCCGATGACCGCACCATCGAGAAGACCAACCTTGCCGAAACAGGTGATCTGATCATTGATCTTCTGGCCGAAACCGTGAGCGAGATCGAACAGGGTGTCGGAACCGGCAAGGATGAAGCCCATATCCTGTCACTGGCGCGTTGGTACGCATCCGAATTCACCCGAATCACCCGCGAATTTAAAATCCGCAAGGATGGGCGCTGGGGCGAAAAACTGCTTGAAACGCGCCGCCGGGTTTCGCGTGCCTTGGCCGATACGATGTTTGGTGCAACACCGGAACGCGTGATTGACGCACTGCCTAAAATGGAAGTTCGTCAGGGGCCGGGATCGGGCGCCAAGGGGCTTGCCCGGCCGCTATTTTCCCAGGACTTTGACTATGAGAAAGTTCTGGCAGCAGAAAAATCGGCAGAGGCAATTGCTGAAACCGCGCGTATTTCAGACGTTCTTGCTGCCCAAAGCTCGGCCGCCAAGGCTGTGGTCGAGCTTAAGAAAAAGCTCAATCAGATTGGTCGCGCCGGTGTTGATGGCATGGGGCGTCTTGCGCCCGAAGAAATCCCCAATGCGCAGCGCAATCTGATGGCAACGGTACGTTTGCTCGAGATTGTCGACGGCCCCGAAGATGCAGACGTTCTGCGTCGTCGCGGTATGTCAGCCATCCGCGCATTGACCAGCCAGAAAGCCAGCTGATTTCCACGACGGCCAATCGTCGGTAAATTACCGGTCTTCGCGCATGATCTTCGCAGTAAGCTGGGCGGCAGTTTCAAGCTGATCAAGCCAGCTCATGAAAGCGCGGATTTTTGGCAGGCGTGCGCGCGATGTCGGGCAGCAGGCATAATAGTGAAACGGGCTTGCCTTCGGGGGGCCAAAGGGCGCGACAATGCGTCCGGATTTAAGCTCGTCCTCAATGGCAAAGGTTGGCAGCAAGGCAACACCAAGTCCGGCGGCGGCGGCCTGCATTGCCATGGTGAAATGTTCAAATTTCGGGCCATTATCCCCGTCAATATCATGAAGCCCGCTTGCCGCGAGCCAATCGGCCCAGCCACGCGGTCGGGTAGCGATATGCAGTAACGGGAAATGACGCAGATCGTTGGCAACGGGGGCGTGATCCAGATTTGCGATTAGTTGCGGTCCGCAGATCGGCACCATTTCCTCGCCATGCAGGATATGGGCATCAAGATCGGACCATGTGCCCTGACCAAACAGAACAGCGATATCAATCTGTTCGCGATCAAAGTCCGGCATCCCGATCCGGGAAATAAAGTTGATGGCAATTTCCGGATGCTTGGACCTGAATTGCGGCAAAAGCGGAATAAGACACCGTGATCCGAATGTTGGCGGGGCAGCGACCGTCAGAACACCGCTTTCCGACCCGCCAGATAACATGGTCAGGGTCGCACTTTCGAGCTGATCAAGGGCAGGCCTGATAGATTGCAGGTAACTTTCGCCTTCGGGGGTCAGAACCAGACGCTGCTTCTCACGGTTAAAAAGCTTGCATCCAAGCCAGTTTTCAAGCCCCTGAATTTGCCGACTGACCGCGCTTTGGGTCAGATACAATTCATCAGCCGCGCGCGACGCGCTGCCAAAACGGGCCGTTTGTTCAAAACAGCTTAGTGCCTTAAGGCTCGGGATACGTCGGCTCAATCATCACCTCTGGTCTGTCATATACGACATAGTTTATGAGTTTTTTGCATAAACTATGTCGCTTTTATCATTTGCAACTTTGTCTGCCAATTCCTAGCTTAACGGCATAAGCAAATAAGCTTTCAGGGGTAGCGTCATCTCGCCCTTCTATGGCGCTGCCCCTGCTTTCTATCGAAAAATTCATAAAAGGATCAGGCAAATGGCAAGCCGCGCACCGTTTCACTGGGAAGATCCGCTCCTGCTTGACGAGCAGTTGAGCGAAGAGGAACGCATGATCCGCGATGCGGCCCGTGCATATTGTCAGGAAAACCTGCAAACCCGCGTTCTTGAAGCCAACCGTCATGAGATTTTCCATCGTGAAATCATGACCGAAATGGGTGAACTTGGCCTGCTTGGCCCGACGATCCCCGAGGAATATGGCGGACCGGGTGTCAACCACGTTGCCTATGGTCTGGTCGCACGCGAAGTTGAACGCGTTGATTCCGGTTACCGTTCGGCAATGTCGGTGCAAAGCTCGCTCGTTATGCATCCGATCTTTGCCTATGGCAGTGAAGAACAGCGCAAGAAATACCTTCCGAAACTGGCAACCGGTGAATTTGTTGGCTGCTTTGGTCTGACCGAGCCGGATCACGGTTCCGATCCGGGTGGCATGAAAACCCGTGCACGTAAAACCGAGGGTGGCTTTACCCTTACGGGTTCGAAGATGTGGATCACCAACAGCCCGATCGCAGACGTCTTTGTCGTCTGGGCCAAGGATGACGAAGGTGTCATTCGCGGTTTCATCCTTGAAAAGGATATGAACGGTCTGTCAGCGCCGAAAATTGAAGGCAAGTTTTCGCTGCGTGCCTCGATCACCGGCGAAATCGTCATGGACAATGTCTTTGTGCCCGAAGAAAACATGCTGCCGAATGCCAAGGGGCTTGGCGGTCCGTTCGGTTGCCTGAACAAGGCCCGTTACGGTATCGCTTGGGGGGCAATGGGGGCTGCTGAATTCTGCTGGCACGCGGCACGTCAATATACCCTTGATCGCAAACAGTTTGGTCGTCCGCTTGCTGCCAATCAGCTGATCCAGCTGAAACTGGCAAACATGCAGACCGAAATTACCCTTGGCCTTCAGGGCGCGCTTCAGCTTGGTCGTCTGCTTGATGCAGGCAAGGGCGCACCGGAAGCCATTTCGCTGATGAAGCGTAACAACTGTGGCAAGGCGCTCGACATTGCGCGTGTTGCACGTGACATGCATGGCGGTAACGGTATTGCTGACGAATTCCACGTCATCCGTCATTCGATGAACCTCGAAGCGGTCAATACCTATGAAGGGACCCATGATGTTCATGCCCTGATCCTGGGCCGTGCACAGACCGGAATTCAGGCCTTCTCTGCCGAAGGCTGATGACTTTCTGACCGGGCGGCAGCAGTCATGTTGCCGCCCGCTTTGATTCTGCCGCGTATTTCCACCTCGACTTTCGGGATATTCAGATGACTGGTGCACTTTCCGGGCTTCGTGTTCTTGACCTTTCGCGCGTTTTGGCCGGGCCATGGGCCAGCCAGACCCTTGCCGATATGGGGGCCGAGGTCATCAAGATTGAGCGTCCCGGTGCCGGTGATGATACGCGCGGCTGGGGCCCGCCCTTTGCCAGGGATGGCAATGGCGATGACACCACCGAGGCTGCCTATTACCTGACGGCCAATCGCGGCAAGAAATCACTGACCATCGACATTACCAAACCGGAAGGTCAGGAAATCGTTCGCAGTATTGCGGCCCAAAGCGACGTGGTGCTCGAAAACTTCAAGGTCGGCGGTCTTGCCAAATATGGCCTTGATTACGCAACCCTGTCTGCCATCAATCCCAAGCTTGTCTATTGCTCGATCACCGGATTTGGTCAGGACGGCCCCTATAAGGACCGCCCGGGCTATGACTTCATGATCCAGGGCATGGGCGGATTGATGAGCATTACCGGTGCGCCCGATACGGTGTCGGGTGGGCAGCCGATGAAAGTTGGGGTCGCCGTTGCCGATATCTTCACCGGGCTTTATGCAACAATCGGTATTCTTGCTGCCCTGCGTCATCGTGATGCAACCGGCGAGGGTCAATATATCGATCTGGCATTGCTTGATGTGCAGACCGCAATCCTTGCCAATCAGGCAATGAATTACCTGACAACCGGCAAGGCACCGGGTCGTCTTGGCAATGCGCATCCCAATATCGTGCCCTATGAAGCCTTCCCGAGTGCCGATGGATATCTGATCCTGGCCGTCGGCAATGACAGCCAGTTCAAAAGTTTCTGCTTGGTCGCAGGGCTTGATGATCTGCCTTCTGATGAACGTTACGCGACCAACCGCAAACGGGTGGCCAATCGCGAGACACTGGTGCCGCTGATCCGTCAGGCCATGGTGACCAAAACCACCGATGAATGGATTGTTGCCCTTGAAAAGGCCAATGTGCCCTGTGGTCCGATCAACACCCTTGATCGTGTCTTTGACAATCCGCAGGTCAAACATCGTGGCATGGTCAAACAGCTTGATCACCCGACTGCCGGAACCGTTCCGACAGTTGCCAATCCGATCAAGTTTTCCAAAACGCCAATCACGGATGAAAAGGCCCCGCCAATGCTGGGCCAGCACAGCGATGAAATCCTGCGTAAAGTCGCCGATCTCAGCGACGACCAGATTGCGAAATTGCGTGAAGCCGGGATTGTTTAACCAGAGCAATCTCTTGTCTCGACGCGTCGTGATGTGGATAAACTAGACCCAACAGTGAAATTTCAAACAGGGTTTGCATCATGAAGATCGCGGTAATGGGCGCGGGCGCCGTTGGTTGTTACTATGGGGCAATGCTTGCACGTGCCGGTCATGACGTGACACTGATCGGCCGTCCCGATCATGTCGAGGCAATGAACCGTGATGGTCTGTTGCTTGATTTCGGGGCGACACAGGAATTTGTCTCGGTCACTGCGTCAAAGGATGCTGCGGCAATTGCCGGTGCAGAGCTTGTTCTGTTTTGCGTCAAATCGACCGATACCCAATCGGCAGGTGAACAGATCAAGCCGTTCATTTCCAAAGACACCATCATTCTAAGCTTGCAGAACGGCGTGGATAATGCCGAACGCCTGAGCGTGGTATTGGGACAGCCGGTGATCCCCGTGGTGGTCTATGTCGCCACCAGCATGGGGGGCGCGGGCCATGTCAAGCACCATGGCCGCGGTGAGCTGGTGATGGGGCCGTCTGACCAAAGCCGGATCGTTGCCGATACCCTGCGCCCGGCAGGCATTCCGGTTGAAATATCGGAAAATGCCGCAGGTGCGCTTTGGGCCAAGATGATCCTGAATTGTGCCTATAATGCGTTGTCAGCGATCACGCAGCTTCCCTATGGCAAGCTGGTCGAAGGTGATGGTGTCTGGAATGTCATGCGCAGTGCCGTGGATGAATGTCTTGCCGTGGCAAAGGCTGATGGCGTGACCGTTCCGGGGAATGTATGGGAGGCCATTGAAAAAATCGCCACCACCATGCCCGCACAGTTTTCGTCAACCGCACAGGATCTTGCGCGTGGAAAGCCCAGCGAGATCGATTACCTCAACGGTTACATTGTGCGCAAGGGGACGGAATTCTGCATTCCGACCCCGACCAATCTGACATTGTTTGCTCTGACCAAACTTCAGGAAGGCAAGGCTTCCTGAGCCAGATGGCTTTGCGGTGATTGTAACCTATTCTGCCGGTGTTCCGGTTTGGTCGGTGCAGATGGCCGGTTTGGCTGTCTGGCTTTTGGCTGTCTGGCTTTTGGCTGTCTGGCGTTTGGCAAAGGCCAAGATCTGATCGTTGAAGCCGACAAGGGCGGCGGCGGCAACAATCACCACCCCGCCAATCAGGCTGACCGGGGCAGGAAGCACGCCAAAGACCAGAAGATCAAGGGCAATGGCCCAGATCATAGCGGTATATTCAAACGCAGACAGGGTTGAAACCGGGGCACGCGCCAGTGCTTCGGTCATGGCGATATGGGCGAGGCCCCCAGTCAGACCCGCACTTACCAGCCAGATCAGGTTGCTCGCAGAAATCGGTGCCCAGCCAAACGGAATGGTCAGCAATCCGCCAATCGAACAGACCACGGCAAAGTAAAAGGCAATGGTGCCCGATGGCTCGGTCGTTGTCAGGGCCTTGATCTGGGTCTTGGCAAAGGCGGTGGTGATGGCAAAGGCGATCCCGGCCCCGATCCCGATCATGGTTTCGTGATCCAGCCCCGGTGTCGAGATCATCGGCCACAGGATCAGAAATACACCGGCAAAACCGGCCAGTGTCGCACCGGTGACCAGCCAACCCGGATTTTCGCGCAGGAACACCATGGCAATCGGAATGACGACAAGCGGCGCCAAAAAGCCAAGGGCGGTCGCAAGTGCAAGCGGAAGATAGGCCAGCGAGACAAAAGACAGAAACATCGACACGCCACCAAATGTGCTGCGTTTAAGATGTCCCCATGGGCGCTTTGTCCGCAAGGCACGCGGGAATTCCTTGCGCCACATCAGATAAAGAACAATTGGCAATATTGCGACAGCACTGCGCCAGAACATGATCTGGCCAACCGGCGCCTCAAGCGATGCCATTCGGACAAAAAGGCTCATAATGGCAAACAGGCCGGTTGCGGCCAGACGCAATCCTATTCCAGTCCAAACATTGTTCATCGTTGATAACTCCGGGGGCGTTACTTCTATCAATACCGGAGTTTTGCCGGTTTTGTTGAATGACAATTTCTCAGGTCTGGGCTGAGAAAAATTCGCAGAGGACTGAACTGTCTATGTTTTTGCGGGTTCAATCGGCAAGTTCTGGACGAATTGCATAAAAATCTGGACGAACGGGATAGTGGACGTTTTTCGAATGGGTCACACTTCAGGTCAAGTTATCAGGGATAAGCCCAATGCATTGAAAATCGGTTTCAGAGGCATTGGTGAAGGTCGTCAACCAGGTAGGGAAGACCGACAGAAATGCAAATTGAGCCCGACATTCATGCTGATGATACGGCGATTTGCTGTCGTGCCATCAATCAGCGGCCGGTCGTGATTATCGAGCAGAATCAGGAAGATCTGGGTCAGTTGATCGGACTGTATCTTGGATTGGCCGACATCATCCTTGTGCCCAACGCCTATGTCGGCGTGCGGATGATCAATCTCTTCAGGTCCGAAGATGTGGAAATTCTCGCAATCGAGGGATTGCTGGGCTATGCCAGCTCAAGACAGGAAGGCAATATCGCCCGCATCTGGTCGGATTAGCCGCCGGATGCCGTCAGGCCGTGGCGATATTATCTAAAGTCCGGTTTTCTGCCGAACCGGTCTGACGCCTTCCTAGCCCAGTCCATGTATCCATTTCTCGAACTGTGTATCGGCCGCACCAATGATGCACTGGGTTTTGCGCGCATGGATCGATGCGCCATTGCGTACCTCGCCAGGGGTTGCATCATATTTGTCCCGAAAGGCACGAATAAAGCTGGCATCACTGGAAAACCCGCATTCCAGGGCAATGTCATAGATTGACGAACGCGCATGAAGCGGGTCATTTAACAGTGAGATCGCTTTGCGCAGCCGCATGTCGCGAACATAGTTATAAACTCCGCCATAAGGTGCGAAGTAGTTATAGAGCTTTGATCGCGATACCCCAAGATCCTGTGCCGCACGACGGGGGTTGAGGTCTGGTGAGCAAAGGTTTTCACGGAAATAGCGCCGCATTCTGACCATGCTCATGATGTTCTGACGTTCATGGCTGATCTCGCTGGTTTCTCCACTCAGCGCATTCAGGCAGTTGGCAAGAAGTGTCGGGAACATTTTCTCAAGTGTTTGCGACTGGGGGTGTTTAAGGTCGCGGACGTTACGTTGCAGGGAAATGATCATGTCTCGGATGATCTGAACCATTGGATCGCCGGGCTCAAGAATACGCATGCAATGGTCGTCAGGGTGCTGCAGCTGATCTTCGAGCAATGCACGCGGGATCACAAGGTTAAGTGTCTGGTGATCGGTCGTGCGGGCATTAAAGGGCTGGGTAAGATCATAAATCAGAAGCCCGCCCGGTTTGAGGCGACTCTGTCCACGTGACGTTTCACATTCAATGCTGCCGTTCTGGTATACGGCAATACCGTAGTGATCCATGCCATTTCCGGCAATCTGCTTGTAGCCACGGCTCCATTGTTGTTGCCGGGAAGCGACTTCCATCAGCATTAGCGAGCCGAAAATGTGCGATTGAATGGTTGTCCGGAAGTCATTTTCCCGAACATTTTTATCGGCATCGACATCAAAAAGGCATGAGATCGCCTGTTTCCAGACGTCGTATCTTTCATGCATCGGCAGATTGTCGACAGTAAAGAATGTGCTGGTGGCCCCAGCTGAATCATGATCAGGTTGCATCTTGCTACCCCAATTGCCTACGTGGCGGACACTTACAACTAATGTATGCGGTGTGGATCGGGTCAGGCTTACATGCCTATCCACACGTCTAGGTTATGTAAGTTGGTGAATCTCGTAAAGAGGTTTTATTCAAAATGATTAAATTAAATCATTCTGATGTAATAACCTGTCACGCCATTTCCTGTCGGACATGCTGATCACGCAATGATCGCTGACGCTGCAGACAATCTGTTGCCTGAAGCTGTCCGAGCCCGGTTTTCGCAAGGTTGCTCTCACAACCCGCGATCGGAGGGGATGAAAAATGATGTTTGCCGTAAAAACAGCCTCGCGTCCGGACTTTTCGTTCTTGTTGATGGACTGCGTGCCGATTGGCTTGTTCCGGATGCCGCTATGTGCATCCACAGGCAGGTTGTCGGTCATATAATACGAACTGGTTGACCCGCCGGATAATTGATCCGTAGTCATGTTACCCCCGAAAGACAGTTTTCCGGTCCGTATTTGTGCGCGTTTTTATGATTTTTCTGCCGCGGTTCCGGGTATCAATTTGTCTAATTTAATTACTTTGAATTCATCTTTTGCGCAAAGATGCTTTGGTATAGTTATCCTTGTGGTTACTATCCTAAAGTGGGTGGCCAAAGGTGTAGACCCTACGAAAACTGCCATTTTTTGATGAATTTCTGGACTGATTGCAAAACGATTTGGACGCAATGGGCATTGGAAAAAACGGGATCGTGCTAGACATAATACAACAAAATTACAACACATAGCTCTGCGGTTGATCGTCAATCCGGCAGGGCATTCAGGGCAACGCTGATATTTCTCTCTGGGGGAGAACATGTATTCAGTCGAAAAACACCCGGCGCGTCGAAAAGGAGAAATCAATTTCTCGGATCCGGGGCGCGACTGGGGGCCGGCCAGCCATATTGTGCCCGGCCGAAGGATCAACGAACCGAACTATCAGGCCTGGCACAGTCCGGTCGCGCTGCTTGCACGATCTCGTGCCGGATTTGATCTGATCCGGAAAAGCCACAAGGAAAGTCTGGAAGCCACGCCGCCATCTGATGCCTACGAGGAAATGGCAATGGCAATGGTCAAGACGATCGGCGACAGCGTCACTGTCCTTAAAAGTATTGCCGATATCATGCCGGTGCTCGAAAGAATGCTGGCAGGACGTGACGGCGAAGGCATTCATGAAGAGGCCCATCGTCCCGATCCGCAAACCCTGTCAGATTGCGGGCACACACAGAGTGAAGATTCCACCCGGTGCTGGTCATCTGACGTCATGGTCGAAATCCACAATCTTTGTGCCCAGAACCGCCAGTCTGGACCCGCACACGCCAAAGCCATCCGCCGTTATGGTGCCGATCCTGAACCGGAAAATGACATCCTGCCACCGCTTCGATATTTTACCGACAAATAGGTGTCCGTGACGGGCCGTCTGTTTAACGAAAATATCCGCCGGGCGTGCGACCCGTTGCCTTGCGAAACATCGCAATGAATGCCGATGGCGTTTCGTAGCCAAGATCAAGGGCGATCTCGGTAACCGGTCGATCATTTGCCAGTTTTTCCAATGCATAAAGCAGCCGCAGTTTTTGTCGCCAGTCGCGAAACGGCATGCCGGTTTCGCGCAGGAACAAACGTGCCAACGTACGCGACGACGCACCGCAAATCCGTGACCAGTCATCAAGCGTCCTGTTATCTGCCGGATCGGCCAGCAACTCGTCGCAAATCTTTGCAAGGCGCAGGTCCTTGGGGGCAGGCAGATGCAGGTTTTCCTGATCAGGGGCGCGTAACTGGTCAAGCAGCACCCGCATCAGACGCCCCTCGGCACCTTCTTCATCATATTCGACAGGAATTTCTGTCGCCGCACGGATCAACTCACGCAAAAGCGGGCTGACATCAAGAACCATGCAACGATCCGGAAGGTCGACTGGTGCATGGCGGTCGATATAGATGTGACGAGCCCGGGTAAAGGTCGCATGACTTACTGCATGTTCAAGATGCGGCGGCACCCAGACGGCACGTTGGGGCGGCACGATCCAGATACCGGCTTCGGTCATGACTTTCATCGTTCCTTCTGATGCATAGATCAGCTGGCACCAGTCATGGCTGTGTGCGCCGATACTGTATCCGGCGGGAACGTCGCTCATGCGGACATAAATCGGGCGAGGAAGCTCTGCCGGGCGGGGGCGAATATGACGTGCTTCGTCGGTCGGGGTCGGGCGATGCATCTACAACCACCGTTGTGTCTGGTTTGCGATATATGATGGCAGATTATCGTAAGACAGACGGCCTGCAACAGGTTTAATTTGGTCGCATTCCAAACGAACAACAGTTGTGACGATGGTCCCGCCACCAACGCGGCCCTGTCCGGGGAGAAAAAATGTCCAAGGAAGAACTGATACCAGAGGCCAGTAATCACGCCGCCCCGATTGGCGAGGTGACGGGTGAGCATACGGCAAGCATCCCTGTCTATAAGGGATGGCGTAACCCCGAAGTGCTCCTGATTCTGATGGCTGCAGCGATGCCGCTATCCTTTTCGACCTGGATGGCGCTTTTGAACAACTTTTCGGTTGAGATGGCCGATTTTACCGGGCGCGAGATCGGTATTTTGCAGTCCCTGCGCGAAATTCCGGGTTTCCTTGCCTTTACCGCAATCTTTGTATTGCTGGTACTGCGTGAACAGACCTTTGCCCTGTTGTCGCTGCTTGTTCTGGGCATCGGTGTTGCGATCTCGGGATATTTCCCGACGGTGATCGGGCTTTATTGCACGACGGTGCTGATGTCGATCGGCTTCCATTATTTTGAAACCATGCAACAGGCCCTTTCGTTGCAATGGGTCAAAAAGGAACGCACCGCCATCGTGATGGGCAAACAGCTTTCGGCGAAGTCGATCTCGTCACTGGTGATGTTTGGCGTTGTCTGGCTGATGCTGGAAGTCTTCGCAATTGAATATCGCTATGTCTATCTGTTTGGTGGTGCATTGACGGTCATCGCGGCACTGTTCGTCTGGGGAGCGTTCCCGAAATTTGCCGACGCTCATCCGCAGACCAAGAAGCTGATCCTGCGCAAACGCTATTGGCTTTATTATGCCCTGACCTTCATGAGCGGTGCGCGGCGTCAGATTTTCACGGTGTTTGCGGGCTTTCTGATGGTCGAGAAGTTCGGCTATGACGCGGCAACCATCACGTTGCTGTATCTTTTAAACCACGCGATCAACATGTTCCTGGCGCCCAAGATCGGCAAACTGATCAGCAAATGGGGCGAACGCCGCGCATTGACCTTTGAATATATCGGTCTGTTTATCGTGTTCGTCTCTTATGCTTTTGTCGAGAACCATGTGATTGCCGGTGGTCTTTATGTCATTGATCATCTGTTCTTTGCCATGGCAATCGCCATCAAGACCTATTTCCAGAAGATCGCCGATCCGGCTGATATTTCGTCAACGGCGGGGGTGAGCTTTACGATCAACCATATTGCTGCGGTCTTTATCCCGGCTGCATTCGGACTGCTCTGGCTGATTTCACCAAGTGCAGTCTTCCTTGCTGGGGCAGTAATGGCGTTTGTGTCACTGGTCCTTGCCCTTAATGTCCCGAGTGACCCTGAACCGGGTAACGAAGTGATACGGGGCTATAAATCCCCTGAAGCCTTGCCAGCCTGAACAAGCCGTTTTGGCGGATAACTTCAATCAGGAAACGCCCGTGCAGATCGCGCGGGCGTTTCTATTTGTATTTGCCCCATCTTTTTCGCAAAATCTTCAAAACCTGACCATCTGAACAAGAATAAAGTAAAGCGACCGAGCACTCGAACAGGGAAAAGACACATGACATCCTTCCTCAAAGCGCGCATGCGCAAGACAGGCGCAACTGCAATCGGACTGTCGCTGGCACTGTTAAGCGGTACAGCACTTGCCGACAGTTCAGTTTCGCTGCGTATTCTCGAGACCACCGACATTCACACTCACCTGGTCAATTACGACTATTACCGGGATGGGGAATCTGACACGGTTGGTCTGGCAAAGGTCGCGACCTTGCTCAAAACCGCACGCGGTGAAGCCATGAACGTTGTTTTTGTTGATAACGGCGACCTTATTCAGGGTAACCCGCTTGGCGATTACATGGCCAAGGAGCGCGGTCTCAAAAAGGGTGAAATTCACCCGGTCTACAAGGCGATGAACCTTCTTGATTATGATGCCGCCAACCTTGGTAACCATGAATTCAACTATGGTCTTGAGTTTCTGGGGAACTCGATTGCCGGTGCGAATTTCCCTTATGTCAGTGCAAATATCTTTGTCGATGATGGCGATGGCAATGCCGAAAATGACAAACCCTATTTCGAACCCTATGTCCTTCTCGACAGGGAATTTGTCGATGATGAAGGCAAGTCGCACAAGGCGAAGGTTGGTGTGATCGGTTTCGTTCCGCCACAGATCATGCAGTGGGACAAGGCCAATCTTGAAGGCAAGGTCTTTACCAAAGACATTGTCGAAATGGCCGAGAAATATGTACCGGAAATGCGGGCAAAGGGGGCCGATATCGTCATTGCCGTTCCGCATTCGGGACTTTCGACCATGGAACGCCATGGCATGGAAGAAAACGCGACCTATTACCTTTCAAAGGTTGATGGCATTGACGCGATCCTGTTCGGGCACGCCCATACCGTCTTCCCGTCCGAGGCCTTCGCCGATCTTGAAGGCGTTGATCTTGCCAAGGGGACGATCAACGGTGTTGCTGCGGTCATGCCGGGCTTCTGGGGCAGCCATCTTGGCGTGATTGATCTCAAGCTCAATGTCTCGGACGCGGGTGAATGGACAGTTGTCGACAGCCTGTCGGATGCACGCCCGATCTATCAGCGCGAAGGTCGGACCATCACCCCGCTGGTCGAAGCTGATCCGGAAATCATTGCCGCAGTCAAGGAAGAGCACGAAGCAACCATCGCCTATATGCGCGAAGGTGTCGGCACGACCTCGGCCCCGATCAACAGCTTCTTTGCGCTTGTCGCCGATGATCCGTCGATCCAGATCGTGACCAATGCCCAGAAATGGTATCTCGAAAAGATCCTGAACGGCTCGGAATATGATGGCATTCCAATCCTGTCTGCCGGTGCGCCTTTCAAGGCGGGGGGGCGTGGCGGACCGGACTATTTCACCGATATCCCCGAAGGCAAGATTGCACTTAAAAACGTCGCGGATCTTTATATCTATCCGAACACGGTGCGCGCGGTTTTGCTTGATGGCGACCAGGTCCGCGAGTGGCTTGAAATGTCGGCAGGCCAGTTCAACCAGATTGACCCCGCCAGCCGTGATGAACAGCCGCTGATCAATCCGGATTTCCCGACCTATAACTATGACGTGATTGACGGGGTGACCTATCAGATTGATGTCACCAAACCGGCCCGGTACAACAAGGCTGGTGAATTGGTCAACGCTGACAGTCATCGCATCGTCAACCTGACTTTTGAGGGCAAACCGGTCACGGCCGACCAACAGTTTGTTGTTGCGACCAATAACTATCGCGCCAGCGGCGGCGGACATTTCCCCGGTCTTGACGGATCGACCATCATTGTCGAGGCACCCGATGAAAACCGCACGGTTCTTGCCAACTATATCCTGACCGAAAAGGAAATTGATCCGAAGGCAGACGGCAACTGGACCTTTGCGCCGATTGGTGATGCCAACAAGGTCACGTTTGTCACCAGCCCGAAAGCATCGGCTGCGGCCAATGCCCCGGACAATATCAGCTTCATCGGCGAGGATCAGGACGGGTTTGCCAAATATGTCCTGCAAAGCAAATAGAACGTTTGCTCAACCAATCTAGCCATTAAAAAAAGCCGCCCTGTAAAAAGGGCGGCTTTTTGATTTCTGGCGGTGCACTGGGCACCAGGCCGGAACTTATTTTTTGGCAGCGGCCTGCGGGCCCTTGCCACCGGCACCCTGATGCGCAGGGGGATTATCCTCGCGCGGGTTTTTGCCATTCAGGTAAGCCTGTGCGCAATGCTCGTCGCAATAGGGTTTGCTCGGCACGATCTTCTTGCCACAGAAGTGGAAATCTTCATCGCCCGGGTCACCGAACGGCCAACGGCACATGCCAGCCCCAAGATCAAAGATCGAAATGCCTTTGGTCTGTTGCTTGGGGGCCGGGGCTTTCTTCTGTTCCGCTTCCTCAGCACGACGCTGAATCGGGGACGGGCGTTTGGGCAGGCCAAGGCGATGTGCCTTGCCTACGACGGCATTCTTGCCAACACCCAGTTCTTCACCGATGCGTGCCGTGGTCCAGCCCTGATTCCAGAGCGAGGTCAGCAATTCAATCTTTTCCGGCGTCCAGCTCATTTCGAGTATATTCCGTGTTCCGTTGCCCGCCTTACGGTTTTCTTGCCGCAGGCAGTTGCTTATTGTCCGATGTCAAACAGGGATACAGAGGTATCCGCTAATATCTCGTAACGCAAGGGTCTTGGAGATTCGCGTCCCGACCCGTGTGCGGGAACAGCGCAATTTGCATGTTGAAGCAGCAATGTAAAGAGGGGATCGTACTTTGGTCTGGTTTTTCATCTCGGTCGCGGTTTTCCTTGGGGCACACGTTATTCCGGGGCTGCTTCGAAACAGGATTGTCGGCCTGGTCGGCTATCGAGCTTATGTTGTTGGTTTCTCGGTTCTTTCCACCCTGTTATTTGCATGGGTTATCCACGAAGTTATCGTCTCGGAGTCGTTTTGGCTGTGGGACTTCCAGATATGGCAGGCAAAGGCGCTGATTATTGTCATGCTACCCGCCTGTATCTTGTGGGCCAGCGCCATTCTTCAACCCTGTCCGTTATCTATCGGGCGCAAATCCGGCTTTGATCCGGATCGGCCCGGCATCAACCGTTTCTGCCGTCATCCCCTGTTGCTGGGGGCTTTCCTTTGGGGGATCGGTCATGTGGTTGCCAATGGCGATTTTGTCTCTCTGGTCTTTTTCGGGGGCAGTGCGCTTTTTGCGCTGATCGGGTTCTGGCGGATGGAGAAAATCCGTTTGCGTGACATGAGCGTAGCCGAACAGGAGGCAGTTCTGGCAGGGACTCGGCGCTTCTCACTGTCGGGATTGTTCAAGGGGGCGTTTGGCTGGCAGGATTTTCTGCTGGGCGGGATCATCTATGTCGTGATCCTGATGGGGCATGGTCATGTGATTGGCGTCAACCCGCTTGAAATGGCTGGCTGGTAGTAGGGACTTGACGCCGGAGCTTGTCAGCCCAAGTTTTGAAAGGGATACTGTTTCCCAAGGCATGTTGCAAAACATGCAAAAACCCGCCGCACCATTTTGGTTTGTCGGGCGCAAATTCAAGCGAGGTATCATGACATCTCCGCAACTCGCGACCAATCTTGCCAGGTTTGCCGAAATGGAAGGCCGCCATCCCCGGCTTCTTTTGGCGACCGCCTCGGACGAAGAGCAGGCCTATCACAAACATGTCGCTACCCTGTTTGCCGATGGCGGGTTCGATGTGGATGTTGCCCCCCAGCATTCCGATGCCCAGTCCATTGCCATGCAGGCAATCGATTGTGATGCCGATATGCTGGTGCTGATCCGCACATCGCTGACGGCACAGGACCGTGTCAGTGTTGCCGATCTGATTTCGGCACTAGACGGGCTGGATGCGGAATATGTCAAAGTCGGCATTGTCGGGCATGCGGATGATCCGGCCCGCGGGAATGTCGATTTCGTCTGTGACCTTGAACATCTTGAGACTGCCGATTGCGAAGCCCTGATTGCCTATATTCTGGCAATTGAAGAAGGCCGTGTGGCACAACATATTTAAATCATTCGAAGATTCCGCAAAGGCGCGGGGGAAATGATTTAGAAACCCTTTAAGTGCATAATGGTTGAATCCCGAGGCGGGAAAAATAATCAAAGGATCAGTTGATGGGACTGCTCAAGGAAACACTGATGCGCGTGTTTGTCGGCAAGAAAGGCCGGGATGCCATTCGTGCATATAGTGATGCGCAATCCCTTCAGATGCGCGACGCCGCAACCGCCGAACAGACCGCTGCTCAGGCAAGACAGGCGCGCCGTATTGAAGACCGTGCTCTTGCCCATCAGGACGAAGGCATGTCCCTTGAAGAAGCGCGCGCTCTTGCCTTGGCCGAAACCCTGACCGAGCAGGCTGATAACCCCCATAACGAAATCCTGAAGGCGTTGAATGCTGCCGATGCCAAGCTTGGCAAAAAGAAAAGCAGAATGCCGACCGAGGCCGATGATCGCAGACAGGAACTGATCAACGAGGCGGTCAAGGCCTTGCGCAGTAAGCAAAGTGATCTCGACAAGCTTGATCCCGATCTGCGCGCAAAGCTGACGGTGATGGCTGTTGGTGCCCTGATGGGCGGGCCTAATACGCGTCAGTAAATCTGCCCGTAATCAAAGAGATATCTGCTCAAACACAAAAGCACCCGTTCGATGTTTCGAAGGGGCTCTTGGTGTTGCGTGTGCAAGCAGACGTGCGCGCTTATGAATTGAGCTGTCGATGAAGACCAGTGAGCAGCTCACCGTAGCTTGGTTCATTATCTGCGGTTAGAAATCCGTGGCGGATCAGAAAATCGATGACGACCAGCGCGCAGTTGAACTTGAAGTCAAAGCCGGTGCGAACGATGTTGGCGATATCGGCCAGAGGTAGCAATTCAAACCGGTCGACTTCGCCATCAGCACATCGGGGAACAAAGTCCTCGGGCAATTCCAGATCGAAATTGACCATCACATCGGGTTTGAGCCCCTCGGTGGTTTCGTAAAGATACGATATCGCCCCGATCGGCTGAACATGGCGTGACAGATCTTCGGGAATGCCGGCCTCTTCGGCGCATTCCTTCATCATGTTTTCACGGAAACCAAGACCGGTGGGTTGTCCGCCGGCAACCATATTGTCAAGCATTCCGGGATAGGTCGGCTTGTCCTTGGACCGATGAGCGATCCACATATGGATGCCGTCGGGTTTGCGCACGAAACCGTTCATATGCACCCCCCAGGACCGGCAGCCGAAATAGGGCATGGCAAATCGGTCAAGCTGGCACAGCGGTTCGTCGGAAAGACGTTTGCGAATATCAAACTTCTCGCCGTGCAATTGCCGGATCACGCCCTGTTCGGTCAGGCGGCGGGTTGCAGCATCCAGAACTTCATTGCGCTGTTCAGGGGTTTTGATATGCGCGGCAAAGCCATATTCGCCGTTCTCGTCGCGGATGAAATCGGTGCCAAGCGCAATCAGGGCCGATGCAAAATCGGACCGGATCGCCCCGACCGGCTGATCATCAATGCGGAAACGCGCATAACGCGACAGATTGGCGTTATTGCAGGCAATGATATGGTCAATATAGGCCAATTGGGCACTCCTGTCGGGTGGTCTGCGCTGTCAGGTTTCCCGACAGCGCCACGACATCGACAGGTTACGCACTAAGCGCCGAGTTTGAATAGCCTTTTTCCGACGTCAGGACCGTATTTACATGGATGACCTGACGCAGGCAGCGCGCGATATGTTCGGCTACCTTGGTTTCAAGCTGTTGGACCTGGATGTCGATCTGGAGTTCCTCAAACCCGCGATTGCCTTCGGCAACGGTGGAATGCCAGCTGGCTGGAACCAGATTGCGTTTGGCAAACAGTTCAAGAACACGCGGCATAACATCGGGTTCTGCAGCAGCATGGACAGAGAAACAATAAACGGATTTGGCGGTCTGCGCGTCATCTTGGGACGCAGCAAAAGCATGATTGGTCATGACAATGCTCACGGATTTTCAATGCATCAAACAGGCGAACAGGTACGTCCCGGTGTCCTTAGACAACCGGGCAAATAATTCGCGTAATGATGGCAGTGAAAATGTGGCGATTGGTCATAAAGCTAACTTGTGGGTGTGTATATTCAGAACCGTGTGGTTTGAAAATATCCCGGAAATGATGAAGGCAATAACTGGATCAGAGAACCAGTAGCGATGCAATCAAAGCCACAATGGTGCCTGCGAACAGGATTTCCATCGAACGGGCAATTTGCTGCTCACGGGCAACGGCGATAGCAACGGCTTTGCGCTTATTCATCATATTCACTCCGTCTTATGACAGGTAGCTTCCAGATGCCCTGACAGGGCACTCACCAAATATATGCAGGGCAGTGGCCGCGATACAAGGCTTCTGACTCAAAAAACGTCAAAAAACTTTCAACTGCGTGGAAAAGGTCGCTTTTTTTTCGTCGAATTTGTCACAAATGGCGCTTTACCTACGTGATCCCCCTGAGGGTCGGGGGGGGGACTGTACTAACCGGTTTTAAACCGTTTCAATGCCCCGGTGTCGATTCGCCCCGGTTTTCGGGGATTCTGCCGCATCGGCATTGTCATCTTGCGGATGCACAATGTGTCGGTAGTCGGTGATCGGACGAGGGTAACCATATTTGTATCCCTGGACCGCGCGACAATCATGATCGGTCAGGAAGGTTTCCTGTTCGTCGGTTTCAACCCCTTCGGCAATCACATCAAGCGCCAGATCGCGACTCAGATTGATCACAGCGCGCACAATCGCCCCGGCCTGCGCATTGCCGACCAGTTTATTGACAAAAGACTGGTCAATCTTGATGCGGTCAACCGGGAAATTCTGCAAGGTTGCAAGCGACGAGTAGCCGGTACCGAAATCATCCATCGCAATCCGCACACCAAGTTTCTTGATATCCGACAGTATCTTCATCGAGCGCGCCGGATTGTGAATAAGTGCGGTTTCGGTGACTTCAAGCTCAAGACGGTTGGGATCAAGGCCGCTTTCTTGAAGGATGCTGGCAACGACGTCGGGCAATTCGTGCTTTTGAAGCTGTACGGCCGAAAGGTTCACGCCGATGCCAAGCGGATTTTTCCAGCTGGCGGCCTCAAAACAGGCGGTGCGCAACACCCATTCACCAAGCGGGATGATCAAGCCGGTTTCTTCGGCAATCGGAATGAAGCGGCCGGGCGAAACTTGGCCAAGCTCCGGATCGTTCCAGCGCAACAGGGCCTCAAAGGACCGGATTTCCTGATCATCGACGTGACATTGCGGCTGGTAATGAAGTTCAAGTTGCCCATTTTCCAGTGCAAGCCGCAGGTTCGAGGCCAGCTGCCGTTTGAACCGGTATTCCTCGTCCATTTCGGAAGAATAGAACACCACGTCATTGCCGCCCGACTGTTTGACCCGATACATCGCAAGATCGGCGTGGAACAGGATGCTTTCGGCATCGGCCCCGTCTGCGGGGTAATTGGCAACACCGATGCTGGCCGACAGTTTCGCACGGTTCTCCTGATTGATGAAGATCGGCAATGCAATGCAATCAAGGATCTGCTGCGCGACTTCGCGGGTGTGGGTCATGATGCTGCTGGCACCGCTGCGGTTCTGATGATGGAGCAACACGACAAATTCGTCGCCGCCAACACGCGCAATGGTGACTTCATCGGTCACCAGCCGGCCAAGCCGCGTTCCCAGTTCGCGCAAGGCGTGATCGCCTGCAATGTGACCGAAACTGTCATTGAGCTCTTTGAAGTGGTCGAAATCGACACACATGACTGTGACCGGAACACCGGTTTCATCAGCCTCAATCAGTGCCTCGGCCAGCCGGTCGTTAAAGGTCGTTCGGTTCAATAGTTGTGTAAGCGAGTCATGTTCGGCCAGAAAACGAATATGTTTTTCCGCGGCATAACGTTCACGTAGATCGCGCAGACCATAAATGACCGTATCGTCGGCAATATCGTCGGCGGGAATTTCGCGGCGGATGACCTCGACAGGCAGTTCTTTCTGCTCGCCCAGCCGCAGGGCCGTTTCGATATAGTTAAGGTTCCCGGTCTGGAACGCAGGCGGCGTATCTGGTAGCCAGCGCGTTAGAAAGTCCTGATCAATCACTTCATGAGGTTTGCTGTCGGTCAGGCGCAGGAAGCTTTCATTGGTATCAACGATCCGCCCGTTCTGGGTCAGGACCAGTGCCTCGATGGCGGAATCACCAAGAATACGCATCCGGTTGCTGACATGGTCGCGCATCTGGCGATCAACCAGTGCGGTAACAAACCCGATTGCAATCAGAAGGGCCGCGACAATTGCGACACCGATCGCCAGATAATGCTGGGAAATCAGCTGTGCAGGGACCGGAACTGTCGGGTCGGGGGTGATGATCAGGGCCCCCATGGCGCTGAAATGCATGGCAGCAACCGCCACCGTCAGATTGGCCTTGCCCAGAAGTTTCTGACGCGATGTGCGCGCCTGCCCGGCAAGCCAAAGCGAAACCATCCCGAAAATGGCGCCCATCAGGATCGCGGCAACCACGATATCCATATGCCAGCTGATGATGCCGGGGACACGCATTGCTTCCATGCCGGTGAAATGCATCGCCGAAATGCCAAGCCCAACAACAAGGCCGCCGACCAGACGCGACAGCAACAAATGCGGTCCGGTCATGGATGCGATGGCAAAGCCAAGCATTGTCGAGGCAATCGCAATGATCAGTGACGTTGCGGTCAGTGCGGGTTCATAGCCGACCGGTACAATCGGATCATAGGCCAGCATCGCAATAAAATGCGTCGCCCAGATGCCGCCACCCGTCACCACACCTGTCAGAAACAGCCATGCCAGTCTTTGCTGCAAACGGCCCATGCAGGCCCGTGCATAAAGATTAAAGGCCGTATGGATCCCGCCCAATCCGATCGCAATCGCGATCAGAACCAGTACGATATCGTGCTGGGTCGCAAGGCAGTCATATATTCTGTACATTCAGGTGCCGTGTATTTCATTTTTCAACGCATTCAAGGCATAATGCAGTTTTCTAATGTGATTTTAATTCCTGTGGAACGGCCAAGGCAATTAATAATACCATGTCTATACATAGGTCGTGACATAGGTAGCGCCCTGCACGGGAAATCGGTCACGCCATGGCAAAAAGAACATGGCTTCTGATGTTGCTTTACGATCTGCATCCGTTTCCGGATCAGTTTGAATGGCAGGGACAGGGCCGCTTTTACTTTCCAGATATAGCGTTTTGGGCGCCTAGCGGATGGTCAGGTTGGTCTGCCCAATCATCCGGGCCTGTCGCCCGGGCCGGGTGAAGGTGACTTCACCGGAATAGTTCCCGGCCGGCCATGCGGCACCAGGGCGGTCCATATTGATAAAGAACCATTTGGCACGTGGTCCCTGATCATCGGGCTGATCAATGACAAAATCGCGATGACCGCCTTTGCCATTCGGGGTCTGCAAGCTCAGCCGGATGACATCACCATTATTGGCCCCGATCAGATAGGCCCAGAAATAAAGCCCGGGGCTTGTGCGCGGCAGTTCGGTCTGCTTGCCATAGCCGCGCTTCAGATCAGATGCATTGGGCCGCGCCATCGAAAAGCCGTGCCCGTAAAGGGTAATGTCATGATAGGTCAGTTGCGCGCGGGCCTCTGATGACCAAAGCGCGGCCTGATCGGTCGAACAGGTATTTTGGTCGCTGGCCCCCATGGCCGTGCCGCTAAATGGATCAACAAGCTGATCATCCTTGCGCAGATTGAAATGCAGATGCGGGAAAGTTGCCTGACCCGACATGCCGATTTCGGCAATCATCTGTCCGCGTGTCACGCGATCCCCTTTTTTGACCGCGACCGACCCGCGGCGCAGATGGCAATACTGGCTTTGCCAGCCATCAGCGTGATCAATCAGCACGCCATTTCCGCACTCGATGCCATCAAGGCTGTTTTTCGAAAGACGGCCTGAATCAATATCCTCGACCCCTTCGCGCAGGGCAACGACCGTGCCATCGGCAACCGAGCGCACGGCAACGCCACCGAGCATGGTGGCTTCGTCGGGAACTGAAAAATCAGTGCCGCGATGGCCGTCATATGTGGTCGTGCCACAGGCGAAATCACGAATTTCGGGACCCGGGTCATGATCGACATAATGCACGATGCTGCACGTATTGTTCGGGCAATCGACCGGTAGATCAAAGGGTGGGCCATCGGCCTTTGCAATGCCACCAAGGGTCAGGGTTGCGAACACGGAAAGAGCAAGTGTCCGAAAACGTCCTGATGGCTGTGGCATGGGGCCTCCTTGGTCCTGATCACTCTATACAAAGGTGTATTTTATCACGAAACACTTATTATCTAACACAAAGGTGAAGCCACTGCGACGCGCAAGATATTGTTCGTAAGGGCAGGTATCGCTATCACTTGGATTGCTGGTGATCACCTCATCCCAGATAGTTTAACCCGACAAAGGCACACTGGAATGGATCAGAACGGATTGCTGCGACTGGGAATCTTTGCCGCCATTCTTGCCGTCATGGCATTGTGGGAGGCCGTTGCACCCTATCGCCCAAAGGAAGCCGTGCGCCGTCCGATGCGCTGGCTGACCAATTTCGGATTGCTGCTGACCAGCGCCGCCCTTGCGCGCTTTACCGTTGGGGCGGCAATGATTGCAACGGCAATCTGGGCACGAGATCAGGGGGTGGGTCTTAATAATCTGGTCGGGCTGCCCGCTGTTCTGGCGGGGCTTGTCACCATCATCACTCTGGATTGCGCAATTTACTGGCAGCATCGCTTTACCCACATGATCCCGTTGCTGTGGCGGTTTCACCGGGTACATCATTGTGATGTGGAATTTGATGTCTCGACGGCTGTGCGCTTTCACCCGTTCGAGATTGTGGCATCAGCCCTGTATAAGTCGTTCTTTGTCTTGCTGATCGGGGCCGATCCTTGGGCGGTGGTGATTTATGAAAGCATGCTTAGCGGCTTTGCCCTGTTTAATCACGGTAATGTGCATCTGCCCAAGGGCCTTGATCGGGCGCTGAGGATGCTGATCGTGACGCCTGATATGCATAGGATCCATCATTCCAGCGTCATGGGCGAAACCAACAGCAATTATGGGAATATCCTGTCGGTTTGGGATCGGTTGTTTGTCAGCTATGTTGATCATACAAGAACAAACGACCATGACATGCAGATCGGTCTTGAAGAATTCCGCGATAAAAACAGCCAAAGCCTTCTTGGGGTGCTTTGGCTGCCATTTCGCCAGCCGTGATCAGGCCGGAACCATCCCGCGCACAGCAAGCGCGGACGCCACCAGTGACCGGCGTCCATCGGGCTTGCCACCAAGATAGGCCCGCATGGTGGCTTGTTGTATTTCATGGGCAATCTCGGCGGGTTGACGGGCGAAAAAGTCGCGGATCAGGCTGTGCGCGCCCATCAATGATTGCCAGTAATCATCAAAATCGATGAAATCCATGCGCACGGCAAGTGTGGTGGTCGCCACATCTTCCAGCCCGGCATCGGACCAAAGATCAAACAGGTCATCCTCGTTCTGATAGGGAACGTCAAAGACCCTGGCACGCAGTTCTTCGCCTTCGCCCTCGGCAATCAGGGCGGCAACATCAAGAAACAGCCGGATAAAGGTCAGTCCGCCGATACGATCCCAGACCGTGGCTGCAATCCGGCCATTGGCGCGCGTAACACGCACCATTTCGCCAACCGCACCGGCCGGGCCATCCAGATCGTTTAACAGCAATTGTGAAAAGGCCGTGTCAAAGCTGTCATCGGCAAAGGGCAGGGCGGATGCATCGCCGGTTTCAAAACGCACATTGGGTGCGGAACTGCGCAGGGCATCGGTCATATAATCAGACATCAGATCAATGCCGACGATCTCGGCCTTGGGGTAACGGGTGGCAGCGGCCAGTGTCAGGCTTCCGGTACCACAGCCGACATCAACCAGTGCCCCGCAAGACGGGGCGGCAACGAAATCAAGGAAACTGCGTGACAAACGGCGGCTCCATCGGCCCATTGCGATTTCATAGGTGTCGGCGATTGTCATATTCATTGAATCAGGTTTCCTCGATAACGGCTGTTTCACAGCCTTATTGAATTTTTGCGCATGGGCCACACAGCAGCCAAGTATCTGATGTGTCACCAATTTCATTTATTGCAAGGCCGGATGGTTTGGCTATTCGACGAAATAGGGATTGCTCAAATTTTAAAATGCGCAATAAAATTACAAATGCTGCGATGCAAAATTAACCATAAACGCGAAAATGCGACGGTTGTTTCGGCCAGAACAGGCCCAGAACAGGCAAGGGAACCACAGGAAATGAAAGAAATGAACGGATTGGAGGGGCTGTATCTCGAAGATCTTGAGGTCGGTCAGTCTGCAAGCTATGGCAAAACTGTCACTGAAACCGATATCGTGATGTTTGCCGGGCTTTCCGGGGATACCAACCCGGTCCATCTGAACGAAGACTATGCCAAAACCACGATGTTTGAGGGGCGCATTGCCCATGGCATGCTTTCGGCCGGTTTCATTTCAACCGTGCTTGGCACCCGCCTGCCCGGACCGGGTACGATTTATCTGTCGCAGAACCTGCAATTCAAGGCGCCGGTACGTATTGGCGACACCGTAACCGCCAAGGTCATTGTGCGTGAAATCATCCCCGCCAAGAAACGCGCCATCCTTGAAACCAATTGCTATGTCGGCGATCGCTGCGTGATTTCCGGTGAGGCCGTTGTGATGGTTCCAAGTCGCGCCTGACTCCCGGTTTGCCAAATTCCTGCATGGGATCAGACACCGCTTGTGCCGGTAAAGTCTGGACCATATCGGCATGGTTTGGGTCCTGATCTGATCTGCCATGCAGGATCGGGCATGCTTTTTTGACGGAAAAGTCTTTACGCTCCGGGGGCGGGCCCTTTATAGCTGCCTGCTGGATTTGCCGATACGCGATCGGCTGACATGGATTAAGCAGCAAAGAGAGACCGGCGCGGATGCGCGTTTTTCGATCTTTTGAAAACCTGACCGATGAGGCGCGCGGCGCTGTTGTGGCGATCGGCAATTTTGACGGTTTGCATCTGGGGCATCAGACGCTTCTCGATCAGGCACGTCTGATTGCCCGCGATCTCGGTGTGCCGCTTGCGATCCTGACCTTTGAGCCGCATCCGCGCATGTTGTTCCGTGCCGATGATCCGCCATTTCGCCTGACCTCGGCCGAGGATCGCGAAACGGCTGCCGGAAGCATTGATATCGATCTGTTCTTTGAGGTCGAATTCAATCGTGACTTCGCGGCGATGACGGCCGAAGAATTCATTGAACGGGTTCTGGTCACGGGGCTTGGTGTCAAACATGTCGTGGTTGGCTGGGACTTCTGTTTTGGCAAGGGCCGTGCAGGCAATGTTGATTTGCTGCGTGCCATTGGCGAAAAGTCCGGTTTTGGCGTTACTGCGGTCGAGGCCGTCACCCACGATAACGGCGTGATCTATTCATCAACCGCCATCCGCCAGGCTCTGCGCGAAGGTCGCCCGCAAGATGCAACCCATCTTTTGGGACGCCCGTGGGAAATTGCCGGGATTGTCGCCCATGGCGATGCGCGCGGCCGCACAATCGGCTTTCCGACGGCCAATGTTGCACTGGGCGATCATCTGCGTCCGAAATTCGGTGTTTATGCCGTCGAGCTTGGCCTGATTTCCGAGAAGGATGGCCAAACGGTCGAACGCTGGGTGCCCGGAGTCGCCAATATTGGCGTGCGGCCAAGCTTTGGCGGTGATGATGATGCCGGGCTTGAAGCGCATCTGTTTGACTTTGACCAGGACATCTATGATCGCCGCGTCCGGGTACGTTTGCACGGCTTTATCCGGGGCGAACAGAAGTTCGACGGGCTTGATGCCCTTAAGGCCCAGATCGCGGCGGATGTGATTGCTGCCAAAGAGATTCTCGGCAAGATTTGAATTTGTCGACGAACCCGCTATGATCCGCGCGCTTTTTGCGGAATTCACCGGGGGTTCGCCCTTTTAATTTGTTCAAGACGACAGGACCGTCACGATGAGTGTCGAATACAAGAAAACCGTTATCCTGCCCCAGACCGATTTCCCGATGCGGGCGGGTTTGCCAAAGATGGAGCCGACCCTGCTTGCGCAGTGGAAGGACGAGGACCTCTATGGCAAAATTCGCGGTATTTCGGCAGATCGTGAAATGTTCGTCCTGCATGATGGCCCTCCCTATGCGAACGGGCATCTGCATATTGGTCACGCGCTGAACAAAATCCTGAAAGACGTCATCACCCGTTCCCAGCAAATGCTGGGCAAGAACGCTGTTTATGTTCCGGGTTGGGATTGCCACGGCCTTCCGATTGAATGGAAGATCGAGGAACAGTATCGCGCCAAGGGCAAGAACAAGGACGATGTGCCAATCGCCGAATTCCGTAAGGAATGCCGCGAATTCGCCCAGAAATGGCTGGATGTCCAGCGCGAGGAATTCAAACGTCTTGGCGTGATGGGTGACTGGGACAATCCCTATGTCACCATGGATTACAAGGCAGAAGCCTCCATCGCCCGTGAACTTGGCAAATTCCTGATGAACGGTTCGCTCTATATGGGCTCGAAGCCGGTCATGTGGTCAGTGGTTGAAAAAACTGCCCTTGCCGAGGCCGAGGTCGAATATCACGACCATACGTCCAAAACCATTTATGTGCGTTTCCCGGTCACCGCGACCAGCATCGAAGCGCTCAAAGACGCAACCATCGTCATCTGGACCACGACGCCTTGGACCATTCCGGGCAACCGTGCAATTTCCTATGGCGCGGAAATCGAATATGCGGTGATCGAGGTTACCGAAACCGCCGAGGAAGCATGGGCCACCGTTGGCGAGAAGATGGCGGTTTGTACCGATCTTCTTGAAGACCTGTGCAAGAACGGTCGTATCACTGGTCACAAGGTTGTCGCGACCTTCAAGGGTTCGGAGCTTGAAGGCACGCTTTCGGCTCATCCGTTCCGTGGTCAGGGCTATGACTTTGATGTGCCGCTTCTGGCGGCTGACTATGTCACGACCGATACCGGTACCGGTTTTGTCCATACCGCGCCGACCCATGGCCCGGACGATTACCAGACCGGTCTGAAATACGGTCTTGAAATCCCGGAAATGGTGGATGGTGACGGCGCCTATTACCCGACAGTTCCGATGTTTGCCGGCAAGCGCATCTATGATGAAAACGGCAAGGAAGCCGATGCTAACGAAGCGGTTATCGCCAAGCTGATCGAAGTTGGCGCATTGCTGTCGCGCGGGCGTCTCAAGCATTCCTATCCGTGCTCCTGGCGTTCCAAGGCGCCGATCATTTATCGCACCACCCCGCAGTGGTTCATTTCCATGCAGGATAACGACCTGCGTGAAAAGGCGCTCAAGGCGATTGATGAAACCCGCTTCGTGCCCGAAGCAGGCCGTAACCGTCTGCATTCCATGATCGCCAACCGTCCGGACTGGTGCGTCTCGCGTCAGCGCGCATGGGGTGTTCCGATCACGGTGTTCATCGACAAGAACACCCGTCAGCCGCTTCGCGATCAGGGCGTTCTTGATCGCGTCTACGAAGCCTTCTGTGCCGAAGGTGCCGATGCATGGTTCACTCGTGATCCGCAGGAATTCCTTGGCGATAAATATGATGCGGCGAATTATGAACAGGTCACCGATGTTCTTGACGTCTGGTTTGATTCCGGTTCGACCCATGCCTTCGTGCTTGAAGAACGTCAGGATTTGAAATGGCCGGCCGACCTTTATCTTGAAGGATCGGACCAGCATCGTGGCTGGTTCCACAGCTCGCTTCTGGAATCCTGTGGCACCCGTGGACGTGCACCATACGAAGCCGTCCTGACCCATGGCTTTGTGCTTGATGGTGAAGGCCGCAAGATGTCGAAGTCACTTGGCAACGTCATTGCGCCGAATGACATCATCAACAAGCTTGGTGCCGATATCCTGCGTCTTTGGGTGGTCAGTTCCGACTATCATGATGATCTGCGCATCAGCCATGAAATCATCGAACGTCATTCCGACATCTATCGTCGCCTGCGCAATACGCTCCGCTTCCTGCTGGGCAACCTTGATGGTTTTGATGATGCCGAAAGGGTTGCGGATAACGAATTGCCGGAACTGGAACGCTGGGTCCTGCACCGTCTGAGCCACCTTGATGATATGGTGCGCAAGACGACTGCTGATTTCGACTTCCACACCATGTTCATCGAATTGCACAACTTCTGTGCGCTCGACATGTCGGCCTTCTATCTCGATATCCGCAAGGACGCGCTTTATTGCGACGCGCCAAGCAGCCTGCGCCGCCGTGCGGCCCGCACTGTTATGGATCGGGTGTTTGATTGTCTGGTGCGCTGGCTAGCACCGGTTCTGTGCTTTACCGCCGATGAAGCATGGCGTTCGCGCTATGGTGCGGAAAGTTCGGTCCATACCGAAACCTTCAACACGGTATCGGACGGCTGGAAAGACGAGGCACTGGCAGCGAAATGGGCGAAAATCCGCAAGCTGCGTCGCGTTGTAACCGGTGCGCTTGAACTTGAACGTGCGGAAAAACGCATTGGCGCAAGCCTTGATGCCGCACCAAAGGTTTATGCCACGGCTGAATATGTCGAAGCGCTTGATGGCCTTAATCTTGCCGAAATCGCCATTACATCTGACATCGAACTGATCACGGGTGATGCGCCGGATGGTGCCTATACCCTTGATGATGTTGCAGGTGTTGGTGTGGTATCGGCACTGGCAGAGGGTGAAAAATGCGAACGTTGCTGGCAGACCCTGCCGGAAGTCGGCAGCCATGCCGCGCATAAAACCGTCTGCAACCGTTGTGCAGATGCCGTTGATGAAATGGGAATTGCCGCAGCCGAATAAGGCATGCGGTTGCGGTATCAGACCTGCGATCTTGCAGGGCTGATACCGGCAAGTCAGAAAGAGTATCGATGAAACATCGCGCCTTTGTGTTCGGTCTGATCGTCATTGCAATCGTTTTTGGTGTCGACCAGTGGACCAAGGCCCTTGCGATTGACGGCTTGTCCAATCCGTTTCGGGTGATTGAAGTCACACCGTTCATGAACTTTGTTCTGGCCTGGAATCCCGGCGTGTCCTTTGGCCTGTTTCAGGGGCAGGCACCGTGGGTGATGATCGCGGTGACGGCTGCGATTACCATCGGCTTTGGCGTCTGGATGTGGCGGACGCGCGATTCCATGTTGCGTCTTGCGCTGGCGCTGATTGTCGGGGGGGCAATTGGCAACCTTGTTGATCGCCTGCGTCACGGGGCTGTGACCGACTTTATTGATCTTCATGTCGCGGGTTATCACTGGCCGGTATTCAATATTGCAGACAGTGCAATTACGGTTGGTGCCGCGCTACTGTTGATCGATTCCCTTTTTGGCGGTAAAAAATCTGCCAGATGAATTTTTGGCCGGGTGACATGATCCCGGTTGCGGAGTGGTAAAGAGGCACAAATGGCCCGGAAGCTTACGACCAGTATTTTCAGAATTGCGCTGCTTGGCGGACTTGCACTTGGGGTTTCCGGTTGTGAATCAACCCGTGAGACCTTTGGTTTGAACAAGCAGTCCCCGGACGAGTTTGCCGTGGTCTCGCGTGCGCCGCTCAGCCTGCCGCCTGATTTCACCATGCGTGTGCCCGACCCGGGTGCACCGCGTCCGCAGACCGGTTCGACCACCGATCAGGCGCGCCGCATTCTGGTTGGCGATGACCCGACCAAGGTCAAACGTGACATCACCAGCGGCACGGCAAGCAAGGGGCAGGTCGCCCTTCTTTCCGCATCCGGTGCGCAATATGCCGATCCGGAAATCCGTTCGACGGTGGATCGTGAAACATCGATCTTCATCAGTGAAAGCGAAAGCATCGTTGATGATCTGCTGTTCTGGCAGGAAAAACAGGATCCGAATTCCGTCGTTGATCCGACGGCCGAGGCCAAGCGTATTCGCGATCAGCAGGCCCTTGGCGACAGTGTTTCGGGCGGTGGCAACACCCCGGTTATCGAACGCAAACAGAAAGGCTGGCTCGAAGACATTTTCTGATCTGACAGCACGCTTTGATGCGATACACGACAATGTGATGACGAAAGACAAGGGCGCGGATATTTCGCGCCCTTGTTCTGTCATATTCGCTACTTAAGAAATCCGGGATGAACGCCTGATATGGAATGGGATGACGTAATGAGAATTCCAAGACTTTCTGTAATCTCGATGCGTGAACGCACTGTTGCCAGTTTGCTGGCGATGGTCATGGTGGCATTGATCCCGAACATTTCCTTTGCGGCGGTTTTCAGCCCGCAGACAGCAACCCTTGATAACGGGATGCAGGTGGTGCTGGTGGAAAATCACCGTGCGCCGGTTGTTACCCAGATGGTCTGGTACAAGGTCGGTTCGGCTGACGAACCGGTCGGTGTTTCCGGGATTGCCCATTTTCTTGAACATCTGATGTTCAAGGGGACCAGGGATATTGCACCGGGTGACTTTTCCAAGATCGTTGCGCGCAATGGCGGTAATGACAATGCCTTCACCACCTGGGACTATACCGGCTATTTCCAGAATATCGCCCGCGACCGTCTTGACCTGGTGATGAAGATGGAAGCCGACCGCATGACCAATCTTCAGCTGTCTGACGATGTGGTTCTGCCCGAACGCGACGTCATCATCGAAGAACGCAGATCAAGGATTGAAAACAATCCCGGTGCGCTTCTGGGGGAACAGATGCGCGCAAGCCTCTATATGGCCCATCCCTATGGCCGGTCGATCATTGGCTGGATGCATGAAATGGAGCAACTTTCGACCGAAGACGCGCTTGATTTCTATCGCAAATGGTACGCGCCCAATAACGCCATTCTGGTAGTGGCTGGCGACATTACGATGGATGAACTTCTGCCGATGGCACAAAAATATTACGGCGTCATTCCGCGCGGTGATGTTCTGACGCGCAACCGGGTCAAGGAACCGGTGCAGCATGCCCCGCGCAAGGTCACCATGCATGACCCGCGTGTCGGGCAGGCCTCCATGTCGCGCTATTATCTGGCCCCGTCCTATCACAGTGAAAATGCAGCTGATGCCGTCCCGCTTGAAGTGCTGAGCGAGATTATCGGATCAGGCACCACCAGCCGCTTCTTTAAATCGCTTGTGGTCGATCAGGGCATCGCGACCAGTGTCGGGACATTCTATGACCCGGTCGCGGTTGATCTGGCAAGTTTCGGTGTCTATGGCGTGCCGCGCGACGATGTGCAACTGGCTGATCTTGAAAAGGCGATTGATGACCAGATCGCCGATGTCGTCGCCAATGGCGTGACCGAGGACGAACTTGAACGTGCCAAGCAGAAGCTTCTGGATAGTGCGGTCTTCGCCCGTGATTCCCTGTCGGCAGGGGCGCGTGTACTTGGCAAGTCGCTTGCGGTTGGATTGACCGTGGATCAGGTCGAAAGCTGGCCGGATCGGGTTTCGGCGGTGACGGTTGAACAGGTCAACGAAGCTGCCAAGCGCGTCTTTAATGACAAGAAATCTGTGACCGGCTGGCTGATGCCGCCAAAAGACGGTCCGGTAACAGGCCGTGGTCCGGCACTGCCCATTGATTCCGGCGCGGGAGTACATTGATATGAACCAGCTTATGAAACAGGTTGCCGGGATTGCCTTTGCCTCGATAGCCGTATTTGGCATGAGCACGGCCGCGCAGGCGGTCGAGGTCAAGGAAGTGATTTCGGATGGTGGCATTCGGGCCTGGCTGATCGAAGATCACATGAACCCGCTGATGACCATGGATATCGCCTTTACCGGTGCAGGGGCTGCGACCGATCCGATCAACAAGCTTGGTCTTGCCAATATGGTATCGGGTCTGATTGATGAAGGTGCGGGTGCCATGGATAGCCAGACCTTCCGCGGTGAAATGGAAAACCGGTCAATCAGCTTGTCCTTTGATGCCGGTCGCGATGATTTTGCCGGTTCGCTGACCACATTGACCCGAGAACGCGATACGGCGATTGATCTTCTGCGTCTGGCTCTGTCCGAGCCGCGCTTTGATGATGAGGCGGTCGAACGCATCCGGTCCCAGATTATCGCGGGCCTTAAACGGGCGGAAAATGATCCGGGTGATATTGCCAGCCGGACCTTTTTCAAATCGATCTTTGGCGATCATCCCTATGCCCGTCCGGTATCGGGAACCTTTGAAACGGTTGCCGGTCTGAATGCCAATGATTTCCGTTCCTTTGTCGGGCGTGCCTTTGCCAAGGACAATCTGATCATTGGTGTTGCCGGTGATATCACCGCGGAGGAACTTGGTCCCCTTCTTGACGAGGCATTTGGCAGCCTGCCCGATCATAGCGATCTTCCGAAGATTGCCGATGTGACGCCGAAGTTCGGTGCTGTTGACGTCATTGATCAGGATATCCCGCAAAGTCAGGCGGTCTGGGGCCAGAAAGGCATTGCGCGCAAGGATCCTGATTTCTATGCCGCCTATGTCATGAACTATATTCTTGGCGGTGGCGGTTTTTCATCGCGCCTGACCGAGGAAGTTCGTGAAAAGCGTGGTCTGGCCTATGGTGTCTATAGCTACCTTGCCGATCTGGATCATGCGCAAATGATGATGGGCGGGGTTGCCACGCGCAATGACGCGATTGGTCAAAGCCTGTCTCTGATCAGTGCCGAATGGACCAAGATGAAGGAAAAGGGTGTGTCGCAGGAAGAACTCGACAACGCCAAATCCTATCTGACCGGGGCCTTCCCGCTGCGCTTTACCAGTCTTGGCAATTTGTCGGGTATGCTGGTCGGCATGCAGAAAGAAGACCTTGGCATGGATTTCCTGGATCGCCGCAACAGCCTTGTGGATGCCGTTACCCTTGATGACGTCAATCGCGTTGCTGCCGAACTGATGGATCCGGCCAATGTGACGGTCACGGTGGTCGGCAAGCCGGAAGGCAAGCTGGCCTTCTGATCTTGTTTGGCCGGATTAAAAATTACAAAGCGCGGTGAAAGACATTTCGCCGCGCTTTGTGCTTTGATAGGTTTTTCATTTGTATCCAAGACTGGGAGGGGAAAGCCTGCATCTAAATGTCCTATTTGGAGTACATCCGCACGCACTTGGCCATCAGGTGATTCTTTTAGCTTCTTTGCTGAGTCTAGTCGTGCAGGTGGATGCTACCAAATTGATCGTCATGCCGACACAAATCTTAGAGGCCAAGATGATCGCGTTAAAGCCCGTTTAACTACATGGTTGGTTGATCAACGCC
Source organism: Thalassospira sp. SM2505 (assembly GCF_054901115.1). NCBI lineage: Bacteria > Pseudomonadati > Pseudomonadota > Alphaproteobacteria > Rhodospirillales > Thalassospiraceae > Thalassospira > Thalassospira sp. SM2505. The sequence continues at coordinate 1,144,529 of NZ_CM142731.1, forward strand.
GAATGGGGGCCGAAGCACCTCATGTTACGGCCAAGGTGCTGGAATTGGTTCAAGTTACGCCGCCCCTACCTGTACACGAGCGAGTAATGAGACTCCTTAACCACTTTGCCTTAATACAAAGCCACATTGGAGCAAGCATAGATATCGCGATATCAGGGGCTTCGGACAATATATTCGGGGATGGTCTCTCTGAAGTAGGGCAATCCTGTGCTGCTGTCAGTGAGTCGTTGAATGATTTGGAAATTGGTTTTTTGATAGAGCAACTTGAAGCGAGTGGCTTTATCAAGAAAACGAGTAGAGAAAAATGTCAGATAACTTTGGATGGTTATCGCAAAATTGAAGAAGATTCCCGAAGAGAAACAATTTCCAAGAACGCATTTGTAGCGATGTGGTTTAGCAAAGAAGTGCAACGTGTCTATGAGGGGGCTATTGCTCCGGGGATCATAGATGCGGGTTATGAGCCAGTTCGGATAGATAAAAAGCAACATAACAATAAGATTGACGATGAAATCGTTGCTGAAATACGCCGAGCTCGCTTTGTCGTCGCAGATTTCACTCATGGACCTGAAGAGGGGATGCGAGGCGGTGTATACTACGAAGCTGGGTTTGCTCGTGGTTTGGGGTTGGAAGTAATTTCCACATGTGAATCCGGTCTATTGAAGGACAGCAAAATTCACTTCGATACACGACAATTCAATCACATTGGATGGTCTTTAGAAAATTTAGAAGAGTTCCGAAAAGTGCTCTCAAATCGTATATCTGCTACGATTGGCGATGGACCATTGCGTCATCTTTGATCTGCATTTTTTGTTTTATTGGCAAAGCGCGGTGAAAGACATTTCGCCGCGCTTTGTGCTTTGATAGGTTCATCCGAACCAAGACAACCCACCCGAACATCGCGAGCATTGCCTTCATGACCCTGCGCGTCCTGCCCCAGAACCTGATCAACCAGATAGCCGCCGGTGAGGTGGTCGAACGCCCGGCTGCGGCGCTCAAGGAGCTGGTTGAAAACGCGCTGGATGCCGGGGCGACACGGGTTGACGTCAATCTGCGCGATGGCGGGCGGACGCTTTTGTCGATCACCGATGACGGCAAGGGCATGACACCCGAGGAACTGTCGCTTGCGGTGGAACGACATGCGACCTCCAAGCTGCCTGACGACGATCTGTTCAATATCGGTTTCATGGGCTTTCGCGGCGAAGCATTGCCGTCCATCGGGTCGGTGTCGCGCATGCGTCTGACCAGCCGGGTGCGCGGGGCGGAAAATGCATGGTCATTGACGATTGAAGGCGGGGCAAAGGGCGAACCGGAACCGGCCGCCCATCCGTTCGGAACCCGGGTTGAAGTCCGCGATCTTTTCTATGCCACCCCGGCCCGGTTGAAGTTCCTTAAAACCGCGCGCACCGAACAGATGTATGCGCGCGAAATCATGGACCGGCTTGCCATGGCGCGGCCCGATGTCGGCTTTACCCTGACCGGGGATGGCAACAAGTCGATCCTGAATTACCCGGCCTGTGAAGGCGATCTGTTTGATGCGCGCCTCAAACGTCTTGGTGCGGTGATGGGCCGCGAGTTTCAGGAAAACGCCCTTCAGATCGAAGCCGAACGCGAAGGCATCCGCCTGACCGGCTATGCCGGGGTGCCGACACTCAATCGCGGCAATGCCCAGATGCAGTTCATGTTTGTCAATGGCCGCCCGGTCAAGGATCGGCTGTTGCAAGGTGCGGTGCGTGGCGCATATCAGGATTTCCTGGCACGTGATCGTCACCCGTTGCTTGCCCTGTTCTTTGAACTGTCGCCACGCGATGTCGATGTCAACGTCCATCCCGGCAAGACCGAGGTGCGGTTCCGCGATCCGGGGCTGGTGCGTGGGCTGATTGTCGGGGCGCTGAAACATGCATTGGCGGGTGCCGGGCACCGGGCCTCAACCACGGTTGCCGATATGGCACTCGGCGCTGTTCGCCGAGAAGGTGAGGGACCCTCACTTCCGTATGGTGGGGGCCCGCGCAGTGGCGGCGGCAGTGGTTTTAACATTGGCCAGTATCAGCCAAGTATCCCGGGTCACGCGGCAATTGAACGCAACTATGCCGCACAGGCCCCGATGGGATCGCAGTCGGGCTATGGCGGTCTGTTTGATCGCGGGCGTGACTTTGCCGGGACGCCTTCAGGCACATCTGGCCCATCCGGGGATGGCGGCTTTGCCGCTGCGGCGGCTGCGGTCCTGTCAGGTGGCTATGATGCGGCGGCACCGTCGGCACGGATTGATAATATCGCTGATGAAGGCAAGTTTGTTGATCATCCGTTGGGGGCGGCACGCGGACAGGTTCACGCCAATTATATCATCGCCCAGACCCGAGACGGTCTTGTCATTGTCGATCAGCATGCAGCACATGAACGCATCGTCTATGAACGCATGAAGGCCGATCTTGCCGCCAGCGGGGTCAAGCGTCAGGGATTATTGTTGCCCGAGGTCGTCGAACTGGACGAGGCATCTGCCGATCGCATCGCAGATCGCGCCGAAGAATTCGAAGAGCTGGGTCTTGTCATCGAACCGTTTGGACCCGGCGCGATTGTTGTGCGCGAAGTTCCCGCCATGCTGGGCAAGGTGGATGTTGGTGCCCTGATCCGCGATATGGCCGACGAGATTGCCGAGCTTGGTCAGGGCATGGCGCTTAAGGACCGGCTGATGTATGTCTGCGCCACCATGGCCTGTCATGGGTCGGTGCGTTCGGGCCGCAAGCTGAATGCCGATGAAATGAATGCCCTGTTGCGTCAGATGGAAGCCACCCCGCATTCCGGTCAGTGCAACCATGGTCGGCCGACCTATGTCGAACTGAAGCTAAATGACATCGAAAAGATGTTCGGGCGCAGGTAGGGAAGCAGATGGCTGGTATCACGCTTCATATCGCCACCCCCGATGATGCACCCGCAGTGAGCGCCTTGTTTGCGCGCTCCTATTCGGCGCTTCTGGTCGATGACTATGCGCCGGAAGTCCTTGAACGCGGGATGACCTTTCTGGCAAAGGCCAACCCGGATCTTCTGGCGTCCGGGACCTATTATCTGGCCAAGACCGAAACCGGCGACGTCGTTGGAGCCGGGGGCTGGACGGCAGTGCGACCGGGCAGCAAGGACGGTGATGTTCAATCGGGGCTGGCCCATGTTCGGCATTTCGCGGTCGATCCGGCATATGCCCGCAAGGGTATCGCCAGTATGCTGTTTGATCGGTGCGTGCGCGATGCCAAGGCGTCTGAGAATGTCACACGTTTTGAATGCTATTCCACACTTTCGGCCAGACGGTTTTATGAATCGCGAGGTTTTCGGGTGATTGGCGATTTCGCTGCACCCTTTGCCCCGGATTTCACCTTTCCGAGCCTGCATATGGTTTGTGACCTTGATTAATCACGCAGTTTCAGGTTACGGGGCAGGCGGGTATTGGCATTGACGCGCGCGCGTTGGATCTGTTCGGCAAACAGGCCGCGTGTCCCGGTCAGATCGGCATCACGGAAATCGGTTCCGGCCAGGTTGGTGCCGCTCAGATCACAATTTAGCAATTGCTGACCCCGGAAACTGGCATTCGACAGGTCGGAGCCCAGAAATACCGTATTGCGCAGCATCGCATCATTGAATTTTGCGCCGGAAAGGCGGCTTGCTGCCAGATTGGCATTGTCGAGATTGCTTTGTACAAAGTCGGCCGCCGTCAGGTTACAGCGACGGAAAACCGCATCCTTGCAATTGGCACGCTTGAAGCAGGCAAAGGGCAGGCCACAACGGCTAAGATCGATGCCTTCGAGTTCGGCTTCACGCAGATCGGCATGTTCAATCGACATGACATCGCCTTCCTTGCCGCCCGTATCGACCCAAAGCTTGTGACTGCGCAGGGCTTCATGCAGGTCAATTTCAACCAGCTCTTCGGGATCGTCACCGTGATCCGCGTCCAGCGGTTCTTCTGCGACGTCGTCGGTGGTTTCTTCGGGTTTGGGCGTGGCAGGTGCCAGCACATCGCGGGCCGATTGCACAGCCTTGATGTTTCGTGCATGGGTATCCTTGTCGCGTGCGGTTGGTTTACCGCCGACAAGTTCGCTTTCATCAAAACTTTGACCCGCCCCGTTCAGGCGCGGCTTGAGATCGGCAAGATCAAGATTGCCAGTAATGCCGGTGATCGGGGATTTGGGGGCGTCGGGCAACCCGGCTGGTTTGGCGGAATGTGCCCTTGCCGTTGGCGCTTCCCTTGGCTCAACCGCTGCTGGCTTGCCCGGATTGGTCCGGGGCGGTAATTCTGCCAGCGCCGCCTTGATGCGGTCGCGTTTGCGACGGCCGGGGTTTTCAGGCGTATCGTCGTCCGGGGTGTCAGGGACATCCGTGCCTTGCGATATTGCTGATGAACCGGCTGCGGGGGCTGCCATGCCCATTTCGGCAAGGTCTTCTGGGCGTGCCGGGCCGAAATAATTGTCCTTAAGCACAAAACGGCGAGGCAGTTTCATCACCGTTTCGATGATCTTGCGCAGGCGCTGGGGATCAACCGGTTGACGAAAAATACCTTCGATCCCGGCTTCGACCGCGTCGCGCATTCCGCGCCGATCAAGTTTGGGGGCGCCCAGAAGGACGGGTACTGTGCGCCCATAAGGATCATCATCGGTTGCCGTATCACGAATGGCCCGGATGGTTGATATACCCCGCATTCCGTCAAGATACAGCCCGACCAGAATCAGGTCCGGACGGCGTTCCTCTACAAGGTCGACAGTCTTTTGGCGGTCATCGCAATGAAGGAATTCCCCAAAGCCAAGCGGGTCTATCGCGGCCTTGGCAGCAAGCATGTTACGTTCACTGTAATCGGCATACAGGATCGTCTTTTTCTTGTTGTCCTTGATCGCCATAATGCGCGACTTCCTTTATTCGCAACGCGCCCCGTTTCAGGCAAACATTCAGATATTACTGTGCGGACGGAATACTGAATGAACGGCGCGGCAATGCAGAGCCAGACCCACTATTCTGGCTGTTCGCGCCGCTTTCGTCAGCCCCTTTTACGCCATTGCCGCCATTTGTTGTGCCGCCCGGGGCATTCGTTTCAACCATCTGGATCGTGATTTCCACACGACGGTTTTCAGAACGACCTTCGGGCGTGTCGTTATTGGCAATCGGGCGGCTGTCGCCATAGCCCTGAATAACCATGCGTCGCGGATCAGTACCGTTCTGGTCAATCAGGAAATGCAGAACCGATGTCGCACGGGCTGCTGACAGGTCCCAGTTCGAAATATAGGGTGATGACGATGAAACCGGGATGTTATCGGTATGCCCGGCGACAAGGACTTCGCCCTCGGTCTGGTTGATCACGGGTGCCAGACGGTTAAGGATGGCGGCGAATTCCTCGGTCATGCCCGAAGAACCCGATGGAAAGGCCAGTTCGTTCGGGAAGCGAATAACGACCTCGCCATCAATGCGTTCCAGACCGACCTGATCATCAAGGCTCATATTTTTAAGAACCCCGGCAAGCGTTTCTTCAAGCGCTTCGGCCTTTTGTTCCTTGGTGTCGGTTTGCTCTATCTCGATTTTGGGCGTTTCGGGTTGCGGGATCTGGGAAACAACGCGCGGGCTGTCCGGGGTGGGGGCCTTAAGCGCCTTGCCCATGATCGATCCGTCAAGTTCGATCACGCCGGCAAGCTGATCCTGTTTGGAAAAGCCGAATGCAGCCTTTACCGATCCTGCGATCTGCTTGTAGCGAATAACATCCATCTCGGCAAAGGTCAGCAACAGTACGAACAGCACAAGCAGCAATGACATAAGATCGGCGAATGTCGCCATCCATGCCGGTGCGCCTGCTGCGGGTTTCTTTGCCATTGCCCTAGACCGTTACCTGTGTCGCAGATGAGGCCATCATCATGCTCCTGCATCCTCGTCGGCGGGGACACCGCCCGGAAGATAGGGACCGAGAATTTCCTTCATGACCATCGGGCTCTGGCTGGCCTGGATCTGAACGACCGATTCAATGATCAGCTGCTTGGTATTGCGGAGCCGGTCGACCTTAAGGGCCAGCTTGTCGGCAATCGGCAATGCAATCAGGTTGGCCAGAACCGCACCATAGAATGTGGTCAGCATCGCAATCGCCATGGCCGGACCAATGGCATCGGGATCGGACAGGTTGGCAAGCATCTGTACCAGACCGACCAGTGTCCCGATCATCCCGAAGGCCGGGGCCGTGTCACCAATGCCACGGAACATCAATTCGCCCAGCTCGTCATTCTGGATCGATTTTTCGACTTCGCTCGAGATCGAGCTTCGGATCACTTCGCCGCTATGGCCATCGACACACATGCGGATGCCGCGCGCCATGATCTCGTTTTCGACCTCGACATTCTCGAGACCAAGCAGGCCGTTCTTGCGTACCAGAGCGGCCAGCTCAATCGCCTTTTCATAGATCGAGAGCGGGTCTTCCTTGGGGTTCTTGAAAGCGATCCCCACCCCGATCTTGAGCGACTTGACCACGTCGCGCATCGGGAATTTGATCAGGGTTGCCGCAGCGGTTCCGCCAAACACAACCATAATGGATGGCACATCAACAAATGAATCAAGGCTCCCGCCCATCAAGATGGCGCCAAAAATAACGCCAGCCCCGGCGATGATCCCAATGAGTGTCGCTATATCCATGTCGGTTTTTTGTATCCGGCGTTAAAACTTTTGGCTCGAAGCGTGTCTGAAAAAGGGTCTGACATCGCGCGATGGTGATTGAAATAATGAACTGTCATACGAGGCCCGCCAGCAAAATGATCTGGGCGGCACCGCACCGAATTGGAATTCAGGTTTGTTACACTCCACAAAATTGGGTTTCCATCACCTGTTTTCCAGAACCGGGTAACAACTTCCTGCATCCGCGCGCGTAATCACCCGAACAAAAAGAAGCACCCGATTGTAAAATTACGGCATCAGGTTAGGAGGCGCTATACCTTTGGCATTAAATGTTTGTTGCCAGAAATACGCATCGGGCTCAACCCAGTCGTAAGGATAATCGAACTTGATCTGGAGACGAAGGAGGATGTCCTTGATACGGTCAACACCGGCACCGGATCAGGGGTTAGACAGGCCGCAGATACACAAAGGGCCCATCCTTAAAGACAGGCCCGTTACGTATCCCCGATCATCCCAGTTCGAATGACGAAATGCCAAATGTCATATCAAGGTCAAGGGTTGGCGCAGGTCCCTTATACATGCGTGCGGTTTCGAACTCGGCAACCATCTGATGGGCATCGACCAGTTCACGGGCTGCCTGGTTGGGTTCGGGGATATCGAGATAGACCTTGTCACTCTGATCTTTGCGGCTTTGCAAAAGAGCGTCAAACAGGGTTCTGGCATCTTCAAGATTGGCGGCAAAAAGCGGCCCGACCTTGTGACCTTGTTTACAGGGACGAATGACTCCGTAACCGCGAAGGCCCATCGGGCCCTTAAGTGCAAGGGCGGTGTGATTTTCATTGCCCAGCCAGCCACGTAGAAATTCGATGCGGCTTTCGCCAAACAGATTGCAGGTCTGCTCAAAGGCATCAACAACTGCAATATCATCAATCTTCAGCGTGAAAATATCTTCCGGCAGGGCGGTTTCTGTGGCCGTGATGATACCTGCGTAACGGATATTGCGATGGGCAAGCTCAAAGCCCGACTTGCGGTAATTATCCTGTTGATCGACAACGCCATCCAGTCCGATGGTTTTCATCACACTGTTTTCCAGTGCCGTCTGCCACAGTTTGTAACCAAGTCCCGATCCGCGACGATCTTCGCGACAGATATAAAAACCGACAAAGCCGTAATCCGAACTGTATTGGACGGCCGAAATCACCGCAGCCATGCCCTGTTTGTCAAAGGCGGCCCAGAAACCGTCAGGATCGGTATTGAAAAATACCTCGGCGTCGGAAAGTCCGGGGTTCCAGCCTTCATTGGCAGCCCACTCAACAGCAAGCGGAAACTCAAAGGATTTCAGGCGGCGGATCTTGTCTGTCATGTCGATATCTTCAATCTTCCGGAATCAGATAGGTCGGTGAGCGCGGTCAGGATCCTGATCCTGTTCTGCACAATGTCGATTTCGATACACATCTAGCATGGTCGGGCAAAATTCCCGATAAATTTTATTGAGAATGCCTATCATTTTTATTATCAATAGCCATTGACAGTTCCCCACCATATCAACTTCCTCGAGGCCCATATGCCTTCGCCCATCCTGACTGCGACAACGCGCATTGCGCTGCCTGAATGCGCCGCCCTGATCCGGCAGACCGCAGATTATTACAAAAGTCATGATTGCGATGTGCAGGGTGATGACACCGCGACACGCATTTCGGTTTCAATCGGGCATATCGAATTGCGAAGCGACAAGGACGGGCTTGATATAGAAGTCGGTGCGACGACCGAAGTCGGCGTGGTGCAGATGAAGGCCGCGATCCTTTCCCTGCTTCAGGGGGTGGCACCGGGCACCAATATCGATTGTCGCTGGAAAGGTGCGGGGCAAGGCAATGGCAAGCTTCCGAACTTTCGTGAACTGACGGTGGGCAAGATCACGGATTTGTCTCCGCATATGCGCCGTCTGCGTTTGCATGGTGTTGATCTGGGCGCTTATGATCAGGATGGCATTCATGTGCGTCTGATGATCCCGCCACGCGGCAAAACCGATCCGAAATGGCCGACCCTTGCCGAAAACGGTCTGCCGGTCTGGCCAAGTGGCGAGGACACCGTGGAACAGCGCGTCTATACCATTCGCGGCATGGATGCGGATGCCGGCTGGATCGATGTCGATTTCGTCATGCATGGTGATAACGGGCCGGGGTCATCCTTTGCCCTTCATGCATCCGAGGGCGACCTTGTTGCCATGACCGGGCCGCTTGGTAATGAATTGCCTGACGCCGACTGGTTCCTGTTTGCCGGTGATGAAACAGCATTTCCGGCCATTGGTCGCTATCTGAATGAAATGCCGGAACATGTGACGGGGCACGCCCTGATCGAGGTCGGGGGCAAGGATGACATCATCCCGGTTGCCACCAGAAGCCGGATCAAAGTCACCTGGCTTTTGCGTGACAGTGTCGCGGAAATCACCCACAGCCTGATCCAGGATGCGATCCGCGCCATTGATGTGCCCAAGGATAGTTGCAAGGTCTATTGCTGGGCCGGGGTGGAGCAGGGGGACTACAAGCCGATCCATACCTACTGGCGCAAGGAACTTGGTCTGTCGCGTGATGACTGTGTGGCGATGACCTTCTGGCGTAAAACCGGGGCCTGATTGATCAGTCGGGGCGTCTGGTTGCGACCGATGCATGAAGGCGGGGGGCAAACCGGGCAATGGCATCGTCGAGTTCAATCAGGATTTTACCCATATGCTGATCATTGGATTGTAGCGTTCCGGCTTCTGATTTTTCCCGAAGTTCGGTAATCGCCCGGATCAGTTCCAGACTGGTTGGCGTGGCCTGTGCTGCAATCGCCCTGGCCTGATTGCCGATCATCTGGCGTGTGTTCACAAATGCAGCGATTTCCTCCGCCTTATCCGGGTTTTGGTCACGGCCTTCGGGATCAAGCGCATGTTTAAGGGACAGCCCGGTCATATGCGATTTATCGGCAAACAGGGCTGATGTGATGATGCGAAAGCCGATAATGTCTCTGGCCAGTGCGGCGCGATTTTCCGGGGTTGCCAATTGGTCAAAGGCAAACAGATCGGCGTTGAGCTCGTCGTCGTGGCTTTTGACATCCTCATCCCCAAAATGATCAGGCTTGCAGTGGCGCACTTCATGATAGATCAGCCAGCGATATGTCAGTCCGGCGCTGGTTTCATAGGACAGATGCGGCCCGAACCAGCCACGCATCAATTGGGCAAAAATCTCATTGCCGCTTTCAGGGGTGATATTGGCCGGAACAAAAATCTGGCAGGACGCAATCGGTTTGCCATTCTTGCGCCCGGTCACGGTAAAGGGGGATCGTGGCAGGCTGGCAAAGGTGGTGTCCGGATCCCTGATATTGCCAAGGCCAAGCGTTTCATTCATGCGTGCCAGAAACGCAGCCCGATTGGCAAAGACAAACAGATCAATATCGCCAAACTGCAAAAGTTCCGTGGCGATGCTGTCCGTTGTCCTGTCGCTGACAGTTAAGCGTGCTTGTGCCTGTGCCTGCGCGGATATGGTGACCGCGCACGCCAAACTTGCCGTCATCAGGATTGTGATCAGGGAAAGATGAAATCTGTTCATGCCGTGATTATGGCCGCGATCACGCCCGGAGACGATAGTAAACCACGGCCAAGGCCATTTGGTCCCGATAGCCCGGATAATCCGGATCGAGATCAGGCCTCGGCGCGTTGACCGGTGCGTTTGCGCTCTGGCCCGAACAGGCAGGTCAGGATCAGGATGATCCCCGAAATGGTGGCAATCATGCCCGCGGCACTGACTGCAAAGGGGGACCCGAACCAGCCCGGGCCGTATCCGGCAAAGACATATCCCAGAATGGCCGAAATGGTAGCAAAGATGACCGACCAGCCCACCTGACGGCCAAGCTGATTGGTCATCAGGCGCGCACTGGCTGGCGGGCAGACAAACATCGCAATCACAATGATCGATCCGACCGCATCAAAGGCCGCCACGGCGGCAATCGCGGTGGCCACAACCAGTGCAAAGCTTAAAAGTCTGGTGCGAATGCCGATTGCCTCGGCAAAGGCCGCATCAAATGTCGAAATTTTCAGTTCTTTCCAGAACAGCAGAATGAACAGCCCGATCCCGACCAGAACGATGGCAAGGCGCGGCAATTGCGGCGGCAGGGTCGAAAGGGCAGCAGGATCAAGAAGCGATCCCCAGCCTTCGGCATCAAACCAGATCAGGCTTTCGAGATTGCCCAGAAGTGCGTGCTGCACATCGATATGTACCGAACTGGTATCGGTGATTTCCAGAAACAGAACACCAGCGGCAAACAGGGTGGTAAAGACCAGCCCCATCGCTGCCCCCGGCTCGACCCGGCCAAGACGTTTGACGATCTCGATCATCACGACCGCAACAATCGCGGCAACACCAGCTCCCATCATCATCGGAACGGCGGTGATTGTGCCGGTCACCAGAAAGGCCCCGACAATACCGGGCAAAACCACATGGCTGATGGCATCGCCAATCAGGGCCTGACGGCGCAGCAACAGGAAATTGCCCGGAAGCGCGCAGGCTACAGCGGCCAGAATGCCGATGACAATCGGGGTCAGGCTCAGCTGAACGAATTCCGCGCCAAGGGCCGTGATCAGATCATCAATCATGCCTTGGCTCCTTGCTGGGCTGCGATCATGCGATCAATCTCGGCGATCTGGTCGGGTGTCATCATCTGTTCAATCGGGGTCAGGCCGTCATAGCGTTCAATGGCGGAATCATCGGGCAGCATGCGACGCGCAATTGCCCAGCGCGCTTCGTCACGGGCGGCCTTCTGGGCGGCAATCCGGCCGCGTGCGGTGGCAACGCCGTCACGACGGATCATGCCCGACCGGCGCAGGATGCGAAGAGTTAGCCCGTCATAGATCGGCTCGCGACGGGCGAGCGACAGCAATCCCTGACGGCGATGAACCCGGCGCTGAAAGCGTTGATGACGAAGGGCGGAAGCAAGCCCGCCGCGCAAGGGCGAAAACAGTGCTGAAAACAGGAAGAAACCAAACGCAATCAGAACAATGATCGGCCCGGTCGGAAGCGATGCCTCGGCTGCCGACAGAACCGCACCGATATAGCCCGAAAGTCCGCCAACGATTGCCGCAATCCCGATCATCAGCCCGACCTGATTGGTCCAGAACCGCGCGGTTACCGGCGGAATGATCAGAAGCGCAACAATCAGGATAAGACCGACAATCTTAAGCCCGATCACGGTCACAATCAGGGCAAGCCCCATCATCGCCAGATCAATGTTGCGCACATTGACGCCCGTGGTCGCGGCATATTCCGGATCAAACGCCACAAGCGTCATCGGACGGCGTAACAGGAATACAAAAGCCGCGGCCAGCGCACCGGCAACGGCAATGGTTGTTGCCTCGGAAATCAGCATCCCGGCGGTTGAGCCAAGAAGGAAGTTTTCAAGCCCGGCCTGACGGCCCGATGACATGGTCTGGATCACTGTCAAAAGGACAATGCCAAATCCGAAAAACACCGAAAGCACCGCGCCAATGGCTGCATCCTCGGTCAGGCGGGTTTTGCGCGTGATCCATTCGACCATCAAAAGCCCGATGGCGGATGAAATGGCGGATCCGATGATAAGCCCCGGAAGCCAACGGCCATCACTGCCGAACGCCACCATGATCATAAAGGCAATTCCGACCCCGGGAAGGGTAGCATGGCTGATGGCATCGGAAACAAGGGCGCGTTTGCGCAGAAAGATAAATGCCCCGGCACTGCCGGCAGACAGACCAAGCAACCCGGCACCGATGGCGACAAGGGCGCTGTTATATCCGGCCTGAAGGAACAGGGCGTTTATGAAATAATCCAGAAAACTCATGTCGGGGTCCCGGGGGTCTGTCTGGCGTCTCGGTTTTTCGTGGCGTGTCTCAGGCCAGATGCAATTCGTCGATATGGGTGGCGGCCAGACGTCCGCCATAGGTTTCCTGAAGGTTTTCGGCCGTAAAGGTGGTTTCGACCGGACCTTCGGCAATGCGTCGGACATTGATCAGAAGCACGCGGTCAAAATATTCCGGCACGGTCGAAAGATCGTGATGCACGCAGACAACGGTGCGCCCTTCGGTCTTTAATTCCTTGAGTACGGAAACAATCGCGCGTTCGGTGGCGGCATCGACCCCGGCAAAGGGTTCATCAAGCAGATAAAACTCGGCATTTTGTGCCAGGGCGCGCGCAAGAAACACGCGCTGCTGCTGACCGCCGGAAAGCTGGCCGATCTGGCGGTCAGCGAAATCTGCCATACCAACGCGTTCCAGGCATTCCATGGCCTGTTCGCGATGGCGCGATTGCCACAAACGAAACAGCCCGACCGATCCGTAAAGCCCCATCAGGACAACATCAATGACGCGGGCGGGGAAATCCCAGTCAACGCTGGCGCGCTGGGGTACATAGGCCACCCGGTCGCGGGCCTCGGCAAACAGTTTGCCAAATATCCGGACTTCACCAGACAGGCGCGGCACAACACCAAGCGCACCTTTAAGGAATGTGGATTTGCCCGCACCGTTCGGACCGATGATCGCGGTCATGGATCCGGCCGGGATCGAGGCATCCACCGAAAAAACCGCCGGCTTGTTGCCATAGGAAACCGTCAGCCCGCGCACGGTAAGCGGTGCATCCTTGGGCGCGACATCAAGTATCTTGCCGGACTCTGCAACCAGTTTGGCATTGCTCATGGGGGCTTCCTTGTTTCCGTGTGCGTGCGTGGTTTCGGGGGACGCTAGAATATCATTGTCTCACGATGCTGCGGCCAGCTTGCCCTGAAAACCGCCTTCTGGGGCATTACCACCAAGGGCGCGGGTGATCAGGGTGACGTTGTGATCAATCATGCCGATATAGGTACCCTCGTACGTACCGGGTTCACCCATCGCATCGGAAAATAGCGTGCCGCCAATCACGACCTTCTGGTCGCGGGCTTCGGCCCCTTCGATCAGGGCGCGCACGTTGCGTTCCGGGACCGAGCTTTCGACAAATACGGCTGAAATCTTGCGATCGACAATGGTGTTGACCAGTTCCTCGACCCGGCGAAGGCCTGCTTCGGATTCTGTTGAGATGCCCTGAATACCCAGAACTTCGAAATCATAGCCGCGCCCGAAATAGCTGAATGCATCATGCGCGGTCAGAAGAACCCGACTTTTTTCCGGCACGGTGACGGTCACGGTCTTCATGTAATCGATCAGCTTTTCGATATCGGCAACATGCTTGTCCGCATTGGCGCGATAGGTGGCTTCGCCTTCCGGATCGGTCTTGATCAGGGCATCGCGCACCGCATAGACAACGGTTTCCCACAATTGCGGATCCATCCAGACGTGCGGGTCATAGCGCCCCTCATATTCGGCATGGCTCAGACGTTTTGATTTGTCGACGGCTTCGCCAACCGCGACGACATTGCGGCGTTTTTCCAGATCAAGGAAGAATTCTTCAAGCTGCGCTTCAAGATACAGTCCGTGCCACAGAACCAGATCGGCACGCGCCATGGCGGCAATATCGCTTCGGGTCTGGCGATAGGAATGCGGATCGACACCGGGACCCATCAGCGCCTTGACCTCGGCGCGATCGCCAGCGATCTGGCGGGCGGCATCGGCAATCATCGAGGTGGTGGCAACCACATTGATCGGTTTGGCTTTCGCATGACCAAGGGTGCCAAGCGCTCCGAAAACAAGGAGGCCTGCGGTCAGGAACAGGGCGCGGGCGGATCGGAAAAGGCTCATTGACGGTCCTGAAAGCAAATTGAAATCACTCCAGCAAATACCCACTATTTATGTGCGGACTTTTAAAGTTAGTCAAGGCTAAATTGATTTTTGCAATCTTAGTTGTTATGAAGGGTTTCGGGACAGATTTTGGAGAGATCAATGGGCGACGATACGGCGGTTAACCCGCGTCACAACAAGGCCGAAGTCTTTGCCCGTTTGCGTGATGCGCATGCCCGCGAAGTGACCGAGGATTATGTTGAAATGATCGGTGACCTGATCGCCGAGGAAGGCGAGGCCCGCTCTGTCGCTCTTGCCGAACGCTTTGGCGTGACGGCGGCCACGGTCAATAACACCATCAAGCGCCTGGAGCGCGACGGCTTTGTCACATCCCGTCCGTACCGGTCAATTTTCCTGACAGAAAAAGGCGAAACCCTCGCCAAAAAATGTCGCGAACGTCACCAGATCGTCTATAACTTCCTCGTCTCGATCGGCGTCGACCCCGAAATCGCGGAATTCGACGCCGAGGGGATAGAGCACCATGTCAGCGAGGAGACGCTGGCGGTGTTTGATGGGGTCGCGAAGAGTTCCGGTTAGTTCAGCGTGCTTCTTCTCGGTCATGATGTTCTAAGAGTGGTGTTTGCCTTTTTGGGGTGGGGGCTTCTTTTGCCTGGTGCTTTGTCGAGCGCCCTACTCTTTAGAGGAGAGTCTTGAGGTTGATCCAAAGTCGTTCTTGAGTATTCCTGCGTGGCTGTGTCGTTGGTTTGCTATCCTTTTGGGTGGGTGGTTTCCCGTTGAAAGTCTTGGGCGCGGACGTGTCTCGCGTTGTTCGAAAATACTATTGTGTAAATTAGGGTTTTTGTGCAGAAGTGCATGCTCCGAGCCTTGCTTGATAAGAGAGATTGAAAGACGAAAATGACGAACTTTGCTTTGGTTGGTGCCGCCGGGTATATTGCCCCGCGCCACATGAAGGCGATCAAGGATACTGGGAACAACCTGGTTGCTGCATTTGATCCCAATGATTCCGTGGGCGTCATTGATAGTCATTTTCCGGATGCTGATTTTTTTGTGGAGTTTGAGCGTTTTGATCGCCATGTCGATTTGTTGCGTCGACAAGGTGTTGGGGTGGACTATTTCAGTATCTGTTCTCCAAATTATCTGCATGATGCTCATATTCGCCACGCGCTTCGAAACCAGGCGCATGCGATTTGTGAAAAGCCATTGGTACTAACGCCCTGGAACGTAGATGCGCTCTCTGAAATCGAACGCGAAGGCGATGCAAAGATATACAACATCTTGCAGCTGCGGTTGCATCCGGCGATCAAGGCCTTGCGAGATAAGGTTGCGAATGCGCCGAAAGACAAGGTTTTTGATGTTGATCTGACCTATCTGACTTCGCGGGGGCACTGGTACGGTGTGAGCTGGAAAGGTGACACTAAGAAATCTGGTGGTATCGCTTCCAATATTGGCGTGCATTTCTTCGATATGCTTGGATGGGTGTTTGGTGCTGTTCGCAAAAACGTTGTGCATCTCCATGAAGCGGATGTGGCATCAGGATACTTGGAATATGATCGCGCACGTGTGCGCTGGTTCCTGTCAATTAATCCTGAATACCTGCCAGCAGAAGCCAAGGATGTGGGGAAGAGAACTTATCGCTCCATTCTGATTGAGGATGAAGAGCTCGAGTTCTCTGAGGGCTTTACAGAATTGCATACCGAGAGCTACCGCGACATTCTTTCAGGTGGCGGTTTTGGAATTGAAGATGCTAGAGCCTGCATTGAAACGGTTTTTGATATTCGTCAAATGACCCCTGTGGCGTTGACTGGCGACTTTCACCCATTCTGTAAAAATGTAAAACGATGACAAAGATAGACGCTTCAGCCTTCATTCATGAAACGGCAATTGTTGATGAAGGTGCTGAGATCAGAGGTGGTAGTCGTATCTGGCATTGGGTTCATGTGTGTGGCGGCGCACGCATTGGTTCAGGATGTTCTTTAGGGCAGAATGTTTTCGTCGGTAACAAGGTTGTCTTGGGTGATCGCGTAAAGGTTCAAAATAACGTCTCTATTTACGATAATGTGACGTTGGAAGACGAAGTTTTCTGTGGCCCGAGTATGGTTTTCACCAATGTCATCAACCCTCGGGCAGGTGTTGAGAAAAAGGACGAATACAAAAATACTCTGGTGAAGAGAGGGGCTTCTCTTGGGGCTAATTGCACAATTGTTTGCGGTGTGACAATCAACGAATATGCATTTATTGGTGCTGGTGCTGTTGTAACCCGGGATGTACCAAAGTTTGCAGTGATGGCGGGTGTTCCTGCTCGACGTATTGGCTGGGCAAGTCATGCTGGTGAAATGCTGGGCGATGATCTGATTTGCCCGCGAGAGGGTAGGCAGTACCGGTTGAGTGCGGAAGGTTCTCTGGAGGAAGTCGTAAGTGCCTGAGCAAATTGCGTTGATTGATCTTGCTCGTCAGCAAGAAATGATTCGTGCCCGTATTGAAGCCGCTGTTTCTCGTGTGCTTGATCATGGTAGCTATATTCTCGGCCCAGAAGTAACAGAGCTAGAAAGCAAACTTGCAGCCTTCTCGGGGGCTGATTTTGCTGTCACTTGTGCAAATGGTACGGATGCACTTTCCTTGATCCTGATGGCAGAAGGTGTAAGTGAAGGGGATGCTATTCTAGTTCCATCATTTACCTTTGTTGCAACAGCCGAAATTATTCCAAGTACTGGGGCAACGCCGATCTTCGTCGATGTTGATCCCGATACTTTTACTATGTGCACCAAGAGCCTTGAGGTTGGAATCGAGAAGGCTCGTGCCCTTGCGCTCAAGCCGCGTGCGATCATTGCTGTGGACTTGTTTGGTCTTCCGTCAAACTATCCCGCTTTGCGTGAGATTGCTGACCGCGAAGGTATGATTTTGATCGCAGATGCGGCTCAGAGCTTTGGTGCTGAACTTGGCGGCAAGCGCGTTGGAACTTTGGCCGATTATACGACGACAAGCTTTTTCCCTGCAAAGCCGCTTGGTTGTTACGGTGATGGTGGCGCGATCATGCTTTCGGACCCGGATAAGGACGCTTTGCTGCGTTCCTTGCGGTTCCACGGGAAAGGTGAGCAAAAATATGATAACGTGCGGCTAGGCTTGAACAGTCGTCTTGATACATTGCAAGCGGCAATTTTGCTTGAGAAGCTTGCAATATTTGAGAGTGAGATCGAGGTACGTAATGTTATTGCAAGTCAATATGCCGAGGCGCTATCTGGTTACGTAAAATGTCAAACTGTTCCTGAGGGTTTTAAATCGGTTTGGGCCCAATTCACTTTGGTTTCTGAAGACAGATCTAAGATCCAGGAAGTGTGCGGAAAAGCAGGTATAGCAACGGCGATATACTATCCGTTGCCTATGCACCTGCAAACGGGATACAAAGCGTTCCCGATGGCGGAAGAACGACTTCCTGTTTCCGAGCGTTTATCAGAAAGCGTGATCAGCATTCCGATGCACCCTTATCTTAATGCAGAACAAATTCAGCGGGTTGTGGAAACTGTTGTTTCGGCCTGCAAATAGTCAACAGACTTTACGAGGTAATACAAATGGATATTAGAGGCAAAAAGCTGCTGGTCATTGGGGGAGCCGGGCTGATTGGTTCTCATACAGTTGATCTTCTCACGAAAGAAGATGTTGGAGAAATTGTTGTCTATGACAACTTTGTCCGTGGTTCTATGGAAAACTTGGGCGATGCTCTCAAAGATCCGCGTGTACGTATTTACGAAGCGGGTGGAGACATTTGCCAGACCGATCTGCTTGAAGCAGCCATGAAAGGCAAAGACGGTGTATTCCATTTTGCTGCTTTGTGGTTGCTGCAGTGCCACGAGTTTCCGCGCTCGGCTTTTAATGTAAACGTCGAAGGTACGTTTAACGTACTGGACGCTGCGGTGAAGTCCAATGTTCAGCGTCTTGTCTACTCCTCGTCTGCATCGGTTTACGGTGATGCGGTTACCGAGCCGATGGATGAAGACCATCCGTTCAATAACAAAAACTTCTACGGCGCGACCAAAATTGCTGGTGAGGCAATGGCACGTTCCTACCACCACCGTTACGGTTTACCGTTCGTTGGTCTTCGTTATATGAACGTTTACGGACCGCGTCAGGATTATCACGGTGCTTATATTGCTGTGATCATGAAAATGCTTGATGCGATCGATCGTGGCGAAGGCCCGACCATTCTTGGCGACGGCAGCGAAGCATTTGATTTTGTTGCCGTTGAAGATTGTGCAAAGGCAAACGTTTGCGCAATGAAAGGTGATACGGTCGATCGTTTCTATAACGTTGGTACAGGCAAGCGTACTTCACTGCGTGAACTGGCGGAAATGCTGATCGAAATCACCGGTTGTGACGCTTCTATCAACTATGCGCCGCGCAGCCAGGCAACGCTTGTCCGTAACCGTATCGGTTGTCCGAAACGTGCAGCTGAAGAAATCGGCTTTAATGCAGGTCTTGACCTCCGCCAGGGATTGGAGGCACTGATCGCGTGGCGTAAAAGCCATATCGCAGAAGTTGAAGCACGTCGTGCGAAGATGCGGGATTGAATTGTTTGCGCAGCAAACATTTTGAAGACTAACTAAAGCGTATAGGGGATGAGTTCCGGAAATGTGTGGATTGGCTGGCGTATTAAATCTGGATGGAGCACCTGTCTCACCAGAAAGCCTGAAACGAATGACGGATCTCATCGCCCATCGCGGTCCCGATGGTGAGGGGCACTGGATTGACGGTAATGTGGGGCTGGGGCATCGCAGATTGGCGATTATCGACCTCAGTCCGGGGGGCCACCAGCCCAAGCAAACAGCTGACGGACGTTTCGTTGTTTCTTACAACGGTGAGATCTATAATTTCAAAGAGCTGAGAACGGAACTCGAAGCCAAGGGCCATCATTTCCATTCCCAATCAGACACAGAAGTTCTGTTGTCTGCGTTGGCCGAATGGGGGATTTCTGCTCTTGATCGCTTCAATGGAATGTTTGCCTTTGCTTTATGGGATCGTAAAGAAAAGCAAATGACCCTTGCAAGGGATCGTTATGGTATCAAACCTCTTTATTACACGATCTGCAACGGTTCTCTCCTCTTCGCTTCTGAATCCAAAGCATTTCTCGGACATGAAAATTTCCGATCTGAGGTGGATTCAGAAGGGATGCTGGAATACTTCACCTTTCAGAACTTCTTTACGGACAAAACGCTGCTAAAAGGCGTGAAAATGCTGCCTGCGGGTAGCTACGCCCGTATTTCTGCAGATGCCGGCGCATTTGATTCTCCTGAGATTGTTCGGTACTGGGATTATCATTTCGCGGAACCTGAGTTCGAAAGATCAGAGCAGTCCTATCTTGAAGAGCTCGATCACCTGATGGAACAGGCGGTAACTAGGCAACTGGTATCTGATGTTGATGTGGGGGCTTATCTTTCCGGCGGAATGGATTCCGGAACTGTTACGGCAATTGCGTCAAACTCGCTTTCTTATATGCGTACATTCACTTGCGGTTTTGATCTGAGTTCAGCCTCCGGTATGGAGTTGAATTTTGACGAACGCGAAGCATCAGAACGCATGTCGTATGCTTTCCGTACCGAGCATTATGAAATGGTTCTTAAGGCCGGAGATATGGAGCGCTGTCTGCCGCGCCTCGCTTGGCATCTTGAAGAGCCGCGTGTCGGGCAAAGCTACCCCAACTTCTACGCTTCTCAAATGGCGAGTAAGTTCAATAAGGTCGTTTTGTCTGGTACAGGCGGTGATGAAATTTTCGGTGGATACCCTTGGCGCTATTATCGCGCTGTGGTCAATGACGATTTCGACCATTATGTTGAAAAGTACTATGGATATTGGCAACGTTTGATCCCGAACAGGATCATAAAGGACGTATTTTCACCGGTTTGGGACAAAGTCTCGCATGTGTCCACACGCGACATCTTCCGCGATATTTTTGTTTCTCACGCTGACACAATGACCCGCCCGGAAGATTACGTAAACCATTCCCTATATCTTGAGGCACGGACGTTCCTTCACGGTCTTTTAACCGTGGAGGATAAGTTGTCAATGGCGCATTCTCTTGAAACACGTGTGCCATTCCTTGACAATGACCTTGTCGATTTTGCCATGAAGCTGCCGACGCGTCTGAAGCTTGGAAAATTGGACGAAGTTATCGCTGTTGATGAAAATGAAGCCGGAAATAAAATCGCGAAATACTTCCAGAAAGCGAAAGACGGCAAGCTTTTGTTGAGGAAGGCGATGGCGCGTCACGTTCCGCGCGAAGTTGTAGAGCGAGAAAAGCAAGGATTTTCTGCTCCTGATGCGAGCTGGTTCAAAGGGGAAAGTATCGATTACGTGCGTGAAACCCTTTATTCCGATCAAGCATATATCTGGAACTTTATGGATCGTAAAACGGTTCAGGGCTTGCTCGCAGAGCATCTTGAGGGCAAGACGAACCGCCGCTTATTGATCTGGTCCCTGTTAAACGTTGAAGAATGGTGCAAGCACTATATCGGTAACCAGCCAAGTGGTTTTGCTGGTCGTTTGGCATAAGTTTGTCACGAAAAGCCGCAATATCAACGTTTGTGGGTGAGGCAAAGACATGAATAATCTGAAAGCGATAATATGATTGCACGGGCCTTGAATTTAAGCCGGTTTTGGGAAGCGACGTCCTATACCTCAAAGAGGTTGATAACCTATCGGCGTCTTCTCGGAGAGCAATTGCGTCGAGAACTGTTCGAGCAACATGCTGGTCATATGATGGGCAGTATTTGGTTGATTGCGCACCCGGTCTTCTTGATGTTGATTTACGTGTTCGTTTTTTCTTTTGTTTTCAAAGCAAAAGTTGGCGGCACACATGAGATGCCTTTGGACTACACCACCTACATCCTAAGCGGTCTTATCCCTTGGCTTACCATCCAACAGGCATTGTCAAAATCGTGCTCGGCTCTTACGCAGAACAAAAGTCTCATTAAGCAGGTTGTGTTCCCACTGGAAGTGTTGGCAGCGAGGGCTGTTATAGCTTGTATCGTTCCGTTCATTGTGATGATCGCTGTTTTGTTGCTCTATCATCTTGTATTCACCGGATCTATTCCGCTCAGCTATATTTTCCTTCCTGTTGTTGTGTTTGGAATGGTTCTTTGGCTGTTGGGAATTGGATTTGCGCTGTCTGCTACAACAGTATTCATTCGAGACGTTAGAGAACTTGTTACCATGTTTCTTACTGCTGGCATGTTTCTGCTGCCGGTTGTTTACCTCCCTGACTGGATACCTTCGATCTTCCAGCCTGTAATTTATGCTAACCCGTTCAGCTATCTTATCTGGTGTTTCCAGGATGTATTGTATTTCGGCAGGATGGAACATCCAGAGGCGTGGGTGGTCACGTTCGTTGGTGGCATGTTTGTCTATGCATTGGGCGCGCGTAGTTTTCAGGCGGTCAAACCTTATTTCGGAGATGCAATATGACAAACGATATTGCGATCAAAGTTGAAAACCTCAGTAAGGTTTACCGTGTATACAGTCGTCCAGTCGATTTGTTGAAAGAACTACTCACCGGCCGTAAAAAACATTCAGAGTACTGGGCGCTAAACAATATTTCCTTTGAGGTCGGTAAAGGGGAGGTTGTCGGTGTCATCGGCGCCAATGGCGCAGGCAAAAGTACATTGTTGAAGATCATTTCCGGAACCTTGGAAAAAACGTCTGGAAAAGTCGATGTCAACGGCCGCATTTCGGCGATCCTTGAGCTAGGTACCGGATTCAGTCCAGATTATACAGGGCGCCAGAATATTGTTATGGGCGGCATGTGCTTTGGTATGTCGCGAGAAGAAATCGAAAGTAAGGTCGACTGGATTATTGAATTCTCCGAGCTTGGCGACGTTATCGACAAACCATTTGGAACCTATTCAAGTGGTATGCAGGCTCGTTTGACCTTTGCGACAGCGATCAGTGTAGAAGCTGAAATCTTGGTTGTTGACGAAGCTCTGGCTGCGGGTGATGCCTACTTTGTCAGTAAATGCTTGCGCAAAATCAGGGAAATTTGTGAGTCCGGGGCAACCGTCTTTTTTGTCTCACACTCGACCTATCTGATCATCGAATTGTGTCAGCGCGCACTTTGGATTGACAAAGGTGAATTAGCTGCGATTGGCAATGCATATGATGTTGTAAAAAAATATGAACGATCCTGTCTGAAAGAAAAAAATGATCGTTTCAAAATCGAGGCAGAGAAAATTACGTCTTATCTACCGGCTTCCGATGAAGACCATCTCACGGATGTTTCAGAAAAAGTCATAGCAAATGCCCCGATTCGCTTCACTAGTGTGTCATTACGGGATGTGAGTAATATAGAGAAATATGTCTTTGAGGTTGGCGAAGATATAATTTTTTGCGTAAATTGGGAGGGGGATTCGGTACACGCTCAGGTATGTGCTGGTTTCCGCCTTGATGGACCAAGAATGCAAGCTGTCTCCGGGTATACAAGTGATCTGGATAAGAAGTTCTTGAATGATGGGGCAGCGTTTCAAGGGACGGGTACATTTCAATTTCATATAAAATCACCGCCCCTTGGAATGGGAACATATTTTTTAAGCGTAGCGTTATTCCAATTCGATCCATTGCCGGGTGATCACAATATCATCTGCTCTGTGGATCGAATTGTCTCGTTTGAGATAAAGCGTAGTCAGGATTTACCGCAAACGTACATCATGGAATTGGATACTGTATTCTCGGAAGTTGAAACATCTAATGTTGCCGTACAATGAAGTCTTTCAGAGCATCAATAAACCACTGGCAACACAATGAACAAAGAACATAACGGTATTACAATAATCCCACTTTCACCGGACTATTATGATCAATACGACATTTTTTGCCGGGAACATCCTGACTGTCTCATATACTATACACGACGTTACGGGCACTTTTTAAGTGTATTGCTTGGATGTGAAAAACGCTACTGGATAGCAGTAGACGATAATAAAAACATCGTTGGTATTTTGCCCTTGATGAAATCTTGTCCCCAAAATGGTCAATCTGTCCTGAACTCACTGCCTTTTTTTGGTAGTCACGGAGGGATCTTGGCGTGCAGGGACGACGCATCCAAGGAGCTATTAAGTAAATACATAAAAGAGACGGAAGACGCCAGCGTGATTGCGTCAACCATCGTGGAAAACCCTTTACGACCACTCGGCTCAGATGTTCCAGCAACGTATATGGACTACCGAATAAGCCAAATCACCAATATTGATCTGACAGAAGAGCAACTTTTTTCTTCTTTTGATGGATCGGCGCGGCGCAACATAAAGAAAGCATTGCGCAATAATATTAATGTTGTGGTTAATAATAATGCATGGTGTTTTCTTGAGAGTACTCATCGTGAAAATATTAGTGCAATAGGAGGAAAGACAAAATCTTCAGATTTTTTTGTGTCTGTTAAGAACGGGTTTAGAGAGTCTGTTGATTACAATATATACGTAGCCATGCATGGTGCTGAGTGTATCTCGGCTTTGTTGTTGCTGTATTTTAATGATACTGTTGAATATTTTGTTCCAGGCACTTTGCACGATGCTAGATCTCTCCATCCTCTACCGCTGGTTATCTTCCGCGCTATGGTCGAAGCTCGCGAGAATGGTTATAAGAAATGGAACTGGGGTGGGACATGGCAATCGCAAGGCGGTGTATATCAGTTTAAGAAAAAGTTTGCTGCCATTGACGGAAGTTACAGGTATTTTACCCTTTTGAAGGATAAGGCGCTGCTGCGGAAAACCCCTAAATTCATTGACGGTGCCTTTCCAAATTTTTATGTAGTCCCATATAATGAATTGAATAATACAGTAGGGTGATTTTCTAATGCAAAGAAATGCTATCATTTTCGGCACTGGGTCTCTTGCGGAAGTAATTCATTTTTATCTTGAGAATGATAGCAACTATAAGGTTGTTGGTTTTACGGTCAGTGACGATCACTTTGACACTGCGGGTAGTGATTCCTTTCGGGATCTGCCGCTTGTGGCATTCAGTGACGTTGTGGACAGGTTCTCCCCAGCTGAATGCGATATGTTTATTGCTGTCGGTTATGTTAAGCTCAATCAATTACGCGAAAAATTTGCAGCAGAAGCTCAGGCCAAAGGGTACAGGTTATTGAGCTATGTTAGTTCCCGCGCCACGACGTGGGGTGATACAGTTATTGGGGAAAACGTATTTATCTTTGAAGATAATACTATTCAGCCGTTTGTGACTATTGGTGATGGGACAATACTATGGAGTGGGAATCACATCGGCCATCACTCAAATATTGGGCCATTTTGCTTTATAACCAGTCATGTTGTTGTATCTGGGCATTGTCAAGTAGGGGCGCGCTGTTTCGTCGGGGTTAACTCTACCATTTCTGAGGATACCATCATTGCAGATGATAATATTATCGGGCCGTGTAGTCTAATTCAGAAAAACACAAAACCAAGTGAAGTCTATATTGCCGAGCGGACAAAAAAATTCCCAAAACCAAGTAGTAGTTTTTTTCGATGATTAACAAGCAAAATATTGACCTCAAGTTTATTGAGGAACTTTATACAAGCAGTCTAGCTGAGCACGGGGTGACGGCTAAAGGCGTGGGGTGGCCTGATACTCAATCGCATATGTTGCGGTTTGATAAATTAGCCTGCTTGCTTGATGGCGTGTCGGAGCCTGTATCAGTAAATGACCTTGGCTGCGGATATGGTGCTTTTTACACATACCTTAGGTCGAAAGATGTGCCAATCTCTCTGTTTCGCGGCTATGACATCAGCGAAACTATGCTGGATGAAGCTC
Source organism: Thalassospira sp. SM2505 (assembly GCF_054901115.1). Taxonomy (NCBI): domain Bacteria; kingdom Pseudomonadati; phylum Pseudomonadota; class Alphaproteobacteria; order Rhodospirillales; family Thalassospiraceae; genus Thalassospira; species Thalassospira sp. SM2505. The sequence continues at coordinate 1,169,667 of NZ_CM142731.1, forward strand.
GTCGTCAAATTAATGCTGCAGCGGTGCAATGGATTAATGAACCTGTACTGAATCAAAAAGCAGATTACAGTTTTGCATCGGGAATATTCAACGTCAGGCAGGATAAAGATGAAGAAATTTGGCGTGAATACATAATAAGTACGCTTGACAACATGGATAAAAATTCTGAGCGAGGATTTGCATTTAATATGTTGACCTCATATGTAGATTGGCAAGAGCCGCACTTGTTCTATGGAAATCCAGGTTTTTTCTTCGATTATTGCAAGCGAACCTATTCGCGTCATGTTAGCCTTTTGCATGATTATCCATTGTGGGAATGGACAATCATTGTCAGAAAACAACCTTCGCAGTCGTGAAGATGACGAACGATCAAAGTTGCGCGTCTAACTCCATCGTATGGCAGAAACTTGGGCTTATTTTTACGCCGGATTCGTCATTGAGTTGGAGTAAAAGTCATGCCAGCCTGCCGGTTCCTCTACAAATTAATGATAGCCTCTATCGGGTGTTTTATGCCTCGCGTGACGAAAACAATCGGTCTCATGTCGGGTCATTCGACATTGATTTGAAGCGCCCAACCGAAGTTCTTGCTGTATCAAAGAGACCTGTGTTAGCTCCTGGGCCGCTTGGCCACTTTGACAGTGATGGCGTATATGCGGCATCTGTTGTGCGTATAGGGAAACGTGTCCATCTCTATACAATAGGCTGGAATTCAGGGCCACGTCCTCCCTTGTTTTATGCATCCATTGGCCTTGCCATCAGTACGGATAATGGTTTGTCATTTGAGAAATATAAAAATGCTCCGATTATGGCACGATCAGAATACGACCCCTGTCTTGTGACGGCACCTGTCGTTTTATTTGAAAACAGTAAGTGGCGTATGTGGTACGTTTCGGGTTATAGCTGGGACGAAACAGGCTTGGGACCACGTTCTAATTATCACATAAAGTACGCTGAGTCAGAAGATGGCATTCATTGGCTGCGTCATGGGCATATAGCCCTTGATCATGCGGGCGAACGTGAACGTAATATATCGCGTACGTGGGTGAGACCCGATGGGAAAGGATATCAAGCTTGGTACGGATATAATCCAGGAGATGGATTTTACCGGATTGGATATGCCGAATCTGATGACGGACTGGAATGGACCCGACTTGACAATAGGTCTGGTATAGATTTGTCGCAATCCGGCTGGGATGCGGATGCCATGTCTTATCCCGCCGTGATTGAATGGCAAGGAAGACGCTTCATGTTTTATAATGGAAATGGATTTGGTAGGGACGGTATAGGGTTGGCTGTGTCTTAGGGCCGGACACAATTTAAAGCTTTATATTCTAACGTCGAGTTCTGGATAAAAAATGAAAAAAATGAATATTGGCCTATACGGTGGCTTGGCCAATAATTTGTATTTAATGGCGAAAGCACTTGATGCAGACGGTCATACAGTAACGTTCATTCGTGAGCGTGATATTTCATATGCTGTCAGCCAGCCGGTGTGGGAAGACTGCGAACTTTTATTGACCACTGGCGAGCTGCAGATGTCCAATAATTATTCTGCAGAAAAATGGACAGACATTGAAAGTGAACTTGGGTGGCGCGCACAAAGCTGGCTTTGGGATGCCTTGGCTAAAGAGTGTGATGGGGAAGAGTATTCTCAACTTTTAAGAAAAAAAATGGGCTTTTCCAAGAACGATGCGGCGATTTTACGCAAAATGCGTGAATGTAATTTCCTTGTTGTAACTGGGGTTAAAGCTGCAATTTTGGCTCATGAGTCCGGGGTTCCTTACGTTATTCAGCCTCATGGCGGTGATATAATGATCGCAGCAGGCTGTATGCGTATCACACCGCCAAAGCGCAATCTCTTTTCATGGGTGAATGTTAGGGAGCTGCTATACGGAAATCAATGGGAACACGAAACGAGACGTGCTTTCAATGCTGCCGTAGCTTTTGGTGTACATAACAAGTACATTGACCAAACAACTTTTTTGCGCTCATCCTTCTTGAAGCGGACGTTCTTGCCGAGATGCCGTCCTCTTCGGCCGTCGCGAGCCAACCTCGCTACTTGCACAACAATCAATAAACCATTGTCTGCTGAACAAAAGCATAAGCTTCGTGATGAGCTTTCCGCGAAATTAGGCGTAAAATTGTCGACAGATAAGCAATTGGTTTTTGTCCCAACGCGAATAGACTACTTTTGGAAAGGTCAGGATAAGCTTGTTAAAGCTCTAGAAAATAAGAAAATCAGTCGAGAGTTCTCTTTTGTCTTTTGTGGTTGGGGAACGCAACTTGAGGAGTTAAAGAAGACATGCCAAGACCATGCAGTTTCGGCAAGTTTTTTACCAAATGTTCTGTCTAAGCAACTGTTGTATAAGATGATGGCTGCGTCCGACTTGGTTGTTGAAAATTTGACCTTGGGTCATTACGGGACTACAGGAGCTGAGGCGATGGGGCAAGGTTGTCCTGTACTCATGTGGTGTGATGCTAAACAGTATGGTGGCGAAGAACACTTGCCTCCTGTGCTAAATGTTCACTCAGCGAACGACATTGAGAATGCCTTGATTGGCTGTTGTAATGGGGAAACGGATCTGGTCGTTGCTGGTGAGAAGGCATACCAATGGGCAAAGTCTCATCACTCGGGATCTGTCGTCGTGTCTCAGTTGGCGAAGATTTTTAAAGCATAGAAGGTAGTGGTTTCGGAAGGTTATACAGGTTTTATGACTTGATTTTCTGTCTGGATCTAACTGCCGATCAGTCCGTTCTGCCGTTGGTTCTGGATGCTCACTTCACTAGCATGCTGCGCTATTTGGGGGCATTCATCAATTGAGCTGTACTTCGAGCGGAACCATCAGCACACAAAATGACCGCCGTTGTCGTTGCTTTTTGGTGTAAAAACGTCCTGAGCATGTTTCGTTTGGTTGTCGTGGGCAAGTGGGAACCCGAGTATTTCAATCATAGCAAGATACACGCCCCAATCCAACGCGATACTATCCGCGTTTCCCACAGGACAATTTTGGCAACTGGACGTTATCAGGCGTTGATATTAATACTCTTGTACGTTCGCTTGCTAAGCCCTATTCAGGGACATGTAAATAATGAAGGGACACAAAGCCGTAATCAGTCTGATATTCTATAGAATAGTATTTGGATGCGACTTGGTTTAGATGTGGAAGATGAAATTTGCAGATTGTGTGTATCATCTTAATCTAATATCTGACTGCAATTTATATATTTTGTATGAGGCAATCTGATGAATATAACTCATCCTTACTTCGACGATCAGGAAATCGAACAGGTAAAAGAATGTTTGGCCTCTGGGTGGGTTACTCAGGGTCCGAAAACGGCAGCATTTGAAAGAGCTTTTGGTGCATATCATGGTGTTTCCCATGCACTGGCAACAACTTCGTGCACAGCTGCATTGCATCTTGCTACACTGGCTTTGGATCTTGGTCCGGACGACGAGGTTATTGTACCTGCCTTTACATGGATCACGTCTGCAAACTGTGCAGAGTATGTCGGTGCAAAAGTTGTTTTCGTCGATGTTAATCCGCATACTTACAATATTGATCCCGTCGCACTGGAAGCCGCATTAACTTCAAAGACGAAAGCGATTGTGGCGGTTCACCTATTCGGTCTTGCAGCAGATATGGATGAGATTCTGGCCATTGCGCGTCCGCGAGGCATTGCCGTTATCGAAGATGCTGCTTGTGCAACTGGTTCTCTCTACAAGAGCAAGCCCGTAGGAGCCATTGGCGACATTGGATGTTTTTCATTCCATCCTAGAAAGGTTGTGACAACCGGTGAAGGAGGAATGGTTACGACCGACAACGATGACCTTGCCAAACGGGTCGCGGTGCTTCGCAATCACGGATCTTCTCCACTTGACACGGAGGTTCGCCCATGGTCGATGAACCAGTTCAATGCGCTTGGCTATAATCTTAGACTTTCGGACATTCAGGCTGCTGTTGGCTTGGCTCAGATGGACAAAGTCGAAAAACTGCTTGCCGATCGCCGGGCTGCTGCTGCGCACTATACGGAACTTCTCTCTGGCGTGGAGGAGTTGGCCCTTCCGCTTGTTGGTGCTGGTGAGGGGCACAGCTATCAGTCTTATGTCGTGCGCGTGCTCAAAGGTGGTCGCGACAAAAGAAATGCCATTATGGAAGCTTTCGAGGACGAAAAGATTCAAACCCGTCCGGGCACACACGCTGTGCATCGTTTGGGTTATTACGTGCAAAAATACGGTTTCAAACCGGAAGACTTTCCGATCGCTGCAACGTGTGAGGATACCACGATAACTTTGCCTATTTTCCCCGGAATGCGAGAAAGCGATATCGCACGCGTTGTAAAGGTTTTAAAACAACAGATTCTGTCGAGCTAGACTGGCAAAAAAAATATAAGGGGGAGCTTGGATGCAAACTAGTTCCAATAATCCAGTGCTCGATACAGTAAAAGGAAGTGTTCTGGTAACCGGAAGTGGCGGACTCTTGGGGCGCGCAGTACTTCAACAGTTGATAGGTGGGAAACGTGTAATATATCCAGTTTTTCGCAACATGCCTGGAAGTGGGGTGCCTGGGGGCCTTGAGCCGCTTGTCCAGGATCTAAGCGGAACACCCGATTTTTCGTCCATACCTGTTCCAGAAACGATTGTTCATCTTGCGCAATCGGCCGGTTACCGTAACTTCCCGGATAGTGCTCAGGACGTTTTTGATGTCAATATCGCTTCAACCCAGAAACTGCTGGGCTGGGGACAGCAGAATGGTGTGAAGAGGATCGTTTTAGCGTCAAGTGGAGGAATCTATAATGATGCTAAGTCCTTTAGCGAGAACACGCCACTGAAGGATACATTTTCTTTCAATCACTATTTGGCAACCAAGCGTTGTGCAGAGCTTCTAGCTGGTGCCTATCGTGATACGATGACCGTGGTGATCCTTCGCTTCTTCTTTATATATGGGCCGGAGCAGCGTCCATTCATGCTAATTCCTAGGCTGATTAATTGTGTTCGGGATGGTGCGTCTATCCAACTTCAGCAACGTGATGGACTGCGCTTCAACCCAGTTTATGTGACCGATGCTGCAGCAGCGGTCGAAGCTGCTCTTGAGTTGGACGAAAGCCAAATTATCAATGTTGCTGGTCCGGAAGTGGTCTCGATGCGTCAGGTCGGAGAGTTGATTGGTGAAAGAACTGGCCATTCTCCGAGTTTCGACATTGATCAATCCCGCTCTCCCGATGATATCATTGGAAACATCGAAAAAATGTCCCGTCTCTTGACGCGCCCTGAAATTGGTGTCCGACAAGGACTAGATCTCATGCTGAGTAAGCATGAAGCGAGTCAGGAGAAGAATTGAGGTGGCTGAGCGGGCAGGTAGTGAAGTGTCGATGGAAATGTCAGACACCTATAAAAGCGGTTTGGCGTGGCTTCGGTCTTTCGAAGAAAAAAATGGACGGCCATTGCGTGTGTTGCATCTCGGCAACATCGCAGCAAACGCGTATCTCAATGCAAAGTTTTTGCGTTCGGTCGGGGTGGAAGCGGATGTTGTTTCACGTGACTATACGCACGTCATGGCGAGCCCTGAATGGGAAGACGTGGAACTTTTTCATGGACATAGTGATGATTTCGATCCTGTCTTTGACAAGCGCGATGTGAAGGATTTTGAATATCCGGAATGGTTTATCAGCGGTCCGTTGCCTGTGTGCTCTGAATATATCAAGCTACGGTACAACTCAAATAAGCTGATATTTCTCAAATACCATTTACAGAAATGGATAGCAGCAGGTGTCCTGAAGTTCTGGCGCTTTATGTTAAAGCTTCTCCGCGTGGAGCCGATATGGGCAAAAGAAGCATCTCATCTTATTACGCTTGGCGTTTGTCATCCGGGCATTTTGCTGACAAAGATTCGGTCAAAAGTCATCAGGATTGCAGTTGCCAAGGCCTCCCCGCACCTCAGCAAAAGTACGAAAGAAAAGATTTCACGAGTTTGGGCCGTCCTCTCGAAGCGGAAAAAAAGCGGAAGCGCTGATTATCAAAAGTACATCAAGTTCGTGCAGATGTTTGAAGAATGTTTTCCCGGTCGTCAAGCGCCGAAGCCGGTGGACATAGTTCCCTTCATGGCAACGACGCATATGTTTTCTGAAATGTTTCAGCCATACGACATCGTGCAGTGTTATGGCACAGAGCCAATTCAGGCGTTACTTTCAGAAAAGCGACCTTATGTTGCCTTCGAGCACGGAACTCTGCGTGATTTCACCATGGGTGATAACCCATACCACCAGCTAACAGCCCTGGCATACCGCAAGGCTGATCATACTTTTATTACGAATGGTGACTGTATCGATTATGCCGACAAACTTGGCATAACGAATTATAGTGCTGCATTGCATCCGATTAATATAGATCAACATCGTAAGGACTATTCGCAGGATGTGAAAAAAATTCGCGACGAAATTGATGCTGACGTGGTTCTGTTCTGTCCAGCACGTCACGATTGGGATGTCAAAGGTACAGATATGTACATCCGTGCTTTGCCTTTGATCAAGGAGCGGGTGCATGGGCGCGTCAAGATGTTGATGGCTAACTGGGGCTCGGATATCAAAAAAAGCCAACAATTGCTCGCGGAACTTGACTGTACCGGGGACGTGATCTGGAAGGGCACAATGTGCCGTATCACCATGATCAAGTACATTCTTGCCGCCGATGTTGTTTTTGATCAGATGATTCTGCCTGCATTCGGCTCGACAGTACCTCAAGCGCTTGCTGCTGGTGTCCCTCTGGTTTCGAGCTATCGTCCCAAGGAAATGGCTTGGTTATTCCCGGTGCCTGCGCCAGTACTATCTGCTGAAACAGTAGAAGATATTGCGACTTCTGTCGTTCAGGCCTTGCAGCCTGAATGGCGGGACAACTTCAAAAACAGAGCGCGCGATTGGATTGATAACTATCATCATTCGAGTAAAGTGATTGAAAACCACTTGAAGGTTTATGAAGAAGTTCTCGCCTCAACGAACAGCAGTGCGCCCCAAGCACGCCCCAGCTGAATGCCACGAAAGACTGACATGGAAAATTCTTCTGAACAGCAAGAAAAAACCTCTGACAGTGCCGTTGTTTCTATCCGTGTAGAGAAAAAAAAAGGCTTTTACTCGGGGCGCGCTGGTTATGAGCGTTACTTGTTTGTTCGCGCGGTTTATTTCGTTGTCGATCTGATTGTTTTGCTTCCGTTGCTGCTTGTTACTCTTCTCTCGCGTCTGTTTCCAAAGCCGGTGGATGTCGGTCTCGGTCCGTTGCCTATCATAAACAGCCGCTACCATAAGAAGGCGATGGAGCATTACGGATACCGCTGTGAGACCTTTGTCTATCACACTTGGTATTTTACTCAGGAATTTGACATCAATATTGGTCGATTTTGCCCGCGCGCGTTAGGGCCATACGTGTCGTACATTCTAGTCTTGTTTCGCTATAAATGTATTTACACTTACTTTAGCGGTGGTCCGCTCGGCTTTACAACGATATTGGCATGCTGTGAACCGTTCTTGCTACGCTTGGCCGGGATCAGAACTGTGATAATGCCATTTGGTGCAGACGTACAGGTTCTTACCCGCGCAAAGAACAAAGCTATGACGCATGCATGTGCTATGGACTATCCAAGCAGTCGCTTGACAATGCGTCGAACTGCATCGCTTGTTGACTGGTGGACGCGCGGTGCTGACCACATTGTTTCGGGCTGTGATTGGGTCGATTATATGTATTATTGGGATACGTTGATGTTATCCCATTTTGTCATTGATACCGACGCGCTTGTTCCGTCGGCGAAAAATGAGGAGTCTGGCTCTGCTCTAAGGCTGCTACATGCGCCTAACCACCGTAACCTAAAAGGTACCAGTCACATTCTGAAGGCGGTTGAAGAGCTGAAATCTGAGGGCTGTGATATTGAGTTGGTGCTTGCAGAAGGTGTGCCCAATACAGAGATGCCGGACTTAATCCGTTCAGTTGATATTGTTGTCGATCAGCTGGTGATTGGCTGGTATGCGATGTTCTCGCTGGAGAGTATGGCGCTCGGGAAGCCGGTTATCTGTCATGTACGTCAGGAATACCATGATTTGTATGTTGAGGCGGGTTTGATTGAGCCTGGTGAGCTTCCTTTGATTGATGCGAATGTGCGTAATATTAAGGAAGTCTTGCGTCAGTTTGCTGGTGATAAACGCGCTCATTTGGGTGGCATTGGCCGTCGTTCCAGAGCCTTTGCCGAAAGACATCACTCTGTTGCAAGCGTGGGTAAGGTCTTCGATCGTATAAATCGTGCGGTCGGTATTTCTCCCACCTGTGTTGCTCACTCCAAGAGTGTATCAGCGAGCACCGATTAGAAATCGAACCGTATTGCTGATTGGTGGAATGCGCGAAAACACCCTTGTGGTTGACCCGCGATCTATCTGGGGATAGCAAAAAACGTCGTAAATTTAATGCGAGTAAACTGCCAGCGGATAGTGTGTTGGCGCTAAGTATGTGAGGTTCACGGTGAACTTCTCAGCCAGCATATGGCCTTCTTAACTTCAGGGGAAATGGCGGAGAGGGTGGGATTCGAACCCACGGTACTATTGCTAGTACAACGGTTTTCGAGACCGCCCCGTTCGACCACTCCGGCACCTCTCCGCATGTGTGGTCTTGGCGTTCGAGGCGGTGTTTAACGGTCCTCGCGCCATATTGCAAGAGGGAAATCGCAAAATCGGTGACTCTTTTATGGATTTCTCACCGGCGGCGGGGTCGGGCCTCGCGGCGGGTTTGATTGCACGGTTGAATGATCTTCTTTCGATTGTCGCCGGTTGATTGTGATTGCTGATTTCACTGGCGATTTCATTTGTCACTTTTGCGCAATCGGGATGTCGGGCACGGCCATGCATTCGGCGCAGGGCGGATGCCCGCTTGATGGTGGCGCAATCACCGGGGAATATGCGGGTTTGCGTCGCTTTGCGGTTGACTCAATTGTTGACTCTGGCGGTCAAAAGGGGTAATTCACCCGTTCTTCGCAGCGGTTCGGTATCTGTTAGCAGCGGCACCGAGCTGCGCGTTTGTGTTTCCAGAATGTTTTTCAGGAACTTTTAGATGTACGCAATCATCAAAACTGGCGGCAAACAGTATAAAGTTGCTGCCAACGACGTTATCAAAGTCGAAAAGATCGCTGCCCAGGCTGGTGACACCGTGAAACTTGAAGAAGTTCTCATGGTTGCTGGCGACGGTGCGCCGAAAGTTGGTGCTCCGTTGGTCAAAGGTGCTTCTGTCACTGCAGAAGTTCTCGAGCAGGCCAAGGGCGACAAGGTGATCGTTTTCAAGAAAAAGCGCCGGCATAACTACCGTCGTAAAAATGGTCATCGCCAGAACCTGACTGTTCTGCGCATCAAGGACATCAACGCCTGATTTATCAGGTTGAGATGCAGTTTTAGGAGAGTTTCATGGCTCATAAGAAAGCTGGTGGTAGTTCGCGCAACGGTCGTGACTCCGAAGGTCGCCGTCTCGGCGTTAAAAAATTCGGTGGTCAGGCAGTTGTAGCAGGCAACATCCTCGTTCGTCAGCGTGGCACCAAGTTCCATGCCGGTGACAATGTTGGCCTCGCCAAAGACCACACCCTGTTTGCGACTGTGAACGGTTCTGTCCAGTTCAAGTCGGGCTTCAAGGGTCGTACCTACGTTACCGTCGTTCCGGCAGAGGCGTAAGCCTCCCGTCGGCTACGCCATACGTAGCAAGATTTTCGAGGGAGGAATGAGCAATCATTCCTCCCTTGTTTTATGTGTTATATGAATTTTACGCCCTGTTGATGCGCGATCACCGCGCGCCGGGGTGCCAATATCCAAAAAGCGGGCGCAGCCCAAAGGACCGGTTATGAAGTTTCTCGATGAAGCCAAGATTTATGTGCGCAGTGGCCGCGGCGGTGCCGGTTCGGTCAGCTTCCGCCGTGAAAAATTTATCGAGTATGGTGGCCCGGATGGTGGCGATGGCGGTCGCGGGGGCGACATCGTTCTTGAGGCGGTCGAAAACCTCAACACCCTGATCGATTTCCGCTATCAGCAGCATTTCAAGGCCGAAGTCGGCATGCATGGCATGGGCCGTCAGCGCACCGGTCGTTCAGGCAAATCCATCACGATCAAGGTCCCGGTCGGAACACAGGTTTTGGCCGAAGACCGTGAAACCCTGATTGTAGACATGATCGAGCCGGGGCAGACCTATATGCTCTGCCGTGGTGGGGATGGTGGTCGTGGCAACACCCATTTCAAATCCTCCACCAACCAGGCGCCGCGCCGTGCCGAAGAAGGCTGGCCGGCCGAGGAAATGTGGGTCTGGTTGCGTCTGAAGCTGATCGCCGATGCTGGTCTGGTCGGTCTGCCAAATGCCGGGAAATCGACCTTCCTTGCCGCATCCTCGCATGCGCGTCCGAAAATCGCCGATTATCCTTTCACCACCCTGCATCCGCAGCTTGGCGTCGTCAGCATCGATGACAAGGAATTCGTTCTGGCCGATATTCCCGGCCTGATCGAAGGGGCTTCCGAAGGCAAGGGCATCGGGACCCGTTTCCTTGGTCATATCGAACGCTGCGAAGTTCTGGTTCATCTGATCGACTGTGCCGAGGAAGACCCGGTCGCAACCTATCAGACCGTGCGCGAAGAGCTTGAAAGCTATGCCGATATCCTGATCGACAAGCCCGAGATCGTTGTTCTGTCCAAGGCCGATCAGCTCCTGCCGGAAATGGTCGAGGAACAGCGCCAGATCCTTGAAAAGGGCATCGGCAAAAAGGTCTATGTGGTTTCCGGTGTGACCCAGCAGGGCATCAAGGATATCCACCGTCAAATTCGTGCCTATATCGATGGTGAACGCGAACGCCGCATCATGGAAGGTCGCGAGGATGAGGGGTTCCAGCCGTGAGCACCCAGCACGCTTCGCTAAGTGATGCAAAACGCCTGATCATCAAGGTCGGCTCGGCCCTTCTGGTCGATGAAAATACTGGCAAGCTGCGCCGTGCCTGGCTTGAGGCACTGGCAGATGATATCGCCCTTCTCCGTGAACGCGGGGTCGAGGTGATTGTGGTCTCCAGCGGTGCGATTGCCCTTGGGCGTCGTTTGCTCGGCCTTGATCACCGTACGATCAGCCTTGCCGACAAGCAGGCCGCCGCCGCCACTGGCCAGATCAGCCTGTCACAGGTCTGGCAGGAGGCCTTGGGCCGCAACGGCCTGACCATGGCGCAGGTGCTGGTGACCCTTGAGGACATGGAAGGCCGTCGGCGTTACCTCAATGCGCGCGGCACGCTCAATGCGCTTCTGGCCCGTGGTGCGGTACCGCTGATCAATGAAAACGATACAGTCGCGACCGAGGAAATCCGCTTTGGCGATAATGATCGTCTTGGCGCCAAGGTTGCCCATATGATCTCGGCCGATACGCTGGTGTTGCTGTCTGACATCGACGGTCTTTATACCGCCGATCCGCGCAAGAACCCGGATGCGACCCTGATCCCCGAAGTCCGCGAACTGACCCCGGAAATCTTTGATATGGCCGGTGTCGCACCGACCATGTACAGCTCCGGCGGGATGGTCACCAAGCTTCAGGCCGCTGAAATTGCCATGAAAGCCGGGTGCCGCATGTTTATAGCACGTGGCACCATCTATCATCCGCTGAAAGCCCAGCTTGACGGCGCACCCAATACCGTCTTCCTGCCAAGCGAAAGCCCGCTTGCGGCACGCCGTCACTGGATTGCGACCTCGCTCAAGGCCACAGGCGCGATCATTGTCGATGCCGGTGCGGCCAAGGCAATGGCCGCAGGCAAGAACCTTCTGGCTGCCGGGATTACCGGTGTTGACGGCCGCTTCAAGCATGGGGATGCCGTGCGTGTCCTTGATGCCGATGGTACAGAGATTGCGCGCGGTATCACATCCTATGGCGCGGAAGAAACCCGTCTTTTGATGGGCCATGCATCGGGCGATATCGAAGCCACCCTTGGCTTTACCCGTGGCAATGCCGTGATCCATTCCGATGATCTGGTGATGCTCGGAAGCTAGGCGATATCGTTATCTGATGATCAAAGGGGATGCGTTTGCGTCCCCTTTTTTTATGCCCGGGTTTGTCTTGATCAGGCAGTCATAAAAAAAAGGCCGCCCGCTTTTACAGGGGCAGCCTTTTTAACGGTGGCACTGAAGTTCGGAACGAACTCAGGCAGCCTGATCAGCAAGAGCACGAGCCATCTGGCTCAGGGCTTCCTGATGTTTTTCATGCTTGATGCTCGCGAAGTTGCGCGCCAGCTCAAGGCACATGCGCTGACGTGCGTTAAGCTCGGTTTCCTGATTGCCATCAAGGCCTTCGTAGAAATAGCTGACCGGAACACCCAGGACCTGGGAGATTTCATACAGACGACCGGCAGAGATACGGTTGATACCGCGCTCATACTTGTGGGCCTGCTGGTAGGTGACGCCGATCAGGTCGGCCATCTGCTGCTGGGAAAGGCCCAGCATGATGCGACGTTCACGAATACGCTGACCAACATAACGATCAGTGTCAGTAGCACGGTTTGCGCGCTTCGGTTCTTCGAGTTCAGCAATCTCAGTCATTTTATAATCCGTTATCAACCGCCAGTTATAGATCCCCACTTTGGATGCTGTTGAGCTTGTTTGATTTATGCCCAATGACCACCCCGTCGCAGCACCAAATTAGCACTGCGATTTGATGACCCGTATCTGAACTTTGGTCAGATAATCTTTACAGCAATCCGCCAGAAGCTAGCTATATAGGTCAATTGAGCTGTCTTTGTCTAGTGCAGAAGGCGAAAAAAAGACGTTGGTTTCTACGCTGTATGGTTTGGAGTGCCGTGCATAGCTGGCATGCATTTCCTGAATGACCGGCGGTTGCAAAAGGTTTTCCTGAGGTAAAAGTTGCCCCAAAAGCTGGGTCCAGAATGCTGCACTGCCCACAAGATCATGGGGTTGCAGCCACGCGCCACCATTCTGCGTGATTTCCCTGACAGGCGAAATGCGCGCAAGTTGTTGGTGTCCGATCCCGGCAGGACCATCCGTTCCGGTACTCGCAGACGGATTCCTGCGGGCCGGTTGCATGGGTATCGGAGTGATCGCGGTCATGTCATTTTAGCGTTCGGGGTTAAAAACTGCCTGTCTTGTTCGGGACTCCATGCGTTTCCGGTCTATACCCGGCAAAAATTGCCGCCTTGCGGCGCTGCCGGGCGGGTTAAAAGGGTTAACAAAAAGTTTATGCAGGATTGGTGCCGTATTGGCGGTTGGGTCGAGTCACATCTTGGCGACCCTGCGGTTGGCACAGCGTGAAGAACAGCCGTGCGATCAAGGGGCGTTGCCAACGCCCCCTGATATCGGGATGCAGGCAACAAAAAAGGCGAGGTGCCTTTGGCAACCCCGCCCCTGGAAATTCCGTGATCGGTCTGATCAGATCTTATTTGTCGGTTTTACCACCCGCCAGGCTGTTAAGCTGCGCCTGCATGGCTTCAAGCTGGCTTTTCAGCTCATTGAGCGAAGCATCGGACTGCGCGCTTGCCGGGGCTGCCGGCTTGGTCGGTGTCGCACCTGGCTGGCCGCCATTTTCATTTTCCTGCAGGAACGGCGAGAACATCTTCATGGTCTGTTCAAACAGCGCGATGTTCTGCTTGTTCATTTCCTCGAACTGGCCAAACGGGAAAATGCCCTGCATGGTACCCTGCATATATTCGCGCATCTGTTCCTGATTGTGTCCAAAGGCGCGCATCGCCTGTTCCAGATAGCTTGGCACAAGTCCCTGAAGGCTGTCGCCATAGAACCCGATCAATTGACGCAGGAAGCTGATCGGCAAAAGGTTCTGCCCCTTGTTCTCTTCCTCGACAATGATCTGGGTCAGAACCGGACGGGTAATGTCCTCGCCCGATTTGGCGTCATAAACCACAAAGTCGGTATTGTCCTTGACCATCTGGGAAAGGTGATCAAGCGTCACATAGGAACTGGTCGCGGTGTTATAGAGGCGACGGTTCGCATATTTCTTGATTACGATGCGGTCCTGATCATCTGATTTCTTGGTGGTCATGGCGTTTTTCCTGCTTCCCTGTTTCCCGGACGTTCGTCTGGCGAACTTGTTTGGCGATGTATTTCGCCTGATTTGCGTGTGCACAATTTACGATGTTGCGCAGCATTTTCGATTTTGCATTCGCTCAGAAGACGACAAGAGTGCCGCGATTTTTCCAATGTGTCCAGTATTCAACGCGAAGTGCGGTGCGAAAAACAAGTTGCGATACGGTTTGTTGCTGCGCAGCACGGGATTTCCTTTCCCCCGCCGGGTAACGATCTATAGTATTTCCTGATACAAAGGCTTCTCATCAGGGAACAAAAAAAGGTGTCGCCAATGACCACCGACCCGGATCACCCCGACAGCCCGGACCAAAGTGACGGGCCGCCATCATCATCCGATGATGAAATACTCGAACAGCTCGCCACCCGTTTTCTCGCCCTGTGGCGTGAACAGGTCGCCGCGACCGCCGATGGCGCCGATGCGGCAAGTGCCATCGGGCGTCTTTATGCATCGCTCGGTGCCGATACCACGCGCATGGGCGAAGGGTTCGAAGCCTGGGGCAAGCTGATCGGGCAGATGGCCATGGGCCAGCCGGTCAATGCCGGTGCTTTCAACGCTGGTGCGGCGAATGCTGGTCTGGGCACGATGGGGGCTGACAATCCGTTTGCCGGGGCGATGGGCAATGCCAATCCGCTGATGGCGATGATGGATCAGATGGCAAAGGCCGCGCGCGACCTGCCAACTCAACCGTTCCCGGGGGGCGTGCCGTTCCCGCCCAATATGGCGGCGATGGCAGGCATGACCGGTATGAAAGGCATGACCGGGGCAGGAAGCGATAAGGGCGAGGCCCCGTCTGCAACACCGTCCGCAACACCGCCAGCGAACGGTGCCAGTACAGATGCTGACAGTGCCGGTGAAGCGCCATCGACCAAAGGCGCGAAAAAGACGCGCGCTGCAAAAAATGCTGCAAAGGGGCAGGGGAAGAATGATCAGTCCACTGAAACAAAAGCCGCTTCCACCAAAAAGACAAAGCAAGAAGCGGGCGGGGCCAAGGCCGCTTCCGATGCACATGGCAGTCGAGATGACGAGCTGGCTCAGCTCGCGCGCCGCATTGCCGATCTTTCTGAAACAATTGCTGCCCTGGAAGCCGGAACTGAAGCAACAGGCGGAAAGCCTCCTGAGCGAGATTGAGGCCTTCCATCCCGATGATATTGCCCAGGCGCTTGATCGTGTCGCCTTTGACCGGCATGCCGGGTTTCATGACGGCGTGCGGGCCTATCAGCGCCATCCCTATCAACGGCCGCGGGATGACGTGCGCAAGGACATCCCCGTCATCTGGGAAGACGGATCGACCTGCATTTATGACTATGGCGGGCTGACCTCGAAAAAGGATCAGAAACCGGGCAAGATCGTCCTTCTGGTCCCGTCGCTGGTTAATCGCGGCTATATCCTTGATCTCAATGAAAAGCGCAGCTTTGCCCGCTATCTTGCCAAATGTGGCTATCGGCCGCTTCTGGTCGAGTGGGGCTATCCCGGCATGGACGAGGCCAATTTTGGCCTTGATGATTATATCGCCGCCCGTCTGGTCACCATCCTTCAGGATGTTGCTGACATGAATGGCGGCCCGGTGCCGCTGGTCGGCTATTGCATGGGCGGGGTTCTGGCATTGGCGGCAACGCTTCTGGACCCGGCACAGGTGTCAAAACTTGTCCTGCTGGCAACGCCATGGGACTTCATGGCCGCCGGGCCGACCCAGTCGCGTATTGCTGCGGCCTTTGCGCCGTCGCTTCCCCATATGCTGGCCATTCACGACACCCTGCCGGTCGATGTGCTGCAAAGCCTGTTTGCCAGCCTCGACCCTTTCATGATCGGCGAAAAGTTCCGCCGCTTCGAAAAAATGGCATCCGGGTCCACGAAGGCCCAGGACTTCGTCGCCCTTGAAGACTGGCTGAATGATGGCGTGCCCTTAACACGCCGGGTGTCGATTGATTGCCTGATCGGCTGGTATGTCGAAAACAAACCGGCCAAGGGCGAATGGCAGATTGACGGGATTGATATCAACCCGGCGGATTTGTCCTGTCCGGTGCTGGCAGTCATTCCGGAAAATGACCGCATCGTTCCGCCCGAAAGTGCGCAGGCCCTGTTTGACGTCTTCCCGGAAGAATTGCGGACCGAGCTTCATCCATCGGCCGGTCACATCGGCATGATGGTCGGCTCGCGCGCGGAAAAATCAACATGGGAACCGGTGACAAAATGGCTCGCCGGGGCATGATCGCTGCCTCAACCCGGCGACACAGTCATCCCGGTGTATCTGTCACCAGTTCATCGGATTTGCGATCCCACCGGATGGTCAGGCGCGCCAGAAGGGCGATGATGATCAATGTCAGGATCACCCGCCCGACCAGCACCACCCAGATGTCCGCGCCAAGGGCCAGCATGATCGCCGTATCCTCGATCAGGGAATGCGACAGCGACAACCAGCTCAGCGACAGGAAAAGTGTACGCGGCGGGTAATTGTTCTTGCGCGCATCATCAATGATCAGCGCCCCGCCAAATGTCAGACCCAGCAACACGCCAATGGTCGTGACCGGTGCAACTTCACGCGACAGGCCCGAAACCCGAAGGATCGGCGACAGGGCAAGGGTGAATTTGTCGGTCAGGCCGGTGACCTTCATGACATCAAGCACAACCAGAAGCCCGGTAATCACCACAAAGCTGACAATCAGTGATTTGATGGTCTGAACGACCCAGTCACCCCATCCGGCAAGGCCGGTTGCGGCTTGGGCAACGTCGCTGCCTGCCATCCATGAAAAATCAACCGGTTCGGACAGCCAGCCGGTCATGTTGCTGACCCATGTCACCAGCGCGCCATACCCGATGGCCGCCCCGACCCGAAGGGCGGTGGTGGCAATCAGGCTGGCACCGGCACGTTTGACAATCGCCTGTTCGACCGGAAGCCCGTGGGCAAACAGCATCATGGCGCAAAGTGCGCTCAGCTGTGCGGCGGTCATATCAAGATGGGCCGAAAGCCCGATAAATGCGCCAACCGCCCCATACATACTGACCAGCGCACAAGTCGCCCAGATGATCCCGGCTTCTGGCGGCAGTCCGATCAACGCCATGACCGGGGTCAAAAGATCGGACGCCACTTCAATCGCGCCAAATTCCTCGGCAATGCGGACAATGATCATCACCGGCAGCATGACCTTCACCAGGGTGACAAAAAGCTGCTGGCTGCGATTGATCAGATCAAAAACATAACGTTGCATGGCGCGTGTCATCGGGGCTTCTGTCCATCGTGCAAGATCCGCCGCATGCCGTTCGGGCGTCGGGCGGGTGGGGCCTGTCGGGGCGATCAAAAGTCATCCCGGCATCTCTGGGGCAAAGATGCCGGTCTGTCCATTACGTTCTTTGACAGGCTTTTCAAACCTGTCGGCGATAATTCGTCGCTGGTGGGCGAGGGTGTTTGACAGCGCCGATCATGCCACGCGCAACGGCACGATGGTCGGCGAATTTGCGTAAAGATGCGCAATATAGAAGCGCAGAGTGATGAATTGGCGCTGCCAGATTGCGCAAAGGCCCCGCAAGCAGGGATCAAACACCCGGAAGGGGAGATATGATGTCGGGTTTTCTGAAAGCGCGCCAAAGGCGATTACGAAAGCAAGGAGGCATATTCTTCATCGGTGCGTCGGCGGCTTTTGGTGCGTTGATTGATGTTCGCAGACGGCAATGAAATCGACCGGTTGATCACCAGAATATGTTCTTCCAGCAGCGCCTGGGCATCATCAAACTGGCGGTTCGCCATCAGGTCGCGCATCTGCGTATGCTCGGCAAAGGATCTTTGCCAGAAATCCCCTTCGCCCGATTGCAAATGGGCACGCAAAGCTTCCAGTGCAGTCGCCGTCAGATCATAAGCCTTTTCCAGATAACGGTTACCGGCGTGATGCAGGATTACCCGGTGATAGGCACTATCCGCGCGGCTATAGAGTGTGAATTCATCAACATCAATAGCATGCTGCATTTGCGCGATCGCGGCGGAAAGCCCATGCACAAGACCGTCAGGATCACGCGCCAGCGCACTGCCAAGCGCCTCGCGCTCCAGCATTGCGCGGAAATGGCTCATTTCTTTGACTTCCTGCGGCGTGGGCGTGAACACATAAGTCCCTGCCTGCGGCACAATGCTGACCAGTCCCATGTCGCGCAGGTCTGTGAATGCCGCGCGGACAGGCGCTTTGCTCATGCCAAGCGCACGGGCAATCTGTTCCTCGGACAACCGTTCGCCAAATTCCAATTTGCCCGACACGATTGCATCGCGAAGTCGTTCACAAGCTTCCTGAGTGAGCGACACGGCACTCTCCTTCGAATTTCAGATCAGTTGCGTGATGGCACCATTTGCCATCAATCCCATGATTTTGTTCGGCTATCAAACACCAAAAAAACAATGTTGACAAGGAATTAAAATTCTAGAATTCTAGAATGACAATTCAACGATACCTGATGCCGACGAACCCCGAAGAGGTCCATATGTCTCGCTTCCGCCTACTCACACCCGATGCCCAATATCCGGACGATGCGCAGATCGAGCGCCGCACATCTGGCGACCAGGTCGATTGGGATATTTACCGGGAACGTTTACCTGAAAACATTCCGGCCGATGTGCTGGGCAAGTGCGATGCGATGGTTGTTTGGCATGAAATGCCAGTCACCCGTGCGGTGATTGCAAAGCTTGATCGCTGCCGGATCATCGTGCGTGCCGGTGTGGGTTTTGATCACATTGATCTTGATGCGGCAGCCGAGGCGGGCATTCCTGTGTGCAATACGCCGGACTACGGCACAAGCGAGGTCGCCGATCATGCCATTGCCTTGATGCTGACCATGCGTCGTGGCATCAACTCCTACCACAGGAACCTGATGGACTCGCCGCGCGTCGGTTTTGACCACGCCCGTGCTCCGTTACTGGCGCGCCTTCGCGGTAAAACATTCGGGGTTGTTGGTCTTGGGCGCATTGGCATTGCCGCAGCACTGCGGGCAAAGGCATTTGGCATGCGCGTTCTGGCATACGATCCGCTGGTGTCCAGGGGAACGGAAATCGCCGTCGGTGTTGACCGCTGTGACCGTCTTGAAGATCTTCTTTCGCAAAGTGATGTGGTCAGCTTGCATTGCCCGCTGACAACCGAAAGCCACAAGATGATCAATGCGGAACGGCTGGCCTTGATGCAGCCCCATGCACTTCTGATCAACACTGCACGTGGCGCAATTGTCGATATTGACGCTTTGCTTGATGCCTTGCGCAGCGGCACGATAGCCGGTGCCGGTATTGATGTGCTACCGGTAGAGCCGCCAGCACCTGAAGACGCCATTGCCCTGGCCTATGCCAATGGCAAAGATCCGATTGTTGGCGAAAGACTGTTCTTGACGCCTCATGCCGCATGGTCGAGCCCGGAAAGTGTCGCTGATGCCCGCCGTCTCTCGGTTGAAACGGCGATGCAATATCTGCGGGACGGCTCGCTGCGTAACCTCGTCAATGCACCGGCGCAAAAACGTTTCAGTGGCGCAGCCTGATTTTGGCGCGCCCTGCAATCCTGCTTACGAAATGGTCCAAAGGCATGGGATCACCAAAACATGCCGTAAACAGGGAGGAAAATATAATGAAACGAACACATCTGAAAATAGCTCTCGCCGTCCTTATGCTCAGCGGCACAGCCGCAACGGCTCAGGAATTTGATCTCACTTTCCAGTCGGTTGATCCGGCCGGAAATCCCAATTTCGCTATTCAGAAAGAATGGACCGAACGCGTTCACAAAATGTCGGGCGGGCGCATTGCCATTGAACTTCTGCCCGTTGGCTCGGTCGTGGAATATAACGAAACCCAGGAAGCTGTCGGTGCCGGTATTCTCGATGGTCATGTCACCGATGTAAGCTATTTCTCAGGTAAGGACCCGGCATTCGGTCTGATCGCTAACCCGATCGGTGCATGGGCCTCGCCCGACGAAATGTTCCGCTTCATCAATTATGGCGGCGGGTACGAGTTGATGAACGAACTTGAAGGGCCCTATGGCCTGCATTTTGTCGGTGCGACAACAACCGGCCTTGAAGGTTTTGTTTCTGACCGTCCGCTGGATGGTGTTGCCGATCTTAAAGGTCTGAAAGTCCGCGCACCCGAAGGCCTCATTCAGGAAGTCTTTGCCGCCGCGGGCGCTGTCCCGGTGAACCTGCCTTATTCCGAGGTTTACACGTCCCTTGATAAAGGTGTGATTGATGCCGCCGATTCCACGGTGTTCTCAACCAACCACCAGCAGGGCCTGCACAAGGTCGCAGTTCACCCCGTCTATCCGGGTTTCCATTCCATGCCGCTGGTCGAAGTGGCCATGAACCTCGAAAAATGGAACTCGATGCCCGAAGACCTGCAAGAAATCATGACCGTTTCGGTACGTGACTTTGCCCAGGATGCGGTGGCCAGACTGTCAATGAATGACCTGAAAGCGGTGGCAGAAGCCAACGCAGATCCTTCGATCACCGTGCATAACTGGCCGGCAGAAGAACGCGCAAAATTCCGCGCTATTGCCATGGGCCAGTGGTCAAAAGTCGCTGCAAGCTCCGAGAATGCGCAAAAGGTCTATGACCTGCTGACCGAATATCTGAAATCCCAAGGTCTCTTGAACTGACAGGATGCTTCCGGGCGCAGGTGATGCGCCCGGACCTCTCCCCGATCATCACTCCGCTTGAAACGATTGGTCCGCCATGTCAGTGCTTCCCGATCATACCCCTGCCACGCCCGATTTTCCCCAATCGGATAAACCCCAATTGGAATATCTGCCACAGGCCGGTTGGCTTGGACGCGCCATCACCGTTGCCGCACGTGCTTTTGCGATTTGTATCATCGCAGCCATGGCGATCCTCGTCATGGAGGTTTTCCTGCGCTACGTGTTCAACCGACCGACCGTGTGGGCACATGAGACAACCATATTTCTAAGTGCCGTCACCTTTATCTTTGGCGGACTCTACTGTGTTGCACGGAACACGCATATCCGCGTTGTCCTGATCTATGATGTCGTCAGGTCGTCTGCGCGCCGTGCGCTTGACGTCGTTATTTCAATCGCCTGCCTGGGTGTCAGTCTGTTTTTCGCATGGGCATCTTGGCTGATGGCGAAAAAGGCGATGTTCCGTCCGGATGGCAGTTTCTCTCTGGAAACCACCGGCAGCGCCTGGAACTCACCTGCGCCCGCAGTTTTGAAAATATTCCTGCTCTGTGTGCTCGTTGTCATGAGCGTCCAGTTTCTCATCCTCACTTTCAATTACGCACGTGGCCCCAAAGCGCCACAAGGGCATGACGATGTTTGACCTTCTTGATCTTGGACTGAACCTAAAGGCGCTGGGAATCGGCTGGGGAACATTGCTGATGTTCGCCCTTCTGGTCGGATTGCTCCTGACCGGTGCGCCGTTGGCAATGGTGACGCTGTTTGTCGCGCTGATCTTTGCGGTGGGCTGGTTTGGGCCAGGCTCGGTGCCTTTGATCACCAGTCGCGTTTACAGTTTCGTCTCATCCTTTGTGTTTGTCTCGGTGCCGATGTTTGTGCTGATGGCAGCGATACTTGATCGTTCCGGGATTGCGCGTGACCTGTTTGACGCGATGAAACTCATTGGTGGCCGCCTTCGTGGCGGGGTCGCTGTTCAGACGATTTTCGTTGCCGTCATCCTTGCGGCAATGAGTGGCATCATTGGCGGTGAAATTGTGCTGCTTGGCCTCGTCGCCCTGCCACAGATGCTGCGCCTGGGCTATAACCGGCGTTTGGCAATCGGCGTTGTGTGTGCTGGCGGATCGCTGGGCACAATGGTGCCGCCCTCCATCGTTTTGATCATTTACGGTTTGACCGCGAATGTCTCGGTTGGAGATCTTTTTACAGCAGCCTTCCTGCCGGGTTTCATGCTGGCCGGGCTCTATATTGCCTACATTTTGCTGCGTTCCTATCTTGATCCGAACGCCGCCCCGCCCACACCGGTAGAACGTGTTTCGCTTCGCGATAACTTGCCGCTGCTGCGTGGTCTTGTTCTGCCGTTTCTGGTCGTTTTTTCCGTACTGGGATCAATTTATGGCGGGATCGCCTCGGTCACCGAGGCTTCTGCCATCGGCGTTGCCGGTGTCATCCTGTCCACGATTTTGCGCCGGGAATTCTCGTTTGGCATGTTGCTTGATGCGGCCCTGCATACGCTGGCAACAGTCGGCATGATCATGTGGATCGGCATTGGTGCAAGCGCACTGGTCGGTGTCTATAACCTGATGGGTGGCATCCGCTTCATATCACAGATGATCACCGGTATTTCGGACGAGCCGATGGTGATTATCCTGTTCATGATGCTGATCCTTTTCATTCTCGGCATGTTTCTGGACTGGGTTGGCATCGCACTTTTGACCATGCCCATTTTCGTGCCGATCATTCTTCATCTTGGTTATGACCCGGTCTGGTTTGGCGTGCTGTTTGCCATGAACATGCAGGTCTCTTTCCTGACACCGCCTTTCGGGCCCGCCGCGTTTTATCTGAAAAGCGTGACCCCGCCCGATATCACCCTTGGCGAGATATTCAGATCCCTTGCGCCGTTCATTTGCCTTCAGGTGCTGGCCGTTGGTCTTCTGGTCCTTTTCCCGGCAATCGCAATTTACTAGCACACTATTTCCAGGTACCGACATGACACGCAATTTAGACGGCGAGTACGATTACATCATCATTGGCGCCGGGACGGCCGGATGTGTGCTTGCAAATCGGCTCAGCGAAAATCCCGCCAACCGTGTTCTTCTGATTGAGGCGGGCGGAAAAGATACCTATCCGTGGATACATATTCCGGTTGGCTATCTTTACTGTATGGGTAATCCGCGCACCGACTGGATGATGAAAACCACCAGTGAAGCGGGCCTGAACGGGCGCCAGTTGGCCTATCCGCGCGGCAAGGTTCTGGGCGGATGCAGCTCGATCAACGGCATGATCTATATGCGCGGTCAGGCTGCGGACTATGACGGCTGGGCGCAGATGGGCAATACAGGCTGGGGCTGGGATGATGTGCTTCCCTATTTCATCCGCTCGCAGGACCGCCCGGGTGGTGACGGTCAAATCCACGGGCAGGGCGGCGAATGGAAAGTTGCCCGCCAGCGCCTCAAATGGGATCTGCTCGATGACTTTCAGCGTGCTGCCCAGGAAATGGGGATACCGCCGACCGATGATTTCAACAGCGGCGACAATGAAGGGGCCGGTTATTTCGAGGTTAACCAGAATGGCGGCCGCCGCTGGAGTGCCGCGCGTGCCTTCCTTAAACCGGCTCTCAAACGCCCCAATCTGCGCCTGTTAACCCATGCCCATGTTCAAAAGATCACGTTTGAGGATGGCCGTGCGACGGCTGTGAAAATCTTGCAGGGCGGTGTGGTTCATACTGCCTCGGCCAAGGCAGAGATCCTTCTTGCCGCCGGTGCGATCCATTCACCCTTGCTGCTTGAAGCGTCGGGCATCGGGCAGGGCGACCGTCTCAAAAATGCGGGCATTGATGTGTATCGCGATATGCAGGATGTCGGCGAAAATCTTCAGGATCATCTTCAGCTGCGGATGGTTTTCCGCGTTGAAAATGCCCGCACACTTAACCAGATCGCCAATTCCTGGTCGGGGAAGATCGGCATGGCGGCAAGCTATTTGTGGAACCGCTCCGGCCCCTTGTCCATGGCCCCGAGCCAGTTCGGGATTTTCACCAAAAGTCGTCCCGAAATGGCAACGCCGGACCTTGAATATCACATTCAACCACTATCAACCGACAAGCTGGGCGAACCGCTCCATCCCTATCCGGCTGTGACGGTATCGGTGTGCAACCTGCGCCCGGACAGTCGGGGTTCTACCCACATCTCGAACGCGGGCCCGTCTGCGCATCCCGACATTTCACCACGCTATCTAAGTACAGACAGTGACGTCGATATTGCTGTGCGCGCACTGCGCCAGGCGCGGCACTTGATGACCATGCCAGCTTTGGAAAAATATGCCCCGACCGAAAATTTGCCCGGTGCAGACATAACAGATGATGCCAGTCTGGCCCGTGCCGCTGGTGACATTGGTACAACCATTTTCCATCCCGTCGGAACTTGCCGTATGGGCGTTGATGATGACGCGGTGGTTGACCCGCAATTGCGGGTGCGCGGTGTGGAAGGTTTGCGGGTCGTTGATGCGTCCATCATGCCGCGCATTGTATCGGGAAATACCGCGACACCGGTTGTGATGATTGCGGAAAAAGCCGCTGACATGATCTTGCGCTCTGCCTGACAGCGCATTTGAAAGACCATTTTTTCGAAAAGGATTGAATTATGAAGTTTCTCCGCTACGGACCGATTGGGGGCGAAAAGCCCGGATGCCTCGATCAGGAAGGAAACATTCGCGACCTTGGCGCTCTGATTGCCGACTTTACGCCTGAAACCGTGACCTGCGAACAACTGGCAGCCTTGGCTGACCATGATCTGTCAGATTTGCCGATTGTTGATCCCGGCACACGCATCGGACCGTGCGTGGGGGCAGCGCGTAACTTTTATGCAGTCGGTTTGAACTATGCGCGTCATGCCCGCGAAACCAACAATCCCGAACCCAAAGAACCGGTGCTGTTTTCAAAATCCACATCATGCATTTGTGGGCCAAACGATCCCATTATCTTGCCGCGGGGCTCTGTCAAAACAGACTGGGAAGTCGAACTTGGCATCATTATCGGCCGCCCGTGCAGCTATGTCAGCAAGGACGAGGCACTCGATTATGTTGCAGGTTTTTGTACGATCAACGATGTCAGCGAACGCGCCTATCAGATCGAGCGCGGTGGACAATGGATCAAGGGAAAATCAGCACCGAATTTCGGTCCGGTCGGTCCGTGGCTGGTAACAACTGACGAGGCAGGCGACCCTCAAAACCTGACCTTGAAGCTTTCTGTCAACGGCGAGACTGTGCAAAACAGCTCGACCGCCGACATGATTTTCCCGGTGGCAGAAATCATATCCTATATGTCTGACTTCATGCGCCTTATGCCGGGCGATATTATCGCAACCGGCACGCCGGAAGGTGTGGGAATGGGCCTGACGCCACAGCGTTTCCTGCGGGCTGGTGATGTCGTTGAACTATCGGTCGAAGGACTCGGATCCCAGCGCCAGACCGTTATCAGCTAGGCTGTGCGCAGAAAGCCCAAGTCGGGCCTTCCAAACATTGGCAATCTTGTTTCGCTGGACTGACTTGTTCGGTCCAGCGGGATTTCTTGAAGTGGTGCCAGCCGATCCCGTCTAAATCCGGAATCTCTGACAATCGCCTGTTCAGCCGAATGCTTGTAGGACACAGCATCATGGTGCAAAGTCACGCAATATGTCAGCGCAGTATTGTGATTCGCGCTTTGGAGTTGTGTGGCGATGGCCGAACTGGACCAGATTGATCTGAAAATCCTGCGCCAGTTGCAGGAAAATGCAGATATCCCCAACACGGAACTGGCCGAAAAGATCGGCCTTTCCCCCTCGGCTGCTTTGCGCCGCGTCGCCAAGCTGCGCGAAAACGGGGTGATCCGTAAAACCGTGGCTGTGGTCGATCCGGCCCATATCGGGCGTCCCCTGACTGCGGTGATCAATCTCGAATTTCACCGGCACGGGAACCATTACCGCAAGGACTTCATCACCAAGGTCAAAAGCCTTGCCGCTGTCCAGCAATGCTATCTGGTCACCGGCGAAGTCACGGGCGTTCTGGTTTTGCATATGCGCGACATGGCCGAATATACAGCACTCTGTGAAACGCTTTTTGACGCTGATGACAATATCGTCTGGTATCGCACCTATATCGTCACCGAAACGCTCAAGGATGATGTTACCATCGCGCCTTGATCAAAATCATGGACGTGCGGCGATCAAGTGGCTACTGCTTGGGGATCATGAAAAACCTTTTGCGCATCATCATAACCTTATCCCTGCTGGTTTTCACCAGCAGTGCGGTTTTGCGCGTTGGGGATATGGCGGTGGCAATGACCGGGAATATGACCGGGGCTGCGGCTTCCTTTGATATCGCCTCTGTGGCCCCGGACACTCTTGATCCGCGACATGACACCCGGAATGAAAAAGGGATGCGCGCCGCAAATGAGTGCACCGATTGTAGCAACATGTCAGGGGCGATTGCATCCTGCCAGTTTCTGTGCGCGATTGTTGTGATGCCTCATACGGTCGGGGTGGATGCGATTGTGCTGCCTGCAAGCACACGGGTGATTTTGCCTGCCCTTGATAGCGCGACCGGCCTGTCGCATGTGCCCGACCCGTCGCCTCCCAGATATCTTTCCTGATTTTACCTGCCTGCCCTGACGGGCAGCAGGCGTAATTTGGTGCCGTATACTGCCCCGGAACATGGGCGGATCGGCAGTCAATAAATCTGATTTTGGAAAGATTGTCTGATGACTTTCAAATCTTCCTTCTCTGCCACCCGGCGGGATTTCCTGTTGGGCGGGGCGGCGACCCTTGGGGTTGTTGCGGCCGGTGGTCTGTCGATGGCATCCGCGATTGGCCGTGCGGGCGCATCTGAAAATGCGGGTGGGGCGGTCAATATGCTGCTGCGTCCCGGTGCTGCACAGGCAAGCCTTGTGCCCGACCCGGCCTACCAGACCGCCGTCTGGGCCTATAACGGCATCGTGCCCGGTCCGGAAATCCGTGTCCGTCAGGGGCAGCGCCTTCATACCCGACTGGAAAATGCCCTTGCGCAAGAAACCACCATTCACTGGCACGGGATCAGGGTTCCCAATGCCATGGATGGTGTGCCCGGCCTGACACAAGCCGCCGTCAAACCCGGCGACAGCTTTGACTATGTTTTCGATCTGCCTGATGCGGGCACCTATTGGTATCACCCGCATGCCAACACGACCGAACAGCTTGGCCGTGGTCTTTACGGTGCCCTGATCGTCGAGGAGGCCGACCCGCTGCCTGTGGATCGGGAACTTGTCTGGATGCTGGATGACTGGCGACTGAACGAAAGCGCCGCAATCGATGACGGTTTTAATGCCATACATGATGTCGGTCATGCCGGGCGGATCGGCAATGTGGTGACCGTCAATGGTGTGGCGCCAATGGGCACGGCCGGAGATGTGCCGGTACGACCGGGGGAACGCATCCGTCTGCGTCTGTTGAATGCGGCAAATGGCCGTATCTTTGCGCTTGATTTTGATGAACTGGCCCCGATAGTGATTGCCATGGATGGCCATCCAGTGACCCCGCATCGCAACGAGACGCCGTTGCTGTTGCTGGGACCGGGCATGCGGTTTGATCTGGTGATCGATATTCCGGTTTCGGGCAAGCCATCCTTTGCGGTCACGGACCGTTTTTATGACGGGATGGAAAACGCGATCGCCCGTCTTGTGCCTTCCGGTACGCCACTGCGCGATCACGCCCCGGACGGGGATCTGGCGCTTAAGTCCAATTCCTTGCCCGAGCCCGATCTTGGTCAGGCCGTCAAACATGACCTGATCTATAGTGGCGGCATGATGGGCGATATGATCCTGAGCCAGATGATCAGATCCGGTCACATCACCCCGGAAAAGCTCAGTGCGATGGGCATGGAGTCTGCTGCCGGGTCCGGCATGGGCGGCATGGCCAACATGATGCGTTCGATGTTCGGGGCGGGCAATATCTGGGCGGTGAACGGGCGTGATCCCGACCGTGATGGCAACGGACCGCTTGTGACACTCACGCGCGGTCAGACCTGCCATCTTACCCTGATGAATGCAACCGCATGGCTTCATCCGATCCATTTGCATGGTCATGCCTTCCGGCTGCTTGCGCGCAATGACGCGCCGGTACGCCATCAGCCATGGCTTGATACCGTGTTGATCGAACCGGGCGACCGGGTCGAGATTGCCTTTGTCGCCGATAATCCCGGTGACTGGCTGATCCATTGTCACATTCTCGAACACAAGGTCGGTGGCATGTCCGGTGTCATCCGCGTTCTTTGATCATCTCCGAGGAGAGATAAAATGCAGAAATCTATGAAAAATCACATGGTCCGCGCGCTTGGTGCATTCGCCGTGGCACTCGCAAGTGCGGTGGCCCTGCCATCCTTTTCCGCCCATGCAGAAGGCATCGAGGCCAGAATTATCAAGAACCCCAATTGCGGCTGTTGCACCATGCATGGCGAATATCTTCGCGAACATGGCTTTGATGTCACGATCACCAACGATGAAAATGTCTATGACATGGCGACCATGATCGGCATCCCCGAAGACATGCAGGGCTGTCATCTGACCATGATTGATGGCTATGCCGTAAGCGGCCATGTTCCGGTGGAATCCATTTTGCGGATGCTCGAAGAACGCCCGGCGATTACAGCACTTACCCTGCCGGGCATGCCGATGGGATCGCCTGGCATGGGCGGTGCCAAAGAAGCCCCGTTTGAAATTTACAGTCTGAAGAACGGCAAGGCCGAAATCTATGAGCTAAGATAACATCCTGACCGATGCAAGGCCGGGAAAGCATAGCGACCCCGGCCTTGCCAAATTGTGACAAATACCCGCCACCCCCTTGCGAATTTCAGGTATTAGGCACACACTCTTAATCACAGGTTATGCAAAGTGCATGGGCTATGTCATCTTTGGGTGGCGGTCGGTGATGACTGTCCGAAAGTGGTAAGCATCAAAGCTTGGAAAATTGTTGCAGTGCGATAGTATCCTTCCAAGGACCATGTCTGGGCACAGCAAAAAGATCGTTGCCCGGTCCGGGGAAACGTAATCAGGAATAATCGGAGGGTTTCATGACCGACGTCGTAATTGTGGGTGCAGCACGTACACCAATCGGCGCATTCAGTGGCACGCTGGCGGGGACGCCGGCGCATGATCTGGGTGCTGTTGCCATCAAGGCTGCACTGGAACGCGCAGGCGTTGAAGGGGACGCGGTTGACGAAGTCATCCTGGGTCAGGTTCTTACAGGCGGTCAGGGGCAGAACCCCGCCCGTCAGGCAGCCATCGGTGCCGGAATTTCCGACCGCGCCACGGCTTTCCTGATCAATCAGGTTTGCGGGTCGGGCCTGCGCACGGTCGCACTTGCCGCCCAGCAGATCATGACAGGGGATGCCAATATCGTCGTCGCCGGTGGTCAGGAAAACATGTCGCTTTCGACCCATGTCGCGCATCTGCGTGCCGGTCACAAAATGGGCGATGTCAAATTCATCGACAGCATGATCAAGGACGGTCTGTGGTGTGCCTTTAACGGCTATCACATGGGCAACACGGCCGAAAATATTGCTGCCAAGTGGGGCATCTCCCGCGAGGAGCAGGATGAATTCGCCACTGCTTCCCAGAACAAGGCCGAAGCCGCCCAGAAATCCGGTCGCTTCAACGACGAAATCGCGGCTGTCACCATTGCCAGCCGCAAGGGCGATATCGTCTTTGATGCTGATGAATATCCGCGTCACGGTGCCTCGCTCGAAGGCATGGCAAAACTCCGCCCGGCCTTTGACAAGGAAGGCACGGTAACCGCTGGCAACGCATCGGGCATCAATGACGGGGCTGCTGCCCTTGTCGTCATGTCCGCCGCCGAAGCCGCCAAGCGTGGCCTGACCCCGCTTGCGACGATCAAAAGCTGGGCGACGGTCGGTGTCGATCCGGCAATCATGGGCTCGGGTCCGATTCCGGCGTCGAAAAAGGCGCTTGAGAAAGCTGGCTGGTCGGCAGCCGATCTTGATCTGATCGAAGCCAACGAAGCCTTTGCTGCCCAGGCGATTGCCGTGAACCGCGACATGGGCTGGGATACCAGCAAGGTCAACGTTAATGGCGGCGCGATTGCGCTGGGCCATCCGATCGGTGCATCGGGCGCACGCGTCTTCACCACGCTGCTTTATGAAATGCAGAAACGCGATGCGAAAAAAGGTCTCGCGACGCTCTGCATCGGTGGCGGTATGGGGGTTGCATTGTGCGTCGAGCGCTAATGCAAGCTTCTGACTGAATTTTCTACTGCGCGGGGCGTCCACTTGAATGGGGAAGGCCCCGTTTGCATATGCGCAGGTCATTTTGCACTGCGACGAAAGACTAAAACAACTGGCTGATTTAGATCATGGAGAAGTAATAAAATTACATATATAAGGTCATTTATGGATTAAAGTTACGTGCGTCGTAGAAGGGCAAACTACGGACCTCGTTATGAAGACAGGCTTGATGAACGAAGTTTAGGGAGGCGACCATGACAAAAACAGCACTGGTAACCGGTGGAACACGCGGAATTGGCAAGGCAATCAGCCTGTCGCTCAAGGATGCGGGCTATACCGTTGTTGCGAACTATGCTGGCAACGAGGAGGCCGCAAAGGTCTTTACCGAAGAAACCGGTATTGCGGCTTATAAATGGAGTGTCGCGGACCCCGATGGCTGTGCGGCTGGCATCGCCAGGGTCGAAGCCGAAGTTGGCCCGATTGATATCCTGATCAATAATGCCGGCATCACCCGCGACGGTTTCATGCATAAAATGGAAACCGAACAATGGGCGGCGGTGATCGACACCAATCTCAGCTCGCTGTTCTACATGACCAAGCCGGTTCTGGAAGGCATGCGGGCGCGTGGCTTTGGCCGGGTGATCAATATTTCCTCGATCAACGGTCAGGCCGGTCAACTGGGTCAGACCAACTATTCGGCGGCCAAGGCCGGTGTGCACGGCTTTACCAAGGCGCTCGCCCAGGAAGTCGCGCGCAAGGGCATCACGGTCAATACCATTGCGCCGGGCTATATCAATACCGACATGGTCGCAGCGGTGCCCGAAAAGGTTCTTGAAAGCATCATCGCCAAAATCCCGGTCGGACGACTGGGCGAGGCCGATGAAATCGCACAAGCCATTCTGTATCTGTGCGGCCCCAATTCCGGCTTCATTACCGGCTCCTGCCTGTCGATCAATGGCGGACAGCATATGTTCTGACCGGTTTTCCGATCACCGGTCAAAAACGCCCCGCAGCATCTGCGGGGCGTTTTCTTTTAGGTATCAAAGCCGGAAAATTCCGCGACGGGTTTATGCGCCCAGCACATCCTTGGTCGAGACGATCTTGGCAAAGGTATCGGCAAGCATTGTCAATTCATGACGATGAAGGTCTGCTGCCAGAACGGTCTTGCCGCTGATCGCATCGGGAAGGTCGCGGGTGGCGGTGGCGTCTGATACCACCGTAACCGCATATCCCTTTTCGTCGGCCACCCGGGCCGTGGTCGAGACACAGACATGGGTCATGAAGCCCGTGATCACCACCTGCTTGAAACCGCCATCCTGAAGCAACGCATCAAGTTCGGTGCCGCCAAACGAGCTTGGCACCGATTTGGTCAGGATGGTTTCGCCGTCTTGCGGGGCAACTTCGGGCATGATCGCGGCATAAGGCCCGCTTGGATCAAACAGGCCGGTGGCATGATGCTGAACGTGAATGACGGTGCCACCCCGAGCACGCCAATGGGCCAAAATTTCCTGAATATTGGCAAGGGCCCCGGCAAGTCCCGAAAGCTTCAATTTGCCATCGCGATATTCTTCCTGGGCATCAATCACGATCAGGGCGGCATCCTTCGGTGATCCGGTCGGAAGCTGCGCACCGGCAATGTCAAAAATTGATTGGGCTGTCATCTGTCAGATCCTTTGTCAAAAACTGTGATGCCCCATCATGGTCCTGCGAATTTGCATTATCCATCGGCATTAATTCGATTATAATCTGCAAAAATGCAGGTAATGAGTATTGGCGGGGCCATGTGATGTCACTTGACTGGGAAGGATTGCGGACCTTTGCCCATGTCTGTCAAACCGGGAATATGAGTGCCGCTGCCCGCGAACTTGGTGTGAACCAGACAACGGTGGCGCGCCGGATCGCCCGGCTTGAAGAATGGGTGGGTTATGCGGTTCTGCACCGCGATGGCCGTGTGCTTGCGCCGACCGCGCGGGCGCAAGGCCTGTTGCAAACCGCCCGGCAGATGCAAGACACCGTCTCGGACTTGCTGAAACGCGAACCCGCCACCGAAAACGACCCGCAATTGATTGCCGGGATTGTCCGGGTGACCGGGGTTGATGCGATCTTGCAAGATTGCGTCGCCCCGCATATCGCCGATTTGCATCACCGTTTTCCGGGTATCGCGCTGGAGCTGATTGGTGCAAACCGTAATCTCAGCCTGCCGCAACGTGAAACCGATATTGCGATCCGTCTGGCCCGCCCCGATAGCGGCGCCTTTCATATCCGCAGGCTGGGCCATCTTGAATATGGCATCTATTGCAATCCGGAGGGGTTGCCGCCTGATGGTCTCGATCCGGGTGCATTGCCATGGATTGACCTTGACGAGTTTTTCTCTGACAAGCCCGAACAGAAATGGCTTGCCGATCATTTCCCGAACCGCATCACGCTGGGCTTTGCCAATCGCGGATCGATCATGGTGTCAATGATGACCGGTCATGCCTGTTGTGCGTTGCTGCCAAGATGTGTGGGGGACCGGATTGACGGGCTGATCCGTCTTGATGGCTATCACCCGACCGGTCGCGAGGTCTGGCTTCTCACCCATCAGGACAAACGCCATCTGCCCCATGTGCGCACGGTGGCCGACTGGCTGGGCGGTGTCCTGCTTGACGGGCAGTTTATTACCCGTTTGTAAGGGTGATATCGGCTGCTTTGCTTGAGGTGATCACTGTCCGCGCATTGGGAAGATCATTGGTTTCGGCCTTGGTGATGGCCGCATCCATTTCAAAGCCAAATCCCTGCCAGCGCCCAATCAGGCGTTCGCGCAAGGTGCTTTCCGCCACATCAAGATAGATCGACAGATCAAAAAGCGGGCCCAACTGATCCCACGGTGCCTGATCAAGCAAAAGATAATTGCCCTCAACCAGAATGAAGCGGTGGTGTTGTGAAATGACCCGTGCCGACCCGCGCGAGATTTCCAGTTCCCGATCAAAGACCGGAGCATAGATATCTTCATCTTCCTGGTCGCGAAGGGCCAGAAGGACGCGTTTCAATCCCCCGACATCAAAGGTATCGGGGGCACCTTTACGCGCCAGAAGTCCCCGATCTTTGAGGATCGCATCGTCGAAATGAAATCCGTCCATCGGCACGACAACAGCACCGGCTTTATCACCCCCCAGATGGTGATAAAGCCGGTCGGACAAGTGTGACTTGCCCGATGCTGGTGCCCCGATGATGGCAACGAGAATGCGCCGGTCACCGGTTTGCTGAGCGCGGATTTGTGCCGCGAGTGCGTCGATATCGGGTGTCATCCGGGGTCTTGATCTCGGTCTGGTAAACACGTTTGCAGGGGAAAAGGCCGCGATATTACGCCGCTGCCTCGGTGTCGATCCCGGGTGGTTCCTTGGCCCCGGTCATGAAGGCCACGGCATCGGACATGCTGTAATCATCAGGTTTGATGGTGCAAAGCCGCTTGCCCAGACGATGAACATGAATGCGGTCCGCCACTTCAAACACATGGGGCATGTTGTGCGAAATCAGGACAATCGGCATGCCGCGTGCCTTCACATCGGCAATCAGATCAAGCACGCGGCGGCTTTCCTTGACCCCAAGGGCCGCGGTCGGTTCATCCATGATCACCACACGCGATCCGAACGCCGCCGCACGGGCAACCGCAACCCCCTGACGCTGCCCACCCGAAAGGGTCTCGACCGCCTGATTGATATTCTGAATGGTCATAAGTCCCAGTTCGGAAAGCTTTTCACGTGCCAGTCGCTGCATTTCCTTGTGGTCAAGCGCACCGAAATACTTGCCCATAAAACCCTTTTTGCGAAGCTCGCGGCCCATGAACATATTGTCGGCAATCGACAGGGCAGGGGACAGGGCAAGGTTCTGATACACCGTCTCGATACCAGCCTCGCGGGCCTCCATCGGCGATGTAAAACCAATCGGTTCGCCATCAAGCTCGATGCTGCCCTCGTCAATCGTGATTGCCCCGGACAGTGCCTTGATCAGCGATGATTTCCCGGCCCCGTTATCCCCGATAACCGCAAGGATCTCGCCGGGATAAAGATCGAAATCGGCGTGATCAAGGGCGGTGACCCGGCCATAACGTTTGACGATTCCGCGCGCCTTAAGAACCGGTTTTTGCATGTTGCTCATGACGACACCTTTCTGATCCACTGATCAATTGCCACAGCAATGATCGTAAGCCAGCCAATGGCAAAGACCTGCCACAGAACATCCACACCTGCCAGACGCAGGCCGGAGTTAAAGACACCAACAATCAGCGCCCCGATCAGCGGGCCGATGATCGATCCGCGCCCGCCAAACAGCGAAATGCCGCCGATCACCACGGCGGTAATCGATTGAAGATTGGCTTCCTGGAAGCTTTGCGGCGAGACAGAACCAACACGACCGATCGATGCCCATGCCCCGATCCCGCACACAAGCCCGGCCAGACCATAAACCATGATCAGGGTACGGTTGGTGCGGATGCCCGAAAGCTCGGCGGCCTCCTTGTCATCGCCAATCGCATAGACATGACGTCCCCAGCTGGTGTGATTAAGGATGTACCAAAGCACCCCGAAAATCACCAGCATCAGGATCGATCCATAGGTAATCCGCGCCCCGCCAAGTGCGATGCTTTCACCAAAGAATTTCAACAGCGGTGCGACTTCATCCAGCGTCTGGCTGCGGATTGATTGCGCGCCCGAAAGCCAAAGGTTGAGCGCAAAGAAAATGTTCCAGGTGCCAAGGGTCACGATAAAGGGCGGAAGCTTGATCCGGGTCACAAGGAAACCGTTAAGGCCCCCTGCCAGAATTCCCCCGATGCAGCCCAGAATGATGGCGATTGGTGCAGGGACCCCAAGCGTAATGGCAAGCTGTCCCATAATCACCGACATCAGCACCATGATCGCCCCGACCGAAAGATCAATGCCCGCTGTCAGGATGACAAGGCTCTGGGCGGCGGCAAGAATGCCGATGATCGAGACCTGCTGCATGATCAGCGACAGGTTAAAGGGCGAAAAGAACTTGCTGCCTGCGACAAAGCCGAAAATCACGATCGACGCAATCAGGACGATCACCGGGATCATGGTCGGATTGCCGTGCAGGAAATGCTGCACATTGTCAAACAGGCTGCGGGGTTTATGTTCGAAGTTGGCTACAGAACTGTCACTGGAATCAAGCGTATGCTCGAAATCCTGTTTACTGCGTGACGTTTGAGCTGTGTCGCTCATTGCTTCCTCCCGACTTGGTATGAACAGGTCCGGTGTTCAAATTGAACCTGACGATCTTCAAAGCTCACCCGCCCGGTTCTGGTGACCGGTTGGTCGTGGATGCATACCAAGTGTAATCTAAAGTGGGACAAGGAGGGCGGGTTTCTTGCCGCCCTCCTTCGACATCAAAGGGCCTAGCCCCAGCAGCGATCGGTACCTTCGGCAACACTGATCGACGGAACGCCGTTCGCAGGCTGATCGGTCACAAGGTTCACGCCGGTGTCATAGAAGTTCAGGCCTTCGGTGTTTTTCGGTTTTTCACCGCTGTCAGCCCAGGCCTTGATGGCCTCAATGCCTTTGGACGCCATCAGAAGCGGATATTGCTGCGAAGTCGCGCCAATCACGCCATCCTTGACATTGGCCACACCCGGGCAACCGCCATCGACCGACACGATCAGCACACCTTCTTCCATGCCAAATGCCTTGAGCGCCTCATAGGCACCAGCGGCCGCCGGTTCGTTGATGGTATAGACAACATTGATCTCGGAATCGCGCTGCATCAGGTTTTCCATCGCCTTGCGACCACCTTCCTCGTTGCCGTTGGTGACGTCATGCCCGACAATCCGGTCGTCATCCTCGTCCCCAATCTTGTTGGGGTCCTTGATGTCGATCCCGAAGCCTTTCATGAAGCCCTGATCGCGCAAAACGTCAACCGACGGCGCACTTGGCGTAAGATCAAGAAGGGCGATCTTGGCGTCAGCCGCCTTGTCGCCGAGCTTGGCAGCAGCCCACTGACCAATCAGTTCGCCCGCCTTGAAGTTGTCGGTGGCAAAGGTCGCGTCAGCGGCATCAATCGGCTCAAGCGGGGTATCCAGTGCGATCACGATAAGCCCCGCATCGCGGGCCTTTTTGACAACCGGAACAATTGCCTTGGTATCGGATGCCGTCAGAAGAATGCCCTTGGCGCCCGATGCAATGCAGGACTCGATGGCCTGCACCTGGGTTTCATGGTCGCCGTCAATTTTCCCGGCATAGGTCGAAAGATTGATACCAAGTTCCTTGGCCTTGGCTGATGCCCCTTCTTTCATCTTCACAAAGAACGGGTTGATATCGGTTTTGGTGATCAGGCAGGCGCCGGTTTCATCTGCTTTTGCCGCATTCGGTGCTGCCGCAAGGCCAAGTGCAAGCGCACCAAGGGTTGCGCCAAGAAGTGCTTTTTTCATGTGTTTCCTCCCAGGGATTAACCTGACTAATCGGTCATTTTGACCAGCAATATTTGTTTTCCAACAGATCGTGGCGCGCATTCTGGGTCGGGGCCTTCAACCTGTCTGGGGCTAAGCACACACCAAACGCGATGGGCTGTCAATTAATAAATCCGATTGATTTATTAATTATTCCTGTCACTCTTGATTGCAATCGGGCATTAAATGGTCCGAGTGGGAGGAATAAATGACGGACACCATATCGACCAGCCCCGACCAAACAGGGGCGGAAGATCAGGCGGCCCGACCGTTGCATCCGGGCGGCGGGGCCAATCAGTTGCGTGTGCGCGCCTATAACGAACGCCTTGTGCTGTCGCTGGTGCGCCGGAATGCCGGTCTGTCAAAGGCCGATATCGCAAGGCTTTCGGGGCTTTCGGCGCAAACGGTTTCCGTGATCATGCGCGCCCTTGAAAAGGACGGTTTGCTCAAACGCGGCATCCCGGTGCGTGGAAAGGTCGGTAAACCCAAAGTGCCGATGGCCCTTAATCCCGATGGTGTCTTTTCCTATGGTTTGAAAATCGGGCGACGCAGTGCGGAACTGATCCTGCTTGATTTTGTTGGCACGGTGCGCGCATCGCTCAACGAAGCCTATAAATACCCGACACCCGACGGTATTCGCCAGTTCGTCCGGGACTCGGTCAATCAGATTGCCGCCGGTCTCAGCGCCGATCAGCACAACCGTATTGCCGGAATCGGCATTGCTGCACCCTTTGAGCTGTGGAACTGGGTGGATGAAGTCGGTGCCCCGGTCGAGGACATGAATGCCTGGCGCGAGGTCGATCTGATCGAAACCATCGGTGCCATCCTGCCATTTCCGGTCTTTCAGCAAAATGACGCAACTGCGGCCTGCGGTGCGGAACTGGTCTTTGGCCTTGGCCCGAACTATTCCGATTTCGCCTATTTCTTCATCGGGTCATTCATCGGCGGTGGTGTGGTGCTTAATCAGGCGCTCTATGCCGGGCGGACCGGGAATGCGGGGGCCTTTGGCTCGATGCCGGTCTCATCACGCAGCGGCCATCCAAGCCAGCTGATCGATCAGGCATCGATCTTTGTACTTGAAGAAATGCTGACCCGTGATGGTCGTGACCCGGCCATGCTGTGGCGTGATCCCGACTACTGGAACACGCTTGGCGACACGCTTGATATCTGGATCAATCATACTGCGCGCAGTCTGGCGATTGCCATTACCTCGGTCTGTTCGGTAATTGATTTCGAAGCCGTCATTGTCGATGGCGGTTTCCCCGCCGACGTGTGCGCGCGCATTGTGGCTGCGACGCGGGCTGCAACCAATGACCTTGATCTTCAGGGGATCGAACGCCCCCATATCGA
This sequence comes from Thalassospira sp. SM2505, assembly GCF_054901115.1. Lineage (NCBI taxonomy): Bacteria > Pseudomonadati > Pseudomonadota > Alphaproteobacteria > Rhodospirillales > Thalassospiraceae > Thalassospira > Thalassospira sp. SM2505. Next base: position 1,207,411 of record NZ_CM142731.1, read on the forward strand.
ACAGGGCCAGGTCGGCAGTGCCGCCCGCGCCATCGGGGCGGCAAGCCTGCCTTTGTTCTCGCGCTATCTGCTTGATCAGAATGTTCTGTTCAAACAGATGCAATAAGGCCTGATCCCTAGAAATTATCCTTGCGCTTGCGAATCTCGGCAAAGATTTCCACCGGGCTCTGGCCGCTCATGCCAAGATTTTCGGCAACGGTCGGCTCGTCAGCGCGCAGGAACGGGTTGGTCGCAAGTTCGACATCCAGTCGCGACGGAATGGTTGGCAAATTACGCGCGCGAAGCCCGTCAATATCCTGACAGCGGGCAATCAGGATCGGGTTGTCGGGCTCAATCGTTTTGGCAAAGCGCGCATTGGACTGGGTATATTCATGCCCGCAATAGATCTGCGTGCTGGCCGGAAGATTGCGGAACTTGCAAAGCGATTCCCACATCTGCGCGGGTGTTCCTTCAAACAACCGTCCGCATCCAAGTGCAAAAAGACTGTCACCGGAAAACAGCGCGGTGACCGCCGGGAAATAGAACGCGATATGTCCGCTGGTATGACCCGGTACATCAAAGACCCGACCTTCAAGATCGCCAATCAGGACCTGATCACCTTCGGCACAGGTTTCATCCATATTGGGGATGCGCGCGGTTTCTGCCGCCGGTCCCAAAAGCTTGGCACCATATTTTTCAATCAGTTCGGCATTGCCGCCGATATGGTCGTGGTGGTGATGGGTATTGATCACCAGATCAAGGTTCCAACCCTTTTCCTCAAGGGCAGCAATCACCGGCGCTGCTTCGCCCGGATCAATCACGGCGGTCACTTCGCTATAATGACAGCGCACAAGATAGGTGTAATTGTCTGAAAGACAGGGAATGACGATCACTTCGCCCGCGGCCATGGCGTACCTCGAAACTGGAATTGCTGTGTTGGATCAAGACTAGCAGCAACCACTGTCCTGAAACAATCATCGAACGATTAGAAACGCGCAATTGCTTACGCTGCGGGGCAAAACATGAACGGCATTGCGATGACGATACTCAATGCGCCAAAGAAGCCGACATCAGAAAGGCAATGGGGAGGTTGGCCGAAGTGACCTCAAATTAACCTGCTCGGCGAGTATATCGCACACGGCACGCACAGACGGTAGTTGGCCCCGACGATGAGGGATCAGTAAGGTTGTAAGTACTTTTCCTGCGTTCCACTTGGGGAGTATCCGTATCAGTTCGCCTCGGTCCAGCTCTTTCTGGCAAACTTTTTGCGGCAAACAGGTGATGCCCAATCCGGCACTGGCGGTTCGCAACAGCACGGTTGATTCATCAGCAGCAAAGTTTCTTATTGGTTGGACTTCGACGACGTCTCCCTTTTCGTTTGCCAGCGTCCATTTTTCGGCCGTACGCGATATCAGCAAACCCTTGTGATCAGAGATGTCTTCTGGATTTGCAGGAACACCATACTCTTCCAGGTAGCTTGGTGCCGCGACCAGATAAACGGGGTCGGACCCAATCGTTCTCTGTACCAAATCAGAGTCTGGCAGCGGTCGGAAGTGATCACGCACCGCGATATCAAACCCTTCCTGTATGATATCGACGAATCGGTCAGTAGTGTGTAATTCCAGTTCAACCTTCGGATAGGTTTGAGCCACCGTCGGAAGAAGGTTCGCCAGCGAAATTTGTGCTGTGGGCACTGAACAAGTAATGCGTACCAAGCCGCTGGGTTCGGCAAGGCGACCCTTGACCAAATTCTCGGCGGCTTCAGCTTCGATAAGCATAGCGGCGGCATGCCGGTAAAAATCTCGCCCGATTTCGGTAGGCACAAAGCTTCTCGAAGTACGGTGAATTAAACGTACACCCAAGGTCTTTTCAAGTTCCGCCACCCGCTTGCTGAGCGTCGACTTGGGTAAGTCAATCTGACGCGCGGCAGCGGCAAACCCTCCATGGTCCACAACATGTACAAAAACATACAGATCATTGAGGTTCAGCATTTCATAGTCTTCATTTGTGGACGATATGTCTACATATCTCAGTCTACCGATCTATCGTCCACAAAAATATACTTCATTTCTCGCAATCGACGTGAATTTTGATAAACACAACCGGGGAATGGATTATGGAACTCGTGCTTTTTTACGGCGTGCCCGCGGGTTGCTCATTTGGATCAATCGTGGCGCTAGAGTGGTTGGGGAAACCCTATCGCCTGTCTCGCGTGGAAATGATGGAGCATCCTTGGAACCCGCTCTATGCCAAAATAAACCCACAATTTCAGACACCTGCGCTGTTGCTCGAATCAGGAGAGACCCTGACCGAGAGTATGGCTATTTTGAAACATCTCGCGGCCCGTAACGCGTCAGCTAACTTGGGGGCAGCGGGCGGCAGTATGCAGGATGATCGCCTGACCGAAATGTTGGCCTATTTGAATACCGACTTTTTCTCGGCATTCAACCCGTTATGGGTGGCTTACGAAATGGAAGATCTGGATGATGCGCAAAAAGCATTGCTGAGAACCATCGGGCAAAAAGCTGTCGTCAAGGGTTGTACTTATTTGAATGGACTGCTTGCCGACCGGGAATGGTTGTTGGGTGGGGGACAACGCAGTATCGCGGATGCCTATCTCTCTGGTATTGGGCGTTGGATTCAATACCATCAATTGTTTGATCTGGAGCAGGAGTATCCGCATCTTGCCTGTTATCTAAAAAAACTGGCCAATGATCCGGCGGTTATTTTCGCAACGGCAATAGAGAAAGGCGAAGAACCGGCCGGCAGTGGTGCCTTCAAGGGGCATATCACCTTGGATGCACTTCGTTCCCGTTTAGCCTGAGGGGGCAAAACGTCCCCTTCGGCGCGCGCCCGGCGATGATAACAAAAAGGTCAATTGACGTCGTACCAATTTCACCTATTTTCGACATCACGCAACGCGCAAACTTTCTGACAGTCTAAGAAGATCTGCGTTTCAAAGCTGTTTCCGTCGGGGGCGATAGGGTGCTAAAGTCCAGTCATGCCTCAGGATGTCGTTGATCTTCACCGCTTTTATGCCAGCAGTACCGGGCAAGCCGCCCGGCGACTGATCCGCAGGCGTTTGCGCGTCATGTGGTCGGATGTGCGCGGCATGCGCGTCCTTGGTTTTGGCTATGCAACACCCTATCTGCGCCCCTTCATTGGCGAGGCCGAACGCGTCATGGCCTTCATGCCCGGCCGTCAGGGCTGCGTGCATTGGCCGGTCGACGAAGAAAACCGGGTCGCACTGACCGAAGAAACCATGTTGCCGCTGCCCGACAGTTCGGTTGATCGCATCCTTCTGGTTCATCTGGTCGAACATTCCGATTCCATGCGCCGCCTGATGCGCGAATGCTGGCGCGTATTGACCCCCAATGGCCGGATTATTGTGGTGACCCCGAACCGAAGCTCGCTCTGGTCCTGGTCGGAAAAGACGCCCTTTGGCTATGGTCATCCCTATAGCGTGTCACAATTACAAAACCTGATGCGCGAGAACATGTTCCTGCCCATACAGCACAGCCGCGCGCTGTTCCTGCCGCCGACCCAGCGCCGTCTGTTCCTGCGCTGGTCGCAGCTGTTTGAAAATATCGGATCACGCCTGTTCAAGGCCTTTGCCGGGGTCTCGATTGTCGAGGCAGGCAAACAGCTTTACGCCAGCAGCGGCACGCCATCGCGCAAACGCCGTCTGGTGCATATCCCCGTGACCGTGCCGCCGCTCCGCCCGGCCGAGGGCAATCATCAGCATCGCACCGACGATGCCGGTTCCCTGACCTGCGAGCGGACCGACATTGCCAAATCCGCTGATGCGCCGCCGAGCGGGGATGAGACCCGGGACGCGACCTGACATTTTATGTCGTGTGCTCGGCGATCTTTGATCGGGCTTCAATTCTTCAAAAAAAGATGACCGAATGTGACGGTGCGCACAGTAGTTTCATTTGTTCTAATTTATTCCCGCGCGGTAATATCAGAATTTGTTGAACAAAGAGACTGCCAGAATGGAATTGCGACGCCTTTGCCATCGCCTTTGCAATTGCCTTTGCAACCGTGCGGGCCAAGCCGGAATGACGCGATGCGGGATATGGAGCATGTTCGTGCTGATCATGATGATCGGGGCTGTCATGCTCCCGGCACGCATGGCACTGGCCGAAGGCAACACGCCCAAGCCGATTGGCATCACCCTTTATTCCGAAGAAAATTATGTCCCCTATGTCTATCGTGACGGGGATCAAGTGGCGGGCATCTATGTGTCGATCCTGCGCGAAGCCTTTGCGCGGATGCCGAAATACGATCTTGATATCGAACTGGTGCCGTTCAAGCGCGGGCTGAAGATGCTTGAACAGGGTGAAATCATGTCCTTCTTCCCGCCCTATAAGCGCAAGGACAGGACATGGGTCGAACGCTATTCCGTTCCCATCCTTAGCGAAACCGTGGTCGTGGTATGCAGCAAGGATTTCATCCAAAGCCACATGTCTTTGCGGTTTCCCGATGATTTCAAGGGTGCGACATTCGCCACCACCAGCGGATACCTTTCTGCTGGCGAAAAGTTCTACGAACTGGTCGCCAAGGGTGACATCACCCTTGATGAAGCCAATACAACGGCAAGCGGCCTGCGCTATCTGATGGCCGGACGGGTTGATTGTTATCTCAATGAACGCATGGCAATTCTGGCGGCCAACCGCGAACTCAATGTCGACAAGTCTGTTTTGCGCCTGTTTGGCGAAGCCGCCATTGTCGGGCAGGAATTTGGATATGTCACATTTGGCCCCGACCCGAACGGGAATTGGCCTTACCGCTTCGATTTCGCCGATGAACTTGATGGCGTACTCAGCGACATGCGCAATACCGGCGTGATTGATCAGCTGGTTGTCGAATATTTCTCTTACTAAAAGCTCAGATGCCGGGTTTCAGGACACGGCAAGTTTGACAGATCACCGGGCTGATACAGCCAACCCAATTCCGAAACTGACAAAGATGCTGCCCGAAATGCGCTGGAACCATTTCTTGCCATTTCCGGTCAGGAATTTGCGCGACCGCGCGGCAAACATCGAATATCCGACAATCGATGAAAACGACATGACGACAAAGGTCGTGTCCATGATCGCAAACTGCGATGCCAATGGTGCATCATGATCGATGAAAAGGGGGAACAGGGCGGTAAAGAACGCAATGGCCTTCGGGTTGCTGGCCGAAACAATGAAGCCCTGTACATAAAGGCGAAGTGCCCCCGGTGTCCGTTTCGGGCTATTGGTGATGGCATTCTCGACGGCGGGCAGGCGGCTTTCACGCCAGAACTTGATGCCAAGCCAGATCAGATAGGCCGCCCCGACATAGTGAATGATCATGAACAGCGTGCCCGACGTCATGATCAGTGCGCCAAGACCAAGGGCCGATAAAAGCCCCATCAGTCCCGTACCTGTCACACAGCCAAATGCCCCGATGACAGATGCGCGCACGCCATGGCGGATGCTGTTGGTGATCCCCAGCATGATCGCAGGGCCAGGCGTCAGGGTGGCAATAAAAACGGCAAGGAAATAAAGGGCAAACTGATCAATGGTCATGGCGGTGCGGGTTCCTGATCAAGCCGGTAACGGGAACGAATATTGCAGCTATTCAATGCGAAGCTTGTGAATGGGTCAATCCTGATGAACGCGGATCAGATACACAAAAACAAACAGGCCACCTGAAATCAGGTGGCCTGTTTTTAAGCGTCGCAGTGATGATCGAACTTAATGTTCGATATCGCGCCAGATTTTGCGTTTCAGCGCATAAAGCATCGCCGTCAGAACGATCAGGAACAGGATGACCTGCAGGCCAAGTTCCTTGCGTGCTTCAAGTTCCGGCTGTGCCGTCCAGTTCAGGAAGGCAACAACGTCGCGCGAATGCTGTTCCAGGGTTGCCGGTGTTCCATCGCTATATTCGACCGCTTCGTCATAAAGCGGCGGCGCCATGGAAATCTGGTGGCCCGGGAAATAATGGTTGTAAGACTTCCCGTCTGACAGGTCGAAGCCTTCAGGGGCTTCTTCCTCATAGCCGGTCAGCAGGGCGAACACATAATCCGGGCCTGCCACACGGGCTTTGGTCATCAGGGAAAGATCGGGCGGAATTGCCCCGCCGTTCGAAGCAGCAGCAGCCTTTTCGTTCGGGAACGGGGACGGGAAATAGTCGGACGGCTTGCCCGGACGGGTGAACATGTCACCATCGTCATTCGGACCGTCTTCAATGTCATATTCCGCTGCGATCGCCTTGATCTGGTCTTCGTTAAATCCAATGCCTTCAAGGTTACGGAAGGCAATGAACCGCAGGCTGTGACAGCCCGCACAAACGTTTTTATAGACCTGGAAACCGCGTTGCAGCTGGGCACGGTCATAGGTGCCAAACAGACCCTGCCAGCTCCAGTCCTGTGCCGCGGGTACCGGGGTATCCCCGGCAGCCCTGGCTGCAGTTCCGGTGAATGCGGTTACCGCGAAGGCGGCAGCAATTGCGGTCAGTGCGAACTTACGCATTTGCACCCTCCTTCAAAACAGACTCACTGATGCTTGCCGGAAGCGGTTTGGTTCGTTCAAGCTTCCCGACCAATGGCATCACCACAAGGAAATGCACGAAGTAGTACAGCGTCGAAAGCTGGCCCATCACGATCACCTTAAGACCCGGAATTCCCATGAAATAGTCATCCGGTGCCTTCGCCCCGCAATAGCCGAGGATGAAGGTATCAATCACAAACAGCCAGAAGAACCATTTGTAAACCGGACGGAATTTCGAGCTGCGAACCTTCGAGGTATCAAGCCACGGAATAACGAACAGGATGACGATTGACGCAAACATCGCAAGAACGCCAAGCAGTTTTGCCGGGATGCCAAGGATGGTGAAGTCAATCGAGCGCAGGATCGCATAGAACGGCAGGAAGTACCATTCCGGCACGATGTGCGGCGGGGTTACCAGCGGGTTGGCCGGGATGTAGTTATCCGGGTGGCCAAGGTAATCCGGTGCAAAGAACACAAACGCACAGAAGAAGATCAGGAACACGCCCAGTCCGAACAGATCCTTGATCGTGTAGTACGGATGGAACGGAATGCTGTCCTGCGGGGTTTTGATTTCAACGCCGGTCGGGTTGTTCGAACGCACGCTATGCAGTGCCCAGACATGCAGGACAACAAGGCCCAGAATGACAAACGGCATCAGATAGTGCAGCGAGAAGAACCGGTTCAGTGTCGGGTTATCAACCGAGAAACCGCCCCAGAGCCAGGTCACCAGCGGATCGCCAATGATCGGGAAGGCAGAGAACAGGTTGGTAATAACCGTCGCACCCCAGAACGACATCTGGCCCCACGGCAGGACATAGCCCATGAAGGCAGTCGCCATCATTGCCAGAAGGATCAGGATACCGATCCACCACAGCATTTCACGCGGTGCTTTGTATGACCCGTAATACAGGCCACGGAAAATATGGATAAAGACGCAGATGAAGAACATCGATGCGCCATTCATGTGAATATAGCGGATCAGCCAGCCATGGTTCACATCGCGCATGATACGTTCGACAGACTCAAACGCCATGCTGGTATGGGGGGTATAGTTCATCACCAGGAAAATCCCGGTAAGGATCATGGTCACCAGAACAAAGCCTGCCAGTGAACCAAAGTTCCACATATAGGACAGGTTTTTCGGGGTCGGATATTCATAGGCGGAATGGTGCAACATGGAGATTACCGGAAGACGGTCATCAACCCATTTCACCACTTTGTTATTCCATTGAGGTGCGCTCATCATACAGCTCCTTAGCCGATACGGACGGATGTGTCGGTGAGGAAGGTGTAGGTCGGCACCTCGAGATTCTTCGGCGCAGGACCACGGCGGATACGGCCCGACGTATCATAGTGCGAGCCATGGCACGGACAGTACCAACCATCATAATCGCCTCGGGCTTCCCCGGTGGCGGTGCCCATCGGGATGCAGCCCAGATGGGTGCATACGCCGACAACAATCAGCCATTCCTTCTTTTCGACACGTGCATCGTCGGCTTGTGGATCGACGAGCTCGTTCAATGCAACCTCGTTGGCTTCATTGATTTCGCGTTCGGTACGATGGCGGATAAAGACCGGTTTGCCTCGCCACATAACCTTGACTGCCTGACCAACCGCGATGTTGGCCAAATTAACCTCGACCGAGGCAAGTGCGAGAACATCTTTGGACGGGTTCATGCTGTCCACGAACGGCCACAACGCGACGCCGGTGCCAACGACACCGACAGCTGTGGTCGCCAAGGTCAGGAAATCCCTGCGGTTCTCGTCCGGCTGGTGATCGCCGGAAGAATGCACCGTTTGCGACATAATTTATCCCTCTTTCTGCCCCCAAAACAGGCATGTGGATTGCCAAAAGCAAGACTTAGGACATCCCTGCCTGATTTCCCTTGATGAAAATCAAACAATGAAGTCGCTAAAAGCCTCTAGCCCTGTTTCTGGTCCGTCATACTAACAAAAATCGGGTTTGTTAAGGAGAACTTGGAGTTGCAATTTGTTTGCATTCAATAAGATCATATGGTTTTGCAGTGCACAAATCTGTAAAACCTAGCGTAAATGCGGGTATCCTGCCTTTTACGAACCAATGGTTTACTGCTTTGGTTTTTCTTATTCCAAAAAAGTCTAATAGGGCGGTTAAAGGGTAATTATCTGTCCTTCCCGATCTGATTCGTCATCCTGCGACCGGTCGAATCCTCCCGGAACTTTCCAGTCATGCGAATGCGATGTTTTTGTTTCCGGAAATTCAAGGCGACGTGTCGGTCGATGTTGACTGTCAGGATGCGTCACAGGCCTTGATTCCGGCGGATGTCGCAATGGTGTAAGTTTTCTTACATATAGCGCAAGCCTGGCCCACCTATGCGCCCTTCCTGTCGCCTCGTAATGTTTCCGCAACAAGCAGGAGCAAAGTGCTCCCTCGAGGAAACTGTCAGGCAAAGGGTAAGAACTTCATGCAAAGCAAGGTCGTAGCAAGCGCGGTGCAACACCAGCCCGTCGAACTGGGTGGTATAGCCGAGAATCTTGCTTTCATTCTCAACCAGATGCAGGTCGAGGCATCAAACGGTAGCGATCTTGTCGTGTTTCCCGAAGCCAACCTGACCAGCTTTTTCAAACATGAAGAAGGCGGTCTGAAACGGCTCTGGAACGAGGGTTCCGTTGACGTTGATGGTCCGGAGCTCAAGGCAGTTGCCGAGGCCGCAAAGACTCTTGGCATCTATACGGTCGTTGGCTTCAATGAACGTTCTTCGATCGTCGGCACCATTTATAACAGTGCCGCCCTGATCGGACCGGAAGGCATCGTCGGTGTCACCCGCAAATGTTTCTTCCCCGGTATTGAAAAGCTGTATTACACCCCGGATTACAACCGCACGACCTTTGACTGTGCGCTGGGCAAGATCGGGATCGTGATCTGCTATGAAACCCTGTTCCCCGAAGTTGCACTGGAACATTTCCGACAGGGTGTAGAAATTCTTGCAGTCACCTCTTCCTTCTGGTCGGGCGGTGCCAAAGGCGGCGCAGGGGATCCGGTCACCAAAAAGAAATTCTGGGAAACGGTTCCGACCGTTACCGCCATTCAGAACCAGGCATTTGTGGTTTCGTGCAATGCCTGCGGCTTCCTCGATCTCGGCAAGAAAGTCGGGACCTGGGAACGCCTTGGCCTGAGCCAGATCGTCTCCCCCAACAGTGGCATTCTCGCACAGGCCGGACAGTTCGCCGCCGAAACCATTCGGGCCGAACTGCTTGAGAGCGATCTCATCGAGGCACGCGCCAATTATCCCCTGATGGCAGATCGTCTTCGGGGTCGAAAACTTGTCGAACAACCTGTACCAACCAGATAATTATCAGAACGGAGGCACCAATGAACAGCAAGTTCAAATTTGCGGCATTTGCTGCAATCGCAATGGCCGGTTTCGGTAGCCAGGCCATGGCTCAGGAATTCACCTTTACCTTCGGTCATGTTCTTATGGAAGATACCCCGAACGGTAAGGCAGCACGCGCATTCGAAAAAGAAGTCGAAGAAAAATCCAATGGCCGCATCGAGATCAATGTGATCCCGGCTGGTGGCCTCGGTGGCGATGTCGACATCATCGAACAGCTGCAAAATGATCTGGTCCAGATCGCAATTCCGCCAACCGCGACCCTGGGCAACTTCGAACCGAAACTTCAGGTTCTTGACCTGCCTTTCATCCTTCCGAGCGAAGAAATGATGGTCAAGGTTCTTGATGGCGAAGTCGGTCGTTCGATCCTTGATACCCTTGATCAGCACGGCATGCATGGCGTGAACTTCTGGGGTGCCGGTTTCCGTAACATCACCAACAATGTTCGCGAAATCACTGCGGTCGAAGACCTTGCCGGCATCAAGATGCGCACCATGCAGGCACCGGTCATCCTGACCCAGTACAACGAATGGGGTGCAAACCCGACGGCAATGGCCTTTGCCGAAGTTTACGGCGGTCTTCAGGCTGGCGTTGTTGATGGTCAGGAAAACCCGATCGCCAATATCGTTGCGATGAAATTCTATGAAGTTCAGAAATACATGACCCTGTCGTCACATGCCTATCACGGCTATGCCGCAGTCATGAGCGAGAACGCATGGAACTCGCTTCCTGATGATCTGCGTGCCGTCGTTGTGACCGCCTTCGACAATGCCCGCGACCTTGCTCGTCAGCTCACCAACGAGTATGAGGCAGAACAGCTTTCCAAAATCAGCTCGGACATCGCAGTCCATCGCCTGACGGATGCTGAAAAGGATGCCTTCATCAAAGGCAGTTTCGCTGTCCATAAGGCCTTTGCCGATGTAGTTACACCGGAACTGATCAATTCCATTTATGCAGTTACCGGCGCAGGTCCCAAGTAATCTGCACATTTCGAAATGATGGGCCGACTTGCAAGACTGCAATCTTGCAAGTCGGTTTTTGACAATGGGACGGCAAAATGTTCGAAAAATTTGACAAGGCCCTTGCCCGCCTCGAAGACGGATCCATGATCTTTCTGATGGCTGTCGCAATTTGCCTGACATTTCTTCAGGTGGTCATGCGCTATGTCTTCAGTGCCCCGCTTTACTGGGCCGAGGAAGTTGTGCTCTATGCGATCATCGTCATGAGCTTTGTCGGCATCAGCATCGGCATCCGTCTTGGCAGCCATATCTCGGTTGATCTTCTCGATGCCATCGTTCCGGCGCGATATATCCCTGTCCTTCGGATCATCGCCATTGCCTTGGGGATTTTGTTTGCACTCGCTCTGGTCTATTTCGGCGGCAAACTTTTCCTGAACACGCTTGAACGTGGTCAGTTGTCCCCCGCACTGCGCATCCCCGTTTCAGCCGTTTACGCAATCATTCCCGTTTCCGGTTTCCTGTCGCTGTTTCGCTATGGCTATGCGCTTGCACAATTACTGCAAGGCAAACAGATCGCGGCATCCGAAGAAAACCTGCGCGCCATGTAGGTCGCACCCGCAAACAGCTGAATTCCGGTTTCTATCAGGGCAAAAGAATAATGTTATCAGGACTCTTGCTTTCATTCGGGGGCCTTCTGCTATTTGGCCTTCCGATCTTCGCGGCACTGGCCTTTGCCGTTGTTGTCGCCGTCGGTTTCTGGGGGCCATTTGATCCGGTGATTGTTCCGATGCGCATGTTCGCAGGCATGAACAATTTCTCGCTGATGGCCATCCCGTTCTTCATTCTCGCATCCGAACTGATGCGTATTGGTGGCTTGTCCCAGCGTCTGGTCGACCTGGCAACCGTACTGGTTGGCTGGATCCCGGGCGGGATTGCTGCGGCAACTGTCCTGTCATGCCTGTTCTTCGGGGCGATTTCGGGATCAAGCCCGGCAACCGTGATTGCGATTGGCAGCATCATGTTCCCGGCACTGGTTGCCGCGGGCTATGATCGCTTCTTTGCCATCGGTCTGATCACTGTGGCAGGGACGCTGGGCCCGATTGTTCCGCCCAGCATCGGTCTGATCATTTATGGGTCCGTCACCGGCGCGTCGGTCGGCAAGCTGTTTGCCGGTGGTGTCGGCCCGGCTCTGTTGATTGGGGCTCTTCTGATTGCGGCTTGCGTGATTTTTGCCATCCGGCGCGGCTATCCCCGTCAGGATTTCCCGACCCGTGCGGCCTTCCTTCTTGCAGTCAAACGTTCGGCATGGGGCCTTGGTTTGCCCTTCCTGCTTCTGGGCGGCATTTATTCCGGTGTCTTTACCCCGACTGAATCCGCGGCTGTTGCCTGCATGTATGGCTGGTTCGTCGGTGCGGTAATCTATAAGCAGATCGGTCTTGCCGAACTTAAAAGCATCCTGAAATCATCAGGTGCGATTGCCGCCACCCTGCTTCTGATTACGGCGGGTGCATCGGCATTCTCTTGGCTTCTGACCATTACCGGCGCACCGGGCAGCCTGTCCTCACAGGTTCTGAGCAACACAAGTGATCCCTTCACCGTTGCTGCGCTGTTCAATATTGTCATGCTGGTGACCGGCTTCTTCCTTGATAGTGCATCCGCCATCATCGTTCTCGCGCCGCTGCTTCAGCCGATTGCAGCCCAGGTTGGCATTGACCCGGTGCATTTCGGCCTGATCACGGTTGTGAACTTCTCGGTGGGCATGCTCACCCCGCCGGTCGGGTTGAACCTGTTTGTGGCGATGGGTGTTTCAAAGATGTCGTTGCGCGATGTCTTGCGGGGCTGCCTGCCCTTCATCGCAATCATGATCGTTGCCCTGATCCTGATCACCTATGTGCCATGGATCACCTTGTGGCTACCCGATCTGATCTACGCGCAATAGGACTGCCAAGACGTGTTGATGTGAAAAACAGGCGGGGCCGGAGCAATCCGGCCCCGCTAGTTTTCTTCGTAAAACAGCCGCCGGTCTTTCTGGCAGGTCTCAAGCAGAAACTTCCAGACCGACATCAGACCCGGGAAACGGTGCAAGTCGCTTGACGACGAAATCCAGTATTTGCGTGCAAATGCTATTTCCGGGCAGACCCGGATCAGATTGAATTCCGAAATCAGGTAAATCGGGAAAATCCCCAGTCCGAGCCCGGCCGAAGTCGCAAACAGCTGCGACACCATGCTTGTGCCGCGAAACGCATATTTCAGGTTTGGTGAAAGTTCTTCGTGGTAATTCAGGGTCTGGGAAAAAATATGGTCGCGGACATAGCCGACCCACATGTGATCAAGCACATCCTGCGATCCCTTAAGCGGCCCGTGTTCGGCGATATAACCTTCACTGGCATAGATCCCCAATGTGTAGGGGGTCAGAACCTTCTTGATCGTATTTTCGCCTTCGGGTTCTTCAAGGGTTACACAGATATCGGCTTCACGGTTGGTGATCCGGGCCTGTTTGGGCAATGAAACCAGTTCGAAATCAATATTCTGGCCACGCAGCCACCAGGAAAGCTTTTCCGCCAGATAGCCGTTCCCAATACCCTCAACCACACCGACACGAATTTTAAGACGCGGCGCAGAGGGGCTGTTTTGCTTGGCAAAGGCAAGACGCAACTGGCGTTCGCATTCCTCGGCATAGCTGGCCAGATCGCGCCCGTCGCGGGTCAGTTTATAGCCCGACTTGTCCTGGGAAAACAGTCGAACACCCATGCTGTTTTCAAGATTTGAAATCCGGGCCTTGACCGTCACACGCGATGTATCAAGAACCCGTGCCGCCGCCGACAAGGTTCCTTCACGCGACAGCACCAGAAGATGCTTCAAATCATCCCAGTTAAGGTCAAAGTGGGGTTCCTGCACAGATATGACATCCTGAATACGGCAAGGCGGGATACTTGAAAAAACGGTTCGACCCGTCTTTGAAATTTATCCCCGAAGATACCGAAAATACATCGGGTTTGAAACACCATTGAACCGGATTATAAAGTTTTACCGGCGCGGGGCTGTCCATTCACCCCGATGCTTTCAGCCGCTGCTGGACCAAAGGCTTCCGGAAAGTCGGGCTGCGGGCATGGTTGCGATTAATTGCCGTCAATTTCTGGCGACTTCCTGTCTAATTGGGGTAAAAGGTCGTGATCATTCATACGATAATGGTCCGAACCGGCCGGGCCACTTTCCGATAACGACAGGCACCATGAGAATCTGTTTATTTGAACCCGACATACCGCAAAATACCGGCACCATTCTGCGGATGGCGGCCTGTTTCGGGTTGCCTGTCGATATCATTGAGCCTTGCGGGTTCTTGCTGACCTCGGCGGCACTCAAACGCGCCGGGATGGATTATCTCGACAAGGCCGATTATATACGCCATGCCGACTGGCGCAGCTTCGTTGAAGCACGCGACAACGGCACGGTTCCCGGTCGCCTTGTTTTGCTGACCACCAAGGGGGCGGAACCCTATTGCGATTTTGAATTTCGCGCTGACGATATTCTGATGCTGGGTTCCGAAAGCAAGGGGGTGCCTGATCCGGTGCATGATTATGTCGATGCCCGCGTGGTGATCCCGATGAAGCCCGAAATGCGGTCGCTCAATGTGGCGATGGCAACCGCGATGACGCTGGGCGAGGCGCTCCGTCAGACCAACAGTTTTCCAAAGAGGACGCAATGAGCAGCACAGACGCAACCCTGATTGAAACGCGCAAGAAAGCCGCACAGACATGGTTCCGTCAGTTGCGCGATGACATCTGCGCAAGCTTCGAGGCGTTGGAAGACAGCTATACCGGGCCGCTCTCTGATCGACCGGCTGGTCGGTTTGAGCGCACGGTCTGGGAACGCGGCACCAATGAGGGCGGCGGCGAAATGTCGGTCATGAAGGGCCGGGTGTTTGAAAAGGTCGGGGTCAATATTTCGACCGTGCATGGCGAGTTTTCCGAAAAATTCCGGGCGGAAATTCCCGGTGCGGCGGAAAACCCGAATTTCTGGGCTGCGGGCATATCACTGGTCGCCCATCCCTGTTCGCCGCATGTGCCAGCCGTGCACATGAATACCCGCCATATCGTGACCACCAAGGCATGGTTTGGCGGTGGGGCTGACCTGACACCGGTCTTCCCGCAAGAAACCGATACCGCCGATTTCCACGGAGCGCTCAAAGCTGCCTGTGATGCCCATGGCGATGACTATTACGATCGCTTCAAAAAGTGGTGCGATGAATATTTCTGGCTGCCGCACCGCAATGAAGCGCGCGGTGTGGGCGGGATTTTCTATGATTATCTTGATGCCGACTGGGACGCGGACTTTGCCTTTACCCAGGATGTCGGCAAGGCGTTTCGCGATATCTATCCGAAACTGGTCGCACGCCATTACAACAAATCCTGGACCGACGAGGAACGTCAGGCCCAGCTGGTCAAACGCGGTCGCTATGTCGAGTTCAACCTGCTCCATGATCGCGGCACACGCTTCGGCCTGATGACCGGTGGCAACACCGAAGCCATTCTGATGTCGCTTCCGCCCGAAGCAAAGTGGCCGTAACGTCTGAACGGCAATCCGTTCGGCCAATACCCGAAATCGAATGGTTGTAGCCCCCCCGCTCCAACCATCAGCCTGTCGTTTTCCTCTCTCATTGCTGCCAGCATTGCCTTCTCGAACTAGAAAAGGAGAAAGCGATGACGCAAGACGAATGGGTAAAACTGATTGCTTTTGGGTTCTGTCATGGCAGAGCGCCATTTGCTTTCCATCAGCAGGATCGGAAATGTGCGCGTGTCTATTTGAAAAAGGCGAGGGAGGCGAAACTTACCTTAACCGATGTAATGGAACACGCACGCCTCTATCTCTCGCAACTTAGAGGTCCCGCAGTCGATGAAGCCTGCCAGCTTGAATATGTTCGGAAATATTTCATGGGAAAGCTGTCTTCGTAACCATGCACCTGCCCATCAGTCAATTTCGTGATCAACCGCCCGGCGGTAATGCCCTGACCACGGGGATGTTGCTCCCGCCTCAAGAAAATGGGCCATAGTCGGGCGCGTGAGTGCTTGAAATCGTATAGAAATTAGTGGCGAATTTATTGTGTGGAAACGGTCGGGGCCTGTTTTGTGATCGTTTCTGATGCTGTTGCGTTCAGCGTCTGCCAATAGGCGACTGCCGGATTGATGACGCCGCTATTGACCAGACAGCGCTGGATAAAGCCGCTTTCGCGCAGTCTCTTGATGCCCCGGTTCAATGCGTCGACAACCATGCCCGAATCCCTCAGACTGGCCGAGACCATGAAATGCTGTGTCGCGGGCAGCGATATTTTGACGCCCTGGATCGGGTAAAGCCAGATGCCGTCAACCTGCCGCCCCATGTCTTCCTGTGACGAGAACTCAAGCAACGTAAAATCGGCACGTCCCGCATCAATAAGCGCAAACATCTGTTTGGTGGTTGCCGCAGTGCTCAGGCTTGCCAGCGACAGGCTTTCAAGAACCTGCCAGTCCAGTCGCCAGCTGCGAATGCCCACAGCACGCAAGTTTCGGATGTCCTGAATGTTCAACTGGCGATCCGGGGTAATCAAATTGCGGCGGGCATAAAGGCCCTTTTCAATTTCACCGGACAGAAAAACCGGTTCGGTTTGAAGGGCGCCTTCATCGACCGAGATGTTGAATATCCAGTCGGTCTTGATATCCGCCTGACCCGACAGGATCATTTTGCGGCTGCGCTCTGAATTCGGGGAGTGCACCGGTTGGACCTCTGCCTCGAAGCCGCCTTCTGACAGCGCTTCGCGAAGCAGCGTATAGTTCATAAGTGACAGGTTCGACTGGTTGGGTTGCCGACATTTGCGGCAATCGTCGGAACGACTGAGGATACAGTCATTCAGGCCATCCAGATCTGCCTGCTGGACTGGAATCCTGATGGTGCGTTTTTGCTCCGATGATCGGGCATCCGCACCGAAACCATCGACGAAAAACAATGCGGCAATGATCCCGAAGAACAGCCTGAACCGCATGGCTCCCTCATATACATTTCTTATTATGTAGTTCAGGGTTTTATCTCAAATAAAGGATGATTACTACAAAAGAGCATCAATCCTTGTAATGAGGATGCGGGCCGGATTTGCTGCGCTTGTGTCATTTCAGGGCAGCTCAAATGCGGATCTTGCGGTTTTTGACCGTACGATCCTGTCGCCATTGTGGCCCGCTTCTTTATGATCTGGTCTGATCACTTCGATAGCGGGTTATATTGTATGAGGATTTAAAAGGTTTTATTTTGCAGATATTTATCAGCGAAATACCCTAGTCATGGGTCTGGCCGCTATAGCGGGTTTGAACCATCGAGGGACGGGTGCCGAATTCCTCATACCATTGCGAAAGCTTCGGGCGACCGGTTTTGAAATCGGCCAACGCGCGAAATTCGATCCATTCCAGCCCGGTGGCCAGCGCAATATGGCCAATCGTGATCGGGTGCTTGGGATCAAGACTGGTTTCGAGATAATCGAATGTCTCGATCAGTTTGGTCTTCTGGCCCTCTGCCAGCGGGGGATAGCGCAAAGGTTCCGGGCGGCGTGCGGTTTCCCAGCGAAGGAGCACACCTGCATCGCACATGCCTTGCGCCAAAGCGTGTAAACGCAAGGCATGCAGCCGTTTTGGTGCCTTGTGCGGGATCAGTTTGCGGCCCTCATGCAGGCGATCAAGATAGTCGCAAATCACCAGTGAATCATAAAGTGTCATGCCATCGGGCAGCACCAGAACCGGCACCTTGCCCAGCGGATTGGCGGCAAAGATCGCATCATTGCGGTTGGTCGGGCTGGTTTCGTGATGGATGACCTCGATGCGCTGTTGCAGGTCCGCCTCGATGGCAAAGACCAGCACTTTGCGGGCAAAGGGCGAGTGGGTCTGATAGAGCAATTGATGGTCGGGTTTTAAATCATCAGACTTTTGGGGCATGGATTTCGACCTTGGACGGTGCGCAGGGCGGTTGAAAGTGACTTAGCCATGCGGTTTGCACGCAGGCAATAAAAAACCCGGTCCAGTGGACCGGGTTGATTATTTGGCAAAATCTAATAATCGATGTGATTATTAAAAATAAATCACTCAGCAGCAACCGCAGCCTTGTCGCCACGGACCAGCGCCATATAGTCTTCCATCAGGGTCTTGCAGACCGTTGCCGGGGTGAATTTGTACTGGCCGATTTCAGCCACCGGGGTGACTTCGGCAGCCGTGCCGGTCAGGAAGCATTCTTCGAAATCTGCCATTTCTTCAGGCATGATGGCGCGTTCGATGACTTCATATCCGCGTGCTTTCGCAAGGCCGATGACGGAGCGACGGGTAATGCCATCCAGGAAGCAATCGGGCTTTGGCGTATGGATCTTGCCATCCTTGATGAAGAACACGTTGGCACCGGTCGCTTCTGCCACCTGACCGCGATAATCAAGCATCAGGGCATCGGCATAGCCTTTGCGCTCGGCTTCGTGTTTGGACAGGGTGCAGATCATGTAAAGACCGGCTGCCTTGGCGTTGGTCGGTGCGGTGTTCGGTGCCGGACGTGCCCATTTTGACAGATCAAGACGAATACCTTTCAGGCGTTCTTCCGGCTTGAAATAGCTTGGCCATTCCCAGCAGGCAATCGCGACATTGATGCGCGTGGTCTGGGCGGAAACACCCATCATCTCACTGCCGCGCCATGCAATACGGCGGATATAGCCTTCGGTAATGTTGTTGGCTGCAAGGGTTTCGATAACCGCGTCATCAAGTTCCTTGGCACCATAGGGGATTTTCATATCCAGAATTTCGCCGGACTTGATCAGACGTTCGCCATGTTCGGCCAGCTTGAAAACCTTGCCGTTATAGCAACGTTCGCCTTCGAAAACCGCACTACCATAATGGACAGCGTGGCTCAGCACATGCAAAGTGCTTTCACGCCAGGGTTTAAGTTCACCATTATACCAGATAAAACCATCACGGTTATCAAAGGTCGGAGTCGTCATTTGCCAAATTCCAATTCAAAATCGTTCCTGGACGTAACTTTATGTCCTTATTTGTCTGGTCGAAGTAACATTCATAGATTAATATGTCAATATAACTGACATAACGGATAAGCATGGCAGATATCTCTACACGTAAAGTCAATCCGCTTTTTCTGCGGGAAGAAGAGCTTAGGCAGGGCATTGAATTGCTTTTTTATGCCTATCGCGATTTCACCGCGGTCGCGGACCAGATGCTTGAGCAATATAATTTCGGGCGGGCCCATCATCGGGTCATCTATTTCGTCAGCCGGAACCCCGGAATTACGGTCAGCGACCTGTTGTCGATTTTGAAAATCACCAAACAGTCGCTGTCACGTGTGCTCAGCCAGCTGGTGCGCGAAGGGTTCATTGAACAGCGAACCGGTTTGCAGGATCGCCGCCAGCGGCTTTTGACCCTGACCGAAAAGGGTGAGGCGCTTGAACGCGAACTCACCGAAAAGCAGCGCGCCCTGATTGCTGCGGCCTATCGCGAAGCCGGTGCCGAAGCCGTCGAGGGATTCCGCAAGGTCATGCTTGGCATGCTGGGCGAAGAGGATCGCAAGCGCTTTGCTGATGAAGGTCCCACGGGGCTGCGCCAGCGCGCCGGTTAGTTCGCAGCCTGTCTGTGCCTGCTGTCGCCGACGGGGGGCAGGCAATCGCGATATAGGTGATTAAGTGACCAGATCAGATAAAGTGCCTTGCGGTCGAAATGCCGGGCACTTTATTTTTGTCTGCAAGGTACCGATGTCTTGATCCTTACGCTTTTGAAACACTTTATCGCCAAGTTATTCGTCATTTAATCAGAATGGTTTCGGTCTTTGGGGACGTGCAATGACTGGTGTTGATCAGCCGCATATTCTGGTGGTCGATGATGATGATCGCCTGCGGGATCTGTTAAGCCGCTATCTTGGTGAAAACGGGTTCTCGGTGTCGGCTGCGCGCGATGCGGCACAGGCACGTGCCAGTCTGGCCGGGTTGCAATTTGATCTGATTGTTCTTGATGTTCTGATGCCCGGTGAGAAGGGTGTTGATCTGGCGCGCAGCCTGCGTGAGTCCGGGTCCAGGGTTCCCATTCTTTTGCTGACGGCTCTTTCGGAAACCGAAGACCGGATCGCCGGACTTGAAGCCGGGGTGGATGATTACCTTGCCAAACCGTTCGAGCCGCGCGAGCTTGTTCTGCGCATCGAGGCCATCCTGCGTCGGTACGGTGAAATGCCCGAACCAACCGAAGAAGTCACAGAGATTGCGGGCTCAGAGATTGTGTGTTTTGGTCGCTTCAGTTTCGATCCGGCCAAGATGAACCTGCAACGCGACGGGGAGCATGTCTATCTGACATCGGCCGAGCAGGCCTTGCTTGCCGCCCTGATCAAGCGCCGCGGGCAAACGACATCACGTGAACAGCTTCATGAAATGATCAGCGGCAATGCGATTGATCCTGCTGCCTCGCGCAGTATTGATGTACAAGTCACGCGCTTGCGCCGTAAATTCGAAGAAGATCCGAAACAACCAAGATACTTGCAGACCGTACGCGGTCGGGGCTATGTCCTTTATGCCGATTGATCAGGACATCTGTCTTGTCAGTAGCGATGAATTGAACAGGGAATTGCACGTTGGGTAGTGAACAAAATAGCCGGATCAAGTCATTGATGCCGACGGGCCTTCTGGGACGGTCGTTGCTGATCCTGATGACGCCGATGCTGCTGCTGCAAATCGTCACTGTTCTGATTTTCTTCGAGCGTCACTGGGACACGGTCGCCCGTCAACTGAGCCGTGGTCTTGCCGGTGACGTTGCCTATGTGATCGATTATCTCGGCGAATATCCCGACAAGGAACATTATGTCTGGCTGCAGCATTCTGCGCGTGCGCATATGCAACTTGATATCGCCTTCGAACCAGATGAAATCCTTGAGGAACAAACAACCGAACCGCCACTTGGTCTGGTGTCAGAAGAATTGTTTGTTGCCCTGACCGAGCGTGTGCAGCGTCCGTTCTATTTCAATCTTGATCTTGATAGCCGCAGGCTGGAAATTCGCGTGCAGTTCAAGGAGGGCGTGATTTCAATCGTCGCCCCGCGCAAGCGTCTTTACAGTTCGACGACCTATATCTTCTTTATGTGGATCGCGGGGTCTGCATTGATCCTGTATGGGGTTGCGGTGATCTTCATGCGCAATCAGGTCCGCCCGATCCGGCGTCTGGCAAAGGCGGCCGATCAGTTCGGTCGTGGTGCCAATGTCGGTGACTTCAAGCCCGAAGGTGCTGCTGAAGTCCGCATGGCGGCAAGTTCGTTCATGTCGATGCGTGATCGTATCGTCCGTCACCTGTCGCAAAGAACAGCACTTCTGGCCGGTGTTTCACACGATCTGCGCACACCGCTGACGCGGATGAAACTTGAACTAGCCATGCAGCAATCATCGCCGGGTATCGACGCACTTAAACAGGACGTGATCGATATGGAGCGCATGGTCGATGCCTATCTGGCATTCGCGCGCGGTGAAGAAGGTGAGAAGGCGGAACTGACCGATATCGGTAAACTTCTGACCGATCAGGTCGGGGAGGCATTGCGTGACGGACAACAGATTGATCTTCACATCGAAGACAGTCTGGAAATGGACCTGCGCCCGCAATCATTGCGTCGCTGTGTTTCCAACATCATGTCCAATGCCGGTCGGTATGCGAACAATCTGTCGGTGCGGGCCGGTCGTCGCGGACAGGATTATGAAATCGTGTTTGACGATGATGGCCCCGGTATTCCGGCAGATAAGCGCGAAGAAGTGTTCAAGCCGTTTTTCCGTCTTGAGGAATCCCGAAACCAGGCGACCGGCGGTGTTGGTCTTGGCATGACAATCGCACGTGATTCCGCACGCGGTCATGGCGGCGAAGTTCATCTTGAAGATGCGCCGGGTGGTGGTTTGCGGGTGCGGCTGGTCCTGCCAATCGGTCACTAGTCAAACTGGAACTTACAGACAAAAAAACCCGCAATTTCTGCGGGGCTTTTTGTCTGTAGGGTGGTGCGACGAGGGGTGAAGTCGGGCTGGATCATTATCAGAAGAATGTCGCGATTTCCGAAAGGTCCTTTTTCTCGGTCGCATGGGCCGGGATGGTGGCGTCCGGTGCCGGGTAGCCGGTGACAAGCAGGATATAGGGCTTGTTATGATCGGGGCGGCCGCAAATCTCGGTCAGGAAGCTCATCGGGTTTGGCGTGTGGGTCAGGGTTGCAAGGCCTGCACGATGCAGGGCTGCGATCAGAAAGCCGGTTGCGATGGAAACCGATTCCGGCACGTAATAGTTCTTGCGCAGTTTGCCATCGGCAGACGCACTTTTGCGTTCGCCAAAGATGCAGATGAGCCAAGGGGCGGTTTCCAGAAACGGCTTGCTGTCATCGGTGCCAAGCGGCTTGAGCGCTTCGAGCCATTCTTCACCGGCGCGGCCTTCGTAAAAGGCGCGTTCTTCTTCTTCGGCGGCAGCGCGGATTTTCTTTTTCATTGCCGGATCGCCGATGACCGAGAAGTGCCATGGCTGATGGTTGGCCCCGTTGGGGGCAGTACCCGCCGCACGAATACAGGTTTCGATGATATCGCGCGGCACGGGACGGTCTGAAAATTCGCGCACGGTATGGCGGGTTTTGATCTCATCATAAAAGGCCTGCGCGCGGGCGCGCATTTCGGCAAGGTCGTATTCCTGATAATCAGGCAGCGGGATGGGCTGAAATTCGGTGGTGAGGTGTTTGGTGGCAGACATGACGCTTCCTGAGATATTGTTAGTTTAAATTGTCAGACAATATTAAAGATGAAGAAGGCCCGGAGCAAGGTGCAAAATATCATCCGGCGGTCAAACTTGGTGTGTTGCGGGCAGCCCGCGCTAGCCATGAAGCCTGTTGCTGATCACGCCAGTGCCGACTTCTGTTCGTGCAAGCCAGGTCGAGGGAAGCTGCACCTGCGTGTTGTGCCGGGATGACGGTATTTGGCACCGACTATTGGCGATCAGTCGGCTTGCGGGTTGGCAAAGTGATCGTCAGACAGCGCCTGAACCAGTTGCCGCGACTGGTCGACATGGGCAATCATGATGGCCTCGGCGTGTTTGGGATCATTGGCGCGCACCGCTTCAAGCAGGTCGCGATGGGTGGCGTTGGTGGCAAGAACCTTTTCGTCGGCCACCAGAACCCGGAATTGCAGCCAATAGACGTTATTGGCAATCCGGCGCAGCTGTTCGCGCAGCAGTTCATTCTTGCTGACATCGGCAAACAGCATATGGAAGGCAAGGTTATGCCGGGACATGGCATTCAGGTCACGGCTGGCCTCGGCGGCGTCAAGCGCGGTCTGGATGTCTTCAAGCGGGGATATCGCCCCGGCAAGTGCAGGGGTTGCCAGACGAACAGCCAAACCTTCGAGTGCACCACGAACTGTGAAAAGATCATCGACTTCGCGCCGTGTCATGTGCCGGACACTGACCCCGCGATAGGGTTGGGAATGCAGCAATCCGTCAGAGGTCAGTTGACGAAAGGCCTCGCGAACCGACGGGCGACTGACATCAAGCTTTTTGGCAAAGTCAATTTCCGTCAGCCTCTGTCCGGGGGCCAGACGTCCTTCGCGGATGGCGTTGGTGATTGCATCTGCAATCTGCTGAACGGTCAGAGCATCAGACATTTCGCCGGTTGATCGAGTCATCTGTCACCGCATTGAGATGTGTCATTGTATCGAGGCAAGCCAGGGTATATCTAACCTGACCAAAAGCTTGTCAATCGGGTCTGTTCTGCCTAATGTGCCTGATTGTCAGACAATATTCTACACTTAATTTTTATTGTTTTATGTAAATTACACAAAATGACAAGAAATATGGATTGTTTTGTTGCGATATACGGTTAGTTGATGTTAAATCGCGCCAACTTGGCATGGAATGCGTGCCGGGATAAAACTCCGTGTTTCCCGCCACGGTTCCACACACAGACAGACGAAACGGATTGATGTAGCGTTATGGCCAGCAATTTTAACGAAGAAACAGTCACTTACGTCCATCACTGGACTGACACTCTGTTCACGTTCAAAACCACCCGCGATCCGGGATTCCGATTCATCAATGGTCAGTTCGCGATGATCGGACTCGAAGTAGAAGGCAAGCCGCTTCTGCGCGCCTATTCGATGGTCAGCGCGAACTATGATGAAGAGCTTGAATTCTTCTCGATCAAGGTGCCGAACGGTCCGCTGACCTCGCGCTTGCAGCATATCAAGGTTGGGGACAAGATCCTTGTCGGGCGGAAGCCGACCGGAACCCTGATCCATGACAACCTGCTGCCGGGCAAGAATTTGTGGCTGCTGTCGACCGGTACCGGTCTGGCCCCGTTCATGAGCGTCATCCGCGATTACGAAACCTATGAGCGCTATGAGAAGGTAATTCTTGTGCATGGTTGCCGCGAAGTTCGCGAACTGGCCTATCAGGAATTCATCCATAGCGAACTCCCGAACAACGAGTTCTTCGGCGAAGATGTGCAGAACAAGCTTCTGTATTATCCGACCGTTACGCGTGAAGAGTTCAAGAACCAGGGCCGTATTACCGAACTCATGAAGTCGGGCAAACTTTATGATGATCTTGGTCTGCCCAAGCCGACCCTTGAAAATGATCGCTTCATGCTGTGCGGCAACCCGGAAATGATTGCTGATACCCGCCAGATGCTGGTCGAGTGGGGCGGCAAGGAAGGCAATATGAACGAACCCGGTCACTTCGTGATCGAGAAAGCTTTCGTCGAGAAATAAACTGCCTTTCCCGGGGCAGTTGATGGCGGCATGTCATTCGATATGCCGCCATTTTTTTGTGGCTGGCTCTGTTTTCGCCAATAGGTTGCAATGATCCTCCTCAAATGAGGATAGATACGTCTAATTCTTTTGTATAGGTTCCGTATCAACGCATCGGCTTGGCAATCGCTAAGTCGTTTTCCTGATACCAGGCGAGAGGACATCACATGGGATCTTTTGGTTTTTTCCGGCGTGGCGACACTGCGACCGCTGCAAGTACGCTTGATGCACTGGAACAGTCGTTGGCCGTTATCGAATTCGACTTGCAGGGCAAGGTGCTGCGTGCAAACAAGAATTTTTTGACGATTATGGAATATGAGCTGTCAGAGATCGTCGGCAAGCCGCATGCAATCTTTGTCCCCGACGACATCCGCCGAAGCCCGGATTACGAGACCTTTTGGTCCGATCTGCGGGCGGGCTCATTCAAAAGTGCAGCATTCCCGAGGATCACAAAGACAGGTCGCCAAGTATGGATCGAGGCAACCTACAATCCGGTGCGCGACCGCAAGGGTAACATCGTCAAGATTGTCAAATTTGCTTCCGACATTACCAAGCGTCAGGAGATGCTGGCCAATTTCGAAGGCAAGGTAACCGCCATTAACCGCAGTCAGGCAGTGATCGAGTTTGACCTTGATGGCAAAATCCTTGATGCGAACGACAATTTCTTGTCGGTGATGGGGTACCAGCTTTCGGAGATTGTCGGAAAACATCACAGCATGTTTGTGGATCCAGATTATGCGAAAAGTCTGGATTACACTGAATTTTGGCGCGAACTGCGCAGGGGGAATTTCTCCTCGAAGCAGTTCAAGCGTTTTGCCAAGGGCGGCAAGGAGATCTGGATTGAAGGATCCTATAACCCGATCTTTGATGCCAATGGCGTGCCCTATAAGGTTGTTAAATATGCTGTGGATATTACAGAACAGGTCAAGCTTCTGACGGATCTGAAGCTGATGATCGACAGCAACTTTGGTGAAATTGATCTGAGCTTGAAAGAACTGGATCAGCGTTCCTCGATTGCCTATTCGAGCTGTGAAGAAACGTCGGCGAACGTTCAGGCTGTTGCCGCCGGTGCCGAACAGCTTGCGGCATCAATTGCCGAAATTTCGCGCAGCATGGCCGGGGCAAGAGCATCAACCGATCAGGTGTTTGAAAAGTCGATTGCTGCGGGCACATCGACAGAGAAAATGAATGAAGTCGTGACAGCTATGAGCAGTATCATTGATGTCATTCAGGGAATTGCAGGGCAGATCAATTTGCTGGCGTTGAATGCGACGATTGAATCGGCCCGTGCAGGCGAAGCTGGCAAAGGCTTTGCTGTTGTTGCAACAGAGGTCAAGAACCTTGCCAATCAGGTTGCCAGGGCGACTGAACAGATTACGGGTGAGATCGAAGGTGTTCAGAGCATTGCCGGTGAGGTCAGCGGTGTGCTGGGCTCGATCCGGACGGAAGTAGAAGATGTGCTGAATAACGTGACGACGATTTCTTCTGCGGTGGAGGAACAAAGTTCCGTAACCCAGCAGGTGTCGAGCAACATGCAAAGTATGGCAAGTTCTGTTGAACAGTTCGCAAGTAGCGTGGACTTTATCCGGGATGCTTCTTCGACAGTTCTGGTAAATGTCAGTCGAACCCGTGAGGCTGCATTGGTCCTTGCGCGTTAAGCGAATTCGACGGCGTGGCCGAAAAGAAGATTGTTCCCAGAACGATCGATTAAAAGAGGCATGGCATATAATCGCCATGCCTCTTTGTTTTAGGGCTCCAGGGTTTTGCACACTATACGAGTGTATTATGTCCTCCCCATATGAGGATAGTGGGGACGCGATCCCGGTAATATATTCACGATAACGAATATGTTTAGCGTTGCGCCAGGCAACAATCCGGGAGAGCCGTCATGAATTCCGTTGCTTCGTCTATCGGGCAAGATCGCAATGATCTGTCATATGACCTGCATGCTGCTGTTGATGTGTCATTCGCCGTGGCTGAATTTGACCTGAATGGCAGGATCATCAGGGTCAATGAGCGATTTCTGGCGATGACCGGATATGACGAAAGCGAAGTTGTCGGGCAACATCATTCCATGTTCCTGCCTGCCGAGGTGGTCAACGGACCGGACTATGATCTGTGCTGGATCGAGTTGCGCGCCGGAAAGAGCAAGCGGGTTGTTCTGCCCTGTGTGACCAAACAGGGTGATCTTATCTGGGTCGAGGAGACCTATGGTCCGATACGTGATTGCAAGGGAGCGGTAAGCGCAATCATGCGGCTTGGTGTTGATGTCACCGAACGTCATGAAAAGCTTATTGACCTGCAGGGCAAGGTCGATGCGATTGAGCATAGCCATGCGGTGGTCGAGTTCGATGTGAAAGGCAATATTCTGACGGCCAATCACCATTTCCTTTCGATCATGGGATATGAACTTGCAGAAATTGTCGGCCTGCATCACAGCATGTTTGTCGAACCTGATTATGCTCAAAGTGCCGACTACCGCGCATTCTGGCGATCTCTTGCCAACGGAAAATACAGCGCCCGGCAATTCAGACGGGTCGGAAAGGACGGTGACGAGGTCTGGTTTGAGGCAACCTATAACCCGGTCTTTGCCCCGGATGGCACGGTTCGTAAAATTGTCAAATTTGCTGTCGATATCACGGGCGAAGTCCATTCGCTGGGTGATTTGAAAACGACCCTTGATTCAAGCTTCATTGATATTGACCGCAGTTTGTGCAAGTTCGATCAGAATTACGAAAGGGTCGCCAAGGCATGTCGTCTGGCACAGGTTCATCTTGAAGCCAGCAGCATGATCGCCGGACGGTTGGTGTCATGCGTTGAGGAAAGCGCCCAACGGATGACGGAATTGCAATCTGTGGCCGATCATGTTTTCGATACGGTGATCGAAGGCGATGTTGCCGCCGTCGCGATGGAAAATGCACTGGATGCGGTGCGTGACGGCGCAAGGGGCACGCCCGAACTCAAGGCACGGATCGACAATCTTGACGAATGCGTCAGCGAGAATGTGCGCATATTGACCGCCCTGCGTCTGGACATGAAAGCGATGCTGGACCGTGTCGCTGTTGTCTCGGTGGCTGTCGAGAAGCAAGGCGATGTCATATCGCAGGTCACCAGCGAGATGCATGGTGTTCAGACGTCGCTTGCGACTTCGCAAGGGTTGCTTTCGGGATTGCAGATGGTGTCGGAAGAAATGGCGGTGGCGGTCGGTCGCACGCGTGAGGCATCGGTAGTTTTGGCGCGCTAATCTGTAAAAAGATAGCGCGGCACGAGCGGGGACAGGCATCTTTGGTGCCTGTCCCTCTGTTTTGGGGGGAACAGGTTCCGCGATCAGAACAGGCGTGCGCCATTGGGCACATCCTCGTCCGGGCGGATCAGGACGATGCCCTTGTCATCGGCACCATCGGGGAAACCAAGACACAGGAATTCGGACATGAAGGGACCGACCTGTTTTTTGGGGAAATTGATGACACCGGCAACCTGACGGCCGATCAGTTTTTCCGGGCTGTAATATTTGGTGATCTGGGCGGATGTTTTTCTGGTGCCGATCTCGGGGCCGAAATCCACCCACAGCTTAAGGGCGGGACGGCGGGCTTCGGGGAATTCCTGTGCGTCGATCACTGTGCCGACACGGATATCGACTTTCAGAAAATCATCAAAACTGATTTCGTTCATAGGGTAAGGGCCTCCTTGTTATGAAGACAGCTTACTGTTCGGAAATCAGGCTGATAAGTCCAAAGCATCGCGGGTGGGCAAATTCCGGAGTTTGAGCAAAATCCGCGGGGCAGACAAAAGAAAATGGCAGGACCTTGCAGTCCTGCCATCAAGTAGATTACGGGAAGTTATCAGCGGAAAGCTGTTACTTCGCAGCAGCGGTCTTTTCGATCGCTGCCTTGAATTCATCAAGGGATTCGGTAAAGCGAGCCTGCAGAAGAGCAAGAGCTTCTTCCTGGGACTTGGTTACCAGACCAGACAGTTCCTTGGCGGTCGAAAGTGCGTCTTCGTATGCAGCTTTCGCGGCTTCGGTCTGCTTGGCAGCCGTAGCCATCGGGTCGTCAGCGGTAGTAGCAGCGAAATCTTTGCCCTGGGTTTGAACTTTATCCAGCAGCGCTTTGAAAATTTCGCTCTGACGCTGAGCAACAGCCTGGAAACCGTCGAAGGCTACCTTGTTGGCTTTGGTGAGGGCTTCCACGTTTTTACGCTGGAAAGCCATCATTTCATTCACGTCAACACCCGGAAGTTTGAAGTCCGCAGTGTATTTGGTGAAGTCGAGGTCAAAGAACGGGTTGGTTGCCTTTTTTGCGGCGGTCATGGTTTTGCACTCCATCAACATTTGCAACAGGTGTGGAATGAGGCGCTATTGTGCGCCGCACAAATTCAACTGCAATATGCCGGAATGAGCCGGATGCGTCAAGGATTATTTTGCACTGCACAATAACTTTAGGGTTAATGTTTTGTGTCTGCAAAATCCCTTGGGTTGGGTTTTGAGAATTGCTGCGTCAGATCAGGGGGTTAGATATCAGGCGCGACCTGATTGTCTTTACTGACGCAGATCTGGGGCCGTTGTGTCGGTCGTGCCCGATGATTTTTTCGACGAGAATCGGCGGCAATTTTCAGAAAGCTTGCGACACAGTTTTGCGGCCTTGCCCAAACCTTTTTCAACCTGCCCGTCCCAATCGGCGGCACGCGACAGTTCGCGATCAAGATAGGCCATCGTCGGACCAAAGTCGGTGCTGTCATCATCAAGCCACTGGCGGAAGGTGCGGGCATAGATTGCCGTCAGTCCGGTAACGCGCAGCGATCCGTGAAGGCCGGATGTCCGAAAACCCGAAGCATCCAGCATCCAGCGCATCGAACCAAAATGACTTTTGATTGCCCGGATCGAGTCCGCCGGGCCGAGATCACCGCGTGCTGCAATGATCGAACGCAGGGCAGGGCGATAATCAGCCAGCGCATCAAAGCGCGCCATGATCACGGCAATCAGGCGATCATGGCCGGGTTCGTTGAAATCATCGGCATCAAGATCGGCCAGAACTTCGTGATCAATGTTGCGGATGAAGCGACGAAGGATATCGCCCTTGCCGTTGCAGTGCGCATGGCAGTCGGCCAGACTGAGGCCAGCAGACCGGGCGATATCGATCATGGTGACGTCATGCCAGCTTTTCTCGGCAGCCAGTTTAAGGGCGGCATCGATCAGGATATTTGGGATATCCTTTTTGGCGGGCATGAGCGTCTCCTGTCAGGTCAGATTACGAAATGTCGATCAGCTTGCAAGCTCGACCGAACGTTTGCGGGCGGCTTCGATAGCACGGGTCATCAGTTCCGGCAGACCGTTTTCCTGATCCATCAGAACATTCAATGCCGCGGCCGTGGTGCCGCCGGGGCTTGTGACATTCTGACGCAGGGTGGCTGCGGTTTCTTCGCTGGCATCAAGAAGGAA
The DNA here is from genome assembly GCF_054901115.1 of Thalassospira sp. SM2505. Classification (NCBI taxonomy): domain Bacteria; kingdom Pseudomonadati; phylum Pseudomonadota; class Alphaproteobacteria; order Rhodospirillales; family Thalassospiraceae; genus Thalassospira; species Thalassospira sp. SM2505. Next base: position 1,237,475 of record NZ_CM142731.1, read on the forward strand.
GCCTGCACCAATTACGGTCTGGCGGGCAAGCAGCATGGCCTGATCGGCGGGAAGGCCTGCAGTTTCGCCAGCCTGTGCCATGGCTTCGACCAGATGGAAGATATAGGCAGGGCCGCTGCCCGAAAGGGCGGTAACCGCATCCATCAGGCTTTCATCCTCGACCCAGGAAACCAGTCCGACCGCGGCCAGCAGGGTTTCACACATGTCGCGCTGGGCGATGCTGACATTTTCGGTCGGGCACATGACGGTCATGCCGCGCGATACAGCCGCCGGGGTGTTGGGCATGGCGCGTACGATGCGGGCCAGTTTGCCGAGATGGCTTGCAAAGAATTCAATGGTCTTGCCCGCCGCAACCGACAGGAAGACGGTTTCTGCACGGACAAGCGGTTTGTAAGCGTCAATCACATCTGGCAGGACCTGCGGCTTGACGGCGAACAGGATGACCTGCGGGATAAAGTCCTGCGGAATGCCGGCAACGTCGGTAACCCCATGAATGCCATAACTTGCTTCAAGCTTTTCGGCGGCTTCGGCCTGTTCAACGATATAGACATTGTCAGCCTTGAGGCCCTGGGCCAGCCAGCCTTCAAGCATGGCACTGCCCATCTTGCCACAGCCGACCAGCAAAAGACGCGTATTCATAAAATCTGCTCCGCTTTATCCATCGGGTTCTGTTGATGATGACGCTATCAACAGTCTTGATGCAATGCCGTAGCGATCTTCTCAAGGTGGGTCAAGTCAGTGCAAAGGACAAGGGCCCATGGCAGGAGAGCTTTGAAAAAGCGTGTTTATCCACATTGAAGGTGGCTTTGCCTGACAAGGCCGGGCTTTGCGGGATTTTGTTTTGTCAGGCCATGCGCAAGATGCGGCTTTGCGCGATTTGTTTTGTTTGGCAAAAAAAGCGGCTGCTTGCAAAAAAAACTGCATTGCAACGAAAAAGGACGGCAATCATGCCGTCCTGATACGTCAGATCAGTCAAACCACCGGGCACATTGCCGGGATGGTTTGTGATGGTCTGGTGTGGTCCTAGGCCTGACCTGCCGGTTCGAGCATTGCATGGGTCAGGGCATCGTCCGGGGATTGACCCTGGCCGAGAACAAAGTTGAAGGCCGGGAAGAAGCGTTCGCATTCCGAAATCGCGATATCGATCAGTTCCTCGAACTGTTCGACCATCGGGGGAACGTCTCCTCCAAACAACAGCGTGTGGCGGAACAGCGGCATGTTTTCTTCAAGCCACAGCCCGAAATGCCCGATCCAGAGCTGTTCGTTGCATTTGGCAACCAGCTCGTACATGCGCGGACGCAGGGGTTCGGGTACAAACAGGTCAAAGCAACATGCGATATGCAGCGCCTCGGCATCGTCGCGCCAGGTGAAATAGACCAGATAAGTACACCAATGGGCCGGAATCTCGACCACCACCTCGTCGGTGCTGCGTCGTTCCAGATGCCATTGGTTCGTGCGAGCGATATCTTCGACAAGGAGCAACGGATTTTCGTCGCCCAGATCGCCAATATCGTCGAGTTGGTCGTTCATATATACCCAGCCTGTATAAGCATGTGCGAAAGGGCGCGCACTATATGCCGGTGCCCGCCGTCTTTCAACCGTCCTGCGACGCAGGAGCGCAATGAATTTTGGAACTCGGCTTAAGCCCGGTCCGTTTTATCCGTCCTGATCGACCTTTCAGCGATCCTGATAGACGGCCCACATCCATTTATGTGGGGATTTAAACGGCGATCAGGCGTCTTTTTTTGCAGCCGGTTTCGAAGCCGCGCGTTTTGCCGCCGGTTTGGCAGGGGCTTCAGCTGCTTCGAGACGTTTTTCAAGTTCGACGATGCGGGCTTCAAGCGCGTCAATGCGTTCGGCGGCCTTGATCGCGACATCATGGACGACGTCAAATTCTTCGCGGGTGACCATATCCATGCCCATCAGGATTTTTTCGAATTGCTGACGGACAAGGGCATCAACTTCGCCTTTGACGCCCGTCATGGTGCCCAGTGCAGAATTGGTCACGCGGGTAATGTCGTCGAGAATGCGGTTGTTGATCTGCATGATGGTCTCCGGCTTTTGGGATCAATGTGTTGCGCATAATATGGGTGTTCGCTGTCATAGAGCAAGCTGATCGTCAGCAAAGGGCAATCTGGCGAACTTGCTGTGACGATATCGTGATTTTGACTGGCTTTTCTTGCTCCAGATCAGGGGCGGTCCTATAAAGTGACCAGAAAGTTCGATCAATGGGTTTTGCCCGCCAGGAGAATGCAATGCTTATCGTCACCGGTGGTGCCGGCTTTATCGGTTCCAATATTGTTGCTGCCCTTGAAGAACGCGGGGAAACCGACATTGTTGTCGTTGATCGCCTGCGCGACGGCATCAAGTGGAAAAACATTGCCAAGCGCAATCTGCGCGACATTGTCCATCCCGACGAACTGCCTGCTTTTCTTGAACAGCATTCGGGCAATGTCGATGCGATTTTCCATATGGGTGCGATTTCCGCGACCACGGAAACCGATGCCGACAAGATCCTGAACAACAACCTGAAACTGACGACCTGGCTTTGGGACTGGTGTGCGCGCCATTCGGCACGGCTGATCTATGCATCCTCGGCCGCGACCTATGGCGATGGCAAGCAGGGCTTTGATGACAGCTTTGACGAGGCTGATCTTGCCAAGCTGGCACCGCTCAATGCCTATGGCTGGTCCAAGCATGCGACCGACCGTCGTTTTCGCCGTATTCTCGATCAGAACGGCTTCCGCCCGAAACAGTGGGCCGGCCTGAAATTCTTTAACGTCTATGGCCCGAATGAATATCACAAGGGCGGTATGCGTTCGGTGGTTTCGCAGATGTTTGACAAGCTGTCGGCTGGTGAAACCGCAACACTTTTCAAATCCCATCATCCCGATTACGAGGATGGCGGACAGCTGCGTGACTTTGTCTGGGTCGGTGATGTGGTCAGTATCATCATGTGGCTTTATGACAATCCGCAGGTCAGCGATCTGTTCAATATCGGGACCGGCAAGGCGCGCAGTTTCAAGGACCTTGCCCTTGCCGTCTTTGATGCCATGGGCAAGGAGCCGGTCATCAATTATATACCGACCCCGGAATCCATCCGTGACAAGTACCAGTATTTCACCGAAGCCAATATGAACAAGCTGCGTGCGGCGGGCTATGATCGTGACATGACATCCCTTGAAGAAGGGGTGCGTCTTTATATTCAGGATTATCTCGCGACCGAAGATCCGTTCCGTTAACAGGATGTGGATCCGCAGCATCGGTCTGTTTGCCATGATGCTGCCCATATCCTTTGGGACATCAGGATCATCACCCGAACATGATCGTTCGATTTAACTGCTTCTGCCAACCGGAGTTTCCCCGATGCTGAGCCTTGCCTTTCCGGCGATAGACCCGATTGCGATTTCCATCGGCCCGATTGCCATTCGCTGGTATGCGCTGGCCTATATCGCGGGGCTGCTTCTGGGGTGGAAGTACGTGGTTTATTACTGCACCAAGTCGCCCAACATCATGAGCAAACGCGACGTTGATGATTTGCTGTTCTGGGCCACACTTGGTGTGATCCTTGGCGGGCGGCTGGGATATATCCTGTTTTACAATCTGGAATATTATCTCGAAAATCCGGCCAATATCCTTAAGGTCTGGCAGGGCGGCATGGCATTCCATGGCGGGTTCATGGGGGTCATCGTCGCGATCATCCTGTTTGCGCGCAAACGCGGGATTTCGATCCTTGCCGTACTTGATGCCGCGGCTGTCGCAACCCCGATTGGTCTGTTTTTCGGGCGCATTGCCAACTTCATCAATGGCGAGCTGTTCGGGCGCACCACCGACGTGGCCTGGGGCATTGTATTCCCCAATGGCGGACCAGAACCGCGCCATCCGAGCCAGCTTTATGAAGCAGCCCTTGAAGGTCTGATCTTGTTTGTTGTGTTGTTTGTCTTGTCGCGCAGTGCCTTTGTGCGTCATCGTCCGGGCATTCTTGGCGGAACATTCGTTGCCGGATATGGCATTTCGCGGATCATTGTCGAATTCTTCCGCCAGCCCGATGCACAGCTTGGCTTCCTTGCCGGTGGAGCGACGATGGGGCAGCTTCTGTCGATCCCGATGGTGCTGTTCGGGGTCGGTTGCATTGTCTATGCAATGAAATCCAAGCCGATTGAAACCCGTGCCCATCCCAAAGAGGCAGAAGCCGCGTGAGCCAGCTGCCTGAAACCGATAGCCCGCTTCTGGATCATATCAAGCGCCGGATTGCGCTTTCCGGGCCGATCAGCATTGCCGATTTCATGAATGAGGCGCTGGCCCATCCGGAATATGGCTATTACCGCAAACAGGATCCGTTCGGGCGCGCCGGTGATTTTATTACCGCACCCGAAGTCAGCCAGATGTTCGGGGAACTGATCGGTCTTTGGGCCGCCGTGACCTGGCAGCAACTGGGCTGTCCGCCCAAGATTGATCTGATTGAACTGGGACCGGGACGCGGGACGCTGATGTCCGATGCCTTGCGGGCCGTGCGCAATGTGCCGGGTATTGGTGACGCCTTGACGGTGCGGTTTGTCGAAACCAGCCCGGTTCTGCGCACCCATCAGCAAACTGCCATCATGGCATATGGCATTCCGGCCACCTGGCACGAAGCGTTTGACGATATCCCGACACGTGCGGGCGTGCCCGCAATTGTGATTGGCAATGAATTCTTTGACGCCCTTCCGATCCGTCAGTTTGAGCGGGGCGATCATGGCTGGGCCGAGCGGCTGGTTGGTGTTGATGCCAATAGTGGCGAACTTGGGTTTGTCCGTGGACGCGAAACCCCGGTGACCGATGCACTGATCCCGGCCACATTGCGCGGGACAGCCAAAAAGGGTGACATCTTTGAAAGTTGCGCCCCGGCAATCGCCATCGCTGATCAGATTGCGCGGCGCCTCAATGAAACAGAGGGCGCGGCACTGTTTATTGATTACGGGCATCCGAGCAGTGCCTTTGGCGATACGTTGCAGGCACTAAAGGGCCATGAATATCATCCGGTCCTGAGCGATCCGGGCGATGCTGATCTGACCGCACATGTGGATTTTGCCGCCATTGCACGGACGATGAATGAAGCAGGCGGACGCACAGGTGCGGTTTTGACGCAGGGTACGTTCCTTAAAATGCTGGGCATTGAACAGCGTGCCGAGCTTTTGAAAACCAGTGCCGATGAACAACAGGCCGTTGCCATTGATCAGGCATTGGCACGGCTGATTGATGCCGACCAGATGGGAACGCTTTTTAAAGTTCTGATCGGATATGGTCGCAATACAACCCCGCCACCTTGTGTAAGTGGCGTTGCGGGCTAAATACCGATCAACCAGAACGACGGAGCCACCGATCCATGACCCATCCGATTACTGACGGTATCGAACGTTCGTCAAACGGGCTGACATGGTTTGAAGCCGAACGCCTGTCGGGCAAGCACGGGCTGCGCCACGGGTTCCTTAGTCGCAAGGGCGGGGTCAGTGACGGTATTCATGGCGGGCTCAATGTCGGTTTCGGATCCGATGATGACAAGGACCGGGTTGCCGAGAACCGCGCGCGTGCCGCATCGGCCTTTGCTACAATTTCCGAAAATCTGACCACGGTCTATCAGGTGCATGGCACCGATGTAGCCGTTCTTAACAAGCCGCTTTCACGTGACGAGGCACCCAGGGCTGATGCGATGGTTACTGACCGTCCGGGCATCATGCTGGGCATTCTGACGGCCGATTGTACGCCGGTGCTGTTTCATGATCCGGTTGCCGGTGTGATCGGGGCCTGCCATTCCGGCTGGCGCGGATCATATGGCGGCATTTCGGCCAGCACGGTTGCGGCGATGGAAAAGCTTGGTGCGAAGCGCGAAAACATCACTGCCGCAGTCGGGCCATGCATTGCGCGCAAATCCTATGAGGTGGATGGCGCGTTTCGCGACACCATTCTGGGCGGACCCGAAGGCAATGATGATTTGTTTGACGCATCGGTGCGGGACGGACATTTCATGTTTGATCTGCCGGAATATGTGCGGCGCCGGACCATTGCGACCGGGATTGCATCGGTCGAGCTGGTGGCGCGCGATACCCTGGCCGAAGAACATCTTTTTTACAGTTACCGCCGCACGACGCTTCGCAAGGAGCCCGATTACGGGCGGCAACTTTCCGCAATCATGTTGACAGAGGCGTAGGGCCAAACACGGCTCAGGGGGAGACGTCATGCCGCATATGATTATGCTGTTTTTCTTTATGATCATCGCAACCATGGTTGGTTGCGTTTTGATGTGAATATGTAAGTGGCCTTATGACATCAATCCTCCGTTCCCTTGTTCTGTTTGTTCTGACAATTGCCCCGCTTGCGGCCTGTGGTGATTTGCCGCGCCCGTTCGAGGGGGCCGGACGTGAAGGTGATCCGTCACTTCTGGAATTGCGTGATACCGGAACGGTGCGGGTCGAAGGCGGTGATGACTTGCCCGAAGGTGCGTCGGCACATCTGGCGCGCGCCATGGCACGTGCCTTGCGCAACCGTGATATCCCAGCCTATAGCGACAGTTCCGAAGGCGGCAGTTACATCCTGCGCCCGAATGTGGAAACAAGTCTTGTCGAAGACGGTGCCAAGCTTGATCTGACCTGGGTTCTGATGCGCCCGGATGGTCTGGCGATTGATACGGTACGATCGAGTGGTGAACTTTCTGCCGAACAATGGTTTGCCGACAGACCGGGCGGTCCCGAAGAAAACAGCCTGCTGGTCCCGCAAGATCTGGCTGAAAAGGTCCGGGAACTTGACGGCATCAAGGAAGACCCGATGGTCAGGACCTATGACGGTCTGGTGGCGACCCCGGCAGACGAGATTGCCTTTATGATCACCGGTGACCGGTCGGCATTCAAGGCAGCGCCGTTTATGAAGATTGCGCTGATCGATTTTTCCGGCGCACCTGGCGATGGTAATACGGCACTTTCGCGCTCGGCCGGGGCGTTGCTGCAATCCAAGGGTATTCTTGTTGATAACAGGGAAATCGATGAAAACAGCGTGATCCTGTCCGCGACCATTGCTGTGACACCGGTTGAAAACAGCAAGAACCCGCCGGTCGACAAGGTATCCATTGAATGGATCATCATGGAAACCAACGGCAGCGAGCTTGGCCAGATGAACCAGAACAATGTCGTGCCCCATGGCAGTCTTGATAAATACTGGGGGCCGGTGGCATCGCTTGCGGCACAGGCGGCGGTCGAAACACTTGAAGGTGTTCTGGGCCAGATTGCCACGCGCAAAAAGCTTCAGTTGCGGGCAGATAAAAAGACGCTTTCTGCCCGATAGGGTTCCGTTAAGGTGGCGAATGGCCGCCTGATGCATGACAGCCTTGTCGTTATTCGTCATTGGCCCCATTTACAGACTGTTAACGGCTGGTTATAAAGCCGCCGCGAACTGCCATGGTGCAGATTTGCCCATGAATGGTCTTTGAGTGTCGTGAACATGTCGTCAGTTCGGGCGGGGTTTCCCCGGTTTCCGGGCATTTGGGCGACAGGGGCAAGCGGGACCGCTCCTGGCTGATCTGTGTTGGTGGAGTCGCAAAAAGATTTTTCGCTTTCCCGGCACCCATTAACCGAGGCCCCGCTATGAAGATCCTCGCTGGTAACAGTAACCGCCCGTTGGCTGAGGCAATTGCTGACCATCTGAATCTGCCGCTTACCCGCGCAGATGTTAAGCGTTTCTCCGATGAGGAAATCTGGTGTGAAATTCAGGAAAACGTCCGCGGTGAGGACGTTTTTGTCATTCAGAGCACCTCTTTCCCCGCAAACGACAACCTGATGGAACTTCTGGTGATACTCGACGCGCTGCGTCGTGGGTCTGCACGTCGCATCACGGCTGTCATTCCGTATTTCGGCTATGCCCGTCAGGATCGTAAATCCGGTCCCCGTACCCCGATTTCGGCAAAGCTGGTTGCCAACCTGATTACGGTTGCCGGTGCTGACCGCGTTCTGACCATGGATCTCCATGCCGGTCAGATTCAGGGCTTCTTCGACATTCCGCTTGATAACCTGTTTGCATCGCCGGTTCTGACCAGCGACATCCGCAACAAGTTCGAAGGCCAGAAACTGGTCATCGTCAGCCCGGATGTCGGCGGTGTTGCCCGTGCGCGTTCCGTTGCAAAACGTCTGGATGCCGAACTTGCGATCATCGACAAACGTCGTCCGCAGGCCGGTGTTTCCGAAGTCATGCATGTTATCGGTGACGTCAAAGACGCAGCCTGCATTCTGGTCGACGATATCGTTGATTCGGCAGGCACCCTTTGCAATGCAGCCGGTGCCCTTAAAGAACGCGGCGCATCGTCGGTTGCGGCATATGTTTCCCACGGTGTCCTGTCGGGCCCGGCGGTTGAGCGTATCGCCAATTCCCCGATGACCGAAGTTGTCACTACCGATTCCATCCGTGCATCGGATGCGGTTCGTGACTGCACTAAAATCCGACAGCTTCCGATTGCGCCGCTGATGGCTGAAGCCATCCGCCGTATCTCGGAAGAAAAATCTGTTTCCGTTCTTTTCGATTGAGGGTATAAGGCCCTCGTCGCGGTGGCACCCCTGGAGGCCACCGCGCTTGTTTTCGTGGGCTTTCAGCGGTGATTTTCACCAACCTGCGAGAACAATATTTTTATAGTTCAAGGAGATTTTCCGATGGCAAACACTGTTATCACTGCGGAAATCCGTGAACGGGCCGGAAAGGGGGCCGCCCGTGCCGTGCGTCGTGCCGGTATGGTCCCTGGTGTCATTTATGGTGCAAAACAGGAAGCTGTTCTGTTCCAGATCGACCCGCGTCCGCTTTGGAAACTTCTGCATAAGCCGGGCTTCTATTCTCATGTTCTGACCGTTGAAGTCGGAAAAGAGAAATATGAAGTTCTGCCGCGCGACGTTCAGTTCGACAAAGTTACCGATCAGATTCTTCACATCGATCTTCTGCGCTTTGCAAAAGGCCAGACCATCCATGTTGAAGTTCCGGTTCGCTTCGAAAACGAAGAGAAATCGCCGGGCCTGAAAAAAGGCGGCGTTCTTAACGTTGTCCGTCACGATGTCGAAGTTATCTGCGCTCCGAATGCAATTCCGGAAGAGCTGGTCTTTGACCTTTCGGGTGTTGAAGTTGGTGACTCGATCCACATCTCGGCAATCAAACTGCCGAAAGGTGTTGAGCTTGCGATTACCGACCGTGACTTCACCGTTGCGACCGTTGCTGCTCCGTCCGCTCTGAAGTCGGAAGAAAATGCCGCTTCGGACGAAGACGCAGAAGCGACCGAAGAATAAGATCGAGGTCTTACGATGTTTTTGGTGGTTGGATTGGGAAACCCGGGATCGGGCTATGCCGCCAATCGCCACAACATTGGCTTCATGGCGGCGGACGAACTCGTCCGCCGCTATTCTTTTGGGCCCTGGCGTAAAAAGTTTCAGGGTCAGATTTCCGAAGGTGAACTGAACGGTCAAAAGATTCTGGTTCTGAAACCGGAAACCTTCATGAACCTTTCGGGACAAAGCGTTGGCGAAGTGCTGCGCTTCTACAAGATTCCGGTCGAAGACGTTATTGTCCTGCATGATGAGCTGGACCTGCCACCGGGCAAGCTGCGCGTCAAACGCGGCGGCGGCCATGGCGGCCATAACGGATTGCGATCCATTGATGCCCATTGTGGCAAGGAATATCGCCGGGTCCGTCTTGGCATTGGTCATCCGGGGGATAAATCCCGTGTGCATGGCCATGTTCTTGGGGATTTCTCCAAGGCCGAGAGTGAAGGCTGGCTGATGGCGCTTCTGGACGGGGTTGCGGCGGAATTCGCGCGACTGGTCAAGGGCGATGATGGCGGCTTTATGAGCAAGGTCTCGGCCATTGTGAGCCCGCCCAAGCCCAAGGCACCGAAGAAAGACAAACCGGCTACCAAACCGGCCGGGAATGATGGCGACACCGATGCGGGTCTGCAAAGGCAGGCTGGCGACGGATTGGACGAATTGTCCGGTGCAGCAAAGGTCCGCGTGGAACGCGCAGACACACCGGTCAGCAATGCAGCTTCGGCCATGGCCGAAGCCCTTGCCAGGGCATTTGGCAAAAAGAAATAGTCTTTCGGTCTGGCAATACCCGGATCGATCCTGATGAACAGAAATTCAAGTTACGGAGCCCGGAAAGATGGGATTCAAATGCGGTATCGTTGGTCTGCCCAACGTTGGCAAATCGACCCTTTTTAACGCCCTGACCCAGACGGCTGCTGCCGAGGCAGCAAACTTCCCGTTCTGTACCATCGAGCCGAATACCGGTCGTGTCAGCGTTCCTGATGATCGCCTTGACAAGATTGCCGCCATTAGCAAATCGGCGACCATCATTCCGACCCAGCTCGAATTCGTTGATATTGCCGGTCTGGTCCGTGGTGCATCCAAAGGCGAGGGCCTTGGCAACCAGTTCCTTGCCAATATTCGCGAAACGGATGCGATTGTGCATGTTCTGCGCTGCTTTGAAGATGGCGACATCACCCATGTCGAAGGGTCGGTTGACCCGGTTCGCGATGCCGAGACCATCGAGACCGAGCTGATGCTGGCCGATATGGACAGCCTTGAAAAGCGGATCACGGGTCTTCAGAAACGTGCCAAAGGCAATGACAAGGACGCCAAGCTCACACTTGAGCTGGTTGAACGGACGCTTGAAGTTCTGCGCGAAGGTAAACCGGCACGTGTTGTTGAACTTAACAACGAAGACGAAGCCAAGGCGTTCCGCATGTTGCAGCTTCTGACCAGCAAGCCGGTTCTTTATGCGTGCAATGTTGATGAAGACAGTGCCGCGGATGGCAATGCGCTTTCGGCCAAGGTTGCCGAAATGGCAGCAGCCCAGGGTGCGCGTTCGGTGGTGATTTCAGCGGCTATTGAGTCGGAAGTTGCCCTTCTGGAAAGTGCAGAAGACAAGAAAGAGTTCCTTGAAGGCCTTGGTCTTGAGGAAACAGGTCTGGCGCGCGTCATTCGTGAAGGCTACAAGCTTTTGAACCTTTTGACCTTCTTTACGGTTGGCCCGAAAGAAGCCCGCGCATGGACGGTTTATAACGGTGCGACCGCACCGAATGCAGCGGGTGTCATTCACACCGATTTCGAGCGCGGCTTCATTAAGGCCGAAACCATTGCCTATGACGATTTCATCGAATTTAACGGTGAATCCGGTGCGCGTGATAACGGCAAGCTCCGTCAGGAAGGCAAGACCTATATCGTCAAGGATGGCGATATCTTCCACTTTAAATTCAACGTCTAAGCCATCGCTTTTTCGTTTCGGATCAAAGGCCGCCGCACTCTGTGTGGCGGCTTTTTCCGTTGTGGCAAAACCTTTTTGACGGCAGGGGACTTGTCAAACTGTGCCTAAAACGTCACCCTTCGCCCTTGCAGCAATGAGGTCCCGATGAACGAACTGAGCCCCGCCAACCGCATTCTTCTGATTTTCAATTCCGCCACCGGGCAGCCGGGACGGTTGGGAACGGTGTTGCGCAAGTATGGCTATGAGTTCGATATTCGCCGTCCGGGCGAGGGCGATACATTGCCCGAAGACCTGACGGGCTATCATCTGGTTGTGGTGTTTGGCGGCCCGATGAGTGCCAATGACGATGATCTGGGCAATGTGCGCGCGATCATGGATTTCCTGCCCCGCGTGGTTGCCAGTGATGCGCTTTATCTTGGTATTTGCCTTGGCGCGCAGCTGATGGCACGCCATCTTGGTGCGGAGGTGCAAGCCCATCCCGATGGCCTGACCGAGATCGGCTATTACCCGGTGCAGGCGACCGAGGCGGGGCGTGATCTGTTTCCTGACGAGATGATGGTCTATCACTGGCACAGCGAGGGATTTGGTCTGCCCGAAGGGGCGGAACTGATTGCGACGGGGGCAACATTCCCCCATCAGGCCTATCACATTGACGAGCGTATCTGGGGCATTCAGTTCCATCCCGAAGTCGATGATGAAACCCATGAACGCTGGCTGTCAAATTCGGCGGCCAAGACGGATCGACCAAACGGTCAGGGACCGGATCTTCAACGGGCGGGACGTGCCAAATATGACGCGGCGTTCGGGGAATGGTTCGAACGCTTTGCCGCCAGGGTGCTGGCGCGTGACCGTGCACCGGTCGATTTCGGGTGTTGCGACTGATCGGGAAGAAACGCCAGGCTGTCTCAGGCGTTTTCAGGAATGCTCAGATGGTCTGCCAGCCAGTTTCTGATGGTCGTGGCATCAAGGGGCAGATCATCGGCGATGCCGCCGTGAAATTCCTCCCAGGCCGGGGCATATTCATCGCGCACGCCGACCAGAACCGGAATATCAAGATCAAGCGCGCGCGAGATCACATCACGCAATCCCCTGCCATCAGCTTCGCTGCGGCCAAAGCGCGCAACAATCAGCAGATCACACCGGGTTTCCACGTCACGTTCGAGCTGTTCGGATAGCGATGACAATGCATCGCCATCAAGTTTGCAGCCCTTTGCCATTGCGCCACGGTTTTTGGTGATCGGCATTTCTGCGCCGCTGCGCAGGTTGCGCACATAGACAAGCGTTCCGCAATCGCGGTCCTTGCGGCGCTTTTGCACATATCCTGCGATGCGGTTGGCATCAATGCTTGCGGCGATTTCGCCCAGCACGTCGTCAATCGGGTCTTTTGGCCGGAATGGAATCCCGGCCAAAAGGAAGCCTTGGCTTTGTGTCACGCGGTTTGGTCCATCTTTAACTTACTGCCATTCGGGAATACCCGACATATCGGGAAGATGATGCGCGATCCCCTTGTGACAGTCGATACAAGTCTTTTCACCGGTGAACAAAAATTTCTGATGGGCCTCGGATGCACGCGGGCTTTGGCGGGTGATATCCATCGATTCCGATGAATGACAGTTACGGCATTCAAGGGAATTGTTGGCCGACAGACGTGCCCATTCGTGCTGGGCAAGTTCAAGCCGCTTTTCAAGGAACTTGTCACGCGTGCTGATGGTGCCAAAGATCTTGCCCCAGACTTCCTTGGATGCCTGCATCTTGCGCGCGATCTTGTCGGTCCATTCATGCGGAACATGGCAATCCGGGCAGGTCGCCCGAACACCTGAACGGTTGCTGTAATGGATCGTGGTTTTCAGTTCCTCGTAGACATTGTCCTTCATCTCGTGACAGCTGATGCAGAATTGTTCTGTGTTGGTGGCTTCAAGTGCGGTGTTAAAGCCACCCCAGAACATGATCCCGGCGATGAAGCCGCCGACCGTCAGGAAGGCAAGACTGTAATGCACGCTGGGGGTCGTCAGAACCGTCCAGTACCGTTTTAAAAAGTTCATCATCAGCCAATCTCCTTATTCCGCGATGCGGGTGCTGTTGTTTGGCAGGAGTTGGTCAATATCGACAAAGGTGTTGTCAACCAGCGGTTTGACGTCTTTTTGTGACACGTGACATTGCGTGCAGAAATAACGACGCGGACTGACTGCCGCAAGAAACTGGCTGTCGCGGTCCATGAAGTGGGTGATCGAGACCATTGGTGCCCCGCTGTCACCCGTACGCGAACGGGCATGACAGGACAGACATTTATTGGCGTTGCGATCAATCTGATATCCCTCGATATCATGGGGGATGGTTGGCGGCTGTTCGGGGTAATTGCGCGGACGTTTTTCGCTATTATCCTCGAAATTCGAGATGCGTGGTGCCGGGGAGTCCTGATCGGGCGCGGCACTGCGCAGAGTCGTAATCGGTTCCGCAGCCATCGCCATGCTTGTGATGCCGATAATCGCAAGGGCAAGCAGCCATTTGGGGGTGAGTTTCATGGTTTCCTCCCTCACACTTTTTCAATGCGGATGGCGCATTTCTTGAAGTCGGTCTGCTTTGACAGCGGATCGGTGGCATCCAGGGTGACCTTGTTGATCAGTTCGCTGGCATCAAACCAGGGGACAAAGACCAGTCCGCGTGGCGGCTTGTTGCGGCCTCGGGTTTCAACCCGGGTGCGCATGTTTCCGCGTCGGGAGGTTACCTTGATCTCGTCGCCACGGCGCAAGCCGAGCTCGGCAGCATCATCAGGATGCATGAAACAGACGGCATCAGGGAAGGCACGATAAAGTTCCGGCACACGCTGGGTCATCGACCCGGAATGCCAGTGCTCGATCACGCGCCCGGTGCATAGCCAGAGCGGATATTCTTCATCCGGACTTTCGGCAGCAGGTTCATAGGGCAGCGCAAAGATGCGGGCCTTGCCATCCTTGTGTCCATAAAACTCGACCCCGGCACCCGGTGTGACATAGGGATCGTATCCTTCGCGATAACGCCAAAGCGTTTCCTTGCCATCGACCACCGGCCAGCGTAAGCCGCGGACCTCGTGATAGACGTCGAAGGGGGCAAGGTCATGTGCATGACCCCGGCCAAAGGTGGCATATTCCTCAAACAGGCCTTTCTGGACATAGAAGCCGAATTCCTGTGATTCCTGGTTGTTATAATCCGGGGCGGTTTGTTCAAGCGGGAACTTGTCGACATTGCCATTGCGATAGAGCACGTCAAACAGGGTCTTGCCGCGCATTTCCGGTGCCTTGGCCAGAAGTTCTTCCGGCCAGACATCTTCCATGGTGAAGCGCTTGGAGAATTCCATCAGCTGCCACAGGTCGGACTTGGCTTCGCCCGGTGCGTCAACAAGCTGATGCCACATATGCGTGCGGCGTTCGGCATTGCCATAGCAGCCTTCCTTTTCCACCCACATGGCCGTCGGCAGAACCAGATCGGCGGCTTCGCACGTAACCGTGGGATAGGCATCCGATACCGTGATGAAGTTTTCCGGGTTGCGATAGCCTGGCCAGCCTTCCTCGTTCATGTTGGCTGCGGCCTGCATGTTATTGTTGCACTGAACCCAATAGGCGTTGAGCTTGCCATCGCGCAGCATGCGGTTCTGAAGGACTGCATGATAGCCGACCTTGTCGGGAATGGTGCCATCCGGCAGTTTCCAGATTTCCTCCGCATGTTTGCGGTGCTCGGGATTTGTCACCACCATGTCGGCAGGCAGGCGGTGAGAGAACGTACCGACTTCACGCGCCGTGCCACAGGCAGATGGTTGCCCGGTCAGCGAGAAGGGCGAGTTGCCCGGCTCGGCAATCTTGCCGGTCAGAAGATGGATGTTGTAAACAAGGTTATTGGCCCAGACCCCGCGGGTATGCTGGTTAAAGCCCATGGTCCAGAACGATGTGACCTTGGTGTTCGGATCGGCATAAAGTTCGGCCAGTGCTTCGAGGCGTTCCTTGGGAACACCGGAAAGCTGATGGACTTTATCAAGGGTATATTCCGAGACGAATTCGGCATATTCGTCGAATGTCATGTCGGTTGATCCGCCGGCATCGGCGGCATGTTTGGCCGACTGTTCGCGCGGATCTTCCGGGCGCAGACCATAACCGATATCGGTGTTGCCACGGCGGAAAATGGTGTGCTTGTTGACAAAGTCGGTATTGACCCGGTTGGTCGAAATGATGTGGTTGGCGATATAGTTGAGGATCGCCAGATCGGTTTGCGGTTCAAACACCATCGGAATGTCGGCCAGATCAAAGCAGCGATGCTCGTAGGTCGAAAGCACGGCAACCTTGACATGCGGGGCCGAAAGACGCCGGTCGGTGACGCGGGTCCAGAGGATCGGGTGCATTTCCGCCATGTTGGAGCCCCAAAGCACAAAGGCGTCGGCGGCTTCCATGTCGTCATAGCAGCCCATCGGTTCATCCATGCCAAAGGTGCGCATGAAGCCGACAACGGCAGAAGCCATACAGTGGCGGGCATTGGGATCAAGGTTGTTGGAACGGAAACCGGCCTTCATCAGTTTGGAGGCAGCGTAGCCTTCCCACACCGTCCACTGGCCAGACCCGAACATACCAACTGAAGTTGGTCCCTTGGCCTTGAGGGCAGCCTTCCATTTTTCGGCCATGACATCGAATGCCTCGTCCCAGGATACCGGTTCGAAGTCGCCATTCTTGTCAAAAACACCGTTCTTTTTGCGCAGAAGCGGTTGGGTCAGGCGGTCCTTGCCATACATGATCTTGGACAGGAAATAGCCCTTAACGCAGTTCAGACCGCGATTGACCGGGGACAGAACATCCCCGTGGGTCGCAACGACATGATTGTCCTTGGTTGCAACCATCACCGAACAGCCCGTGCCGCAGAACCGGCAGGGGGCCTTGGACCATTTGAGCTGGGTGTGTTCGGTCTCAGTTACCAGATTCTGGGCTGATGCCGGCAAGCTGATGCCAGCGGCAGCGGCAGCAACGGCTGCGGCCTTGGCCTTCAGGGCATCTCGGCGGGATATCTTTGCCTTGAACATCGTATTGTTCCTTGATCCAGAGGTCGGAAATTCTATTGAAATCGTCAGTTGGCTTTTTCGCTGTGATGGAACACCAGATTGACGCCCAGAACGCCGGGAATTTCGCCAATCTTTTGCATGGTGTCGGCAAGCTGGCGGTCGGTATCGGCTTCAAGCACGACGACGAGCTTGCCATTCGCGTCTTCTGCAGTGACTTCTGCGCCATCAAGCTCTTGGAGCCGGGTTTTGATGATGGTGATCTGTTCGGGCCTTGCCTGAACGATCATGCTGGAGATCACCCCGATATCTTCATTCATGGGCGTATTCCTTTTGCGGTGTGATCATGATGGCATCGGCCGGGCAGGCGGTCTGACAGGCACCGCATCTGGTGCAGGTGCTTTCATCAATGATGACGCGCGCCCGTCCGCCCAGTTGCGGGGGAATACGAATGGCTCTTTCCGGGCAGATATCGCCGCATGACCGGCAATAGATGCCCTGTTCTGCAAAGCAGTTTTTGGCAACAGTGATGTCAAGCTGCCATGCCGGATTTGCTGTGCGATCAAATACATCCTCAGCACAGGCATCAGCACAGGCCCCGCAAAAGGTGCATTCACCCTTGTTGAAATCAATCGTCGGGAACTGCTTGTCATCAAGGGAGATGATCCCTTCCGGACAAGCTGGCACACAGTCACCACAAGCGGTGCAGTTGGCGTGAAAATTAACAGCCCAAGGGGGACGGATTGCATGCGTATCAGGATGCACATGGCGATCCTGCGCCGGACGCAAGCGGTTCAGAAAATCCCTGCGGCTGGGTTGTTTGAGAGTTTCAGGCATTTTTCAGCCTCCGCCGTCAGACCGGTGGTCCGGGCGGCCCTGCAAACATTTGATAAATCCAGATTGAAAAACCAAGCCCGCCAACGATTGCAATCGCAAGCGCTGGTGCCAGAACAACTGCCAGAAACAGAAAGCTTCTAAGCTCTTTCTTGCGCCGGTCGGCACTTTCAAGAGTGATTTGGTCCGTCATGGTTTCGTCTCTCTC
Organism: Thalassospira sp. SM2505; assembly: GCF_054901115.1. Classification (NCBI taxonomy): domain Bacteria; kingdom Pseudomonadati; phylum Pseudomonadota; class Alphaproteobacteria; order Rhodospirillales; family Thalassospiraceae; genus Thalassospira; species Thalassospira sp. SM2505. Next base: position 1,254,793 of record NZ_CM142731.1, read on the forward strand.
TGTCTCATTTCTGAGGTGGAAACCTTATTTTCGCCAGCGGTTGGTGCGAAAATCGGCCTTCTCTTTGAGGTATTCCGTTTTCATATGGGGAATACCCGGACAGAGTGTAAGGGGATTTAGACGGTCATAGCAATCTTAAGTATAACAAGTCATATATTAATATAATTAGAACGATAATAAAAAGTGGCTGTGTCTCAGGCCATGCGCGGAATTGGCAGATTTTGTCTAAAACCTGTCAATGATCGTGACACCGGTTCCGGCAAAGTGATTCATGCTCATCAGTGCGGTGGCACCCTCGGCCAGGGTGACTCGATCCCCGATCAGCTTTTGCGGGGCGAGTTTGCCAGTCACGATCATGTCGATCATCGCGTCATAGCGAAATGCCTGCATGCCGTGGCTGCCCAGAATTTCAAGTTCATGAGCAACAACCCGGTCCATCGGGACTTTGGCATGGGCGTGGTCGCCGGTCATCAGTCCGATCTGGATATGCTTGCCGCGTTTGCGCAAGCATGAAACCGAGTTAAAGCAGGTAACCGCGCTTCCCAGAGCATCGACTGATACATGTGCACCGCCACGGGTCAGATCCTTGATCGCGGCGGGAATGTCATCAATGGCACGCGCATTGAGAACCGCGTTGGCACCAAGTTCTTTGGCGAATTCAAGCTTGGTGTCATCAATATCAACAGCAACGACAAAGGCACCGGCTGCTGCCGCAATCATGATGGCCGAAAGCCCGACCCCGCCAGCGCCATGGACGGCAACCATCTGACCGGCACTTACCTTGCCCTGATCAATCACGCCGCGAAAACTGGTGGCAAAGCGACAGCCAAGGCTTGCTGCCGTGGCGAAATCCATTTCATCGGGCAGGCGCACCAGATTGGTGTCGGCATAGTCAATGGCAACATATTCGGCAAAGCTGCCCCAATGTGTAAAGCCCGGCTGGAACTGATGGTCGCAGACCTGATGATTGCCGCTGTGACATTCCGGGCAATGACCGCATCCGGAAACAAACGGTACGGTGACCCGGTCGCCTTCCTTCCAGCGTTTGATGTCCTTGCCAACCGCAACCACAGTTCCGGCAAATTCATGGCCCGGAACGTGGGGAAGCTGAACGTCGGAGTCATGTCCCATCCAGCCATGCCAGTCACTGCGACACAGTCCCGTTGCGCCAACCTTGATGACAACGCCGCCATTGGCCGGGGTCGGATCGTCAAGTTTCTGGACTTCGATCGGGCCCTGATATTCGGTGAAATAGGCAGCGCGCATGGTGTTTCTCCGGGACGTGAAGGATGGGCTTTATCAAGGTTTGATCAAGTATCGTCCCTGTTGCTGTCCGGATGCAAGCGGACAACTTTGGGAACGCCAACAGACGGTTTGGATTTTGGCTGCTGCGGCGGGTTTGGCTGATAGCGACCCCACGGGGATTTATCGGTACTTTCGCCCTCCTTGCCCCACGGGCCGCGCTGATCGTTGCGCATACTCGCATGCCTGGCAGCGCGTTCCGCCTCATAGGCAGCCGCCCATGGCGGGATGTTCGACCCGCGACCCGTTCCGCGTGTTTTGCGACCCGGGCGATAAATGCCAAAGGCCGGTGCGGGTGACCCATCATGCCAGAGTGGCACGTTGCGATGCTTGAAGAACGGGATCAGGGCCATGCCGGCAATAAAGCCTGCAATATGGGCGACCCAGGCAATGTTGCCCCCTGCACCGCTTCCGAAATTGATGATCTGCGTGATGAACCAGAAACCGAGCACAAAGACGGCCGGTACATAGAAAATGAACACCCAGAAGAACCAGACAAGAATGCGCGCCTTGGGGAATAACAGGAAATAGGCGCCCAGAACCCCGGCCAGTGCACCGGATGCACCGATCATCGGGATTTGCGACTGGGTATCAAGGAGACCGTGACCAAGGGCGGCGGCGACACCACAGATCAGATAGAACATCAGAAACCGGAAATGCCCCATGGAATCTTCGACATTGTTTCCGAAGATCCAGAGATACAGCATATTGCCGCCAAGATGCATCCAGCCGCCATGCATGAACATGGCCGAGAAGATCGACAAAAAACCGAAGCCGGACGGGAAGGGCGAAAATTCCGGCGGCAGATTGGCATGGCCAAACAAAATGGCCGGAACAGCACCATATTGCAGATTGACCAGCTGCGCGGAGCGGGGGTCGAGACTTACAGTGACCAGAAACACCGCAACATTAAGCGCGATAATGGCGTAGGTAACCCACGGTGTGATGGTGGTCGGATTGTTATCCTTGATCGGTAACATCGACGAATTGCCTGTTCCTTGCCTTTACAAAGAAATGGATGATGAAGCCTGCCCGCCGTCAGGCAACATCGGCCTGCCGGACCGGTGACAGCCGGTCGCGCAGATGAGTCGCAAGTTGACGATATTCGCGTTTGCGCGCCGAACTTCTGCGCCAGACCATACCGATGCGACGGACCGGTACCGGATTTTCAAAGGGCAGGATTTTCAGAAGGTCCGGACGGCGGGCCTCGACTTCAAGCGACATTTCCGGAAGCAGGGTCGATCCGACGCCAGCTGCAACCATCTGAACCAGGGTCGACAGACTGTTTGCCTGAAAGTCGGCGGATTTGCTCCATCCGGCTTTCTGACAAACTTCAAGGGCCTGATCGCGAAGACAATGGCCGTCCTCAAGCAACAGAAGCTTTTCATCCTTGATATCGGCGATTTCGAGATGGTTCTTTTTGGTCAGCGGATTATCCGGGCTGCAGGCAAAGACGAAATGATCTTCAAACAGATCGAATTCCTCAAGCCAGTTTTCCTCGATCGGCAAGGCAATCAGGGCAAGGTCAAGCTTGCCAGCAGACAGCAGCTTTATCAGATTGCCTGTCTGGTCTTCACGCAGGAAAGGCTGCAATTTCGGAAAACCGGATTTAATCTGGGTCATCACATCAGGCAAAAGATACGGGCCGATGGTCGGGATGACACCGATATGAATAGGACCCGACAGTGGTTCGGTGGCCGCCAGTGCCATGGTGGTCAGTTCATCGACTTCCTGCAGAATGCTTCGCGCCCGCGAAACAACTTCTTCGCCCAGCGGTGTGATCAGGACCTGACGCTTGTTGCGTTCAACCAGCTGCGCACCAAGAAGGTTCTCAAGTTCGTTGATCGCCGCAGACAGGCTTGGCTGCGTGATAAAGCAGGCCTCAGCCGCGCGGCCAAAATGGCCACATTCCGCCAACGCAACTAAGTACTTGAGCTGCTTGATACTTGGTTGGGCAGCCATAAATTTTTCCTATCAACAACTGAGGATTTATCTATTTGTCTTAGTTAGTCCATTTCACTACAAATCGCTAGCAGTGAGTGTGTTTTTTGCACTTGCACACAAGATTTCTCGGTCTGTCGGGGCCGTTAATCGGGATTTTTAACTGGGTTATGGAGTAACCAAACAAATGCTTACCGTTGGTGATACGCTTCCTGAATTTAATCTGACTGGTGTTTCGGGCAAAACCCCGGACAGCTTTGCACCGGTGACCGACAAGTCCTATGAAGGCAAATGGAAGATCCTGTTCTTCTGGCCGAAAGACTTCACCTTTGTCTGCCCGACCGAGATTGTCGGTTACGGCGAACTGAATGGTGAATTCGAAGACCGTGACGCAGTTCTTCTGGGTTGCTCGACCGACACCGACTTCGTCCATGCTGCATGGCGCACCCACCACGAAGATCTGGGTGACAGCCCGTTCGTATGGCTGGCTGACGAGAAAAAAGAACTCTCGACGGCTCTGGGTGTTCTGGCCAAAGACGCCGGTGTTGCGCTGCGTGCGACCTTCATCATCGATCCGGACAACATCATCCGTCACGTCCAGGTTAACGACCTTAGTGTTGGTCGTAACCCGCAGGAAGCACTTCGTATCCTTGATGCACTGCAGACCGACGAGCTTTGCCCGTGCAACTGGAACCAGGGTGACGCAACCCTCTAAGTTGCCATTGGCGATTTAGTCCAGACGATATTGGGATCGGGTATCCGCCCGATCCCGTTTTAGCCAAAACATATCCATTCTGTGTTTCTTGCTTTGCCCGACCGGTGCAGGCGATGGATGATCTGTTTTTCGTTTTTGCATTTTGTATCAGAGGATTACCAATGAGTTCGATTACCGAAATCAAGGACGCAATGCCGGCCTATGCCAAGGATCTCAAACTGAACCTGTCGAGCATGGCCAACAATCCGGGCATGACGGACCAGCAGGTTTACGGCACCGCATTGGCTTGTGCCTTTGCATCGCGCAACGCCAAGCTGATCAAGGCCGTTGCTGCAGAAGCAAAAGAAAAGCTGTCGGAAGAAGCAATTGAAGCGGCCAAGGGTGCGGCGGCAATCATGGGTATGAACAATATCTATTACCGTTTCGTCCATCTGGTCTCGGATGCCGAATATGGCACGATGCCTGCACGTTTGCGCATGAACATCATCGGCAAGCCGGGCATTGATAAAGCCGATTTCGAACTGTTTTCGATCGCGGTTTCGGCGATCAATGGCTGCGGCATGTGCATCGATTCCCACGACAAGGTCCTTAAAGGTGCTGGCGTCAAAAAAGAAACCATCCAGAATGCGATCCGCATCGCATCGGTCATCCATGCGGTCGCGGTTGTGATTGACGCCGAAGACGCACTGGCCGACTAAGCCAAAAGAATTCGGGCGATTGCCCATAGGAAAAAGCCCCGGTTGCATGATGCAGCCGGGGCTTTTTGTTGTTTGGAAATCGGGCTTAGCCATCCACAAGTTCGGCAAGGCCAAGATGCTTCAGGCTGGCATCAATCACCTGATCGGGCTGATCGAAATGCGGGATATGTCCGCATTCCCGGATCAGCAGTTTGGTGGACGGACCACTGACATTTTCACAGATGGTGTGGACCTGATCATCGCTGCCAAATTGGTCATCATCGCCCTGAATGACCAGAAGCGGGCAGGTGATGCTGGCAAGTTCATCGACCATGTTCCAGTCGCGGAAGGCCGGTTGACGCCATGTATCGACCCACGCGCTGAAGACGGCATCGGTCTGGAAGAAGTGATGGCGTTCAAGCCTGGTCTTCCAGTCGGTATTGGCATAGATGCCCGCCGCATCATTGATCCCGGCAATGGTGACGTCTTCGACATAGACGTGGGCGGCTTCGGAAATGACGGCGGTGACATTGTCAGGGAAGCGTGCGGCATATTTAAGCGCGATGGTTGCCCCGTCACTATGTCCGAAAAGGATCGGTTTGCTTAGCCCCAGTTCCGTAATCAGGCCATGCAGATAGATATCGCTTTCGGTGTTATGGAAATCGACCGCGCGGGGAATGTCCCCATCTTCATGGGGGTCGGACCGGCCGTGGCCGCGCCGTTCATAGACAATCACCGGATGGCGGGTTGCGGTGGCAAGCTTGTCGGGAAAGTCCCGCCACATGCGGATGGTGCCCAATGCTTCATGCAGGAAGATGATGGTCGGGGCGTCTTCGCGCATATCGGCTGGTTCGATCCGCTGACAGGACAGGCTTATCCCGTTGACGGTGGCATAGAAATTCTCGGTTATCATGCTTTGTCCGATTTATCGGTAATTCAGTGCGTAATTGTTGAATTCGATAATGGACAAAAAAACAGGGCTCGGCAAGTGCCGGACCCTGTTTGGATGGTCATGATCCCGATAACCGGGGTCGCAAACCTTATTTCAGAGCTGCGCAAGCACGTTTGATACGTGCGCAAGCTTCGGTAAGGGCCGCATCCGAAGTCGCATAGGAAATGCGGAAATACGGTGCCAGACCGAATGCCGAACCCTGAACGGCTGCGACGCCTTCTGCTTCGAGCAGGTAGGTGACGAAGTCGGTATCGGTTTCGATTTTTTTGCCGTCCGGGGTGGTTTTACCGATGGCGCCCGCACAAGACGGATACACGTAGAACGCACCTTCCGGGGTTTTGCACGACAGGCCTTCACATTCGTTCAGCGCTGCGACAACAAGGTCACGACGTTTTTTGAAGACTTCTGCACGTTCTTTGAGGAAGTCCTGCGGACCGTTCAGGGCTTCGACCGAAGCAGCCTGACTGATCGAGGAGGTATGCGTGCTTGACTGCGACTGGACCTTGTTGATCGCTTTGATCAGGTCTTTCGGGCCAGCAGCATAACCCAGACGCCAGCCGGTCATCGCATAGGATTTCGACACACCGTTACAGGTCAGCGTACGCTCTTTGAGCTTCGGCTCGATCTGGGCGATGGTGGTGAATTCGAAACCGTCATAGACGAGGTGCTCATACATGTCGTCAGACATGACATAGACGTTTTCATGTTTCAGAAGAACGTCGGCAATCGCACGCAGTTCGGCGCGCGAATAAGCAGCACCGGTCGGGTTCGACGGCGAGTTCAGAACAACCCACTTGGTTTTCGGCGTGATTGCGGCTTCGAGCTCGGCAGCGGTGATTTTGAAGTCGTTTTCTTCCTGGCATTCGACCACGACCGGGGTGCCCTCGGCCATCAGGGTCATGTCCGGGTAGGAAACCCAGTACGGTGCCGGGATGATGACTTCGTCGCCCGGGTTCAGCGTTGCGAAGAATGCGTTGAACAGGGTCTGTTTGCCACCACAACCAACGGTGATCTCGTCGATAGTGTATTCCAGGTCATTTTCGCGCTTGAACTTCTCGACAATTGCCTTGCGCAGCTCGGGAGTACCAGCGACCGGAGTGTATTTGGTCTTGCCAGCATCGAGTGCCGCCTTGGCAGCTTCTTTGATGTTGTCGGGGGTATCAAAATCCGGCTCACCTGCGCCAAGGCCGATAACGTCAACGCCTGCTGCCTTGAGTTCAGCGGCCTTGGTGGTTACGGCAATGGTGGGAGATGGTTTGATACGGCTCAAACGGTCGGCAATAAACGCCATTGGTCTGTTTCCCTGGAATGAAAAAAGAAGTGAAAAGAATCGCGTTCTTTCGGATCGGACCCTACGCCTGCCTTAAATTCAATTCAAGGCAGATTCTCGCCATTTGCGGGTTCTTTGGGATGATTTTATCCAATTTTGCGGCCCATAGGATGTCAGATTGAACACAACGGGATATGTAACGCTGCAATATCGATCTTGTTCCGACATTATTACCCCTGACGTCTCCTGACATATCCTGACAGGAACTGTCAGGTGCGGGGCTTGCGGTCCGGCGTATCTCACCTATAACTAGGGTTGGAATTAAAAGGGACCTGTCCGAATGAATGCGTTGCCGGAATTTCTGACCAAACGTCGCCCGCCTGTTGAAGGGTCGCGCGAATTCAAACTGGTGACAGATTACCAGCCCGCTGGTGATCAGCCATCGGCCATTGCCGAATTGATGGCCGGGATCGAAAGCAACGAGCGTGATCAGGTTCTTTTGGGGGTAACCGGGTCGGGCAAGACCTTTACGATGGCCAATATCATCGCCAAGACCCAGCGCCCCGCACTTGTTCTTGCGCCAAACAAGACTTTGGCCGCCCAGCTTTATGCCGAAATGAAGCACTTCTTTCCGGACAATGCGGTCGAGTATTTCGTTTCCTATTACGACTATTACCAGCCCGAAGCCTATATCCCGCGTTCGGACACCTATATCGAAAAAGACAGTTCGATTAATGAGCAGATCGACCGGATGCGCCATGCGGCAACGCGCGCCATCCTTGAACGCAATGACTGTATCATCGTGGCATCGGTGTCGTGCATTTACGGTATCGGGGCGGTGGAAACCTATCTTGAGATGACCCAGCGCATCTCGGTCGGGGACGAGATTGATCGCAACGACATCATGAAGCGTTTGGTGGAGTTGCAGTATACCCGTAATGATGCGGCCTTTTCGCGCGGGACCTTCCGGGTGCGTGGCGATGTTCTGGAAATCTTCCCGGCCCACGCCGAAGACCGCGCATGGCGCGTTTCGATGTTTGGTGACGAGATCGAAGAACTTGCCGAGTTTGACCCGCTGACGGGGCATAAATTTGCCACCATGGATTCGGTCACTGTTTATGCAAACTCGCACCATGTCACCCCGCGCCCGACCCTTGTGCAGGCGATGGCAGGCATCAAGCAGGAACTGAAAGACCGTCTGGCGCAGTTCCAGGCTGAGGGCAAGTTGCTGGCGGCTGAGCGGATCGAGCAGCGCACGACCTTTGATCTGGAAATGATGGAAACCGTCGGGCACTGCAAAGGGATCGAAAACTATTCCCGCTGGCTTTCGGGCCGTAATCCGGGGGAACCGCCCCCGACCCTGTTTGAATATTTGCCGGAAAACGCATTGCTGTTTGTCGATGAAAGTCACGTTGCTGTGCCGCAGATCGGCGGCATGTTCAGAGGCGACTATAATCGCAAATTCACGCTGGCCGAGCATGGCTTCCGCCTGCCAAGCTGCGTTGATAACCGTCCGCTGAAATTCGAGGAATGGGAAGCCATGCGCCCGCAAAGCGTGTTTGTTTCGGCAACACCGGGCAATTGGGAAATGGAACGCACAGGCGGTGTCTTTGCCGAACAGGTAATTCGTCCCACCGGGCTTATTGATCCGGTTTGCATTATTCGTCCGGTCGAAACCCAGGTCGATGATTTGCTGGGCGAGGCCAAGGCATGTGCGGCCAAGGGACAGCGTGTTCTGATCACGACACTGACCAAGCGCATGGCCGAGGACCTGACCGAATATCTGCATGAACATGGCATTCGCGTTCGGTATCTGCATTCCGATATCGATACGCTTGAACGCATCGAAATTATCCGTGACTTGCGACTGGGTGTGTTTGACGTTCTGGTGGGGATCAACCTTTTGCGTGAAGGTCTTGATATCCCGGAATGTGCACTGGTCGCGATCCTTGATGCCGACAAGGAAGGGTTCCTGCGCTCCAAAACATCGCTTGTGCAAACGATTGGCCGTGCGGCACGTAACGTTGACGGCCGGGTATTGCTTTATGCCGACAAGATGACTGACAGCCTTGAATATGCCATCGGTGAAACCAACCGCCGCCGTGAAAAGCAGATGGCCTATAACGAGGAACATGGCATCACACCGGAAACAGTCCGCAGCAAGATCAATGATGTTCTGCAAAGTGTGGCCGAGCAGGATTATGTCACAGTCGATACCGGCGTTTCCGGCGATACCCTTATTGGCCATAACCTGCGTGCGCATATCGAGGATCTTGAAAAACGCATGCGTGAAGCGGCCGGGAACCTTGAATTCGAAGAAGCCGCGCGCTTGCGTGACGAGATCAAGCGTCTTGAAGACCAGGAACTTGGACTGGCCGAAGCAGGCCCGATGGCGCGCAGCATCGGAACCGTCGGGCCGGGGTCAAAATCGGCCAACAACCCCAAATACAAAGGGCGTCGTCGCAAGGGCCCATAACATCACATGGCACACCTGTACGATTGTCGGTTGAAGAATATTCGCCTGAGGGAATGTAAGCCTTGGCAATCGGCGGGCTGCAACCCCATCTAAGGATGGGCGGGTATTTTATCGCCAGTTCAAAAGGTTGGTTTACGCCGGGTGGGAGAATATCTTGGTGCCGCGTTTGGTGTCTTGGTGGATATGCTCTGTCATTGTAATGATCGGCACGGTCACTGCTGGTCAACCAGTGGTGGCAAGGACACTTGTTGTCGCATTGAACAATGCGCCGCCTTATCGCATCATCAAAGATACGGCTTCGGGTATGTCCTATTCCGGCATTTACATTGATGTTGTCCGCGAGGCCGCAAGCCGGGTCGGGATTGATCTTGAATTCGAGGTCGTTCCCTTCAAGCGGGCGCTGCATCTGATCGAAAAAGGCAAGGCAGATCTGATGCTTGGTCCGAACCGGACCGATGAACGCCAGAAATACATGTATTATTTCGGTGCGGCATTACCCAATGAACCAAAGGCGGTTTATCTGGAGGCATCCGATGCCGATGTGGTGAGTATCACAGATCTGGACCAGAAATCGGTCGGCGTTCTGCGCGGGGCCAATTATGGCTGGCAACTTGAGGATGCCAAGGATGTGCGTCTGGTCGAGGCTGTCGATTATGCTGCGTTGTTCAGGATGCTTGATCTTGGGCGCATTGATGCATTGATCGTCCCCGAACTTCAGGGTTTTGAGCAGATCCGGCAAGGCGGACCATTTAATGTCCGCAAGGCCAGTCTGGTTTTGCAGGGACAACCATCCTTTATCGGGTTGTCGCGCCTGTCTGATTACTACATTGATGGCAGCTTCACCGAGCTTGAGCAGGTGCTGGTCAAGATGCGTCAGGACGGGACGTTTGATGCGATTTACAACCACTATGCCCAGCCCGTGGACTAGGTCCGAATGAACGCGCCGGTTCCGCTATGGCGGGGAATGTCATTGAAATCAAAAACGCTGGCGATCGGGAATGATCTGCCAGCGTTTCGGTTTCAGGTATGCCTGAACAGTTTTTGGTCAAGGCAACGACCAATCACATGAACAGCTTTTCGTTTTCCATGCCCTTATACATATCGGCAACATAGTCGCCGTAACCGTTATAGATACGGGTCGGGACACTTTCACCGTTATTAAGAAGTCGTTCATGGGCCTGTGACCAGCGCGGATGCGGAACTTCGGGATTCACATTGGCCCAGAAGCCATATTCGTCGCTGTTGATGTCTTCCCAGAAGCTTTTTGGACGCTGGTCGGTAAAGGTAAAGCGGACGATGGATTTGATATTCTTGAAGCCGTATTTCCAGGGCGTGACCAGACGTAAAGGTGCGCCATTCTGCTTGGGCAGTTCTTCGCCATAGATACCGGTGGCAATCATGGTCAGTTCATTGGTGGCCTCGGCCATGGTCAGGCCTTCGATATAGGGCCACGGATACCAGAACTGCCGCAGGCCCGGCATGGTGTCTTTCTGGCTGGCGGTTTCCATTTCGACATATTTGGCCCCCGATAATGGCTTGGCAAAATCGACCAGTGCCTTCATCGGGAAGCCCGACCAGGGAACGGTCATCGCCCATGCCTCGACACAGCGGAACCGATAAACGCGTTCTTCAAGCGGCATTTTTCGGACAAGGTCTTCAAAATCAATCTCGATCGGGTTTTCCACCAGACCGTCAATCTTGACCGTCCAGGGACGGATATTCATGGCCTGGGCTGCCTGCGAGATCGATTTGTGAGAGCCGAATTCATAGAAGTTGTTATAGGTCAGCGCCTTGGCCTTTTCGGTCAGTTCGCGATCAACCGTATAGGCGGGATTGCGTGATACCGGATACAGGTCTGCGGTGGAGGCAGCCCCCTGTGCCAGCGCACTGCTGATTGGCAGGGATGCGGCGGTTGCGCCGATGGATCCGGCAGCGATACCCTTAAGAAACTGTCGGCGGTTTTGGTAAACCGATTGCGGTGTTGTATCACGTTCAGGGATTTCCCAGCCCTTCTTACGGCGTATCAGCATGTCGTCCTCCAATTGCGCACTTGAACCAATGTCCGTGCAAAAGTCGCTTTGGGCAAGTCACGCCTCGGTGATCGGTTAGTGAAATCCCGTTGAATTCACCTGCTTAAGCATTTCTTCCTACGTGGAAAGCAGGCGAGCTGATCAAAGCAATGATCAATTGATCGTGCGAAGTGATCGGATGGCGGATAGAATGATCGCAAACAACATCAATCAGGGTGGTTTACGTGTTTGAGTTCAAGGATATCGAAATTCTTCAGGATATCATCAAGGCTGGCGGTTTCAGGGCCGCGGCCCAGAAATACAATCTGTCGCAATCTGCGATTTCTGCGCGTGTGTCCGGGCTTGAGAAAAAACTGGGCATCATGCTGTTTGATCGCAGTAACCGGCAGGTGCGTCTGACCGCGGCCGGTTTGCGCTTTGTCGAGGAAGCCCAGCGGCTTTCACGCGCACGTGATCGCATCTGGCAGGAGCTGACCCATCCCGGCGAACTGAGCGGGACGGTGCGCATCGGGGTGGCGGAAACCATCGTTCATACGCTTTTGACCGACATGCTCAACAAGCTGAAGAACGATTTTCCCAAGGTCCGCTTTGAATTGTCGGTCGATACGTCCGGGCAGCTTGGCAAGGCACTTGAAGACGACGAGATGGATGTCGCGATCATGCTGCGCGAATCCGTTCCACAGGGTGCGGTAGCAGCCCCGCTTAAACCGGTCGAACTGGGCTGGTATTGCGTCGAAACGATGGAGCTGGGTGACAAACCATTATCGTTAAGCGAACTGGCAGGCCATGCGATCGTGACTTTCCCGAAGGGCACACCGCCATTTCGCGAGATAGAAAGTATCTTTGCCGCCCCTGATATTTCGCAACCGGCACTCCACGGATCGGCATCGCTTTCAACCGTCAAACATCTGGTGGCGGGGGGCTTCGGTATTGGTGTTTTGCCAAGCCTGATGGTCAAAAATTCCGTTTGGGATGAACACATTAAGCAGATTCCGGTGTGCGAGGAAGCATCGCTGACAGCGCTTCACTTTGTCATCACCTATTACCCGGAACGGAACCGCGAAATTGGCGATGCTGTTCAGGAAGCAGCAAGATTGTTTGATCAAACTGATCGCTAAAAACGATCAAAAAACAGATAAAATGATTTCTTGACAAGATCGGTCCTGTTTCACAATCTTTATAAAGAGGCAGAGAATGGGACTGAAAAATGAACGCGTCAAAAAGCGCCACCCGTTCCGTTGACACCGCGAAGGCAGCCATCGCAGATGTAACGCCACTGGCGTTGCGCAAGGCGATCCGTAGCGGCGAACATACAGGGACGACCACCGGTTATTCATCGGGTTACCTTCAGGGGAACCTGGCGATCCTGCCGGCTGACTATGCAGACGAGTTTCTGCAGTTTTGTGCCAAGAACCCGAAATCTTGCCCGCTGATCGGTATGTCTGAGCCGGGATCGCCCCACATCCCGGCCTTGGGCGAGGATCTTGATATCCGCACAGATCTTCCGGGCTATCGTATTTTCCGTGGCAGCACCGAATTCACCAGCAGCACCGACCTGACAGATGTCTGGCGCGATGATCTTGTGACCTTTGTTCTGGGATGTTCGTTTTCCTTTGAAGCGGCCATCACCCGGGGCGGTGTGCCGGTGCGTCATATGGATGCGAACCGCAACGTGCCGATGTATGTGACCAATATCGAAACGTCGCCTGCCGGTCGTTTCCATGGTCCGCTTGTGGTGTCGATGCGGTCCTTTACGCCCGGCGATGCGATCCGGGCGATCCTGTATTCTGATCGATATCGTTTGGCCCACGGGGCACCGGTACATATCGGTGACCCGTCGCAAATTGGTATCGCCGATATCATGAAACCGGACTTTGGAGATGAACCCGTCATTCATGAAGGGGACATTCCGGTTTTCTGGGCGTGTGGAGTCACGCCGCAGATGGCAATTCGTAACGCCTTGCCCGAATTCGCCATCACGCACGAACCCGGCCTGATGCTTGTGACCGATGTCCTGGCAGAAGCCGCGGAATTTTCCCTTCAGACCAAATCTGAAACAAACCAATCATAAACGTTACATCAGAGGAGTTTTCTTATGAAAAAGATGGTTTCTTCGCTTCTGGCAGCTTCTGCCCTTGGTGCGGGCTTTGCCGCAACCCCGGCATTTGCCGAAGATCTCTCGGTCGTTGGCAGCTGGAGCAGCCTGCCGCTGTATAGACAGTATGAAAGCCCGTTCTGGACCGAAACTTTCCCGGCGGATTCCAAGGGTGAATTCAATGTCGAGATGACCACCCACGATCAGATGGGTATCGGTGGCGGTGACGTTTTCCGTATCCTCAGCGATGGCGTTTTTGATGTTGCCATGACCGTTGGCGATTATGCGGTTGGCGATGCACCGGAACTTGAAGGCCTTGACGTGCCGCTGGTCGCAAACACCGCAGCCGAGGCAAAGGCAATGGTCGAAGCAGCCCGTCCGATGGTTGATGATATCTTTGCGGAACGTTTCAATGCCAAGGTTCTGGCCGTTGCACCGTACCCGCCGCAGGTCGTTTTCTGTGCTGGTGAAGTCAACACACTTGCCGATCTTGAAGGCAAGAAAGTCCGTGGTTCGGGCCGTATGACCACCAAGTTCCTTGAAGCACTGGGTGCGACCGGTGTTAACGTTGCTTTCTCGGAAGTTCCGGGTGGTCTGGAGCGCGGCGTGATTGATTGTGCCGTTACCGGCGCCGGTTCGGGCTATAGCGCAGGCTGGTGGGAAGTTTCCGATCACCTGATGACCATTCCGCTCGGTGGCTGGGATCCGGTTGTGACCGCGATGAACATGGACAAGTGGAACAGCCTGAGTGCCGATCAGCAGAAATTCATCATGGATGAAGTCAAAACCAAGTTCGAAGCACCGGCTTGGGCATCTGCGGCAGATGCGCTTAAAAACGATGTTGCCTGCCTGACCGGCAATGGCACCTGCCCGGCAGGTGAACCAGCGAATATGAAGCTGGTCGAAGTTTCCGAAGCTGATGTTGCCAAAGCCAAGGAAATCCTGACCACCACCGTTCTTCCGGAGTGGGCAGAGCGCGCTGGCAATGACTGGGTCAAACGCTGGAACGATAGCGTCGGTGCGACCGTCGGTGTTACCGTACCGCTTAACTAATCAGTAGTGTATGGCGGAGACCAAGATCGTGACCCAAAAACTGATTGCGGCCATCCGCCGCACGAACCGCATTATCGCGCTGCTCGTCGGACTTGTTCTGATGGGCAGCGTGGCCCTGATCATCGCCGAGATTTTGCTGCGTGAAGTCGGCATTTCCCTTGGCGGATCGGAAGAAATTTCTGGTTACGTCATGGCGGGTGTTGCCAGCTGGGGGCTGTCATTTGCCCTGACCGAGCTGGCCCATGTCAGGATTGACCTTATTCGACTGAAATTGCAGGAACGTGGCAAAGCGTTTCTGGATCTTTTGTCGATTGTTGCCCTGGCTGGTGTGGCGTCTGTTGTCGCCATTCAATGCTGGCCGGTATTGTCGAAAACCATCCAGCGTGGTTCGACTGCCAATACCCCGCTTGAGACGCCGCTGTGGATTCCGCAAGCCATCTGGTTTTCGGGCTGGTTGTGGTTTGCCGTCTGTTCCTGTGCGCTGGTGATCCTGACCCTTATTCTTTTGATGCGACGCGATCTTGAACAGGCTGATACGCTTGTTGGTGCCCGCTCTGAACTGGAGCTGGAAGCATGATTTTCGCTGTTACAGCATCCTTGCTGGGGCTTTTGGCCCTTTCGATCCCGGTCGGGATTGTTTTGTTCCTTCTGGGGATCGGTGTTGATCAGTTCTTTACCCCGTTCCCGCTGTTGCGCGGGCTTGGGCAGGTTGTCTGGTCGTCGTCCAATTCATCGACCCTGATTGCCATTCCGTTCTTTGTGTTGCTGGGTGAAATTCTGGTGCGCGGCGGAATTGCCACGGAGACCTATGAGGCCCTTGATAAGTGGTTCTCATGGCTGCCCGGTGGTCTGATCCATGCCAATATCGGAACGGCGACCATGTTCTCGGCAACGTCGGGATCGTCGGTCGCAACGGCGGCGACCGTTGCCACGGTGGCGATGCCACAGGCCGAAAAGCTTGGATATGATCCCAAACTGTTTTCCGGTGCGATCGCAGCGGGCGGTACATTGGGCATCATGATCCCGCCGTCGATCAATCTTATCGTCTATGGATTTTTGACCGAAACATCGATCCCGCAACTGTTCCTTGCCGGTCTGGTCCCGGGGCTTGTGATGGCCGTGGCCTTCATGCTGGTGACAGCGGCCCTTTGCAAAGTCAAACCGTCGCTTGGCGGGCAGAGCCGGTCCTTTACCTGGTCGGAACGGATCGTCAGCCTGAAGCATTTGCTGCCTATTCTGGTGCTGTTCTTTGTGGTGATCGGATCGATCTATGCCGGTTGGGCGACCCCTACGGAATCCGCAGCGGTCGGCGTTGCAATTGCGCTTCTGATTGCCGGTTTCAACAAGGGTGTTTCCAACGACATGATCAAGCTGTGCCTGCTTGGCACGGTGCGGATTACCGCGATGATCATGCTGGTGATTATCGGGGCCTATTTCCTGAACTTCACCCTGACCGCAGCCGGTATGGGCCGTGAGCTCAAGGAGCTTCTGGTTGGTCTCAACCTGAGCCCGATGGGAACGCTTTTGGTGGTGATCGCACTTTACATCGTGCTGGGCTTCTTCATTGAAACCCTGTCGCTGATGGTGGCGACCATTCCGATTATTGTGCCGATCATGGTTGGCATGGGGTTCGACAAGGTCTGGTTTGGCATCTTGCTGATTGTTCTGATCGAGATGGCTCTGATCACCCCGCCTGTCGGATTGAACCTGTATGTCGTGCAGGGTGCACGCAAGAACGGACGCCTGTCCGAGGTCATGCTTGGAACCATCCCGTTTGTTCTGGTGATGGTGGCGATGATCATCGGTCTGATTTTCCTGCCCGACCTTGCGCTTTTCCTGCCTGAATATCTCTGAGCAGGCAGGTCTTAGTTCCTCGAATGATTGAGGCGGAATACGAGCCGGGAAAGCCGGTTCGTATTCCTGCTCCACGTCCGGTCCCGGCTTCCCCAGCCCGGCGGATGACCCCAAACAAATGAACCCGGATTACAAAAATGCAGATGAATTTTACCCTTTCGGGCAAAGAGATCGCCTTTGATATCGCCCATTGCACTGTTGCCGGATGGACCGGTCGCGATGCCCATGCCATTCAGCATCATATTGATGAACTTGCAGCAATCGGTGTGAAGCCGCCGTCAAGCGTGCCGCTTTACTACCGCACGGCATCGGGCATGGTGACCCAGCAAGACCGTATCGAAGTTGTCGGCAAAGGCACATCGGGCGAGATCGAACCGTTCCTGATTGCAAGCGATGGCGTGCTTTATCTTGGACTGGCATCCGACCATACCGACCGTGAACTTGAGGCACACTCGGTTGCCCTGTCCAAGCAGATTTGTGAAAAGCCGGTGGCAAAAGAAATCTGGTGTTTTGACGAGGTCGCCGATCACATCGAACAGATTGAAATGCGGTCCTGGATTTCCGAGCAGGATGGCGATGACTGGGTGCTTTATCAGGAAGGAACAATTGCCTCGATCCGCCCGCTAAGCGACCTGATTGACGGTTCCGGCCTGATGTCATCCGCCCCGGCAGGCAAGGCATCGGTGATGCTGTGCGGCACGCTTGGTGCCAAAGGCGGCGTACGTCCGGCAAAGTGTTTCAAAATGGCATTGCATGATCCGGTTCTTGGTCGCACGATCGAGCATTCTTATGCCATTAATGAACTTCCGGAAATTGCCTGAGCCAGTTTCCGCCTGAAACAAAACGATAAAAGAAGGATGAGGCAGCCAGATGGGCGCGATGATCGACAAGGCACAAGCAGCAATCGACAAGGTCAATGAGCTTGGTGATCTGAAGGGGCAAATCTTTACGGAATTTGACCCGGACCGGATTCTGGCCGCTGCGGCAAAGGCCGAAGAACTGTCTGCTGCCAATCCGGGCTTGCCGCTTGCCGGGATGCTGGTTTCGATCAAGGACCTGTATGATGAAGCAGCCATAGCCACTACAGCGGCGTCAAAGCTTCTTTTGGATCGCACCCCGGCAGATGCAGATTGCGACATCGTGCGTCTGGTAAAGGAAGCCGGTGCGATCCCGTTTGGTCGCACGACGCTTAGCGAATTTGCCTATTCCGGTGTGGGGCTTAACCCGCATTACGGGACGCCGGGCAATATCTTTGATGCCGAAGGTATTCCCGGTGGTTCGACATCCGGAGGTGGTTTGACTGTGGCCCATGGTCTGGTTGATTTTGCCCTTGGCACCGATACCGGCGGATCAATCCGTATTCCGTCTGCGATCAATGGCCTTTATGGCTTCAAGCCAAGCCGTCTTGGTGTTTCGGGCAAGGGCATTCATCCGCTTGCCAAAAGCTTTGATACCCCGGGCCCGCTTGCCCGTGATCTTGATACCGCGATTGCCGTGTTCGAGGTCATGACGGGTGAGGCGCTTGAGCATGTTGATCCGTCACCACTTCGCATTGGTGTGCCGACCAGCGGTTTTGTCGACGGGCTGGATGGTCGGGTCAAGGCCGATTTTGCAACCATCTGCGCGCAGTTGAAAGCAGCCGGGCACGAACTGGTCGAGATTGAGCTTGGTTTCATTGCTGAAAACGCGATCTTAAACAAGATGCTGGTGTCATTTGAGGCGCACGCGATCTATTCCGGCGATTTTGACAAACTTGAAACGGTCGGTGATCCGCGCGTTCTGGCCCGTCTGAAATTTGCCGATACCCTGTCAAAGGACGATATGATTGCGGCCTATGCCAAACGGGTAGATGTGGTTTCGATGTTCAATGCGGCGATGGCCGATGTTGATGTGATGATTGCACCGACCTTGCCGATGATGGCACCAAAGATTGCCGAGGTTGAAGCCGATTTTGACAATCTCAATGCCCTGATGTTGCGTAATACCGGCTATCTCAATCTTGTCGATGCCTGCGCAATTTCGATCCCGGTCCATATTGACGGTGAAACAGTCCCGGCTGCCTTGATGGTTGCGGCCCCACATGGTCATGACAAGCAGGTACTGAATGCTGCGCGTCAGATTGATCCTTTGTTTGGCTAGGTCAAGTCATGCGAAAAGGCCCGGCATTGCCGGGCCTTTTTTGTTGCAGATAGCATGTATCAAAGGTCAGAGATCAAGACTGAGACGTCCGCTGCTTTGCATGCGGGATACGCAAATGCACATCTGATCGTTCTGTGCTTTCTGGCTGTCACTCAGATAGGCGTCACGATGGGACAGATCACCATCATGGGACAACACCACCGAGGTGCAGATACCGCAATTGCCTTTTTTACAGTCGTAAAGCGGATCGATCCCCTCGTCGATCAGAACGTCCAGAATGGATTTCCCAACCGGGACGTCAAAGACTTTGCCGCTTTGGGCGAGGTGCACTTCGAAGCCGGTATCGTCAAGCTGTGCTGACGGAGTGGTGAAACGTTCGTAATGGACGTTATCCGGGGCCCAGCGATTGCGGCGGGCTGTTTCAAGGACTGCGTCAATCAATCCACCCGGACCGCAAACATAGACATGCCTGTTTGCCCCCGGGGTCCCCAGAAGGGCGGAAAGTGGCATGCCACGCGTCGCGTCCCCGCCATCGAAATAAAGGCTGCAACGACCCTCGGCGCAGTCGAGTACCTCCGACATGAGTGCCATGTCATGATGGTTTCGGCTGCTGTAATGAAGGGTGAAGTTCGCCCCGTCCTGTTGCAGCTGTTTGGCCATCGACAGAATGGGGGTGATGCCGATACCGCCTGCAATCAGGATTGTTTCGGTCGCATCCGGATCAAGCGGGAAGTCATTTTGCGGTTCGTCTATTTCGATGATGTTACCGACTTCGAGTGTTTCATGCATGAAACGCGATCCGCCTTCGCCATTATCCTCGCGAAGGACGGCAATGCGATAAAGATCGCTTTGACCGGGATTGATGACGGAATAGGACCGTTTGGCTTGTTTGCCAGTTTCGTCAGTAACGCTGACCTTGATATGTGCACCCGGAGAACAGGGAGGCAAGGTTACAGAGTTATCCGCAGGGACAAGATCAAAGCCGCGTGTGCGGTTTGTCAGGTCATGGATCTGTTGAATGACGGCTTTTGGCATGGCGATTTTCCTTCCCTGATCCC
Organism: Thalassospira sp. SM2505; assembly: GCF_054901115.1. Taxonomy (NCBI): domain Bacteria; kingdom Pseudomonadati; phylum Pseudomonadota; class Alphaproteobacteria; order Rhodospirillales; family Thalassospiraceae; genus Thalassospira; species Thalassospira sp. SM2505. The sequence goes on from NZ_CM142731.1 coordinate 1,274,355, forward strand.
CGAATTCTGTTTCGGGTGTGATTGTTGGCAGATGTCATTGGATCCAGATTAGACCAATTGGATCCAATTTTGTCAAATGCTGTGCGGCAGGTGGATGAAAATCGTCCGGGGCGGCCTTCAGTCTTCACGCTCGATCACGGTGAAATTTTCGGGCATGCCCTGGGTCGGGCCGAGAATGTTTGTATAGCGCAGGGCCGCGTTCGCATGTTCCCGCATCAGGGATTCGGCGCGTGCGCCCTGACCGTTGTCGATTGCATCAAAAATGATGTGATGTTGCATGTGGCTGAAATTGAAACGGCGGAATTCACCGGTCATGTCATCACGGTTGAATGCGATGGATGATACTGATGCAAAGGGCAGGTGATCGTTGCGCGAAAGGGCATCCTCAATGGCATTGTTGCGGCTTGATTCGATGATGGTGTTGTGAAAGCGCATATTGAAGTCATGATAGTTTTCCATGTCTTCATCAGTCAGATATCCCTTGGAAAACAGGGCGTCTCCGGTTGTCAGGCAGTCCAGAAGGCAGTTGCGTGCCTGTGGGGATATCCCGCGTTCGGTCGCAAGTCGGGCGGCCAGTCCTTCCAGTACGCCGCGAACCTCGATGGCGTCTGCGATCTCGGTCGGGGTGATGGCTCGCACGGTGTATCCGCGCCGGTCACCCTTGCGTAGCAGGCCTTCTTGTTCGAGGGTTCGAAAGGCGATCCGGACCGGTGTTCGGGATACGCCAAGACGTTCGGCAATCGGGATTTCCGCGACGCGTTCACCCGGAGGGAGTTCCCCGTTGGCGATCATTTTTCGCAATGTGATCAGGACTCTCTGGCCGTGTTTGGTCATGCCGCTTTCCATCTTTGTGATTGGTCGACGATCATAGTTCAGATCGGTTTGGCAAAAAAGCGTCTTGCCAAATTGGATCCAATTTGATTACTTTTGGAACTATAACAAAATGACGGGTGGATAAAAATCTACCTGAGAGTAGTCGATCCGGCTTTATGCCAAGGGAGAGAAAAATGTTCCTGCGTAACTTCTGGTACGTGGCGGGATGGGATGGCGAAATCGGTCGCAAGCCTGTCGCGCGTACGATCTGCAATGAAAATATCGTCCTGTATCGCCGTGCCGACCGTTCACTGGTCGCGCTTGAAGACAGCTGTCCGCATCGGTTGTTGCCGCTGAGCCAGGGCTATGTCGAAGGTGACCGGCTTGTCTGCCGCTATCACGGGCTTGAATTTGATGGCGAAGGTGCATGTGTTCACATGCCCAACCAGCAGAGCATTCATCCGGAAGCTTGTGTGCGCGCCTATCCCGTTGTTGAGAAGGACCGGTTCGTCTGGGTCTGGATCGGTGACAAGGAAAAAGCCGACGAAGCACTTGTGCCGGAAATTCCGCATGCTTCCGAAGAAGGATGGGTGTTTGACGGCGGCACCTATGACGTCAAATGCGGGTACGAGCTGCTGGTCGACAACCTGATGGATCTTAGCCACGAGACATATGTGCATCCGTCAAGCATCGGTCAGCTGGAAATCACCGAAAGTCTGCCGACCACGCGCTCGGATGATACCAGTGTGACGGTCGAACGCTGGATGGAAAACATCGTGCCGCCGCCCTTCTGGGCAAACAATCTCAAATCCAAGGAAATCTGTGATCGCTGGCAGATCTGTAACTTTACGCTGCCATCGAACGTTATGATCGATGTCGGGGTTGCGCTTGCCGGGACCGGCGCGCAGCAGGGAGACCGGTCAAAGGGGGTTACCGGGATTGTTGTCAACTGCATGACCCCGGAAACCGAGACCACGTGCCGTTACTATTGGGGCATGGTGCGCAATTTCGACACGCACGACCATGGGCTGACGGAAAACATCAAGGATGCGCAGGCAAAGGTCTTTTATGAGGATCTTGAAGTGGTGGAAGGTCAGCAGGCCAATCTGTTGCGCCACCCGGAGCGCAAGCTTTTGAACTTTAACATCGATGCAGGTGGCGTGCGTGCGCGGCGCCTGATCGAGCGGGCACTTGCTGCCAATGCCTAGCTGCTAAAGAAAGAGGAACAGGTCTCGAATGCGCCTGTTCAAACAAGAGAGAAGTAGCCCAGCATCATTTTTATCGCACCAAAACCGTGTCAAGCGGGCGGGATGCTGGGTGATTTTCAGGGAAAACGTCTGAGGTTGATCATGTTAAAACGCCTGTTTGTTTCGGCAGCTGTTGCTGCCGGCTGTCTGGCCAGTGCGCTATCTGCACAGGCTGAACCGGAATTCACCTTTGTCCTTGAACATGTGCTGGGGCCGAAATCAACGGCACAAACCCAGTTCCTTGAGCCATGGGCAAAACGGATCGAAGAACAATCCGATGGCCGGATCAAGATCGAGATCTATCCGGCCATGTCACTGGGTGGCAAGCCGACCGAACTTTACAGTCATATTCGCGACGGTGCTGTCGATCTTGGCTGGAGTGCACTTGGCTATACGCCGGGTGTTTATCCCCGCAGCGAAGTTTTTGAGCTGCCATTTGTGCATACCGGTAGTGCCGCGGTCACCAATATGGCTATCCAGGAAATCTATCAGGACTACCTGTCCCAGGATTTCGCGGATATCAAACCGTTGTTGATTCACACACACACCGGGCAGGCGATCTTTACCACCGAGAAAAACATCCAGAGCCTTGCAGATGTAAAGGGCATGAAGCTTCGTGCGCCGTCGCGTACGGGTGCATGGATGCTTGAAAGCTGGGGTGCGCAGCCTGTCAGCATGCCAGTACCCGATTTGCCGCAAGCCTTGTCGCTTGGGGTGGTCGACGGTGCGCTGATCCCTTATGAGGTCGCCATTCCTTTCAAAATTCAGGATATGACGAAATATTCGATTGAGGGTACAGACGGTGTGCGTTTCGGAACCCTTGTCTTCATGTTTGCCATGAACAAGGATCGCTATGAAGCTCTTCCCGACGATCTGAAGAAAGTCATTGATGACAATTCGGGGACGCATATCGCCAAGGAAATTGGTGATGCATGGGACGCGATTGAACCGCGCGGGGCTGATATCTTTGCCAAGTCGGGTGAAGTCATCCGCCTGTCAGCGGAAGAAACCGCGAAGTTCGAAGGCAAATCAGACGAAGTCATTGATCGCTGGGTTGCCGAAATGAACGACAAGGGTGTCGATGGTGCAGCCATCGTAGAAGCCGCCCGCAAGGCAATCGCCAAATACAGCAATCAGAACTAGGAACAGATTCAGGTAACCGGTTAGCTCCTTTGCCGGTTACCTCTTTGTGCGTGACGACATGATGTCTTTGCACGCAAAACGGCCCGGGACTTCCGGGCCGTTTTTTTTGTTCGATATCGTGATGATCGCGATGATCAGCCTTCAAGCAGGGAGCGCAGCATCCATGCGGTTTTTTCGTGGACCTGGATGCGCGTGGTCAGAAGGTCTGCGGTGGCATCATCGTCGGAACTGTCGCAGATCGGATAAAGTGAACGGGCAGTTTTGATTACGGTTTCATGCCCTGTCACCAGTTGACGGATCATATCCTTGGCTGCCGGGACGCCTTTTTCCTCCTCGATCGAGGAAAGTTCGGCATAGGCCGAGAAACTGGCCGGGGCAAAGGCACCAAGCGAACGGATACGTTCGGCGATTTCGTCAATTGCGGTGGAAAGCTCGGTATATTGTTCTTCGAGCATGGTGTGCAGGGTCTGGAACATCGGGCCGGTGACATTCCAGTGGAAGTTATGCGTCTTGAGATACAGTGCATAGGAATCAGCCAGAACGCGGCCAAGGCCGTCGGCGATCGCAGTGCGGTTCGTTTCGTTAATTCCGATATCAATCTGCATTTGCTAGCTCCTTTCGTCAGGGGTGGGGAGCCCCCGAAGGTTTACTGTGTCTCTCTGTTTGGAAAGACTATGAAACACGACGAAAATTTACGCCAATCAATAGTTTAATGATTTGCAATAGATCAATTCTATTACAAGAACTGTGGTTATCGCATTTGCCGATGATGCCTCCTATTTCCCGTCAATCGCATGTTGGGATACGACCATGTCAGCCTGTTTTCCGGTCAGTTCCTGCATATGGGAATAACGGCGTGTGAAGAAACCGGTTCCCTGTGTCAGGGACCGTAATTCCGTCACCATATCGGCGGTTTCCGAGGTTGGCATTTGCACCTCGATTTCGTCCCAGCCCTGCCAGCCATCCTTGGCGTTAAAGCCCAGTATTTGCCCGCGCCGGGTACTGACCAGACGCTGGGCCTTGGAGGTGAAATCAGACGGGATTGAAATCGTACAATGATCGACCGGTTCCAGCAGGACCGGACCGGCAACTTTAAGGGCCTCGGTAATGGCGATGCGACCGGCCATCTGGAAGGCCTGATCGGAACTGTCGACCGCATGGAAGGACCCGTCGACCAGCTTGACGGCGACATCGACGACCGGGAAGCCAAGTGAACCTGACCGCAATCCGTCGCGGACACCTTTTTCAACGGCCGAGATATATTGTCGGGGAATGGCACCGCCGACGATATGTTCGGAAAATTCAAAACCGTCCCCGCGGCCCTGTGGTCGCAATTCAATAGCCGCATCACCGAATTGTCCGTGGCCGCCGGTTTGCTTTTTATAGCGCCCGCGTGCAGATGACGGTCTGCGGATGGTTTCCTGATACCCGGTCAGAACCGGGGTTGTGGCAATTTCCAGATGATAGTGATCGCGCAACTGGGCCAGGGCACATTGCAGGTGGATATCGCCCTGTCCGGACAGGATCAACTGACCGGTGCTTTCATGATGGCCAAAGCCAAGGGATCGGTCCTGTTCGCAAAGATGGCGAAGGGCCTCGGTCAGTTTGACATCATCGCCGGGCTTGGTGACTTCAAGCCCGGTTTCATAAAGCGGGGGCAGGGGATCGGGCCACAGATTATCCATAAGGCCATCGGTGCCGATCAGGGTTCCGGTCCGCAAATGTTCGGTCCGCGGCAGGCCGACAATTGCGCCCGTGACACCACGTTCAAGCTTTTCGTGTTTGTCAGCAATGACAGAACAGAGGCCAGAGACCTTGTCGCCGCCAAAGACATCACCGTTTTTAACCTGTCCCGAAAGAACACGGGCAAAACAAAACCGTCCGGCATGTGACAGGTGGACGGTTTTGAAGACTTGCAGAACAGTCTGGCTATCTTCGGGATCAATGCCCAGGCGATGGGCGCATACGTCTGATGACGGGGCCTCGTGACGGAGTGCCTTGAGAAGGCGGACAATACCGTGATCCTGTTCGGCAGATCCAAAAAAGACCGGTACGATCAGATCCTTGGCCAGATCCTGTTGGAGATTGTCATAGATGGTATCCGGCGCCGGTGTTTGATCTTCGAGAATTTGTTCAAGCAGGTTGTCATCAAAATCGGCCAGTGTTTCCAGCAGTCCCTCGCGGGCTTCGCCTTCGCGGGATTTGAGGTTTGAAGGCATGGTGATCAGCTTGGATGGCTGACCTTCGAGATATTGATAGGCGCGTTCGGAAACAATATCGACAAAGCCGGTGATGGTTTCATCATTTCCATCTGCTTCGCGGATCGGGATTTCGCGCAGGACCAGCGGACGTTCAGAGATCGATTGCAGGGCGTCAATATTGTCGCGCAGGCGGATGCCTGCATGATCGGTTTTGTTGATGAAGACCAGATGTGGAATGCGGTTGCGATCAAGAAATTTCAGGATCGGGGCCACCGTCATGACCCGGCCGGGGTCGCAATCGATCACCACAATGGCAACATCGCAGATCATGGCGGCTTCGCGGGCATCTTGGGCAAAATCAACCGAACCGGGACAATCGATGAAATGCCATTCCTCGCCCAGATAGCTTGTCTGTACGCAGGTCAGTTCGGTGCTCATTTCGCGGGTTCGGGATTGCGGATTGTTGTCGCCAACAGTGTTGTGATCACGAATGGTTCCCTTGCGGTGGATGCGCCCGGTGGCGCAGAGCAAACTTTCAAGCAAGGATGTCTTGCCGCTGGAATAGGGGCCGATCAATGCGGCCACGCGCGGCGGATGCGGGTGGGATGATGATGTCGAACGGGCAGTATCGGGCATTGATATCTCCTTGATCAAGAAGACCGATATCCCATGGAGCCGGATGAAGATGGCATCGGTTCCACGTTGCTGCGGCGTCGGGCCGCCGGTCTGGACGTTTCGGATGCCCGGTTTTGTCCGGGTTGTCATTCTGTGACGGGATGCGACTGTGCCCTGGAACAAGGCTGTTTCAAACGGGCCAGCGCCACGCGGAACAGATTGGCGCGATGATGGTTGCCCGGTACACCCCATAAATAGATCAGGGCTGGGGTCAATAGTATCAAGGGGTTGGTGTGAATGTGCCTTGGTTTAAACACAATTCGCCCCGAAATGGCCTAATCAGGCCTGTTTTCCCGCCTTGTTTACAAGTCATATTCTTCATTGTCAGTCGAGGATATGGCCAGTCAAATCTGTCCCCCCTCACAAGGCTCGGCCGGTTGTTTTCAGGTTCGTTCCCCCACCTGAAATGCCGCGACTGACATGGTCTCCCCAAGACCGTAATGACCCCGAATAAGTTGGGGCGGGTATATCCCGCCCCTTTTTTTTGTTTCGGGATCAGGGCAATGGGGGTTGCCGTAATTGCCCCAATTTGCCCGCAAATGGTCATCAAGCACGGATTTTTCGGCCCCAATTACATGGCAAATTTCTAATTATCGGAAGCGCAAACATCGATGCAGTGCACTCCCTCACGACGCATCGGGGCCCGGTTGAACGTTTCTTCCCCCGTAACGTTCTGACCCCACGGGCAAGGCAACGCTTCCGATCGGTCTCCCCAAGACCATCTGTCCCCAAAGCCCGGGTGAGCCCCAAGCTCCCCGGGTTTTTTTTGTTCGGATACGGACATTTGGACATCGCCTTGTCCGAGACAGGATGTTGAAGGCATCAAACCTTTGTGCTGCGCGCAATTTGCTCAGGCGCTGCGGGTACTTTGCCCATCGCGTGTATTGGACGTATCGGACGCAAGGGAGGGCAAAGGACCGGGAGGAGCGATGCCAAACAGGCGGGTTGGCTTTTCGCGTCCACGCAAAGTGGCCTCGCCCCGATAAATCCATTCCGGAATGTCGGCATGATCGCCACATGTGTGCATGGTCGTCTCGGTCGCAAGGATATAGCTTCCATACTGCTTGTTCATGTTTTCAAGACGCGATGCCACATTGACGGCATCGCCATGCACGGTGAACGTCAGGCGGCTTTCCGAACCGACCGCACCAATAATGATTTCGCCGGTATTGATCCCGCACCGGGTTTTGATCTTGCCGCCGAATGAATAGACCCGGCTTTCGGATATGTCCTGAATGGCCAATGCTGTGCGCACGGCATTAAGGGCGTGATCGGGGTCGGGCGTGACGGCGTTGAAGGTGATCAGCATGGCGTCGCCTTCAAACTGGGTGATGACGCCGCCAAAATGAGAGATCACCGCATTAATCTCGGTGAAATATTCGTTGAGCATGGTTGCCAGTTCTTTTGGCGTCAGCTTTTCGGCTATCGACGAGAATCCCTCAATATCGGTAAACATCACCGTGGCGGTAACTGCTTCACCGTCGCCGGGCTTGATTTGCTGATCTGCATGGGTGATGCGATCCGCTATTTCGGGGGAGACAAAGCGTGACAGATCGCGTGCGGCGATTTCATCGGTGACGGCCCGGATAAAGGATCGTTTGGCGCGCATCACGGCAATTGCCAGCACAAGGGACACCAGAAGGATTGCGATGATCTTGTCGATCTCGGCCCCGATCAGGATCGAGTTTGACGTTAGATACATCACATAGTCACGGGTGATCATGGCTTTGCCGCCCTCGCTCCAGACCGCATAGGTGGCAAGAGCAAGCCACCCAATTGCCGCAGTTGCGCCGGCAATCAGAATGTAGCGCGGATCAAAGCGCAAACTGCGCAACGAGATGAAGATAAAGACATACATCATCGTCGGTGCTTTGAGATAGAAGCTCGCGGGCTGCATGTACTGGATATGGAAACTCCAGATCAGGACCATCAAAAGCCCGATATCGGCAATCACCGATAAAGTCAGGAACCAGTCGGTCAGGGCATTGCGATAGGCCAGGGCAAGCCGTTTAAGCGTGAACAGATAATAAAGACCCAAAGCCCAGGGAACGGGGTGAATGCCGTTGCTCATGGTGGCACTTGGCGAGATGGCATAGAGACTGGCAAAGATGGTCACGAGTAGCAACTGAACCCAGCCGATCAGTTTTTCGCTTTCGTGCTGTTGCTTGTCGATTGCGGCCTGAACACGTTCGGGCAGGTGGCTGTGGGTTTTCTTGCCAAACAGGAATGCGCCAAGTGTGCTTCTCATTGTGCGTGGGTTCCCGGTTTCGGTGGCTGGTTTGCATTCCACCGTATCACTTCGCATGGCTCTTGAACCAGCGATCTTGCCAAAGGGCGTCATCTTCCGGTGATCGGGGGATGCGTTTGCCTGCATCTTGGTGCAGCAAGTAATTTTTTAGGAGGCATGAAAAAGGCAAAAAAAAGCCGGGCAACAAATGTGCCCGGCAAGTTTATCAGGGAGGCTTCACGTCTGGGAGACGTAGGACCCTTCGCAGGGCCCTGGGTAAGCCGGACAGGGCGTCCGGCTAAGACCGAAAATTCGGTCAGGGAGAAAACTCTGTACCGCGGTGCGGTGTGTACCGCTGCGGTTCGAGAGGAAAGATAGCGTTTTTGCCGGGAAAGACCACTGCCAAATTGCTCTTTCAGCCATGCAAAATCTGCATAAATGTTGGGCGAGGCGTTGTTGTCATCTAACATATTGATAAAAAACAGAAATATTTGGTTTAATCGTGTTGCTTGCTTGAGAAATGAGCAGGAACCGGGAGATTTTGTTGTGCAGGAGCAAAAAAAAAGCCGGTAGCAGGGGGGGAGCTACCGGCAAAGATCAACAGGGAGGCTTACGTCTGGGAGACGTAGGGAATCTTGGGGAAGATTCCGATGTTGGATATCGTTCCAACGGACGGATCATGCGGAGATCAGGGAAGCTGAAGCGGTTTCGCTTTCGCGCTTGCTCACAACTTATGATGCAAATATACGAGTGCTTATCTCTAATTTAAAATAGAATAATATCAGACCAACCATGCATGTAGCGCATGGCAGAAAAATGTCAGTAATTTTAAGCAATTATGACGTGCCCCGCGTCTGACGCATCTTCAAACAGGTGAATGCGGGCGCGACTGTTACCGCTTATCCAAGCATTTTTGCATGAAACTCTTGATTGGGGTTGCCTAGGGGTTGCAGCTTGTTGGGCAATGATGCCTAAAAGTTGTGGGGCTCGGGGGCTATATGAACCCGCCGGATCAGGGAATGCAGGACTGTGAACTGAATAAACAGCTTAAGCGGGCGCGTCTCGGCTTGTGTCAGGCTGCAGGTGCCATGCAATTGGCTGTCCTTTGGGGAGTCGTCAGTTGTTTGCGTCATCCGCAAGACAAAACGGCCCGGAAAACCGGGCCGTTGGTAATGTCATATGGCAGCGGGGCAGGTTATTTATCAGTGCTGGCCGATGTTGCGGCGGCGGCTGCCTTTGCCTTGACCTTCGAGATTTCCTCAATCAGGAAATCGCGGAATACGGCAATGCGTTTTGAATGACGCAATTCTTCAGGATAAACGAAATAGGCGTCAAAACTTGGTCCTTCGAGTTCCGGCAGAATGCGGACCAGATTGCTGTTGGTCGGCAGCAGGTAGTCTGGCAGGGCCGAAATTCCAAGACCGGACTCGGTCGCACGGAAGATCCCGTAGATATTGTTCAGCTTCAGGATCGGGCGCATGTCCGGTTTGAATTGCTGTGCGGTCGCCATCATCCAGTTGACGTTTGAAACTGGCGGGCGCGCATCGGCACCATAGATGATCAGACGGTGATCCTTGAGATCTTCGGGCGTCTTGGGCATGCCGTACTGCTTGATATATTCCGGCGATGCAAAGACGTGATAGCGCAGTGTCATGAGCTGGCGCTGGACCAGGTCGGCCTGACGGGGCGGCTGCATACGGATGGCTACATCGGCCTCGCGCATGGCAAGATCGAGTTCTTCGTCATTAAGCACCAGCGACAGTTCGATTTCCGGGTAGCGTTCCAGGAATTCATTGATGCGCGGGGTCAGCCAGGTCGAACCAAAGGCAACCGTGGTGGTGACTTTCAGCGGGCCGCTTGGACGTTCTTTGGATTCCCGAATGCGGGCTTCGGCCATCGATAGTTTGGCAAAGACGTCATGCGCAGTACGATATAGAAGTTCACCCTGTTCGGTCAGGATCAGGCCACGGGCGTGACGATGAAAGAGCGGAACCTTCACACTTTCTTCAAGTGCACTGATCTGCCGGCTTACAGCCGACTGGCTCAGATTAAGGTTTTCCCCTGCGTGAGTGAAGCTTCCGGCTTCCGCAACAGCGTGAAATACACGCAGCTTGTCCCAGTCCATAGACCCGCTCCTAGATGTCACTGCCGCACGGTTCTGCGCCAGTCCCCTGATAATACTTCTCTTCTTTTATGGGTAATTTGGTTTCAACACTGTTAAGCGTGTCACACAAACGACCCAACCGCACAATTAATAACCAATATGAGGCCTGCAGCATTTTCTGCAAGCAGGCATTTTCCCATTATTCATTTTCAAATATGGGCGTTTTTTGTGAAATGTCAGGCAATTGGCCGGATCAAAGCAATTTGGAACCATGAAAAAAGGGGATGCAAAAATGCATCCCCCAATCTCGGTCCGAGCCACTTGTCATGGACCGTATGCGTGTCCCGGATTTGTCAGGGCACGCTTCGCGTCCCGATCATGCTTCGTGTTCAGCGATGAACTTTTCAGCTTCAAGGGCGGCCATGCAGCCCATGCCAGCCGCGGTCACGGCCTGACGGTAAACCTTGTCGGTCACGTCGCCTGCGGCAAACACGCCCGGTACGTTGGTAACCGTACTGCCCGGCTTTACCAGAACATAGTTTTCGTCATCCATGTCGACCTGGCCTTTGAAAACTGCGGTTGCCGGATCGTGACCAATCGCAACAAAGAAACCATCCGCCGGAATGTCGGTGACTTCGTCGGTTTTAATGTTGCGGACGCGAACCGCCTCGACGCCATCCATCGGGCCGTCGCCGCCCAGAATGTCGTCAACAACACTGTCCCAGACAACATCGATCTTTTCGTGTTTCAGAAGACGCTCCTGAAGCATCTTTTCGGCGCGCAGTTCATCGCGGCGGTGGATCAGGGTCACCTTCGAGCAGATCCCGGCAAGATAGAGTGCTTCTTCAACGGCGGTGTTGCCGCCGCCAACAACCGTGACCGGTTTGTTGCGATAGAAGAACCCGTCACAGGTTGCGCACGCCGAAACACCGCGACCGTTGAATTTCTCTTCGCCCGGAAGACCAAGCCAGCGCGCCTGTGCGCCGGTCGAAATGATCACGGTTTGCGCAATATAGGTATCGCCGGAGTCGCCTTTGCAGACGAACGGACGTTTGGAAAAATCGACTTCGGTAATCAGGTCATGCACCATTTTGGTGCCGACATGTTCGGCCTGTGCCTTCATCTGATCCATCAGCCATGGACCCTGAATGACATCGGCAAAGCCCGGGAAGTTTTCGACATCGGTGGTGATCGTCAACTGCCCGCCCGGCTGAAGGCCCATGACCATCATGGGTTCAAGGTTGGCACGTGCGGCATAGATTGCCGCTGTGTAGCCAGCAGGGCCGGAGCCGATGATAAGGACTTTGGTCTGATGTTCCTGGGCCATGTTCTTTGTATCTGTCCGAGATTGATAAAAGCTGCCGTCGAACATATGGGCAGTCTGAACAAGACGCAACCGCTTCACGTAAACTTTGCCTGCGCAAAATGGCGTTTTTTGAATGGTGAAATTTTACGGTCGAAACAGGTAGTTTTGCTATGGCCTTGAAGGACACGGACAAGGCCGGTTTTCGTGGCGGTCAGGGGGGCCAAAAAGCGGATTTTACTGCATTTTCAGTTACGGCATCCAAGCACAAGATTGCATTCCTGATCGGAATATATTATTGCCAGCAACTTGCCTCGCTGTAATATTGTTTCAATCGGGGTAACTTTCGCGCACAGAATCGAGGAATAAATGCAACGGGTCAAACTCGACAAGATCGACCGCAGAATTTTGCGCGATCTACAGGAAGATGGCCGCATGACCAATGTGGAACTTGCACGACGTGCAGGTATCTCGGCCCCACCCTGTTTGCGTCGTGTGCGCGCACTCGAAGAAACCGGCTTTATTCAGGGCTATCATGCCGATGTTGACGCGCAGGCACTTGGTTACAATGTGACCGTGTTTGCAATGGTCGGTCTTGCAAGCCAGGCCGAACATGACCTTCGCGCATTTGAATCCCGTGCCGCGAACTGGCCGGAAGTTCGTGAATGCCACATGGTGGCAGGCGAGATGGATTTTCTGCTCAAGATCGTTTCACACAGCTGGGACGAGTATCAGAAGTTCCTGACCACGGAACTGACCGTTGCTGAAAACGTCAATCACGTGAAGTCGGCCCTGTCGATCCGAACTGCTAAAAACATGCCCGGTGTTCCGATTGATATAGATGCCGAAGACTGAGCCCCGACGGTCTCGCGAAGATTCATGAACCGGTGTCGATCAGACACCGGTTTTTTTGTGCCCGGAGTTCGTGCCGTGGCCACTTCCGGCAGACGAGGTCCGAGGCCACCTGTTTGCGGTTTATGCCATTCGCTCACATCAAGGGTGGCATGCGTCAGAAGAGGGGCGTTCGCGTTCTTCGGTGGCTGGTTTTTGACTGTCGATTAAGTATTTGAAATAAAATGTTTAATTCAAAATTCGGCAGGAATCTGGTCTAAATTCTGTCAGAATAACCCCACTAAACGTAAGGATGAAAATCCTTGTAAAGGCTGTCGTTTAACCATACATACCTTTGTACCTATACTAATGGGATAGTTATTATATATAAGGGTAATAGTTGGAAGCGTTCAAAACTCTCCACAAAACCAGAGACATAGCGACCACAACAGAACCCGGATGGTCGGGAATTGTGCCAACAATGATGTTCGCCCTGGCGGGGGTATTGTTGCTGGTGTTGCTGTCATACCGTCCGTCGGACGGTATGACGGGTGTCGGTATGGTTTTCCCGCTGTCCCTGTCTGAGGATGAAATCCTCTCACAGGTCGGTGCGGCGGGTGGTCGTGTGGTCAGGTTTGGTGGTTTCGGGCATATGGCTGTTGTCGTTCGTGATGATGGCATGGTGCCCAAGGCCGACGATTTCGGCGCGATGTTTGCCCTGTCTCCGCTGGTTGCTTCGGTATGTTTTGACTCTGGCGAAACCAGTAACCCTTTTTGACGTTTGGGTATGTGTTTATGGAAAAGTTACTTGAAATTCGGGCGAACGCGCTCAGGGCATTGTTTGTGATCCTGGCACTGCATATCCCGCTAAGCGGTATTGCAGGTTACATTGCCAGCAACGATGCCGTGTCTCCGGCCATTGCCAGTGCAGTGTTTGCTGTCATCGCTTTTGTGATCTATCGCATGGCAGGTGAACAGGCCCAGATTTCACGCTTTATCGTATCGTCTGCCATGATCTTGCAAGTCGGGGTGCTGGTCTATGCATTCCGCGGGCATCCCTGGCAGATTGACATACATATGTATTTCTTTGCTGCCCTTGCCGTACTTGGTGCGCTTGTGTGCTGGAAGACAATCGTTGTCGTGTCGGGGGTCATTGCGCTTCATCACCTGATTTTGAACTTTGCGGTTCCCTACTGGGTTTTCCCCGAGGGGGCGCAGTTCTGGCGTGTTGTCCTGCATGCGGTAATTGTGATTGTCGAGGCAGGTGTTCTGATCTGGTCGTGCAAAAGCCTTTATAACACGCTGGCCAATGCGGAAACCGCACGTACCGAAGCGGTCGAAGCGGCAAAAGCAGCAGAAGATCTGCTGGCCCAGAATGAGCAACTTCGCAAACAGCGCCAGATCGAACGTGACCAGTTCAAGCGCGAACTGGCTGACCAGATTTCGGCGATGATCGGAAAATCGGCCAGTGCGGTGGACGCGGAGTCTGTTCAATTGCAAGATCGGGCGCAGGTGATGAATGAGCGTGCCCGTGTTGGTCGTGAAGCATCCAAGGGTGCGGTTCATGCGTCTGAAGAAACCTCTCAGAACGTTGAGTCTGCTGCATCCGCAGTCGATGAAATCAATGCATCGGCCGAGGAAATCTCGCGTCAGATCGGGCGTGCGCGCGAAATCACCAACAATGCGGTGGATCGTTCGACAACGGCAAGTGAACGGATTGAATGGCTGTCGAATGCGGCAGAAAAGATTGGCGAAGTCGTCAATCTGATTACCGATATTGCATCGCAGACCAACCTTCTGGCATTGAACGCAACCATTGAGGCCGCGCGCGCTGGCGAAGCAGGCAAAGGCTTTGCTGTTGTTGCCAACGAGGTCAAAAACCTCGCTAACCAGACTGCGCGTGCGACCGACGAGATCGCCCAGCAGATTGCCGAAATCCAGGCTGCAACCGGGGACTCGGTGTCGGCGGTCAAGGGGGTATCGGAAACCATCGGTGATATGGTCGAAGTGGCCGCAACGATTTCCTCGACCATGGAACAGCAGCAGTCAGCAACCCGCGAGATTGCGCAAAGCCTTGGCATTACGGTTGAAGCTACCCGCGATCTTTCGGATCTGATCCATCAGTTGTCGCAGATCGCCGAAGAAACCGGTGCGACCGCAACCGAAATGCTTGGCAGTGCCGATCATCTTGGTTCAGAGGCAACCGACCTTAACCGCAATATCGAAGCGGTTCTCGAACGTCTGGCAAAAGCCGGATAATCAATTACGATAGACGTCCCAACGTGCAAAGGCCGGGCAGTAATTTGCCCGGCCTTTTGTTTGATATCGGTTCATGCCGATCTGGCGGTATAAAAAAACGGCCCGAAATGCATCGGACCGTTTTCCTGATCTGGGTGGTTTCCGATTTACGAGAAATCGACCTTCAGAATTTCATAGCTTTTGATGCCGCCCGGGACGGTTACTTCGACGGAGTCACCAACAGACTTGCCAATCAACGCACGCCCAATCGGCGAGGTCGTTGAAATGCGGCCAGCATTGATGTCAGCCTCAATCGGGCCAACAACCTGATAGGTGGTTTCTTCGTCGGTATCTTCGTCGACAAGATCAACCTTTGCGCCGAACTTGACAACGCTGCCCGCCAGGGACGGAACGTCGATAACTTCGGAACGGCTCAGGACATCTTCGAGCTCGGCAATACGACCTTCGCAGAAACTTTGGCGTTCGCGTGCGGCATGGTATTCGGCATTTTCCGAAAGATCACCATGTTCGCGGGCTTCCGCGATTGCCTTGATGATTTCAAGACGTTCGACGGACTTGCGATGCTTCAGTTCTTCTTCGAGGCGCTGATGCCCTTGCGGGGTCATTGGTACTTTTTCCATCGCGCTCACAGCCTATTCTTATTAGAGGTCGATACTACAAAATCAACCGCCCGGCATTTTACCGCCGGGCGGTTTAAACTGTTCAGTCGGGTTCGGTGAAGAACCTCAGTACTTGTCCCCAAGATATTCCTGAACCGCGCGAACTTCAAGTGCGCCGCGTTTCAGGTTGTCGATGGCGCGCAATGTTGCGCGGGCACCGGCGACAGTGGTGTAGTACGGAATATCATCGGTAAGGGCAGTACGACGGATCGAGAAACTGTCGACCACAGCCTGTTTGCTCTCGGTGGTATTGAATACCAGGTTGATATCGCCGTTCTTCATCATGTCCACGATATGGGGACGTCCTTCCTGTACCTTATTGACCGGGGTGACGTCCAGCCCTTCTTTTTCAAGAGCTTCTGCTGTGCCATGGGTCGCAACCACGCCAAAGCCAAGGGCAATCGCGTCGCGTGCGAGTTGAACAGCGGCCGGTTTGTCATGGTTTTTGACAGAAATGAAGACCTTGCCACCGAGCGGCAGCGTATGGCCGGCAGCCATCTGTGCCTTGGCAAAGGCACGACCGAAATCGGTATCAAGACCCATGACTTCGCCGGTCGAACGCATTTCCGGGCCAAGCAGGGTATCAACGCCCGGGAAGCGGTTGAACGGAAGGACTGCTTCCTTGACTGCGATATGTTTGAACGGACCGTGATCAATTTCAAAATCGCCAAGCTTCTCACCGGCCATGATGCGTGCGCCGATCTTGGCAATCGGGTTGCCGGTTGCCTTGGCGACGAACGGAACTGTACGCGAAGCACGCGGGTTAACTTCGATCAGATAGATCGTGTCATCCTTGATCGCGAACTGAACGTTCATCAGGCCGACAACATTCAGTGCCTTGGCAAGCTGAACCGTCTGGGCCTTGAGGCGTTCGATCATTGCGTCATCAAGCGAGTAAGGCGGCAGCGAGCAGGCAGAGTCACCCGAATGGATACCGGCTTCTTCGATATGCTGCATGATGCCTGCGACAAAGACGTTTTCGCCGTCAGAAACAGCATCAGCGTCGATCTCGATCGCATCCTGAAGGAAGCTGTCGATCAGAACCGGGCTTTTGCCTGAAACCTGGACGGCTTCCTGCATGTAGCGCAGAAGGTCTTCGGTGGTGTGAACGATTTCCATCGCACGGCCGCCCAGAACATAGGACGGGCGGATCACGATCGGGTAACCGATGCCTTCGGCGATCTTGACAGCTTCGTCAACCGAACGGGCAATGCCGTTTGCCGGCTGTTTGAGGCCAAGCTTGTGGATCAGGGCCTGGAACCGGTCACGATCCTCGGCAAGGTCGATACTGTCGGGGCTGGTGCCGAGGATTGGAATACCGGCCTTTTCCAGAGCAGCCGAAAGTTTCAGCGGAGTCTGGCCACCATACTGAACGATCACGCCAAGCAACTCGCCATTGGACTGTTCAAGCTGGCAGAGCTCGATCACGTCTTCGGCGGTCAGCGGTTCGAAATACAGACGATCCGAGGTGTCATAGTCGGTTGAAACCGTTTCCGGGTTGCAGTTGACCATAATCGCTTCGATACCGGCTTCGCGCAGCGCATAGGCCGCGTGCACACAGCAGTAATCGAACTCGATGCCCTGACCGATACGGTTCGGGCCGCCACCAAGAATGATGACTTTCTTGCGATCAGTAACCTCTGCTTCGTTTTCGGGTTCGAAGAAGCCGTCACCTTCATACATGGAATACATGTACGAGGTGCGTGACGGGAATTCGGCAGCACAGGTGTCGATGCGCTTGTAAACCGGACGCAGGCCAAGAGCCTGACGGTCGGCGCGAACCGCGTCTTCTTCCTTGCCTGCCAGCTCGGCCAGACGGGCGTCAGAGAAACCGAGTTTCTTGAGACGCAGCAATTCCTGCTTGTCGCTTGGAATGCCGTTGGCGCGGACTTTTTCTTCTTCGGCGACCAGCATTTCAAGCTGCTTGAGATACCAAGGGTCGAACTTGGTTGCCGACTGGATTTCTTCAAGCGTCATGCCATGACGGAACGCCTGTGCCGCATAAAGAATGCGGAACGGGATCGGCTGGGTCAGCTGAGCGCGGATTGCCGCCTTGTCCGGGGCGCCTTCGATTTTGACTTCGTTCAGACCGGTCAGGCCGGTTTCCATTGAACGCAGGCCTTTCTGAAGGCTTTCGGCAAAGCTGCCACCAATTGACATGGCTTCGCCGACCGACTTCATCGCCGTACCGAGAAGCGGCTTCGCACCCGGGAACTTTTCAAAGGTAAAGCGCGGGATCTTGGTGACGACATAGTCAATGGTCGGTTCGAACGATGCCGGGGTGACACCGGTGATGTCGTTATCAAGTTCATCAAGCGTGTAACCAACCGCAAGCTTGGCAGCGATCTTGGCAATCGGGAAACCGGTCGCCTTGGATGCCAGTGCGGAGGAACGCGACACGCGCGGGTTCATTTCAATAACGATCAGGCGACCGTCTTCCGGGTTTACGGCGAACTGAACGTTCGAGCCACCGGTATCAACACCGATCTCGCGCAGAACTGCCAGCGAGGCATCGCGCATGATCTGGTATTCTTTATCGGTCAGGGTCAGCGCCGGGGCAACGGTGATCGAGTCACCGGTATGGATGCCCATCGGATCGACGTTTTCGATCGAACAAATGATGATGCAGTTATCCGCGTTGTCGCGAACAACTTCCATCTCATATTCTTTCCAGCCCAGAATAGATTCTTCGATCAGAACTTCGTGGGTCGGCGAAATCGCCAGACCGTTGCGGACGATCTGTTCGAATTCTTCACGGTTATAGGCAATACCGCCACCTTCACCACCAAGGGTGAAGCTTGGGCGGATGATGGCCGGAAGGCCGGTGATCTCGAGCGCCTTGACCGCGTCTTCGAAAGTACGAACCATTGCAGAGCGTGCACTTTCAAGACCGATCTTGTCCATGGCATCGCGGAACAGCTGACGGTCTTCGGCCTTTTCGATGACGTGCTTTTTCGCACCGATCATCTCGACGCCGTATTTTTCAAGCGTGCCGTCATTAAACAGGGCAAGTGCCGTGTTCAATGCGGTCTGACCACCCATGGTCGGCAGAAGCGCGTCCGGGCGTTCCTTTTCGATGATCTTGGCAACCATCGCCGGTTTGATCGGCTCGATATAGGTCGCATCGGCCAGGTTGGGGTCGGTCATGATGGTCGCAGGGTTCGAGTTGACCAGAATGACGCGGTAGCCCTCTTCCTTAAGGGCCTTGCAGGCCTGGGCACCGGAATAGTCAAACTCGCAAGCCTGACCAATGACAATCGGACCGGCACCGATGATGAGGATTGATTTGATATCTGTACGTTTCGGCATGTCGTTTTCCGCTTTTCGCAGGGCGGGCGCACGTGCTGCACCGCCTCGTTTAAGTCCGTTAATCGCGTATCTTTGGAGCGTGTCCTGACCCGGAGATCAGGATTTGGCTTCCTCGATCAGACCAACGAAACGTTTGAACAGGTAGTGGCTGTCATGCGGCCCCGGGGAAGCTTCCGGGTGGTACTGAACCGCAAAGGCCGGTTTGTCTTTGGCGCGCAGACCCGCAAGCGACCCGTCAAACAGCGAGAAGTGGGTTGCTTCGACATCGTCAGGCAGGCTGTCCTTGTCAACGACAAAGCCGTGGTTCTGCGAGGTGATCTCGACGACACCGGTGGTGGTGTCCTTGACCGGGTGGTTGGCACCACGATGGCCGACATCCATTTTCTTGGTCTTCGCACCAAGGGCGAGCGCCATCATCTGATGACCAAGGCAGATGCCAAAGACAGGCTTGCCACTATCAATCAGCTTGCGAATGGTCGGAACCGCATATTCGCCAGTTGCAGCAGGATCACCAGGACCGTTCGACAGGAAGATGCCATCCGGGCTCATCGCCAGGATTTCTTCAGCCGAGGTGGTAGCCGGAACAACTGAGACCTTGCAATCAAGGCTTGCGAGATTGCGCAGGATGTTGCGCTTTACGCCGTAATCGATGGCGACGACATGGTGTTTGGCATTGCCAAGCTTGCCGTAACCGCCTTCACGCGACCACAGGGTTTCTTCCCAGTCATAGCCGGTCGTGCAGCTGTTATCCTTGGCAAGATCCATGCCCTCGAGGCCCGGCCATTCATTTGCCTTGGCAATCAGGGCCGGAATATCAAAGATACCATCCGGGTTATGGCAGATCACGCCATTGGGAGCACCTTCGGTACGGATGCGCTTGGTCAGGCGACGGGTATCGACACCTGCGATCCCGATGCGGCCATGTTCGGCAAGCCATTCGTTGAAATGTTTCCGGGCACGATAGTTGGAAGGCTCGGTGATGTCCTGGCGCAAGATGCAGCCAAGGGCAACCGGTTTGGCATTTTCAATATCTTCGTCGTTGGTGCCGACGTTGCCGATATGCGGGAAGGTAAAGGTAATCATCTGACCCGCGTAGGATGGGTCGGTCATGATTTCCTGATAGCCCGTGATAGAGGTGTTGAAGCAGACTTCACCGACGACCTCTCCTCGGGCACCGACGCCGCGTCCCCAAAATACTGAACCATCTGCGAGAACCAGAACGGCAGAAGCACCAGGAGGCGGGGTGTGCGTGGGCGCTGACATTGGCAAATGTCCTTTCGATCTTTCCACGGTGAGACACGGAGTCTTTATATATAATAAATACAGGCAAGCCGACAAAAACGACTGCAATCTGACTGCATACCGGGCATGCGGACGTGCCAAGTCGATCCCAGCATGTTGGACTGTGCATCTGTGATGTCACAGCGGGCCGTGCTGGAAGCGAAGCAAATCGTAATCCCGGTAGGCAAATTGGCGGATGTCTACGGGAGTCGTCCGGTCCTGTCAAGAACCCATCGAAACTTTTATTTTCCAAGGAAAATCAACGGTTTGCGGGGGAAGGTTTTCTTTGCGTCGAATGCCGTAATGGGGTATGTTCGGTCCTTTCTTCCACAGAATCAGAGATGAGCCATGCTGCGATCGCAGCTTAACGACGCTTTGAAAAAGGCTGTCCTTGCCAAGGATGCCTGCTCCGTTACCACCGTGCGCCTTATTCTGGCAGCACTTAAAGAACGCGATATCGCTGCACGGGGCGAGGGCAATACCGACGGCATCACGGATGACGACATCATCAATCTGCTTCAGGCAATGGTGAAACAGCGCCGTGAAAGCATCGAGATGTACACCAAGGGCAACCGCCCGGAACTTGCTGATCAGGAAGCCGCAGAAATCGGCGTGATCGAAAAGTTCCTGCCCGCACAGCTTTCTGATGCTGAAATCGAGGAAGCCGTGCGTGGAACTGTTACCGAAATCGGCGCGACCTGTCTGAAAGACATGGGACGCACCATGGCAGCGCTGCGCGACAAATATAGCGGCACCATGGATTTCGGCAAAGCAGGTGGCGTTGCCAAAAAACTTCTGGGTTAATCCAGACAGTCCTATTTAATTTGAAAGCCGGGCGTGTAAAATCGTCCGGCTTTCGTCGTCCCTAAAGCCTGCCATGCGCGCGCATGATTTATAATGGCGTTCCCGTAAGAAGGCAGGGCTGGGGCAAAGACCATCAACAGGGTTGCGCACACGCGTAACCATAAACGGGATCGGGACATCATGAGCTTTCCCCAGTCGTTTCTGGACGACCTGCGGGCACGGGTAGGACTGGCAGATATTGTCGGTTCATCGGTGAAGCTGATCAAACGCGGGCGCGAATATTCCGGTCTGTGTCCGTTCCATTCCGAAAAATCCCCATCGTTTACGGTCAATGAGCAAAAGGGTTTCTATCACTGCTTTGGCTGTGGGGCGCATGGCGATGTCATCAGTTTCATGATGAATACCCGTGGTCTGACCTTTGTCGAGGCGGTCGAGGTCCTTGCCAATCAGGTCGGCATGGAGGTGCCCAAGCCGTCACGTGAAGCCCAGGAACGCGAACAGAAGGCCAAAACCCTTTATGAGGTGATGGAGGCGGCCTGTGTGTTTTTTGAGCGCATGTTGCGCATGCCTGAGGGCAAGGAAGGGCTTGATTACTTCCATCGTCGCGGCCTTGACGACAAAACCATTACCGATTTCCGCCTTGGCTTTGCGCCCGATAACCGTGCGGCCCTGAAAGCAGCGCTCAAGCGCGAGGATATCGACGAAAGGCTGATGATCGAAGCAGGCCTTCTGATCGAGCCTGAAGACAACAGTCGGCAAAGTTATGACCGGTTCCGTGGCCGGGTGATGTTCCCGATCCTTGACCGGCGTGGCCGGGTGGTGGCCTTTGGCGGGCGCGTGATGGGCGATACCAAGCCGAAATACCTCAATAGCCCGGACACACCGCTATTTCACAAGGGCCGCTTGCTTTACGGTTTGCCGCAGGCGCGCGAGGCAGCGCGCCATGATGCCCCCATCATCGTTACCGAAGGCTATATGGATGTGATCGCCCTGCATCGCGCCGGTTTCCGGGGGGCTGTCGCGCCGCTTGGAACGGCTGTGACCGAGGAGCAGATCGGCGAGCTTTGGAAAATGACCAACGAGCCGGTCCTGTGTCTCGATGGCGATGCAGCCGGGAAACGTGCGGCGGTGCGTGCAGCCGAGCGCGCCCTTCCGATCCTGCGCCCGGGCAAGTCATTGCTGTTTTCCATCCTGCCTGAGGGCGAGGATCCCGATAGTCTGATGGCAGGTCCCGGTGGCTTTGAAAGCTTCAAGAAGATCATTGATCAGGCGGTTCCGCTGGCCGAGCTGGTCTGGCGGATGGATGTCGGGGCGCACAAGATCGATACCCCGGAACGGCGTGCCGCCCTTGAAGCTGATATCAATCAGCGTATTTCGGTGATTGCCGATGAGGCCGTACGCGGCCAGTACAAGTCGATGTTCAATGACCGGATCTGGAAACTGTTCAAGGGTGAGCGCGGAAACAGGCCCGTCGGGCGCGCTGCTTCGGGCGGTGGATATCAAAATAAAAAGCTGCCACGGGGTGGCAAACGCGGGAAAAATGACCATTTCTTGGGTCCGGCCGGGAAAGCAGTGCCGGGCATGTCGCGACCTCCGATGCAGAAGAAGCGCGATCTGCAGGACTCCATTCTTTTGCTGACACTGATCAATCATCCTGCCCTGCATGACGAGATCGGTGAACAGCTTGGAATCTATAGTTGTGCAGACTCCGCGCTTGACAATCTTCGTCGGGCCGTCTTAAAGCTGCTTGATGACGATCCTGGACTTGATTCCGATTCAATCAGGACCCATTTGGAGCGCGACGGGCTGTCAGAGACAGTTTTGCGGGTGGTCAGTGCGGATGTAATTGCGCACGCCGCTTTCGCCAAGCCCGAAACGCCGCTCGAACGGGCCAGAACGGGTTGGAAACAGGTTTTTTCCATGGCTGTAAGCTCCCTGGAGGACGAAGAGGCAAAATACGCCGTCCGACAGTTGGCAGCAGATACCAGTCAGGAAGAATGGGAGAGATTTTCTCACAGGCGTGAGGATCTCGCCCGTCGCCGGGAAAAAGTGTTCAAGCTCGACGACTGATCTTTGAGTGTTCTGCATTCAGGATCGGCGATCGGGCTATTTGTGATTTGCGCTGACAAGACAGCGCGTGGGACAACAACGGTACGAATGTACCCAGCGGGAAACGGGGAATAGATGTCGTCTAAGACTTCGAACGCTGAAGAGAAAAAGAACTCTTCTGAAAACGCAGACGGACCTCTTCTCGATACATATAAAGCGGCCATCAAGAAGCTCATTGCCAAGGGCAAGGAGAAAGGCCACATCTCGGTCGATGAGTTGAACGCGGCTCTGCCGTCGGAACATTTCTCGTCAGAGCAGATCGAAGACGTGATGAGCAATCTCAACGAGATGGGCATCAATGTCATCGATGGCGACGACGCAGATGACAATGACGACGACAATGATGATTCGGATTCGGATCCGCGCGGCAATATTTCGGAAGAAGATGTCGGCCGTACCGATGATCCGGTGCGCATGTATCTGCGCGAGATGGGCAGTGTTGAGCTGCTGTCGCGCGAAGGCGAAATCGCCATTGCCAAGCGTATCGAGGCCGGCCGTGACATGATGATTGGCGGGATTTGTGAATCCCCGCTGACCATTCGTGCCATCGTGAACTGGCATGATCAGCTTCAGGCTGGTGAACTTTTGCTTCGTGATGTTATCGACCTTGAAACAACCTATGGCGGCGGCCCGGATGCCGAAATCGCTGCCGAGGAAGGCGAGGAAGAAGAAGTTGATGCAGAGGCGGATGTCGAAAGCTTCGATTCTGCCAATGACGACGAGGACGAAGAAGCCGAAACCGAAACCCCCGAGCCGATCGGTGGCGATGACGCCGAAGAAGAAGAGGAAGACGAGGACGACGAAGAGTCCGGGGATTCCGACGGCGAAGAGGGCGGCGATGATGATGACGACGAAGACGAGAACGAACAGGTCAACGTTTCTCTTTCCAAGATGGAAGAAGAACTGACCGAGCAGGTTCTTGAGAAATTCGAACTCATCGCCAAGACCTATGAAAAGCTCCATAAGGCCCAGGAACAGCGACTGGTTGCCCTTAACAAGGGTGAAGCGGTTCCGGCAGCGACCGAGAAGCGCTATGCCAAGCTCAAGAACGAGATGGTCGAGCTGATGGAAGACGTTCATCTGAACAACTTCCGTATCGAAGAGCTTCTTGACCACCTGACGGGTCTTAACAACCGTTTGCTCGGCCTTGAAGGCAAGCTTCTGCGCTTTGCCGATCGTTGCAAGATCAAGCGTCCGGATTTCGTCAAACAGTATCAGGGTCATGAACTTGACCCGAACTGGATGGAACGCGTTGCCGGTCTTCCGGGCAAGGGCTGGAAAGCCTTTATCGAACGCTATCCCGAAGAAATCGCCAAACTGCGCGAAGATGTTGGTGGTGTTTCGGCCGAGGTCGGCCTTCCGATCAGCGAATTCCGCCGCGTTTACAGTGTTGTGAACAGGGGCGAACGCGAAGCCGGTCGTGCGAAAAAAGAGATGATCGAGGCCAACCTGCGCCTTGTGATCTCGATTGCCAAAAAATACACCAACCGTGGTCTTCAGTTCCTTGACCTGATTCAGGAAGGCAATATCGGCCTGATGAAGGCGGTGGACAAATTCGAATACCGCCGCGGGTACAAATTCTCGACCTATGCGACCTGGTGGATCCGTCAGGCCATTACGCGTTCTATCGCCGATCAGGCCCGTACGATCCGTATTCCGGTTCACATGATCGAAACCATCAACAAGCTGGTGCGTACCTCGCGTCAGATGCTGCATGAAATCGGTCGTGAGCCGACCCCGGAAGAGCTGGCAGAAAAGCTTCAGATGCCGCTTGAAAAGGTTCGCAAGGTTCTGAAAATCGCCAAGGAGCCGATCTCGCTCGAAACCCCGATCGGGGACGAGGAAGACAGCCATCTTGGCGACTTCATCGAAGACAAGAACGCCGTTCAGCCGCTTGATGCTGCGATCCAGGCCAACCTGCGTGAAACCACCACACGGGTTCTGGCATCGCTCACCCCGCGTGAAGAACGTGTTCTGCGTATGCGTTTTGGGATCGGCATGAACACTGACCACACCCTCGAAGAGGTTGGTCAGCAGTTCTCCGTGACCCGTGAACGTATCCGTCAGATCGAAGCAAAAGCGCTGCGCAAGCTCAAACATCCGTCGCGCTCGCGCAAACTGCGTTCGTTCCTCGATTATTGAGAATTCAGACGACGTTCGGGCTTGACCTTGGCCCGAAAATCGCTAGTTTTCGGGACCGCACCAGTCATCTGGTGCGGTCTTTTCATTACCCGGACTTTTGTCTTGGGGACCCGTAGCTCAATTGGTTAGAGCCGACCGCTCATAACGGTCTGGTTGGGGGTTCAAGTCCCTCCGGGTCTACTATGGAGCAGTGTTTACTGAGCGTATTCACTGCTCCATTGCCTCTCATTCTTCCCACATGAAATTAACCTGACGGACCAGCTACCCGAATTGTCATAATTCGGGGTTATGGCGCACTAGTTGACGCTATCAGTGATTTCCAGCGTGTGACGACTGCCATAGATTAGAACTTTTGCTTGAGAAGATGGCATTCAAAACTGAATGCAAGTTTCTCAACAGCTCAGTATTTCAGTTACAGTTACACGCGCAGACTATTAGCTGCGGATCATGTTATCCGGACCCTTGTGAATTGGTTACGCCTCGATATACCAAATCCTTAAGCGCTCTTCCCTGTACCCTCGTAATTGAATGCCTTGGACCTATTTGGACATTCGTGTCTGCAAATGTGTGTCTTTCTGCTTGTATCTAGGTTGCGTAAACGCGTCTCCACCTGATCTCCACACAACGTCGACCTAACTTTCACTGCGGCGTGGGATGGTGCGTGAAGAAAGTGATCATCTTCGCGGGAACTTTTAAATCTTGCAAAGGACCCGTCCACAGTTGGCCATATCAGTCACGTCGTGGCGAGAGTGGAGCTGATGGGGCGATGGGCATTTTCCCTGGTAAATAAACTTCGGTTGGTAACAGCAAGAATGAAACTGTTGGATAGCATTGGTCGACCTCTGATCATCGGAGGCATAATTGTTGTAGCACTGGTCGCAATTGCGTCGGCCAGTGGTGTTTTCGAAGAAGAGCCGCAGGCATCTGTGCTTACCGAACGTGTCTCGCGCGGCACGATCGAGGAAACGGTTCTTGCGAACGGAGAACTCGAACCTGTCCGGGTCGTAAGCGTTGGTGCACAGGTTTCGGGCCAGTTGAAAGCGCTACACGTTGAATTGGGCCAGAAAATCAAGGCCGGGGACCTGATCGCCGAGATTGATCCGACAGCGCAGGCATACGCCCTGCGCATCGCAGAGGCAGCGCTTGCCAACGTCAAGGCCCAGCGCAAGGCCCGCGGCTTTGAATTCAAACGCGCCGAGCAAGCCTATAACAGACAGAAGAGTATGGCTCTTCAGCGTGCTGCGTCTGTGGCTGAGCTTGAGACGGCGGAGGCGGCGTTCAATGTCCTGGCGGCTGATATTGAGGCATTGGAAGCGCAGATCGCCCAAGCCGCGGTGGAGGTTGAGAATGCAAAAGCCAACCTTGGCTACACGAAGGTTGTCGCACCAATGGATGGTGTGGTGGTTGCGGTCGTGACCAAGGCTGGCCAAACCTTGAACTCCAATCTGGCCGTACCGACGATCATTGTGCTGGCTCAGCTGAACGTGATGCAGGTTAAGGTAAGGATATCAGAGGCCGATATCACCCGCGTAAAACCCGGTCAGACGGTGCGTTTCACAATCATGGGCGAAACCCATTTTCCGACAGTTGGCAGATTGGAGCAGATTGCGCCTGCCCCGACATCGATCGCGACGGATTCCGCGACCGCCTCCACAACCGGTGGGCAGGTGGCACAGGCTGTTTATTTCAACGGACTATTTACAACACCAAATCCTGATGGCCGACTGCGCCCAATGATGACAACTCTTGTAACCATTGTGGTGGGGCATGCAGAGGACGTCCCGCTTGTGCCCTGGTCAGCACTGACCGAGCGAGATCAGAACGGTCGCTATCATGTTCAAGTGCGCTCTTCTTCCGGTGAAATTTCAGAACGCCTTGTCTCAGTAGGACTGACGGACCGGATCAAAGCGCAAGTGATTGATGGTCTTGAGATTGGCGAGGAAGTTGTCATTCCTGCCGACGGTCAGGCGTCAGACTCAAACGCAAACGCAAACGCTATGGAGATGATGTGAGCTCTTTACTGGAAATAGAGAACGTCACGCGGCTGTTTCAAACCGGCGAAGAGACGGTTTCCGCCCTCAAGGGGATAAACCTTCGTATCGACAGCGGCGAGCTTGTTGCGATTGTGGGGGCCAGCGGATCAGGCAAGTCGACGCTTATGAATATTCTTGGCTGCCTCGATCAGCCGACTGCGGGTGATTACCGTGTCGGAGGCCACAGTGTGGCCGGTTTGAGCGCTGACGAACTGGCGGCATTGCGAAGAGAGCATTTCGGCTTCATCTTCCAGCGCTACCATTTGCTAGGCACGCTCAACTCGGCCGATAATGTGGCGATGCCGGCTGTTTATGCAGGCATTGATTCTGTGACCCGACGAGAGAGGGCAAATTTACTTCTGGAGCGCCTTGGCCTTGGTGAACGTATAGATCACCGTCCAGGTCAGCTTTCCGGTGGTCAGCAGCAGCGCGTGTCCATTGCGCGCGCGCTTATGAATGGCGGGCGTATCATCCTTGCCGACGAACCGACCGGTGCGCTGGATAGTAAAAGCGGTGAAACTGTTCTCGAGATCCTCAAGGAGCTTCATCGGGACGGCCATACAGTCATTATGGTTACCCATGATATGGAGGTCGCCTCCCACGCCGATCGTATTGTAGAAATCCGTGACGGCCTTGTTCTGTCTGACAAGCGGTGCCGCGAACCGGTCGTTGATGCGCCTTTACCTTCCTTTTTAAACTCAGATTCTGTTGGTGTTCTGGCAGGTTTCCATCGACGGGTTGCGGAAGCTTTTCCCATGGCGGTGCGCTCCATGGCGGCACATCGGGTTCGCACATTCCTTACCATGCTCGGGATCATCATTGGCATTGCTGCCGTGGTTTCAGTCGTTGGTTTGGGCGAGGGAACGCGCCAGAGGGTGCTTGCCGAGATCAGCGAACTTGGTGCCAGCACACTTTCGATTTTTCCCGGACATGGCTGGGACGATGAACGTGCCGAAAGCATCACCTCTCTGGTTGTGGCCGATGCTGAGGTGTTGTCTGCGCAAAACTATATCGACAGCGTCACACCTCTGGTGTCGACGAGTACGCGCATTCGGCTCGGTCGCACGACCATGTCAGCTAATGTTGACGGTGTTGGTGAGGATTACTTTCGGGTAAACGGCCTCAGAATCGTGCTGGGCACCGGCTTCTCGGCCGACAGTATCGCTGAACGCCGGCAGGAGGCCGTTATCGAGGAAAGAGCCGCATCTACGCTTTTTCCGGGAGATGAATCTCCGCTTGGCAAGGTTATCATGATCGATCGGGTGCCGGTGGTGATCATTGGCACGGTTGCGCAGCGGTCCGGGATGTCCGGCAAAACCCTGCAAATCTACCTTCCCTATACTGCCGTGACCGGCAGGTTGCTTGGGGCGGCAACAAGCCTTGCCGGGCTGACTGTTCGTATCTCTGACGATGTCGACACAATCGTTGCCGAACGTGCAATCGTCGGCCTGCTGACACGCCGTCACGGTACGCAGGACTTCTTCGTGTTCAATAGTGACCAGTTGCGCCGGATCATGGAAAAGACGTCGCAGACCATGACGCTGCTGATTTCGTCTGTCGCGGTGATCTCTCTGATCGTCGGTGGCATTGGCGTCATGAACATCATGCTGGTTTCCGTCACCGAGCGTACCCGTGAAATAGGTCTGCGGATGGCAGTCGGTGCTCGTCGTATCGACATCATGCTTCAATTCCTGATTGAGGCAGTCACGATTTGTATTGCGGGTTCTTTCCTCGGTGTTGGGCTGGCACTTGGTGCAGCCATTGCCTTTGGTGGACAGGGCAGCCAGTTCCCGATGATCATCTCTTTCGACGCCATCCTTTCAGCCTGTCTGGTTGCGCTTCTCATCGGCCTCGTTTTCGGTTTTCTGCCAGCCCGCAATGCCTCACGCCTCGATCCGGTCGATGCGCTTTCCAGAGAGTAGTCATGGTTTTCGTCAGATTGATTATCCCTTGTCTTTTTATTGTTCTTGTCGGTTGTACGAGCCAGTCTACAGCCTATCTGCGCCCGGATTTGCCAGAAGGGCCGACATGGTCTGCCCCGATCTCCTCAGACACTGCCAAAGTAAGTACAGATCAGTGGTGGATCGCTTTCGGAGATCGGGAACTCACCACGCTGATCCAAGAGGTGGTCGCTCGTAACAATGACATTTTCACCGCGACCCTTCGGGCGCGCAGAGCGCTCTTGCAAGCTGATCTTGCGGCGAATGCCTTGTTCCCGAAATTGAGCGGGAATCTTAACAGTTCCAGAGCAAAGCCTCTCGATGGAAATGTCGCTGCAACCTCATCCTCGTCTGCGTCAATCGGGCTCTCTTATGAAGTTGACTTATGGGGGAAACTTGCAGCGCAGCGAGATAGTTCGAGCTTTGAGGCCGAGGCAACACGTGAGGATTATGAGGCGGCTCGCCTTGCAATTATCGGCATGACCGTCGAGACCTATTTTCGTATTGCTCACGCGAATGAAGCGATTGCGTCGGCCGAAAGCAGCCTTGACTATGTAAGGCAAATACAGGACCTCGTCCGAAAACAGATGGCTGTTGGCGGGGTTTCCGAACTTGAGCTTTGGGAAGTTGAACAGACAGTCGAGACACAGGCTGCGCGCGTATCCGAGTTGCAGCAGGCACGCCTTGTTTTGCGAAATGTGCTTACGGTTCTTTTGAACGGTGGGCCAAATCCGGTTCCCGAACTACACAGATTGCCACGGCAGAAGTTGCCAGAGATCACGCCAGGTTTACCTGCTGATCTTCTTGCCCGCCGTCCAGATCTTCGTGCGGCAGAAGCACGGTTGAAGGGGGCGTTGAAGAATGTGGATGCGACGCGGACCAGCTTCTATCCGGGGATATCGTTGACTGGTGGCTTGGGGACGAGCAGCGATCAGCTCATATCTTTCATCTCCAACCCGGTCGCGACACTGGGGGCAGGGACTGTTCTGTCCTTCCTGAACCTGAAGGACATGAATCTGACGATTGCGGTTTCGCAAACACAATATGAAGAGGCTGTCTCTACGTTTCGAACCACCTTGCTCAATGCGTTTGCAGACGTTGCCAATACGCTGGGTGCGCGCTCAAACTATGCCGAGCAGTCACGTCGGTTGAATAGTGCCTATGAGGCCGCAAAGGGAGTAGAGAAGCTGACCGAGATACGTTATCGGGCAGGCGCGATAACCCTGCGCATCTGGCTTGATGCACAGGAACGTCGTCGGTCCGCTGAAGTGGCTCTCGCCGACGTTCGGCTTGCGCAGTTCGTGAACGCATCAACCCTGTATCGCGCTCTTGGGGGGAGTACAGCAGTCGCTAATGACGAGGTTGCGGCGGCATGGTGATGAAGTGCATTCTTCAAGACAGAGAATTTATCGTATCGACGCCAAAAACCTTGAAATGAAACGCACCTCAATCAATTGAATTCTTGTGAGTCGAAAGCCAAAGATTGAAAATATGGTCATGAACAATGCCTTAATCCTGATCATCGAAGACGAACCCGAGATTGCCGAAATTATCGGGACGTATCTGTCACGCGAAGGTTTCCGGGTGGTCACCGCTGGTGATGGCACTGTCGGGCTTGCTCATCACCAGCGCTTGCGACCAGACCTTGTGGTGTTGGACATCAAGCTGCCGGGGCAGGACGGTTATGAGGTGCTTGCTACGATACGCCGCCGGGGTGATACGCCCGTCATCATGGTCACGGCGCTCGCGGAGGATCTCGACAAGTTACAAGCACTACGCATTGGTGCAGACGATTATGTGGTTAAGCCGTTCAACCCGCTTGAGGTTGTCGCACGCGTAAAGGCGGTCTTGCGGCGAACCATCGCCCGCGATACCGGGCAGATGTTGCGCGTTGGACCGTTAACCATCGATCCGCAAGCCTATCGGGTCGAGGTCGAAAGCGCGGACGGCGCGGTTACACTTGGCCTTACCAGAACCGAATTTCGTATTCTGGCGTTTATGGCATTGAGGATAGGTCGAGTGTTCGAGCGCTCGGAACTGGTCGATGCTTGCTTGCCGGAGGGCGAGGCTCTCGATCGAACAGTGGACAGCCATGTAAGCAATCTTCGTCGCAAACTGGCTGCTGCCGGGGCTGATGGCATGCTTGTAGGTGTTCGTGGTGTCGGTTACCGACTGGACAACGCACATGGCCAATAGTCTGAACTCCCGCATCGTTCGCGCGATGATTATGCTTACCCTGCTTGCTTTTGCCGTCGTTTATTTCGGGCTGATTGCATATTTTTTCTTCATTTATGAATGGCTTTATCCCGAATTTACTGACGACGATGTATTGCGCACCGGTGATATTGTCACCTTGGGCCTCCTGCTGGGGATCGGTTTATTTACCGCCTCATTGATGGGATGGGTACTTGCGCGACGGATTGCCGATCCACTGAAATCCGTTGCTGCGGCTGCGCGCAAGGTTGCGAACGGAGATTTTTCGGCACGCGCTTCATTGAGGCGGGGCAACTTTGGAGAGGCGAGCGACCTCGTCGATGACTTCAATCAGATGGCAGGGCGACTGCAGCGGGCAGAAGCCGAGTTGAAATACTCGAACTCGGCAATAGCACATGAATTGCGAACACCCTTGACCATTTTGCGCGGGAGGTTACAGGGATTGCTCGATGGCGCCTTTACACCCAGTCCCGAACTGTATGGTCGTTTGATTAACCATGTGGATGACCTGTCGGCCATCGTAGAGGAGTTGCGAACACTGGCGCTGAGTAACGCGGGACAGCTGGATCTGCAGTATTCATCTCTGGACATTGCGACGGAGGCCGAGGCGGCACTTGCTTCGCTTGAGGGGCATTTCGATGCAGCCGGGATTACAGTAACGCGACAATTATCCAGTGCCGTTCTGAGTGCTGATCGCGCGCGGTTGCGGCAGGCTTTCGTGGCGGTTCTTGAAAACTGCTGCCGTTACGCACCGCAAAGCACGGTTCATGTCGAGACCGGCATGGACGAGAAGCATGTCTTCTTCCGCTGTACGGATACAGGGCCAGGCCTTTCCAAAGAGAGCCGCGCGCGCGCCTTCGAGCGGTTCTGGCGTGCAGATGATTCGCGGGGACGTAGCAGCGGCGGCTCCGGCTTGGGCTTGTCGATTGTCAAGGCCATCGCACAGGCGCATGGGGGTGATGCGTTGATATTCCCGGCCAACCAACCCGGTCTTGCCGTCGAAATCCGGCTGCCTTGCCAAGTGCAACCTGTCGTCTGATTGTACCAATGTCCAAAAATCCTGACTACGCCGATGACTATGCCGGTCTTGCTGAACGGCATGTTTCAATACGGCGCATATTGTCGCTGTTCACCCCTTATCGGAAACGGATTGCAGCGGTCATATTGCTGATGATCATAGCCTCAGCGGTTGGCCTGGCGGGGCCGTTTCTGTTGAGGGCGATCATTGACGAAGCTTTGCCTGCGAATGACTTCAAGCTGCTTGTTGGGCTGGTGGGCGGTATGGTTCTTGTCGCCTTGCTGTCGGCTGTGGCCGGTGCCTATCAGGTGATCCTTCTGTCACACATCGGGCAGGCGGTTCTGCATGCCTTGCGGGTACGTATTTATGCCCATCTTCAAAGTCTTTCGCTTCGGTTCTTCACAGAAACGCGTGTGGGCGAGGTACAGTCGCGCATCGCCAGTGATATCGACGGGCTGCAATCTTTGGTCATGGTAACGGCGAATGACCTTGGCCGTTCGCTCAGTGCAGTCATCATGACGGCAATTGCCATCGTGATCCTTGACTGGCGGTTAGCCCTTTTTTGTCTTGTTCGTTGTGCCGGGAACGATGCTGATCAGCAACCGTGTTGCCCGTATCCGTGAAAAGCTGACATACCAGCAGCAGGCCTGCGCTGCCGACATGTCTGTGGCTGTGCAGGAAACACTTTCGACGTCGGGTGTCATTCTTGCCCGCACGATGGGAAAAGGGCCGGACCTTGTGAAACGGTTTACCCGAATCTCGGGCGATCTGGCGAAGCTTGAAGTTCAGTCACATACTGCGGGTGAATGGCAGTGGTCGTTGATCAGTTTTGCCCTGGCTGTTTTGCCAGCAATGACATTGCTGGTGGGCGGGCTGCTTATGCAGACCGACAATCCCGCCACCATTGGTACGCTGGTTGCGATGATCGCGTTACAAGAACAGCTGTTGTGGCCCTTCGAGCAACTGCTTGAAATCGCCCGCGACACCCGAAAGACACGTGCCTTGTTTGCGCGAGTTTTTGAATATCTGGACAAGCCGGTTGAGATCACAGAGCAACCCGACCCCGTTACAATTCGCCGTTCGGACATGTGCGGTCAGGTAGAGCTCGACCATGTCAGCTTTGCCTATCATCAGGGTGGCCCAAGTGCAGTGCATGACATAAGTCTTACAATTCCCGCAGGCAGCAGCGTTGCGATTGTCGGGCCGACGGGTTCGGGCAAGACCACGCTCGGATATTTGTTGGCACGGCTTTACGATGTTGATAGCGGAGTGATCCGGTTTGATGGTGTTGATCTGCGCGATCTCAGTTTTGAAACGCTGTCAGAAATCATGGGTGTCGTCTCACAAGAACCCTATTTGTTCCATGCCACGGTGGCAGAGAACCTGCGCTTCGCAAAGCCGGATGCGACCAGGGCCGAATTGGTTGCTGCGGCGAAAATTGCCCAGATCCACGACCATGTGGCGTCTTTGCAGGACGGTTATGACACGCTGGTTGGGGAAGATGGATACCGGTTCTCAGGAGGCGAGAAACAGCGTTTGGTGCTCGCTCGTGCCATTCTGCGCGACCCGCCTGTGCTTTTACTGGACGAGGCGACCAGTGCTCTTGATACACGCACGGAACGCGCGATGTCGTCTGCGTTGAACCACATGTCGAAAGGCCGGACAACGATTGCCATCGCGCACCGGCTGTCCACCATCCGCCATGCGGACCAGATCGTGGTGATGAAAGCAGGACGCATCGCAGAGCAGGGGCGTCATGACCAACTGGTCACTTTTGACGGTGTTTATGCGGATCTGTTGCGCGTGGTGTGACCTTGCAACAGATCGCCTCTTATTCACGCAATAGCTTGATCCGCAGCCTTTGAGCGCTTCGGATGTGATGTCTTGCATCGGCATCGGCCTGATCGGCGTTGCCGGACCGGATGCTGTCGATAATGTTCTTATGTTCCTGATAGGCACTTTCGGGACGGCCCTCATATTGGAGTGTTGTGCCGCCCAAAAGCGCCATGGAGTTCGATAAGGAATTAAGTGCGTCAATAAGATAGCGATTGTTCGCTGTTCTATAGAGCGCGTGATGAAACAGTCGATTTGCCTCTGCGACTTTTATCGGGTCTTTCCCGTTCTTCAGCATCATTTCGTTAAGGTCTTCAAGTTCGGCAATTTCGAGCTCTGACGCATGACGCGCAGCGTAGCGGGCTGCGGTTCCCTCCAGGACTTCTCGAATCTCGTATAGCTCTATTACTTCCCGATGATCGAGTTCTTTGATCACGGCCCCGTGTCTTGGCATGTGGATTAGCAGTCCATCACTTTCCAGACGGCGAATGGCATCACGGACCGGGGTGCGGCTGATACCGAACCTTTCGGCAACTTCCACTTCACGGATTCGGGTTCCCGGTTTGAGTTCGCCATGCTGGATGGCCGCCAAAAGCTTTTGGTAGGCAACTTCGCCTCGCGGCTGCTGATTGGCGGAATCTGGGCTCATGGATAGGCACCTGTTTTGTGTGGTTTGGGTTTTAACTTGACACACGCTTTCAGAAATCTCAAGTTTGCGGACAATTGTATACAAGAGTATCCACTTAAATGCGAAGAAAGATGGAGACGTCGTGAAAACTGAATTTGACCATTACGATGTTCTTGTCGCGGGTGGCGGGCAGGCCGGACTTATTGCCGCAATTGTCGCAGCGGAGAAGGGCGCTCATGTGTGCTTGCTGGAAGGTGCGCCCAGAACGCATCGCGGGGGGAACACTCGGCATACCCGCAATTTGCGTCCGATGCATGTCGGCCCCCTGTCGGTTTTGAGCGGGACCTATGACGAGGCGGAATACTGGGATGACCTGATGCGCGTGACCAAGGGGAAGACCAACGAAACGCTGGCGCGTATGACTTTGCGAAATTCGACAGAGGCCGTTGCCTGGCTTGAACAGCGCGGTGTTCAGTTTCAGCCGCCACTTGGCGGGACTCTGCATCTGGGCAGAACCAACGCCTTCTTTATGGGCGGGGGAAAGCAGCTGTTGAATGCCCTTTACCGCTACGCCGAAAAGCTCGGTATTGAAGTCCATTACGATGCGATGGTCTCGTCTGTCGATATTGCAGATGGAAAATTCAAAGGCCTCAAGGTTGGTGGACATGCGATCTCGGCCACCGCGTTTGTTGCTGCAGCTGGTGGGTTTGAAGCGAATATCGAGTGGTTGAAAGAGGCATGGGGGGACATTGCCGAAAACTTCCTGATCCGCGGAACACCCTATAATCGAGGTGATCTGTTGCGCATGCTGCTGGATGCCGGAGCCCGGAAAATCGGCGAGCCCAATCAGTGCCATGCGGTTGCAATTGATGGCCGTGCGCCAAAGTTTGACGGCGGAATCTGCACGCGGGTTGACTGCGTGTCGCTTGGCATTGTGGTGAACAAGAATGCCGAGCGATTTTACGATGAAGGCGAGGATTTCTGGCCAAAACGATACGCGATCTGGGGGCGCCTTGTCGCCGATCAGCCAGACCAGGTCGCCCATGTCATTATTGACCAAAAGGCACGTGGTGCCTTTATGCCCCCCGTGTTCCCGGCCGTAATTGCCGACACGATTGGCGAATTGGCGCAAAAGATCGGTCTGGATGCCTCAACGCTGGAGAAAACCGTTGCTGACTATAACGCGGCGGTTCAACCGGGAGAATTTGATCACACCGAACTGGATGGGGTTCACACCACCGGGCTTTCTGTGAACAAGACCAACTGGGCCCGCACACTCGATCATCCCCCTTACAGCGCTTATTCACTCCGACCCGGCATCACATTCACTTATCTCGGTGTTGAGGTCAGCGAAAAGGCACAGATGCAGATGGCGGACGGGACCCAAAGTCCAAACATCTTTGCTGCGGGAGAAATCATGGCCGGAAATGTTCTGGGCCAAGGGTACCTTGCCGGGATCGGCATGACGATTGGAAATGTATTTGGACGAATTGCAGGAAGCGAGGCTGCCGATTATGCGCTCAACCGATAAAACAACCGAAGCCGCCCGCGTGATGTCGATCTGCAATGCCTGTCGCTATTGCGAGGGACATTGCGCTGTTTTCCAGGCCATGGAACTGCGGTTGGAATTCAATTCGGATACACTCGATTATCTTGCAAACCTTTGTCATAACTGTGGGGCCTGCTACCACAATTGCCAATATGCGCCGCCGCACGAATTTCAGCTTAATGTCCCGGCTGCGATGGCGGAACTGCGGCAGGAGAATTACGGGGTTTATGCTTGGCCGGGCTTTATGGGCAAGTTGTTTGCCAATAACGGTCTTTGGGTCAGTCTTCTGTCCGTCTTCGTAATCTCGCTGTTTTTTGGCGCGACCGCCATTTTGACAGGGGCCGATTTCTTCGCAGCGCATGAGAATGCATTTTATGGTGTCATTTCACACAATGTCCTGGCGACAATGTTTGGCACCGTTGGCGGGTTGGTATTGCTCGCGCTGGCGGGGTCTGTTGTCAAGTTCTGGCGGACAATGAACTTGCCAAGTCCGCATCGGCTTGACTATCCCCGTATCATGCAAGGGATAAAGGATGCGCTTTCACTTAAATACCTTGATGGCGGTAATGGTCAGGGGTGTTCATATCCGGGTGAAACGCCATCGATGGCAAGACGCTGGTTCCATCAAATGACGTTCTGGGGCTTTATGTTGTGCTTCGCTGCAACATCATCTGCCACGATATTACATTATGGCTTCGATCTTCCCGCACCTTATGGATATTTGAGCCTGCCAAAGCTTTTGGGCATCCTTGGCGGGATTGGTCTTATTGTCGGACCAGCGGGTCTGTTGATGCTCAAGACCAAGGCAGATGCGGCGCCCATGGGAAAAATGAACAAAGGTATGGATGTCAGTTTTCTGGTTTTGCTGTTTTTGACAAGTTTTACCGGACTTTGTCTGATGTTTCTGCGCGATACGCACTATGTCGGGGTGATGCTAAGTCTTCATCTTGGTGTTGTGATGACCCTGTTTTTGTCCATGCCATATGGCAAATTTATTCACGGATTTTACCGGCTGATTGCGCTGATTGTATTTGCAGTGGAGAAGAATGATCACAAACAGGTGGTTGGTGTTTGCCAGGATAGTAAAGCTGCCTGAATTTCACATTCTCAAAGGCTGGCGCATGGTGTGCCAGCCGCATTGTCATGCAGTTTTGGGGCGGAGAAAGATAAAACCGGTTAAAGCGGGAACGCAATCCGCACCTTCAGACCGACACCGTCCTTACCGTCTTCCAGTGCCAATGTTGCCCGATGTGCGTCAGCGACTTCCCTTACAATAGCAAGTCCAAGGCCGCAGCCTTGACCATTTTGCTCATCAAGCCGGACAAAACGTTCCAGAACTGCATTTCGGTCTTTTTCCGGTATTCCCGGGCCGTTGTCTTCAACTTCGAGAACAGGACCCACAGCAACACCGGCACCAATCAAACGAACCGTCACAATCGTACCGGGTGTGCCATATACAATGGCATTGTCGATCAGGTTGCTCAGCATTTCCTGAAGCAGAACCTCGTTGCCGGTTTCGATTTCACAGTTCATGCCTTCACTCTGGTCGTCGAAGCCCAGATCAATATCGTGACGGATTGCCTGACGAACCATGCCAGATGTAACAGAGGCGGCAAGCGCCAACAGATTGATCTTCTCGTAGCGAACGGCCTTTCGGCCCTCGGGCGATACTCGCGCCAGATTGAGAAGCTGGCTGGCAAGCCGGGCCGTTTGCCGGGTTTGATCAACGATACGTTCAAGCGCCTCTCGATCTTCCGGATTGCGGGCATTCCGTAAAGCCCATTCGGCTTCGGCTTGCACCGTCGCAAGAGGGGTGCGTAGCTGGTGCGATGCGTCGGCGATGAAACGCTGATTAGCAGTTATGGAGCTTTCCAGACGTGCCAGAAGGGCATTGAGAGATTTGACGACTTCGGTGACTTCCTTGGGCATGGCATGGCGGATCGGACGCAAATCGTCGGTTGATCTGCGCCGAATTGCCTGTTGAAGCCGTCTGAGTGGGGCAAGGCCGCGTGACACGCCGATCCATGCGAAAACGCCACCGAGAAACATCAAAACCATAAAATCGGTGGTCGACCCCAGCAGTTCGTCATAAATCAGATTATCGCGTTCGCGACGCGTTTGGCTGACGTCGATGGTAACCCAGCCGTAAATGTTCGAGGATGGATTTGCGACCAGATACTTCATGGTCACCGCACGCACGTCCTCGTTGCGGTAATGTGCATTGTAAAAATGGGGTACTCCGGGTTCCAGCGTAACACCTTCAGGCAGTCGTGGCAGGCCGAAATCACCTGTTACGAATGCCCCGTCAGGACCCTGTACCCGGTAATAGGTGTTCTCGCGTGTGAATTGCTCCAGCAGCAACTCGATATCACGCGATAAAAGGTCGCCTCCGGAATTAATGGCGTGTTCGGATATCGTTACCGCCAGTGCAACCAGAAGCCTGTCCTGAATGCGATTGGCCATTTCACTGACGGTCAGGTAGTTTTTCGCCAGCAGTCCGAATGTCAGCATGAGGCCAGGCAACAAAAGCCAGCGCAAAAGCCTTGCGCGTAAAGATGTCGATATAACTGTAGCGTTTTCGGTCATTCGTCAATCATGTAACCAAGTCCGCGAATAGTCCGGACTTCGACATCACCTGATGCAATTTTTTTGCGTAGTCTACTGATGTAAAGTTCGATTGATTTTACACTGGCTTCATCGTCAAAGCCAAAAAGATGCAGGGCGATTTTTTCCTTGCTGATCACCTGGCTGATATTGAGAAGCAGTATTTCAAGAACCCCGCGTTCGCGCGGTGTTAGCGAAACAGGTTGTCCATCAATCATCACGGATCTGTCGACCGAATTGAATGTCAGCTTTCCAATTGTGATGAAGGGATTACGCTTTCCAATATTCCGTCGCAAAAGGGCCCGTGCCCGGGCTTCGAGTTCCGACAACTCGAACGGTTTGACCATATAGTCATCGGCCCCGGCATCCAGACCGGCAACGCGTTCATCCAGATTGCCGCGCGCGGTCAGGATCATGACCGGCAAATTGATTTGGCGGGCGCGTACGGCTTTCAGAATTTCAATTCCGTCGAGTCCCGGAAGCGATAAATCGAGAATCAGAAGATCGAACGTCTCTTGCAGAACAAGGTTAAGAGCGTCTTCGCCGTCGTGAACCAGATCGACAGCATGATCGGTCTGCCGAAGAGCGGCAGCGATTTTATCAGCCAGAACACGGTTATCTTCTACGATCAGAATGCGCATTTACCTTAAATAACATTGAAAACAGCTTCGAAAATTAAAAAGTTGCCCATCGACAGCAAACTGACAGCTTTTTCGTTTAGTTTTTCCGTCATAGGCAAACGGTACTTCCGGCAACGACCGGTCAGAAAACAACAACAGCCGAAAGCCTGAACGGGAGGAAACAGACAATTGATGTCGCTATGTGCGTCACAGGTTCCTTTCCTTCCATTCGAGAGAAAACAACCGTTACGGAGGGAACGCCCATGTCATGGGGAAAAAACTTTAATCTGTCATTCAAAGGCGCATGTGCGGCTGCGGCAATTGTCTTTGGCTTTGCTGATACAGCAACCGCGCAGGATGCCAACTTCGAGGGAGACCGCGTCGAGCTGATCATTCCGTTTGGTGAAGGCGGTGGTACTGATACCTGGGGGCGTTTCTGGGCGCCGTATTTCAGTGTCTTCCTGCCGGGAAATCCGACTGTTGTCGTCAAAAATATTCCTGGTGGCGGCTCTACCTCTGGTGCCAATCAGTTTCAGGCCCGGGCCGAGCCCGACGGCTTAACCGCAATTGGCACGTCTGGCTCAACCCAGTTTCCGTATCTGTTGCGTGACAAGCGCGTGCAATACGAAATGCGGGACTGGCGTGTCGTTCTGGCTTCGCCGACAGGCGGTGTTGTCTACGTAAATTCTGATCTTGGGCTCAAGTCGGCCGCTGACATGAAAGCGCTTGCAAACGTCAAGTTGCGTTACGGCAGTCAGGGCGCGACATCCCTTGATCTTGTTCCTTTGCTTGCATTCGAACTGCTGGGACTTGATGTCGATGCGGTGTTTGGCATGAAAGGCCGCGGGGCTGGTCGTCTTGCCTTTGAGCGTGGTGAAGTCAACATTGACTACCAGACGTCGTCTGCGTTTATCAACAACGTCACGCCGCTTGTCGATATTGGCAGTGCTGTTCCGCTGTTCTCGTGGGGGGCGATTGATGACGATGGCAATATCGTGCGCGATCCTTCCTTCCCTGACCTTCCGAGCTTCCCTGAAGCATACGAGATCATGAAGGGTGAAAAGCCTTCAGGACCTGCGTGGGAAGCTTACAAAGCATTTTTCATTGCCGGTTTCCCGGCACAGAAGATGGTCTTCTTGCCGAAAGATACGCCTGAAGAAATCGTGCAGGCCTATCGTCATGCCGCTCAGGTTGCGACTGAGGACGAGAGCTTCGTCGCAGATCGACAGGCAACTCTTGGCGAGTACAAACAGATCGTTGGCGAACCTGCCGAACGCATTTTCCGTCAGGCCGTGAACGTTCCTGATGAAGCCCGTGAGTGGGTACAAAAATGGCTGACCGATAAATATTCGGTTCAGTTCTAACTGAAAATCTGAAGTCTCCCGTTTTCTGATCGGGGTGGTTTTATCCACCCCGCTTTTTTCACCCTTCGACTGTCTGGTCGTTTTAAGGGAACGGGCGAACTTTGTCTTTTGACGGAGTTTCCAAATGCTAGATGCAATGATGACGGCACTGTCTCATTTCGCGCAGCCAACCCATCTGATCTATCTTTTGCTGGGCGTTGGAATGGGCATGGTTGTTGGCATTCTGCCCGGTCTGGGTGGAATTGTTGGGTTATCTCTTCTTTTGCCTTTCATTTACGGCATGGACCAGATTTCTGCCCTTGCCATGTTGATCGGGCTTGTTGCGGTTATCCCAACATCGGACACCTTTACATCGGTTCTGATGGGGATACCGGGGTCAAGTGCATCACAAGCAACAGTTCTTGACGGGTTCCCGCTGGCAAAAAAGGGCCATGGTGCCCGTGCGCTGGGAGCTGCATTTTCGGCCTCTTTGGTTGGTGGGTTGGTGGGTGCCATTATTCTGACCGGCTTCGTCGTGATTGCCCGGCCTCTGATTTTGGCATTTGGTTCGGCCGAACTCTTCATGCTGGCAGTTCTGGGCTTGTCGATGGTTGGCGTTCTGGCCGGTAAAAGCTTGCCCAAGGGTGTTGTCGCGGCAGGCCTTGGTCTGTTGCTGGGGGCACTTGGTGCAGCACCAGCCACTGGCGAACTCCGCATGAGCTTTGACTCTGTTTATCTGATGGATGGCTTGCCGCTCGTGATTGTCGGGTTGGGCATGTTTGCTTTTCCTGAAATCATCGATCTTTGCCGTCAAAATCGCTCTATTTCGGACAAGGGTACCCTTGGTTCGGGCTGGCGTGATGGCGTTCGGGATATGATCCGTCACAAATGGCTGTGTCTGCGGTGTGCTGGTCTTGGCAGTATCGTTGGTGCTTTGCCTGGTCTCGGCGGAAGCGTCGTCGACTGGATCGCCTATGGTCATGTCGTCCAGACTGCAAAAGACAAATCCCAGTTTGGCAAGGGCGATATTCGCGGTGTTCTGGCACCGGAAAGTGCGAACAACGCCAAAGAGGGCGGTGGGCTTGTACCAACCTTGCTGTTCGGCATTCCCGGATCTGGCAGCATGGCCGTTTTCCTTGGCGGGATGGTGCTGATTGGCCTTGAAGCCGGTCCCGCAATGGTGGGGCGTGATCTTGATATTACCTACACGATTATCTGGTCGCTTGCGATTGCCAACGTGGTCGGTGCCGGTGGTGCGCTGCTGATCTCGCCGTTCGTTTCACGTCTGACGACAATCAAGTACGGCTATCTTGCGCCCTTCATGATTACGGTAATCTGTTTCGCAGCTTTTCAGGCAACGCGTTCCCTCTCGGACATGATCGCCTTGTTGGCGCTTGGTGTTCTTGGCGTGCTCATGAAACGTTTTGGTTGGCCGCGCCCGGCGTTTCTGATCGGGTTTGTGCTGGCATCCAATACCGAGACTTATCTTTATCAAGCACTGCAATTCTACAACTGGGAATTCTTGACACGTCCAGGTGTACTGATCATCGCGGCTCTGACCATAATTTCCGTTCTTATGGGCATGCGCAAGCACCCGGCAAATCCGGTTGAAGAAGAAGAAAGCAGTCATTCCCATAGTCCGAAACGCTGGCCGCAAATCATGTTTGCTGGCGGACTTTTTGCTTTCTTTGCTTTTGGTATTTGGGATGCAACCCAGCATTCCTTCCTTGGCAGCGTCTTTACCGGTGCTGTGTCGGTTGTGATGTTGATCGCCTCGGCCATCCTGATTTGGCAGCTGGTGTCATCACCCGCCTCACATGCCGCCAATTTCGATCATGAATATGATCTTGATCATCAGGACCTGAAACCGACTGCAGGGCTTTGGCACTACGTGTTGTGGGTCGCCGGGCTGGTGGCTGGAACCGCTGTGTTCGGGTTCCTGATTGCAATTACCGGCTTCTTTATTGCCTTCCTTCGGATCAAGGCCAACGCATCTTGGCTCAGGACGCTGCTTTTGACCGGGTTTGCAGTAATTGGGCTTTGCATTCTCGCATGGTCGCTGGTTCTCGATTTCCCGGCAGGGATGCTTCAGAACCTGATTGAACTTCCCTGGCCGCTGGGGTGATCGACATGAAAAACATTGTGATTGTTAATGACCAACATGCGGTTCCCTGCGTGATGATGCGTGGCGGGACTTCCAAGGGGCCGATCTTTCTGGCCAGTGATTTGCCCGAAGATGTTGCTACACGTGATCGCCTTTTGCTTGCGGCGATGGGGTCACCGGACAAACGTCAGATTGACGGTATTGGCGGTGCCGATACGTTAACCAGCAAATCATGCATTGTTGCACCATCCAGTCGACCGGATGCAGATGTCGAATTCCTGTTTGCCCAGGTCGCCATCGACAGGGCAGAGGTCGATGTTAATCCGAATTGCGGAAACATGACCGCCGC
Organism: Thalassospira sp. SM2505; assembly: GCF_054901115.1. Lineage (NCBI taxonomy): Bacteria > Pseudomonadati > Pseudomonadota > Alphaproteobacteria > Rhodospirillales > Thalassospiraceae > Thalassospira > Thalassospira sp. SM2505. The sequence continues at coordinate 1,317,697 of NZ_CM142731.1, forward strand.
CGTTGCACCATTCGCGATCGAGGCCGGTTTGGTGCCTGTTACAGGCGATGAAACTTTGGTCCGGATTTACAATAAAAACGTTGGTGCATTGGTTGATGTATTGGTCGCAACGCCCGGTGGGAAGGTGACCTATAGTGGTGATGCGGCGATTGATGGCGTACCTGGTACGGCATCTCCCCTGATATTGCGGTTCAAGGATATCATGGGCAGTAAAACCGGCCGGCTCCTGCCCACAGGCAAGCCGATCAACTATATCGACGGGCTTGAAGTGACCTGTATTGATGTGGCAGTGCCGATGGTGATGTTTCGTGCTCGCGATCTTGGGCTCAAGGGTAATGAAACAAAGGCACAGCTTGACGGCAATGCAGATTTGATCGGGCGGATGGAAGCTGTTCGTCGCAAGGCATCGGAACTTATGGGGCTGGGCGACTGTGCTGGCAAGGTTGTGCCCAAAATGGCTATTCTGTCCGAACCAACAAAAGGTGGTGATATTACCTCGCGTTATTTTGTTCCGCATAATTGCCATGCGACCCATGCTGTGACGGGGGCGATCTGTGTTGCCAGTTGCGCGTCCCTTTCCGGTAGTATTGTTGATGGTATGATCAATCTTAAGGCTCAGCCGCAGCAATGGATCCAGATCGAGCACCCAAGTGGCATGATAGCTGTGGAACTGACCATTGAAGGATCAGGGCCCAATCTCTCGGTGATATCGGGCGGGGTGATCCGCACGGCACGCCGGTTGTTTGAGGGGCGGGTTCTTGTTCCCGAAAACATTCTGACGGAGGTTCCGGATTGATGGATGTTGTCTTGTTGCCGGGTGACGGTATTGGACCGGAAATTACCGCTGTTACCCGCAATGTGCTTGAGGCCTTGGACCTTACGTTTTCACTGGGACTTGAGTTTAGCAGCGAAGACGTCGGATTTACGTCGCTTGAAAAGCATGGGGCCACCATTACGCCAGAACTAATCGAACGTGTGCGGAAAGCTGATTTGGCTATTCTCGGACCGGTTGATACCGCGCATTACCCACCGGCGGATCAGGGCGGGATCAACCCATCGGCGGCACTGCGCATCAATCTGGATTTGTACGCAAATGTAAGGCCTTCAAAGGTGTTTGAGGGCCTTCCTTCGGCAGTCGGGAATATGGATTTGGTGATTGTGCGTGAAAACACAGAAGGTTTTTATGCAGATCGCACAATGTATGCCGGAACTGGCGAGGTGATGCCAACGCCTGATCTTGCACTTGCCACGCGCAAGGTGACACGTCAGGGCAGTTACAGGGTCGCGGCATATGCTGCGCAATTGGCTGCCAAGCGTCGCAGTCACCTGACGATTGTGCACAAGGCCAATGTTTTAAAGCTTAGTGACGGTCTGTTTCTATCCGAAGCGGAGAAAGCCGCCGCCGAGCAAGGCGGGCTTCAGGTTCGTGAAGAACATGTTGATGCCATGGCGTCACTTCTGGTCAGAACGCCTAGTGCGTTTGATGTGATTGTTACCACCAATATGTTTGGTGACATTCTTTCAAATGAGGCGGCCGAACTGGCCGGCGGGCTTGGGCTTTCCGGGTCGCTTAATGTCGGGGATGAGAATGCGATTGCGCAGGCGTCGCATGGTTCCGCGCCGGATATTGCAGGCAAGAATATCGCCAACCCCGTATCGCTTTTGCTGTCGACCGCTTTGCTTCTGGAGTGGAAGGGAGCAAAAGCCGGACGCAACGATTTGCAGCAGGCTGCCAACCGTCTCGATCTGGCAATTTCTGAAATGCTCAAAAGTCCGAATACGCGAACAACTGACCTTGGTGGAAGACTGACGTGCAGTGATTTTGGTTCAATCGTGATCGATAAGCTTTAGGGAGCTCTTTTCGACAAGATAATCGCCATTAGTATGTGTGATGATGGATGGACAATTTGAGGTAGCTTTTAGCCCATAGTGCTTGCACCCCTCCAATGGAGTAGTATTCAAGTCAATCAGAAAAAAGTCATCTTTTCTGTCAATCCTGCAGCTTTTTGTCAGCTTATGTGTCAATCCATGTCAACTTGTCTGGCAATCGGAAATACCAAGTGGTTGATTTCTCTGCATGTCGAATGTCAGCTTTTGTGGCACGTGACAAGTGTTTACAGAGCGTATTCACTGCTCCATTGCCTCTCATTCTTCCCACATGAAATTAACCTGACGGACCAGCTACCCGCATTGTCATAATTCGGGGTTGGGGCGTGCAATTTAGTCCGGATGTGTTTTGGGTTGATCAAGCCGGAGCAGAAAAACTGCGACCTGATGTGAAGATCAGATCGCAGTTTTGCGGGTGTATTGCAAAATTCTTTGGAGAAGCAATGCTGCTTTAGGCTGCGCCTTTTGCTTCTTGCCAGCTAAAACGTCTCACTCCGATCACTGAACGTGATCCTGGATTGCGAGTATGTTTTTCTCAATGCCTGCGGCGGAGAACAATCTGTCCCGGCTTGCTTCGAGGTTTTTACGAAGGCTTGCCAGATCAGCGCCAACCAGTTTGCCTTGCCACTTCCGGATCTTGCCTGCAACCATGACGGTGTCGACGTTGCTGCGCTCCATTAATGTAACAACGGCGCCGGCTGCGTTGTTCAGTGGCGCAACGTTGAGGGCATTGGCATCAAGCATGATGATGTCAGCCTCTTTGCCAGGTTTCAGGCTGCCAATGCGGTGATCAAGTTTGAGCCCTTTTGCCCCGCCCATTGTTGCGTGATAGAGCGTGTCCATGCACTGAAGAAGGTCCGGATATTCTTTGCCAGACAGCGCCATGTCGTTGGCAAACATCCGCTGCAACGTAATCATCGAGCGCATCTGGGTGAAGAAGTCGGCTGTCATGGTGCATTCAACATCGGTCGACAACGAGATGTCCATGCCAAGGTCAAGCGCCTGCTGAATTGGTGGCGTTCCATGGCGCATATGCATTTCAATGGGCACTGACAACGAGACGTGCGATCCGGCATCTGCAGCAACCTTCCATGCATAATCGGACATCCCTGTCATATGAATGAAGATGTTGTCCGGTCCGAACCATCCATCTTTGGCAAGGGTGTCGAAGGTTTCCTGCATGCCGAAAGTGCCCACAACATGCAAGGCAATCGGAAGACCAAGATCACGGCCGATTTTCCAGGCTTCCTCGTAACCGGGCAGATAGATTTCGCCGCCCATCACCATGGTGGTTAACTGGTCGTCAGAATTGAAGTACTGATCCCTGATACGTTTGGCATCCCGGGGATATTGTGCACGATCACCCCACCCCTCGAAATATCCGAAAACACCCCGTCGACCCGCGGCCTGAAGGCCCTCGATTGCTGCATCGGAATGTTCGGGGCTGTGATGGATCTGGCTAACATCCATTACAGTGGTCACACCGGCATCAAGCTGTGCGAGGCCACCAAACAACTCATTGATGAAAACATCTTCCGGTTGGTAATGCATCGAGAAGTTTTGAAGGATGGTTTCGTAGTAGTTGGATTTGTTGACCGGTCGTCCGTCATTCATCAGTACGGCGTGGGCCAACTGCCCGCGCAAAGCCGTTTCAAATTGATGGTGATGCGTATCGACAAATCCCGGCATGACAATTTTTCCGGATGCATCAATGACTTCTGCATCCGGTGCATCAATCTCGTTGTCAACGGCAATGATTTTGGAGCCTTCGATCAAAATCGAACCGGAGACAAAGTTGCCGGTCTCTTCATCCATACTAAGGATAACAGCGTTCCTGATCAGAACCTGACGTTCTTTTTCTCCGGCACCGCGTGGCAGCGGATCAAGCAGGGGCGTACTTCGGTCAAAGTCAAAATTCAAGGGGCATGGTTCAGCGGCTGGTTTATTCACACACAGTCTGCACATAACATTTCCTTCCCGATATTTTTGTATTGGTCGAAGTTTCCCCGGCTGATCTGCTGGCGCGCAGCATCCTGATTACGCGTTATTGTCTGGCGCCATCACGAAGTCATACTCGATGACGGCATCGGGTTTGCGCGCAAGATCGAAACTGGAAAGGTCAACCTTTGATGCCGGAACCACTTTGCCGATCAGGGATTTGCGGACACCGAAGACCGCGTCGTTTCCAAGATATTCGGTGTTTTCGAAGAAGACCTCGGTGGTCACGGTGTGCATGCCCGGATGGCGGATAATGTAGTGGAGATGTGCCGCGCGCCATGCGTGACGATTTCCCGCACGGAGCAACTCGCCAACCGGACCGTCATAAGGAACTGTGTAGGGTTTTGGCAAAACCGTCGTGTAGTAATAGCGGCCCTCTGAGTCTGTTTTCAGCTTGGCCCGCAGGTCGTATTTGTCCTGACCGTGTTCTTGCTCCTGAATCGGATAGGTTCCGGATGCATCCGCCTGCCAGGTGTCGATGACTGCCCCTGATAAGGGGTGATGGAGAATGTCAGTGACCTTGCCATGGACCAGAACGATGGCGCCGCTGCGATCGCCTGCAATATCACAACCAAGCGGCATGTTTGCAGCATCATCAAGATAGAACGGGCCAAGGTTGGAGCCCTCGGTTGCGCCGCCACGGGTATTGAGCATATCGACCAAAGCCGAGAAGCCAAGCACGTCGGACAGAAGAATGAATTCCTGGCGTTCTGGCGTTGAGATTTTCCCGCAGTCATACAGGAACGTAAGAACTTTCATCCACTCATCGTGGGTGATGTTCATTTCGCGTGTGTAGTCATGCAGGTGTTCGATCAAACCATGAAGCAATTGCTCAAAGCGACTGCCCGGCTCGGTCTTGAATGAGTCCTTTACGGCCTCGGTGATATTGAACTGGTTCACATCTGACATTTTTCTCTCCCTGAAAGCCGTCTCATTGCTTGTGAATGCAAAGGCCTTCGATAATTTGTTCTACAGAGTTTCTGCTGAAACGATATGGCACCCAAATTCTTCGTCAAGGGAAAATAATTTCGCATTACGAAAAATGCCATTTGTTTCGGGTGGTATTTCTTCCGATAAAGTCCGCATGTGTTTTGACAGGCACAGGGCTGACTGGTTTACGAATTCAGCCGGGAAACGAAGGCCACCAGGCCTTCCGTCGCAAAATCAAGGACGGCCTGATCTTCAAACGTTCCCTCGATCAGTTTCTTTGGTGCCGCAGGCACAACAATTTCCTGCCAGGGAAATACTTCCGCAAGCATCCCGTTGAGGATGTATTTCAGGTGGCCTTGCGCCCGTACCCCGCCAAGTGCGCCGCCGGAAACGGAAAGAACGAAAACCGGTTTACCCTTGAACACGGACTGGTAGGCAGGTCGTGAAGCCCAGTCGATGGCATTCTTTAAAACCCCGGGGATACTGAAATTATATTCCGGTGTTGCGATTACCACACCATCGGCCGTTGCAATTGCGTCGACAAGGTTCCGGATCTCCTCGTTCATTGCCCGGTCGGCGTTGTAGTGTGGCAGCGCCCCAATGTCTGCATAGGTCACATCCGTCACGGCGGGGACAGATTTTATCCTCTGCTCAAGTGCGCGAAGCAAAGCAGTAGAGGAAGAATCCTGTCTCAAGCTTCCGGAGATAAAAAGCAGTTGGGTCATTGTGTGTAATCCTGTGGTCGTTAAAGTTGCTCGAAAGCAAACCGGTGTCAGAGGCGTGCAAGCCAGGTCGAGATTTCCGGAATGGCAGCAAGTACAAACAGTGATGCCACCATCGCCAGAAAGAACGGGGTCGAGCCCCGGAATATCTCGCCAACTTTCAAATCGTTTTGTCCCAGGGCGGTTTTGATCGTGTAGACCGAAAGCCCAAATGGTGGCGTCAGCAAACCGATCTCGACGGCGACAACCGTCAGAATGCCAAACCAGATCAGGTCAAATCCCGCCTCGGTTGCAACCGGGATTGCGATTGGCAGAACGATCAACATGATCGAAATCGAATCAATCAGGCAGCCGAGCAGAATGACCAGTAGAAGGAACAGGGCAAGGAAGCCGTAAGGACCAATTGGCCCAGACAACATCCAGTCTGCCAGCAGGGATGGCAGCCCGGACATGGCCAGCATTCGGCTAAAGAAGGTTGCCGCCATGATCAGGAACAGAACCGACACGGTGATCTGCCCGGCCTCGACCAGAAGATCCCAAAAGATTTTTCCTGAAAGGGTACGACGCAGCAGTGCAATGACAAGTGCGCCGCATGCCCCGACAGCGCCGGCTTCGGTCGGATTAAGGAAGCCGCCATATAATCCGCCAAGGACAAGAACCATCAGGCACAGGATCGGCAAAATGCGTTTTGCCGTGCCACTGGCACCCCAGGCTGTGTCCTGCGCCGAGAAACTGGAACCTTCGGCATTCTCAAAGACAAACGACTTCTTTGTGAAGGCCAGGATCAGGATGGTCAGGGAGAACATAACCGCCAGCAGAAGCCCCGGCCCGATGCCCGCAAGGAACATCCTTCCGACAGATTCTTCTGCAAGGACCGCATAGACGATCAACAACAGGGATGGCGGGATCAGCATGCCAAGAACGGAGCTGCCGGCGACCACGCCAGTTGCAAACTTTCGTGTATACCCGTGACGGGCCATTTCAGGCACCGCAACCCGGGAGAAAACAGATGCCGAGGCGATAGATACCCCCGTGATAGAGGCAAAGACCGCATTGGCAAATACAGTCGCAATTCCCAGTCCGCCAAGAACCCTTTTAAGCATCCTCTCAAACACGTCGAATGTATCTTTGCCGATACCAGAAACTGTGACCAGTAACCCCATCAGCACAAACAGCGGTACAACCGCAAACAGGTATTCGCGCAGACTGTCATTGGCGACGGAGCCAATCATTCGATAGGCGACAATGTCGTTACGGATAAAGCTGACTCCGACAAAGGAGACAAGCAGCATTCCCACGCCAATCGGCATGCCCAGGCAAATGAGAAAAATGAGTGCAGCAATGGCAATGAGACCGATCTCGACGCCTGTCATGACGCTTCTCCTTTGCCGGCCTGAAGGCCGTTTCGGACATTTGTTACTGATTGAATAAAGAACTGGAGTGCAGCAACAGAGATGCCGACAAGGATCAGCAGGCGAAACGGCCAGGTCGGCAGGGTTGCGACACCGACAATGCCGATAAATTCGGCTTTGGACAGATCCTTGATGAAGATGTCCCATGTTGACATCGCCATGATAGAGCACATTACACCTGCGACGATGTCGAACAGCGCAATCAGCAATGCAGCTCCACCCGGATGAAATATATTGAGTATGTGATCAATGAATTCTGTACGCGAAAGGCGTGCATGGCGGACCGTCGTGCCAAGCTGCAGGAACACAATCATCACCAGAGTAAGGGCGCCGAGCTCTGATACCAGTGGCAGTGAAGACCCCAGCAGATTGCGCGCGACAACGTCGCTACAAATGATGAGCATCAGCACACCAATCATAATCGTCCCCAGAACGGCAATGCCATCCACCACAAGGGTCCAGAGGCGTGCTATCGTGTTTGTCATATTTTCCTCCTCCAGCAATGCAGGGACCGCGTCTTAACAGTCCCTGACATTGTGGATTATTCGGTCTCTCTGTTTTTATTGGGCGTCCCAGTCGCGTGCCGGTTCTTCGCCACGATCGCGCAAGCCCTGCATGTATGCGGACAGCATTTCACGGGCGGGCAATCCGCGCGCCTTACCTGCTTCGACCCATTCACCGGCAATATCGGGAAGGTTGTCGACCCACTGTTGGCGCTGGTCTTCCGGCATGACCGTAAGCGTGACGGGCGGGGTCTGGTTTGCACCCAATTCAATGATTTTGTTGAGCGCAAGCTCGTGACGTTCCATCAGGTCCTGGGCATGTGCTTTCGAATAGAAGTCTCCGGCAGCAAGCAGGGCATTCTGAACTTCCTCAGGCAGTCCGTCCCAGCTGTCACGGTTAATTGCCAGTCCACCCGAGAAAACCACACCCGCATTTACACGCGTGATATAGGGCGCGACTTCATAGATTTTCGTCGGCAGAACACCGAGTGCGAGGGACAGAACGCCGTCTGATACACCGGTCTGAATATCGGTGTAGAACGTGGTGAGTGCGCCATCAACTGCGTTGGCATTGACGCCGCGCAACCATGTCCCAAGGACGCCAGGTGCAGAGATCTTCATTCCGTCAAGGGTCGCAAGATCGTTGATCGGCTCTTTGGTGTAGAGGTCATAGCTGTCCGCACCGGTCGCACCGAGGAATACAAGATTGTATTGTTCCCACTCTTCACGGAATGCCGGAACCTTGTCAAAAAGGTCGGTCATCGTATTGAGCTGGGCGGGGACATTATTGGTGGAGAAGGGCGTATATCCGGTCACCTGACTAAGCGGCATTTTCGCGCCTTCAAGGTATGAAAATACCCAGCCGATATCGGTAATACCCTGTTCAACCGACGTTAGCGTCGCATTGGCTTTGTAAAGCTGGCCGCCAAACGCTTCGTTCCAGTCGATTTTGTAGTTCCCGCTTTCAGCAAGGATACGGTCGGTTTCCTTCATGAAATGGGTCTGGATCATGCCAATCCACGGGATTACGGTCGGGTGACTGGATGCCACCGTAAGCGGAACGGTTTCCTGCGCATTCGAGACAGTCGTAAATACGATGGACGAGAGCGTCATCGCCCCGGCCACTTTCAGTGCGTTAAACATGCCTTTCATAGTTTTCCTCCCTTTATGGTTATGTCTGGCAATGTAGTTCCGGCAGGCCGGTCACAGATGACAGGTTTGCCCATCCCCCGATTAAACGAGGGAAAAAGTCTGGCTGGACATGTCCAGCTTCACCGTGAGGCGACCTTCATTGATCATCCAGGGGCGAATGCGAAAACGTCTTGCGCCGCGCTGATGCATCGGATCACGCTTTGCAATCTCGGTTGCGTGTTTGAGGTTCTCTGCGCGGATTACGACCATGCCTTCCCCGGCCCACCTGGTTTCATCATCCGTCCAGAGCGGAGCCGCGGACCAAAGGATGCCTTCATTTTCCAGGGACATCTGAAATGCAAGATGGTCTTCGAGATTTTCCATCACCGGACCCATGCCATTGACCGGTTCGGTAAAAACAACAAAAAGCTGTTTTTGCAGCATGGCGCTGCTTGCGGCCTCGACATCTGCGCGCAGGAGGGCATCCTGCTCTGCTGCTTCAGTCATGTGTTGCCTCCTCTGATTGGGCGTTCTGTTATTGCGTTTTCCCGTTCTGTGCGGGATTAGCTGTTTTTCAGTTCAGTGCGAATTGCGTCCCCGTGCTCGTCAAGGACAGGTGGCGGCAGAACATCAAGATCGGGTGTTCGATTGAAGTTGTAGGGGGCGCGGACAGTCGTGAAGTTGCCCATTGTCGGATGGGTGGCTGAGACCGACAGATTTAGATGAATGGCCTGCGGGTCATCAAGGGCTTCGTCTGCGTCATAGGCTGGTGAATGCGGAACTTCATTGTCACGCAGCTGATCGCACCAGAAATCACGTTCCCGGCCTTTGAATACAGGTGTGAAGACGTCGATCAGGTCATCCTGATGAGCAATGCGCGCCATTCGCTCGCTGAAGCGCGGATCGTCATTGAGCTGTTCCATTCCGGTTGCAGCAAGCAACCCGTCCCAGAACTTGGTTGGAGATGACAGGTGGATCGCAACCCATTTCCCGTCGGCACATTCAAAGGTGTAGGACTGTGAGACGACCGGGCGTGACAGCGGCCCCATAACCTCGCCTTCACTGAAATAGTGGGTGAAGCTATCAAGGTTGAAATGGCTCATTGCCTCAAGCATCGAGATATCAAGGCGCGCACCATCTACGCCAGGCTTGCGGGCCAAAAGTGCCGCGAGAATACCCAGGGAGGCATATTGCCCCGTGATGGCATCGGCAATCGCCGGACCAATGACGCGCGGGTTTTTGGGCGGTGTTACCAGACGTAAAAAGCCACTGGCAGCCTGTGCAACAGTATCGAATGCAGGGCGGTCGCGTGCCGGGCCATCTTGCCCAAACCCCGAAATCGCACAATAGATCAGGCCCGGGTTGCGTTTGCGCAAAGCGTCTTCACCGGCACCAAGTTTTTCAGCAACGCCCGGGCGGAAGTTCTGAATGAAAACATCCGCGCTTTCGATCAGTTTATAGAATGTCTCCAGATCATCTGGTGTTCTGGTATCAAGCGCGATTGAGCGTTTGTTGCGGTTATAGGTCTGGAAATGTGGTGAATACAGCCCGCCCTTGAAAGCGCGGAACGGATCGCCGGTTTCCGGCCTTTCGACCTTGATGACATCAGCCCCCAGGTCTGCAAGATGCATGCTTGCTGCCGGACCGGTGATATAGGTTCCCATTTCGACGACACGGATGTGTTCCAGCATCTTTGCCATGCTATTTTGTCTCCTGCTTGGCTGCCGATGATGGGCCGTCATAAGAAATGGCAAGGTCGGCGTGATGCGACATTACAAAGCCGATTGACCGGGCGGATTCTTCAAACAGATGAGCCGCGAGGCCTGCTGTGCGCGCCAGCAACGGCACGGCCTTCATCGCCTCGGCTGGCCAGCCTGCGTCAAGCATGCAGGCTGGAATGGCCCCGGACACGTTGATCGGCAGTGGACGGCCCATCACATCGGGCGCGATTGCTGCAATTGTTCTGAGTGTTTTGATGTGATCGCCAACCAAACCGTACTCTTCTGCAAGTGCCAGCAATTTGTTTGCGCGTGGATCGCCAGAACTGTGCTGCGGATGGCCAAGGCCCGGTACTTTTTTGCGTGCACTCTTTAGTTCATTCAGGCTCGAGGTCGCAGCAGTTTCGATTGTCTGACCCGGCTCTTTGCTATCTGCAAGAACCGAAACGATATAGTTGCCCGCGATCTCGGAGCTTCCGGCAACCACACTGCCCATACCAAGAATTCCGGCGGCCATTGCGCCCTGCCATGCTTCCGGGGCAGCGGCCAATGTCATTCTTGCCGCCTGAACGCTCGGGACCAGTCCGTGTTCGGCGATCGCGATGAGGCAGGCATTCATCATCGCCTTTTGAAACTGATTTGGTTGTTCACCGGTCACCAGCAGCCAGAAATATTCTGTGAGGTCGACGTTCCCGATCAGCTCATCACACAGATCGAAGCCACGGACAGTGATGCTGTCTGCATCTGAGGTGGCAATCGCTGTGAATGGCTGGTCTTGCTTACCTATTCTCATTTTGGTAGCCTTTTTCGTATAGCGAAAATTATTTCTCACAGCGAAGATAACGTGGTAAACAATTCAGAGTCAAGAGCGAGAGCTCAAGACCAACTGCAATGTGTTTTCGCTAGCCGAAAAATTTGATAGATACGTGAGTGCGCTGACATGGCCCGCAAGAGGTCAGGCCCGCCGAAATGATGGCAACATATGCTCAGGTTGGAACAGGAGAATTGTATGACTGACGAAGTCGAACGGCCATCAGAGTTTGTCGAGGCTCTTGCAAAGGGACTTGCTGTTCTCGAGAGCTTTGATGCCAACCACAATGAGATGACACTCAGCGAAATCGCGCGACGCGTTGACCTGTCTCCGGCAGCAGCACGGCGCAGTCTGATCACGTTGTCGCATCTTGGCTATGTCGGTCAGACAAACAAGCGCTTCCATCTGCGCCCCAAGGTCATGAGCCTGGGTTCCGCTTTCTATTTCTCGGCGCATATCGACGAAATGCTGCAGCATGAATTGCGCCATATTGTCGAGACATTTGGCGATGCGTCATCGGTAGCCACGCTTGATGGATTTGATGTGATTTATATCGCTCATTTCTCGACACAGCGGGCGCGACGGGCTTCTGCAGTTGTCGGTGCACGATACCCGGCACATGCAACTTCAATGGGCAGGGTGCTGCTGGCTGGTATGGAGCCAGACAAGTTCGAGACGTGGCTTGCGGAAATGACCCCCGTGGCTTTGACCAGCAAGACAGTTATCGATAAGGAAGCGCTGCGCGATGCAATAGAGAAGGTCCGCGAACAAGCCTGGTCGACAACTGTAGACCAGCTTGATTACGGCATCACTGCCTTGTCAGTTCCAATCCGGGGCAGTAGTGGGCGTACTATCGCGGCTCTTAATTCATCGGGATATTCTGGCATGGTGACTGCCGACCAGCTTGTCGAAGAGCGACTTCAAGAATTGCGCCTGGCGGCATCGCGCATTTCGCAGTCTCTGTACAAGAACCCGATTTTCGAAGCAATTATTGGCGCTTGAGCACTTAGGGGCTTGAGCACTTAGGAGAAGGGATCGGCAATACTTCTCGGCTTGGCCGCACTGCGATTGTGCAGTTATGCGCCAGCATGCCCGGTGCACGTATCGATATCCTCTCATTCCCGAGTGGCAAAACACGTTTAAAGTAGTATTGGGTCATACCTCGGAGAGCGAGACTCTGGTCCCGTTTTTCGCAGAGATGGCGATTGCGTGAATTGCTTTTTCAAATTCGTAAGCATGTTCAAAATCTGGGTGTGGCGTGCTGTCATCCCGGATAGAACGAAGCAATGCAGAGGCCTCGATCACTTTAAGATCGTTAAAGCCCAACTGATGGCCTGGTGCCGGACAGAATTCTCCATAAGGCGGGTGAGCGGGGCCGGTCAGGATGGTCGTGAAACCTTGCTGAGCCTTGTCACCTGAGTTGCGATAGAGATGCAATTCGTTCATGCGCTCCTGATCGAAACAGAGCATGCCCTTGGTGCCGTGAACTTCCCACGCCAAACGATTCTTGCGTCCCCAGGCGGAACGCGATGTAGAGAGGCTGCCGTGAGCGCCATTGGTAAACCTGACCAATGCTGATGCGGTATCCTCGTTCTCAACCTTTGCGCGGCCTGTTCCATCTGCAAGCGGGCGTGTGGTGTGAATGGTTTGCATATCGGCAATCAAGCTGTCGATTGGTCCGGCGAGGCCGTATGCCATTGAAACAAGATGACATCCCATGTCACCCAGGGCCCCGAGCCCGGCATCGGCGAGTTTGGCGCGCCAGGTCCAGGGTAACGCCGGATCGGCCTGATAATCCTCGTCTACCCAACCACGGAAATGGACGATATCACCGATTTCGCCATTTTGGACAAGTCGACACGCATGTGAGAAGGCAGGGTTTTTAATATAGTTATAGCCCACCATGGTCTTTACGCCTGCTTTGCGGGCGGTGTCACGCATCTCGCGCGCCTGATCAAGCGTCAAAGCGAGTGGTTTCTCGCAATAGACATGCTTGCCTGCCTTGATCGCAGCAATTGCCATGTCGAAGTGAAGCGTGTTTGGTGTGGTAATCGAAACGATATCAACGTCGGGGTCTGAAACCAAAGCCGTCCAGTCGTCTGTGCATTTGGCAAAACCAAACTGGTCAGCCATCTGTTTGGCTTTCTCTTTCGGAGTATCGCATAAAACGGCAAGGTGAGACTCCGGAACATCGCCCATAACCGCCCGGGCAGCGCCAAATGCCAGTGCGTGTGCCTTGCCCATGAAGCCCGTACCAATCAGGCCAATCCCAAGAGATTTCATTTATTGGAACTCCTCGCCTAGTCAAAATAGAATTTTTGTTCTATTCATATGGATGATCATGGAACGAACATTGCGTCAAGCAGAAACAAAAAAGGAAGAACAAACGCCATGAGTGATCAGACCGCACCTGTTTCGCTTGAGGAATTCAATCATCGCTTGGCCGAAATATCGGAAACCATGCCCAAACGGCTGCGGCAATGTGCCGAATTTGTCGCGCAAAACACTGACCGGATTGCGGTATCGACCGTGGCCGAGCTTTCTGCCGGGGCCGGTGTGCAACCATCTGCGTTTATGCGGTTTTGTCAGCTGATGGGGTTTGCCGGTTTCTCTGACATGCAAAGAATGTTTCGGGAAACCTATGCGCAGAAATGGCCTGACTACGCGACGCGCCTTGAAAATTTGCGGGCAACTGGCGACGACAGCCCAAGTGCCCTTCTGGCAGAGTTTGTCGAGGCCGGGCGCCTGTCACTTGAGAACTTGGCGACAACCGTTGATCTTGAAACGCTTGAAACTGCGGTAAATGTTCTTGCCGCAGCCCCGATGATCCATGTCGTCGGATTTCGTCGTGCCTTCCCGGTGGCAAGCTATCTGTCCTATGCCTTTGAGAAAATGGACATCGCCGCTGTGCTGCATGACGGTGTGGGAAATCTTAATCCCCGTCATGCGATCCGCAACGGGGATGTGGTTATCGCGATTACCTTTGCTCCCTATTCGCAGGAAACGATCGATCTGGCTGCTTATGCCCATGCAAATGGCAACAAGGTGATCGCAATCAGTGATGCACCAAGCGGGCCGATGCGCAAGACGGATGCCTTGATGTTGTCTGTTTCCGAGGTTGATGTCGGAGCCTTCAGGGCATTGTCTGCCACCATTTCACTGGCTATTGCGCTTGCCGTTTCGGTCGGGGCCAAGCGCGACAAGCTGGGGAATGGAAAATAATTATTGAAAAATAACATTAATGGAATAAATATTCCATTCGTGCGGTCTGTGGACGGCGCACGTGTCACCACAAATGGATGCACAAGACATCCGCAGGACCAGCCCGAAATCGCCAAAATGCTCAATGGTTGCCGGCACCTTGCGGGCGCATGGCATGATGGTGAGGGATGGTTGTCGCAAGGACGGCGAAAAAGCCAAAGGGAAGGAATATCGGAATGCTTAAAATTGGTCTGCTGGGTGCAGGGCGTATCGGCCAGGTCCATGCGGTCAACATTGTTGCTCATCCGCAAAGTGAACTGGTTGCTGTATCGGACAAGTTTCCGGAAGCAGCCCGGAGTCTTGCGCAGGCTCATGGTGCAGCCGCGCGTACGACCGAGGAAATCATTGCTGACCCTGCGATTGATGCGGTCCTGATTGCAACCTCGACCGATACCCATGCCGACCTGATGGAGGCGGCAACAGCAGCAGGCAAAGCGGTTCTTTGTGAAAAGCCGGTTGATCTTGATCTAAAACGCGCGGTGGATTGCCTTGCCAGATGCGAGCCGTATGGCAGGCCGGTAATGGTTGGCTTTAACCGTCGGTTTGATCCGAACTTTGCCAGCCTGAAGACCGCATTTGATCAGGGTGAAATCGGCAAGGGTGAATTGCTGTCGATTACATCCTTCGATCCGGCCCCGCCGCCAGTCAGCTACGTCAAGGTATCGGGTGGAATTTTCCGCGATATGGCGATCCATGATTTTGATATGGCGTGCTGGATTTATGGTTCCGTGCCGGAAAAGGTGACGGCAATCGGGTCAAGCATCGTTGATCCGGCGATTGGCGAGGCCGGTGACTTTGATACGGCGATCACCACGCTTGAATTTTCGGGCGGGCGCATGGCTGTCATCAAGAACAGCCGCCGTGCGGCTTATGGTTATGATCAGCGGATCGAGTTTCTGGGCGCAGAAGGATTGCTTGTTGCCCATAACGTTCTGGAAAATACCGTTGAGAAAATCACGAGCGCAGGCGCAACCAAAGCCAAGCCGGAACATTTCTTCCTTGAACGCTATGCCAAGGCCTATCAGATCGAATGGGACAGTTTTGTTCAGGGTGTTCAAGGGAAAGGGGATCTTCCTGTGCCCCTGAAAGACGGGATCAATGCCCTTGTGGTTGCCGAGGCCGCAGCACTGTCCGCACGCGAGGGGCGGACAGTGGATGTCGCAAGGGAAATCAAGTCCTGACGGGATCAGCGACTTTTGCGGGTTGAGTTTGCGCCGGCGCAGTCAAAAGGCTGCGCCGGTTTTGTTTTGGAATGTTGGTCTGTCAGGGGATTGTGCGAGTCGTGCACATGATTGATGGAACCGGATTTTTTGCGGGTTTTAAAGGGAGCTTCGCAAGAGGATGCTCCCTTGCGTCTCACAGGCTGTCTGGGCCTGTTTTACGGGAGTCCTGATGATTCAGTGATGTACCATAAAGGGCTATCTCGCAGTGCAATAGAAAAAAAATGTTGATTTTATCTGAAAATAGAACAAAAATTCTATTCAAGGATTTCAAAGGGACGGTTCTACGTTCCCTCATACTTGGCAAGAAGGCCGCATGAAGACGACCGATTGCCCGGAAATCACATAATCCGAATGGGACAACCCCAACATTCTCAGCCGACTAGGGAGGCAACTGATGAAAAAGGCGCTTACTGCCATTGCGGCAGCAGCATTTGCATTGACCGGCATGACCGGTGCGGCATCTGCGGAAAATGAAAAATTCGTTCTGATCAGCCATGCACCGGATTCCGATAGCTGGTGGAACGTGATCAAGAATGCGATCAAGGTCGCGGGTGGCCAGATGGGTGCAGAAGTCGAATACCGTAACCCGCCGACCGGCGATCTCGCCGATATGGCCCGTATTGTTGAACAGGCCGCTGCAACAAATCCGGATGGCATCATTGTCACTATCGCGGACTTTAACGTTCTTAAAGGTCCGATCACCGATGCGGTGGACAAGGGCATTCCGGTGATCACGATTAACTCCGGTACGCAGGAACAGTCCGAAGAGCTTGGCGCGTTGATGCATGTTGGGCAGCCGGAATATGATGCCGGTTTCGGTGCTGGTAAACGTGCTGCAGCAGCAGGCGCAAAAAGTTTTGTCTGTGTAAACCACTACATCACCAACCCGGCATCTGTTGAGCGTTGCCGTGGCTTTGCTGACGCCCTTGGTGTCGAACTGGGCAGCCAGATGATCGATAGCGGACAGGACCCGTCGGAAGTCAAAAACAAGGTCAGTGCGTATCTGAACTCCCATCAGGATGTTGATGCGATCCTGACCCTTGGTCCAAACTCGGCCCATCCGACCCTTGCTGCCCTTCGTGACGCCGGTCTTGCCGGTGAAATGATGTTTGGCACGTTTGATCTGTCGTCAGAAATTGCCGAAGCAATCAAGGCCGGTGAAATCAATTTCGCGATTGATCAGCAGCCTTACCTTCAAGGGTATCTGCCGGTTGTAATCCTGACCAACTATGCCCGTTACAGCGTTCTGCCGTCCGGTCATATCAATTCAGGTCCTGGCTTTATCACCAAAGAGAATATCGCCCAGGTCGAAAAATACGCTGGCGAATACCGTTAATCTTCCTCCCTGCCAAGGGCGCGCAACTTGGCCGCCCTTGGCACCCCAAACTATCAGCTAAAAGAGTGATGCCATGTCGGACGAGCGGCTCAAGCAAGTCTCAGCCATTCGCCGTGCCATGATCAGGCCCGAACTCGGTGCGATCTGCGGTACGATCCTGGTCTTTGTTTTCTTCTTCATGATTGCTGGCGACAGCGGCATGTTTTCTCCGGAAGGCATTCAGAACTGGGGGGTGGTTTCCGCCCAGTTTGCGATCATTGCCGTGGGGGCCTGCCTGTTGATGATTGCAGGCGAGTTTGATCTTTCCGTCGGTTCCATGATCGGTTTTGCCGGGGTGGTGATTGCCATCCTGTCTGTCCAGTGGGGCTTGCCGGTCTGGCTTTCGATCATTTCGGCCTTCATTATATGTGTCGCCCTTGGCGCGCTGAACGGGTTCCTTGTTATCAAGACCGGTCTGCCGAGTTTTATCGTTACCCTGGCATTTCTTTACATTTTGCGCGGCCTGACCATCTGGCTGTCAATCCTGACGACGCGCCAGACCATTATCGGTGGCGTCAAGGAAGTGGCCCAAGGAGATCCGCTGGCCTGGTTGTTTGGTGGCGTGATCCTGAAAGATCTGTTCCAGTGGTTGGGTGACATTGGCGTCATTGATACATTCACCCGTGGATCGCGCATGGGGCAGCCGGTGGTCGAAGGCGTACCGATGCTGGTTCTCTGGGCGTTCGCGCTGATTATTTTCGGTCACTGGCTTTTGACCAAGACGAGGTTCGGAAACTGGATTTTTGCGTCCGGTGGTGATGCGCAGGCCGCACGTTATGTCGGTGTTCCGGTCAATCGCGTTAAAATATTGATGTTCATGTTTACCGCATTTTGCGCGACCGTGTTTGCCACCTGTCAGGTGATGGAATTTGGTTCTGCGGCGGCAGACCGTGGATTGCTTAAAGAATTTGAAGCAATCATTTGCGTGGTCATTGGTGGCGCATTGCTGACCGGTGGCTATGGATCTGTGATCGGTGCTGCTCTTGGGGCGCTGATCTTTGGTGTGGTTCAGCAGGGCCTGTTCTTTGCCGGTGCGGAAAGCTCGCTCTTCCGCGTCTTCCTTGGCGGGATTCTGATCTTTGCTGTCATCATGAACACATATATCCGCCGCATGATTACGGGAGAACGGTGATGAGCACGCCTCTGATTGAAATGGACAATATCGAAAAGCATTTCGGTCCTGTCATCGCGCTTGGCGGTGTTTCCTTCAGTGTTATGGAAGGGGAATGTCACTGTCTTCTGGGCGACAACGGTGCGGGTAAGTCAACCTTCATCAAAACCATGTCCGGGGTTCACAAACCAACCAAGGGTGTGATGCGGATAAGCGGTCAGGATGTCGTTTTTGACAGTCCGCGTGATGCGATGGAAGCCGGAATTGCAACGGTGTATCAGGATCTGGCGATGATCCCGCTGATGTCGGTTACCCGCAATTTCTGGATGGGACGTGAACCGCGCAAAAGTTTCGGTCCGTTCAAATGGATTGATTTCAAACATGCCAATCAGGTGACCATGGATGAAATGTCATCAATGGGGATTAACCTGCGCGAACCCGAACAGGCGGTGGGTACGTTGTCGGGCGGTGAACGCCAAACGGTGGCAATTGCGCGTGCGGTTTATTTCGGAGCCAAGGTCCTGATCCTTGATGAACCGACCTCGGCCCTTGGTGTGCGTCAGACATCGAATGTGCTGGCGACCATTGACCGGGTACGCAAGGCCGGGATTGGCGTCATCTTTATTACCCATAATGTGCGTCATGCGATGGCCGTGGGTGACAGGTTCACGGTCCTGAACCGTGGGCAGACCCACGGCACGGCGAAGCGCGGTGAAATCAAACCGGAAGAGTTGCAAGACCTGATGGCAGGTGGTCAGGAACTGGCCGAGCTAGAAGGGTCTCTCGGGGGGACGATTTAATGAAGCGGCTGGATGTCATAACGATCGGACGATCGTCGGTTGACCTTTATGGCGCGCAGATTGGCGGGCGCCTCGAGGACATGGCGTCGTTCAATAAATATATCGGCGGGTCCCCGACCAATATGGCCTGCGGGACAGCGCGGCTGGGGCTTAAATCAGCCCTGATCACCCGGGTCGGTGACGAGCATATGGGGCGTTTTATCCGTGAAAAGCTTGTTGCCGAAGGCGTTGATGTGCAGGGCGTCATTACCGACCCTGAACGTCTGACCGCGCTTGTCTTGCTGGGCGTGCGTGATCAGGAACAGTTTCCGTTGATTTTCTATCGCGAAAACTGTGCTGACATGGCGCTATGCGAGGAGGATATCGATCCCGATTTCATCGCAAGTGCACGCTGTGTGACGGTGACTGGTACGCATCTGTCGCATCCGAAAACCCGTGCTGCGGTCATTAAAGCGGTGAGACTGGCACGTGATCATGGTGCCAAAACCGCACTTGATATTGATTACCGTCCTAATCTTTGGGGGGTGTCCGGGCACGGGGATGGTGAAAACCGTTTCATTGCCTCGGATGCGGTGACCAGGGAATTGCAGGCGACCTTGCATCTGTTTGATCTGATCGTCGGCACCGAGGAAGAATTCCACATTGCCGGGGGGACAACCGATACCCTCGAGGCATTGGAAAATGTTCGGGTGATCTCGGATGCGACGCTTGTTTGCAAGCGTGGTCCGATGGGGGCGGTGGCATTTACCGACAGGATTGGCGCGAACCTTGATGACGGAATCTCCGGTCCGGGATTTGCGGTTGATGTGTTTAACGTGCTTGGTGCTGGTGACGGTTTCATGTCAGGCCTGTTGAAAGGCTGGCTGAGTGACGAGGATTGGGAAACGTCGCTTAAATACGCCAATGCATGCGGGGCGTTTGCGGTGTCACGCCATGGCTGCACACCGGCTTATCCCAGCTGGGAAGAATTGCAATTCTTCTTTGATCGCGGGATGAAAACACCAGAACTGCGCAACGATGCAGAACTGGAACAAATTCACTGGTCGACCAACCGGACAGGCAATTGGCCGGAAATGCGCGTTTTTGCCTTTGATCACCGGATGCAGCTTGAAGACCTTGCCGATGAGCTCAGCGTTTCGCGTGACCGTATCGGATCTTTCAAGGAGCTTTGCCTGCGTGCGGCCCGTGACGTTTCGGGTGGGCGCGAAGGTTACGGCATTTTGTGTGATCGCAGATTGGGGCGGGATGCCCTTTATGCCGCAGCGGGCACCGGGCTTTGGATCGGGCGACCGGTTGAACTTCCGGGGTCGCGCCCGCTTGAACTTGAAATTGGTCCGGATCTTGGCAGCAAGCTTGCAGAATGGCCGGTCGAACATGTGGTCAAGGTTCTGTGCTTCTATCATCCCGATGATGACGATGTGACCAAGGCCAGTCAGGAAGCAACCATCGTACGGCTTGCCGATGCAGCACGTGGCAACGGGCTGGAATTCCTGCTTGAAGTTATTCCGTCAAAAGTACGCGACTGTGACGATCAGACAACGGCAAAGGTAATCAAACGTTTCTATGAGATCGGTGTCTATCCCGACTGGTGGAAGCTTGAGCCAATGAAGTCGGATGTAGCATGGCGCAATGCCTGTGACGCCATTGCCCAAAATGATCCTTATTGTCGGGGCATTGTGGTGCTGGGTCTTGACGCACCCGAGGCAGAGCTTGTGGAAAGTTTCGAAGTCGCAGCACGCTTTAACATGGTCAAAGGCTTTGCTGTCGGGCGGACCATCTTTGTCGATGTTGCACGCGACTGGTTTAAAGGTACGATCGATGATGATCAGGCCATTGCATCGATGGCCCAAAAATATCGCGCCCTTTGTGAAACGTGGGACGCGGCGCGCAAGAAATCGGGAGGAGCGGCATGAAAACCGTTCGTTTAACCGCCGCCCAAGCCATGGTGCGGTATCTGAGCGTACAGCTCAATCATGACGGCGAAGGCTTTTTCGGGGGCTGCTGGGCCATATTTGGTCATGGTAATGTCGCCGGAATTGGTGAGGCCCTGCATGGGGCGGGGGATAGCTTTCCGACATGGCGAGGCCATAATGAACAGGGCATGGCCCTTGCCGCGATTGCCTATGCCAAGGCATCAAATCGCAAACGCGCCATGGCGGTCACGACCTCTATCGGGCCGGGTGCGACCAATATGGTGACAGCTGCGGCACTGGCCCATGTCAACCGGTTACCGGTTCTTCTGATACCGGGCGACGTTTTTGCCAATCGTGCGCCGGATCCGGTTTTGCAACAGGTTGAGGACTTCGGCGATGGCTCGATTTCGGCCAATGACTGTTTCAAACCGGTCAGCCGGTATTTTGATCGCATTACCCGCCCGGAACACCTTTTGACAGCATTGCCCCGCGCAATGGCGGTTCTGACCGACCCGGCTGAATGCGGTCCGGTGACGCTAGCCTTCTGTCAGGATGTACAGGCAGAAGCCTATGACTGGCCTGAAAGCTTCTTTGCGCCGAAAACCTGGAAACAGTCACGTCCGCGCGCAGACCTTGATCAGATTGAAGATGCCATTGCGGCGATCAAATCGGCGAAAAATCCGCTGATCATTGCAGGCGGTGGTGTGCATTATGCCGATGCGTGTGATGATCTGCGTGATTTTGCCCATCGTCACAATATCCCGGTGGCAGAAACCCAGGCCGGGAAATCGGCCCTGCCGTGGGATGATGAGCTTAATCTGGGGTCGATCGGTGTGACCGGGGCAAGCAGCGCCAATGCCATTGCCGAAAATGCCGATCTGATTATTGCGGTTGGTACACGTCTTCAGGATTTCACAACCGGAAGTTGGGCTCTGTTTAAAAGACCGAACTGTCGCATTCTTTCAATTAACGTCGCGGCATATGATGCGCGTAAACATGGTGCGATCTCGGTCGTTGGTGATGCCAAGGTAACCTTGGCGGAATTGACCGGGGAGCTGGGTGAGCATCGCGCAGATGCCGTTGACCCCACCCTTAAGCAAAGCTGGGTAGATACGGTTGATGGCGTGACCGCCATGCCGACAGGAAATGCCCTGCCAACCGATGCGCAGGTTATCGGTGCCGTCCAGCGTAGCAGCGATGAGGATACGATTATTGTTTGTGCTGCTGGTGGTCTTCCTGGCGAGTTGCACAAACTTTGGAAAGCTGCCCGGCCGAACGGCTATCACGTGGAATACGGCTTTTCCTGCATGGGCTACGAAATTGCCGGTGGTCTTGGCGTCAAGATGGCGTGCCCGGATCGCGAAGTCGTCGTTATGGTGGGCGACGGGTCCTACATGATGATGAATTCCGAACTGGCGACCAGCGTGATGCTCGGCCACAAGATCATCACTGTGATCCTTGATAATCGCGGCTTTGGCTGTATCAACCGTTTGCAGATGGCAACCGGTGGGGAAAGCTTTAACAACCTGCTGGATACCGCACGCCACGCCGTACCGTCGGCCATCGATTTCACCGCACATGCCGGTGCGATGGGGGCGATTGCCGAAAAGGTGTCTTCAATTACCGAACTTGAAGAAGCCATGGTGCGTGCGCGCAAGGCAGACCGGTCATACGCCATCGTGATTGATACCGATCCATTGCCAAGTACCGAGGCCGGTGGCCATTGGTGGGATGTTGCGGTGCCGGAAGTATCGGTTCGCCCGTCTGTGAACGAAGCCCGCAAAAATTACGAAGCTGCGCTGAAGAACCAGCGCCCCGGAGATTAAGAACATGATCCTTTACGGTACCAACCCGATTGCCTGGTCCAATGATGATGACCAGACCCTTGGTGCAGAAATCAGCCTTGAAACCTGCCTGTCCGAAGCGGGCAAAATCGGTTTTGATGGCATCGAAAAGGGCCACAAAATGCCGACCGAGCCGACGGATCTTAAAGCGGCCCTTGATCCTCATGGTTTGAAATTTGTTTCTGGTTGGCATTCGCTTAATCTTCTGGCCCATTCGGTCGAGGATGAGAAAAAAGCCATCCAGCCGCATCTGGATTTGCTTAAGGCCATGGGCTGCAAGGTTTGTATTGTTTGCGAAACGTCAAACGCCATTCATGGCAATGACGAAGCGCCATTGAATGACAGCCCGGTTCTGGCCGATGACCAGTGGGCGAAATTTGGAGCCGATGTCGAAGAAATCGCCGCTTATTGTGCGGATCAGGGCATTGATCTGGTCTATCACCACCACATGGGCACGATTGTAGAAACGGCTGATGAAATTCATGCCTTCATGAATAATACCGGCCCGAAAACCAAGCTGTTGCTTGATACCGGTCATGCCTGGTTTGGTGGGGCGGATCCCGAAGAACTTGCCGTGCGTTACATGGATCGCGTTGGTCACATCCATTGCAAAAACGTGCGTCCGGCGATTAGCAAACAGGTCCGCGAACAGGGGCTTAGTTTCCTTGAAGGCGTGCGTCGTGGTGTCTTTACCGTGCCCGGCGATGCCGAGGGCGGTGTTGCGTTCGAGCCGGTTCTGAAAATTGCGGCCGAACACGCATATTCCGGCTGGCTGGTGATCGAGGCTGAGCAGGACCCCAAAATACGCAATCCGTTTGACTATCAGTCATTGGGTCTGAAATCGCTTCGGGATATGGCACGGAAAACCGGACTGGATAAAGGAGACGCCTGATGGCTGATCTGCTCAGAAAACCCAACGGCACCACGGGCAAGGTCCACGATATCACAGCCGAAAGTGCCAATTGGCACTATGTCGGATTTGGCCTGTATCACCTTAAGGCCGGGGAAACCGCAGCCGAGGTAACCGGTGATCGCGAAGTCATTCTGGTTCTGGTTGAAGGCAAGGCAAAGATTTCGGTCGATGATCAGGATTTCGGTGAACTTGGCAAACGGATGAGCGTGTTTGAGTGCATACCGCCAGCCTGTGTTTACGCGCCGAATGAAAGTAACTGGAAAGCCGTGGCGACCACCGATTGCACAATCGGGGTCTGTACCGCACCGGGCAAGGGCAATTACCCGGCACGTGTGATCGAGAATATCGAGCTGGTGGAACGCGGAAAGGGGGCGAATACCCGTTACATCCATCCGATTGCGATGGAAGAAAAAGACATCGCCGACAGCCTTCTGGTGACCGAGGTCTTTACCCCGCAAGGGAACTGGTCAAGCTATCCGCCGCATCGCCATGACGAGGATAATTATCCCGACATGACCTATCTTGAGGAAACCTATTACCATCGCCTGAATCCCAGTCAGGGTTTTGGTTTCCAGCGGGTCTTTACCGAAGATGGCGAGCTTGATGAAACCATGGCGGTTTCGGATGGGGATGTCGTCCTCGTGCCCAAAGGCCACCACCCATGTGGCAGTCCGTATGGATATGAGATGTATTACCTTAATGTCATGGCAGGTCCGATGCGCAAATGGCGTTTCCAGAACCACCCGGATCATGACTGGATATTCCAGCGCGACAGTACTCCGGCGAAAGATTGACTAAATCGAACTTTTTGGGCCGGGCAAAGTCACGTCAACATAGACACAGGCCAATGGGGAAACCCATAGGCCTGTGTTGCAGTTAAGTGTTCTTGTTCGCGCAGGACTCACATGACTTTGCGTCTGTTACTGTGGCCAGGAATATTACCAACCTTATGTGTATCTTGCGGTTGATCGTTTGCGTCAGGCGCGATCCCGCGATTGACTAGTCAATACGGCATCCATCTTTTGAAAATACGTGAACCGCGTCGGGTGCCGATGACAGCGAGATACGGTTGCCGGGGCTAAGGTGTGTGCCAACGGGTTGTTCGATAATGATCGTGTCATGCCCTTTGATCTCTGCATGAACTAGGCATGCATTGCCCAGATATTCGACCAGTCGCACGGTGGCAGACAGAATACCGTCACCATCTGCAACGATGTCGAAGCTGTCGGGCCGAATGCCGCAATAATGTGCGTCAGCCGGCAGACGCAGGCGTTCTCGCAAGGATGAAAAATCACCCTCCAGTTCGAAGATATTCATCTTCGGCGCACCAATGAACTGTGCTGCAAAAAGGTTCTGTGGCCGTTCATAAAGGTCACGCGGGGATCCGACTTGTTCAATCTTTCCGCCCCGCAACAGGACAATTTTATCGGCCAATGTCATGGCTTCGACCTGATCATGGGTGACATAGATCATCGTGCGTTTCAGGCGACTGTGAAATTCCGAAATCTGGGTGCGCATATGGACCCGAAGTTCGGCATCGAGGTTCGATAATGGCTCATTGAAAAGGAAGGTTTCAGGTTGGCCAACAATTGCGCCGTAAATCGCAAACGTTCCGTCGGTAATGTCCTCGAGCCCGGCAATCATGCGAAGCAAGGTCGATTTTCCGCAGCCCGAAGGACCAAGAAAAACGCAGAACTCGCCATCTTCGATGGTCAGATCGATGCCTTTGATGACCTCGATGTTGACTGAACTTGTCCGGGGCTGCATCTGGTTGGACAGTTCAGGCAAATGTCTCGCGTGCCTTGGAACAAGCCAGCGTACTTTGTCCCCATTCCCGTGCCAGATCAAAACACTTCTCAAAGCGGGCAGACCGGGGGGATGACGACTGATTGATCAGATGCGTCCAAAGTGCCACCCCGTATGTTGCGGAGCTGATTTGCATATAGTCATGAGCAAACTGCTGGGGAGTATCGCTTGCGATAATTTGCGAGGTCATCTGCAACCAGTAATCCAGAAGGTCTGCGGCGGGGCCGGTACCGCTATCGGATGGGGCGATCAGTCCCCTAATGAACTCCGCAAATGCCTTGGTACTTGCGCAATCCTTGTGGCGGGTCAATCTGCTGGCAAGGGTAAGGGCATGTATGCCGTTCGTGCCTTCATATATCTGACAGATACGCGCATCGCGTAGCGTTTGTTCTATACGGTACTCGCGCAAATATCCGTATCCACCCAGGACCTGAATACCAATCTGGGCGGCCTCGACCCCGGCATCGGTACAGAACGATTTGCAGATCGGTGTCAGGAATTCGACGAGATCTGCATGGGTGTCTGCCTGCATCAGGGCGAATGTCTTGTAGACCATCATCCGGCTGGTCATTGCCAGCATGTCCTGACGACCGAGCATCCGTGCGACATCGTAATGCTGGTCGATACTGACCAGTTGTCCTGTCCGGCGGTCGCGCCCCTGTTTACGTTCAGTGGCGTAGCTTCTTGCGATGTGGTGCGCGCGACTGGCATGGGCCACCCCCTGCAAGGCGACATCAAGGCGTGCATGATTCATCATGGTGAACATGCACATCAATCCTTTGCCAATCTCACCGACCGGTACGGCGTGTGCGCCATCGAATGTCAGCTGACAGGTCGGGGATGCATGCAGGCCCATCTTTTCTTCGATCCGGGTTACATGAACCTTGTTGCGCCCGGTATTTTCGTCATGCGATGGGCAAAGGAAAAGGGTCAAGCCCCGCACACCTTCTTCACGTTTGCCGGTCCGGGCCAGAACAAGATGCAAGATACCCTGACTAAGGTCCTGATCCCCGCCGGAGATGAAGATTTTCTCACCATGGAGGGTCCAGGTTCCATCGGTGTTCTCTGTTGCAACCGTGCGGATATCAGAAAGGTCCGACCCGGCCTGCGGTTCGGTCAGGCACATCGTTGCAAGGTGGCTGCCGGATGCCAGTTTTGGCAACCAGTTCAGGCGCTGGTTGTCCGTGCCGAATTGGGCAATCAGTCTTGCCGCCGCAGGCGCCAGTCCGGTCACCATCTGAAACGAATGGCACGCACCGGCCAGAATTTCACTGATTGCGCCACAGACCGATTCCGGCGCGTTCTGCCCGCCAAATTCTTCGGGAAGCGAAATCGATGGCCAGCCTTGTTCGACATAGGCTTCATAGGCTTCGCGAAAACCTGAGGGCATTTTGACCCGGCCATTTTCGATCTTGCAGCCTTCCTGATCGCCCGGCTCGTCAATCGGGGCGATCACGTCTTCGGCAAAGCGGGCAAAGTGGTTCAGGATTTCGCTGGTGATTTCGGCATCAAAGTCGTGTCGGACAATGGTGCTTTGGTCGCCAGTCACTGACAGGGCAAACAGAATGTCGTCAATCGGGGCTTTGAACGGGGTCACGACTGTGTCTCTTGGGGCCGGGTTTCCTGATGGATGGTCAGTCGGATGGTCCTGTTTTCGGACAGGGCTTCCTTGACGGCATCGGGCACAGGAACGGCGGCCAGACTTGAAGGAATATCCGGGTTGGCACGGGCCCAGACACGGGTCTGCGATCCTTCAAGCAGCGTGATGTCGCCCAATGTGAACTGATGCTTCAGGTCAAAGGACTTGGTGCCCCAGCGCGATACTTCGACATGATGAACAATCAGGTCGCCCACCCGCGCCGGTGCCATGAAGCTGGCATCGCCGCGTACAAGCGGAGTACCGCGAAAGTCCGCATCCTTTGCAATCATTGTGGCAAGGTCGAACCCGGCGGCTGACAGCAAGGCAAGAAGGCCGCCTTCCATCCAGTCATAATAGTTCGGGTTATAGACAATGCGGGCCGGGTCGCAGTGACCCCATTCAATGCGAATTTCACGAGACAGTCGCAGCATGTAACCTTACCTGATCCTGGAGTTACCTGACCTGTTGAATACGGATCAGCATCCGCACCAGCAGGTCGCGTTCTTCGGGGCTGAAATCTTCGAGGAGTTTTTCTTCGTGACGTTGAACCGCCAGGCTTGCCTCGTGAAACAGGCTGATGCCCTTGGGTGTTGTGCGCAGTGCATATACCCGACGGTCGGTCGGAACCTTGTTACGCACGATCAACTCGCGCGACTGTAACTCGTCGACCATCACAACAATATTGGACCGCTCCATCGCAAGGGCGCGGGCCAGGTCCGTCTGACTGATGTCAGGGTTCTCGTTGATGATGGCAAGAGCGCTGAAGGTGGTCGGTTTGAGATCAAGATGAGTCAGGCTCGCGACGAAATCGCTATGGAGCGACATATAGGCGCGCTTGAGGTTATAGCCGACAAACCCGCGCAACGGGCTGTCTGTTGACAAGCCGGCAAGTTGCGAATCCTGAGTTGCAGTCTTCTTCTTGTTTGCGTGCAAGGGTGTCTCCATCTTTTGGTCGGGCTGCTAACCGGTAACGATATCTACGAGCCAGAATGTCAGAGCAGGAAACGCCACAATTACTGCGATGCGCAAGCACTCAACAATCAGGAACGGTACGGCCCCGCGGAAGATCTTTCGCGTCGGAATATCTGGTGCCATTGCCGATATCATGAACAGGTTCAAGCCCACAGGTGGCGTAATCATACCCAGTTCGACAACGATCAGGGAAATGATCCCGAACCAGATGGCCTGATGGGTCGGATCCATACCAAAATCCATCGCCATAAACGCCGGGAAGAAAACCGGAACAGTCAAAAGGATCATCGAGAGGCTGTCCATGATGCAGCCCATGACGATGTAAAACAGAATGACCGTCAGCAAAACTGTCATCGGGGCGATGCCTGCGGTGCCAACCCATTCGGCGGCCATGGTCGGAACGCGGGTCAGGGCAAGCGCCACATTGAAAAGGTCCGCGCCAAAGATGATGGCAAAGATCATCGCCGTCGACCCGGCAGTTTCAATCACGCAATCAAACAGGCCCTTTAATGTCAGGCTTCGCATTAGAAATCCGGTCAGCGCAATCAGCACAACGCCAACGGATGCGCCTTCGGCCGGGGTGAAGACGCCACCATAAATACCGCCAAGAACAGCGATGAAAACCAGCGCAACGTGCCAGATACCACCAAGTGACTTGATCCGTTCACGCATCGGAATTCCGGCATGTGCCGGGCCTTCCTCCGGAAACAGGCGTACATAAACCCCGATAGCCAGAATAAAGCCCAATACTGCAAGGATTCCCGGAATGGTCGCTGCGAGGAACAGTTTGACGATATTCTGTTCGGTCAGAAGAGCATAGATAATCAGGACAACCGATGGCGGGATCAGAATGCCAAGCGTTCCGCCCGCCGCAAGGGTGCCCGCCCCCAATGCCCCGGAATAGCCATGGCGGCGCATTTCAGGAAGGGCAACTTTGCCCATGGTGGTTGCAGTGGCAATCGAGGATCCGCAGATCGACCCGAATGCGGCGCAGCCCGCAACCGAGGCCATTGCCAGACCACCCTTCCAATGCCCAAGCCATGCGTTGGACGCTGTGAAGATGGCTCTGCTGATGCCTGTGCGCGTCGCAATTTGTCCCATCAGGATAAAGAGCGGGATGACGGCGAGATCATAGGAAACGTATTTGTCAACAATGGCGGTCTTCAGATAGGCCGATAATGGCAACCATCCGGACAGAACCACATATCCACCGGCCCCGACAATCGCCATCGCCAATGCAATTGGCATGCGCAGGAAGATAAAGATCATCAGGACGATGACCATGATAATGCTGATTTCAACCGGACTCATTGCGGGGCTTCCGTTCGGGAATTATTGGGATCGGGTCGCACAAACTGTTCAATTGCGTTCGACAACGCAGTCAGGGATGAAAGTCCAAGTCCGAACAGTGCAAACCCGTAGACGATCCAGGTAGGCATTCTCAGAAGCATACTGCGGTCACTATATTCATACATATCGATCAGACCGTATGCGACGCGCCACGAGACGATGACCCAGGCAAGACAGAACAGGGTTTCCCACAGCTGATCAAGAAAATTGCGGGTCCGCAGAGGGAAAGCCATGCTGAAAATATCGACCATGACATGGTTGCCCTTGCGCTGGCACAACGGCAAAAACAGAAATGCCGCGATGCCGCATCCCATTTCGACAATTTCAAAGTCACCACGAATGCCGCCAAAGCCGACATATCGCATCGAAACCGAAAGAGTTACGGTAAGGGCGACCGCAACAATGACGGCCCCGGCAATTGCCGCAGACGCCATACAGGCACGATCGACAAACCGGGCAAGGAAATGAATGGGCGCAGCGCGATTGCCGCGCCCATTGTGATCACGGGTGGATCCTGACATGTCAGGCGGTCTCTTCGTCGATCAGCTGATTAAGGCGATCAATCATCACCTTGCCGTCATGACCGGCGTCATTGAGGGTCTCGATCCAGTCATCAATCACGGGCTGGGTGGCGGCCTGCCAGCGTTCAATTTCGTCTTTGGGAATTTCAACGAATTTGTTGCCACGATCAGCGCACATCTTGTAACCGACGGACTCAAAGCTGTCGAACTGCTTGCCGATCTGGCGCGAAAGGTCGATGCCGGAATTGGCGTCAATCACGGCCTTGAGATCATCAGGCAAGCGGTCATAGGAGGAACCCGCCATCAGCAAGGCAAACGAGTTTGCATAAAGACCACGCCCGCCTTCTGCCGGTGCGCAATGGACTGACGTCAGTTCATGCAGCTTGAATGCCGGAACAACTTCATATGGCAGGCAGGTGCCGTCAATGACACCATTGGCGAGACCTACGGCCATCTCGGTAACCGGGAAGAAAACCGGTTCTGCGCCGAGAATGGACAAGGCTTTGCCGACGCTCTGGTTCGGGGCGCGGATCTGCAAACCTTTAAGATCGGCCTGATTCTGGATCGGTTTGTCGCGCATGTGGAACTTGCCGCCTGCATGGACATGGAAGGCCAGAGGCTTCATGCCGCGATATTCGTCCTGGCCGAATTCGTCCATGAATTTATGCATCGCAACCGATGTTGCTTCGGCCGTTGTTACCATGAAAGGCAGGCTCGGCGTTTCCGAAATCGGATAGCGGCCAGGTGTGTAAACCGTCAATGTCCAGGCGATATCAACGACATTGTTGGCCACCTGTTCTGCAAGTTGTGGTGGTTTGCCGCCAAGCTGCATGGCCGGGAAAATCTGAATATCAATGCGACCATCTGACTGTTCGCGGATGGCTTTTGTCCATGGCTCAAAGAACGCCTTGTGCATCGGAGCCACGGGCGGAAGCATGTGATGCAGGCGAAGTGTGACTTCGGCTGCGCGCGCTTTACCGATGATGGCCGGAGCGGCAAGGGCGCCGCCCATGATACCGAGCATTTGTCGGCGGTTAAATAAAAGTCCTGACATCGAACGTCTCCTCAAAAATTGGATACACCTTTTTTTCCGGTGTCCCTGTTCCTACCTGAGTGTTCTGGCGACCGCTTTGGCGCGGTTTCTTGCCTGATGTTTTAGGTGCAGAAAAGTTCATGTGCCTCAAATTCAAGGATTACTTGAAGCTTGGGGCACGCTTTTCCAGAAAGGCGCGAAGCCCTTCCTGGGCATCTTCACTTGTTTGGGTCAGTGCAGCACAAAGGCTTTCGGTAAACAATCCATCGGCCTTTGACATGTCTTCGATCCGAGCCAATGCCTGAATCATGACATAGTTGGAAAGCTGCGCATTCTCGGCGACGGTGGTCGCCAGTTCTGCGGCTTTTTCCTTTGCATCGTCTTCTGAGTCGCACACGTAATGTGAAAACCCAAGACGTAAACCTTCTTCGGCATCATATTTGCGGCCGGTCAGCATCATCTCGATCATGCGATCCGCACCAAGGATCCGGCCAATGCGAACAGAAGCCCCGCCACCGACAAATATGCCGCGGCGGCCTTCGGGAAGCTGATAAAATGCCGTCTTGTCCGCAATGCGGATATGGGTGGCGCTGGCCAGTTCAAGCCCCCCCCCGATCACCGCGCCCTTGAGAAGCGAAATGACAGGCAAGCCGCCGAACTGGATCATATCCATGATCCGGTGCCAGTTACGTGAATGCCGCATCGTTTCTGCTGCATTTCGTGCAACATGCTCGGCAAGATCAAGGCCTGCCGAAAAATGCCCCCCTTCGCCAGCCAGAATGACGACCCTGACATCCTTTGGCGGATTGGAGAAAAAGGCTTCGAGTGCCTCCATGAGCGTATCGCTAACCGCGTTACGCTTGTCAGGTCGCGTGATGGTCAAACGTGCAATCGAACCATCGACCGCAACGTCCAATACGTCATTCGCGCCATTCGTCATGTTCTTGTTCCTTAATTTAAGCAATCAGTCAGTCTTTATCGGGCCTGCAGGCGAACTGCGCCGTCAAGGCGAATAACGGTGCCGTTGAGCATTGTGTTTTCAACAATATGGCGGGCAAGATCGGCAAATTCCTGTGCTTTGCCGAGCCGCTTCGGAAATGGAATGTTCGCAGCAATTGCTTCGCGTGCTGCATCGGGCAGGGTGTCTGTCATTGCAGTTGCAAACAGTCCGGGCGCAATGGCCATTACACGGACTCCGATCCGGGCAAGTTCACGGGCGGCTGGCAGGGTCATCGACGCAATCCCGCCTTTGGATGCGGCATAGGCGCATTGGCCAATCTGTCCATCTTCATAGCCGACCGAAGATGTGTTGATGATAACGCCACGCTCCCCGTCGTCGTTAAGCGGTGTCGCTTCGGACATCAGTTGCGCTGCATGGCTCATGGTGATGTAGCTGCCTGTCAGGTTCACATTGAGCGTCCGGACAAAATCACTGATCGGTAATGTCCCGTCGCGCGGCAAGATCCGGCTTGCTGTTCCGATACCTGCACAATTGACCAGGGCGCGCGGGATGCCGAAGTTTTGCTTAACCTTTTTGAAGGCCTGGGCTACCGACTCCGGATCCGAAACATCGACTTCCAGACCAATGCCGCCAGTTTCGCTTGCGATGCGCTTGGCTGCGCTCAGGTCGCGATCAAAAATCGCAACCCGTGCCCCGGCAACCGCAAATGTACGTGCAGTTGCCGCGCCAAGGCCGCTTCCGCCACCGGTAATGATTGCTGGAACCTGATTAAGCAGCATTTCCTCACCTAGGTTTGTTATGATTTATAACAATTATACTTGCACATCAAAAAAGCGCCGTCAATTGTGTTTAATGTGATGAAAATCAGGGAAAAATTATCTCTACACGCGCGCGATCTATATCATTCGATACGCGAGTATATTCAGCACCCGAACACCCTTTGCGATATTCCGCTTGATGTAATGATTTATGATTGTTATGAATTATAACAAATAAGAAAAGATAACTGGAGGTTTCGTCTCATGGCGATGGTTGCTGAACCCGGACTCCGTCCGGTTCGCATGGGTGATACACGTGTTGCTGTATCAAAGGGAGAAAACGGCGCGATCTATATTCGTTCGTGCGAGGAGCCCGATGAATATCCACGGGCCATCACGGACCGGTTGGATCATTGGGCGGAACAGGCGCCGGATCGGCTGTTTCTTGCTGACCGGGATGTAAAAGGTGCCTGGCAATCCCGAACCTATCGGGAAACCCGTGACCAGGTGCGCAGCATCGCGCAGTATTTACTGACGCAAAACCTGTCTGAAGAACGCCCGGTTCTTATTTTGTCGGGCAATAGTCTTGAGCACGGTCTGCTGGCGCTGGGGGCAATGTATGCCGGTATTCCCTATGCGCCGGTATCACCGGCTTATTCTCTGGTTTCAACAGATTATGCCAAGTTACGTCACATCGTCGAGCTGCTTCAGCCGGGCCTGATATTCGTTGATAATGGTGCAAAATACAGCAAGGCACTTGCGGCGGTAATGCCCGCAGATGCGCGTCTTGTTGTCTGCGAGAGCCCGCTGAGCGCATATGCCTGTGACCGGTTTGAAGATGTCGCGAAAACCGTTGCAACCGACATTGTCGATGATGCCAATGCAAAGATCACAGAAGACACAATTGCAAAGTTTCTGTTCACCTCCGGCTCCACCGGAATGCCAAAGGCGGTGATCAATACCCAGCGCATGCTGTGCTTCAACCAGATGATGCTGCGCCATACGCTTGCATTTCTTCAGGATGAACCGCCTGTTCTTGTTGACTGGTTGCCTTGGAACCATACAGCGGGCGGAAACCATAATTTCGGGATCGCCCTTTATAACGGTGGCAGTTTTTATATTGATCAGGGCAAGCCGACCCCCGATGGGATTGTCGAAACAGTCCGAAATCTCTGCGATGTTTCCCCGACATTGTATTTCAACGTCCCAAAGGGATACGAGGCCCTCGTCCACCATCTTCGGGACAACAAGCGGCTGTGCGAAAGCTTCTTTGCCAGATTGAAACTGATGCAATATGCCGGGGCAGGGTTGTCCCAGTATGTTTGGGACAGTCTTGAGGAAGTGGCTGTTGATACCGTTGGCGAAAAGGTCATGATCGTGACCGGTTATGGCTCGACGGAAACGGCACCATTTGCTTTCACAACCACATGGCCTGTCGATCAGGCCGGAAGTGTCGGTCTTCCGGCAGTGGGTCTTGAAGTCAAACTTGTCCCCAATGCTGAAAAGCAGGAACTGCGCCTGCGTGGCCCAAGCATCACGCCGGGTTACTGGCGCCAGCCTGACAAGACCCGCGAGTCCTTCGATGAAGAAGGCTATTACATGATCGGCGACGCGCTGAAATTTGTTGACCCCGATGATATTGAGCGCGGGTTCCTTTTTGACGGCCGCGTCAGCGAAGATTTCAAGCTTTCGACAGGTACGTGGGTTCATGTCGGCTCCATCCGTACCGCGATTGCCGAGACCTTTGCGCCTTATGTGCGTGATGCGGTCCTGACCGGACTGAATGAAAACCATATCGGGGCGCTTTTGTTCGCCGATTTTACGGCATGCCGAAAGTTGTGCCGCGACCTTCCCGCTGATGCATCCGAACGTGACATCGCGTCCCACCCGCTTGTGCGGTCTGTATTCCAGGAGCGTCTTAATGCGCTCGGCGCCAAGGCGACAGGAAGTGCGCAGTTTGTGGCACGCGCCATTCTTCTCGAAAGTTCTCCGGATCTTGATGCTCATGAAGTGACGGACAAGGGCTCCATCAATCAACGTGCTGTTCAGGTCAGGCGTGCTGACAAGGTTGCGGACTTGTACCGGGAGCCAATTCCGGAAAGCGTCATGGTCGCGAGAAAAGGGAACTGAGATGGCTACAATTTCCAAAGGTCTGCGGACCGAGTTTGAAGATGTTTGGTTGCTTGGCGGCAAACGCACACCCTTTGTCGACTATACCGGCGCATTCGGTTTGATTTCCCCGATTGATCTCGGGATCAAGGCTGCGCGTGCTGCAATTGCCGATGCCGGTGTAAACCCCGCTGATATCGATTTTACGGTTGCCGGTTCGATGGCACAGGCTTCGTACGATGCCTATATGACGCCACGTCATATCGGGTTGTATGCGGGCGTGCCGTATGACCGGCCAGCGCATCTTGTACAGCGTATCTGCGGGACCGGCATCGAAGTCATCTTGCAGGCAGCCGACCATATTTCTCTTGGGCGCGGCGATCTGGCGTTGTGTGTCGGAACGGAATCCATGAGCCGCAATCCGATTGCTGCCTATACCCATCGCAGCGGTTTCCGGATGGGGCAGGTTGAGTTCAAGGACTTCTTGTGGGAAGCGCTTCTTGATCCTGCCGTCAGTTGCACCATGGGCGACACGGCGGAAAATCTGGCAAAGAAATATTCAATTACTCGCGAAGAAGTCGACCGGTTTGCCGAACGCAGTTTTGCGCGTGCGGTCAGTGCGCAGCAGAACGGTTTCCTCGGTGGTGAAGTTGTTGCCGTGACCAACGAAACCTTTGAAATGGAAAACGGCAATCCGCGCACCATCAAACTCCCGCGCAAGGTCGAAGCTGTGGACGCTGACAGTCACATTCGCCCGTCTCCGTATGAAATCCTGTCCAAGTTGCGCCCGGCATTCGGTGGTGTCCAGACCGGCGGTAATTCATCTGCCGTGGTTGACGGTGCTGCCGGTGTGGTTCTGGGAAGTTCCGAATATGCCAGGCGGAACGGTCTGACACCGCATGCGCGCATTATTGCGGGCGCGGCTGTTGGTGTTCCGCCGGAAATCATGGGGATCGGCCCGGTACCAGCCATTCAGGCCGTTCTTGATCAAACCGGTCTGACTCTTGATCAGATCGACCGGATCGAAATCAACGAAGCCTTTGGTGCGCAGATCATTGCATGTATTCGCGAACTTGGCTTGGACGAGGACAAGGTCAACGTCAATGGTGGTGCAATCGCGATTGGTCATCCGCTTGGCGCAACCGGTGTGCGTATTACCAATACGCTTGCGCGCGAACTGACCAGATCGGGCAGTCGCTATGGCATCGCCTCCGCCTGCATCGGCGGTGGTCAGGGCATTGCTGTTCTGATCGAACGCGCCGAACTGGGCTGAGTGCCTGCGCTTGAAATTGGTTCGACGGCGGCAAACGCCAGAACGAATTAAAACAAGATCAAGATGAAAACGGGAGGTTGTTTAATGCTGTCGCGAAATCGTTTTTTGACAGCCGCGTTGGTGGCTACGGGCATCGTTACTATTACGGCGCCGGCTCTTGCTAAGGAAGAGACGTCACGTTGGTTGACACCAACCATGATCAATGCTCGTGCTCATATGTTTTCACCCGCGCTGAATGTTCTAACTTTTCAGCATATGGACCAGATCTTTGCGACCCGTACAGTTAAGGCTGGCAATAATGTCTGGGTGCTTCCCGAGAAACCGGTTTCGCTTGATGATGGCTATACGCTGGATGGCGAGACGGTTTCCCTTGCAGCGTATCTTGAAGCTACATCCACCAATGCATTGGTGGTGGTCAAGGACGGGGCAATTGTCCATGAAAGCTACCGAAACGGCAGTGATGCCAACACGCGCTTCATGACCTTTTCCGTGGCGAAGTCTTATGTTTCGACGTTGATCGGCTTGGCTCTTGACGATGGTTTCATCAAAAGTCTGGATGACAAGGTTACTGATTATCTGCCCGAAATGGCGGGGTCTGGCTATGACGGTCCGACGATCCGCAACCTTCTGCATATGCGCTCTGGCGTGGAATGGCAGGAAATCTATCAGTTTGGCAGCGATACCCAGTTAACCCAGGTTCATGACAATTCTCTGGTCGCCTACAAATACCGCTGGTGCGACTACGCAGCCAATGACTCTGTGGCAAGTCCGAACAAGCCCGGCGAGGTGTTCAATTACGCCACACTTGATACCAGTGTTTTGGGATGTGTTCTTGAACGCGCTGTTGGCAAGACCGGTGCCGAATATATGTCGGAAAAGTTGTGGAAACCGGCGGGTATGGAGAATGATGCTTATTGGGTCATGGATGGTCCGGAAGATGTCGGGCGCGAGTTTTTTGGTGCCGGGCTTAACGCTACGGCGCGTGATCATGCACGGTTTGGCCTGATGTTCCTGAACAAGGGGCAGGCAAACGGCAAACAGATTGTTCCCGCCGACTGGGTTGACGAAGCTACGATCCCCGACGAAGGGTTTGAGCCAACTGCTGAGGGTGAGCCCTTTGGTTACCAGTACCAGTGGTGGACGATTCCTGGATCAGATGCATATTCCGCGATCGGTTTGTTCCACCAGTTCATCTATGTCGACCCGGAAAACAATCTGGTGATCGTCAAGGCAAGCCACACTCCTGATCCTGTCGGTCATGACGAGGAAAACCTGGAGCTGTTTCGTCAAATTACTGAAAAACTGTCGAAATAGGAAAACAGCTTCTGTCCTGTGAAATGGGGCTGTGAAATTATAACCGGGCCTGGTTTCAGGCTTCAGGCCCGGTTCGTTCTTTCCTGTTGGATGGCATCAGGCTCTGGCTGATCAGGTTATGTGAACTCTCTTACCGGACTGGAGGTTCGAGAGGCGACTTCAGCCAGCATAGGCCTCCTCGCCCGGTGGGGTGAATAATGCACTTGTCTTTCAATGATCCTGCGGTCGGAATTCCCGGTCCGAAGCGCTTGCGGAGCTGGGGGCTCTTGACGGTATCGAGGTCCACAGATTTGATGTGACCAACAAGAATGCCATTACGGCATTGATTGACGATATTGGCGCTGTCGATGGCCTGTTAACTGTGCAGGGATTGTTGACAACGGGACAATCCTTGAGGTCACGGAGTAAGAATGGGCTTTGGCCTTTGAAATAAATGTCAAATCCCAGTTCAGAATGATCCGTACGGTCCAGCCGGGAATGCTTGAAAAAGGTGAGGGATCAATTATCAATATCGCCTCGGTTGCAGGGGCCGGGCATGTTGTTGATGGTGGCTGGACCGCCTGATCGGAATTTGAACAAAGGATTGGACGAAATATGAAGTTCGCACGTTACGGAGAACGCGGTGCAGAAAAACCCGCACTGGTTGATGCCAACGGCAATCTGCGCGACCTTTCGGCCCATGTCGATGATATCGCAGGCGACGTTCTGACCCGCCTTGATGATCTGAAGTCAATCGATCCGGAAAGTCTGCCGCTGGTTGAAGGCGAACAGCGCCTTGGTGCCTGTGTTGGCCAGACCGGCAAATTCATCTGCATCGGTCTGAACTATGCCGACCACGCCGCAGAATCGGGTCTGGAAGTGCCGCCAGAGCCGATCATCTTTGCCAAATATACCTCGGCAATTTGCGGCCCGAACGATCCGATCATCATCCCGCGTGGCTCGGAAAAGACCGACTGGGAAGTCGAACTTGGCTTCGTGATCGGCAAAAAGGCCAAGTATGTTTCCGAAGCAGATGCACTTGATCACGTTGCCGGTTTCTGCCTGATCAACGATGTTTCCGAACGCGCCTATCAGATCGAGCGTGCCGGTCAGTGGTCCAAGGGCAAATCATCAGACAATTTCGGTCCGACCGGTCCGTGGCTTGTGACGCCGGATGAAGTGGGCGATTTCGACAATCTTGGCATGTGGCTGGAAGTGAATGGCGAACGCGTTCAGGATGGCTCGACCGCGACCATGGTCTATCGTGTGCCACACCTGATTTCCTATCTGTCGCAGTTCTTCACCCTGCATCCGGGCGATATCATTTCGACCGGTACGCCCCCGGGTGTTGGTCTTGGCTTCACCCCGCCGCGCTATCTGAAGGCCGGAGACGTGGTTGAACTCGGCATTGATGGTCTGGGGACCCAGCGTCAGGTCTGCGTGAACGACGACTGATCCTAATTGTATGACAAATAAAAAAGCGCGGCCCGCAAGGATGCCGCGCTTTTTTTGTTGATCGGTTTTGTTGATTACCAGCCGGTTTCAGGAAGATCGTTCGCATCACCAAGTGTTCTCTGTGCCGGTGTGTGCACCTGCACAGAGTGCTGTTGAGTGGTGATCGGAAGCAGGGCGGCCATCGGACTAGAGGTTTTCGGCAAGCAGGATTTCTACACGAATGCGTTCCTGTGATGCGAGGGTTTCGCGATTTTCGCATTTGGCCCGCAAGGTCCGAACAGCGCTGCGAACGATATGTCCCGGGTCTTGATTGATCAGAGCATCCAGTCTGTTGTCACGCAATGCCTGTTCGGTCGAGGGGGTGCGTTCATGAGCAATGGTGATCAGCTTGCTGCCCCCACGCAGTTGTTGGGCAAAATCGATTGCAACGCGGGCTTCCGATCCCATGATGTAAAGCCCGACAATATCATCATGGGCGGCAAAAGCGTTCTTCAGAACAACGCCTGTCCGCTCCTGATAGCCGTGTGTTTCAAGTGTAGGCAAGGCGTGAAGATGCGGATAGTTCGGCGTCAACACGCGATCAAAGCCCAGTCGACGCTCGAGGCTGTCACGTGCCTGCATGGTCTCGGCCAGCACCAGAATTGATCCGCTGACATTGCCCAGGAAGCGGGCCATCAGTCGACCTGCCGTTGCCCCGGCGGCAACGTTATCGATTCCGACGAATGACTGGCTGTCTTCTTCCTGTTGATTGGAAATGATTGCGACGGTCTCGATCCCGCGTTCGCGCATACGATGCAGGGCATCACGAATCTGCGGGGTTTCAGGTGCCATGATCGCAATGCCATCATAATCATCAGCAGACAGGCGCGACAGGGTTTTGGCAGCACGGTGCGGATCGTGTTCGTCTATGCGCACAATTTTGGTCTGGATCATTTCAGCGCGACTGGCTTGGTCAAATTCGGAAATATGCTTGAGAATCACATCAAGAAATTCGTCGCCAGAGCGCGGAACGACAAAGCCGAAGCGATATCCCTTTTGGCGGGCCAGCGTTGCAGCGACCTGATTGCGTTCGAAACCAATACGCGCAATTGCTTCGTTAACGGCATCGATCGTCTTTTGCCGAACGCCGGATCGACCATTGAGTACGCGATCAATGGTTGCAAGGCTCACACCGGCCGCTTTGGCGAGGTCTTTAGTTGTTGGTCTCATTTATTTTGCAGGCCCAAATCGCTCTGTTTTTCTTATCTTACCCTCAACCATTGAGCACGTCTCCGCAAGAAATTTGAGGTGCGTAACTCAAAAAATGCTCATTTTGAGGTGCGTACCTCAAAAACTTGTGGTAGAAGTGCGTCAGTCGCTAAAAAGCCGCGACATTCCAACGGGAGGAAAAATAAAATGAAATCAGTAGGTTTGAAGACGCTTGCCGCAACGGCAATCGTTGCCGGTTCGCTACCGGGTGTAGCATCGGCAGAAGATCTGACCCTGTGCTGGGCGGCGTGGGATCCTGCAAACGCCTTGGTCGAGTTGTCCAAAGACTTCGAAGCCAAAAGCGGCAATACCATGCATTTCGAATTCGTGCCTTGGACGTCGTTTGCGGATCGCATGCTCAACGAGCTTAATTCCGGCGGCAAGCTGTGTGATCTGATGATCGGGGATAGCCAGTGGATTGGCGGTGGCGCCGAAAACGGTCACTACGTCAAACTTAATGACTTCTTTGCCGCCAACAATATCGACATGGCCGATTTTATTCCGGCAACAGTTACCGGTTACGCCGAATGGCCGAAAAATACCCCGAACTACTATGCGCTTCCGGCCTTTGGTGATGTGGTTGGCTGGACCTATCGCAAGGACTGGTTCGAGCGTCCGGAAATCCAGAAAGAGTTCAAGGCCAAGTACGGTCGTGACCTTGGTGTTCCGGTAACCCTTGAAGAGCTTAAGGACATTGCGCAGTTCTTCCAGGGGCGCGAAATTGATGGCACCACTGTTTACGGTGCCGCGATCTATACCGAACGCGGTTCGGAAGGGATCACAATGGGCGTCACCAACGCCCTTTATAACTACGGTTTCCAGTACGAAAACCCCAACAAGCCATATGACCTTGACGGCTTTGTGAATTCCGACGGTGCGGTTGCCGGTCTTGAATATTACAAGGACCTCTATGACACCGCGACCCCTCCGGGATCGTCGAACTGGTATATGAGCGAAGATATCGATGCTTATAAATCAGGTCAGGTCGCTCTTCAGATGAACTTCGCCTTCATCTGGCCGGGCGTCGAGGCCGACCCGAATGTGGGCCATGGCAAGTCCGGCTATTTTCCCAACCCTGCAGGACCGGCAGGTCAGTTCGCCCAGCTTGGCGGTCAGGGGATTTCTGTTGTCGCTTATTCCGACAAGCAGGATGCCGCACTTGAATATATCAAATGGTTCGCCCAGCCTGAAATTCAGGCGCGCTGGTGGGAACTTGGTGGCTATTCTGCCCTGCGTGCTGTGGTCGAGGACCCCGGATTTGCAAGCAGCCAGCCCTATGCGCAGACCTTCCTTGATAGCATGGCGATCGTGAAGGATTTCTGGGCTGAACCTGCCTATGCCGATTTGCTTTTGTCAATGCAGGAGCGCGTCCACAACTATGTCGTTGCCGGCGAGGGCACGGCCAAGGAAGCGCTTGACGGTCTGGTCAAGGACTGGACCGAAGTCTTTGAAGACGAAGGCAAGCTCTAAGTCCCGGTTTTCCAGGACGATTGGATCTGGACCGGTCCCGGCGCGGCGTGATCACGCCGGGACCAATCCTGCGACCAAGTAGAGACTGTGTGGGATAACCACGCGGCTAAGGGCATCAACAATGAACAATATTCCGATCGAGAAAATCGCCAAGGCAACGCCAGACAGCGTGGCGCGCCATATTCGTGGCCTGTCAGATCGAAGCATTGCCTGGATATTCGTCGCACCGACGATTTTCCTTTTGCTGGCGATCAATATCTTTCCGCTGATCTGGACCGTATGGCTCAGTTTTACTAACAGCCGGGTGAACCGCCCCAATCGAGC
This sequence comes from Thalassospira sp. SM2505, assembly GCF_054901115.1. Lineage (NCBI taxonomy): Bacteria > Pseudomonadati > Pseudomonadota > Alphaproteobacteria > Rhodospirillales > Thalassospiraceae > Thalassospira > Thalassospira sp. SM2505. The sequence continues at coordinate 1,359,461 of NZ_CM142731.1, forward strand.
TGTCGAATGGGTTGGTCTGCGCAACTATGAACGTATCCTGACGGACAGCGACATCTGGCACACGATGCAGGCAACAGCGCATTTCCTGATCTGGACCATCGTCTTGCAGGTCCTGATCGGCTTCATGCTGGCATTTCTGATCAACAAGAAATTCAGGGGGAATGACCTTTGGACGACGATCATCGTCTTCCCGATGATGCTGTCGCCTGCAGTTGTCGGCAATTTCTGGACATTCCTGTATCAGCCGCAAATTGGCCTGTTCAACTATGTCATTGCCTTCTTTAGCGGTGCCGACCCGGCAAGCTTTTCCATGATCGGGGATGTCGATCTTGCCCCTTGGGCGATCATTATTGCCGATACATGGATGTGGACACCGTTTGTGATGCTGATCTGTCTTGCCGGTCTTCGATCCATCCCCAACAGCATCTATGAAGCCGCCGAATGCGACCGTGCCTCGAAATGGCGTCAGTTCTGGACCATTACCATTCCGATGGTATTGCCATTCCTGATGCTGGCAGTCCTGTTCCGCGGGATTGAGAACTTCAAGATGTTTGATCTTGTGGTGCAGCTGACTGGTGGCGGACCGGGCAATACGACAACCTTGACCTCAATTGATCTGAAACGCGAAGCCTTTGAAAAGTGGCGCACGGGATATTCGTCGGCCTATGCCGTGATCCTGTTTGTGACTGTGTTTGGCCTTGCGTCGATCTATGTCAAAGCGCTGAACAAGGTAAAAGAAAGATGAGTTTTTCTGTTACAGAACCAAACAAGGGAACCAAGTGGTTCGCCGGGGTGCTTGTTGTCGGCTATGCCTTGATCACGATCGCCCCGTTACTCTGGATCATTGCGACCGGGTTCAAATCCCCCGCTGATTCCATTGCCTATCCGCCCAAAGTTGTGTTCGAGCCATCACTGGAAGGCTATGTGAACCTCTTTACCGAGCGGACCCGTGCAACGCCCGACATGCTTGAAGCGCAGGGCGAACCAAAAAACTGGTACGAACAGATTGCGCGTGATCAGGGGACTGTCATTAGTGGTCCGTCGCGCTATGGCGAACGGTTTCTGAACTCCGTCATCATCGGATTTGGCTCTACCGCACTTTGCATGATCCTCGGGACGGCTGCGGCCTATGCGTTCAGCCGGTTCCGTGTGCCGCTCAAGGATGATCTTCTGTTCTTTATCCTGTCGACCCGCATGATGCCGCCTATTGCAGTCGCTATTCCGATCTTTTTGATGTTCAGGAACCTTGGTCTGAATGACACCCATCTGGGCATGATCCTGCTTTATACCGGGGTGAACCTTTCATTGTCGGTGTGGCTGTTAAAGGGCTTCATTGACGAAATCCCCATCGAATACGAAGAAGCAGCGCTGATTGATGGCTATACCCGGTTTCAGGCCTTCTACAAGGTGGTGTTGCCACAGGCGGCAACCGGTATCGCATCAACGGCAATCTTCTGTCTGATCTTTGCCTGGAACGAATATGCCTTTGCTGTTCTGCTGACCTCAGGCACAGCACAGACCGCACCTCCCTTTATTCCAACAATCATTGGTGTTGGCGGCAAGGATTGGCCCGCGGTGGCGGCGGGTGCCACCATCTTCCTTGTGCCGGTCATGGTCTTTACCATTTTGCTGCGCAAACATCTGTTGCGCGGGATCACCTTCGGAGCGGTACGCAAATGAATGATTTCATCAACGGATTATTTAGAATGCGCCGCGGGCCCTGGGAAATGGTGGCATCGGTTTTGATCGCACTCGGCGTGATCATGCTGATGCAGCCTGTTGCGATCACGCTATATACCTATTCTTTCATTATCACGCTGACGGGAACTGTAATGTTCATCGTCGTCAGCCACTTCCCGGAGTGACCCATGGCACAGATAAGAATTGAAAACGTGCGCAAGGAATTCGGGGCATTTACAGCGGTTCAGTCTTCGAGTTTTACCATTGAAGATGGCGAATTCTTTATGCTTCTTGGCCCGTCAGGCTGTGGCAAGACCACAACGCTTCGTATGATGGCCGGGCTTGAGCTGCCGACAAGCGGACAGATCTATATCGATGGCGAGGAAGTCGGTCAGAAACCGGCAAGTCAGCGTGATATTGCCTTTGTCTTTCAGATGTTCGCACTTTATCCGCACATGAATGTACGGGGCAATATCAGCTATCCGCTTAAAAGTCAGGGAATGAAGTCTGCGGATGTGAACAAGAAAGTCGGCGAGGTCGCCGAAATTCTTGGCATCAACGACATCCTTGATCGTCCAGTGGGCGGTCTTTCGGGCGGTGACCGTCAACGTGTGGCGCTGGGGCGTGCGATTGTGCGTGATCCCAAAGCATTCTTTATGGACGAACCGCTTGGGGCGCTTGACGCCGAGTTCCGTGAACATATGGCAGAAGAGCTGCGTGCCTTGCATGACCGGATGGGGGCGACCACCGTTTATGTCACCCATGACCAGCTCGAAGCGATGCAGATGGGCGACAAGATTGTCGTGATGAATCACGGTGTTGTTGAGCAGTTTGGTGTTCCTCAGGACATTTATGACTGGCCCGCAACCAAGTTTGTTGCCCAGTTTATCGGATCGCCTCCGATGAATTTTCTTGAGTTCGAGGGCATGATTGGCACCGGTGGTACGGAAGTCCGGCTTAATGATGTTGCCATCCAGGTGCCCGCAAGTCGCGAAGGTGCCAATGGCAAACTGACATTTGGTGTGCGGCCAGAACATGTGAAGTTTGATGACACGGCGGACTATCGGGGGCGCGTGATCGCAACCGAATATCTTGGAACGACCCAGATCGTGACTTTTGATACGCCCAACGGGCTGCTCAAGGCACGGGTCGCAAGTCATGAAGTTGTCAATGACGGACAATTGGTAGGCCTTGGGTTTGATCCAAGAACGATCACCTTGTTTGACGCCCGGCAGGGACGAGCATTGCGGTCAGAAGGAAACGAAGGAGTACTTCGTCATGGCTGAGGTAAGTCTAAGCGGTGTCACCAAGCGTTTTGGTGCTGATGTGGCACTTGATAATGTCACAATGACAATTCCCGACGGGTCGTTTGTGGTTCTTCTTGGGCCGACCGGGGCGGGCAAGACAACGACACTTCGAATGGTGTCGGGGCTTGATGTACCTGATGCCGGCCACATCATGATCGGCGGGCGTGACATGACCGGGTTGACACCCGCCCAGCGCAATGTCGCCATGGTGTTCCAGCAATATTCGCTGTATCCGCATATGACGGTGCGTGAAAATCTGGAATTCCCGCTGAAATCCCCGATCCTGAAAACCCCGCAAGATCAGATCAGGCGCAAGGTCGATGAAATCGCCGACATCCTTCAGATCAGGCACAAGCTTGATAATAAGGCGACCGAGCTTTCAGGTGGTGAAATGCAGCGCGTCTCAATCGGTCGTGCACTGGTCCGTAAACCTTCGGTCTATCTGATGGATGAACCACTGAGTTCTCTGGATGCGAAATTGCGTGCGGACCTCAGGGTGGAGCTTAAATCCATTCAGGCGGATTCAGGGGCAACATTGCTTTATGTTACTCACGATCAGATCGAAGCCATGACCATGGCAACCCATGTCGGGGTGCTAGATCACGGGCGGCTGGTGCAGTTCGGCTCCCCGCGCGAGATTTATGAAGACCCGGTCAGCATCTATGCGGCCAGTCGTCTTGGCCAGCCGCGCATCAACGTTCTGCCAGCTGACGTTTTTGCCGGTGCGCCCACCGGCGCCGTCAATATCGGCCTGCGCCCCGAACAGATCATTCAGGGCGAGGGTGAGGACAGCTTTGTTCAAAGGGTGGAGCATCTGGGGGATCAGACCCGGCTTCATCTGACATTCAAGTCGCATGACCTGATTACGGTCACAGATGCGCATACCGAACTTAAAAACGGTGACATCGTTAAAATTCGTCCGAGCAAACCATTCTACTTCGGCGCCGACGGCGCTCGGGTGGCCTGAAGGAGTTCAATATGGCCCAATTCATAAACAATAAAGACGCAATCGTAACCGAGGCCATCGACGGTGTAATCAAGGCATCAGGTGGCAGACTGGCCCGAATTGACGGCTATCCACATATTCGCGTGGTGGTGCGCAATGACTGGGACAAGTCCAAGGTTGCACTGGTTTCAGGGGGTGGTTCCGGTCATGAACCCGCCCATGCCGGTTTTGTCGGTGCGGGTATGCTGACAGCTGCTGTGTGCGGTGATGTATTTGCATCCCCGTCCGTTGACGCCGTCCTTGCCGGTATTCTGTCAGTAACGGGCCCGGCCGGATGTCTGTTGATTGTCAAAAACTATACCGGTGACCGGCTTAATTTTGGTCTAGCGGCTGAACGGGCGCGGGCCTTTGGGCTTAAGGTCAATATTGTCATTGTCGATGATGATATTGCCTTGCCCGATCTTCCACAGCCGCGCGGCGTTGCGGGCACATTGTTCGTGCACAAGATCGCCGGTGCGATGGCCGAAAGTGGTGCATCCCTTGAGGATGTAACCGCAGCTGCGGAGCGGGTTATCGCCGGAACAAAGTCGATCGGTATGTCGCTTGATACATGTACGGTGCCGGGGTCTCCCAAGGAAAACCGGATCGAGGCCGGTAAGGCCGAACTTGGTCTTGGCATTCACGGCGAGGCGGGCGTTCAGCAGATTGATTATCACAATGCCGAACAGGCTATGGCGGCCGTCACGGCGAAACTTGCGGCAGTGGTGGAAAACAAGCCGCATGTGGTGTTGCTCAATAATCTTGGCGGAACTTCGGTGCTTGAAATGGCGATCCTTGCCAATGATCTGGCCAATTCGTCCATTGCCAAGAACCTGAAATTCATTGTCGGTCCGGCGGCAATGATGACGTCACTTGATATGCGCGGTTTTTCGGTTTCGGTCTATCCGCTGAGTGCCGAGGATCATGCGTGGCTTTCTGCCCCCTGCGCGCCTGCGGCCTGGCCCGGATGCCATCCGATCAAGCCGGTGAGTATTGTCGAACTGCCTGATGGTCTTACGCCGATCCAGCCGATCCCGTCGGAACATCGCCAGACCGCAGCGTTTCTGACGCAATGCTGTCACGTGCTGATTGATGCAGAAAGCGATCTGAATGCTCTTGATGCCAAATCCGGGGATGGCGATACCGGATCGACATTGGCCGGTGCGGCGAGGGCACTGATGGGGGCGCTGGATCGTTTGCCGCTGGCAGATCACACCCAGCTTCTGCGCGCCATCGGGCAGGAGTTGAGCCAGACAATGGGCGGATCATCGGGCGTACTTCTGGCGATTTTCTTTACCGCTGCCGGTGATGCGGCATCAAGCGGCCGTTCGATGGTATCAGCCCTGAAGGACGGGTTGGAACGCATGCAGCAAATCGGTGGTGCGCAATTGGGGGATCGCACCATGGTCGATGCCCTGAAACCTGCCCTCGATGCACTTGAGGCCAAGGGCATGGGGGCTGCGGCCTATGCTGCGCGCAAAGGGGCTGTTCATACCTCGACCATCGTGAAGGCCAAGGCAGGGCGTGCGTCCTATATCAATGCCCAGCAGCTGGAAGGTCACATCGACCCGGGAGCAGAAGCCGTCGCCCGCTTATTTGAGGATCTCAGCAAGTAATCGTCGGATTTTTCATTCTTCCCACTCTCCGGGCATCGTCAGCTTCGTCTGCGGGTGCCCGTTTTTTGTTCGGTATCCGCCATTTGGCGTCACATCTATTGAATGGATGCTGTCGCATTCCTGCGCAAGTTCCGGTGCAGGAAGTCGATGAAAATACGGACCTTTGCCGACAGGTTATGACGTTCCGGATAGACAGCGTAAATATCGGCATCGACATGAGCATAGTGCGGCAAGACCAGTTGCAGGCGACCGGCATTGACGTGGCGCGCAATATCCCATTCGGAACGCAGCATGATGCCCAGCCCGTCCATCACCCAGCCAAGCGCGATCTCGCCATCATTGCTGCTGAGTGTGCCGTGAACCTTGACGGTTTCGGAATGCTGACCACGCTGTAATTTCCAGACATCATAAACATCATTGTCCTGACGCAGGATGATGCAATTGTGGTTGATCAGATCGGTCAGATTACGCGGCATGCCGTGCTTTTCGATATAGGCCGGTGCCGCACATAGAAAGCGCCGGTTATCCAGAAGCTTGCGGGCCCGGATACGTGAATTGGGCAAGCCACCGATACGGATGCCAAGATCAATGCCTTCTTCGACCATATTCATCGGGGCGTCTGTCAAAAGAAGCTGTACTTCGACATTGGGGTACAGGTGGGAAAACTCGGCGATTACCGGGGCGACATATTTGCGACCAAAGCCGAAGGTGGCATTAATGCGCAAAAGACCGCTGGGGTTTTCGCTTGCATGCGAAACCCGTTCTTCGAGTTCCTCGATGTCGTGCATGATCCGGATGGCGCTTTGATAATAGGCTTCGCCCTCGCTGGTCATGCTGATCCGTCGTGTCGTGCGGTTCAGCAATCGCACGCCCAGCCGGTCTTCAAGCTTTGCCAGCCGTTTGCTGACAGCAGGCGGAGACAGATTAAGCTCCTGGGCTGCGGCACTCAGGCTTCCCTTGCGAACCAGAAGGACGAAAAACCCGAGATCACTATCTGATGACATTATTAACCTGTGCGACAGAATGAAATAAATAATCAGAAATTATACTGAATAATTAAAAAATCTACACTGCACATATTGTTCGGAAAAACATCGCAGGTTCGGATGTGGTGACAACTGCGCAGCAGGGTAGCCCCAACGAATAAGGCCGGTTTCCACCTGTCAAAGCGTGCCGACGACCTGACGATATTCAGAGGAGGAAAAGTTCAAATGGCTGGTAACAAACATAAGATCGCGGTGATTGCCGGTGATGGTATCGGCACGGAAGTCATGCCCGAAGGCGTGCGCGTTCTTGAAGCCGCTGCCGAGGTCTACGGGATTGGTCTGACATTTGATACGTTCGAATTCGGATCCTGTGACTATTATCTTAAACATGGTCAGATGATGCCTGATGACTGGAAAAGTCAGATTGGCAATCATGACGCCATCTTCTTTGGTGCAGTGGGCTGGCCTGATACGGTTCCCGATCACATTTCACTGTGGGGGTCGCTAATCCAGTTCCGGCGGGATTTTGATCAGTATGTCAATTTGCGTCCGGCCAAATTGATGCCCGGTGTGCCTTCACCACTTGCCGGTCGCAAGCCGGGTGATATTGATTTCTATGTGGTTCGCGAAAACACCGAAGGTGAATATTCTTCGGTCGGCGGGAAAATGTATCCGGGGACAGATCGCGAGATTGTCATTCAGGAAACCGTCATGTCGCGTGTCGGTGTTGATCGCATCCTGAAATACGCGTTCGAACTGGCCCAGAAACGCCCGCGCAAGCATTTGACATCGGCGACCAAGTCCAATGGCATTTCGATCACCATGCCATATTGGGACGAGCGCGTTATCGAAATGGCAAAGTCCTATCCGGATGTAAGCTGGGACAAATATCATATCGATATTCTGACCGCCCAGTTTGTCATGAATCCGGATCGCTTTGACGTTGTTGTCGCGTCCAACCTGTTTGGCGATATCCTGTCTGACCTTGGTCCGGCTTGTACCGGAACGATTGGTATCGCCCCGTCGGGCAATATCAATCCGGAACGCAAATTCCCGTCCCTGTTCGAGCCGGTCCATGGTTCGGCACCGGATATTGCGGGCAAAGGCATTGCCAACCCGATTGGCCAGATCTGGTCCGGGGCAATGATGCTTGATCATCTTGGTCATACCGATGCCCATGACGGGATCATGCGGGCAATTGAACAGGTTCTGTTGTCCAAGGAACTGCGCACCGGCGACCTTGGCGGTACGGCAAATACCGTAACCTGCGGCAAGGCAATCGCCGATGCCGTGCGCCAGCAAGGTTAACCTCCCCCAAGAAACCACAATAAAAGTTTCCCTTATTCCTCGCCCGATCACCCGTTTCGTCCGGTGGTCGGGCTTCTTTATGTTTGATCTATGGTCGTCGGGGCTTTCGCAAACTCGTAAAGGTGCAGGATGGCCATAGGTGAAAACCTTCTTTTCATCAGGATGCCAGAAACCTGTCGCGTCATGGCGGATATCAGATGGCGTGGAACTTTCTTGTTAAGAGAGAATTGTTAAACGCATTTTCGGGGTGCTGTTGTTTTCCTTATCAACTTGTTTCACAAGGTTGATTTGGATAGCTTCGAACCTTGGTTGCCCCAACGAAAGCCTGACCATGATCCGATCCGTGCTTGCCATCACCGACATTCGTCCGGCCTATACCGCCCTGCTTGCCGGGCGGTATGATCTGCATCGTTTTGATCTTATCAAAGATGCCGAGGCTTTTCTGAATGAGACGGGGGACAAGATCACTGCGGTGGTGACTTCGGCGCGGTTTGGATTGTCTGTCGAATTGATGGACCGGCTTCCCAATCTCGAAGTCATCACAAGTTTCGGTGTTGGACATGATCTGATTGATCTTGAAGCCTGCCGTGCGCGCGGTATTCGGGTTTCAACCACCCCCGATATCCTGACCGATGATGTGGCCGATACCGCAATCATGCTGATGCACGCGGCTTTGCGCAATCTGGTGGCAGGTGACGATTGGGCACGCAGTGGCAAATGGTCTGCCAACGGGCTGATGGCACTAACCCGGTCTGTGCGGGGTAAGAAGCTCGGCATCGTCGGGCTTGGCCGGATCGGGCAAGCGATTGCATCGCGGGCAGAACCAAGCGGGCTTGAGATCGGTTATTTTGGCCGCAACCCCAAGCCGGTCGATTACCAGTTCTTTGACGATCTTGTCGAACTGGCGCGTTGGGCAGATATTCTGATGCTGTCCTGCCCGGGTGGGGCTGCGACACAGGGCATCATCAATGCCGATGTTCTGTCTGCATTGGGGGCAGATGGCTTTGTAATTAATATTGCACGCGGTTCGGTTGTCGATGAGCCGGCACTGATAGACGCCTTGCAGAATAAAGTGATCGCAGGGGCGGGTTTGGATGTGTTTTACAACGAACCGCATATGGACCGCGCCTTTGCCGCGCTTGATAATGTTGTCCTCTATCCGCATCACGCCAGCGGCACGGTTGAAACACGCGACGCAATGGCACAGCTTGTTGTCGATAATCTCAACGCCTGGGATGATCGCGGTGAACTGATCACGCCGGTTGCCTGACGACACATATTCACCATTTGGCGCGGCGCATGACGATCTTTGATCTTGGCGGTCAAATGCCGGTCGGGATATTGTGTCGCAATGACTGGTGATGATCTTAAAGTCCGACTGAAAATTGAACTGCCCGGCGCAGTGCGCCTTGGCTATGGCAAGGTAGATCTGTTGCGCGCGGTCGAAGAGCATCGTTCGATTTCGGCCGCAGCACGGTCGATGGGGATGTCCTATCGCCGGGCATGGCTGCTGATTGACGAGCTAAACAAGTGTTTCAGAGAGCCTGTAATCGAAACCAGTATCGGCGGACGTGCGCATGGTGGCGCGACCCTGACGCCAACCGGCATCCGGATCATCGAGATTTATCAAACAGCCCGTGACAAGGTGCAGGACGCCATCAAGGACGAACTGGATCAACTGGCTGCGTCATTGGCAGAGAACCCCCAAGCTGACTGACGGATTGGGGATTGTGGCCGGAATTCTGTCAAAGCGAATGGTCAGACAGCTGACCATCCACTGTCACAGATTTTATCACCGCAAAGACCTTTTGATGACGTTCAAGATTGAGCCGCCCGGCAGACCATCGCGTGATACGCGCATGCAAGGTCGGTCGTCCACTGGTGGCGGCGAAAAGTGATGCATCGGCATCATGGCCAAAGCACAGGCTGATATCGACCGTATCCCCGTCCAGATCACTAATGTCGGTAATGGTCACCGGGATAATGTTATTGGCACTGATTCCCGATGGTGCCGTCCGCGCAATCATGACATCACGGGCGCGGATATGCAGGCGTACCTGATGGCTGGCCGGGCGTCCAAGATACGGGACGACAATGCGCTGTCCGGCGCATTCAAGGAAGCTTACCTCGGCCTTGGGATCGCGACTGACGATCCGGGCAGGCAGAACCGTTCCGGCGTCAAACTGTCCGGCAAGCGGGGGCAGGTCGCTACGGCCCAGCATGTCAAACACCGAACCGCTGGCCAGTGTTTTCCCTTGATCAATCACCACCAAATGGTCGGCAAGGCGGGCGACTTCGTCGATCGCATGGGTGACATACAGGATCGGGATTCTGCGGTGGTCACGCAGCCACTCGAAATAGGGAAGGATTTCCTGTTTGCGGGCATGATCAAGCGCCGATAACGGCTCATCCAGAAGCAGGATATCGGGATTTGCAAGCAAGGCGCGGCCAAGTGCCACACGCTGCTTTTCACCACCGGAAAGGGCCGCGGGACGGCGCCCCATCAAGGGAGAAATGCCGAGCATCTCGAGAATGGCAGTCTGTTCTTCGCGGTTCAGTTTGTCGGCATTCCGACGTGCCCCGAAATAAAGGTTTTCGCTGACGGTCTTGTGGGGAAACAGGCGGGCATCCTGAAACACATAACCAACGCGCCGGTGTCGCGCCGGCAGGTTGATTTGCCGGGCATGATCGAAAACAACATGTTCGCTTATCTCGATGCGCCCCGTGTCGGGGCGTTCCAGTCCGGCGATGATATTGATCAGACTGGTTTTGCCACTTCCTGACGGGCCGAACAGGGCCGTGATACCGGGTTCCTTGATGTGGAAATCCGCATCAAGGTCAAGCTTGCCAATCTTGTGTCGGATCGAAAGATGGATGCTCATGCCGTGGCCCTTTTGCGGATATGGCGCATGGCAATCTCGGACAGGAGCAGTCCGCCAAAGGCAAGCCCGATGGAGAGTGCGGCAAGTCGTGCTGCGGCAAGTTCGCCGCCGGGGGTCTGGATTGCGGTATAGATCGCAAGGGGTAATGTCCGCGTTTCACCCGGAATGTTCGAAACAAAGGTAATGATGGCCCCGAATTCCCCAAGACTTGCAGCAAAGGCAGTAATCGCACCGGCAATGATACCGGGCAAAGCCAAGGGCAAGGTTAGCGAAAAGAACCGGTCAATCGGCCCGGCGCCAAGCGTTTCAGCCGCCTGATACAAGCCGCTATTGACGTTTTCAAGACTGAGCCGGATGGCGCGGACCTGAAACGGGAAGCTGACAATGGCTGACGCCAGTGCCGCCCCCGTCCAGCTGAAGACAAAGCGAATGTCAAAGGTTTCATAAAGCCAAGCGCCAAGCGGGGCGCGGGTGCCAAAGCCGATCAGTAGCAAATAGCCCATCACGACCGGCGGCAAGATCAGCGGCAGATGCACTATGGCATCAAGAATGAAGCGTCCGGGAAACCGCCCAAGTGCCAATGCGGTTGCGACCAGAATGGCAAAGGGCAGGGCACAGGCAACAGCGACGCCCGAAATGCGCAAACTCAGCAACAGGGCTTCGATCTCTGCTGGCGTCAAACTGATCATTACTTTGCTGTGCCTGTATTGGTTGCCTGTATCTGATCAAATCCATAATCGGTAAAAATCTTGCCTGCGTCATCCCCCAAAAGCCAGGTAAGGAAATTGGCATTGCTGTCGTTACCGGTATCCTTGATCAGGGCGACTGGATAGGTGATTGGCGGATGGCTGTCATCAGGGAACGTGCCAACGATTTTGACACCCTGTGTAATCGCGGCATCCGTACGATAGACGATGCCAAGCGGGGCCTCACCCCGTTCGACCAGTGCAAGTGCTGCGCGCACATTGTCGGCACGGGCAAGACGGGGGGCAAGTGTTTCCCATTGGCCGAGATAACTCAGTGCCTGTTGGGCATAGATACCGGCGGGAACGTGGTCCGGATCGCCGACTGCGATGCGATCATCGTTACCAAGAAGTGCTGTGATGTCGGTATCTTTGGTCAATGAAATGGCGTTAATGGCACTGTCGTTGGGGGCTATTACGACAAGTCCGTTGGCGACCATATTGTTGCGGGTGTCAGCTTCGATCATGTCCTGCTCAGATAACCAGTCCATCCATTTCTGATTGGCGGAGATGAAAATGTCTGCTGGTGCACCAGCAGCAATCTGGCGGGCAAGGGTTGATGAACTGGCAAATGATATCTCGATGCGATCACCGGATTGCTGTTCATAGGCTTTTGCGGCAGCAGTAACGGCGTTGGTCAGGCTGGCAGCGGCAAAAACAGTGATGTCTTCGGCATGAGCATTAATGGCGGTGAACAGCAAAACTGGCAGGGCAAGATATCTGGCAAGGCGGCGCATGGTGGGATCCTTGTGGCATTGACCTATCGCTATATTTTAATGGATACAACGATAGGTCAAGTAATTGATGCCATGCAGTTTCGAGACGAAGGGAATTTCGGATCGTAACATTGGCCAAGCTCAAACAACAACAGCCCGCCAATGGCGGGCTGTGGAGAGAGCAAGACTGGTGAGTGTATGCTTACCGGCACACAGCAGCGCGCAGCGGATCGTCCGCATCCATGTCGAACCATTCCTTCATGTCGGTCGGAAAGCCGTTATCATCAAGATTGTTGTCGGGCGTGATGTAGCCACGCTTGCCAGTGGTGCAATCAACCAGATGGGTCAGCGCCAATGTTTCAGCCCCCTTTTTCAGAAGCAGCGTTGTAACGCGCCTTTCATCCGGATTTGCCGGATTGGGTACGAGCTTGTCACGATCAATGGCTGTAAACCGGTTGATTGGCGCTGAAATCAGGGTCCAGGGCGCAAACGGGTTTTCGTCGGTAAAGATCTGGATCACGTCGATATTTTGCGGAAGCCGCGCATCATAGCGATCAAACCAGCTATATTCATCCCAGATCATATAGCCAAACATCGCAACGGCGGCGACAAAGGGAACGACATATTTCGGTGCTTTGCGGCCCCAAAGACGGAACAGCAGCATCACTACCCCGGCAGCAGCAAAGCCGACAACTACCGTTGTGAAAATAAAGACATACATGCGGCCGTGACCCCCGGTTCCCTGTTATATTTGTTTGGGCTTTTGATGCCCTGTAATCCGATTAGCGCAGTATCCGGTTGAGCTCAAGTTCACCTTTTGGATCACGCTTGGCAATCTGGGCCAGAAACAGCCCCGATGCGGCAATCGCATCCGATAATGCGTTATGTGCGCGGAACGGCGGCAGGTTGTGGCTGCGCCGCAAGCTATCAAGTTTCAGTGCCCCAGATTTCATCGGCTGTCCACTGCGATGCAGATCGCGAAGGGCAAGAACCAGTGTGTCGACCGTCGGAATTTGCAAAGGGGCACCAAAACACTGTTTGCATGCCTGACCCAGAAAACCCAGTTCAATCGGGGCGTGATGGGATATCAGAACCCGACCTGCCATCTGGGGTAACAGATGTTCAAGTGCGGTTTTGATATCGGGTGCATTGGCGACGTCGCTATCAAATATGCGATGGACCACGACCGAGCTTTCACTAAGTTCCTGCGTCGGGCGGACCAGAATATGTTCACAGCTTGAGAAATCAACACCAAGCTGCCGGATGATCACCCAGCCCAGACTGACGATCTCGTCGCGCTTGGGATCAAGACCGGTGGTTTCCAGATCAAGGGCGATGAACTCGGTTTCACCGACCGGGCGATGTGGATCCGCTGGCGGGATATCATAATAGGCCCGCAAGGGGCCCGTTGCCTTGCGCTGGATGAAATCCCGGTAAAGGCGACTGTCGACGATTTTTTGACGCAATCCCATACTGATCAGGTCCCGCTTTTGCCAAAGGCATTTTCGAGCGCATTTTGAAGGTTCTTGATCACCGAAAAGGCGTCTTTCAGATGGCTGCGTTCAAAGGCAGACAGGCTTTCGGGATGCAGGAAGTTGTCCGGGGCATCCCCGCGCCGGATTTGCCGTACCTGATGTTTCAGGCGCGTGATGCTGATAAATTCAAAGGCATCAAGAAGATCCGACGCCCCTTGTTTGCTGATCGAGGGCAGTGATTTGACGGCATGAAGTCGTTCAAATGTATTGACAGCTTCAACCCCGTTGGCCAGGGCGTGAATACGGGCCAGATCAACAATCGGCACAACCCCGTTATGTTTCAGATCAAGGGTGCTGTCATGTTCGCCGCCCCGGATCATCACAAAGTTCTTGAAGAAGCCAAGCGGCACATGATGGCTCAGGGCATTACCAACCATATAGGCCTGGAAAATGCGGTTGTCGCGCGCCTTGGAGACAATCAGGCGATGGAGATTGTCAAACAGGCTTTTGGTGCCGTGGATGGGGCGCAAGTCGAACCACACAGAACAGAGCATCAGAGATTTGGGTTCGGGCTGTTCGATCCATTTGTTGAAATATTGCTGCCAGACACGCACGGGTTGGCGCCACTGGTCGGTTTTTGCCATCATATCGCCAGGGCAATAAACATAACCAACCGTGTTGAGACCATCACAGACAAAATCTGCCAGCGCCCTGAACCATTCTCCGTGTTGTTCCGGATCATAGGCATCATCAATGATCAGGCAGTTATCCTGATCGGACAGGGCTGTTTGTTCCTGACGGCCTTGTGATCCCCCTGCCATCCAGACATAGGGAACCGGTGGCGGGCCAAGCCTTTCTTCGGCCAGTTGCAACAGACGGACCGTCGCGGCATCCGAAAGGGTGGTTACGATATGTCCGGCATTTTGTGATGTTGCTCCGGCTTCGATCAGATGACTGAGCAGTTCAGGAACCTGTTTGATGACCTTGGCCATATCCGCCGGATCGGTCAGCTTGCCAATCCGCCCGGCCATATAGACAGCCGACAATGACTGACGGGCAAGCAGGTTGTTGGTGGTGATCACGCCGACAGCCTTGCCATCCTTCATCACCGGCAGATGACGTACATTGTGACGCGTCATGGTCAAAAGCGCATCAAATGCATATTCGTCGGGGTGAATGGATATCGGGTTTGCGGTCATGATTTCGGTAACCGGATCGTCATAGCTTCGACCTTGTGCAACGACACGGTTTCGCAAGTCGCGATCGGTCATGATGCCGACGACTTCGGCGTCACCCTCGGTGATCAGAAGGCAGGAAACCCGTTCCTTGCTCATCAGTTTGCCTGCATCCAGAATGGTCGCAGATTTGTCGATACTGACCAGATTGCGTGCAATCAGATCAGCAACCCTGACACTCATCAGTTTGAGCTGGTCGTCATCACGGCTTTCAATCAGCTGCATACCACTGCGCAGCCGCTCCCCGCCCATCTGGGCAAAGAAGTAGTTAAACTGGGGATATTTCCCGGCCAGATAGTGAAAATCCTTCTCGGGTAGCAGGTAACACAGGCTGTCTTCAAGCGTCGTGATATTGTTGGCGGCCTTGCCGTTACGGAACATCGCACGCACGCCAAAGCATTCGCCCTCGGACAGGCGGGCAAGCAGCAGCCCATCCGGATCGCGGGTTTCTGTGCCGCCCGTTCGGATAATATACAGGTGAAGGCATTGCTGTTCGGGGGAAAGGACCTTGGTTCCGGCCCGGAAATAACGCGCCGTCAGCCGTTTGGGCAGGGTATTGATTTCATCGTCGGGTAACAGGTCAAAAGGGTGATGCTGTTTTAAAAATTCAGCAATTTCTTCGAGTTCGATGCTCATTCCTATTTCCTCCGCTCGGCCATTGTTGCCTGACAATGCGCAAAAAGAAAAGCCCCCGGATCAATGATCCGGGGGCCTGCAACAGATTTGGTAAACCGATTGACCGATTAGTGGTCAACCGCGCCGCTGGCCCCTTTCGGAACGCGGATATCTTCGACCATGTGCTGGATATGCTCTGGCGGTTCAGCGGTGACTTTCGACACGGCGAAAGCAACGATGAAGTTCAGAACCATACCAACGGTACCAATACCTTCCGGCGAAATGCCGAACAGCCAGTTGTCGGGCGTATTGGCAATGATCGGATCAAAGAACACACCTTTATAGGCAAGGATATAGCCCATGGTGAAGATCAGGCCGGTCAACATGCCAGCAATCGCACCTTCGCGGTTAACCTTCTTGGAGAAGATCCCCATGATGATTACCGGGAACAGAGACGACGCAGCAAGGCCGAACGCAAAGGCCACAACCTGTGCCACAAAGCCTGGCGGGTTGTACCCCAGATAGCCTGCGATCAGGATCGCAACAGCTGCTGCGATACGACCGGCCATAAGTTCCTGACCTTCTGTCATGTCCGGTGTGAAAGTACCTTTGAGAAGGTCATGCGACACACCAGAGGAAATCACAAGCAACAGGCCGGCAGCGGTCGACAGCGCAGCAGCAATGCCGCCTGCTGCAACCAGTGCAATGACCCAGTTCGGAAGCTGTGCAATTTCCGGGTTGGCCAAAACCATGATGTCACGGTCAACGGTCAGTTCGTTACCAGCCCAGCCATATTCAGTGGCCTTGGCAGCAAAGTCCTTGTTCGCATCGTTATAGTACTGGATGCGACCATCACCGTTCTTGTCTTCGAACTTCAGAAGGCCGGTAGCTTCCCAGCGCTTCATCCAGTCTGGACGTTCTTCAAAGGACAGGTTGCCATCTTCGGCACCAACTTCGCCGGTCTGGATGGTTTCGGTCAGGTTCAGACGTGCCATTGCACCAACTGCCGGAGCAGTGGTGTAAAGAAGCGCGATGAAGACCAGAGCCCAACCAGCCGAGGAACGTGCGTCACGCACTTTCGGCACGGTGAAGAAGCGAACGATAACGTGCGGAAGACCGGCAGTACCAACCATCAGAGCCGCGGTGATAGCAAAGACATCAATCGTGGATTTGTTGGTGGTGGTATATTCGAGGAAGCCGAGTTCCGTAACCACGGTATTGAGGCGTTCAAGCATATATTCGCCTGTACCATTGACGGTCGAGCCGAATGCCAGCTGCGGCAGCGGATTGCCGGTCAGCTGGAAGGCAATGAAGATCGCCGGAATGGTATAGGCAACAATCAGAACGCAGTACTGAGCAACCTGGGTATAGGTAATGCCCTTCATGCCGCCAAGAACGGCGTAGATGAAGACGATGCCCATGCCAACGATAAGGCCGGTGAGGATTTCGACTTCAAGGAAGCGCGAGAACACGATACCAACGCCGCGCATCTGGCCTGCCACATAAGTGAACGAGATAAAGATCAGGCAGATAACAGCAACGATACGGGCTGCTTTGGAATAATAGCGGTCACCGATGAATTCCGGCACGGTGAACTTACCGTATTTGCGCAGGTAAGGTGCCAGAAGCATTGCCAGCAGGCAGTAGCCGCCGGTCCAGCCCATCAGGTAAACCGAGCCGCCATAGCCAAGGAAGGCAATGAGGCCAGCCATAGAGATGAAGGAAGCAGCAGACATCCAGTCTGCTGCGGTCGCCATACCGTTGACGACCGGGTTAACACCTTTGCCAGCGACATAGAATTCGCCGGTGGTGCTCGCCTTGGCCCAGATCGCGATGCCGATATACAGCGCGAAGCTCAAGCCAACGACGATATATGTAAGGGTAGTAAGATCCATTTTGTCTGTCTCCCCAGATCCTGCGTCAATCGTCGTCTTCGTGAACGTCGAACTCGCGGTCCAGTTTGTTCATCTTTGACACATAGACGAAAATCAGTGCGACAAAGACATAGATGGACCCTTGTTGAGCAAACCAGAAACCAAGCTGGAAGCCCGCTATTTCGATACTGTTGAGGGCATCGACAAACAAAATGCCGAAACCGTAGGAAACGATGAACCAGATCACAATCAGACTTGCGACCAGTTTCACGTTTCTCTTCCAGTAGGCTGCGCTTTGTTCATCCATCGCGCGTCTCCTTCCTAGAATTGATAACTTCCCCTGCCGACCACTTGTTGTGTTTTTGTCAGTCGGCCGCATGTATGAAAGACAACAGAGTGCGATGACACACTTTTTGTCTTCTAAGCTCGATACCAGTTTTCGAGATTCCCCAGAAGCTAATCATTAGTCGTATGAAACAGGGCCTTAGGAGAGGCTTGTTTGAACTTAAGGCATGAAATATCGAAGATTTCCGCCACTTTTTCATGTGTGCGCTGCGGTATTTTGAGTTGAAGATTGATATCAATAAAATCGTCAAAGTTTCTGTTTTTGATGTCTCTGTTGTGATTTGAATCGATTTTATACGTAAGAATAAAGCTTTTGCAGTCATGAGATCCACGCATTAACTCCGGGGCGGAAAAATCAAAGCTGTCCAAAACAGCTGGCAGGATACGGATTGATATTGCAGTTGTTTTCGACGGTCTGAGGCAAGTAACAGCTCTGCATGGCGCCATGTGCGGTTTGAAGTTGTTAACCGTAAGCACGTCGGTTACAAACGGGCACAGTATTTCAGGCATGGTTTCTTGCATGCCGTAGTGATCCGTCCTCAAGCAGGGCGGACCCAACGACATTTTTGGATGGGGAATTTAATGGCATCCTACCAGTATATTTACGTCATGAAGGACCTGACCAAGATCCTTCCGGGCGGTCGCGAACTTTTCAAGGGCATCACCTTGTCCTTCCTGCCGGGTGTGAAGATCGGTGTTCTCGGGAACAACGGCGCAGGTAAATCGACCCTGCTGAAAATCATGGCCGGCATTGAAAAGGATTTCGCCGGTGAAGCATGGCCCGCAGAAGGCGTTCGTGTCGGTTACCTTGAACAGGAACCACAGCTGAACCCGGAAAAGGATGTTCTTGGCAACGTCATGGAAGGGTGTGGCAAGGTTGTGGACGATCTGGCGCGCTTCAATGAAATCAGCGCCAAGTTTGCCGAACCGATGACCGATGACGAAATGAATGATCTCCTTGCCGAGCAGGGTGAACTTCAGGAAGCAATCGATGCCGCCAATGGCTGGGATCTTGAGCGCACGCTTGAAATCGCCATGGATGCGCTGCGTTGCCCGCCGAAAGATTCGGACGTCACCAAGCTTTCGGGTGGTGAGCGCCGCCGTGTCGCACTTTGCCGTCTGCTTCTGGCGAAGCCCGACATTCTGCTGCTTGACGAACCGACCAACCATCTTGACGCTGAATCGGTTGCCTGGCTTGAACGTCACCTCGAAGATTATCAGGGTACCGTTATTCTGGTTACCCACGATCGTTACTTCCTCGATAACGTTACGGGCTGGATCCTTGAACTCGACCGTGGTCAGGGCATCCCGTATGAAGGTAACTACTCGTCCTGGCTTGAACAGAAGCAGAAGCGTCTGGATCAGGAAGCCCGTCAGGAAGGTAGCCGTCAGAAACAGCTGGCATCCGAACTGGAATGGATTCGTCAGAACCCGAAAGGTCGTCAGGCAAAATCCAAGGCCCGTGTTCGTGCCTATGACGATCTCGTTGCCGAAGCAGCAAAGGCCGTACCGGATTCGACCAAGATCGTTATTCCGATTGCCGAGCGTCTCGGGAACGAAGTCATCACCGCTGAAGGTTTGACCAAGGCATTTGGTGACAAACTTCTGTTTGATGATCTGCACTTCCGTCTGCCGCCGGGTGGTATCGTTGGTGTTATCGGCCCGAACGGCGCAGGTAAAACCACGCTGTTTAAAATGCTGACCGGTAGCGACACTCCGGATTCCGGAACGCTCAAGATCGGTGAAACGGTCAAGATGGGCTATGTCGATCAGTCGCGTGACTCGCTTGATCCGAACAAGACTGTCTGGCAGGAAGTTTCCGACGGCCTTGACGAAATCCTGCTGGGCAAACGCCCGATGAGCTCGCGTGCCTATGTATCGCAATTTGCTTTCAAAGGTGCTGATCAACAGAAGAAAGTCGGTCAGCTGTCAGGTGGTGAACGTAACCGCGTTCACCTTGCAAAGATGCTGAAATCCGGCGCGAACGTCCTGCTGCTTGACGAACCGACCAACGATCTTGACGTTGATACGCTTCGCGCACTGGAAGAAGGTCTTCTGGAATTTGCCGGTTGTGCTGTGGTTATCTCGCACGATCGCTTCTTCCTTGACCGTATTGCGACCCATATTCTGGCTTACGAAGGCAATTCGCACGTCGAATGGTTCGAAGGTAACTATCAGGAATATGAAGCGGATTATAAGCGTCGCTATGGCGAAGAAGCCAGCCGTCCGCACCGCATCAAGTACAAGCCGCTTACCCGTTAATCCGGGTATTCGTCGCTTTGAAATGCAAAAGGCCACCTTCGGGTGGCCTTTTTGTTTTGGATGGGGTGTGTTCGAACAAAGAAAAAGCCACCGGCCCTTGGGGCGGTGGCTTTTGAAGGCGATTGCGATGATCGAATGATCAGAGACCGGTTTTTGCCTTAAGGGCTGCGGTCAGTGCGCCGACATCGTCATTGTTCTGCTGGATCACGGCGGTGAATTCGTCACGCTGTGTGATGCCCATGCTCAGACCTTCGATGGAGACATCAATGATCTTGTAATGGCCGTCAAAGACGCGCATCCGCCAGACAATATTCACAGGCGGGCCATCCGGGCGAACAAACTGCGAATTGACGAATGTGTCCTTGTTCTTCTCGGTTTCGTTACCGACGACGAACTGTTCACCGTTAAAGGCCTTGAACTGGTTGGCATAGTTCAGAGCCAGGTAATTCTGGAGAAGTTTGGAAAACTCCCCGATCTCCTCCTTGGAGATGGAGCGCCAGTAGCGGCCGAGCACAAAACGCGACACAACGTCCATCTCGAAATAGCGATCCATCAGGGCAACGAATTTCTGACGACGGACATCGTCTGCAAGAGTCTGGTCCGTCAATTCGGTCATCGCCTGATCGGCAAGGGCCTGAATGACGTTTGCGGCACTTTGATCAACGGCAACTTCCGCCAGCACAGGCGCAGAAGCACCTGTCGCAACGGCTGGACCCGACCACGCCGCAGCAACGGCAATGAAAGCGGCTGCTGCGGGGATGATGATCTTGCGCTTGGTCATGACGTACTCTTACTGGCTGGCAGCTTCAACGGCATCGTCAAAGCTGAACTCGGCGCTTTCACCCTCGATCTCGGATGCTGGTGCCGGGGCACCGTTGCGGATCAGGGTGTTACGCTGCTGACGATAGAGGCTGCGCAGTGCGGCATAGTAGTCGATGGACGACTTCTGCAATTCGTTCAGCTGATTGACCGTTGAATAGCGATAGTGAAGTGCACTCAGACCGATCGAGCCAAGGTAAAGTGCCTCGGCTGTGTCACTGTTTTGCGAACCCCAGGTCAGCGGGTTGGCAACATAATCTACACCAAGACCAATGCCATCACGCAGGTTGGACGGGCCCAACAGCGGAAGCACGATATACGGACCGGCGCCAACGCCATAATGCGCCAGAGTCTGACCGAAATCTTCACGACGATACGGAATGCCGAAATCGGCAGCGACGTCGTTAAATCCGAGGAAGCCCAGCGTCGTATTCATGATGAAACGCTGGAAAGAGGCAGCTGCCTGATCCGGGTCGCCCTGCAGCAACGCGTTGAGAGAGTTCAACGGCTCATTGATGTTGCGCACAAAGCTTGCGACCGAGGTTTTTACAGGTTCCGGTGCGATGTCCCGGTACCACATGGCAGCAGGGTAAAGAACCATGAAATCGACTGCGCCGTTCACGCCGTGAACAACACGGTTTACCGGTTCAATCGGGTCAAAATCACTCATGTCCTGTGCAGGTTCTGTTGATGCACAAGCCGTCAACAAGGACAGCGAACCAGCAGCACAGAGTGAAAGTAGAGCTCGAAACTTCATTATTTTCAGCCAACCGATGTTCGATACATAGACTTCCTTGACCCAAGACGTTTCTCGTGCGGGAACACCAAAAAACGTTACCGATCAACTTCCTGCTCGCGAAGTCCGATCATGTATCGTGTACGTCTCGAATATTTATGTGGTTAGCATAGGGTGAAATTAAACGCCAGCATACAAAAAGTTGAAAGGGATCAAGCTGTTTTGCCGTGTGATGTTTTTACCATACCCCCTTTGGGTAGGAAAATAGATATTGATTAAATATAAACATATCTTTATATCTGTTTTTATCAGACGGGAGATATCGATATGGAACAGGTTCTGGCAAGATTGCGCGCGGCGGCTGAAGCGACACGGCTTCGCCTGCTTGCCATTTGTGCCGAGTGCGAACTGACCGTCAGCGAGATCACCCAGATCATTGGCCAAAGCCAGCCCCGCGTTTCCCGCCATCTGAAGTTATTGTGCGAAGCAGGCCTTCTGGTCCGTTTTCGCGAAGGGACCTGGGTTTTCTATCGGACGCCACATTCCGGTCCTGGGGCCGATCTGGTGCAGCCGGTTCTGGCGTTGTTGCCAGTTGATGACGAGATTCTGTCGCTTGATCGTGCTCGCCTTGAACAGGTCAAAGCCCAGCGCGAGAAAATCGCCACTGAATATTTTCGCGCCAATGCCGAAGATTGGGATCAAATCCGTTCCCTGCATATCGACGAGGCCGTTGTCGAACAGGCATTGCTTGATGCCGTCGGTGATCTGGGGGGCGGACGGATACTTGATATCGGTACCGGTACCGGACGTATCCTTGAACTTCTTGGCAAGAATGCCGAAGAAGGTGTTGGCGTTGATATGTCGCGCGAGATGCTGGCCGTTGCGCGTGCGCGCTTGCAACGAGCCGATCTTTCAAATTGTCTGGTGCGGCAGGCTGATATGTATCAACTGCCTTATCCGGGCGGCATGTTTGATGTCGTGACCCTGCATCAGGTTCTGCATTTCGCAGAAAAGCCGGATGCGGCAATTGCCGAGGCTGCGCGCGTTCTTGCGCCAAATGGAAAGCTTGTAGTGGTCGACTTTGCGCCTCATGACCGCGACGAGCTGCGCGAGGAACATGCTCATCGTCGCCTTGGTTTTGAGGATTCGTCGATCAGTACGTGGTTTCGCGCATGTGAACTTGTCTTTGACGATGTCATAAACCTGCCCGGCAAACCACTGACTGTCAGAATCTGGGTTGCACATGCTGCGGCACGTGTGACCGAACAGGTACCAAAGAATAGCACAGACAAGGCGGCGGAATAGTCCGCGTTACCCGACCTAAATAAGAACATCCCGATACACGGGAAAGTGAAGACAGGATTGATATGATGACGGTTCAAGAAAAACAGGCAGCACACAACGATCTGCGGGTTTCGTTCGAATTCTTCCCCCCTAAAACGGAGAAGATGGAAGAAACCATGTGGCGCTCGATCCATCGGCTTGCGCCGTTGAACCCGTCATTCGTATCTGTAACCTATGGGGCTGGTGGCACGACGCGTGATCGCACCCATGGCAGCGTCACCCGTATTCAGGGCGAAACCGGTATTCCGGCGGCCGCCCATCTGACCTGTGTTGGTCATACCAAAGAAGAGATCGAAGAAATCGCTCGCAAATACTGGGACGAAGGCATTCGTTCGATTGTGGCGCTTCGCGGTGACTTGCCCGATGCCGGTGGTGTCTATACGCCTACCCCGGGCGGTTACCCATATGCGGTTGATCTGGTTGCGGGGCTTAAGGCAATTGCCGATTTTGATATTTCGGTTTCGGCCTATCCGGAAATGCATCCCGATGCACCAAGTGCCGATTTCGAGATTGATTATCTGAAACGCAAGATTGATGCCGGTGCCAATCGCGCCATTACGCAGTTTTTCTTTGATAACGAAACCTATCTTCGGTTCCGTGATAAATGTGATGCGGCTGGCATCAATGCGCCGATTGTTCCGGGTATCTTGCCGGTTACAAACTTCGCATCTTTGTTGAAATTCGCCGATATGTGTGGTGCTTCTGTTCCCGAACGGTTGCACTGGCGTTTTGATGGTCTGGATGAAGACCCGGAAACGCGCCGCATGGTTGCATTCCACGAAGCCATCTCGCAGGTTGAAGGTTTGATGAAGGAAGGTGTTAGCGACTTCCATTTTTATACCCTCAACCGCGCCGAACTGACCTATGCCATCTGTCATGCGCTGGGTATTCGCGGGACGGACAAGGCTGCTGCCTGAGCTCCGAACACCCACTTTGCAATGCATGACTGAAAGACTGGATGAAAAAGATGAATGATCGCAAGGAACGCGTCGCCCTGTTACGCAAACGGGCCGAGGAAAAGATACTGATCCTTGATGGCGCCATGGGAACCATGATCCAGAAACACAAACTGACCGAGGAAGATTACCGCGGGGAACGGTTTGCCGACTGGAAGCAGGATGTCAAAGGTAACAATGATTTGTTGTCACTGACCCGGCCGGACATCATCAAGGACATCCATCTGCAATATATCGCAGCCGGAGCGGACCTTCAGGGAACCAATACCTTTAGTGCGACGACGATTGCCCAGGCCGATTACGGCATGGAACATCTGGCTTACGAGATCAATTTCGAAAGTGCCAAGATTGCGCGACAGGCGTGCGATGAGTGGGAAGCCGCCCATCCCGGCGATGTGCGCTTTGTAAATGGTGCCATCGGCCCGACCAACCGTACCGCTTCGATCTCACCGGATGTGAACAATCCCGGCTTCCGTGCAATTACCTTTGATCAGCTCAAAGACGCCTACAAGGAAGCCGCCAAGGGTTTGCTTGATGGCGGGGCAGATGCGCTTCTGGTCGAAACCATTTTTGATACGCTGAACGCCAAGGCGGCACTTTATGCGATTGACGAGGTGCTTGAAGAACGCGGCGAAGACGTGCCGGTCCTGATTTCAGGCACCATCACGGATGCGTCGGGTCGTACCCTTTCGGGGCAAACGACCGAAGCGTTCTATAACTCGGTCCGTCATGCCAAGCCGTTCTCGATCGGACTGAACTGTGCACTTGGTGCCGCGCAGTTGCGCCCCTATGTACAGGAACTCTCGCGTATTGCCGAATGCCGTGTGTCGGTTTATCCCAATGCCGGTTTGCCGAACGAATTTGGTGAATATGATCAGACCGATGCCGAAATGGCAGCGCTGGTTAAGGAATGGGCGGAAACCGGTATGGTTAACCTGCTTGGTGGATGCTGTGGCACGACGCCGCCGCATATCAAGGCCATTGCCGATGCAGTTGCCAATGCCAAGCCGCGTACGCTTCCGAAGATTGAACCAAGAATGCGGTTGTCCGGCCTTGAGCCGTTTGACGCTGCCTGAACCCGATATTGATTGCTGAAAAGAGATCGAACAGACCCATGACCGACATTTCCAGATTTATCAATATTGGTGAACGTACCAACGTTGCAGGCTCGATCAAATTCAAGAAGCTGATCGTTGACGAAGATTACGATGCAGCCGTTGAAATTGCCCGCCAGCAGGTCGAAAACGGCGCACAGATCATCGACATCAATATGGATGATGCGATGCTTGATGCCGAAACGGCGATGGTGAAATTCATCAACCTGATCGCAGCCGAACCCGACATTGCCCGCGTACCGATCATGGTCGACAGTTCCAAATGGAATGTGATCGAAGCTGGCCTTAAATGTCTTCAGGGCAAAGGCATCGTCAACTCGATCAGTCTGAAAGAAGGCGACGAGCCCTTTATCGCCCAGGCCAAGAAACTGCGCCGCTATGGTGCGGCCGTCGTCGTCATGGCTTTTGATGAAAAAGGTCAGGCTGATACGGTCGATCGCAAGTTCGAGATTTGCAAACGCAGCTACGATGTTCTGGTTCAGAAGGTCGGCTTCCCGCCAGAAGACATCATCTTCGATCCGAACATCTTTGCCGTTGCGACCGGTATCGAAGATCATGACAACTATGCTGTCGATTTCATCGAGGCCTGCAAGCTGATCAAGGCCAACCTGCCTTATGCAAAGATTTCCGGCGGTGTTTCGAACGTGTCCTTCTCGTTCCGGGGCAATAACCCGGTCCGCGAAGCCATGCATTCGGTGTTCCTGTATCACGCGGTCAAGGCCGGTCTGGATATGGGGATCGTCAATGCCGGTCAGCTTGTTGTCTATGAAGAAATTCCGGCTGAATTGCGCGAACGTGTCGAGGACGTCATCCTGAACCGTCGTTCAGATGCGACGGACCGTTTGCTTGAAGTGGCCGAGAAGTACAAAGGGACTGGCGGGCCGGAAAAGAAAATCGATCTTGAATGGCGTAAAAAGCCGGTCAATGAACGTCTGGCCCACGCACTGGTTAACGGCATTGCAGAGTTTGTCGAAGAAGACACCGAGGAAGCCCGTCAGCAGGCAGACCAGCCCCTTCACGTGATCGAAGGTCCGCTGATGGATGGCATGAACATTGTCGGTGACCTGTTTGGTGCCGGTAAGATGTTCCTGCCGCAGGTGGTCAAATCTGCCCGCGTGATGAAAAAGGCCGTCGCTTACCTCATTCCGTTCATCGAAGAAGAAAAAGACGGGGTCCGCGAAACCAATGGCAAGATCCTGCTTGCGACAGTTAAGGGCGATGTTCATGACATCGGCAAAAACATCGTGGGTGTGGTTCTGCAATGTAACAATTTCGAGGTCCTTGATCTTGGCGTGATGGTGCCGACACAGAAAATCATCGAAACTGCCAAGGCCGAAAATGTTGATATGATCGGTCTTTCCGGTCTGATCACGCCATCGCTTGAAGAAATGACCTATGTTGCCGCCGAGATGGAACGCGAGGGGCTTGATATCCCGCTTCTGATCGGTGGAGCGACGACCTCGAAAGTTCATACAGCAGTCAAGATCGCACCGAACTATAACAGGTCGGTTGTCTATGTGATTGATGCGTCGCGCGCAGTTGGTGTTGCAAGTCAACTGGTGTCCGAGACCCATCGCGAACGCTTTGCTGCGGAAATTCGCAACGAATATATCGCGATGGCCGAAAAGCACGCAGCACAGCAACTGCAGAAAAAGCGGTTTGCGCTTGCGGATGCGCGCGCCAACAAGGTTCAGCTTGATTGGGATGCGTATGATGTTCCGGCACCGGCCAAGCCGGGTATCACGGTGTTTGAGGAATTCGATCTTGAAGAACTGGTGTCGCGTTTTGACTGGAAACCGTTCTTTGAGACCTGGGAATTGCATGGTCGTTTCCCCGACATTCTGAAGGATGAAAAGGTCGGAGAAACGGCGCGCAGCCTTTATGAAGATGCGCAGGCAATGCTCAAGCGCATCGTGGCCGAAAAATGGTTCAAGCCAAGGGCAGTCGTTGGTATCTGGCCGGCAAACTCGGTTGGCGACGATATCGAAGTCACCCCGGCCCCGGATCAGAACGAACCTGTGATGCTGCGGACCCTGCGTCAGCAGATGTATCGTGAAAACAACAAACGTCCGAACCGTGCATTGGCCGATTACATCGCGCCAAAAGAAAGTGGCAAGACCGACTATATTGGCGGCTTTGTCGTTACAGCCGGTCCACAGGTTGAAGAAATTGCATCCAAGCTTGAAGCCGAGCATGACGATTATAACGCGATCCTCGTCAAGGCGCTTGGCGACCGGTTCGCCGAAGCCTTTGCCGAGCGTATGCATGAAAAAGTCCGCAAGGAACTTTGGGCCTATGCCAAGGATGAAAGCCTTGGCAATGACGAACTGATCGCAGAGGGTTATCGCGGGATTCGTCCGGCACCGGGTTATCCGGCCTGCCCGGAACATACCGAAAAACGTACTCTCTGGTCGCTGCTTGATGCGGAAAAGAATGTCGGCGTGTCTTTGACCGAAAGCTGTGCAATGACCCCGGCATCGTCGGTCAGTGGTTTCTATTTTGCTCATCCCGAAGCCAAATATTTCGGCCTTGGCAAGATCGAGCGTGATCAGGTCGAAAGTTATGCCGAGCGCAAGGGCATGACCATGGCCGAGGCGGAACGCTGGTTGGCGCCAAACCTGAATTACGATCCACGTCAGGCATCCTGATCTGGCTGGTCGCAATGAAAAGCCCCGCAGACTGCACTCTGCGGGGCTTTTTTCGTTGGCTATTCTGTTCGGCGATTAATGTGTGGCTCGACAGAATTTACCACGTTCGGTAATGCCGACAATGACGATACCGATCAGGCCAAGGAAGAAGTAGCCGACCAGAAGCGGGGTGACGGTGCCGTTGAATTGCAGCCCGATGATGCCTCCGGCGATCACGCCGATAAGCGTGCTGTAAACGCCAATCATCGAAGAGGCTGTACCTGCGATTGCCCCCACAGGCTCCATGGCCAGCGAGTTGAAATTTGGCATGGTCAGCGAGAAACAGAATAATGTTGCTGTCAGCCCGATACCAAAGACAGGAAGCGGCGGATGACCATCAAAGCCAAGTGCGATCAGAACGTTGATCAGGCTGCTGATGGTCATGATGAACAGGGCCACATGGGAAATCTTGTGCATTCCCAATTTTCGGACGAGACGCGCATTGATGAAGGACGAGAAACTCATGCAAGCGGCGATCATCCCGAATACCAGCGGGAACCAGGCACCAAGGCCGTAGACTTCGGTTTCAAAGATTTGCTGGGCAGACCCGATATAGGCCATCAGGCAGCCAAACATCATGCCCATTACGGTGGAATAGCCAAGGGTTTGACGGTTGGTCACCGTGGTTTTGATATCGCGTGCGATCCGGCGAACAGACAATTTGTGCCGGTATTCGGGATGCAGGGTTTCGGGCATCCGAAGCAAATACCAGCAGACAATTGCAATCGCGAGAACAAGCGTGCTGACAAAGATCATATGCCAGTTTGCCAGTGCCAGGATCAGGCTACCCGATGCGGGTGCAAAGACCGGCAGGATAATAAAGACCATCATGACAAAGGACATCACGCGTGCCATCTCGCGGCCTTCAAAGCAGTCGCGCGTTATGGCCATGGTCAGAACGCGTGGAGCGGCGGCTCCCAATCCCTGCACAAAACGCGCAACAAGCAGATGCTCATAGCTATCAGCAAAGATTGCCATGATGGTCCCGATTGCATAAATGCCAAGACCGCCAATCAGGACGGGACGACGACCAAAACTGTCAGCAAGCGGACCATAGACGATCTGCATCAGTCCAAAGGCGATCATGAAGACGTAAATCAGCAGCTGCATGCGATTGCCGTCCTGGATACCGAAATCTTCGGCAATCGGCCCGAAAGCAGGCAACAGGTTGTCAATTGAAAGGGCGACAAGTCCGATGGTGATTGCCATCAGACAGACAAATTCAGCAAAACCGGGTAGCGGTCTTGCCGCAGCACTACCCGTAGGGCGGGGATCATTCATTTTTTCGGGTTCCGTATCAACACGGTTCGGGTGGCGTTATATTTTTGAACAGACCGCGCAGAATGCTGCATTTTTCCGGTGATTGGCAATGATCGTTTTTTGAATGCTGGGTTCGACCGGACAATCACTTATGGCAACAGTTCCGAAAGGGTGATTTGTCCATATTATTAGGATGTGTCGATGAAAGGTGTGGTTTTGCGAAATTATCCTTGGTGTTTCGGGTCTTTACCCTTTATTCGCAGCAATCACCGATCCTATGATCTCTACTTCAGAAATATTTGCCCTGCGGTGTTGCGGTAATGGCCGAAAAACTGATCAAATCCAATATCTTGCTAAACCGTATGCGCCGCTTGGTCAAAAGCGAGCAACTGGTTCTTTCTTTGCTGGCACTGGTTGTGGGAGCCATGGCCGGTGGTGGTACGATCCTGTTTCGCGATGGCATTCTGTTGGTGCAGTCACTGGTCTATGGCTGGGGCGAAGAATCCCTGCATGAACATCTAAAAGGCTTGTCGAGCCTGCATCTTGTCCTTGGTCCGACTGTCGGCGGGCTTGTGGTCGGTATTTTCATCTACAAATTCTTGCCCGGACAGCGCCCGCACGGGGTTGCTGATGTGATTGACTCGGCATCCTTTAATGATGCGCGGATGTCGACACGTTGTGGCATTAAAAGTGCAATCGCCAGTGCCGTGTCGCTTGGAAGTGGTGCGTCCCTTGGTCGGGAAGGTCCGGTCGTTCATATGGGGGCATCTTTCGGCGCGTGGCTTGCGCGGATATTGCATTTGCGCCGGAGTGCTGCCCGAACTCTTTTGGGATGCGGTGTCGCATCGGCGGTTGCTGCATCATTCAACGCACCGCTGGCCGGCATGTTTTTCGCCCACGAAGTCGTGCTGGGGCATTATGCGCGGACGGCATTTGCGCCAATTGTCATGTCCTCTGTAATGGGCACGGTGATTACGCGGCTTTATTACGGCTCGGATGTCGCCTTTTTGATCCCGCTGCACAACATCCAGTCATTCTGGGAGTTCCCGGCATTTGCGCTGCTTGGCATCTTGGCCGGGGTAACGGCGATGTTGACCGTACGTGCGATCCCGATTGTCCAGAAGGTCGCAGACATCGCAAAGGCACCGCTTTGGGGGCGACCGGCAATCGCCGGGCTGGTGGTCGGTCTGGTCGGGCTGGGCTTCCCGCAGGTGATCGGTGTGGGTTATGGTGCGATGAATGATGCACTTTATGAAGCTTACAGTCTGGCCTTTCTGATCGGGTTGCTGTTTGCCAAGGCGTTCGTTGTGGCGATTTGCATGGGGCTTGGTTTTGCCGGAGGCATGTTCAGTCCGGCTCTGTTCCTTGGTGCGATGCTGGGCGGTGCATTCGGGATTATCGCAACCCATGCCTTGCCAAGTTTTTCTTCGGGTCATGGTGCCTACACCCTTGTCGGGATGGGGGCGGTGGCAGCGGCCGTTTTGGGCGCACCGATTTCAACAACCCTGATCGTGTTTGAGCTTACGGGTGACTATCAGCTGACCATTGCAGTGATGCTTGCATCCGTTCTGGCGTCGGTGATCATGGATCAGTCCAATGGCGGGTCGTTCTTCCAGTTGCAGCTAAAGATGCGCGGGCTTTCAACCCGCTGGGGGCGCGAGGTCAATCTGCTGCGGATGATCAAGGTCGCAGATATCATGAAGCGCGAATATGTCACGGTTCCACTGTCAGAAGACTTGCCAGCGGTGCGTGCAGCACTTTTCAACGCACCCTATTCCGAGTTGTTTGTGGTGGATGAAAACGGAAAACTGCATGGCACAATCACATTGACCGATTTGCGCAATGCGACGTTTGATCCAGCATCTGCCGAGAATGCAACGGCGGGTGACGTTGCGCGATCAAAGCCGCCTGTGCTGTTTAGAACCGACAGTATCGAAAAGGCCATTCGTCTGATGGAGCAAACCGGCGAGGAACATCTGCCGGTGCTTAACAATGATGAAGACCGCGAAATGATCGGCTTTGTCCATGAAAAGGACGCGATGATGGCCTATAACAACGCACTTCTTGAACTGCAAAGCGAAGAGCGCGGTGATGCGCCGCCAAAACTGTTCTGATGTTTCGAGAACTTGGGACATAAGCAAAAGAGCAGCACCAGATGGCGCTGCTCTTTTGTAATGTTGTTGCCGTGATCAGATCATGCGACCAAGGTGTCAGGAGTTGCGGGCTTTCTTGTAAACTGTCCGCCAAGCACCTGGGCTGTAACGCGACTGTCCACCCCTGAAATATCCTCGGGGATGTCAGTTGTGGTCTGTTGCGCCTGTTCATATTCCTGACGTTGCTTTTGTTTTTCTAGCTCGGCCTTCTTGGCCTTTTCATCGTCTTTGACAGGAATGGAATTGGCATCGCGCAGTGCGGTTCTGAACTCTTCCTCAGCGTCCTTTTCTGCATTCAGCGAGTCAGCTTCGGTTGAGTCAGATTGCGATGATGAAACGCCCTCACCAACCGAATTTTGCCCGGACCTGTTATCATTGCCTTGCGCGTCTGCCATGGCAGCAGCAAAGCTTGATGATCCGGACCCGATATTCTGAAATTCGAGCATGACGGACTGCATCGCATCGGAAAGCTGGCTTTTCGGTGTGCCGGTTTCCGGATTTGTTTTGCCCGTCGTCAGAACAGGTGCAGCGCTACCTGCGCTAAAACCTCCGATACCTTCGTGTGCACCTGAACGGTCAGATGAACTGACCCGGGAAGACATTGGCAACCCGTTGCCCAATCCAAAAATTGTACTCATGTCGAGAACCCTTCTTGTGGGATGCACAAAGCACCGCTGACAGGACCCAAACCACGTATGAGTGACCATCAACGGATGCTTACCATCAGAAAACAGAGCAATTTTCAGACCATCCAAGCATTCTCAATTTTCATGAGAAAAGCATAAATTAAAGATTGCGGATTGATCGGCTTTGCGGGCACTGTTTGACGTGGCGTCAGGCAAAAAATACCGATACCAAAGAAGGTTATGTGCAATTCTCCATATCCGTTAGGGTATGTCAGATGACCTGAATTTCCCATGGTGATGGTGGGATGGCGATGAAACTTCACCTGATTGCGGGTGCGCGCCCGAATTTCATGAAGATCGCACCCCTGTGGCATGGATTGCAGGGGCATCACATGATCCATGCGTCTTTCATTCACATGGCACAGCATCGCGATCAGGGTATGTCATCGGACATCTGGCGGGATTTGGGCTTGCCAGACCCTGACCACATTCTTGAATGGGACGCGGCAGCCGGGCAAGATCCGGTTGCTGCGATGATGGCGGGCTATGAAAGCTTGTGCCGTATAGATCGTCCCGATGCGGTTCTGGTTGTGGGGGACGTGAATGCATCGCTGGCGGCGGCCATGATTGCATCTGAAATGCATATTCCCCTGATCCATCTTGAAGCCGGTTTGCGCTGTTTTGATCAGAAGGTTCCCGAAGAAGCCAACAGGATCAGGATCGACCATATTGCGAATTTGCTTCTGACACCTTCGCCGGATGCAGATACGAACCTTTTGAACGAGGGCATTTCGCCTGACCGGATCAAGCGTGTGGGTAACATCATGATCGATACGCTGGTTATGATGAAAGAGGCAGTCAACAGGGAACAGATCGCCAATAAGTTTGGCCTTGATAGCGGACCCTATGTCGTTGCGACATTTCATCGTCCAAGTAATGTCGACAACTCCGGCACCCTGAGCCGTATCGTTAAAGCCCTTTGTGAAATTGCGTCGATATTGCCGGTCTGTCTGCCCTTGCATCCAAGAACGGAACAGCAATTGATCCGGCTTGGCGGCATCACGAAGCTTGAGCAGGCAGGGGTAAAGTGTTTGCCGCCGATGGGATATGTGCGCTTCGGAAGTCTCGTTCAGGATGCGCGATTGGTCATAACGGACTCCGGTGGCGTTCAGGAAGAAACCAGCTGGCTCGGAATTCCCTGTCTGACCCTCAGGCCGTCAACAGAGAGGCCGATGACAGTAACCCATGGAACAAACCGTCTTGTCTGTCCTGATGACTTGACGGCAGCTGTAATCGATCTTGTTCGTGATCATCGGGACACAAAGCATCAAAGTTGCCAAATCCCGTTATGGGACGGAGCAACAACAGCCCGCGTCATCATAGAACTGGAACGGTTCTGTCTTGCTGCGAAGATTACGAAATAACCTGCGCCATCAGTTTGCTGCCAAATGTTTCGTTGCGAAGATCAAAGCCGTCGGTGGTTGATATGGTCTCGTCTGAGGTCTCAGCCTGTTCAATGTTGCCGGTTTCGCTTTCTGCTTCGCTGCTATTATCTGGCAGGCTGCTTTGTGACGGGGTGGCGTTCTGCGGGGCGGCGGCCATGATTTCAGACAGGCTGACGGTGCCGTCCTCGTTGGTATCAAGTGGATCAAATGTGCCATCTTCGCCCATTGCCGCAAACATCCCGTTGATCATGCTATCGGCCGTGGTTTCGGTGTCATCATCGTTTGCCGTCACCGAGCCGGATGGGGGCGCCATGGATGCAAGATAATCTTCCTCAGAGATGCTTTCGGCATCCGATCCTGCCATGACATTCCAGAGGTTCTCCGACATGTCTTCGCTTACATCATCGGGGCGGGCTGCCATGAATTCATCCTTGGTCAGCGTGCCGTCGCCATCTGAGTCCATGTCAGAGAAAAGGCGCTGGGCGTCAAAGCTGCTATTGCCATCGGTTGTCGTGCTGGTTTCTTGCAATTCAAGAAGCATCGACATGATCGAGTCAGATAACTGTCCCGTGACGGCTTCGCTTTGGGATGTAAACTCCGACATCGCATTGGAACTGCTTGATGCACTGCTTTGCAGGTCAAAAAGTGTGAAGCCGCCAAAGGCCTCGATATCTGATGAACCCTCACTGTTTTTCGAAGAGTTCGCAGCTTGGCTGTTCTGACCAAGTATTTGGGCGATGCTGCCGCTCATACCGCTGATACCACTCATTTTCCTGCTTTCGTTCAGAATTGCGTTGTTGTCTGGACACACGGGAAAGAACGGGAAAACTGGCGCAAAAAGTTTTCAATGTTCGGGAAACAGTTGGTCGATGTTCCTGTTTTGTTGCAGAATGTAAAAAATACCGGCCGCATCGGATGCAAGGCTGGTCCTTGGAACACAGCGTGATATATATGCCGCCATGATGGATGATCCCTTCGAAATTGATGAATTCGCTGCCAGCCCGGAAATGCGTCTTGGTGATGCACCGGCTCCGGCATATCTCGACAATCTGAATGCCGAGCAGCGCGATGCAGTGGAAACGCTGGATGGGCCGTTGCTGGTATTGGCCGGTGCCGGAACCGGGAAAACCCGGGTTCTGACCACGCGACTGGCGCACTTGCTTGAAACCAAGGCCCAGACTGAACGTCTGCATCCCCAGCAAATCCTTGCCGTGACCTTTACCAATCGCGCGGCAAAGGAAATGCAGGAACGTGTGGCCCAGGCCCTTGGCCGTCCGGTCGAGGGATGGTGGCTGGGGACTTTCCATTCATTGTCGGCACGTTTGTTACGCCGTCATGCCGAGCTGATCGGGCTGCAATCAAACTTCACGATCCTTGATAGCGACGATCAGGTCCGTCTGCTTAAGCAGATCATGGATGCCGAACAGATAGATCCGAAAAAATGGCCGGCCAAGCAGCTGATGGGGATCATTCAGCGCTGGAAGGACAAGGGCCTTACACCGGAACGGGTCAATGAAAGCGTTGAATTTGCCAATGGCGGCGCAAAGCATCTTTACAGGCTTTATCAGGAACGTCTCAAGGTTCTGAATGCCTGTGACTTTGGTGACTTGCTGCTGCATTGCCTGACGCTGTTCCAGCAACATCCCGAAGTTCTGAAACAGTATCAAAATACGTTCCGCTATATTCTGGTTGATGAATATCAGGATACCAACGTTGCCCAGTACCTTTGGCTGCGCGCGATGGCGATGGTTCATCGCAACATTTGCTGTGTCGGTGATGATGATCAGGCGATCTATAGCTGGCGCGGGGCCGAGGTTGGCAACATCCTGCGTTTTGAATCCGATTTCCCCGGTGCCAAGGTGGTGCGTCTTGAGCAGAATTATCGCTCGACCCCGCATATTCTGGCCGCCGCTTCCAAACTGATTACCTTTAACGATGGTCGTCTTGGTAAACAGCTTTGGACTGAAATCGACACCGGCGAAAAGGTCTTTGTCAAAGGTGTGTGGGATGGCGAAGCCGAAGCTCGCCTTGTGGGGGAAGATATTGAAGCCCTGCAAGCAAAGGGCATCGGTGCTTCACAGATGGCCATTCTGGTTCGTGCCGGTTTTCAGACCCGCGAATTTGAAGAACGTCTGATCACGCTTGGCATTCCCTATCGCGTTATTGGCGGCCCGCGTTTTTACGAGCGTCAGGAAATCCGTGACGCACTGGCTTATATCCGGATTGTTGCCCAACCCGATGACAGCCTTGCCTTTGAGCGCATTGTGAATGTGCCCAAGCGCGGTGTTGGCAAGGCAACGCTTCAGACCCTGCATCAATATTCCCGTGATCAGGCAATATCGCTGCCTGCGGCGGCGCGTGATCTGATTGATACCGAAGAACTCAAACCCAAGATGCGTCAGGCAATCGGCGGGCTTCTGGGCGATTTCAAACGCTGGCGTGAAATGCTGGCAGGAAGTTCACATGTCGAGGTGATTGAAACTGTCCTTGATGAAAGCGGCTATACCGATATGTGGCGCACATCCAAGGAGATTGATGCGCCCGGCCGTCTGGAAAACCTCAAGGAACTTGTTTCAGCAATTGGCGAATTCGAAAACCTGACCAGTTTCCTTGAGCATGTCTCGCTGGTCATGGAGAACGAACAGAATGACGCGCAGGAAAAAGTCACGATCATGACCCTGCATGCCGCCAAGGGCCTTGAGTTCGATTATGTTTTCCTGCCCGGCTGGGAAGAGGGCGTTTTCCCCCATCAGCGTGCGATGGACGAAAGCGGGGTCAAGGGGCTCGAGGAAGAACGCCGCCTGGCCTATGTGGGGATCACGCGTGCACGTAAACGTGCAACCGTTTCCTATGCCGCCAATCGGCGCATTTACAATCAGTGGCAATCGGCCCTGCCATCGCGTTTTGTCGATGAATTGCCTGACGAGCATATCGAACGGATCAGTGATACCGGTCTTGGCGGGCATGGTGGCAATCATTCGCCCGGTGCGTGGGGTGCTGACGACTGGATGATGATGCCAAGCTGGGCAAGCGACAATTCTGCCAACCGCAATCCGGTCTCGGGTGCTTCGGAGCGAAAATTTGCATCGAGTGGATGGCAGGATCGCGTGCGCAAGAACGTGATAGATGTTAAGCCGGATGGTGAAACAAGCTATTCGACCAATTCGAAGTCATCGAAATACAAGGTTGGTGATGCTGTGCGTCACCGGAAGTTCGGACCGGGAACGGTTCGTGCGGTGGATGGCAACAAGCTGGAAATTCATTTTGAGGGTGTTGGCACAAAGAAAGTGGTCGACAGCTTCATTCTGCCGGGGTAAGCCCCGGTGCAAATATTCACAGAATACCGAACTAACCGGGCGGCAACCGCAAGCAGCCCCGACAAGCGAGAAGCGATATGACCGAACCCGTTCTTTGCTATAACTTCCAGTTTGAAGTTGATGGCGCATATGCCGAAGCCTTTGCCGAAGCGCTTTATGAATATTGCGATGCGCTTTCGCATTTTGAACGTCCCGGTGATCCGAGCGCGCCCTGGAAAGTTGAAGGCTTTGCTGGCGAGCAGTTTGACAAGGCCGGTATTGAAACGGCGGTGTCGATCATGGCATCTGCGGCTGGCATTGAAGCGCCGGTTGTCACTTTCGGAAGATATGAGCCCAAGGACTGGGTCAGCGAAAATCTGCGCAGCTTCAAGCCCATCTCGGTCGGGCGTTTCTTTGTTCATGGTTCGCATTGGGAAGAAGACCTTCCGGTGGCGAAGCTCGGTCTTCAGGTTGATGCCGGTCTGGCATTCGGATCCGGTGAGCATCAGACGACCAAAGGGTGCCTTGCTGCGATTGACTGGGTGGCCAAGCTTGGTCCGCGCTACAATGCGCTTGATATGGGTTGCGGTTCGGGCATTCTCGGGATGGCCTGTGCCAAAACGTGGCGTAGCACGGTCATGATGGCCGATATTGATGCCGCGTCGGTCCGCGTGGCACAGGAAAATGCCAAGCTCAACAAGATTGCCGATCTGGTGACGGCAATCCATTCCAACGGTTTTCAGGATACGCGTGTGCGTGATGCGGGTTACTACGACATCATCTGCGCCAATATTCTTGCCCGGCCGCTGCGTGCGATGGCCCATGATCTGGCCCATACCCTGTCTGAAGACGGCGTTGTCGTTCTTTCGGGGCTTCTGTCGCATCAGGAACAGTTTGTTCTGTCTGCCTATCGTGAAGTCGGCTTGTCGCTGATCAAGCGGTTCAAGGTTGAAAACTGGACGACACTTCTGGTCGGCTAGGCTGAACATCCCGGCATTGTGCTTGCCGCGGGTTCACAGGATATTCGAACATCGAAATGGCTGCCCTTGTGGGCGGTCATTTTTTGTTTTTGCGATCACTTTGTTTATGACCGGTACCTGTTCACAGGATTCGTTCCGATGACTGTTGTCCCGTCCGCAAAAAGGATAAGTGCTATCGGTCCCCCAAATGTCCCATCTATATCTTTGTATTTATATGTTCTGATTTTCTAACAGGTTAGGTGCGTTTTGAGCGGTTCGTATAGAGACACTCCTCGTATGGGGAGTGTTTTAATCGAAGAAATGCCATACCGAAGTATAGTAAATTCATTTGTGAGCTGTTAGAAAATACCGAAATCAATCAGGGGGTGTGCATGCCGGAAACTGAACATCGTGTTCTGATTGTCGATGATGAACCGGTCATCCGTAAACTTCTTGCCCGCATCCTCGAGCGCGCAGGCTTTTCCGTTGTGGTTGCGGCAAACGGAATTGAAGCGCTTGATCAGCTTCGTCACGATGCATCACTCCGACTTGTGATCTCGGATCTGAGGATGCCGGAATGTGGCGGACTCGAATTGATCCGGCGCGCGACAGGTGAGTTCAAACGCGATTTCGAGTTCATTCTTTTGACGGGTGACGGTGAAAAGGCCGATGCGGTAAGCGCGATGCGTATGGGCGTACGCGAGTTCCTTGATAAACCTGTTGAACGGGCCGATCTGGAAGAGGCGATTGAGGCTGCACAGAACCGTTTGTCCGAACGGGATCGGGAACGTGAACGTATCCGCAAACTTGAACTTGAAAATGTCAGCCAGTCAAAGACGCTTGATGACATCACCCGCAAGCTCGGTGGTGCCGAACAGGAAATGGTCGATCGTCTGAGTCTGATTTCGCAGTATCGAGATATCGAAACAGCAGAACATTGCGTTCGCGTCGGTCTTTATTCACAACTGCTGGCCGAGATGTCCGGACTTGATCAGCAGACCCAGCGGATCATTCGGCTGGCGGGTATTCTGCATGATATCGGCAAGGTCGGGGTACCAGACGAGGTGTTGCTCAAGGAAGGCCCGTTGACCGACAGCGAATTTGCCGTGATGAAACGTCACACGGAAATCGGTTATGCGATGCTGAGTTCATCAGACAATCCGATTTTGGAGCAGGCCGCGATCATTGCCCGCCACCATCATGAAAAATGGGAAGGCACGGGGTATTGCACCGGATTGTCGGGCAAGGAAATTCCGGTTGTTGCCCGCATTGTGTCGCTTGCCGATGTCTATGATGCGCTGCGCAGTTCTCGACGGTACAAGCCACCCTTTAGTCATCTTGAAGCTGTCGACATCATCACAAAGGGTGATGGTCGTACAGTACCGGAAATGTTTGATCCTACGCTGCTTGGACTGTTTTTCGAGCATCACAGCCGTTTTGAAAGCATTTTTAACAGCATGCCAGATCAGTTGGTGTAAACCCGGAGACGTCCAGACCATGCACCAGAGCGTAGACGTTATTTTGCACCGAACCCGCAATCGCATTGCCGACTTCATGCTTCTGGTGATGGCAATTGGCGGTTTTCCTGCTCTGCTTGCCTCCTCCCTGCGTGAGGCAAGCCAGCAGTTCTGGGCGGTCGAACTGATCCAGATTGTAGTATTTCTGGCGGTCGTTGCGTGTCTGGTCGTACGGCGCAGGCTTGAAGTCAGGACAAAGGCCCTTGTCATCATCACGACGATGACGGCACTTTCTTTGCTTTATATCGTTATGTTTTCGCCAGCCAGCGGCATGGCATTGATGATTGTCTCGACTACGACGGTGGCTGTGTTCCATCCGTTTGGCGCGACGTTGCGATATGCGCTTTTCTGTTTTGCCACCATCATGGCGATCGGGACCATGCGTGTTTACGGGCTCGATGCGTTTCTGGTTCCCGATGCTGGTACTGTTCCCCATACATTGCCGGTCTGGGTGTCGGCGCTGTTTGGGTATGCCTGGATGAGTTCCTCGATTGTCGTTGGCGTGATCTGGATGCGTCAGGCATTGCTGCAGCTCAGTGTTGATCAGCTGCGATCGCAGAATGAAGTGGTGTCGGGGAAAAAGTTTCTCGAACAAATTCGGGTCAGCGCGGGCGAAGTCGCAAGCTATTTCTCGTCACTGGACCGGATCGAGGATGTTTCTTTCCGACCGACCTTGCAACGTTTTGCCGAACTTCTGAATTGTGAACGGGCAAGTCTTTGGTTGCAGAACGATGATGGTGATGTTGCCTGTGTCGGCTTGTATGACGTTACCAATCCCGGGGCGACACATGATGGTCTTGAACTGCGTCGCAAGGATTTGCCGCGTTATTTCGCTGCCCTCGAAACCGGGCAGGCGATAGATGCTGAAAACGCAATGGAAGATCCCAGAACATCCGAATTCTCCGAGCAGTATCTGCGTCCGTTGAACATCGGCGCGATGCTGGATGTGCCACTGATGTCGGTTTCCGGGCGGATGGGGGTTTTGTGCTTTGAAACGATCGGGCGGCCGCGTCCATGGCGCTCTGACGAGATTGTTTTTGCCCATATGGCGGGTGGGTTGCTTGCTGCTGCGACCGGGATCAAGTCGTTAATGGAAGCCGATGAAGAACTGAACTTCTCGCGTCGTCGCTTCGAGGCTGTGGCGAATTACACATATGACTGGGAAAGCTGGATCTCGTCTGACGGCAAGCTCCTTTGGGTCAATCCGGCGATTGAACGTGTTCTGGGTTATAGCGTTGCCGAGTGCATGAATATTGAAGATTATCCGCTGCCCTTTGTCGCACCGGAAGATCGTGATCGGGTGCACCATTATATCGAAGAAGGGCTTTCGGGACTCTCTGGCAGTGACCAGGAATTCACCGGATTACACAAAAACGGTCAAAGAGTTGGTATTGCCCTGTCATGGCAACCGATTGTTGATATTGACGGATCGAATATGGGGATCCGTATCAGTGGCCGGGACGTGACCGAGCGCATTCGATACAGATCCGATCTTGAACGGGCCAAAAGTGACCTTGAAGCCAATCAGCGCAGATTGCGTGCGCATTTTGATAATGGAAAGATCGGGGTGTTTTACTGGAAACCTGACCGAACCATTATCGAAGTCAATGAAACGGCGTGCCAGATGTTCGGCTATGCCGCAGGTGAACTGGTCGGGCGGCGGCTTGAAATGCTGGTGCCGGCAAACGAACGCCATCGGCTAGGGGCGCTGGTCGACAAACTCATGCAGACAAGAAGTAGCGTGAACAACCGGTTCACCAACCTTCGGCGGGATGGCGGCAGGATCATTTGCGAATGGTATGAAAGCCCGATCTTTGATTCAAACGGTCAGCTTGATTGCATTGCGAGCTTCGCACTCGATGTCACTGAACGCGAACGCTATCAGGAAACGCTGGAATCCATTTATCGCGGCGTACG
This sequence comes from Thalassospira sp. SM2505, assembly GCF_054901115.1. NCBI lineage: Bacteria > Pseudomonadati > Pseudomonadota > Alphaproteobacteria > Rhodospirillales > Thalassospiraceae > Thalassospira > Thalassospira sp. SM2505. The sequence continues at coordinate 1,400,320 of NZ_CM142731.1, forward strand.
TTATCAGATCGGATCGGGTTTCTTCGATAATCTGACCAAAGTACTGTGTGAGACGCTCGGCATGGCCTATTGCCATGTCGCGGAAGTCACCGGTGGACGGGTCAAATCAGTCGCCTATTATTCCCCCGACCGGAACATTGGCGGACTTGATTTCGAATTCGAGGGATCCGCCTGCGAGAGGGTGATCAAAGACGGCGTTTTTGTCTGCGAAGACAACTTCAGGGAAGTCATGCCCGGTGTTCCCCCTGTCACTGAAATCATGGTTGCCGGTTATGTGGGGGCTGCTCTTTATGATAGTTCCGGTCAGCCAATCGGTGTGGTCGTGACCGTTTCAGACAAGCCTCTGACCGATCCGGAATTGGCACGGTCGATTGTCGGTGTTTTTGCATCACGTGCATCGGCCGAATTGCAGCGCATGTTGTCTGATCGCAAACGTGAAAAGCTCGAACAACAGCTTCGACATTCACAACGCATGGAGACAATCGGGGTTCTGGCCGGTGGCATTGCCCATGACTTCAACAATATACTGCAGCCGATAAGTGGCTACGCCGAATTGCTTTATAGCGATTTGCCGGAAGATTCGCCCTTGCGTGATGATGTGACAGAGATTCGGGACGGGGCCAAACGTGCCCGTGATCTCGTTCAGCAAATCCTGTCCTTTAGCCGTAATTCCGAAACAGCAAGATCCCCGATTGATGTTACGACGATGATCAAGGGGGCTGTAAGGTTTGCGCGGGGGTCCTTGCCCTCAAGTGTGTCGCTGGTCACCAGAATTGCTCCGGAAACAAAATCCGTTCTGGGCAATGCCACCCAGCTTGACCAGTGTTTGATGAACCTGATCACCAACGCCTATCACGCCGTTGGCGAACAGGGTGAAATACGGATTGAAGCCGGACCATTTGAACTGACCGACGACAGTGGCGAAATGCATCCGCTTCTGGCGCCGGGGCCTTATATCCGGATCTCCGTGATTGATAACGGAACCGGCATGGACCCGGAAACGGCAAAGAAAATCTTTGATCCGTTCTTTACGACCAAGGAACCGGGCAAGGGAACGGGACTTGGCCTTTCGACGGTTCACGGGATCATTGCCGGTCACAAGGGCGAGATTACGGTCTATAGCCGTTTGGGGCAGGGAACACGTTTCTCTATTTTGTTGCCGGAGCTTGGTCGCACAGATGAAAATGGTGAGCACACCTTACGCAGCGAGATAACCCGTGCCAGTGGACATCTGGCCGTTGTTGATGACGAGGAAAAGAACCTCAAGCTCTGTTCAAGGATGCTCGAGCGGATCGGTTATAGTGTTGAGACTTTCCACAACGGAGATGATGCCATTGCGGCCATCACGGCGCCGGATGCAAGGTTTGACGGGCTTCTGACCGATCAGACAATGCCGGGCATGACCGGTGTCAAACTGGTCGAAGCATTGCGTGCAAATGGCAGTGATATTCCGGTTGTTGTCATGACAGGCTATGCGTCAGACGAGATTATCTCTGCGTACAAGGCGCTTGATGTTGACTGTATTCTCGCAAAGCCCGTTGATGTGGTCGAACTTCATGATGCCTTGGCGGCAACCTGTCGCAAGGACAAGGCTTCCACGGAGCGCAATAGTGATGAGGCCCATCAGTCCGACCAGCTTTGAGCAGAATCCTAGCGGCCACCTGAAACATCAATGATTGATCCGGTGACATAGGATGCGGCATCTGAAGTCAGCCAATAGATGCTTTGCGCGACTTCATCGGCCTCGCCCGGACGTCCCAATGGACAGGCGGGACCAAGTTCGGCAACCCGTTCCGGTCGTCCGCCACTGGCGTGGATTTCTGTATTGATGATACCGGGGCGAACGGCGTTGACGCGGATGCCTTTGGGGCCGAGTTCCCTGGCAAGGCCGATGGTCAGGGTATCAATTGCCCCCTTTGAACCGGCGTAATCAACATACTCGCCTGGCGAGCCGAGCTTGGCGGCTATCGACGAGACATTGACGAGCGAACCGTCGGATTGCAGGGTGCGGGCTGCTTCGCGGGCAACCAGATAGGCGCCGAGAACGTTGGTGTCGAACACATTCTTCATGCGTTCAATATCCATGTCGGCAAGCGCGCTTTTGGGGGCGACAATCCCGGCATTATTGACAACCCCGTCGATTGACCCGAAACGTTCGCGGGCTGAATTAAAGAAATTCACAACACTGGTTTCGTCGCGGACATCGCATTTGCGCGCAAAGGCATTGCCTGTGATCCCGGCGCGTTCACACAAAGCACAGGTTTCATCAGCGCTTTGCTGATTGCCAACAAAACTGAGGGCAACATTCCAGCCTTGACGTGCAAAAAGGACAGCAGTTGCACGACCTATCCCGCGTGATCCGCCGGTAATCAGAATTGTTTTTGGCATGGTTCCTCCCAGGGCGATGTGACGCTTTGGGGCTACTATGATGTGGATCAACGGAATTGGTCAAAAAGAAACGGCCCTGCTGTGGAGGAGCAGGGCCGTCTCAGAGGGAAAAGACAAAAAAGACCGCAAGGGTCATGAACCGTGATCCTGCGCTTCGCCATTGGCATCCAACCATTCCGGGCGGGACTGATCCTTTATTCCTTGTCCTTGGTGTCTTCGGAACCGGTTGGGGACCGGTCCGTATCATCGTCTGCCAGATGGGCAGGGCCTGTATCAAGACCGAGCGCGGCTTTGCGACCAAGGGTCAGGCGCTCTAGGCCATCATAGGCCGTCTGACGACGACGCGATTGCACAACACTTAGGGCAGTAATAGGAAAACGGATCACCGTTCATGGTCTCCTGCAAATTGACGTCCCGACGGGCCATCTTTTTGTCACGGAGATGTAATAAGTTAATCTTTGACTAATTTGCATTGCGAAGCTTGCAACGCATTCATACCTGTGACGCATGTGGAGAACCTGATTTTCCGATTTAAGGGATAATTTTATAAAATATGCAAAATATCTTTGCTGCTTGCGCGTAATCGGCAATAACCCTTACATAGGGTTCTGACCCTGGTTCCATCTGCCCCACACAAGAAAACGAGGACGTTTATGACCAATCCCGGTGATGCCCAACTCGCGACCCTTCTGGAACGCGATAATGTCGACAAGGATGTTAACGCTGTCATTGCCCTGATTGACGGCGTGCTTGCGGCCGCCGATGGTGACACGCGAACCGACTGGATTGATCTGATTTGCGCGCGCCCGAGTGAAGAACTCAAGGCCGCGTTGTTTGCTCTGCGCGATCAGCGCAAAGGATTGTTCAAAACCGCCAAGGCCGATTTTAATCCGGCTGAGCGTATTGCAGCACTTCGCAAATATCTTGCGGTCAAGGGTGTCGATGGTTTCATCGTTCCGCGCGCAGACGAACATCAGGGTGAAAATGTTCCCGCCCGTGCCGAACGTCTGGCATGGTTGACTGGCTTTACCGGATCGGCGGGGGCCGCGGTGGTTCTGGCAGACAAGGCTGCCGTATTTGTTGACGGGCGTTACACCATTCAGGTCCGCCAGCAGGTCGATCGTGATTTGTTTGAATATCGTCATCTGGTCGATGAGCCGGTGGTCGGCTGGCTGCATGACAATCTGAAATCCGGTCAGAAACTGGCCTATGATCCGTGGCTTCATACCGTGCAGCAGGCAAACCATTTGCGGACTGCCTGCGAAGGTGTCGGTGCAGAACTGATTGCGATTGACACCAATCCGATTGATGCGCTTTGGCGTGATCAGCCTGCCATGCCACTTGGCCCGGTTCGCCCGCATCCTTTGGAATATGCAGGGAAATCAAGTGCGGATAAACGCGCCCAGATCGCAGGTCTTTTATCGCGCCTGTCTTGTGACAGCGCAATCCTGTCTGCGCCTGACAGCATTGCCTGGCTTTTGAACATTCGTGGGGCCGATGTGCCGCAAACTCCGCTTGCGCTTGGTTATGCGATCATTAATGGCGATGCTTCGGTTGAGTTGTTCATGGATGAACGCAAGCTTGCCAGAGAAACTGCTGTCTGGCTGCGCGATGAAGCAACCGTTCGTGCGCCGGGTGAGCTTGCCGATGCCCTTAAGGCAATGGGCAATCAGTCAGTTCGTCTCGACGAGGCAACGGCCGGTGACTGGCTTCGCATGCAGCTTGCCGAGGCCGGTGCGACGGTGCGTGTCGGGCGCGACCCGGTCGCCCTGCCCAAAGCCTGCAAGAACGAGGTAGAACTTGAAGGTTCGCGTAAAGCCCACAAGCGCGATGGCGAAAAAATCATCCGTTATTTCAAGTGGCTTGATGAAACCGCAATTGATGGCGGCATTGATGAACGCGAAGCTGCGGACAAGTTGCTTTCGCTGCGTGCAGAAGATCCGTTGTTCCGTGATTCAAGCTTTGAAACCATTCCGGGCAGTGGTCCCAACGGGGCGCTTTGCCATTATCGCAATACGCCGGAAAGCAACCGCAAACTGACACTGGGTGAAATCTTCCTGATTGACTCGGGTGGGCAATATCTTGACGGCACGACCGACATCACCCGTACCACTATTGTCGGTGAACCGACCCAGGAACATCGTGATCGCTTTACCCGCGTGCTTAAGGGGCATATTGCGCTCGCGCGTGCGATCTTCCCGGTTGGCACCACCGGACAGCAGCTTGATACCCTTGCGCGCATGCCGCTTTGGGAAGCCGGGCTTGATTTCGATCACGGCACCGGGCATGGCGTTGGCAGTTATCTTGGTGTGCATGAAGGCCCGCAGCGTATTTCCAAGGCAGCCAATACGATTGCCCTGAAACCGGGCATGGTTCTTTCAAACGAGCCGGGTTTCTATAAAGAAGGCGAATATGGCATCCGTATCGAAAACCTGATTGCTGTGTGCGAAATCGATGCGCCGATTGGTGCAGATCGCAAGATGCTTGGTTTTGAAACACTTACCTTCTCGCCGATTGAACGCAAACTGATTGATCCGGAATTGATGACAACAGACGAACTGCAGTGGCTTAACGATTACCACGCGCAGGTTTACGCCATGTATGCCGACGATCTGGATGACGATCATCGCGAATGGCTGCAAAACGCAACCGCGCCGATCAAAAAGAAAGTCGCGTGAGCGGTGCGGTCTTTGCCATGATGTGAAAAAGACAAGCCGTCCCGTTCTTCGGGGCGGCTTTTTGATGTTTAGTGCACTGACAAGCGAACCGGAATGCCTTAAAGAATAGGTATTGGATCGATTCAAAAAAGGCGGAATATGAAACCGCCTCTGATAACAGGAGGAAGACATGGCTGAAGTCGAAGCGCAGTGGATGGCAAACCCCAACCGCTATGACGATGAGACCTGGACACGCTGTGGCAATAGCGGCCTGATGCTGCCGAAAATCACTCTTGGCCTTTGGCAGAATTTTGGTGGTGTGGATGTCTATGAGACCCAGCGCGCCATGGTCCGCCGGGCCTTTGATCGTGGTGTGTTTCACTTTGATCTGGCCAATAACTATGGCCCGCCTCCGGGATCGGCCGAAGAAAACTTTGGCAAGGTTCTGAGCCAGGACCTGAAAAAACATCGTGATGAACTGATCATTTCGACCAAGGCCGGCTATCGGATGTGGCCGGGGCCGTTCGGCGAATGGGGTTCACGTAAATACCTGATTTCCAGCCTTGATCAGAGCCTTAAGCGCATGGGGCTGGATTATGTCGATATCTTCTATTCCCATCGTGTTGACCCCAACACACCACTTGCGGAAACCATGGGGGCACTTGATCAGATCGTGCGATCGGGCAAGGCGCTTTATGTCGGGATTTCGTCCTACTCACCGGAAATGACCCGCGAGGCACACGCCATCCTCAAGGATCTTGGTACGCCCTGTGTCATTCATCAGCCGTCCTATTCGATGATGAACCGCTGGGTCGAGGGTGGCTTGCTCGATACCCTGTCTGATCTTGGTATGGGCTGTATTGCTTTCTCGCCGTTGGCTCAGGGGCTGTTGACCAGCAAGTATCTGAACGGGGTTCCTTCGGAATCTCGTGCTGCCCTTGAAGGTTCGTTCCAGAAGGGCATGCTGACCGAAGAAAATCTTGATCGCGTTCGTGCGCTGAACGCCATTGCAGAACGCCGCGGTCAGACCTTGGCCCAGATGGCGATTGCATGGGTGTTGCGCCGCCCGGAAATCACCTCGGCGCTGATTGGTGCACGTCATGTTCAGCAGCTTGATAACAGCCTGGATGCACTTAATAACCTTGAATTCAGTGCAGATGAACTGGCCGAAATCGACAAATATGCAGCCGATGGCGGACTGAACCTTTGGCAGAAGTCCTCAGACAGCAAGGCTCCGGTCTGATTTTTGGACGAAACATGTAAACAGACAAAACCCCGACCGTTAATTCAGTCGGGGTTTTGTTTTATCCGGTGGACACAGTTTATTTTTCCGCCATTGGCATGGTGCCGGCCAGATCACGCAGGGTATCAACAACTGCTTTGCCCCCGGCACTAAGAGGTCTGTCATGAAGCCATGACAGCATGACCGTACGTGAAAGTTGCGGGCTGACAACGCGGCGTGCCTTGAGGCGTCCTGTTGACAGCTCCATAACCAACGAGCTTCTTGGCAAGACTGTATGTCCGACATTGCGATGGACCAGATCAACAAGTACACGCAATGCGTCTGCCTCTACCACCGGGGTCAGGGGGCGACCGGCGCGAAAGGCTGCTTCTTCCATCTTGGCGCGCAACCCGTGCCGGTTTGTCGGCATGATCAGGGGCAGGGACAAGACATCTTCATAGGCGATCTCGGTTTCCTGCTCGCCGACCTGTGTCGGATGAGAAATCAGAAACAGATCTTCGCGCCATAATGGTTCAGCATGCAGACTGCGTGAAATCATGCCGTCATGCAAAATCCCGATATCAAGACGTCCCGACAACAAGCCTTCCTGCACATCGCCGGTGAGGTCTTCAGCGACCGAAATATTGAGATCAGGAAAATGCGCGCGCAGGCGTTCGATCAGCGCACCGGTAATCACAATGCCTGCACTTGGCGGGACGCCAACATGAACATGGCCGGTGACTTTGCTGCTGCGTGCGGTCAGATCGGCCTCCAGACGGGCAAGATCAGCCAGAATGACGCGCGCACGTTCGGCCAGCATCTGTCCTGCCTCGGTCAGTTTTACGCCCCGGCCGGTACGATCGAGAAGTTTGGTCTCAAGCGTTTCTTCCAGCAGGTTTAATTGCCGACTGAGTGCGGGCTGTGACAGGTTGAGCCGTTCTGCTGCGCGCGACAGGCTGCCAAGTTCGGCAATATGAACGAAACTTCTGAGCTGTTTGATGTCCATAAAAGACAATCCTGATTGCGGCAAAGTCGATGTGATACTCCAAGATATAGCCAAAGCTGATATCTGATAGCAATTAATTCGATTTGAATAATGACAGCTGGCGGGTGACTATGCTGCGCAGGAGAGGACCGGAGACCACCATGACATCACAGCCCCAGGCCGACGCTGCTGCATCACCCGCGACGGCTGAACCATCAAACGCCCCCGCGCCAAAGGTACAAGGCACAGAAAAGCCGGTTGGCTCGGCCCTGACGATTGTGTTGCTGGCGACCCTCGCACTTGCCATGAAGGGGTTGCTGGCGAAGTTCGTCTATGCGACGGGCATGACGGTTGACGGATTGTTGTTGTTGCGATTTCTGATCGCGATGCCGTTCTTTTGGCTGGGCGTCTTGATGTTTGGCAAGAACCGGCCGGGTGATCGGAAAATGAAACCGGTCGATCTGGTATGGGGTGGTTTGTATGGCGGGCTGTTCTTTCTTGCCGCTTTGTTTGATTTCACGGCAGTCTCGCTGATTGATGTGACGGTATCGCGGATTGTCCTGTTTACCTTCCCGGCTGTGGTGATGATCCTTGAAGCAATCCACAAGGGCCGGTTCCCGCCAATACGTCAGGTGATATGCTTTGTCGTGACCTATGGCGGGCTGATGCTGGTTCTGGCACCCGACGGGTTTGACATGGTGTCAGGCAGCTTGTGGTACGGGGCTGCATGGGCGTTCGGATCGGCGCTGACGTATGCCCTGTATCTTTATTTCGGACAGAGCATGATCAAAACCATCGGATCGATGCATTTTGCTGCCCTGATCAACACGATGGCCGGTATGTCGATGGTTCTTTATGAGCTGGTCATGCAAAAGCCATTGAATCTTAATGTTAACGGGGTTCTGTGGACGGCAGGGATTTCGATCTTTTGCACGGTGATCCCGTTCTTCCTGCTGTATGAGGGTATCCGCCGGATCGGGGCGACACAGGCGTCACTGATATCGCTGTCTGGTCCTGCCATGACCTTCTTTGCAGCATGGCTGTTTCTGGGTGAAATACTGACGCTTCCACAGATGATCGGTTTTGCGGTTGTGACACTTGGCGTCGCATCGTTGAAAAACAGTGTCAGTCTGGCGGGGTTAGGGCGGTTGCTGGCGCGGCCATTTGCATCGAACGCCAAGTCCTGAAACCTGACTGACGGGACGGATGGTATCAGTTGTCGCGTTGCCAGCGGCGCACTTCAGTTTCATGTTCGGGCAGACGTTCGCCCCGGCGCCATTTCAACGGATCGATGAACTGTCCGGCCCAGATACCGGTTTTACCCTGTTTGGCGCGGTCTTCGATTAGGACATATTCGGGCATCTGGTCCGGGCGTGCGACGGCCATGCCACGCGCAATCAGGCTTTGACCAATATCGACACCATTGGCATTTCGGCATACCGCCATATTGCGGTGATAGCGGTTCTTGCCCCGCACTTCGCAGGTGATCGGTGTCGCAACCAGAAGATTGGTGGTGACTTGCCATGCTTCGGCCCCGCAGGCCGTGCTTTGACCATTCACCATGCATTTCTGAAAACGGTTCATCGCATCCGCGCCCCAAAGATCAATGCGCTTGAACCCGAACTCAAGCGTATCGGAATCAATGGCGCGTGCTGGCCCCGACAGGGTTTCATAATCGGGATCGGCCTTGGCAAGCATGGGCGCAAGGATCAGGATAAGCACCAGGACTGGAAGGATCGGACGTCTTCCGGCAAAGGGCATCAAGGACCTCAATACAGGTCGCTATAGCGGATTTCATCAAGCTGGGCGAAGACGACTTTCCACTTTTCTTCCTGTTTGAGAAGGGCAAAGGCATAGTCGCAATCAAAGATTAGATTGTTTTCCGAATTGCCAAAGCGGAAGGACACAATTGCCCGCGCCCCGCCCGGAAGGGCGGAATGCTGTTCGATCACCATCGATTTTGCCATGGCCAGATCGGCGTTCTTGAGCTCTTCAAAGAAAGACTGATGATACTTGTGCAAATCATCCGTCTTTGCAATTGCATGGACGCCGGACAGATCGTTGATCAGGCAGGGGAAGTGATAAAATTCATCAAGCGCGTCTTCTTCGAGCTTGAGATGCGCATCGACATAGCGGTGAAAAAAACTTCCTAGATCTTCCATCGGCAGGCATCCCTTCGGTCATGGTCCGCGTCATTCGGCGGCAATCAGATCAAGCCATCCTTGTTCATCAAGAACAGTAACACCTAATTCTTCTGCTTTCTTTAATTTGGATCCGGCACCCGGTCCCGCAACAAGATAATCGGTTTTTGCTGAAACCGAACCCGCTACTTTCGCCCCAAGGCTTTCGGCTTTGACCTTGGCCTCGTTGCGTGAAAACAGCTCAAGCTTGCCGGTGAAGACAACCGTCTTGCCACTTACCGGGCTGTCAGAGACACTGGGAGCCTCGACATCGGTGATGTCAAGCTGGGCCTGCAGATCGTCCAGAACGGCAAGGTTATGGTCCTCGGCTATGAATTCAATCAGGTCCTTGGCCACACCCGGCCCAATCTGGTCTATATTTATCAGTTCACGAAGGGCATCGCTATCGGCCTGATTGGCTGCAATCATTGCACTGCGCCATTCGGCAATCGATCCATAGTGGCGCGCAAGAAGCTTGGCCGTTGCCTGTCCGATCTGGCGAATGCCAAGCGCATAGATAAACCGGTCAAGCCCGATGGTCTTGCGTTCATTGATGCCGTCAAACAGCTTGGCTGCCGATTTATCCCCCCAACCTTCAAGCTTTCTGATGGCGTCCCCATGGTCGGTTTCAAGCCGGAAGATATCACCTGGCGACTTCACCCACCCCAGTTCAAAGAAGCTTTCGATATTTTTCGCCCCCATGCCGTCGATATCAAAGGCATTGCGCGACACAAAATGTTTGAGGCGTTCGACCGCCTGTGCCGGGCAAATAAGACCACCGGTGCAGCGCGTAACGGCTTCGCCTTCTTCGCGCATGGCGTGGCTGCCACATTTGGGGCAGGTATCGGGAAAGGCATAGTCAACCGTGCCTTCCGGGCGTTCGTCCAAAATGACTTCGACCACTTGCGGGATGACATCGCCAGCACGCTGAATAACGACCATATCGCCAACCCGAACACCAAGGCGTTCGATCTCGTCGCGGTTATGAAGCGTGGCGTTGGATACGACAACGCCACCAACCGTGACCGGTTCAAGACGGGCGACCGGGGTCAGTGCGCCGGTGCGACCAACCTGGATATCAATGGCATTCAGGCGTGTGCGGGCCTTTTCGGCCGGGAATTTGTGGGCAATTGCCCAGCGTGGTGACCGGCTGACGAAACCAAGACGCAGCTGGAGTTCGAAATCATTGACCTTATAAACAATGCCATCGATGTCGTAATCAAGGTCCGGGCGCTGTTTACCGAGCTCCTCATAAAACGTCATGATGTCATCGGCATCATTTAACAAACGCGTCAGCGGGTTAATCACAAAGCCCCAGCCATCGACTTTCTGAAGGAAATCCCACTGGGTCTGGGCAAGGCTTTCTGACAGCTCGCCAAAGCTGTAGGCAAAGAAGCGAAGCGGGCGTTTGGCGCTGATTGACGGGTCAAGCTGACGAAGCGATCCGGCTGCTGCATTGCGCGGATTGGCAAATGTTTTGCCCCCGGTTTCGGCCTGTGTTTCGTTCAATTTCTGGAAGGCCGAACGGGCCATATAAACCTCGCCGCGGATTTCGACCACATCGGGCGCATCGTCGGGCAGTGTTTTGGGGATGTCGTCAATATGAGCGACATTGGCGGTAACGTCTTCGCCCTCCGATCCGTCGCCACGGGTGGCGGCGGTGACCAGTTTGCGGCCCTCGTAACGCAGTGAAAGCGACAAACCGTCAATCTTTGGTTCACCCACCACCTCGACCGGGCTGTGTGCGGTCAGGTTCAGGAAACGACGAATACGGGCAAGGAAATCAACAATGTCTTCGCGCGAAAACGCATTGCCAAGCGACAGCATCGGGCGCGCATGCCTGACCTTGGCAAAGCCGTCAGCCGGGGCGGCACCGACTTCCTGTGTCGGGCTGTTTTTCTTAAGCGTCGGATAGTGCGATTCCAGTTCGATCAGGCGATTGAACAGCGCGTCATATTCAGCATCAGGGACCAGCGGTTCGTCATTAACGTAATAGGCTTCGTTAAAGGAACGAATGCGTTCGGAAATTTCGGCATGTTGCTTGCGCGCCTCGGTACTGGTGGCGGGCATTTCCGGAAGGCTGGACGTGTTTGACGCATGCTCGGCGTTCATATTCTTTTTGTTCCGTATTCAAAGTGGGTTCGGCATTTGATGCCGGGTTTTAATTGGGTTGTTCCAGCAGGCTGTCGGCAGCAGCGCGTGCCTCGGCGGTGACGGAATGTCCGGCAAGCATGCGGGCAATTTCCTCACGCCGGGCACCGTCGACCAGCGCATCAACGCGGGTGACCATGGTGCCCTCAGTTTCGCGCTTGGCAATATAGAAATGAGTGCGACCGCGTGCAGCTACCTGCGGGCTATGGGTGATAACCAGAATCTGGCGTTCCTGTGCCAACAGATGCAGGCGCTGCCCGATGGCGGCCGCGGTTGCACCGCCAACACCGCTATCGACTTCGTCAAAGACAAGACTGGGCACAGCCGAAACGCGCGCCAGCACGACCTTAAGCGCAAGCAGGAAACGGGAAAGTTCGCCACCCGATGCGATCTTGTTTAGCGCGCCGGGCGGGCTTCCGGGGTTGGTGGCCACGGTGAACTGGACCCGGTCAATGCCATCAATGCCCCATTCGTTTTCATCGAGTTCTTCGATGTCGGTGACAAAGCGCGCCTTTTCCATGCGAAGGGGCGGCAATTCGTCATTAATCGCGCCATCAAGTTTGGCCGCGGCTTCGCGACGCGCAGCATGCAATTTCTGGCCTGCCTCGATATAGGCCTTGCGATGTTCGCTAACCGCAGCCGTCAGGCGCGAGAGTTCCTTCTCGCCAAATTCAAGCTGGTCGATCTGTGATCTGAAATCTTTCATCAGGGCATTTAGCCCATCAACAGGAACGTTATATTTGCGGGCCGCAGCTCGAAGGGCAAACAAGCGTTCCTCGACATTTTCCTGATGGCCGGTATCGACATTGAGATCGGCAAGGGTTGCTGAAATCGCCCGGTTGGCTTCTTCAAGTTCGATTGCTGCACGATCAAGTGCTTCGATGATCGGTTCAAACCGGCCATCGGCCTTTTCAAGTTCGCGTTCAAGGCACCGCTGCGCACCGCGAAGGGCACTTTCTGCACCCTTGCCGCGCGAAAGTTCATTGCCTGCATCGTTAAGGGCGGCAACCAGCTTTTCGCCATGCATCAGGAACTGGCGTTCTTCGGCAAGACGTTCTTCCTCGCCTTCTTCAGGGCCGAGCTTTTCAAGTTCGTCGACGGCATGGCGCAGCCATTCTTCTTCTTCGCGGGCCTTGTCGATGCGTGTGCGCGCCGCGTTCAGTTCTTTCTGGGTTTCACGCCAGGCCCGCCAGTGATCCCGCACCGTCAGGGCAAGATTGCCAAGATTGCCATGAGCATCAAGGGTCGCGCGGTGCGTGGTCGGATCAAGCAGCCCATGCTGATCAAATTGACCCTGGATTTCCACACAGTAATTGCCGACATCGCGCAACAGGCCAACGGAAACTGACTGATCATTCACATAGGCACGCGACCGGCCATCGGCAGTCACGACACGCCGGACAACCAGTTCTTCACTTTCAAGATCGATATCCTGATCGGCCAGAAGCCCGAAAACCGGATGTCCCTGAGGCAGGGTAAAGGTTGCTGTCACGCTGCACTTGTCACAGCCATGGCGGACAAGGCCGCTATCGGCGCGTGCACCCAGTGCAAGCCCCAGCGAATCAAGCAGAATGGATTTACCGGCACCGGTTTCACCCGTCAGGACGCTAAGCCCGTCGTGGAAATCAAGATCCAGCTTGTCGATAAGGACTACATTCCGAATGCTGAGGCGTCGAAGCATTTCTGGGTACTGATGTTGTTAACGGGGCTGCAGACAGTTTGGTCAAACATCTTTTCGACTTGCAGAGTGCCCAATACCGACCCGCCTTGCAAGTGTTGCAAGAGCCCGCACATGATCAAAGTTTCCCATTTTGCGGGTTCAGGTCAAAAGGGTTTTAAAACAGGACCTAATTACAATTTGTTCCTGTTGTGTTCTATTGGTGTTTTGCCCCGGATGTCAAGAAAACCTGATATTGGCCGGATGTTTGAGGCAACCTTGATCAGAACAGATCAGAGACCGACTTGGTTGCTGAGTCCCACCAGCTTTCTTCGGTACGCTCAGGGCCGGTACCGTCACCGCCAACCAGAAGGTCGTAGGATTCGCTGTAATACTCACTGCCCGGGAAGTTATGGCCCAGTACAGCAGCGGTACGCTTTGCCTCACCCTCAAGACCCAGCGCAAGATAGCATTCGGTCAAACGTGCCAGTGCCTCGGGTACGTGCGTGGTGGTCTGATAGGTTTCGATGACCGATTTGAAGCGATTGATCGCAGCCAGAAATTCCTGGCGATCCTGATAATAGCGACCGACGCTCATTTCCTTGCCGGCAAGGTGATCGACTGTCAGGTCTTTTTTCAGCTTGGCGTCGCGGGAATATTTGCTGTCAGGGAAACGACGGATAACATCATCAAGCGCATCCATCGCATGCTGGGTCATCTGCTGATCGCGACCGACATCGGAAATCTGTTCGTAATAGGACAATGCCTTGAGATAATAGGCATAGGGCACATCGGGGTTTGCCGGGTGCAACGAGATGAAGCGATCAAGTGCGTTGATGGCATCATCATATTTGTTGTCCTGATAGTACGAATAAGCCGACATCAGGGTCGCCTTGGTCGCCCAGACAGAATAGGGATGCTGGCGTTCGACTTCGTCAAACGCCTTTGCGGCCTTCTGATATTCCTTGGCATCGAGAAGGTCCTGCGCACCATTATACAGTTCGGAAACCGGACGTTCGATATATTCCGGTGCCTCATTGCTTGAGCAGGCAGCAAGCAGAATGGCCATGCCACAAGTTGCAATGATCTGTTTGGCGCGAACGGTACTAAGCACTGGGACCTATCCTTGAATTTTGTGACGCACTCACGAGAAAATCCGCCGGACTATATCATGTGAAGGGCGTGGTTGGGCAAGTAGTTGTGTCGCCAAATAACGACTTTTATGCGTGCTTGCGGTCATGTGCGTTGATCTGCGTTAAGAAATTAGCCCGACCAAACAAAAATGGCGACCCGTTGGGCCGCCATTTACGATTGATTTGGTATCTGTCACCAATGCTTTAAGGCGAAATCAGGCGGTCGCCAGAACCGGGGTCGCAACACCGTGCAGCGCGGTTTTGGGCATCGGGACAACCTGATAGGCGGTCTCGTCTGCCAGCAATGCCTGAAGCAGCAGGTTGTTGACATGGTGACCGGACTTATAGGCGGTTACCTTGCCCTGAAGCTGCAAGCCAGCGGTATAAAGATCGCCCAGCGCATCAAGAATCTTGTGACGCACGAATTCGTCTTCGTAGCGCAGGCCTTCTTCGTTCATGACTTCGTCGCCCGACAGCACAACAGCATTGTCGAGCGAACCGCCACGGGCCAGACCCGCAGAGCGCATCGCTTCGACTTCGTGCAGGAAGCCAAAGGTGCGTGCACGCGAGATATTGGCAACGAAAACGCCATCATCGAATTTGACATTCAAGCGCTGGTTGGCAATCGCCTTGCTGGCAAAGTCGATTTCAAAGTCGATTTCAAAACCGTGGCCGGGCTCAACACGTGCGGTGCAGCCGTTATATTCGACTTCAACCGGTTTCAGGACTTCGATGACCTGACGCGGGGCATTCTGTTCTTCGATGCCAACGCAATCGATCAGGAAATTGAACGGTGCGGAGCTGCCATCCATTACCGGTACTTCGTCGGCATCAATATCGATCAGGACGTTATCAATGCGCGATCCGGCAAGGGCGGCCATCAGATGTTCGATGGTTCCGATCTTGATGCCTTTGGAAGCATCGCCAAGGCAGGTGCATAGACGGGTATCGATCACGCCATCGTAACGTGCCGGGAATAACGGCTGGTCTTCCAGATCCGTGCGGCGAAATACGATGCCATGATTTACCGGGGCAGGGTGCAATGTGATCCGGATCTTGTGACCCGAATGCAGTCCGACGCCCGCACAGCCGATGGACGATTTCAATGTGCGCTGACGCACATAATCGTCACCGGAAACGCCAGTCTGCGCGAAAGCAGAACTAAGGTCGGAAATGTTGTTCACAGGAACCCCCAAATCAGGTTTGTCAGGTTGTCATCAATCATGGTCGAAGTCGTTTGCAGGGCCGGAACCCTCACTTCGTTAGCTTCAGACACTACAGAGGTTGTGACAATCACTCAAATCACTCTTTGTTACGCTTTGTAAATCATTCGAGTTCAAAAAATATGTTTATAAAACAATATATTAACTTGATTTTCCCAAATTGTGAAACAGGGTCGTGAAACATTTCTGTTCACAATCATCGCGCCCGGACGTCAGTGGAAATTGTCCACCTATAAAAAAAGGGAAGGCCCCCGGGCCTTCCCTTTCTTCGCGCGGAGATCGTCGTCAGTTTGCCTGACGACGAAGGAAGGCCGGAATTTCAAGAAGGTCGTCAGACGCACCCTGCGCCTTGCCCCGGGAAGCGGGCTCCTTCTTCATGACAGATGCACTGTCTTCGCCAAGGGGCATCTCGGTCTGACGCGGTGCCGGTGCTTGCGGCTGCGAGACTTTCGGTTCCACATGCTGGTGTGGTTCCCTGACGGTTTTGTTTTTGCCAAACAGGCTGCTCAGGACCGAACGCGGCGATGTTGCGTTCTGAGCGTCGGCCGCTTCGAATACGTCCGGGCTGTGATTGACCTGTTCTGCTTCACCCGGTGAAACAGCGCGCGGCGGAATGAAAGCCATGTCGCCATTGCTGTTGGCTTTTTCCATCGGCTTGTTGGCACGCAGAACCGGTTTCGGTTTCAGAACCGTCTGGCCCATTTCAATGGAACCGGTTTCGTGGGCTTCTGCCTGATGGCTCAGTTCCGGCTGCTGTGCGCTGCCGGTTGCGGCAAAACGTTCTGCCGGAATGTGATCAATTGATGCACCACCTGCATAGTCGCCGGTTGCCGCCGGGGAAGTAGTTTCAGCAACGCTTGCGGCTGCATTTGCCGCGCCGTGCTGACCAAAGGACGGCATGGCCGGTTTTTCCATCGGCTGGGCTGCTTTGGGCTGGGCAACGGAAACGGTGGTCGGCTGCGGGCGGCGTACTTCTTCGGCGTCGATGCCCGTGGCTACCACAGAAACGCGCAGTGCGCCTTCGATGGTCGGATCAAAGGTCGAACCAAAGATGATATTGGCTTCCGAAGCGACTTCTTCGCGAATACGGTTCGCGGCTTCGTCAACTTCATAAAGAGCCATATCCATGCCGCCGGTGATGTTGATCAGGACAGCACGTGCGCCCTTCATCGATGCATCTTCGAGAAGCGGATTTGCAATGGCAGCCTCGGCAGCTTCAAGTGCGCGTTTTTCGCCGGTTGCTTCGCCGGTACCCATCATGGCTTTGCCCATCTCGCTCATCACAGTGCGAATATCAGCAAAGTCGAGGTTCACAAGACCCGGAACCATCATAAGGTCGGTAATCGAACGAACACCGTTGCGCAGAACGTCGTCAGCCATCTGGAAGGCATCTGCAAAGGTGGTTTTTTCATTCGCAACCCGGAACAGGTTCTGGTTCGGAATGATGATCAGGGTATCAACATACTGCTGAAGCTGTTCAATGCCCTGTTCGGCGGTACGCATACGGCGCGTGCCTTCGAAATGGAACGGCTTGGTAACAACACCAACGGTCAGGATGCCGGCCTCTTTGGCAGCACGTGCGATGACCGGGGCGGCACCGGTACCTGTACCACCGCCCATACCGGCGGTGATGAATACCATGTGGCTGCCTTCAAGCTGTGCCTGAATGTCTTCGATGGATTCTTCGGCGGCGGCACTGCCCGCATCGGGACGTGCGCCTGCACCAAGACCCTGGGTAATCTTGCGGCCAAGCTGCATCTTGCGCGTGGCTTTGCTTTGGGTCAGGGCTTGTGAATCGGTGTTGGCTACAACAAAGTCACATCCTTCGAGTTCGGATGCGATCATATTGTTAACGGCGTTGCCGCCGGCGCCGCCGACACCAATTACGGTGATCTTCGGCTTAAGGTTTTCTTCCGTTTCAGGAACGGAAAAATTGATTGTACTCATTGTTTGCTCTTCCTCTCCGCGCTTTAGAGCTTAAAGATCACACAAGCCTTCCCTTTGCCTGTGTGTGCCCGAAATGCTTCGGACACAAAGACCTCCGAGTCCGTTTTAGCGGGCAAAGAGTTATTGGCTTGTTAATGCGCGGAAAAGTTTTCGAAAAAATGCAGAAAAAAATGCACTTGTTTTCGGAAACTGCCAGTTTCCGGCGAACAGGGCGTTCGCCGGTGCTGAAAACTAGAAGTTTTCCTTGAACCAGGCGCCAAGACGCCCCCAGCGTCCACCTGACTGATGGATTGATGCCATGGCTTCGCTGAGCGGGTCGTTCTGTTGTTCCACCGCACGCAGCAGAAGGCCCGCACAGGCCGAGAATGCCGGGCCTGCGGTGGCTTCGGCAAGGCCTGTAACGCCATGCGGGTGGGCGACAGTTGCCGGGCGTTCGAACATCTGGTTTGCCAGATCGGCAATGGCATTGAGCTGGCTGGCACCACCGGTAAGCACGATGCTGCGCCCGCCAATCTGGGTCAGACCATGTTCTTCAAGCTGATCGCGAATCAACTCAAAGGTTTCCTCAAGGCGCGGCTTGATGATGTTGATCAGCATCGAGCGCGGAACGTGATTGAAGTTGTTCTCGTCCTCGTCACCAATGATCGGAACGGCAAGGATTTCCTGATCATCTGACGGCGAGGTCAGCGCACTGCCATGCAGTGTCTTCATCCGTTCGGCATGATTAAGGGACGTGTTCAGCCCATAGGCGATATCACGTGTCACATGCGCGCCACCGACCGGGATCGAGGTGGTGTAAATCACCTGACCGCCGTTAAAGACAGCAACGCTTGTCGTGCCTGCCCCCATATCAATGACGGTTGCGCCCAGTTCGCGCTGATCCGGCGTCAGGGCCGACAGACCCGATGCAAGCGGGGTGACGACGGTTTCTTCAATCGCAAGGTGGCAACGGCCAAGCAATGTATCAAGATTGCGTAGCGGTGCTGTCTGGGTGCGGACAAAATGCAGATCCAGACCAAGCGTTGATCCATACATACCGCGCGGATCATTCATCGAACTCGCACCATCAAGGCGGAAACCAAGCGGCACCGTATGGATCAGTTCATCGCCAGCCTGACGGAGCAGGGCTTCTTTCTGGTCATTCAGTTTCCTGATTTCCAGATTGCCGATCGGGCGGGAACCAAGGGGCAGTTCAACCGTATGGGTTTCCGATTCCGGACGGCCACCAGAAAGGTTCACAATGACCGATTCGATGGTTTGACCGGCCATCTTTTCCGCCGCGTTTACCGCAGCCAGAACGACTTCCTGGGCGGCATCAAGATTTGCGATCGATCCGCTTTGCAGGCCCTTGGACATGTTGTGTCCGATGCCGATGATTTTCGGCGGATGGTCCTTTTCGCGTCGCGCAATGAAACAGCAGACCTTGGACGTACCGATGTCCAAAGCTGCAATCAATCCTGATCTGGTTTTGCCGCGTGCCAATTTAGTGCTCTGAATTCTTCTAAAGTTATTGGGGACAGGCGGACCTGCCCTACCTTATTAAGCCCGTTTTCCACCATAAGCGGTTGCAAATTGGTTAAGGCTGTATCGAGTGTGCCGCATAGCGGTCCTGTTTTCTCGGAAATGTCAGACTTTAGCGGGGCAGCAGCTGGCATCGCATCTTCCTGATGCGATCAATAGCCTGTCACCCGACAGGCTTCAGGCATTACGCGATCCGCCCCCTGTCTGGCGCGTCAATCAGTCCTGATCGGTGATGGCGGGCGGTCGTTCTAGACCGCTCCCTCCTTCTTTGGGGGATTGCGGCGATTTTCCGCCGCCCCGGGTGTCAGGCGAACAAAGGTTCGATCTGGCAAGCGCAGATCAACAATCAATACATCGCGTTCAAGCAGGTCATGCTGACGAACAAGCGTCTCAAGGCGTTGCCAGGCCTTGTCCATGTCGTGTTCGGGCAGGCGAATGAACATGCCGTTTGACAGCTGAATGTTCCAGCGACGATGACCAATGCGCTGTGCGCCGGTGACCATGCCGTAAAGATCGGGAATGCTTTGAATGGTCTGAAGCATTTCGGCCGCATGTTGCGGGGCATCATCGCCAACCAGAACCGGCAGATCAAGATAATCGCCGAGTTCATAGTTCTGAAGTTGCTCGCCATCGCCATCAATCAGAACGTGCCCGCGGTCTTCGGTTTGCCAAAGCGCAAGCGGTTTGCGTTCAACAATCGACACGATCAGCGTATCGGGCAACTGACGTTCGACGGTGGCTGTACGCACCCATGACAGTTGTTCGATGCGTTCACGCGCGGCATCAACATCAAATGTTATGATCGGCGTGCCGGGCTTTTGCCCGATGGCGGCCAGCAGCGCATTGGTATCGGTTTTTTCGCGTCCCGATACTTCGATATTTTTGACCGTCATGCCCAGTTCAGCCGAAAGGCGAACACTTTCGTCCTGACCGATGGCAATCCATTTGTCAGCCTTGCCGGTATACCAAAGTGCTGCCGGAATGATGGTGATTGCCCCGACAAAGCCCGTCCACCACATGACGCGGGCAACCCGTTTAAGGTTGGATGCAATGCCATGCTTTTTATCAAGCTTTTCGCGGCGTTCGCGCGCCTGTTCTTCAAGCGTGCCAATCGTGCCTAGCGTTCGCATGAAGCATCCTCCACCATCCATGCAACGATATCGGCAAAGCTCATGCCGTCATGACGTGCCGCATCGGGAACCAGTGAGGTCGGCGTCATGCCCGGCTGGGTGTTGATTTCAAGGATCGCCAGCCGATCCTGTTCCGGGTCATAGCGGAAGTCAGCACGTGCAACGCCACGGCACCCAAGCGCACGATAGGCTTCCTCTGCATGGCGTTGCAGGCGGTCGCGCAGGTCACTGTGAATGTCGGCTGGTACGATATGTTCGGACCCGCCCTGGGCGTATTTGGATTCAAAATCGTAAAAGGCATGATTGCCCGTCAGGATTTCAATGACTTCCATCGCCTTGCCATCCTTGACGGCAACAGTCATTTCACGGCCGGGAATGAATTCTTCCTGCATGATGCCGTCGCCATGGACCCAGTCACGCGCCAGCATGTTCTGTTCTTCTTCAGGGGTGAGGATGATTTCAACCCCGACAGATGACCCTTCATTGTTGGGTTTAAGAACATAGGGCGGTGGCAGTGCCTTGCCATTGGCGATATCACCACGCGTGACCCAGACATGGCGGGCACAGGGAATTTCATATTCGGCAAACATTGCCTTTGCCGACATTTTATCCATGGCAATCGCCGATGCACGCACGCCTGAATGGGTATAGGGAATGTTCAGAATTTCAAGCAGCCCCTGAACCGCACCGTCTTCGCCCCAGCGACCATGCAGGGCGTTGAAAATCACATCCGGTTTGGGATCAATAGCGGTCAGCTGCCCGGCAAGATCACGGGTGGCGTCAATTTCGGTGACGTCATATCCCTTTTCGCGCAGCGCCTTGGCGCATTCGCGCCCCGAAGACAGGGATACTTCACGTTCTGCTGACCAACCGCCCAGAATGACAGCGACATGTTTGCTCATGCGTCTTTTCCTATGATCGAGTGGCCAAGGCGTTCACCGATGCGCCGGATTTCCCAGCGCAGCTCAACGCCGCTATGTTGTTTAACCCGTCTGCGGACTTCATCGCCCAGCTGCTCAAGATCAAGGGCGGTGGCATCACCGGTATTGATCATGAAATTGCAATGCTGTTCGGACATCTGCGCGCCACCGATGGTAAGGCCACGGCACCCGGCGGCATCAATGACCTCCCAGGCGCGATCGGGCAGCGGATTGGCAAATGTCGATCCGCCGGTGCGTGACTTGATCGGTTGCGATCCGGAACGGGCTTCTGCGATTTCATCCATGCGCCTGGCGATATCGGCGGGATCCCCCGGCGTTCCGCGCAAGATGGCGGATGTGAAAACCCAGTCTTCGGGCAGATCGCAGTGACGATAAGACATGCCCATTTCATCAGGGGTGACGGTATGAGTCGTGCCCTTGCCGTCAATGGCGGTGGCAGAAATCAGCACATCCTTGATTTCGCTGCCATAGGCACCTGCATTCATGCGAAGTGCACCACCAATCGTACCCGGAATGCCCGACAGGAATTCAAGACCGGCGATGCCAGCCTGCTGGGCGACCTGCGCGACGTTAAGATCAAGCGCACCGGCCCCGACATGCAGATCGCCATCCTTGACGACGGCGTCGGTAAACGGACGGCCAAGTCGAATGACAGCGCCGCGAATACCACCATCCCGAACCAGAAGGTTTGATCCGACGCCGATCACAGTCACCGGCATGTCGTCGGGTTTGCCCCTAAGGAAGTCGGCAAGATCGGCTTCGTCGGCCGGGCGGAACATCACATCGGCCGGACCGCCAACCTGAAACCAGGTGACCTTGGCCAATTGCGCGCCTTCACGCAGCTTGCCCCGAACCTTGGGCAGGCGGTCGATCAGTGGCGTGTGGTGTCCCGGCGTGCTCATGCGTCTCTCAGTTCTTCAGGGCTTCGAGTTGTGCGGGCAGGGCATTGGCCCATGCGCTGATGGATCCGGCACCAAGGCAGACCACAAGGTCACCCGGTTTGGCATCCTGTGCGATGATCTCGGCAAGCTTGTCCGGTCCTTCAAGGGCGCTGACATGGCGGTGGCCTCGGTTGCGCAATCCTTCGACCAGTGCATCACGCGATGCGCCTTCAATCGGGCTTTCGCCTGCTTCATAGACATCGGCGACAATGACACTGTCGGCATCGTTAAAGCAGGTGCAGAAATCTTCAAACAGATCATGCAGGCGCGAATAGCGGTGCGGCTGTACAACAGCAATGACGTTATTCTGTGTGGCCTGACGGGCAGCTTTCAGCACGGCCTTGATTTCGACCGGGTGGTGACCGTAATCGTCAATGATGGTCACGCCATCGACTTCACCGGTCTTGGTGAAGCGGCGCTTGACGCCGGTAAAGCCGTCAAAGGCTGATACGATCTTTTCGTCCGGAATGCCGAGTTCAAGCGCAACCGTGATTGCGGCCAGCGAGTTCGAAACGTTGTGATCGCCAACCATCGGCAGGCGGACATCCCTGATCACGCGTTCTTCGCTATCGACGCGTTCGCGGATGACAACATCAAAGATGCTTTCGCCAATATTGGTGCGCACATTTACCGCGCGCACATCAGCCTGCGGCGAGAAACCGAATGTAAAGATGCGGCGATCCGTCACCTTGCCAATCAGGGCCTGAACTTCGGGATGGTCAATGCACAGAACGGCAAAGCCATAGAACGGAATGTTCTGAACGAAGTTCTTGAAGGCCTCGCGCAGCTGATCGAAATCTTTCCAGTGGTCCAGATGTTCGGGATCAATATTGGTCACAACCGAAATGGTCGACGGGACTTTGACAAAGGTACCATCAGACTCATCGGCCTCGACCACCATCCAGTCACCTTCGCCAAGGCGCGCATTGGTGCCATACGAATTGATGATCCCGCCATTGATCACGGTCGGATCAAGCCCGGCGGCATCAAGCATGGTTGCAACCAGCGAGGTCGTCGTGGTTTTACCGTGGGTGCCGCCAATGGCAATTGCCGCCTTAAGGCGCATGAGTTCGGCCAGCATTTCAGCGCGGCGGACCACCGGGATCATTTCGGCGCGCGCGGCAACGACTTCGGGATTGCTGGCTTTGACCGCAGTGGAAATCACAACCACCTTGGCGTCCTGGATATTCGATCCCTGATGACCGACAAAAACCTTGATGCCAAGATTGCGCAGGCGCTGGACATTGGCATTGTCAGAGATATCCGATCCCTGAACCGAATAGCCAAGGTTATGGAGAATTTCGGCAATACCGGACATGCCGATGCCACCAATACCGACAAAGTGGATGGTGCCGATGTTGAGCGGCAGGGTGTTCATTGCATGTCTCCTCATACCTTTTGGGGGTCTTTGCCCATGTTCTCGTTATTCGGGCTTCCGGCCGGGTTCAGTCCCAGCATATCAAGCACCATATCGGCCAGCCGTTCGGCAGCATTGGCGCGACCGCTGCTTTTGGCGGCCTTTGCGGCGCGCGTCAAGGCCGCGGGATTGGTTAAAAGTTTCGCCAGCCGTTCTGAAACCAGTTCGCTGGTAAAGCGATCCTGTGGCAGCAACCATGCGCCACCGGCCTCTTCGACCTGCTGGGCATTAAAACGTTGATGATCATCAATGGCATGGGGCAGGGGAACCAGAAAACCCGGACGTCCCGCCGCCGTGAGTTCGGCAACTGTTGATGCCCCGGATCGTGCAATCACCAGATGACAGTCCCGCAATTTTTCCGGAATGTCGTTGATGAAGGATGCCAGGGTCACGTCAATCATCGAGCCATCATAGGTCTCGCGCACTGCATCGATATCCTCGTCGCGGGCTTGCTGGGTGACATGAAGGCGTTTGCGAATGTCTTCGGGCAGACTGACCAACGCATCTGGAAGAACTTCGGAAAGAATACGCGCGCCCTGTGAACCACCAGTGATCAAAAGTCGGATCGGACCGTCGCTTTCCGGGGCGTGATACTCGCTAACGGCAAGGGCTGCGACTTCGGCACGCACCGGGTTGCCCGTCCAGATCACCTTGGCTTCGTCGCTTGGCGCGATCATGGTGACTTTGGCAAAGGATGTGGCAATGCGTTCGGCATGGCTTGCCACCAGTCGGTTCGCCCGGCCAAGAACCGCGTTCTGTTCGTGAATGGCATAGGGGATCCCAAGCCACTTGGCCGACATGGTTGCCGGGATCGAGGCATAACCACCAAAGCCGATAACAGCGGCGGGCTTTGCCTTCTTGATCAGAGAGCGTGCCTTAAGCGTGCCAAGCCCCAGACGAAGTGCCCCGGTCAGACGTCCCTTGATGCCTTTACCGGCAATGCCACCTGCGGGAAGGATGATGGTCTCGACACCTTCAACGCCCTCGGTATAGCGTGCTGCGCGGGCATCGGTAAAAAACAGTACCCTCGCACCACGTCGAACCAGTGATTTGGACAAGGCAACAGCGGGGAACATATGCCCGCCGGTTCCGCCTGACGTCACAGCTATCACCTGACCCGCAAGCGGGGTCTCGGAGGCGGAAATATCAAGTTTTGTGAAGTCAGTCATCTTGTCCACATCTAAAACGACACAGCACCGGGGAGACCCCGGACAGTTCCCCCCCATCAGAACCCGACAAAGGTTAATATCCCTTCAAACCGGGAATGGAATAAGGTCGGATTTTGTCGTTTTGATGCAGAAATTTCAGTTCAGGCAAAAGAACCATTGATACGCAGCTATTCGCCCGGACGTTTCCGGGTGAGCGCAAGCACAAACCCCATGCCAATAGCAATACCGATGGTGGCCGAACCGCCATAGGAAACGAATGGCAAGGTCATGCCTTTTGGCGGCACAAGTTGCAGGGTCGATGCCATATTGATCACGGCTTGCAGGCCGAACTGAACCAGAATGCCGCTCACAGCCAGCACCACAAACAGGTTGCGTTCTCCCATCAGGCGCGAAAGCCCGCGCATGATGATAAAGGTAAAGACACCCACCACCAGCACGCAGAACAGCAATCCGAATTCCTCGCCAGCCACGGCAAAGATAAAGTCGGAATGGGCATCCGGGATGGAGTTCTTGACCCAGCCTTCACCGGGGCCACGCCCCATGACGCCGCCACTCATGAAGGCTTCCATGGATCGTTCGATCTGATAGTTGTCACCCGATGCCGGATCAAGGAAGCGGTCCACACGTGACTGAACGTGCGGCAAGATCAGATAGGCACTAACAGCAAGGCCAACGGCGCCAAGCCCGAGACAGAACACCAGAATGATCGGAAGACCAGCCAGGAAAATCTGTACGGACCAGATCGAGGTCACAACCACCGTCTGACCAAAGTCGGGCTGGATCATCAACAGGAAAATACAAACTGCGAGCATCAAACAGCTGACGATATAGCCCGGAAAGTTCGGGTTCAGACGACCTTCGGCGAACATCCATGCAACGACAACTGCAAAGGCGGGTTTCAGGAATTCGGATGGTTGCAGGTTAATTCCCGCAACGTTGATCCAGCGCACCGCACCCTTGATGTCAGAACCGATAAACGGGGTGATGATCAAAAGGAAAATCACACCTAAAAACATGACGGATGCCAGTCGTCTGACCCATTTCACCGGTAAAAGTGAAATGCCAAACATACAGACGACCGCCATGCCAAGGAACACGAACTGGCGGGTCACAAAGTGGAAGCTGTCGACATTGATGCGGTCAGCTACCGGCGGGCTTGCCGACATGACCAGAAGCGCGCCGATCCCCATCAACAAAATGATTGCGGCCAGCAACCAGCGATCAACGGTCCACCACCAGATGCCCAGAACAGACGTGTCTGCACGTGAAAAGGCGATGTTGGTGTTGTTTCCAAACAGGGACTTCATGCGCCGACCTTCCCGGATGCGTTGGCATTGGCCAACTGGGAATACAGATCGCGGAATGCATCGCCGCGGGCTTCAAAGCTTTTGAACTGGTCAAAGGATGCGCAGGCCGGGGTCAGCATCACCACAGGTGCGTCATCGCCACCGGATCGGGCGTCGTTAAAGGCGGCGTTTGTTGCCACATCAAGGGTTTTGCATTTTTCCCATGGCACATCGCCATCAAGGGCCGCGGCAAAGGCATCAGCGGCCTCGCCGATCAGATAGGCCTTTTTGATATGAGGATAAAACTCCTCAAGACCGTTGATCCCGCCTTCTTTTGGTTTGCCACCAACAATCCAGTAGATGTTCTGATAGGCTGACAGTGCCTTTGCCGATGCTTCGGCGTTGGTCGCTTTGCTGTCATTGACGAAAATGACATTCCCGATGCTGCCCAACCGTTCCTGACGATGTGCAAGACCAGGGAAGGTCATGATGCCGTCAATGATGCGCGTTGCATCAACACCGCGTGCCCGGCACAGGCCATAGGCAAAGGCAATATTTTGCCAGTTATGTTTGCCCGGCATGTGTGTGACCGTCGCAAGATCAAGGATCGGTGTTGCAGCACCGCTAAGATCATCAATCAGCCAGCCATTTTCATCAACATAGATGCCGTGATCGACCGGTTGCTTGACAGAAACTTCGATGATATGGCGTCCGCCTTCGCGGGCAAGCTCAACCGCCATCTTGGCACATGGTTCATCATCAACGGAAATGATCGCCCATTTGGGGCCCTTGTTCCGGGCAAAGATCTGGCGTTTCGCACCGATATAGCCATCCATTCCGCCGTGACGATCCAGATGGTCCGGCGTGATGTTCAAAAGCGCACAAGCGTCAAACGCGGCTTGCTCAAGAAGATCAAGCTGATAGGACGACAGTTCTAGAACAAGGCAGTCATCAGCGGTCGCCGGATCAAGACCAAGGGCGGCATTGCCCAGATTGCCGCCAGCCTGGGTTTTGATCCCGGCATTCGCAATGATATGAGCAGTCAGCGCCGTCGTCGTTGATTTGCCATTGGTACCGGTGATCGCCAGTGTCGGGACGTCCGGCTGTGCGGTGCATAGCAACTCGACATCGCAAATGATCGGCTTGCCTGCCCGGCGGGCCTTTTCGGCGGCGGGATGCGGGGTCGGAAAGGTCGACGGAATGCCGGGGCTAATGACCAGCATGTCGGGTTCGGCCCAATCGCATTCGGCCAGATTGATCGGCGCAAGACCAAGCGGTTCAAGCAGTTCGCGACCATGCGCGTTATCATCCCATGCCCAGACAATGGCACCTGAATTGATCAATGCTTTTACGCTGGCCAGTCCGGACTTCCCCAGACCCAGTACCGCAACGGTTTTGCCGCGCAGATGCGAAAGATCAATCACGATAGGGCATCCTTACCGGAGTTTCAGGGTGGCAAGGCCGACAAGGGCCAGAATCACTGCAATGATCCAGAAACGGATCACGATGGTCGGTTCCTGCCAGCCTTTTTTCTCGAAATGGTGATGAAGCGGTGCCATGCGGAACACGCGCTTGCCTGTCAGCTTGAATGACCCGACCTGAATGATCACAGAAAGGGTCTCAAGAACAAACAGACCGCCAATAATTGCCAGAACCAGTTCGTGTTTGGTGACGACCGAAACTGCGCCCAGCGCACCGCCAAGGGCAAGCGACCCAGTATCTCCCATAAACACCATTGCAGGCGGGGCGTTGTACCACAGGAAGCCAAGGCCTGCCCCGACAAGGGCACCAAGGAAGATGGTCAGCTCGCCCGATCCGGCGACATAATGGACCTGAAGATATTCGGCGAACTGAATGTTACCGATCAGATAGGTGATCAGGGCAAAGCTTGCCGCTGCAATCATCACTGGTACGATGGCCAATCCGTCAAGACCATCCGTCAGGTTGACCGAGTTTGATGCGCCGACCATGACAAACATCGCAAACGGCACAAAGAACCAGCCAAGATCGAGCAGGAAATTCTTGAAGAACGGGAAGGCTAGCGCCGTCGAAAGCGGATCTGCGGTGTTATAGGAAATCCACCATGCTGCAAGGGCCGCAATTGAAAACTGGCCCAGCAGTTTGAGCTTGCCCGGAAGGCCCTTGGTGTTTTTCTTGGAAACCTTGAGGTAATCGTCAAGAAAACCAAGGAAGCCATACCCGATGGTGACCAGCAAAACTGCCCAGACATAGGCATTGGTCAAATCAGCCCAAAGCAGGGTTGCAATCGATGTCGAGAGCAACAACAAAAGCCCGCCCATGGTCGGCGTGCCTTTTTTCGTCAGAAGGTGACTTTCTGGACCATCTTCACGGATCGGCTGTCCTTCGCTTTGCTTGGAACGCAACCAGTTGATCAGGGACGGACCCAGCACAAATGCAAGGATCAGCGATGTAATGATCGCACCGCCCGTCCGGAAGGTAATGTACCGAAACAGGTTCAATACCGGCATCTGATCAGACAGTTGATAAAGCAGATTATAGAGCATTGCTCTGGTCGTTCCTTCTGCGACTTAATCCTGTACGGTTGTGGACTTTTCCACCACGCCACATGATTTTAGGGCCGATACAATTTTCGAAACGTAAATGCCAAGCGATCCTTTGACCAAAACCACGTCACCGGCGCGTAAATCGGCCTTAATCGGCTCGATCGCGTCTTCGGCGGTGTCAAAATGACCGGCATTGCGTTCAGCGGGCAGGGTTTTATCCAGTTCAGCCATCAACGGGCCGACCGAATACACCCGGTCAATTTCCATTGCGGTCAGGGGATGGTGCAGATCGGCATGCATGCGGATCGCATCGTCACCCAGTTCGCGCATATCACCGACAACGGCGATCTTGCGACCACCTTCGCCAGGTCTGCTTTGTGCCAGAACCTTGATCCCGGCCATCATCGATGTCGGATTGGCGTTATAGGCATCATCAATCAGGGTAAACGTGCCGTCGCCTGACGGAACCTTGACGGTCGAGATTTCGCCACGCCCGGAAGGCGGGGTGACATCGGCCAGATCCTGTGCCGCGCGCAGCGGGTCTGCACCAATCGCATCCACACAGCCCAGAACTGCAAGAGAATTGAGAACCCAGTGTTCGCCCGGACAGCCAATGAAATATTCAAGATCGCGGCCACCAACACGGGCACGTACAGCACTGCCATCGGTGACAATATTGGCTTCAAACAGGCGATAATTGGCCATCGCGTCGGTGCCAAAGCATTTGATGTTGCTCAGGCCAAGTTCCTTGGCGCGACGTGCGAGGGCGAAATAATGCATGTTGTCGCGGTTCAAAACCACGACGCCATCGGACTCAAGACCGTCATAGATTTCAGCCTTTGCCATGGCAATTTCGGCTTCGTCCTTGAAGAACTCGGTATGCGCACCGACCACGGTGGTGATCAGGGCAACGGACGGTTTGACCATCTTGACCAGCGGGCTGATTTCGCCGGGATGGTTCATGCCGATTTCAAAAACACCGTATTGTGCGTCAACCGGAAGCGTCGCCAGACTGATAGGCACGCCCCAATGGTTGTTGAAGCTTGCCGGGCTTGCATGGGTTTTTCCTTGCTGGGAAAGCACATATTTGAGTGCTTCCTTGGTCCCGGTCTTGCCGACGCTGCCAGTAATGGCGACGATTTTGGCATTGCTGCGCGCACGTCCGGCGAGGCCAAGTCGTACCAGCGCATCAAGGGTGTCATCAACCAGAAGGACTTTGTCGGTGTCGGTGATGCCTGCAGCATCAGATACCATCACGGCACTTGCACCGGCATCAAGGGAGGCTTGCGCAAATTTGTGGCCGTCGAAGTTCGGGCCTTTAAGCGCGATGAAAAGATCACCCTTGCTGACTTTTCGGCTGTCAATCGAGATGCCGGATACCGACCAGTTACCGGTCGTTTTGCCACCGGTTGCGGTTTCGGCATCTTTCGCCGTCCATAAAACAGCCTTCGTCATAACGTCACTTTCATTTCGCTCAGGCCGTCACGGCCAGCGTGCCGTAACGGGAATTCAGGTCAGTTGCCGCCAGCAAGGATGCTGCGGGCAACGGATGCATCATCAAACGGAAGGACCGTATCACCGATAATTTGGCCTCTTTCATGGCCTTTTCCGGCAATAATAAGGACATCGTTGCGTTGCAGGATGCCAATGCCGCGTTTGATGGCCTCTGCCCGGTCGGAGATCTCGACGGCACCTTCGCATTTCGCCTTGATGGCGGCGCGAATAAGGGCGGGGTCTTCGCTGCGCGGGTTGTCATCGGTGATGATGGCGATATCGGCAAAATCATGCGCGACCTGGCCCATTATCGGGCGCTTGCCCGTGTCACGGTCTCCGCCGGCACCAAATACACAAACGATGCGGCCTTTGCAATGCGGACGAACCGCCTTGATCACGGTTTCAAGCGCGTCCGGTGTGTGGGCGTAATCGACAAAGACCGGGGCACCGAAACTTGTCTTACCAACCAGCTCAAGACGACCGCGAACACCCTCAAGTTTTTCAAGGGCAAGGACGGCCTGATCAATATCGGCACCCGATGCCACCACGATGGAAAGGGCGGCAAGCGCGTTCATGACCTGGAAGCTGCCCATCAGCGGCAAATGCACGTTGTATTCGCCCTTGTTGGCCAGAAGGGTGATCTTGGTGCCGGTGCTGTCAGGTTTTGCTTTGACAAGTTTGATGTCATCGGCATTCTGACCATAGGACAGAACATTCACGCCGCGCTTTTCACACATCTTTTTAAGAAGGGCGAACTGTTCGACATCTGCATTGAGAACCGCTGTGCCATCGGCAACCAGAAGGTCGGAGAACAGGCGTGCCTTGGCGGCAAAGTATTTTTCAAACGTGCCATGATAATCAAGGTGGTCGCGCGACAGGTTGGTAAAGGCCGCGACGGTTACCTTCACGCCGTCAAGACGATACTGGTCAAGCCCGTGTGAGCTGGCCTCCATTGCCACATGGGTGACACCGATACCCGACATTTCATCAAGGCTCTGGTGAAGGGCAACCGGATCAGGCGTGGTGAGCGATCCCGGGATTTTTGCACCCGCTGCACGAATGCCAAGCGTTCCGATCGAACCTGACATATTGCCAAGGATCGTCCAAAGCTGTTCGGTGAAGATCGCCGTTGATGTCTTGCCGTTCGTCCCGGTAATTGCCGCGATGTTTGCCGGTTGTTTGCCATAGAAACGGGCAGCAAGCTGTGCATAGCGTTTGCGCGGATTTTCCACCGGGATCAGGGGAACGGTTGCGGCGACCGGTCTGGGGGTTCCATCCTTTGCCAGAATGGCGGCCGCACCAAGTTTGATCGCATCAGCGATATATTTGGAGCCGTCGTCGCGGGCACCGGACAGGGCGGCAAACATATAGCCATCCTTCACGGTGCGTGAGTCTGCTGTCAGGCCCGTGATGTTCGGGTCCTGTCCTTCGGCATGTTTCAATGCCGCTTGATCACCTGCCATGAGCTCAGAAAGACGCAAGTTTGCGTTCCCCCTTGCGAAGTTCGATCTGCAGCGCTTGCTCAATCTCCGGCGCCTTCGCATTCGCCGGTTCAATGCCCAGAAGGGGAGCAATACGTGTCACAACCTTGCCAACCGCAGGGGCGGACACCCAACCTGCTGTGGCAAATCCATAAGTTTCTTTGGTGCCTTTGGGCTCGTCTAACGTCACCAGAACCACATATTTCGGGTCCTGCATCGGGAAGGCGGCGACAAAGGTCGACATGCGGGCGTTCTTGACGTAGCGCCCGTTTACAAGTTTCTCCGAGGTGCCGGTTTTCCCGCCAAGGAAGTAACCTGCGACTTCGGCTTTTTTGCCCGATCCTTCGGTTACAACCAGTCGCATCAGGCGACGCAGCAGTTCCGAAGTTTTCTGGGAAAACACACGTTCGCCTGCCGGTGCGCCATCCTGCTTAAGGATGGTTGACGGGCGGCGGATACCACCATTGACGATGGTTGAAATGCCGTTGACAACCTGAAGCGGGGTGACCGCAAGACCATGACCGAACGAAATCGTCATGGTGTTGACTTCGCGCCAGGGATTGGGGATCAGAGGCCCGCCTACCTCGGGGAGCTCGATCTCGGGTTTGTCGAGCATGCCAAGCTTTTTGAGGTACTTTTTCTGCGCCTCGCCACCAAAAGCCATCGCCATGCGTGCAGAACCGATGTTCGAGCTGTGCACCAGAATTTCCGGTACAGTCAGCCAGCGGTTTTCACCATGGTAATCACGGATCGAGAAGCGGGCGATGCGCAGCGGCTCGGTCGCGTCATAAACGGAATTCAGGTTGGATGTGCCGGTTTCAAGCGCGATGGCGGTGTTAAACAGCTTGAACACCGAGCCCATTTCATACACGCCAAGGGTCGAGCGATTAAACCGCGCATCCGCCGGTGCCTGACCCGGACGGTGCGGATCAAAGTTCGGAAGCGAGGTCATCGCGATCACTTCACCGGTATAGACATCCATGACAAGACCCGCAGCACCAATCGCACTATAGGTTTCCATCGCCTTTTCGACTTCTTCCTCAAGCGCGAACTGCACGCGGGTATCAAGCGAAAGCTGGAGCGGACCGTTATTGATTCGCAGTTCGTTATCGAACTTGCGTTCTGCACCGGCGATGCCGTTATTGTCGATGTCGGTAAAGCCCAAAACGTGGGAGAACAGGCGCCCATGCGGGTAAACACGGCGTTCTTCGCGCTGGAAATTCAACCCCGGAATACCAAGCGAGTTAACTTCATATTGCTGTTCCGGTGTAAGGTTGCGGCGTAACCAGACGAATGCCTTGCGCGAACTCAGGTGCCGGATCAGCGTGTCGCGATCCAGATCGGGCAGGACAGTCAGCAACAGATCGGCCGAGGCAACCGGGTCCTTGACCACACGGGCATCGGCATAAAGCGAATTGGTTGGAAGATCGGTCGCCAGCAGCAGGCCATTGCGATCAACAATGTCGGCGCGCTCGGTCTTGAGCTCGCGCGTGTCGGTTCCCGATGCCAGTGCTGGTTCATTGCCCTGACGCAGCACGGATGCATCGACCAGACCATATGTGATCCACGAAAACCCGATGATGAACATGGCACCGGTGATGAAAATACGGTTGCGTGCCGTTTCAAGGGCAAGACGTTCACGCTGGTCCGGACCAAGTTCCGGGCGATCACCACGCAGCCAGTATGAGAACCGGGTAAAGCTCATTGCGCTCCTCCGGTATTTGTGGCGACGGACGGTGCATCAACAATCATGCTTTCTGCCGCCTCGGCATAGGCACGGCTGCCCGGGCGCGGGCGCGGGGTTGGCATGAAAGCAACGGCTTCGCCAAACTTGTCGATACGGTACTGATGCATGTCGGACACTTCTGGCAGGTCGTCGATGCTTGCCATCTGGAGAACCTGGATCTGATCAAGGCTCAGATATTCTTTCGACAGACGCTCAATCCGTTCGGGATTGTTCAGGTAGCTCCATTCGGCTTCAAGTACGTGGATGCTTTCCTGTTCGGCCAGAATGTCCGACTGGATCTCGGCGTAATGCTTTTCAAGGCGCTCGACTTCGTGACTGACCCAATAAGTGCCAGCACCAATCAGAATGGTCAGGAACAGGCCAATGATCGTGACAGCACGGGTCATTTCCGGCCTCCCTGCGTGGTTGCAGGTTGCTCATTGCGGGCAACGGCGCGCAGTTTTGCGGATCGGGCGCGCGGATTGGCACGGATTTCGTCTTTTTGACCGGTGACGGCTTTTCGCGTGATGGTCGTAAAGGTCGGAATGGCGACTTCCGGTTCGCCGGGCAGGCGACGTGACATTTTTCTGGGGTCGCCTGAACGCGCCTTCATGAATGTTTTGACCTGACGATCTTCGAGCGAATGGAACGTCACAATCACCAGACGTCCACCGGGCTTCAGAAGTGTCTCGGCTGCATCCATTGCGCGTTCAAGTTCGCCAAGCTCGTCATTTACATAAATGCGCAATGCCTGAAACGTCCGGGTTGCCGGATCAATGCCGTCCTTGGACTTGCGCACGACAGAGCGTACAGCACGGGCAAGCTGGGATGTCGTGGCAAAGGGCTCTTCTGCGCGCATTTCGATGATTTTGCGCGCAACCTTGCGCGATGCCCGTTCTTCGCCATACCGATAGATGACATTGGCAATGTCTTCTTCTTCGGCAGTGTTGACGAAGTCTGCGGCTGTTGGGCCGGACATCGACATGCGCATGTCAAGCGGGCCATCTTCACGGAACGAAAAACCGCGATCAGCCTGATCAAGCTGCATCGAGGAAACACCGATATCAAGAACGATACCGTCGACATGTTCGGGCCCCGCAGCCGGGATCAAACGTCCCATATCACCAAAGCAACCTTCGACCATATGGAACCGTCCGTCATACTCGGCTTCAAGCTTTTTGCCTGTTGCGACCGCTGTCGGGTCGCGATCAATGCCATAGAGTTCGCACTTCGCGGAATCAAGAATGGCGCGGGAATAACCGCCTGCGCCAAAAGTACCATCGACCATGATTTCCCCGTCAGCCGGTGCAAGGGCTTCAAGCACCTCGCGCAGCAGGACCGGTTTATGCGGACGGTCTTCAGTGGCGAAACTGATATCCTTGTCGCTCATGATGCGTCCTCCTCGTTCGGGGCGCCGGGACGTGCGCCTTTGGGGAGTTCGGACACTGGTTTGAGCTTAAGCGTCGCACCACGGTTAAGCGTGCGGGTCCGGCTGGCTTCTTGCAGGGGCTTGAAGATGTCAGGGTTCCACAGGCGGAAGGTGCGACCACGGCCGACAAAGGCGACCTGATCTTCGATACGGGCAAATTCGATCAATTCAGCGGGAAGAATGATCCGGCCTTCGCCGTCGTAAGGAAGCATATGCGAGGAGCCAAGGATGGTGTCAGCCAGATCGTCGGCCTCGTCAGAGAACATATCAAGTTCGTCAAGCGATGCGGCGATGCGCTCCATATGGCTGTGGCTGCAACCTTCGAGCGCGCTTTCCTTGTGGGATTGATACAGGTAGATGCCGGCGAATTCTTCCAGCTCAAGGGCCGCACGGAACCGTTTGGGGACGGATACGCGTCCCTTCCGGTCCAGCTTGTGAATGTGCGTCCCTGTGAACAGCACTTCGCCATTCCCCTGATCAAAAAATCCGATTTCAAAACACGGTCTGAAACGGTCGGTTCAATGACCGGTCGATGTTTGAAATGGATATGCCCCGCATGGCACAGAATTTATGCCTGTTAATGGGGTACCATGGGAAATGATGGGGGTCAATGGGATTTGATGGGGTCAAATGTGACGATTTGGTGTGTTTCTGCGGATTCCGCGGTACATGCGAAAAGCCTGAATTCAGCCAAAAACACTTGAAATCACGGTCTTATCCATCTTCGGCCCATGAAATTCCAAAACGGTTCCATGGGGCCCCATCGGTGACCATTGAAAACCCGGTTTTATGGGTTTTGATGGTGCAGTCGACATTTCGGGAAATGACGGGATGGGCGAAGACAATTTGCGATTTGACTCCCAATCGGGTTTGATGCGCGAACGAACTCCTGCAAAATGTAGAAGAGACGTTTATCGGGTGACGGTATCGGACCATCTGATTGTCATGCCGGGTTGTCGGATGTCGGAAGATGGTACCGGTTCAAACATCTGGCGCGGGGCAGCGTCAGCGAGATGAAGGAAGCGATTGTTGCGGATAAAAGCTGCCATTCTATTAATGAGTTGTGCGTTTTTTGCCGGTATTTCCGTTCCGGGGGGCACCGTAAATGGTGATGGCAGTGCCCGGGCGCAGGGACTGACCCTGGATAAGGCCGGCGGCAGTTCGACATCGCCAGAAGTATCATCACCACAGGTTCGTGAACTTCTGCCCCTGATCAAGCAGCAGCTTCAAAGCAACCCTGAACTGATGTCGCAATTCGGTCTTGGCGGTTTGTCCGGGCTTGGCGCACTTGACGGTGTGGCCGGGGCGGCGGGTGAAGGTGCTGCCGGGGCCACAAACATCCCCGGTTTGAATGATGCGATTGCCAAGGCCCTTGCCCAGAAAAATGCAGGGGCAGGTGTTGTGACATCAGGGGTGCCAGAACAGGTGAAACTGTATCGAGAACAATATCATCCGGTTGATATCAATCAGGATGGAAGGATCAGCGCTGATGAGGCTGCGTCCTATTCAAGCTGGATGTTCCGCAGGCGTGACATTAATGGCGATAGCGTGCTGGTCATGCGCGAGTTTTCGGCAGTTGAACAGTTGCCCGGCACTGCCGATGCCAACCGCCAGCGACTGCGCACGGAAAGCCGACGCCTTGAATTGCTGTTTCCGGCCTACGATGCCAATAAAGATCAGATGATCAGCAAGGAAGAGTTTCTCGATCAGGTCCGTACTGCCTTTGGCGAAAAAAGCGGAACCAATCCCGACATTGATCCGTTTTCATTCCAGACGGTTCTGCCATTCTGACTGGCGGCGGGATTGCAACAGAAACACCATATGACAGCCAAGCAATAATCTGGCATCCGTATCAAACGACAAGCCGGTCAGGATGGAGAAGGTTAATGGATACCAGCGAGTTTTTTGCTCCGCTTCGGGCAACAACAGACAATGGGGCTGGCGCAGATGGCTCTGCTGCGCCCCGGACTGGTGTTGCGGAAACCGAACCGGCAGAAGACGGAAAATCAGCTGCGAAGATCACAGCCAATGCCGTTGACAATGCAAATGCCGACGCAACGGCAGGCAAGCAGGACGTCGCCAAATCCGAACGTACACCGGTATGGATTGACTTGCTGTCGCCGACCTCTGATGAAATTCACGATATCGAGCAACGTTTCGGGATCGAGGTGCCGACCCGCGAGGAAATGCAGGAGATCGAACTTTCATCTCGTCTGTATGACGAGGACGGGGCACTTTTCATGACGGTTTCGGTCCTGACCCGTGCGACGACCGATGCGCCGCAAACGGCGGCCGTGACGTTCATTCTGGTCAAGAAGACCCTGATTACGCTGCGCTATGCTGATCCGGTACCGTTCAAGACATTCATCCGCCGGGTCAAGAAAACACCGTCACTGGCCAATAGTGCCGAAACGGTCATGTTCGGGCTGCTCGAACAGATTGTTGACCGTCTGGCGGATTTGATGGAACAGACCGCAACCGATCTTGAAAACCTGTCAAATCAGGTGTTTGCAAGCCCGGAAGGACCCGGTTCGGATCAGGATCACCGGGAAACCCTGCGCCAGATCGGACGTACTGGCAACCTGTCTGGCAAGGCGAAGGACAGCTTGCTGAACCTTCATCGACTTGGATTGTTCCTGTCAACGCAGACGCGTCTGAAAAAGGATGCCAAGGCAAGGCTTAAGGTGATTTCACGCGATATCGTCTCGATTACCGAACATGCCAACTTCATCGCCAACAAGGTGACGTTCCTGCTCGATGCGACCCTTGGCATGATCAGTCTTGAGCAAAACAACATCATCAAGATCTTCTCGGTCGCTGCGGCGGCCTTCCTGCCGCCAACCCTGATCGCCAGCATCTATGGCATGAATTTCGAAGTAATGCCCGAGCTTGGCTGGGAATTCGGCTATCCGGTTGCAATCGGCCTGATGATCCTGTCCGCTGTTTTGCCGCTTTGGTATTTCAAACGCAAAGGGTGGCTCTAAAAGTCGGTGACGGAATTCTGGCGAGATTGGTGGGGTGTTTGTCATTTCCGCCAGATAAATTACTGGTAAGGTGCCGTGCATCGCCACCAGCAATGATATGCACCCAACCGTCGGAGCCCCGAAATGAACAAGACCGCCCTGATCCTGATTGACTGGCAACAAGGATTTGATGACCTTGATTACTGGGGAAATCGTAATAACCCCGATGCCGAAAGAAATGGTGAGAAACTTCTGACACACTGGCGCAAAGCCGGGCAGCCGGTCATTCATGTCAAGCATGACTCAACCGAACCGCAATCGCGTCTTCATCCTGATCATCAAGGCAACGCCATCAAACAGGCACTAGCCCCGATTGAGGGTGAGCCTGTCTATGGCAAGAATGTCAATTCGGCTTTTATCGGCACCAGTCTTGAGGCAGATCTGCGTGCGCAGGGTATTTCGCGCCTTGTTCTGTGCGGGATCACAACGGACCATTGTGTGAATACCAGCACCCGTATGGCCGGGAATCTTGGATTTGAGGTAACGATTGCATCTGATGCCTGTGCGACCTTTGATCGCAGCCTTCCGGATGGGCGGGTTTTCCCGGCCGAGCTGGTGCATGATGTGGCACTTTCCAGTCTCAATGGCGAGTTTGCCGCTGTGAAAACCGTCGAGCAGATCATTGGATCGGCAAGTCAGGGTTGATCAGCGATTGACTTGCGTTCTCAAGTGACGCACCTTCGGTCCGTGATTCCCGCATAAGGTGCCTGCCAATGACTTCTGCCGATACAAAAATCGATACTCAGGAAAAGCTTCGCGCAATTTATGGGGAGCCGATGGGACTTGCTGTTGATAAATGCCTGTCGCGGCTTGATCCACACTGCAAGCATTTCATTGAACTGGCACCCTTTGCGGTCGTTTCATCGGCCGATGCCAATGGCGATGCCGATGTCAGCCCGCGCGGCGATCGGCCGGGCTTCATCAAGGTTGTAGATGATAACACCATCGTCATGCCGGACCGTCCGGGCAACAATCGTGTCGATACACTGTCAAACATCGTCGATAACCCGAAAGTCGGGATGCTGTTCTTTGTGCCCGGTGTGAATGAAACACTGCGATTGAACGGTACGGCTGAAATCAGTACAGATCCGGCTTTGCTGGGATTGTTTGCCGATACGCCCAAGCCACCGATCACGGCGATTAAAATTACGGTCGAGGAAGCCTTCCTGCATTGTGCGAAATCGCTGATGCGTTCCAAATTGTGGGACCAGAATACCCAGATTGACCGTAAAACGCTTCCGACCCTTGGCAAGATGATCAAGGATCAGACTGCGGCTGATTTCGACGTCGGCACCCAGGAAGAGGCCGACAAGTATTTCACGCAATCAATTGCGGAAAAAGGCTGATCATCGCGCTGTCAGCACAGATTTATTGAACTTGTCAAAGGCGGTGACAGCGTATTGTCATCGCCTTTTTCGTTTGGGAAATAATACCAGATGGCCTGTAAGCCGGGTTCTGTCCATGCGGCGAACCGCACTGGATGGCCATTCATCTGGGACGTCCGTCGCCGAACGCCTCCTGCAACCAACCCGAATGGTGGTGCGAAAACCCACCTGCCGACAATGCCGAAGCACCCGGCCGACCATTCCTATTAGGTTTTGCTCCCGGTGGGGTTTACCATGCGTCCCGCATTGCTGAAGGACCGGTGCGCTCTTACCGCACCCTTTCACCCTTTCCGACAGGCTTGCGCTGTGTCGGTGGTTTGCTTTCTGTGGCACTTTCCCTAGGGTCGCCCCCGCCAGACGTTATCTGGCACCGTGTCTCCGTGGAGCCCGGACTTTCCTCCCCGATTGCAAGCAATCAGGGCGGCCATCCGGCCATCTGGTGGTGCGGATGTAGGTTACATCGACCATAACGTCAAGAAAAAGCGGTGGCGACGGGGGCGAGTTCAGAAAGCTAGTTGCCAATCGCATTTGCAAGGGCGGTGGCAATGGCCATGCATTGCCCGTCGAGGACACCGGAAATATCCGCCGGACGCCAGTGCCGCTGAAAGGCAATTGTCCGTTTAAGGCGATACTCTTCGTTGGATGCGCCATCACCATTACTTGCCGGCCATCCATAGCCAATCTGATCAAGCAACCCTTCAAAGCGATCCGGATCAACAGCGATATCGTCAGTTACATCGGGCCAAAGCCCGATGCCGTTGTCGGCCAGTAATTTCCAGGGGAACAATTCACCGGGATCTTCCTTGCGATCCGGGGCCATGTCGGAATGGGCAATCACCCGATCTGCCGGAATGTTGCGACGGGCCAGAATGTCCCGGCACAACGTGATGACGGATGCGATCTGTATATCGGGAAAGGCGCGATAGCCAAATTCATGACCTGGATTGACGATCTCGATCCCGATGGAATGTGAATTCACATCCGAGCAGTCCTGCCAGCAACCCCGCCCGGCATGCCATGCGCGTTTGTCTTCATCGACCAGCGCAATGATGCGGCCGTCTTCCTCAATCAGATAGTGGCTCGAAACCGAACTTTCAGGATCGCACAGGCGTTCAAGGGCGGCATTGCCTGTGGGCATGCCGGTATAATGCAGCACAAGGATATCAATCGGGCAACCATCCGGGCGCGGGCCGAAATTGGGCGAGGGATGCTTGATGATGTCTGCTGGCAAACTGTCTTTTGATCGCCCGTCTGACTGCCCATCGGCCATTTGGCTTAATCCATTCCCTGTGTTTTGCGCTGAACGGGTTTGCGCAGCATGATCACCGTGACCCCGCACAGAACAACAATACCGCCAATGATCTTAAGCATCGAGAATGCTTCGTTAAATACCACAAACGATCCCAGAACGCTGATGACAGGCGCGAGCAATGACCATGGCACGACTGCATTCACATCCTGGGTCTTGAGCAAATGATACCAGAAACCATAGGCCACAATTGATGACATGATCACCGTAAAGCTCAGATTGGCCCAGGCCATCCAGCTGGCATCACGCACTGCCTGAAAGGATTCGGGTTCAAAAACCAGCGATAGAAGCAGCAGTTGCGGGGCGGCAAACAATGCCATCCAGCCATTAAGCTGGAAGGTGTCAATATCGCCCAGTTTCTTGATCATTACATTGGCAACCGCCCACATGAAAGCTGCAAACACCACCAACAATAATGGCAATTGCAGATCGGTCATGGTCGGGTCCCAGAACATGATTGTTACGCCAACAAACGCAAGCGTCATGCCCGAAAGCCGCTTCCAGCCCAGCCTGTCATTAAAGAAATAGGTCGCCAGCATCGAGGAAAACGGCACGCCAAGCAGGACGATAATTGCGACCGGTCCGGCGTCAATCATTGAAAGTGCAAAGAATAAAACACCGAAATGCAGACTGCCAAAAGTCAGCGAGATGACGGCAAGGCGTCCCATGCGACCGCGTGGCATGCGGGTAAACGGGATCAGCAGAATTGCAACCGAAGCAAAGCGGATAGCGGTCAGCATAAAGGGTGGAATTTCTGAAACCGCACCTTTGACGGTCAGCATGTTAATGCCCCAGATGATGGCGACGGACAGGGCCATAAGCACTGCTTTGAGGGGCATGGCGCGGGCTTTCAATAAGGGGCAGCACAGAAGCGTCTGCGTTGACGACACCGTCCTTTGTCATCTGTTTGAAGACAAAGGACAAATGAGTTCTTTTCAACCCAGACTGAACTGGTTTGCAGACAAGTGTGTCCCAATGCGCACCAGACGTAAAGCAACCGGTAGCAAGAACAGAGGATCATCGTCGGGATGTTTGTGGGCGATGACCCGGTCAGATCATCAGGCCTGACCGAGCTCCTCGCGCATCATTTCAAGTTCCAGCCAGCGTTCCTCGGATGCTTCAAGTTCGCTTCGTGCAGTGTCAAGCCGGTCGACCTTCTTCTGGAAGCCGGTCGGATCCTTGGTAAACAGGGTGCTGTCAGACAGGGCGCCTTCAAGCGTTTTTATTTCTGCTTCGAGCTTTGCCATCGCCGCAGGCAGATTGTCGTATTCGCGCTGATCCTTGTAGCTCAGCTTTGAAACCGATTTTGCTTTGGGCGCATTGTTGTTACCCGAAGGTTTTTTACCAAGCTTGCCAAGGTTCTTGTCATCTTTGGCTGCGGGGGCGTTTGAGAGTTTGCGTTGGGCAATATAATCGGAATAGCCACCGGCATATTCAACTGCCGTTCCGTCGCCTTCCATCGCGATTGATGATGTTACAACGCGATCAAGGAAGTCACGATCGTGGCTGACCAGAAGAAGCGTGCCTTCATAATCGTCCAGCATTTCCTGAAGCAGGTCGAGCGTATCCATATCCAGATCGTTGGTCGGTTCGTCCATGATCAGAAG
Organism: Thalassospira sp. SM2505; assembly: GCF_054901115.1. NCBI lineage: Bacteria > Pseudomonadati > Pseudomonadota > Alphaproteobacteria > Rhodospirillales > Thalassospiraceae > Thalassospira > Thalassospira sp. SM2505. Next base: position 1,442,247 of record NZ_CM142731.1, read on the forward strand.
GTTGGTCGGCTTTGCCAGCAATTTCGCCAGAAGCAAACGGTTGCGTTCGCCACCCGAAAGGGCACCAACCGGGCTTCTGGCCTGTTTTTCGTCAAACAGGAAATCGCGCAGATAGCTAACAACGTGGCGCGGGTTGCCGCGCACCATCACCTGATCGCCGCCAACATCACACAGCGTATCCCAAAGCGTTTTATCGTCATCAAGCGCAATACGCTTTTGATCAAAATAGCTGGGATTAAGGTTGGTGCCGATCTTGATCGTGCCGCTGTCGGGTTCAAGCTGCCCGGTCAGCATTTTAAGCAGTGTGGTTTTACCTGCACCGTTCGGGCCGATGATGCCAACCTTGTCGCCACGCAGGATACGGGTCGAGAAATCGGCAATGATCTGGCGATCCCCGAATGACTTGGCGATATCAGTGGCCTCGATCACAACCTTGCCCGATGTTTCGCCAGCCTCGGCCGCAAGCGAGACATTGCCGATCCGGTCAACCTGATTGGAGCGCTGTTCGCGCATGTCATAAAGACGGCGCAGGCGACCCTGGTTACGTTTGCGGCGGGCGGAAATGCCCTGCACGGACCAGACGGTTTCCTGTGCAATCAGCTTGTCGAGCTTGGCGCGTTCCTCGGCTTCCTTGCGATAGATTTCTTCGGACCATTCTTCGAACTTTGCGAAATTGATCGCGCCCTGATGCATGACGCCACGGTCAAGCCAAAGAACGCCGTTCGATACCGCATTCAGGAAGGCACGGTCATGCGAGATGACGACAACCGCACCGCGGAAATTCTTGATCTCGCCTTCAAGCCATTCAATGGTCGGAAGATCAAGATGGTTGGTCGGTTCGTCCAGCAAAAGGACCTGCGGATCGGCAATCAGTGCGCGCGCGATTGCCGCGCGTCGGCCTTCACCGCCAGAAAGCTGTTTTGGATCGGCTTTGGGATCAATATCGACCGATGCCAACAGCATGTCAGAGCGATAGGCATAGTCCTGTTCATGTTCATCAAGAGCCGAAAGAACGAAATCCTCGACCGTGTCATAGCCGTCAAATTTCGGTTCCTGATTGAGATAGGCAACCTTGCAACCCGGCTGAACAAACCGTTCGCCACCGTCGGCTTCGATCTCGCCGGCGATGATTTTCAGAAGTGTCGATTTCCCGCCGCCATTCCGGCCGACCAGACATAGTCGGTCGCGTTCGCCAATGGCAAATGACACATCGGAAAACAGATCATTGCCGCCAAAGGTCAGGCGAATGTCATTAATATTAATCAGCGGTGGCGCCATGGAAAAACCGATAAGCTTGAGTTCAGAAAATTGGTCAGCGTGACAGGCCCCTTGCAAACAGCAAATCCGGTGCCGTTGCAAGGGAAATCATCTGTCATCATCTCTATCCAGCCGATTTGGATCAGCGGATACCGCGTTCCTTGCGGATTTGATCCCATGCGGCGTTGATGCGGGCCATTTTATCATTGGCCTGTTCGATGAATTCGGGTGGCATGCCTTTGGCCATCAGGGTGTCTGGATGATTTTCGCGCGACAACTTGCGATGGGCTGCTTTCAGTTCATCATCACTGGCATCGCGTCCAAGGCCCAGTTGCTCATAGGGGTCGGGACCGTTCGATGAGGTGAAGGCATGATGTACGCGATCAAAGTCGACATCGGCAAAGCCAAAGATATGGGCGACCTTTTTCAGATAATCCTGTTCAGCCGGATGCAATTCACCATCAGCCATGGCGATCTGGTAAAGGGCTTCAAGGATGCCTTCCAGAAGCGCGCGTTCACCCCGAAACATGGTGGCGATCTGACGGGCATAGAGTTCAAAGCCGTCCGATGATGAACGAGCCATATCAAAGATACGGCCGACATTCTTTTCTTCGCCGGGCGGAATATGGAAAACGCGCTTGAAGGCATTGATCTCGTCGCGGCTGACATGACCGTCAACCTTGGCCATTTTGGCAGCAAGAACGATGACGCCCGTGGCAAAGGCAACCTGCCTCGGGTCGTGACCACCCAGTTGCGGCCCCCCGTTTGCGGCACTCTTGATCTTGTCTACGACATGACCGGCTGTTGCGCCAAGGATCGCGCCAAGCGGTCCGCCCAAGGCAAAGCCTGCGGCTCCACCAATAATTTTGCCCCAGATACTCATGCGATGCTCATGGGTGATTGTTCGTCCTGATTGCTGTGTTTTGCAGTGTGCGGTCGTATTTTTGCAGCAAGATTACCATCTTACCAGAACAACCAACATAGTTTGCAGGTCACGGAAATAAATGGCGAATTGGCGTTATTTCTTGGCTTGGACGTTGAATAACACCCAAACGTCTATACTTAAGTGTTTGTTGATCTACCATTGGTAGAGTGGTTCTATGACAATCAGGTAGTAAAAAAATAATAACAAAAACGATCCGTATAATTAGGGGTGGAAACATGTCTTTCTTGTCACGCATGAAACTTGTCTACCAGATTTCTCTGATAAGTGTGGTCGCACTTATTATTTTCGCAGTTGTTGGCGTAACGCAGTTCATTGCGGATCAACAACGCCAGTCGGCGCAAACAATTGCCGAGGCAGCCAGCGCCGACCAGTCGCTGGTTGATGGTATATCCCGGGCATTTCTGAACGCGCGCCGACATGAAAAGGACTTTGTCCTGCGCAAGAACGAAGAATATGTCGCGTCTCACGCTGCCGCTGCAATGTCTGTGCGAGCAGGCCTGGATGACCTCGCCAAACGCGAGGAACTGGGCGAGCTTCTTGGCAAGGTTGATCAGGCAAGAGCCGCGTTTGAAGATTATGTCAGCGAGTTTACAACCGTTGTCGATTTACAGCGCAAGGTGGGCTTTGATCAGAGTTCAGGTTTGCTTGGCGAAATGCGCAATGCCGCAACAGAGGTCGAAACCGCACTTGGCAAAATTGCGCAGCTTGAAGCCATGCTGGGGCTTTCCAACACCAAGGATATCTCGATTGCGGTGCTGAAAATGCGACGGGACGAGAAGGATTTCCTTGCAAGTCTTGACCCGGCCTATCTTGACAGTGTTACGGCGACGGCCAAGGAATTCGACGCAGCCCTGCAAAAAGCGGGAAGCATTCAGGATGACAAGAAGGCTGAGCTTGGCAAACTGATGGCATCATATATTTCCGATTTCAAGGCACTGGCCGATGCTGTTCTGGCGCGTGAAGAATCGCTTGCGCGTCTGAGCGCCTATTACTCGGCTGTTGAACCGGTACTTGCGGAACTGAGCAGCGCCATCGGCGATGTGGCCGGGAAAATGCAGCAACGTGCCGAACAAATCGCGCATACTGGGGTTCAGGTCACATTTGCGATTTTCATCGCCGGTGCCCTGATACTGGTTTTATTGTCGATTATCCTGGCACGCGCAATAGCACGTGCAATTGCAGGTTTGACGACCAAAATGGCCCGCCTTGCCGACAACGACTTCGACGTGCAACTTGATGAAGCCAACCGCAAGGACGAAATTGGCGAAATGGGCCGGTCGGTTGTCGTCTTTCGTGAAAACGGGCTTGAGCGTCAGAAGCTTGAAGCCCAGCAGCGCGAGCTTGATGAAAAGCAGCGTCAACGTATCGAACAGCAAGAAAAGCATATCCGCGAGTTTGATGACGACGTCGTCGCAATGATGAGCGAAGTCGGGACGGCTGTACAACAACTCCATGCGGTTTCCGAAGCCCTTAAAAACAGCGCATCAACTGCAAACGAACAATCAACAACCGTCTCTGCGGGCACAGAGGAAGCTTCGTCAAATGTGCAGCTTGTCGCAACAGCGGCAACTCAACTGTCGGCTTCAATCCATGAAATCGCCGGGCAGGTCAGTGACACATCGCAAATGGCAATTTCCGCAAGCGAACGTGCCCAGACAACAAACGAGGATATTCAGGGATTGAATGCGGCGGCTGTGCGGATCGGCGAGGTGATCGGCTTGATCAATGACATCGCCGGTCAGACCAACTTGCTGGCACTTAATGCAACAATCGAAGCCGCCCGTGCTGGCGAAGCTGGCAAAGGCTTTGCCGTTGTAGCAAGCGAGGTCAAAAATCTAGCGAATCAAACAGCCAAGGCAACCGAGGACATCACAATCCAGATCAACGAAATTCAGCAGGCAACCCTGTCTGCGGTTGAGGCAATTGACGAAATTGTTCGCATGATCTCGGATATCAGTGAACGGGCATCAACGGTGGCGGCTGCGGTGGAACAGCAAACTGTGGCCACAAGCGAAATATCGCAGAATGTCGAACAGGCGGCATCCGCCACCAGCGAGATTTCATCTGCAATGCAGGGCGTATCCACAGCAGTTGCAGACACCACCGAGGCAGCCAGCGATGTCCGCGGGTCTGCAGATAACCTTGGTCGTCAGAGTGACAGTCTGAGCGAACGCATCGACCAGTTCCTTGAGCGCATGCGTGCCGTAAGCTGAGCCGCTGATTGATCTGACCAGTTGATAATTTGGTCTATACGCAAGGGGGAGGATTAGTCTTCCCCCTTGTTTTGTATGGGGCGGGTGCAAATGTAACTCCTTATTGCGGGTGCGGGATTGGAAACAAATTGCGTTTTCGACACCTGGCGGTGTCGGTTCCGGAGGCTTGTTAAATAATCGTACTGTTTCCCCGTCTGATGAACCGGTCAGTTTGTCCAAAACTGAATGGGGTGCGGGGAATATTTCCGTCTCGCTGTCTTGCATTGTATTGCGCGTGTCCTGTGAACCCAGTGTTTGGAATACAGGTCGGGCATTGGCTTGGGGGTTGCCGTGAATTTTCTGTCTCGCATGAAACTGCTTTATCAAATCTCGCTGATTGGCGCGGTTGGTCTTATGATCTTTGTCGTGGTCGCCGCCGTTCAGATGGTGGCAGATCAACAACGTGGTGCTGCGCAAATGGCTGCACAGGAGGCATTGGACGATCGTCTGATCGCGGATGCTGTGTCACGTGACTTTCTGCATGCAAGGCGACGGGAAAAGGACTTTCTTCTCAGGCTTGATGAGAAATATGCCAGACAACATGACGAAGTCGTTGAGCGGGTGACGGCGGGTTTGCATGAACTTGAAATCGACGAGGAGCTTGCAGCCTTTGATGCCGAGATCTCCCGGATTACGACTGCCTTTGCAAATTATGCCGATGAGTTTGGCAAGATTGTCACCCTGCAACGCGAAATTGGCTTGAACGAGGAAGACGGGCTTCTGGGCCGTTTGCGTGGTTCGGTCCATGCTGTTGAAACCGAACTCGGTAAATACAAGGCTGACAAGCTGACGGTGATCATGCTGATGATGCGTCGGCATGAAAAAGATTTTCTGGCCCGAATGGACGCGAAATACATCGATAGCATTGGTCAGCGACTGGCAGAATTCGGTCCGGCCTTGGCCGCATCGGATATTCCGTCCACCGAACAGGCCAATATCAGCAAACTGATGAATTCCTATGTCAGTGATTTCAAATCGCTGGCCGAGAAGATCCTTCAACGCAATTCCGAGCTTGGCCTGCTATCAGATTATTATGCCGAGGCAGAACCGCTGCTTGATGCCCTCAGCGCCTCGATTGCCGAACTTGCCAATAACCAAAAGGCGAAGGCTGAACAAATTGCCGCAACAAGCCTGACTGTAACGGTCACCATGTATGTGATCGGTGTGATTGTACTTCTTGGGCTTTCGGTTCTGTTGTCGCGCGCGATTGTACGTGCAATCAGCGGTTTGACGGGCAAGATGACGCGCCTTGCCGAGAATGATTTTGATGTGGACCTTGATGAAGTCAATCGCGCTGACGAGATCGGCGAGATGGGGCGTGCCGTGCTTGTTTTCCGTGAAAACGGTATAGAGCGCGTCAAGCTGGAGGCAGCACAGAAGGCCCAGGATGAACGTCGACGCAAACGAATGGAAACCCAGGAACAATATATCCAGGATTTCGACAATGCCGTTGTCGCGGTGATGGCTGATGTGGCGGTAGCGGTCAAACAGCTTCATCAGGTCTCAAACGTGTTGCGCAACAGTGCTGAAACCGCTGCTGACCAGTCAATGGCGGTTTCATCCGGTGCAGAAGAAGCATCGTCGAATGTGCAACTGGTCGCAACGGCGGCAACTGAGCTTGCCGCTTCGATCAACGAAATATCAGGACAGGTCAGTGAAACTTCGACCATGGCGCAATCCGCCACCGAACGGGCACGTTCAACCAATGACAATATTCAGGGGCTGAATGACTCTGCCATCAAGATTGGCGAGGTTATTGGTCTGATCAGTGATATTGCTGCCCAGACGAACCTGCTGGCTCTGAATGCCACCATTGAGGCCGCGCGCGCAGGGGACGCGGGCAAGGGCTTTGCCGTGGTGGCAAGCGAGGTCAAGAACCTTGCAAACCAGACGGCGAAGGCAACCGAAGACATCACGGCACAGATCAGTGAAATTCAGCAGGCAACCGGCATTGCTGTGAGTGCGATTGATGAAATCGTGACCATGATCGCTGATATCAGCGAACGCGCAGCAGCTGTCGCCGCTGCTGTTGAACAACAAACTGTCGCGACCAGCGAAATCTCGCAAAATGTTGAACAGGCGGCCGCCGGGACAGAAGAAATCTCGTCTGCGATGCAGGGAGTGTCCGCAGCGGTCGGTGAAACCAATAACGCAGCAACCGAGGTCCATGGTTCGGCAGACAATCTTGGTCGGCAAAGCGGTGACCTTCGGCAGCAAATCGACGGCTTTCTGGAGCGGATGCGCTCACTTTAACGACGAAATGCCGATAACAAACGGCAGTCGGGTCTTTACCCGACTGCTTTTATCGCGATAAAATCCCGACAAACTTGTGGCGTTTTATAGAAGATGAACCGCAAAATCAGAACAGCTATCAAAGCAGGGAATGTCGCATGGCAGATAAACCACGTATTGTTTCATCGTCGCATCTCGTTTCGGAACGGGCTGCAGAATTATCGGAACTTGAATTTGCCCTGATCCTGTCAGGGAACGCATTCAACCGATGGATGGTACGGTGCATGCGTGCTGCCGGGATGCCGGACGTTTCGGTTCTTGATATTCTGGTGCTCCATAACGTCAATTCGCGCGAACGTGAAAAAAGCCTTTCTGAAGTTTGCTTTGTTCTCAATGTTGAAGACAGCCACCTGGTGAACTACTCACTCAAGAAACTGCGCAAGCTTGGTCTGGTCGAAGGCATCAAGCGTGGTAAGGAAGTCCACTATGGAACGACCGCTGACGGGCGTGCCATGTGCGAGAAATACCGCGAAGTCCGCGAAGCCTGCCTTGTTGAAACCTTCCAGCGCCTTGGTGTGAATAGTCAGGAAGTCGGCGATGTTGCCAAGACCCTGCGCGCCATTTCCGGGGTCTATGACCAGGCATCGCGTGCCGCGAGTGCGATGTAACAAGCAAGTTGGCGTTCTCCGAGCAGACCGGGTTTTTGTCGGTGCAAAGGCGGAAAGCTTCATGAATCGAACGGGCAGTGGTTCCTTTGAACTGCTGCCCGTTCTGTTTTCGTGGGGTATTCCGAATGGCACGCGATGCTGTGCCGCTTTCAAATGCTCATTTGTTTCAAGTGATTAAGGTGGTTTTGATAAGGCAGCGAACTGCGTGAGTTGCATATTTCGCATGGTAGTTATGAAATTACATTGACAATTTGTCAGTAAAATGTGATCAAGATGTCGGGTGAATATTTTGGAGTCTTTGTTACTCTGACTCCTCCGCCTCAACACACAGGGAGACTTGATCAATGCTGAAAAAAGCGCTTTCGACGGTTGCAGTCGCAGCCATCACCATGTCCGCCGGTCTGGCGGCTGCTGCTGAAAAATGGGATATGGCGACGCCGTATCCGGATGCGACCTTCCACACCCAGAACATTATCGAATTTGCCAAGGACGTGAATGATGCGTCCGGTGGTGAACTGACCATCACCGTTCATTCCGGTGGTTCTCTGTTCAAGCATGCTGATATCAAACGTTCGGTTCAGCGCGGTCTGGTTCCGATTGGCGAAACACTGATTTCGCTGCTGGCCAACGAAAACCCGATTTATACCGTTGATGCTATCCCGTTCCTTGCGACCTCCTATGAGGACTCCAAGAAACTTTGGGAAGTCTCACGCGCAGGCATCGAAGCAGCCCTTGCGAAAGACGGTCTGAAAGTTCTCTATGCTGTTCCGTGGCCGTCACAGGGGCTTTACACCGCAAACCCGGTAAGCACGGTTGAAGACCTTAAGGGCATCAAATTCCGTGCCTACAACTCGACCACTTCGCAGCTTGCCGATCTGACCGGCATGGTTGCGACCCAGGTTGAAGTTCCGGAAATCCCGACCGCCTTTGCAACCGGTATTGTTGAAGCCATGATGACTTCGCCGTCGACCGGTGCGAACTCCAAGGCCTGGGACTTTGTTTCGAACTTCTATGACGTTCAGGCATGGCTTCCGAAAAACATGGTTATCGTGAACGCAAAGTCGTTTGATCGTCTTTCGGCAGAAGCCCAGAAAGCTGTCATGGATGCCGCGGTCAAAGCCGAAGCACGTGGTCTGGAAATGAGCATGGCTGAATCCGAAGCAAAGAAGAAAATCCTTGCTGATAACGGTATGAACGTTGCTGCGCCAAGCGCAGAGCTCAAAGCTGGTCTGGCCAAAGTTGGTGAAACCATGGTTGCCGATTGGCTCGAAAAAACCGGCGATGAAGGCAAAGCCATCATCGACGCTTTCAAGAACTAAGGTTCTTTCGTTCCTCGGGATCGGGCAGGTGTCGTCCCCTGTCCGGTCCCGGACAAGCCCCACATTTTAATGTTACTGTCCGTATGGATCGCTCAACCACCATCGCGACTTCGCGGGCGGAAAGGGGACTGCTGTGCGCAGATTACTAGACTATTTATTTAAGTTCAGTGCCGGGCTGGCTGCATTTTTCCTGGTGGCAATCGCACTTCTTATTCTGGCGCAATCACTTGGCCGTCTGATCGGAATTGCGGTTCATGACGCCAACGAACTCGCAGGTTTTTGCCTTGCGGCGGGAACGTTCCTGGCGCTTGGTCCCGCACTTCGGGCCGGCACCCATATTCGGGTGATGATTGTTTTGTCCCATCTGCGCGGTGGTCTGCGCCGGGTGATCGAAAGCATCACGCTTCTGGCTGCAACCTTCCTTGGCGGTTACTTCGCATGGTGGATGACGGTTCTTGCCGAAGAGAGCTTTTCCTACGGTGATACGTCGCCAGGCGTTCTCGCCTTCCCGCTCTGGATCCCGCAAGCGGCAATGGCCTTTGGCCTGATCGTCTTTACCGTCGGTATGATCGAAGCACTGGTCGATACCGTTGTTGGTCGCAAACCTGCCTTCGCCCTCGGCGAAGCCAACGAACTGAACGAATAGGGGACGGTCATGGAAGTACTTGAAATTGGCCTTGTCCTGATGGGGCTTCTGTTCCTGTTCCTTGGTGCAGGTTTGTGGGTTGCTCTGTCATTGTTTGCGATTGGCGTATTCGCCCTTGATTTCTTTACCAGTGCACAGACTGGTCCGATCATCGCAACGACCGCGTGGGCAAGCCTTGCGACCTGGTCGCTGGCGCCACTGCCGCTGTTTATCTGGATGGGTGAAATCCTTTTCCGGTCGCGCCTGTCCGAAGACATGTTCACCGGTCTTGCGCCCTGGCTGAACAAGCTGCCGGGTCGTCTGTTGCATGTGAATATTTTGGGCTGTGGCATCTTTGCTGCTGTATCGGGTTCGTCTGCGGCAACGGCGGCGACCATCGGACGCATGTCGATCCCCGAACTGCGCAAGCAGGGCTATGCCGACAAACTGATCCTTGGCACGCTGGCCGGGTCGGGCACTCTGGGTCTTCTGATCCCGCCGTCGATCATTCTGATTGTTTATGGCGTATCGGCCGAACTGTCGATTGCCCGTCTGTTCATTGCCGGCGTTTTGCCCGGTGTCATGCTGATCATCCTGTTCATGAGCTTCGTTGGCATCTGGGCCACCGTAAACAAGGACAAGATGCCGCCAGCCGCACCCAGCATTCCGTTTGGCGAAAAAGTCCGCGCTTCGGGCCGTCTGATCCCGGTGATCCTGCTTATCTCGGCCGTTATCGGATCGATCTATGGGGGGATCGCCACCCCGACCGAGGCTGCGGCCTTTGGCGTGGTTGGTGCGCTGATCCTGTCACGATTAAGTGGCTCTTTGACCCGCGAAAGCCTGATCGAAGGCATCATGGGGGCAACGCGCACATCGTGCATGATCTGCTTTATCCTCGCAGGGGCTGCGGTACTGACTGTTGCCATGGGCTTTACCGGTATCCCGCGCGAACTGGCCGCATGGATCGCGCAGATGGATCTGTCGCCCTATGCGCTTCTGGCAGCATTGACCGTGTTCTTCATTGTTCTGGGTTGTTTCCTTGACGGGATTTCGGTGGTGGTTCTGACCACCTCGGTCATCCTGCCGATGGTTCAGGCTGCCGGGATCGACTTGTTGTGGTTTGGTATCTATGTGGTGCTGGTGGTCGAAATGTCGCAGATCACCCCGCCCGTCGGTTTCAACCTTTTCGTTTTGCAAGGTCTGACAGGCAAGAACCTGTTTGCCATTGCACTGGCTGCCTTGCCGTTCTTCTTCCTGCTGTTGCTTGCTGTCTTGCTGATTACGGTCTTCCCGGAAATCGCAACATGGCTGCCCCGGCAAATGAATGGCTGACCGGCTTTTGAAATAGCTGATCGTTCGTACAGATTTTCATGACTACAGATGCCCAAGGAGTAAGCATCATGGCTTCTCACGACCAAAATTCCACCGCCTCGCAGACATCGGGTCAGCCGAAATGGCAGTTCTGGATTGATCGCGGCGGTACTTTTACCGATATCGTGGCCCGCAAGCCCGATGGTTCGCTTGTCACCCACAAGCTGTTGTCGGAAAACCCGGAACGCTATCGCGATGCAGCCATTCAGGGCATTCGTGAACTTCTTGAAGTTTCGGCAGGCGAGAAAATCCCGGCTGAGAAAATCGAAGCTGTCAAAATGGGCACCACCGTTGCGACCAACGCGCTTCTTGAACGTAAGGGCGACCGCACGGTTCTGGTTACCACCAAGGGCTTCCGCGATGCGCTGCGTCTGGCTTATCAGAACCGCCCGCGTCTTTTTGATCGCAATATCAAGCTGCCAGAAACCCTGTATGAAACCGTGATTGAGGCCGATGGTCGTTTCGACGCCCAGGGGGCTGAGCTGACCCCGCTTGATCGCGACAATTTGCGTAAAGATCTTCAGGCGGCGTTCGATAGCGGCATTCGTGCCTGTGCCATCGTCTTCATGCATGGCTATCGCTATACCGCCCATGAAAATGCGGCGGCCGAAATTGCCCGTGAAGTCGGCTTTACCCAGGTTTCCGTCAGTCACGAAGTCAGCCCGCTGATGAAGCTGGTTTCGCGCGGTGATACCACGGTTGTTGATGCGTACCTGTCGCCGATCCTGCGTCGCTATGTTGATCAGGTTGCCGCCGAGCTTGGTGGTGTGAAGCTGATGTTCATGCAGTCCAATGGTGGCCTGACCGATGCGGCCAAGTTCCAGGGCAAGGATGCGATCCTGTCCGGTCCGGCTGGCGGTGTTGTCGGCATGGTCCGTACAGCAGAAATGGATGGCTTCAAACAGGTCATCGGTTTTGACATGGGCGGCACGTCGACTGACGTCTCCCACTATGACGGCGAATATGAACGTGATTTCGAAACCCAGGTTGCCGGCGTTCGTATGCGCGCACCGATGATGAAAATCCATACGGTTGCGGCCGGTGGCGGTTCGATCCTGCACTTCGATGGCGCGCGTTTCCGTGTGGGTCCGGACAGTGCCGGTGCAAATCCGGGTCCTGCGGCCTATCGTCGTGGCGGTCCGCTTGCGGTTACCGATATCAACGTCATGCTGGGCAAGGTTCAGCCGGACTTCTTCCCGAATGTCTTTGGCCCCGAAGGCAATGAGCCGCTTGATGCTGATGCGGTTCGTGTTGGTTTCGAAGCCATGGCTGCCAAGATCAAGGAAAGCACCGGTCAGGCCCGCACGCCCGAAGAAGTCGCCGAAGGTTTCCTGCGTATTGCTGTTGAAAACATGGCAAACGCGATCAAGCAGATCTCGGTTCAGCGCGGCTATGACGTGACCGACTATATCCTGCAATGCTTCGGCGGTGCCGGTGGTCAGCATGCCTGTCAGGTGGCTGATACCCTTGGCATGACCAAGGTGTTTGTCCATCCGTTTGCCGGTGTTCTGTCGGCTTATGGCATGGGCCTTGCCGATATTCGTGCGATGCGCGAACAGGCGGTCGAGGCGAAACTGGCGTCTGACGCGCTTGCCGGTCTGGATGAGCAGCTTGACAATCTTGCCGTTGATGCCCGTGCCGAATTGCACGAACAGGGCATCCCGGATACCAAGATCACCATGCTCAAAAAGCTGCATCTGCGTTATGACGGCACCGATACGCCGCTGATCGTTGATTTCGGTGATGTTGCTGCCATCAAGGCGCAGTTCGAAGAACAGCACAAGCAGCGCTATGGCTTTGTCATGGATGAAAAGCCGCTGGTCGTTGAAGCGGTTGCGGTCGAAGCCATCGGTGAAACCCAAAGCCTTCCCGATACCGAAGCCGAAGTCACCGGTGACAATGTTGCGATCAGCGCATTGGCAACGCGTCCGGTCGTCTTTGATGGCAAGATCGAGGACACCCCGTTCTACAAGCGCGAAGACCTGAAACCGGGTGCGGTTGTGCGTGGCCCCGCGGTCATCGTCGAACCGGTCGGCACCACCGTGATTGATCCGGGCTGGGAAGCCAAGGTCAATGGTCGTGACCATCTGGTCCTGAACCGTGTTGTCGCGATGAAACGTTCCGAAGCCATCGGCACGCAGGCCGATCCGGTGATGCTTGAAGTCTTCAACAACCTGTTCATGAACATTGCCGAGCAGATGGGTGTAACCCTTGCCAACACCTCGTATTCGGTAAACATCAAGGAACGTCTGGACTTCTCATGTGCGTTGTTTGATCAGGAAGGTCAGCTGATCGCCAACGCACCGCATATGCCGGTCCATCTGGGATCGATGGGTGAGTCGGTTCAGGCCGTCATGCGCAACAATGTCGGTGTTATGAAGCCGGGCGATGTCTATATGCTCAATGACCCGTATAACGGCGGGACGCATCTTCCCGACATCACCCTGATTACCCCGGTCTTTGGTGATGATGGCAAGGACATCCTGTTCTATGTCGCATCGCGTGGTCACCATGCCGATGTCGGCGGGATTACCCCGGGTTCGATGGCCCCGAATTCGCGCATTCTCGAAGAAGAAGGCGTTCTGATCGATAACTTCAAACTGGTTGATCAGGGCAAATTTGACGAAGCTGGCCTGACGGCCCTTCTTGAAGGGGCGAAATACCCGGCCCGTAACCCGTATCAGAACATCGCCGATCTGCGCGCACAGATCGCTGCTAACGAAAAAGGCGTGCAGGAACTGCGCAAGATGGTCGATCACTTTGGCCTTGATGTTGTGCACGCCTATATGGGCCATGTTCAGGACAATGCCGAGGAAAGCGTTCGTCGCGTGATCGACGTTCTCAAAGACGGCGAGTTTTCTTACGAGATGGACAATGGTGCGGTCGTAAAGGCCAAGGTCACCATCCACAAGGAAACCCGTTCGGCGACAGTTGATTTCACCGGCACGTCCGATCAGCTTGATAACAACTTCAACGCACCATCGGCTGTGACCCGTGCAGCGGTTCTTTATGTCTTCAGAACGCTTGTGGATGACGACATTCCGCTTAATGCCGGGTGCCTCAAGCCGGTTAATCTGATCGTGCCCGAAGGTTCTATGCTCAACCCGCGTTATCCGGCCGCCGTTGTTGCCGGTAACGTTGAAACATCACAGCATGTCACCGACACCCTTTATGCCGCCCTTGGCGTCATGTCGGGTGCGCAAGGGACCATGAACAACTTCACCTGGGGCAATGATACGCATCAGTATTATGAAACCATCTGCGGTGGTTCGGGTGCCGGTCCTGACTTTGACGGGACCAGCGGTGTTCATACCCATATGACCAACTCGCGCCTGACCGACCCGGAAGTCCTTGAATGGCGCTTCCCGGTAATGCTCGAAAGCTTTGAAATCCGCAAGGGTTCGGGTGGTAACGGCAAGTTCAAGGGCGGCGATGGCACGACCCGTCGTGTGCGCTTCCTCGAAGATATGACCGCATCGATCCTGTCCAACCACCGTCGCGTGCCTAATCAGGCGGTTGCCGGTGGTGAACCGGGCAAGCTTGGCCGCAACGCCATCGAACGTGTCGATGGTACGGTGATCGAGCTCAAAGGAACCGACGGTGCCCAAATGCATCCGGGTGATGTCTTCATCATCGAAACCCCGGGCGGTGGCGGTTACGGCAAGGCCTAAGGGCCATTGCCAACCCCATCATCCGACCAGACCAGAAACACCGTTTCCCCCAAGTCTTCGGTGTTTCTGGTCCAATACCTCCCTGCTAGAAACTTTGCCGCCCGGAGTTTACCTTCTGGGCGGCATTTTTCTTGATGTTGAAAGGATCGTCCCTACATGGATGGAATATGGGGACTTCTTTGATAATCAACGACATTGTCATTGAGGCGCGCGCTCAAATCAGGGATGATCACAAGCAATGCTTCAATCAAGGATCGGGTTGCCAAAGCCTGCCCGCACGGGCGGCAATCCGGGATCAATCAGGCCGACCTGAACAGACAGGATGAGAGCACCGTGAAATTCTTCATTTTGAACCAGCGCTATTTTGTCATTATCGGCGTTGCGCTTTTGACAGTGATTTCCGTGATTTTTGCCGGGGCGGTTGATGGCTGGTTCTGGGTGCCAGCGGTCATATTTGGTTTGCTGTTTCTGGTCGGTATTCATGACCTGCACCAGACCAGGCATTCGATCCTGCGCAACTATCCGATCAGTGCGCATATCCGCTTTATCCTTGAAAGCTTCCGCCCGGAAATCCGCCAGTATCTTCTGGAAAGCGATCAGGACGAAATCCCGTTCAGCCGTCAGGCCCGTGGCCTTGTCTATCAGCGCGCCAAGGGTGTTGAAGACAAACGTCCGTTTGGCACCATCGAGGATGTCTATAAATCCGGCTATTCCTGGATTACACATTCTGTCGCCCCGACCCACATCACCGATACCGATTTCCGGGTGCGTGTTGGCGGCCCGCATTGCAAGCAGCCCTATGATTGCAGCCTTTATAATATCTCGGCCATGAGTTTTGGTGCGCTGTCGGGCAACGCGATCCTTGCGCTCAACAAGGGGGCGAAAAAGGGGGGCTTTGCCCATGATACCGGCGAAGGCAGCATTTCACGCTATCACCGCGAAGGCGGTGGTGATCTGATCTATCAGGTGGCATCGGGTTATTTCGGTGCGCGCAACGATGACGGCACATTTTCCGAGGAAAAATTTGCCAAGACTGCCTCTGACCCGCAGGTCAAAATGATCGAGCTTAAACTCAGCCAAGGGGCAAAGCCCGGTCATGGCGGCATGTTGCCCGCGGCCAAGATCACAGCCGAAATTGCCGAGGCCCGTGGCATTCCGATGGGGCTGGACTGTGTTTCGCCCTCGGCACACAGCACATTCTCAACCCCGATTGGCTTGATGGAATTCATTGGCAAACTGCGCGATCTTTCCGGTGGCAAGCCGGTGGGCTTTAAACTTTGTATCGGCCATCGCCGTGAATTCATGTCCATCGTCAAGGCGATGCTCAAAACCGGTATCACGCCTGATTTCATTGTGGTCGACGGCAAGGAAGGCGGTACCGGTGCTGCCCCGGTTGAATTCGCCAACCGTGTCGGCATGCCGATGCAGGAAGGGCTTACCTTTGTTCATAATGCCCTTCGTGGGGCGGGTCTTCGCGATCAGATCAAAATCGGTGCCGCGGGTAAAATCGTTTCGGCCTTTGATATTGCGCGGACCCTTGCCCTTGGGGCGGACTGGTGTAACGCAGCACGCGGCTTCATGTTTGCACTGGGCTGTATTCAGGCGCAAAGCTGTCACACCAACTGCTGTCCGGTGGGCATCGCGACACAGGATAAAATCCGCCAACGCGCCCTGGTGCCCGAGGATAAAAGCGAACGCGTCGCACGGTTCCACAAAAACACCATGCATGCGCTGGCCGAAATCACCGGTGCGGCTGGCCTGACCGATCCGCGCAACTTCATGCCCTATCACTTCATGGTCCGCCAAAAGGACAATGAGTTTCTTGATGGCAACGAAGCCTATCCATACCTGCCCGAAGGTTTCCTTGTTGCCGAAAACGAGACCCCGGAACTGGCAGAATGGCATTCGCGTTGGGGCAGGGCATCTGCGGAAACCTTTGCGCCCAAGGAAATCCCGTTTGGGCCCTATAAGCGACATACCGAAGAAGTCAGCAAAGCTGCCCAATAGGATTGGAAATTCCCATGGCTGTTAAACGCATTGTTGCAAATTTCGCGGTTGACGACATCGCCAAGGCGGTAAGTTTTTACGAGGATATCCTTGGCCTTGATACCGTGATGGATCATGGCTGGATCAGAACCTTTGCGGTTGCCGGTCAGACCATGACGACGCAAGTCAACTTCGCCACCGAGGGCGGCTCAGGCACCCCGGTCCCCGAAATGTCCATTGAGGTCGATAACCTTGATGAAATGCTGGGTAAAATGACCTATGCCGGGATCAGGATCGAATATGGTCCGGCGGACGAGCCGTGGGGTGTGCGGCGGTTCTATGTCCGGGACCCATTCGGGAAGCTGGTCAATATTCTGGAACATAAATGACAAAAGCCCGGCAGATATCGCCGGGCTTTTGGTCTCAGACCTCAATAATGCAAGGCGGTACGCAATCAGATCATCCAGCCGGTCGGGTTCGGATGGGGAACACCGGTGCGCAGACCGTTCAGACCCTTCACCATGCGAATGATGAACCAGACCAGAGCTGCCAGCAGAATGAACCAGCCGATGATGATCATCGAGGTGATTGAGCCAACCACGATGTAAAGTATGTAAATCCAGAAGGTCCGGATCAGGAAACGGTAATGCGTTTTCGCCCATTCCGGTGCATCGCCTTTTTTCACATAGGCAAAGATCAAACCGACCAGCCCCACCAGCGGGAGCACAATCCCGACAAGATAAAGGATATAGATCAGACGAATATTTCCGGTGAAACCTTCGTCTCCGGTGGTTTCAATGCTTACAGAGTTTGTGTCGGTCATTGTATGGTCCCGCATATATTTTTGTTTGGTGCTTGCGCAAGATAATCCCGTAATGCGTGCAAATATATTTGGCAGGGAACTGTCCGCTTTTGCAAGATAAGACTTTGCAAAAGCGGATTTTTATACGGTTTTGACAAAGCGGGTTAGCGCAGTTTCTGTTAAGTCAGGCAGCGCGCTGCATTTCCACAGTCGGGATATCGCGATCGGGCACCGGGCCAGTCACAAGGAAGCCGAATTTGCGGTAAAAGGCCTTGGCGCGTTCATTATGGGCAACGACTGTCAGGCGTACATTGGTGCGTGCACCTTTTTCGGCCAGCGCATCAAGGGCTGCGATCATCAATGCCTTGCCTGCACCACTGCCATGGGATGCCGGATCGACCATGATCCAGTCGATTTCAGGAACATCATGGATGGCAATTACATAGCCCAGAAGGGTGTCGTCCTTGGTGGCGACATAGACCGTGTGATTGGAACTGCCAAGGGCAAGCTCAAAGACACCGGTCGATTTTTCGACATAGTGCGCGACCAGACTGGCCGCAGAATCGCCCATGCCGTCGATGAAATATGTTGAGTCAGTTGCGCGTTTGGTAAGGTCGCGGATGAACGGAAGGTCGTCGGCAGTGCCTTTGCGGATCTGCATTTTTTATGCTCGTATGCGTTATTCTATTTTGCGGGTTCCAAGACCCTGGCACGCAGTCTGGGCCAAAATTCATACCATGTCGTTAATGGATGAAAGATGGTGTGACAATTTTTCAAATTACCATACGAAATATGCGAAAGGCTGCTATCGCTGACGGTTACGCTTGTCGCGATACATTTCCAGATCAGCAACCGCCATCATGTCCTCAAGACTTTGGTTAAGCGGTTCAAAGAAGACAGATGCGCCCGAACTGATTTGCGGGGTTTCGCGGATCGGGGATTTTGATGTTGGTACAGTCAGTTTGACCTGGCTAAGGGCGTTGCGTACGCGCGCAATGATTGTTGTGAGATCCCCGCGATTGCGCACATAGCCCAGAACTGCAAATTCATCCCCGCCAATCCGGCCGCAAATATCCACCTCGCGGATGCTTTCGGTGATGGCATCACCAACAGCACGCAAGGCGGCGTCCCCGGCAGCATGTCCGTAATCGTCATTCCAGTGTTTCATATTGTCGAGATCAATGAAGATGATCCCGATATTGTGGTGATATCGTTTGGCGATCCTGATTTTCTGGTGGGCAAGCAATTCGAACCCGGCGCGGTTATTCAGGCCGGTCAAGGGATCGCTCATCGACAGGTTGCGCATGATTTCGAACTGTTCATACAGGCGCAGGTCCGCTTCGATCAGATCGCGAAAGACCTCCATCAATTCCTGCTGGGTCTGATCATAGCCGGTCGGATTGGTGTCAAAAACGCAAAGGGTGCCAAAGACCGATCCATTCGGCCATAAAAGCGGCATCCCCAAATAGGATATATATCCATCATCGACACGGTCGGGGTTATCGGTCCATTCGGGTTTGTCCGTTGAATCCGGTTCGTAAAAGGCGGCCTTGGTCATGACGACCCGTCGGCAATAAAGGTTCGAGTTTGCTGGCTGGGGAATAAGCGAAACCTTGGGATTGGGATTTTCGGGGTTCTGGCTGGTGAGTGCGGATAGATAGCCAAGATTTTCATTATACTCGATCACATAACCGGCCGTTGCACCCAGCAATCGGGTCATCAGATCGACAACGCGCTGCCACTTGTCGAGGGATGCCTGCATCGCCTCGTCCTGTGTGAGCCAGTCGACTGTTTTGAGCATGACCATTCTGACCGCCTTTGTCTTATACAGCCCGGTTATCCAAGCCCGCTTTGTGGCTTTCGTTCGGGTTTGTTATTTTCATATTTGTCTAATGCGCGGCGAGAACAAGCTGTCTTTTCCATCATTTACCCCCAAAAGCCCGCCGGGCCGGAGAACAAGAATGGCAGCAAGCAATCCGAAAACGGCAACGTCGCGATAGGCCCCGCCAAAATATCCAGACCAGAATGCCTCGGTCAGGCCAATGACAAAACCACCAAGCCAAGCCCCGCGCATCTGCCCGATCCCGCCCAGAATGGCCGCAACCAGTGCCTTGAATCCGAAAAGTGTACCGGAATGAAAGTTAATCACGCCATAACGCAATGCCATTATCGCACCAGTAATACCACACAAGAATCCCGCCAGTACAAATGATTGACTTTCAATGCGTTGCAGGGACACGCCGCACAGGCTCGCGGCAATCCGGTCCTGACTGATTGCCCGCCATTGCCGACCAAACCGGGTTCTGGCCATCAACCAGATCAGGCCAATGCCGACCAAAACTGCCATGCCAATCGACAGAACATCAAATCCGAGAACGCGTACGACAAAGTGGTCACTGCGCAGGACCGGAAATGAATATTGCCAAAGTGGCGGCAGATTGAAATTCCGCGCCGAAATGATGATCCGGACAAATTCCTGAATGAATAAAACGCATCCGAGTGATGCGACAACGATCGCCCGGCCTCCTGCGGCCTTGCGTCCCAGCGGGCCGAACACATTCCGCCATGTCAGATGACTAAGCCCGGTTCCGACAAACATTGCAATCAGGGTCGCAGCGGTCACGATCGGGACAATGTTCCAGCCGATCCTTGATGACAGCAACAATCCCGTGATGACGGTCGAAAGGGCCGCTGTCATGACGATCTCGCCAAAGGCCAGATTGATGCGCCCGATCAGCCCGTAAATCAGGGTAAATGACAGGGCAAGCAATCCGTAAATCGCCCCGCGCGACAATCCGTTGATCGCCAACTGAACACCATAGGCCAGTCTCGATCGGATGTCGGGAACATTGGCCATCAATCCGTGCCGGTCGGCATTCTCATATCGTTCCAACGCGTAACTTCCAACCCGATCAAGCCAGAAGCGGTTGAGGATCGACAGATGGGTCGGCGAGATCGTGCCATATCGACTGGTCTCAATCCCGATCAGGATGCCGGGACTGTTGGGCATTTCGGCTGCCGCAAACTGACAGGTCAAACGATGTATCGGTAAGGATGTCGGAGGAACCGATGAGTGGGTCTTGGGAATGAAGGATGGGGACGGATCAAGAAGGATCTGATAGCGCAGGGTAATGTGCGTCGGGTCTTCAATCTCATCAAACCGGGTCAAAAGGCGGATTTTCGAAACGTCATCTTCGATCCCAGGCAGGGCAATTCGGCAGATATTGAAATTCCAGGGATTTTCAGGCTGACAGGCCATGAGGCCGATGGCCATTAACGGCATCAGCAAGACCAAACGCCAATGATGTAAAATCCTCAGCAGTTGACGCACGCAATCCCCCGGCGGAGTTGGTGATGTCATATCCTGCTTGATTTTAAGCTTTTTACAAGAACGTGATCACATTCCTTGACGGATTATTGCCCCTTTTTCTTGCGATCAGGGGCAACTGGTTTCAGACTTGCCGCAATTAACCAGATCAAACTCGAAACAGGAGACGCCCGCATGGCAGACGTGATCGACTATACGATCCATGGCGAAGAAATGCAGTTGGTTGAGATCGAACTTGATCCGGGCGAGGGTGTCCGGGCCGAAGCAGGGGCCATGATGTATATGGGCGATGGCATTGCCATGCAGACCGGAACGGGCGGTGGCCTGTTTTCCGGTTTCAAGCGCATGCTGACCGGCGAAGGGTTCTTTATCACAAGCTTTGTTCATGAAGGATCCGGCAAGGGACATGTCGCCTTTGCCGCCCCCTATCCGGGCAAGGTCGTGCCACTTGATCTTGTCGAACATGGTGGGGAAATCATCTGTCAGAAAGATGCGTTTCTGTGTGCCGCAGCCGGAATTGATATTGATATCGCCTTTTCCAAGAAACTTGGCGCGGGTCTGTTTGGTGGCGAGGGTTTTATTCTGCAGCGTTTGCGCGGGGATGGCATGGCCTTCATGCATGCGGGGGGCACGATCATTCGCAAGGATTTGCAACCCGGTCAGACATTGCGTGTTGATACCGGCGCACTGGTCGCCATGACACCGTCCATCGATTATTCGATCAAGTTTGTGGGCGGCTTTACCAACGCACTGTTTGGTGGTGAGGGGCTTTTTGTCACGACCCTTGAAGGACCGGGGACAGTATGGCTGCAAAGCCTGCCATTCTCACGGCTTGCAGATCGTATCGCAGCGGCTTTGCCACAGGATCGTAATAAGGGATAAAGCGACGCGATTACTGCAGGCAGGGGCGCGAAGGCGTCCCCGCCTGCAATTGCATTATCCGGCCTGCTGGTTGTCCGGGGTTCTGAGGTTGAAACCTGTCAACCATTCAAGAATGAGGTCGCCATTCGCATCAACCCACTGACGGGCAAGGGCGCTGGCGGTTGCGCCATCGCGAAGACGGGACAACAATTCAACAAGTTCATCATTCGGGATAACAAAATTCTCAAGCAGGTTGGAAAGCTCGGGAAGATCGTTTGCCAGCGCCTGACGATAGGCAAGACGAATGTCTGTGTCAGGCCAGCTTGTGCCTGCCCGGTTCAATGACGTCTGATCACCATTCATGATCTGTTGCCATATTTCGGGATCATGACTGTCGGACCTGATGAAGGTAACGTCGGCACGGGTGAAAATCGTGTCGGGGTAATAGCAGAAGAACAGGGATGGCCGTTTGGTCAGAGCATTGCGTTGCACCAGTGTGCTCAGGATCTGGTAATCAAATTCCCTGAAATCATAGAGTTCGTTCAGGCCATATGCGCCAAGCCGTTCACGTTCAATTTCCGATGATGCCCATCCTTCATCTCCGACCCAGATATCGCCTTTGCCATCACCGGACATGTCAAACTGTCCAGATATAGCGGGATTTTTCAGGTCCTTGATGGTTAGAGGCCCTGCCGCAGCATTATCAAATCCCGCATAGCACAACCCCTGTTTCCCTGCGACCCGGTTGGTGCTGAGTTTGACGGTGCCAAATGCCCGGACATATCGACGGATCAGCCTCGGATTGTTCTGAACCCAGATTTCCGGATGGATGTCGATGCGACCATCAGAGTCACTCATTTCGCGGAAAGCCTGATCATTTGCGCTGCTGATCAGGTTTGCAGACCGGTGAATATATTCTTCGATGATATTGGCCAGGATATGGGCCTTGATCTCAGCCGAGGGCCAGTCAAGCAGGGCGATATCAATTTCGCTGCGTCCCTGTGTACCCAGAATGGCAAGCGGTGACGTTTCGGG
Organism: Thalassospira sp. SM2505; assembly: GCF_054901115.1. Classification (NCBI taxonomy): domain Bacteria; kingdom Pseudomonadati; phylum Pseudomonadota; class Alphaproteobacteria; order Rhodospirillales; family Thalassospiraceae; genus Thalassospira; species Thalassospira sp. SM2505. The sequence goes on from NZ_CM142731.1 coordinate 1,464,600, forward strand.
CATCGGGTTCTTTTCAAAGGATTGATAGAGGAACCCGTAGCCAAATCCGCCAACCAGAAATGAAAACACCGCAAAGACCCAATAAATTGCCGGGCCGGTATCAATGTCGAAGGATTTTGATTTCAGTGTGTTGATAATCTGTTGCGAAATATCTGGCTTGGTATCGGGAGCTTTGTCGGCCCTGTCGGCGGGTTCACCTGCGAGTTTGTCGATATATTGCAGGATACTCCTGCATTGCAGGGCATGATCCCGCCGGATTTGCGTGTATTTGTCGCGGTCATGGATGATCAGCAAAAGATAGATCATTGATGTAGCGACGATCATTGCAAACAGCGATGCCGATAATGTTTCGGGCCGGAAGATCAGCGAAAACAGAACGTTGGTCGCACCCAGCAAAATCAGGATCACATATTCGCCCGGTGTGATCCGGTCACTTTCAAGGGTGAGCATCTTGTCGCCGATCCGAAACAGCTCAAGTACCTGTTCACGGTTTTCATCGGATTTGGAATAGGCCGGAAGAATGGAAGACTTTAGTGTTTCTGTATGTTCCTGCGTTTTCCCCAATACCCGAACATCGTCAAAGGCGCGCAAGAATGTATGAAGATGGATCAGGCTGTATTCGCGCAGCAGGCTGAAATGGCTCAGTCGAGCCACTTTGTGTTCGCTCTGTTCGCAAATCGCCATCAGCTTCTGGCGGAAATCCCCCAAAAGGTCCTCGCGTTCGCGGTTGAGGGATGTGGATCGTTCAAGCGCAAAGGTTGCAAGCAGAACAAAGAAGACAGTCGATACAGCAAGCAGGTCGTAGTAATTGTCGATGGTTGCCACAGGAACGACCAGAAGCCAGATCCCGATCAGGCAGATAGCAATAAACAGGAACAGCAGCGACGACTTCAGCGGATATTTAAGAGCCAGGAAAATATTCGATGAAACAATCAGCACAGAGGCGACTGCCTCGTACTGGGTCAGCAGGCGGCTATCAACAAGCGCCAGAATAATGACCGATCCGATCGGCATCAGGTACCAAAGAATGCCGACCGATGCATTTTCCGCCTGAAACACCGACAGGTCATAAAGCAGGCTGCCAATGGCAAGAATGAAGATGCCAACACAGGCAATCTGGAACATATTGAACAGATCGATATCGACAAGCTGCGGTTCACTGACAAACAGGGCAACAAGGAACAGTGGTGCAGCAAGGCTTCTGGCAAAGGTCTCAGTCAACAGACCCTTTTTGAAGTTACTTAGGGCAAGATTTTCTTCGTCAGAAACCTGTTTCCAGCCATCCATACATTTCATGCGAAACAGGCAGTTGGTCGCCATTGCGATGCCGCCAAGGAAGGCAAGGCCAATGGTCTTGAACATTTCGCCTTCAAGCAGGATCCAGTCGGCAAAGTCCATATTTGGTGCCGTCAGAAGGACAAACCCAGCGAACGCCGCGCCCGAGAAAATATAGTCATTTACCGTGATCTTGCCGGTCTTGTTCCGGTAGGCCGTATCGATATAGAGAAACAGGATCGGCCAGGTTTCAAAAACCAGAATGGCAACCACGTCAAAATCAGACGACGATTTCAAAGCCCCGTACAACAGAAGATGATTAAGACAAATCATCAGTCCGGAAGTCAGCGTGGGCAGGGCAAGCAGACGGAAACGGGTACGGGAAAGTAAAACCCTGCCCAGATGTGCTATTTGACGGCGAAAGACAATGAACGCAAATATCAGGGTCGAAACAGCAGCAAAGCTGTGCGCCATTGCGGCGACCTGAAACATTCCGATCTGGTCAACAAGATGGTTGACGACCGGGGGATACAGCATCCACAGGCCGACCGACAGGACCATGAGAACAAGTGGCTGTTTGTATGTCCACGTGGCAAATTGCCGAACCATGGCGTTCTCCTGAGGGTATCGGATGCTAGATCGCTGAATTCATTTCGATCTTCCAAAATATTGGATTGTCCTCAGGGCTCAACCCCTGAGGGGAAAAAATGTCAAAATTGCAGGAATGCGCAAAAGGTAATACCAATTTCGGGGATCCCGGCGTAAGGTAGAAACCCCTTGTCGCGGGGGACTGGCTTGGGCCCCGCATAGGACAAACCGGTTTTCCGACTGCCACCAGGAACTAAAGGCCAAAGAATAACATCATGTCAGATCGCAAATATGAACGCATCGAAACCCCCGAAAGCCTGATCAGCGCGCTGCGCGAAATGCTGGGGGATCGTCTTTCAACGGCGGCTGCCGTACTCGAACAGCATGGCAAGGATGAAAGCTGGCATGAGGCGTCTCCACCTGATGCGGTTGTTTTTGCAACCTCGACCGAAGAAGTTGCTGAAGTCGTCAAGCTGTGTGCAGCACATGAAGTTCCGATTGTGCCGTTTGGTACCGGTTCATCACTTGAAGGCCATGTTGCAGCCCTGCGCGGTGGTATCTGCATTGATCTGTCACGTATGGATGCGATCATCGAGGTCAACGAAGCCGATCTCGATTGTCGGGTTCAGGCCGGTGTGACCCGTGAACAGCTTAACGAGCATTTGCGTGACACGGGTTTGTTCTTCCCGATTGATCCGGGTGCCAATGCTTCAATCGGGGGCATGACAGCGACCCGCGCGTCGGGGACGAATGCGGTTCGTTACGGCACCATGCGTGAAAACGTATTAAGCCTGACCGTGGTGACACCGGATGGCAAAATCATCAAGACAGCTAACCGTGCGCGCAAATCGTCGGCGGGTTATGATCTGACCCGGCTGTTTGTCGGATCAGAAGGCACCCTTGGCGTTATTACCGAGATCGGCTTGAAGCTTTACGGTATCCCCGAAGCCATGTCAGCGGCTGTTTGCGCCTTCCCGACTGTGGATGCGGCTGTTGATACGGTAATCCTGACCATTCAGGCCGGTATTCCGGTTGCACGTATCGAGTTTCTTGATGAATTGCAGGTACGTGCGGTCAATAACTATTCGAAGCTGGACCATAAGGAAGCACCGACACTGTTCTTTGAATTCCATGGCACCGAGGCCGGGGTCAAGGAACAAGCCGAGTTTGTGCAGTCGGTTGCAGAAGAATATGGTGCCGAGGAATTCCAGTGGGCCACCCGTCAGGAAGATCGTAACAAGCTTTGGGCTGCGCGTCACAAGGCCTATTATGCATCGCTGCAGCTGGAGCCGGGCAAGGCTGGCATGCCGACCGATGTCTGTGTGCCGATTTCAAGACTGGCCGAGGCCATTTCAGAAACCCGTGCCGATTGTGATGCGAGCCCGCTGACCTGCACCATCATTGGTCATGTCGGGGATGGCAATTTCCACACCCTGATCCTGCTTGATCCCGAAGATCCGGCACAAATGGAAGAAGCCAACCGTCTGCATAGGCGCATGGTCGAACGTGCCCTGAAACTTGGTGGTACCTGCACGGGTGAACATGGTATCGGCTATGGCAAGCTTGATTTCATGGTGACCGAACATGGCGAGGATACGATTGCGCTGATGCGTGCCATCAAGGCGGCAATCGATCCGAAAGGTCTGATGAATCCCGGTAAGTTGATTCCGGGTCTTTAAATCATCATACAATTTGAAATGTATTGAAAAACGGGGCCCGATGGCCCCGTTTTTTGTTAAAAGCGAAATGACAGGGACAGCGACCCGAACTGGTCCGCACCACTTTGGGCGGTGAATTCCGGGGTGCGATAAACATGGGTGTAGGTCAGGCGCGCCTGACCTACAATGACCGCAAAACCGATCTGAAGATCGCCGACCAGCGGCTCCTTGTCGACCGATGCGCTATCGGCAAAAGTATTGCCGTCAAGGGTGATATCGCGCAGCACATAGCGCCCGGCAAACCCGGCAAAAAGATAGCCGCTTATCGGGAACCCTTCGGTGTCCGGAACAAAGAAATCGGACCCCGGAAGACTCGGTCGAATGCGTGGCGGCCCATAATCGGCAGGAAGGTCAAAACCCATGCGGAACATGGTCCCAAGTTCCGCATTGGTAAAGGCGTTGCCAAGGGTGACGGCGCCATGCGGGGTCGCATCAAATTCGATCCCGGCAATGTCTGCTTCAAACCAGCTGCGATATTTCCGTTCATAGGTCAGGCCGATAATCGGCTCGTTTTTGATCTGGTTGTCCCAGCCTTTGGGGCGGGGACTGTCAATGACCTTGTGGACAAAGTCCTGGGTTTTATCGGCAAGGGATGCCGGTCCGACGACACCCAGTGTCAGTTCCAGTGTGTCGATCCGCGAATAGTTGCTTTCGCCATCATCGCTACGAAGTCCGGTATCTGACAAAAGTCCGGCGGTGCCATACAGCATTCCGGCCCAGGGGCGGTCGTTGGGCTGGTTTTCCGCAATCGTAATGTCATCAGGGGTATACATGGTTTGTCCCAGCGAATAGCTGGTGCGGATGCGTCCGTCGGATGCAAAAAACGGAATCTGTTTGGCGACATTCAGAAACGCAGCCGGGGCGCTGTCTTCTGGTGACACAAAGGCAAGGCGCACGCCGTTTGTATAATGCTGATCACTGTTGCTTGGCGTAAACAGATCGTTCTCGACGGATAGGGATACCCCCCATTTCTGGTCAGGTGTGCGGGTTGATTGTGGACCATCGGCGGTATTGGTCTGTGCATATGCAACACCCATTCCGGCCATAAAGGCAATCAGAGAGGTTGAAAGGGCGACAACATGACGCACTGCCGGAGCCTGATACATGGTTAACTTATCTCATGAACGCAGATGGTTGCAGGAATAGGGTTTGCAGGCTCACTGTTGACGACAGAATTTGGACAATTTGTGGCGGGATTTCCAGAACTCTATTTGGTTCCATGACATCACACAACAGCGGGTGATGACTAAACACTCCGTCGCACGGATTGTTCCAACAATACGACGAATGACAGAATGTGATCGAACGGCGGACATGAAAACGCCGCCCGGTCGGGGCGGCGTTTGTGTTCCTTATCGCTGTGGCTGGCGGTCATGGTACCTGACGACGCAAACGGGGGACGTCAGACTGGCTGGTATCTACGATTCCGCGATAGGCATGCCAGCTTGAATAGCCCAGAAGTGGCATGATAACGGCCAGTCCGAACATCAGGACAACCATGCCGCATGCAGCCAGAATGGCAATCACAGCAGCCCAGCCGACCAGAACTTTCCAGTTCTTGCGAAACGCATTTACGCTGATAATCACGGCACTGATCACATCAACGTCGCGATCCACCAGAAGCGGGATCGAGACAACCGATATGGCAAAGACAATGAATGCCAGTGCCCCGCCAAGGATGCTGCCAGTGATCAGGAAGGTCATGGCATCACGTGAAAAGAATGTTTCCCAGATCAGGACATCAAGTGACGGCATCGTGCCGTTGTAAAACAATGCAAAAAGCAGCATCGCAATACGCGTCCAGGCCAGAAAGAACAGCATCAGGACAACGCCGATGGCCCCGATCTGACCGGGATTGCGTCGGAAACCGTTCAGACTGTGCCAGATGGTGACATTTTCACCCATCTCAAGCCGCCGGCTGGTTTCATACAGGCCAACCGCAACCAGCGGGGCCAGCAGCATGAACCCGGCGGCCAGTGGCAATGTCAGATAGGGTTGGCCGGTTTGAAAGATACTCAGCACAACAAGCCATCCGGCAATAACGCAAAAAGCACCATAGGTCAGGCCAATGGCCGGTGTTTGTTTGAAGTCGCGCCATCCGGCCTGCAACCAGGAGCCGGACTGGTCTGTTGTGATGGTGCGGATGGTGATGCCATGCAGGCTTGGTTCGACCGTGTTTTCCGGGGTTTCGATTATTGTCTCGGCCATTTTATCCTCCCTGTCGCCTTGAAGCGCGCCAAACTTTCGGCAGAAATGAAAGTCAGGATTGAATTTGTTGTTTTGTAAAATGTATCATTTTAATCAGGGATTTCTAGCGTCCTGTTGGCTTTGCCCGCCGTATCCGGAAGCAACCCATGCGCATCAATCTGAATTGGGCTGTTCTTTCCGTTAATTACGGAGTTGTTTTTACTTATTAAAATCTCGAAATTTTAAATTGTCGCTTGATGCTGAACCTTTGGACTCTCACATGAAACAGACGGGATACCGAAGGTGCACCTCCATGGCAGGCAAGTCATTATATTCAGGTGCAAATGACGAACTGTAAAGAATGCAACATTCTGTTGCCATTTTCTGTTGCGAGAGCTGTCACGAGCCCTATGCTTTTGGACTTAAAATCAAATCATTGAAGGTCACTGCGACGTGCAGAATGACCTTGTGAGCGAGCGGAGCCTGACTGTTGAAAAAGATCCTTGCCGTAATCGGTGCATTAGTTGTGGTGCTTGTCGCAGCACTGCTGATCATTCCTTCCCTGATTGACTGGAATGGCTACAAGGCACAGATCAGCCAAGCCGTGCGCGATGCCACGGGGCGGGAGCTTGTTCTTGAGGGCGATCTGTCCATGTCGCTGATCCCGTCGCCGTCGCTTTCGGCAAGCCAGGTCAGCCTTGGCAATCTGCCTGGTGCCCAGGACGCCGACATGGTGTCAATCGAAGAGGTGCGTGTGTCGGTTGCCCTGATGCCGCTTCTGACGGGCAATGTTCAGATCAAGGAAGTCAGTCTGATCGACCCTGTAATCGCGATCGAGACATTCGAAGATGGCAGCAACAATCTGGTCTTCGATCCGGCACAAGCCGCACGTTCCGGGCCGGATGCAGGCACGATTACGATGCCCGAAAGTGGCTCTCAGACGCCAGAACAATCACAGACAGGTGCCGATAATCCGGCAAGCGGATCTGACGATGCCGCAGGCAGCGATATCGCCAGCACGATCAAGATCGACCGGCTTGAGATCGAAAACGCGACCATCATCTATCGTGCTCCGGGGTCGGAAGAACGCATCGAAGGCCTGACCATTGGTGTATCGGCAGACAGCCTGAATGGTCCGCTTGAGGGTGAAGGGTATGTTTTCTATCGCGGTATCCCGCTGACATTTGGCTTTAATGTTGGTCAGATCAGTCAGGTTGCACCTTTCCCGGTCAGCCTGAAACTGGGCATCGACAAGGTCGATGGCGGTATTACGGTTGGTGGTCGGGTTGATCTGTCCTCGGATAATCCGGGATTTGATGGCCAGATTGATGGTAATTTCGACGATCTCCGTCAGGCAGCACTGCGCATTGCAGGTGATGGTGCGGATATCCCCGATATCGCCGCCAAGCCCTTTAACCTTGGCGGGCATATTGCCGCCAATGCCAAATCCGTCACGCTGAATGATTTGTCGATCCGCTTTGGTGAAACCCGTGGATCGGGTGCGATTGCGATTGATCAGGAACCGAGCATGCGCGCGGATGTCGCATTGCGGTTCAATCAGCTTGATCTTGATAGCATTCTTGTTCTGGCTGATATGGGTGACGGCAAGGCGGCACCTTCATCCGGTTCCGCTGCCGCATCCGGTTCCCCGGATAAGGCCGATGCAGACACGAATGGATCAAAGGGTGCCAATGGTGCAGCTCAATCCATTCCATCGCAAAGCTCGGTAAATAACGGCAAGGCAGCCAATGCGCCCGCCATTCCGTCTGACCTGACGGCATCTATCGACTTTGAAGTCGAAACCCTGATCTATAACCAGACGCCTGTGCATAATGCGCGTATCAATGCCGCGATCGCGGATAGCAAGGTTACGCTTAACGAGGTGTCCGCCGGTCTTCCGGGGGGCACGGATCTGGCCGTCTTTGGCAGCATTTCCGGTCAGAAGCCGGAATTGTCGGCGGCATTAAGCTATGAAGTTGCATCTGAAAATATCCGGGCTGTGATTCGCTGGCTTGGTGTTGATGTCGATGGCATACGTGCAGATCGACTGCGCCGGTTCTCCCTGACAGGCGGGATCAAGGGAACGCCTGATCAGCTTAATATTTCTGATCTTGATCTGCGGATTGATGATACCGCCATTCGTGGTGCGGTGGTCGCCAATCTGAGCGGGGAAGGGCTTCCGGCACTCGGCATCGGGTTGAAGCTTGATCGCATCAATCTTGATCAATATATGCCAAGCGCACCGGCAAATGATAACGCTGCAACAACGTCGTCAGATACTGCTTCAGGTGGTGCCACAGCAGGCGGTGCGTCGACTGATAGCGCTGCGCAGTCTTCTGCGGTCAAGGAAGACATGGTCAAGGTCATCAGGGATGCCCTGGCGCCGCTTGACGGTTTGGCGGCAAACTACCGTCTTGCTGCTGACGAAGTTATCTCATCAGGTGTTGCCGTGCGCGGCATCATGATTGATGGCAGCATCAAGGGCCGAGACATTACCCTGACCAATCTTGTTGTCTCTGATGCAGCCGGGCTTGCCGCGTCTGCCAAGGGCACCTTCAACGGGTCGGCAGAGGTTCCAGTCTTTGACGGGTTGTCTGTTCGGGTAACAGCCAAGACGCTTGAGCCCTTTGCAAAGCTGACCGGGATTACGCTTCCGGCACCGGCAAGCAGCTATAAAAGCATTCAGGCAAATCTTGGTCTGAATGGTCCGGTTACCGGGCCGTCCCTTAAACTTGATGTCTCCAATCCGTTGATGCAGGTCGCCCTTGATGGTGTTGTTTCGCAGATGCTGGGTGGAAATCCCGGATTGGACGGCAAACTTGCCATTCAGGCGTCAAGCCTGAACCGCGCACTTGATCTTGTTGCGCCGACATATACACCGTCGGGCAATCTGGGGCGGTTTGCCGTTTCAAGTGCGGTCAAGGGCAATGCACAGAATATCGTCCTTGATGGTCTGAAGCTTGTGGTTGGCGCGTTTGAAACAGCGGGCAAGGTCACATTTGACGCATCACAGGCACAGCCGAAACTTTCGGTCGCACTTTCGGGCGGAAGCCTTGTGGTTGATCCGTTCCTGCCTGCCGAAAAACGCGCAAGCCTGATGCCCGGCGCGGGTAGCGGGCCGGGCAAGGCTGCCTTTAATCTGCCCTCGGGCATGAAGGTGACCAATGTCGATGCGCGTGACGGGACACCATGGGATGATACGATTATTGACGTATCGGCCCTGCGGTCGATTGATGCGGATATCGCCATCGCCCTTGATCAGCTTGATTTTGACGCCTACAGCCTTGTGAAGCCGGACCTTAAGGCAAACCTTGTGCAGGGGCTTTTGACCATCTCGAACCTTAAGGGGCTTCTGGGGGATGGTGATCTTGGTATTGATGGGACGTTCGATGCCCGTAACAGTGATGTTCCGCAACTTGCCCTTAAGGGCGGCCTTGACAAGGCGCGGATTGAAAAGCTGACACCGATCAAGGTTGCCAATGACACTGTCATTGGCGGTGCGAACCTTAAATTCGATGTCAAGGCATCGGGCAATACTTCACGTCGTCTGGTTTCTGCGCTGAATGGCACGGCCAATCTGGTCCTGACTGAAGTCCGGTTTAGCAATGCAAGCAAGCGGTCAAGTGATCCGAAGCTGAATATTGAAGCTCTGTTGCGTCAGGGGCCACAAGCCATGGTGGTTGAAGGGGTCGGCAATAATGATCTTCTACAGTCGCTTGAAGGCGATATTGCCATCACCAACGGTATTGCCAAGACCACCCGCGTCGAAGCCCTTTCGCGGGTCGGGACGGCGGATGCCGATGCAACACTTGATCTGCCGAAATGGGTGATGGACACCACTGCTGATTTCGATTTCTCCAAAAAGATCGAAGAACTGCCGCCCTTTAGCGTCTATGCCAAAGGCAAGATCGATGATCCTGTGATCACCGGTCGCATGGACAAGATCGCGGTGAAGGTTCTTGATAACATTCTCGACAAGGCGCTTGGCGGAAGCGGATCAAGCAGCGGTGGTTCGGGTTCAGGCAGCGGATCGGCCGAAGATGCGGCAAAAGGGCTCTTGAAAGGTCTTTTGAACCAGTTTGGTCGGTAATCCCCTGACGGGCTAAAGTCAGCGAGAACGGCCCCGACATGTGGGGCCGTTTTTCGTTTAACCTCAGATGCTTGACAGGTCATCGTAATATAACGGCAAAAAAACCTTAACAAACGGGTCCGGCTTCGACATGATCCGCGCGTCGATTCCCTTTGATGGTAACGGTTGATTATGTCGGTTAAAAAAACTGCTCTGGATAAGGACCTCAAGTGGCAAAAGCGCATGGATGCGGGGATGGGGGCCACTGCCTCGATCAGCGCAAAGCTTGGTCTTGCCATTGTCTTCCTGATTGCCTGTAGCGCGTTTGTCGCCTTTCACATGGGTGGCTTGCCGCAAAGTGGCTTCCTGATCGCGGCTGCTGTGATCGGCGGTTACATGGCGCTGAATATCGGTGCCAACGACGTTGCCAACAATGTTGGTCCGGCGGTCGGTTCCAAGGCGCTAACCATGGTTGGCGCCCTTTTGATTGCGGCTGTGTTCGAAGCCGCCGGCGCGATCATCGCCGGTGGCGATGTCGTTGGAACGATCAAGAACGGGATCATTGATCCAAACCAGATGCCTGATGCGCAGACCTTTGTCTGGGCAATGATGGCCGCCCTTCTGGCCGCAGCACTTTGGCTGAACCTTGCGACCTGGCTTGGTGCGCCGGTATCGACCACCCATTCCATCGTCGGCGGTGTTATGGGGGCCGGTATGGCAGCCGTCGGCATTGATGCTGTGAACTGGCCGACCATGGGGACGATTGCTGCCAGCTGGGTGATTTCCCCGGTACTTGGCGGTTTGATCGCCGCTGGTTTCCTGGCCTTTATCAAATTCCGTATCATCTATACAGAAGACCGTGTTGCTGCTGCCCGCAAATGGGTGCCGATCCTGGTTGGTGTTATGGTCTCGGCCTTCTCGATGTATCTGATGATGAAGGGGGTCAAGAAACTCTGGAAAGCAGATACATCGGTTGTGATTGCTATCGGTATTGCGGCCTTCTTCATTACGGTCCTTCCGGTGCGCAAGGCGGTTCATCGTGCATCGGCAACCATGACAGGGCGCCGCAAGGAAATCGCATCGCTGTTCCGAATTCCGCTGGTGGTTTCGGCAGCCCTTCTTTCCTTTGCCCATGGTTCGAACGATGTTGCGAACGCAATCGGTCCACTGGCGGCCATTGTGTCGGGTGTCGATAGCGGTCAGATCGTGACTTCGGCCCCCATTCCGATCTGGGTTATGGTTATCGGCGCAATTGGTATTTCGGCTGGTCTGATCCTGTTTGGTCCTAAACTGATCAAGACGGTTGGATCAAAGATTACCAAGCTTGATCCGATCCGTGCCTATACGGTGGCTCTGTCGGCAGCACTGACGGTGATTGTGGCCTCGGCACTCGGCCTTCCGGTCAGTTCGACCCATATTGCGGTTGGCGCGGTGTTTGGTGTCGGCTTCCTGCGTGAAAGCCTGTCGCATCGTCGTCGTCAGGTCGCATCGCCAATGCTGGTTGACAAGCCCGACGACCTGCAGGCAGACGAACATCTTGAAGCCTTGCGCCAGATTGATCCGAACGAAGCTGAAAAAGCAGAACAGAAAATGCGCAAGCGTCTTCTGGTGCGTCGCCGCTATGCGGTGACGATTGCGACAGCCTGGGTGGTGACGGTTCCGGCTGGTGCCTTCCTTGGCGCGCTGCTGTTCTTCACCATTCGTGGTATCATGCTGTAATCGCAAAAGAATAAAGTTTCGCGGCACGGCGTCCCACTTTCCCCGGGGCGACTTGCAGCGATCTGCAGCGGCGGTCAGGGTTTCCCTGATCGCCGTTTTTCCTTGACCCTCTTGGGGCTTGGGCGTAAACACCCGGCAACCAAAGTTGAAAAGAACCCGGTCCTGATCGTCGCCCAGTAAGGTGGGCCGCGAGATTTGTTATGCGTGGGTTCACCTTGTTGAAGGACAAGACGATGAAAGCGATCATTTTCGGTGTTCTCGCCATGGCGGCGACTGTTGTCGCGTCGAACATTCTTGTTGAATACCCGCTGCCGGGTGTTCTGGCGGATTGGCTGACCTATGGTGCCTTCACCTATCCGGTGGCCTTCCTTGTGACCGATCTGACCAACCGCGCACGCGGTGCGGGGGCTGCGCGCATTGTCGTGCTGGCGGGCTTTGCACTGGCAGTTGTGTTGTCGCTTATCTTTGCAGACACGCGCATTGCCATTGCGTCGGGTTCGGCCTTCCTGATTGCCCAGATGCTTGATGTGACGATCTTTGACAAGCTGCGTCAGGCAACTTGGTGGAAAGCACCGCTGGTGTCATCGGGGATCGGTTCGGCGGTGGATACCGCCTTGTTCTTCTCGATCGCGTTTGCCGGTACCGGTCTTCCGTGGGACACCTGGGCGCTGGGTGATTTTACCGCCAAGGTCATCATGGCGCTGACCTGTCTTGCGCCGTTCCGTCTGTTGATGGCTGTGGTGACACCGCGCCTGAATGCGGAACCGGCACAGGGCTGATATGTCGCGCAACACCTTGTGATTTTAAACGAAGGGGCGCATAAAACGCCCCTTCAACTGTTTGTCCCATAATCCGGAATTACCCCGATCCATGAAAGTCGATCTGTTCGATTTCGAATTGCCACGCGAACGCATTGCAGAACATCCGGCAAACCCGCGTGACGCTGCGCGTATGCTTGATCTGTCTGCCGATGGCATGCATGACCGTATCGTGCGCGAGCTGCCCGATATTCTGCGTCCGGGCGATTTGCTGATTTCCAATGACACGCGCGTTATCCCGGCACGTTTGTTTGGCAAACGCGGTGATGCCAAGGTCGAAGTGACCCTGCACAAGCAGGAAGGTCTGGGAACCTGGGTTGCATTCGCAAAGCCTGCCAAAAAGCTTCGGATCGGTGAAACCTTCAAGGTCAATGACGAATTCGAGGCCGAGGTTCTTGATAAGAAGGATGGCGGCGAGGTTACGCTGAAATTCAACCGGTCGGGAGCCGATCTGATCGCGGCCCTTGAGAAATACGGTGTGATGCCGCTGCCACCCTATATCCGTCGCGAGACCGGTGGCGATGATCAGGACAAATCCGATTATCAGACCATCTTTGCCCAAAAGGACGGCGCGGTGGCGGCCCCGACGGCGGGGCTGCATTTTACCCCGGAACTTCTGGCAAATCTGGATGCGCGCGGGGTTAACCGTCGCACCATTACGCTGCATGTCGGGGCGGGGACGTTCCTTCCGGTCAAGGTTGACGATACAGAAGACCACAAGATGCATGCCGAGTGGGGATCCATCAGCAAGGAAATTGCTGATCTGATCAACGAGACGCGCGCCAATGGTGGACGTGTTGTTGCGGTCGGGACAACGTCACTTCGTTTGCTTGAAAGTGCGGCACGTGAAGACGGCGTGGTTGAACCGTTCGAAGCGGAAACCGACATCTTTATCACGCCGGGTTACAAGTTCCGGGCGGTGGATATGCTTTTGACCAACTTCCATTTGCCGCGTTCGACCCTGTTTATGCTGGTTTCGGCCTTTGCCGGGTTTGACCGGATGAAGGCGGCCTATAACCACGCGATCGAGAACGAATACCGTTTTTATTCTTATGGCGATTGCAGCCTGCTTGAATGCGCCAGTAAAATTGATGCACGGACATAATCTGTCATGACCGAATTTCGTTATGAACTGCTTGCCCAGGATGGCAAGGCCCGTTTGGGGCGCCTCCACACCGCGCACGGCGTCATTAATACGCCGACTTTCATGCCGGTTGGAACTGCTGCCACGGTAAAGGGCATGCTGCCGGAAAATGTCGCTGATACGGGCGCGCAAATTCTTCTGGGCAATACTTATCACCTGATGCTGCGTCCCGGCGCGGAACGCATTGCGCGTCTTGGTGGCTTGCACAAATTCATGAACTGGGACAAGCCGATCCTGACCGATAGCGGCGGGTATCAGGTCATGTCGCTGGCCAAGCTTCGCAAGATCACCGAAGAAGGCGTGACCTTCAAAAGCCATATCGACGGTCGCAAGTTCAACCTGACGCCGGAACGGTCGATGGAAATCCAGCATCTTCTGGGTTCGACCATCACCATGGCCTTTGACGAATGCACCCCGTTCCCGGCAACCGAACAGCAGGCCGCTGACAGCATGCGTATGTCGATGCGCTGGGCCAAACGGTCAAAGGACGCGTTTGTCGAGCGCGAAGGCTATGCGCTTTATGGCATTCAGCAGGGCAGCGTTTTTGAAAACCTGCGCCGTGAAAGTTCTGAAAAGCTGGCTGAACTTGATCTTCCGGGCCATTCGGTTGGCGGGCTTGCAGTTGGTGAAGGCCAGCAGATCATGTTTGATACGCTTGATTTCTGTGTCGATATGTTGCCGGCCAACAAGCCGCGCTACCTGATGGGGGTTGGCAAGCCGTCTGATCTGGTTGGTGCGGTGATGCGCGGGATTGATCAGTTTGACTGTGTGCTTCCGACCCGTTCGGGCCGTAATGCACAGGCCTTTACCCATCGCGGTACCCTGAACCTTAAGAACGGTCGTCATCGTGATGATGATCGCCCGCTTGATGATCAGTGTAACTGCCCGGCTTGTACGAAATATTCGCGTGCCTATCTGCATCACCTGATCAAGGCGGGTGAAATTCTGGGTGCGGTGCTGCTGACCTGGCACAACCTTGCCTATTATCAGGATTTGATGCGCGGCATGCGCGAAGCCATTGCCGAAGGCCGGATGGACGCGTTCGCACGTGATTTCCGCGCCGGACAGGAAGGCGGGGATATCGATCCCGTGCCAATTATCGAGGATTAATTCCATGGCCGATCAGACCATTTACGACAATCTGACCATGCTGGGTGGAGACACCAAGCAGCCCGCCAGCCCGGACGAAGCCGTTCTTGAACGGGTTCAGAACCCGCAAGCCGGAACAGATTATTGTGTGCGCTTTGTCGCACCGGAATTCACGTCGCTTTGCCCGATCACCGGTCAGCCGGACTTTGCCCATCTCGTGATTGACTATGTGCCGGGTGACTGGCTCGTAGAAAGCAAATCGCTGAAGCTGTTTCTGACTTCGTTCCGTAACCATGGGTCGTTTCACGAAGATTGCACCATCAAGGTTGGCAAGCGCATTGTTGAAACACTTGATCCGAAATGGCTGCGCATTGGCGGTTACTGGTATCCGCGCGGCGGCATTCCGATTGATGTGTTTTATCAGACCGGCCCGGCCCCCGAAGGCGTCTGGATTCCTGAGCAGGGTGTGGCGCCCTATCGCGGCCGTGGTTAGGCCCGTCAGGACAACGGTTAACATATGAATTTGAAAGGCTGCCTTGTTCGGGCAGCCTTTTTCTTTGGGTATGGCTATTTCACATCATTAGTTAATGATAATTATTCTCATTGTCATTTTCAATTGATCCTGCTAAGTCAGGGAGATGGCAGGGGGCCTGCTTTGTGACACTGGTTTGGTTGGGAATGACGATGGCGCGTCAAAGCGCATCTGTCCTCATTGCAAGTTTTCAGGAAAACTATGAACAGCTTTTGCGGTTTCTGACCCGGAAGCTGAATGGTGATTCCCAGCGCGCGGCCGATGTCGTGCAGGACACCTATTTGCGTCTTGCCAAAACGCCCGACACCGATGACGAGATTGATAACCCGCGGGCTTATATTTACCGGGTGGCGGGCAATCTTGCGATTGACCAGATCAGAAGTGACAGACGTCTTTCTGCGCGTCATGACGGGGACGAGGGGGCGCTGGAAATCAGTGATCCCAAACCTGGGCCGGAAAAGATTTACCTGTCGCGCGAACAGATCATGCTGCTGGACCGGGCCTTGAAAGAATTACCCGATAACGCGCGTGCGGCACTCCTGATGTTTCGGGTCGAAGGGATGTCTCACACCGAGATTGCCGACAAACTTGGTGTTTCAAACAGTATGGTCGCGAAATATATTGGCCGCGCCTTGCGTCATTGTCGTGACGCGCTTTTGGCCGGGGATGAAAAATAATGTCAGTTTTGATGGCATCATTCGCCTGGCTGGTTCGTCTTATAAACAGAGATTGCCGTTTGTCGGGAACGGGAACGGATTTTGATCGGGGAGTGGGCATTTGACGTCGGGTGCAACCGCAGATCAGCAGTCTGTGCTGAAAGGCTATGACGATGACATGATCGCGTTGAGCGATCAGGCCATCGAGTGGCTGGTGCGTCTGCAATTCGGCGATGCTTCGGATGTGGAACGCCAGGCATTTGAACATTGGCGTGCCCAAAGCAACGATCATGCCCGTGCCGTCCGGGAAGCTGAATTGCTTTTCGGAGCGGTTGACGAGACCGAGGTGGCCCGAAACTGGTCCGGGCTCGACCACGATCTGGCGATGGCTTCACCGACATTGGCATCCACATCCGTCAGTCGACCGGCAACGCGACGCAAACGGCCAATGACAGGGCGTATGTCGTTTGGACCAAAACGCTGGGGCGTTATGGTCGGTTCGCTTTGTGCAATGCTTGCCCTGATCATCATTGGTAGTCTTCAAGGGCAGGATTTATGGGCACGCTGGAATGCGGATTACAGCACCGCTATCGGGGTTTCCAGAACCATAACATTGCCGGATGGCACGGTTGCCCATCTGAACACATCATCGGCCTTTTCCATCGATTTCTCCGGCGATATCCGACAGGTGAATCTTGCCGCAGGCGAGGTCATTTTCGATGTCGCCAAGGACGCCAGCCATCCCTTTATTGTCACAGCACGGGATGGGGCTTCGATGGCGGTTGGAACTGTTTATGGGGTTCGGATCGAAGATGATTGCGTTGGCGTCACCGTTCAGGAAGGCGTGGTTGAGGTCAGCAACCAGTCGGGCAGCTCTGTTTGGTTGAATGCCGGTGAGCAAGCCTATTATCAGGATGGTGCAGTTCCGAAACTGGTCGAGGATGCTGATCTTGCTGCCTATGGCAGCTGGCAACGCGGAAAGCTGATCTTCAATAACCGTCCGCTTGGTGATGTGATTGACGAGGTCCAGCGATACAAATCCGAACGCATCGTTATTGCACGTGATGCTTTGCGTAATCTCAGGGTTACCGGCGTTTTTGAAACCGCCGAGCTTGATGAGCTGCTTAATTCTCTGGAGCAGACAACGGGTGCCAAGCTTGTTCGCTTGCCGCTTTTGACCGTCATCTATTAGCCCCGGTCGTGCGATTTCGGACCGTGTTTCGGGCTATTCTCAAAGAATTTCAAAAAAATGAAAAAGGGGGTGCAAATCACGTCAGGTGAAATCGTCACAAGGTAAAGCGAATGATTTCGGTTCTTAATATCATTCGCAATAGGGGAATTGAACCAAAAAGGCCTTATGATGAATTCAACGAATGTGATGAAGCTTGTGGCATGCGGCCAACGGACTGTGATTTCAGGGGATGTTGCACGAAATGACTGGATGCGACGTCTTGCGGCGACCACAGTTATTTCAGGGATTGCTCTAGCTTGTCCGCTATCGGGCAATGCTGCCGAAATCGGTACCGAAATCGCCCAGTCAAATGTGGTTCTTCTCGACATTCCGGCCCAAGACCTTGACCGGGCGCTAACGACATTTGCCGATCAGGCGAATCTGAAGCTTATGTTTCCCTCGGACGGGCTGGGGGATGTGAAGGTGTCCGGGCTTAAGGGCGAGATGACGGTCGATGCCGCCCTTGGAACGCTCTTAAGCGGAAGCGGATATACCTGGCGCTACACGGATGGTGGAACGATCACCATTGAACCGCTTGCCACTAGCGGTGAAAATGTCACCGATGCTGTCCGTGTTGAAGCAAACAGTGTTGACGAAAAGGCCGACGGCCCGGTACCGGGTTACATTGCCACGAAGTCGTTGGCTGCAACCAAAACGGCGACCCCCATCCTTGAAACGTCGCAAAGCATTACTGTGGTGACACGTGATCAGATGGAAGATCAGGGGTCACAAACCATCATGCAGGCGATGCGTTATACCCCCGGTGCCTTTACCGGGCAGGTCGGCGCGTCGAACCGCTACGATTATGTGATCTTGCGCGGCTTGGTCGACCGGTCGATTGACAACATTTACCTTGATGGTCTTAAGACCATGAGTGATGACTCGACCTATAGTTCGATGCAGGTCGACCCCTATTTCGTTGAGCGTGCTGATGTTGTCAAAGGCCCGGCATCGGTTCTTTATGGGCGGAGCTCCCCGGGTGGGCTTGTCGCACTTTCAAGCAAGAAGTCCCAATTCGAACAACAGGGTGAAGTCGAACTTTCCTATGGCAACCGCAATCAGCGTGGTGTCGGGTTTGACCTGACAGGACCGCTTGATGAAGCAGGTAAGCTGGCCTATCGCCTGATTGGCAAGGCCGATGCTGCTGATACCCAGTTTGAAGGTGCAGAAGAAGAACGCTATGCGATTTCCCCGTCTTTGACGGCGAACTTCACCGATGATACGCGCGTCACCCTGATGGCTTATTTGCAAAAAGATCCGGAAGGAGGAACCCATAACGGTGTGCCATCAGAAGGCACCCTGTTTCCGCGAAATGGCAAATATATCTCGACCGGGTTCTTTGATGGCGATCCATCGCTGGAGGCCTTCGAAAGAACGCAGAATATGGTAGGCTATCAGTTCGAACATGATTTCGACGAGACCTTTACAGCGCGACAGAACTTTCGTTTTCTCGATGCTGACGTCCATATTGACCAGATTTACCAGACCGGCTGGGTTGGTTCGACAGACGAGCTGAAGCGTTCCTATGGCGGTGGTGATGAAACCATGCGCGCATATGCCGTAGACAACCAGCTGCAAGCCGATTTCGCAACGGCGGATATAGATCATACTGTGTTGATGGGCTTTGATTATCAGCACCGTCGGGCCGAAAACAGCTGGCAGTTTCCGTCTGCTTCGAACATCAATCCGTTTTCACCGACTTATGGAAGCCCCGGAGTTACGCTTGGTGCACCAACGACAAGCAATGTCAGAACGCTTGAACAGGCGGGTTTGTATCTTGAAGATCAGTTTTCCTACGAAAACTGGCGCCTTTCATTGGGATTGCGACAGGATTGGGTGGAAACCACAAAACTTGATCGCCTGACCAACAAGAAAACCGGCGAAGATCGCCAGAAACTTACCAAGCGGGCCGGCATCTTGTATCTGTTCGACAATGGTGTCGCACCCTATGTCAGTTACTCGGAATCCTTTAATCCGAGCCTGTCTTCAGATGTTGCGGGCAACCCGATTGAGCCTTCCGAGGGGACCCAGTATGAGGCGGGTGTGAAATATCAGCCCGAAAACGGTAATCTTATGCTGAGTGCCGCGGCCTTCTATCTCGAACAGGATAATGTCGCGATCTATAACGCGTCGACCTTTGCCTATGATCCGCTTGGCAAGATCGAAAGTCAGGGGCTCGAACTTGAAGCGCGGGCAAATTTGAATGAAAACCTCAGTGTGATCGCATCCTATACTTATACTGACGCGGCCTATGATGCGCCGGGTGATAGCAAGGACGGCAAACGTCCGATGCAGGTTCCCGAACATATGGCATCGATCTGGGGCGATTACGGGTTCCATTCGGGCGCCCTTGATGGGCTGAGCATCGGGGCAGGTGCACGCTTCGTCGGGGAAATGGCGGGCAATGAATCCAATACGATTACGGTGCCCGATTATACCATTTTTGATCTGGCACTGAATTACGACATGGCCAAGGTTGGCTTTGATAACACGGACCTGCGCATCAATGTAAACAACCTGCTTGATGAGGAATATGTGGCCTCGTGCCTGATCACACAGTGGTCGGATAACTGTTACTACGGTGAAGAGCGTTCGATCCTTGCAACGCTTCGCTATCGCTTCTGATCTTTCTTTGATCAGCATTCAAAGGCCGCAGCATGACGCTGCGGCCTTTTGCGTTTTGTCGGCAAACCTATATAAAGCACGATAAAGAGAGATCGCTTTGTACAGAACACCGACCCGCAAACATGACCACAACGACCGAACGCCAGATCACATTGGAAATGCTTAAGGCCAAAGCCCGCGAAATCGGCTTTGATGTCTGTGGTGTGGCGCGTCCGCAGATTGATCCGCGTAATCAGCAACGCCTTGATGAATTTGTTGCCGGTGGCGAATACGGTTCAATGGCATGGATGAATGATCCGGAACGTTTGCCACGGCGTCGTGATCCGGAAATGCTGTGGCCCGACGTCAAATCAGTGATCGTACTGGGCAGCAATTATGGCCCTGCCGAAAATCCGATGGAGTTGCTTGATCACCCGGACCGGGCGATGATTTCGGTCTATGCGCGTAACAAGGACTATCACGATCTGATCAAGAAACGCCTGAAACAATTGGCCCGGTGGCTGGTTGAGCAATCGGGCGGGCGCGAACAGGTAAAGGTTTTTGTTGATACCGCCCCGGTTCTTGAAAAGCCGCTGGGGCAGTCGTCGGGTATCGGCTGGCAGGGCAAGCACACCAATCTTGTGTCGCGGGAATTTGGTAGCTGGCTGTTTCTGGGCGAGGTCTTTACGACGATCTCGTTTGACGAAGCCGAGCCCGAAATTGATCATTGCGGGTCTTGTTCAAAATGTCTGTCGGCCTGTCCGACGGATGCCTTTCCGGCACCCTATAAGCTTGATGCGCGCAAATGCATTTCCTATCTGACGATCGAGCTTGACGGACCCATCCCCCTTGAATTTCGCAAGGCGATGGGCAATCGCATTTATGGCTGTGATGATTGTCTGGCAGCCTGTCCCTGGAACAAGTTTGCGAGCAGAACAGAAGAGCTCGCATTCATTCCGCGCGCGGAACTGACTGCGCCGCGTCTGGCCGATTTCCTTGATTTTGATGATGAAACATTCCGCGCATTCTTTAGCGGATCACCGATCAAGCGGATCGGTCGGGCAAAGTTTTTGCGCAATGTTTTGATCGCGGCGGGCAATAGCGGGTCGGAAGGTCTGATCCCCAGAATTACCGTCTTGCTGGGTGATGAGAGTGCGCTGATCCGCGCCAGTGCCGTCTGGGCGCTGGCGCAATTGATGGATGGTGAAGCGTTTGATCAACTGCGGACACGTCAGGTAGCACAGGAAGAAGACCCGATTGTTCGCACCGAATGGGATCGGGGCAGCCTTGCAGCCTGATCAGGCATCCATATCGAACTTCACAAAATCAAAGTGATAGCGAAGCCCGCCCTTGGGATCGGAAAAGGCAATGCCGTATCCCGGACCAAGCGGATTGCGGTCTTCGAGCTCTTCTTCCTTTTTATGTCGGAAATCAAGTGGTTCGCCACACTGGGTGCTGTTGGCCAGAACGAACGGTACACCAAGCCAAGTGCCGGTCGCAGGCCGGTGTAAATGCCCAAAGAACAGATGCTTGATTTGCGGGTTTGCCTGCACGATTTCACCCAGTTCGTGCTCAACATCAAGGCGGATCGTATCCATGAAGGGCAGGCCCATCTCAAACGGTGGATGATGCATGAAAAGGAACGTCGGCGTATCGCGATGGGCGGCAAGTTCGTCACGCAGCCAGGCCAGACGTCTTTCGCACAGGGTGCCGTGATGATCACCCGGCACGATGCTGTCCATCATGACAAACCGCACCCCGTCAAAGGTCTGGCCAAAATTGACAAAGCCGTTGGCATCAACCGACGTGGTCGGAAAGGCGTCGCGGAAAGCTTCGCGAATGTCATGGTTCCCCGGAATGATCAGATAGGGGATGGCAAGTTCGGACAGGATATCGACGGCCTGTTCATACTGTTCGGCTGTTCCGCGATGCGTGATATCACCGGTAATCACACAGATTTCGGCATCGTGATGGTGGGTGTTGATTTCACCGATAACCTTGCGCAGGGTTGCCGCCGCATCCGGCTTACGTGACAGGTCATTGCGTGCAAGAATATGAAGATCGGAAAGATGTATGAATTTCATGACGATGCCCTATCATGGCGGAAAGCATTTGAAATCATGTTCGTTTTTCCCAGACATGAAAAGATATAAACGCCGATGGATGACACCGTTCGTAAAAGATCAGTGACAATTGCAGGCCACAGAACCAGTTTTTCGCTTGAAGATGCTTTCTGGCAGGAGCTGGTCGGAATTGCCGAACGTCGGGACCTCACACTGGCGGAACTGGTGGTCGAAATTGATTCCGAACGGGAAGGCAACCTTTCGAGTGCCCTTCGGCTTTACATCCTGCGTGATCTTCAGAACCGCATAAGAGGGCAGGGGCGTGAAAGCCTGCCCGATGATGGTTCTGAACCGGATGAGATGGTTTAGCAGCCATGTGCGCAATTGCCGGGATCACTGCATCAGATGGTCAATCCGCACTTGCGCGTATCCTGGGCAAACTTGCCCATCGCGGCCCCGACAATACCGCGATCTGGTCTGATCCGGATGGTGCCATTTCGTTGGGATGTGCACGACTGATCACCACGGACCCGAAACGCACAGCCAATCAGCCATTGGTGACCGCTGATGGGCGGTTTGTTCTGGTGTTCAATGGCTACATCGCCGGACACCGGCGTAAGATCGCCGACTTGGCCCGGGATGGTGCATACATGCGGAGCCAGAATGATGCGGAACTGGTTTTGCATCTGTTGGCCCGTGCCGTCATGGCAGGCGATGATATTGCCAATATACTCGGTGCATTATCGGGGCAATATGCACTTGCGTTCTGGGATGTTCGGGAACGCAGCTTATGGCTGGCGCGCGATCCGGTCGGGATCAAGCCGCTTTATGTCTGCCACAGCAGCCCGACCGGTGATCTGGCATTTGCTTCGGAACTGGCGGCACTTGGTGAAGTGCAAAGTCTTCGGTTCGATCAAACGAGCAGGGCTCGCTATCTGGCCCATCTGTTTGTGCCAGCACCGGCAAGTGGCGTTATGGGTATCGAACTCTTAAAGCCCGGATCCGTCATCTGCTGGCAGAATGGCGCGATCACCAGAAGCGCGATTGCCCATCCGGCACAGGATGTAAGTGCCAAGCCGACGTCTTTTGACAGGGTTTCTGATCTGCGTCAGAAGGTCAGGCAATCGGTCGCGGATGCGATGGATGTCGATTGTGCGCTTGGATGTCTGGTTTCCGGCGGGCTTGACAGTGCCGGGATATCGGCGATTTCCTGTGATATCGCGCGCGAACAGGGCCGGGACTTGCCACCCGCATTCGTCATGGGGTTTGACGATCCGGCCCGTGATGAAACCGATGCTGCCCGAAAGCTTTGTGATCATTTGGGGCAAACGCTTTGCATCGTTCGTGCCCCGAAAACCGGGGAAGAGATATATGACGAACTGATTGCGGGGCTGGGGTCGGTCGGTGCGCCATTTGCCAATCCGTCGATTGTCTTGATGCAGCGACTGTCATCGCGGGTTGGGCAGGATGTCCGTGTTTGTCTGACTGGTGATGGCGGGGATGAGCTGTTTGGCGGCTATCCCAGATATCGCGCCGCATTTTTGTATGACCGGTATTGGCAACATGTTCCGCGACCTTTGCGACAGGGGGCAGCCAGGATTGGCAAATGGACAAGCTATCGTGAATTGGTGCGGTTTCTTTCGGGTGGATGTGATGATCTGCGGTCGGCATTTGACGTCTGGAACAGTCGCTGTGCCGTGCCGGAGTTTGAGACAGAACTTGCCGGAATAACAGACAGCTTGATGCAGAGCGGCAATCTTGCCGATCAGATGATGCAGTTTGACCGGGATGTGACATTGCCGGGCAATCAGCTTGTAATGTCGGACCGGTGCGGCATGGCATTCGGGCTGGAATATCGCCCGCCATTGCTTGGTCATGACGTGATCCGGTCTGCTGCGGTGATTTCTGCAACACAGCATTTGCGGGATGGGGCGAAATCGGTCTGGCGTGACGTCATAGAGCCCCATTTTCCTGCCGGGCATCTTGGCAATCGCAAGATCGGGTTTAATCCACCACTGGCGGACTGGCTTGCCAAACTGGGCACGTACCTTTGGGGGGATGACGACAGTATTTTAAATGCGGTGTTTGGTGAAATCGGTCTGCCAAAGGAACGGCAGAGGATGTGCTGGACGCGCGCGACATCCGGTCGGGACGCGGACATGACATTGACTGTTTGGGCATTAATGGTGTGGAAGATCTGGGAAATGATTGACGGGCCGCGTGGTGATATCCTTGAGCACACCAGACAGAAATCACCCGGGCAGAAATCAGATCGTGTTGTTGCTGCCGATATGGCGTGACCGTCGATACAGGTTCAAAGCAGTCAATGCCGTTGGTGCAAGCTGGACAACCTGACGTGACAGTGCCAGCACGCGGTCTTCGTCAAATTCGGCATCCTCGAAAATGGACTGGGTCGTTTCGCAAAGTTCGGACAGTTGGCGCAGACCAAACGTCCCCGACGTGCTTTTAAGGGCGTGAACTTCGTTGCGGACTGTTTTCAGATCATCCTCGGACAATGCCTTGTCGATCTTGACCAGTCGGGATTCCGTTTCATTGATAAAGATATCAATGCCACAACGCGCACCCTCTTCACCGGCATCATTGTAAAGTTGTTCCAGTACCCGGATATCCAGTACCGGACTGGTCAGGGATTCCGGGCGGGAAGGACGACCAAGGCGGGCACTTTTGCTGCGCAGATGTGGCGGGGGTGAAGATGTCAGTTTTGCATTTTTTCCGGCACCCGACGTGCGCGCAATCAGGTCCTGCATGGTTTCAATGAGCTTTTCACGCTGGATTGGCTTGTTGATGAATTCATCAACACCGGACTGCCGGGCAATAACATTCCAGTCACGCGATTGATGGGCCGACAGGGCGATGATCGGGGTCTGTGATACGGGGCCGGGCATGTGACGGATCCGGCGGGTTGTGTGCAAGCCGTCCATGTCGGGCATTTCGACATCCATCAGGATCAAATCGGCATTCACCCCCCTACGCAACATGTTCAGAACGCTCTGACCGTTGCTGGCTTCGACGATGCTGTATCCCTCGGCCTGAAGGATACGGCGGGCGACCATACGGTTACTTTCGCTGTCATCGGCAATGATCACAGTCCCGATTTTGGCATCATTGGCCGAGTTCGAAAGATTGATCTTATCAAGCGGGACGTGTTGTGGCTTAACAAAGCAGATTGAAATCATGCCGCCATCGGCAAGTTCGGTTTCGTTGAAGATCAGGTCTTCTTCGGCAACGCCCGTGATTAATTGTTCCCACGCCGGATTGGCATAGACAATCCGTTCGTCAGCGTCAAAAAGCGCAATGCCTGCTTGTGTTTGCGCAAGCGCGTTGATGATCTGATGTTCCATTGGCCACCTACCGATTCGGTGCCCAGTCCCTTACCAAACGGCACAAATATTCTTTTTATCTGAAACGCTCAGGTTCCTTGAGTGACTCTTATTATTGTTACAGTTTTTTCTAATAAGTCCATGGTTTTTCAATTTCGCCAGCGTGGCGGACTTTAAACGCATGAAACACTGTGATGAAACATGTGTTTCATGTCGTGTAATTTTGAAACATATGTTGCGATGTCGCGCATCTTGTGGCGTAATTTCATGTGTCCTGTTGTGCAGAGGTGCCTGATTGATGGGTTTGTATTCTGATTTGCGCGAAAAACTGATCTCGGACTACGCCAAGCTTAGTCCGCAGATGCAGAAAGCTGCGCGCTATATCCTTGATCATCCCAATGAGGTTGCCTTGCGTTCGATGCGCGCGCTTGCGGCGGCGGCGGGTGTGCCGCCAAGCACCATTACCCGGCTGATGGGGGCCATCGGGATCGAGACCTGGCAAGAATTTCGCGATCACTATCAGACGAGACTGCTTGATCAACCCGCCAGCTACGCCCAGCGCGCCCGCGAAACCCAAAGCACGGAAAATGATGCCAATCGCGACGAGCATCTGCTGGAAAGTATCGCGCGTACGGAAATTGACAATATCAGTGCGGCATTCAGTCCTGATCTCAGCGCGCGGATGATCGAAGCCTGTATGGCAATCGAAAATGCCCGTCATGTTTATATTGTCGGGCGCGGGGCTGCTTATCCTGCGGCCTATCAGTTTGCTTATGCCTATCGCCTGTTTCGTGACAACGGGGTGCTGGTTGATGGTCATTCCGGCGCGTTCGGGGATGAATTGCGCGGGATTGGTCGCCGTGACCTGATGATCGCGGTCGGGGCAAAACCCTATATCCGTGACACGGTGCGCGCAGTTGATTTTGCACGCTCCCAGCATTGCCCGGTGATCGCGGTGAGCGATTCCGATGTTTCCCCGATTGCGCTTGAAGCCATGACCAAACTGGTTGTTCGTGACACGTCGCAATCCTTTTTCCAGAGTTTTACCGCCGCTTTGTCGGTCATGCAGGCGCTTGTTGCGTTGCTTGTCGCACGCGGCGGTCAAAAGGCCCTGCAACGGATTTCTGCTGCAGAAGAACAACTTGCTGCCTTTGATACCTATTTTGAAAACTAGGGTCAGGGCTCTTACGGAATTTCCGAACATGACAACTGTGCCAAACACCAAAACAGTTCCCAATGCGTCTACCCGCGTTTTGCATCGCACAAGCATCGCGACCCCGCCACGTGCGGTGCGCGGAGAGGGTATTTATATCTTTGATGAGACGGGCAAGAGTTATCTTGATGCCTGCGGTGGGGCCGCTGTTTCATGCCTTGGTCATTCCGACCCGGACGTTCGTGCAGCAATGCATGCCCAGATCGATCAGATTGCCTATGCCCATTCCGGGTTCTTTTCATCAGACGCCATGGAAGAACTGGCTGACGAACTGGTCGCCAATGCACCGGCCGGTATTGATAAGGTCTATTTCGTTTCCGGCGGGTCCGAGGCAACCGAAGCGGCCCTTAAGATGGCGCGGCAGTACTTCCTTGAGATCGGCCAGCCGGAGCGCAAATACGTTATTGCCCGGCGTCAGTCCTATCATGGCAATACGCTGGGCGCGCTGTCGGTTGGCGGCAATATGTGGCGGCGTAAACAGTTTGAACCGCTTCTGATCACCGCAAGCCATATCGCACCGGTTTACCAGTATCGTGATCAGCAGGCTGATGAAACGCCAGAGGCCTATGGCCTTCGCGCTGCGAACGAACTTGAAACCGCCATTCTTGAACTTGGTGCGGATAATGTTGCGGCCTTTGTCGCCGAGCCGGTTGTTGGCGCGACTGCTGGTGCGCTTGCTCCGGTACCGGGGTATTTCAAGCGTATCCGCGAGATTTGCGATCAGTATGGCGTGTTGCTGATCCTTGATGAAGTCATGTGCGGGATGGGCAGGACCGGGACTTTGCATGCCATCGAACAGGAAGGCATTTCCGGCGATCTGCAAACCATCGCCAAGGGGCTTGGTGCCGGTTATCAGCCAATCGGTGCGGTTCTGGTTTCCAAAAAGATCAATGATGCGATTGCCACCGGGTCGGGATTCTTCCAGCATGGCCATACCTATCAGGGGCATGCAACAGCCTGTGCCGCAGCACTGGCAACCCAGCGTGTCATTCGGGAACGCAATCTTCTGGCAAATGTGGTCACGCAGGGGGAAAACCTTGTGAATGGGTTGCAGGACAAATTTGGTCAGCATCCCTTTGTTGGGGATATTCGCGGGCGCGGTCTTTTCCGTGGTGTCGAGCTTGTTGCGAACCGTGAAACCAAGGAGCCGTTTGATCCGTCGCTCAAGATCAATGCCAAGATCAAGAAAGCGGCATTTGCCCGTGGATTGATGGCTTATCCGATGGGGGGGACGATTGACGGGGTGCGTGGGGATCACGTGCTGTTTGCCCCTGCATTTATCGTGACAGAAGACGATGTTGCAAAGATCGTTGATCTGTTTGGTGCGGCGCTTGATGACGTCTTTGCAGCCGAGGGACTTTCATGATGGTCTATGGCGAAACACCGTTTCTGATTGCATCAGCACCCAATGGAGCCCGGAAAACCAAGGCGGATCTGATCAATATTCCGATCTCCGCCGCCGAGGTTGCCCGGGAAGCCTTGGCCTGCAAACAGGCCGGGGCTGGGATGATGCATCTTCATGTGCGCGATGATGACCAGAAACACAGTCTCGATGTTGGCCGCTATCGCGAAATGCTGACTGAGGTACGGGCGGCTGTCGGACCGGATATGCTGTTGCAGGTGACGACCGAGGCCGTCGGAATGTATAGCGCGCGCGATCAGATGGCGATGATCCGCGACCTTGTTCCCGATGCGGTATCAATTGCGGTTCGGGAAATTGCGCCGATTGATGCAGACCTGAACGCCTTGAAGGTGTTTTTCGAATTCATGCGCGAAGCAGGCATCCTGCCGCAATTCATCCTCTATGCGCCCGAGGACGTCGTGCGCTTTAACCAGTTGGTCGAAATCGGGGTTCTTCCGGGCGAAAAGTTCCCGGTTCTATTCGTTCTGGGGCGTTACACAGTCGGACAGATATCCGATCCGGCCGAGCTGTTGCCATTCCTTGGAACGAGTTCCTATATATCCGAATGGATGTTGTGTGCATTCGGGGCATTTGAGAATGCCTGTATTTTGACCGGTGCCGGTCTTGGCGGTCATGCGCGCATAGGGTTTGAGAATAATCATCTTAAGGTTGACGGATCGCCAGCGTCGGACAATGCTGAATTGATTGCTCAGGCGTGTGAGGGTTCTCGCTTGATGGGGCGTAAAATCGCGACAGGTGAACAGGCGAAATGCCTCATGCAACCGGTATGGTAGGAGCCACAGTTTAAACGCATATCATAATGAAATAATCAGCGAAATATCAGGAGCTTCGGGGTTATGGGCTTTTAATTCATCAAGCTGGAACCTATAATCCCGGCGTCAAAACATCTACTATGTTGGGTGTTTTCAAGAAATTCTTCTGTTCCAAGGACGAATGGAAGGATGCCTTATAACAGGGTGTACAAGGGAGCTAATCCTAATGAAAAAACTAATTGCAGTAGCGACTGCAGTCGCAGCTATTGCTGGCGCATCGCTTTTTGCTGGTCAGGCATCAGCACAGGAAAACCGTTTCATCACCATCGGTACCGGTGGCGTGACGGGCGTTTACTACCCGACCGGTGGCGCGATTTGCCGTCTGGTCAACAAGGATCGCAAAGAGCACGGCATTCGTTGCTCGGTTGAATCCACTGGTGGTTCTTCCTACAACATCAACACCATCCGTTCCGGCGAGCTGGACCTTGGTGTTGCCCAGTCTGACATTCAGTACTATGCGCTGCATGGTGAGAAAGCCTTTAAAGAGGTTGGTCCGTTCGAAGACCTTCGTGCGGTCTTCTCCATCCATCCCGAGCCGTTCACCGTTGTTGCCCGTGCAGATGCCGGCATCAAAACCTTTGACGATCTCAAAGGAAAGCGTGTGAATATCGGTAACCCGGGTTCGGGTCAGCGCGACACCATGGACATCGTTATGGCAGCCAAAGGCTGGACCCTTGACGATTTCGCACTGGCGTCCGAACTGAAGCCGGCTGAACAGTCCCAGGCGCTTTGCGACAACAAGATTGACGCAATGATCTACACCGTTGGCCATCCGTCCGGTTCGATCCAGGAAGCAACCACTGCATGTGATTCCGTTCTGGTTGAAGTTGCTGGCGAAGCCATCGACAAACTGGTTGCTGACAACCCGTACTATCGTGTTGCCACCATTCCGGGCGGCATGTATCGCGGCAACCCGGATGACGTCAAAACCTTCGGTGTTGGCGCGACCTTCGTCTCCTCGACCGCAACTGACGCGGACGTCGTTTACCACGTTGTTAAAGCAGTCTTTGACAACTTCGAAGATTTCAAAAAGCTGCATCCGGCTTTCGCAAATCTGGTTAAAGAAGAAATGGTCAAAGACGGCCTGTCGGCTCCGCTGCATGACGGCGCTGCAAAATACTACAAAGAAGCAGGCCTGATGTAATTCAGGCAGGAACGGAGGGCAGCAAGTTGCCCTCCGTTTTTCTTTCTTTCGCCCGTTGGGTACGACCAAAAAACTTTAAAAACCGGTATCTTTGATTGATACCAATGTACTCCGTGGGCGACCGGGTGTGTGTCGACGGAGATTTTTTGTTTCTGGGAAGCCGGAACATGAATCTCCGATCAGACCGGGAGTTTGAAATGACCGACGTGAAAAACGCAAACCAGGCTGCGTCTGATCAGGACCTGCAAGACCTGATTGCGGAAAATGATACAGGGGCGCGCCAGCCGACCGGCATGACAGCAAAGGTGTTGCTGTATGTGGCCGTCGCATGGTCCCTGTTCCAGCTGTGGCTGGCATCGCCGCTGCCTTATATTGTCAGTTTTGGCGTGTTCAACTCGACCGAGGCACGGTCGATCCATTTGGCTTTTGCTGTATTTCTTGCGTTTCTGGCCTATCCGGCCTTCAAAAGCTCGCCGCGCAGCTATATCCCGATTGTAGACTGGATTCTTGCCGCTGCGGCTGCTTTTTGTGCTGCATATATTTACATCTTTTATCGCGATCTCGCAGGGCGTCCGGGGCTTCCGATTACCCAGGACCTTGTTGTCGCAGGTGCCGGGCTGGTGCTGTTGCTTGAAGCAACCCGCCGCGCACTTGGTCCGCCCTTGATGTGTGTGGCTGTACTGTTCCTGGTTTACGTGTTCTTCGGGAATGCACCATGGGTGCCGGAAGTTCTTCAGTGGGCCGGTGCAAGCTTCTCCAAGGCAATGTCCCATCAGTGGATTACGACCGAAGGCGTGTTTGGTATTGCGCTTGGCGTATCGACAAGCTTCGTCTTCCTGTTCGTGCTGTTTGGTTCGTTGCTTGATAAGGCAGGGGCAGGCAACTATTTCATCAAGGTCGCGTTTGCTGCCCTTGGTCACATGCGCGGTGGTCCGGCAAAGGCTGCTGTTTTGTCATCGGCGATGACCGGTCTGATTTCCGGTTCGTCGATTGCGAACGTTGTGACCACCGGGACATTTACCATTCCGTTGATGAAACGCGTTGGTTTCTCGGGTGAAAAAGCCGGTGCGGTGGAAGTTGCTTCTTCGGTCAACGGTCAGATCATGCCACCGGTGATGGGGGCTGCGGCCTTCCTGATGGTCGAGTATGTCGGCATTCCGTATCCGGAAGTTATCAAGCATGCCTTCCTGCCAGCAACGATTTCCTATATTGCGCTGATCTATATTGTTCACCTTGAAGCTCTTAAGGCGAACATGAAAGGTCTGCCGAAACGGGTGACCTCGACCCTCGGCCAGACATTGATCCGGTCGCTGCTGTTCGTGCTGTCGCTGATCGTTCTTTCGGGGCTGGTCTATTACGCCATTCTCTTCCAGAAGCAGCTGTTTGGCGCCGCAGTCGGCTGGATCGTTGCGACCGAATGTGCTGCGATCTATCTGGCGGGTCTCTACTACGCTGCCAAATATCCCGATCTTGAAATGGATGATCCGAACCAGCCGGTTCTCGAACTGCCGGCACTTGGTGAAACGGCAAAGGCCGGATTGCATTATCTGCTGCCGGTTGTTGTGCTGGTCTGGTTCCTGATGATCGAGCTCAAATCACCCGGGCTGTCTGCATTCTGGGCCACCGTATTGATGATCTTCATCATGCTGACCCAGCATGCGGCAAAATCGTACTTCCGCAAGACGCCTGACTTTGCTGCCGGTTTGAAACTGGGCTTTGCCGATGTCATTGACGGTTTTGCGACCGGTGCGCGTAACATGATCGGTATCGGTGTCGCGACGGCTGCGGCTGGTATTATCGTGGGTACAGTATCGCTGACCGGTATCGGGCAGGTGATGGTTGAATTCGTCGAGCTGATTTCCGGCGGCAACCTGATGCTGATCCTGATCTTTACCGCAGTGATCAGTCTGATCCTTGGCATGGGGCTTCCGACCACGGCGAACTATATCGTGGTTTCGAGCCTGATGGCGCCGGTGATCGTCGAACTGGGGGCGGAAAACGGTCTGATCGTGCCGTTGATCGCAGTTCACCTGTTTGTGTTCTATTTCGGCATCATGGCCGATGTGACACCACCGGTTGGCTTGGCATCCTTTGCCGCCGCCGCGGTATCGGGTTCAGATCCGATGAAGACGGGTGTGGTTGCGTTCTTCTATTCGATGCGGACCGCAGTTCTGCCGTTCCTGTTCCTGTTCAATACCCAGCTTTTGATGATCGGTCTGGATCATCCATTTGATGTTGTGATGGTGATTATAGTATCGACAGTCGCCATGCTGGTCTTTGCCGCAGCAACGCAGGGGTATTTCTTTGCCCGTTCGAAGATTTGGGAAAGTGCGGCCTTGTTGCTGGTTGCTTTCACTCTGTTCCGTCCGGGCTTCTGGCTTGATCTGATCGAGCCGCCTTACGATAACCTTCCGGCAACGACAATTATTGAAGATGCCGAAGGGATGCCGGAAAATTCAAGTATCCTGCTGGATGTTGAAGGCATCAATATCGAGGGTGAGGAAATATCCAAATCCGTGATGTTGCCGCTTGGTCCGGCAGGGTCGGGCGAGGATCGTCTTTACAATGCCGGGATTGGTATCCGGAACGAAGACGGTCGCATCTTTATTGATGATCTGGTCTTTGCAGGTCCTGCCGAGAAAGCCGGACTTGATTTTGACTTTGAAATCACAGCGGTGAAGGTCGAGGCTGATCGTTTGCCTAAGGAAGTGTTCTTCATTCCGGCATTCCTGCTGCTGGGTGGGATCATTGTTCTGCAACGCCGTCGCAAGCGCGCTGAAGACGCGCTTGGTACGGTCTGACGGGGAGAATGAGCATGTATAAGGATATTCTGGTTACAGTAGACCTTGATCATGAGTCTTCCTGGAAGAAGGCCGTGCCGGTTGCGATCAAGCAGGCGCAAAGCTTTGGCGCGCGCCTGCACGTCCTGACAGTTGTTCCGACTGTTGGTATGTCAATGGTCGGGCAATTCTTCCCGAAGGGTTACGAAAGCAAGGTGCTTGAAGCCTATAACCAGCGTTTGCACGAATTCGTGTCGGCCAACATTCCGGCCGACATCAAGGTGCAGCACATCGTTGGTCAGGGAACTGTCTATGAAGTGATCCTGAAGATGGCCAAGAAAACCAATTGCGATCTGATCGTGATCGGGGCCCATCGTCCGGAGCTCAAGGACTATTTGCTTGGGCCGAATGCTGCCCGTGTTGTCCGCCATGCCGATTGTTCGGTGATGGTGGTCCGCGACTGATCCCGGTTTTACAAACTGCAAACGAACAAGGCAAAGGGGCGATGCATGGCATCGCCCCTTTGTTGTAAGGGTCGCCGGGACGCGAAAGCTATTACTTGGCAGCGCACGGGTTGGCAGCACATGGATTTGCTGCACAGGGATTTTTAGCCGCACAAGGGTTTGCCGCGCACGGGCTGCAAGGGTTTACGATCTTTTTCGCAGCACAGGGATTTGCCGCACAAGGGTTCTTTGCTGCACACGGGTTAGCCGCACAGGGGTTCGCGGTGCATGTTGCAACTTCGGCTGTCGGGGTTGGCAGCGGGCTGGCCATTGCCATCGGGCTCGCCATTGCAAGGCTGGTTCCGACTGCAAGAGCCGGAAGCAATGCGGTTTTCGCGAAACGTTGGGTTTTCTTTGTCATCCTAGCCTCTCTGAAGGTCCTGTAAAATCATGTCCGGCCACACTCTTTCGGGTGGTCGGTGCAGGCACTATGAGGCAAAACGCGCAGGTGGCGGCGTCACATGGTTTCACTGTTATGTGAGAGTTCTGTGTTGATTGCCGGGGACAGGATTGTTCCTGATCACTGATCCTTCGCGACGGATGGAAGCTGTATGACAGGATTTAAATCGTCAAACTGATTGAAAGTACGATCACTTTTACTCATGTTGATGTTAAGAAAGACGATCAGTCGAAATCATAACGACGGTTAAATAAACCGTGAGAACCATATTCGATCAGGACGGAAATCGTATATGAGAGTTGGGGACAGTATCGCTTCCATTCGAAATATTTGTGCCGGGGCTGTGCTTGCCACGATGTCGGCGGGTGCACAGGCATATGCTGGCGACGATGTAATTCCATCTGTTGTGGATATTCCATCGGGATGGTTCTGGCAGGGGTCGGATGCGGTTGAACGGCAATATGCCTATCAGATAGACGAGCAGGTCTATGGCCATGATCTAAGCCGTCGCAATCGCTGGTATGATATCGAAGGCGATAAATGGCGGGTCCATCTTCTGGGCTATCACATTGGTAAAACGCCGGTGACCAACGACCAATATGCCGCTTTTATCTCTGATACCGGTCATCCTGCTCCGGAAATGAGCCGGGATGACTGGAATCGTCAGGGACTGATCTATAACTATGATACGATCCAGCCGTTCCTTTGGTCGAATGGCAAGCCACCCAAGGGGCGGGGCAACCATCCGGTGGTTCTTGTATCCTGGCAGGATGCAGAGGACTATGTGCAGTGGCTCAGTCAGAAAACCGGTAAAACATGGTCCCTCCCGAGCGAACTGCATTGGGAAAAAGCCGTGCGTGGTCCGGAAGGAACATTTTATCCCTGGGGCAATATCTTTGATCCCGAATTGCTCAATAGCGGTGATCGTGGCCCGTTCGATACAATGCCGGTCGGACAGTTCGAGCCAGGCCCCTATGGCCTGTATGACGGTGCCGGACAGGTGTTTGAATGGACGTCGACATCAGCCCAGGCGGGATATCGCATGGTCAAGGGCGGTTCATGGGATGATCGTGGGTGCGGGGTTTGCAGGCCAGCTGCACGTCACGGACGTCCGGAACATCTCAAGCATATCCTGATCGGATTTCGTGTGATGTATCGGGATTGAGGATCCGGTTTTCCTGTCGGTTGTTCTGAGCCTGAAATTGTCAAAACACTGCGCTTTGACGGAACGTTGTTGCAAACAAACGTGAAATCACTAACTCTTGATCGTTGTTTATTCGCAGAAGCGGATGACTGCCGATTATTCTGCCTTTGCGGAAATTCTGAGCGGATCGCAAAGATGCTGGTGACTATATGACCGAAATTGCAATTGACTGGACGGCCATTCCGACCTCCCAACTTGAAAAAATGTTGGCGGCTGGTCGGGACGTTATGGAATGCCATCGTGTTCTGACTGCGACGGGCGATAATATCGTTGGCGAACTGATCAAGGGGGCTGGGCAATTCTATGAATGGACCCATTACCCGGAAGGCGATGTCTATGATCGGCAATCTCATGCCCAGTTCTATTATCACGCCCATCCCAAGGAAGAGCGCCGCGACTGGGATGAACATGGGCATTTCCATACCTTCATGCGTCCACGTGGCATGCCGGAAAATTGCAAACCCAAACAGATAGACGGGTTCGACTATCCGGAGGGCCCAAACGATGCGCTTTCGCATCTGGTTGCTTTTTCAATGGATGAATTCGGTTTTTGTCAGCGCCTTTTCACCACGAACCGCTGGGTTACCGGTGAAGTCTGGTATGACGCAGAAGATGTAATTGGAATGCTTGACGGTTTCCTGATTGATCATGCCCAACCATCGTGGCCGGTTAATCGCTGGGTGTCAGGCATGATGGTTCTGTTCCGCCCGCAGATAGAAGAATTGATCCGCAAACGCGACATTGCTGTTGCTGATTGGCAGGTAAAGCAGCCTGACCAGGATGTTTATGAAGATCGTGATCTTGAAGTGACGTCGACCGAAGATGTCACTGCTGTTGAGCAGATCCGGGCGATCGGTGATGAACTTGGTCGGCGTCGCAGGGCAGCATGAAGCGTCATCAGATGGCGTGATGCCTTTGGGTTTTGAAACAAGAATGGCCGGTGCATGTTGCAGCCGGCCATTTTGCATGTGAAAGCCTGTCGAAGATTACAGGGTCTTCAGATATTCGATAACATCAGCGATTTCATCGTCTTTCTTAAGCTTGAAGGTCATCTTGGAACGCTGTTTCGAGCCCGCAACCTCACTCAGCTTTGCAGAGGGATCTTTCAGGTAATCGGTCAGGAATGCTTCGTCTGCGACAAAGCCCTTCTCGCAGGCAGCAAGATAGCCGCTACCGTATTTATAGCCTTCTACTGTCCCGCATTCACGGCCAACCGAGCCTGCCAGACTTGGGCCAACCTTGTTCACACCAGCATCGGGGCTGTGGCAGGCAGCGCAACGTTTGAACAGCTTTTCTCCATTGGCAGCATCGCCGGCAATTGCCGGTGTCGCGGCAAGGATGACCAGAGAACTGGCGACAAAAGAAAGTTTGCGCAAATAGGTCATTATGGGTCTCTCTCCTGGTTCGTTATTCATCAGGGTTCTTCGCTTCAGACTACCATCCCATCGGGTAAACGGCAGGTCAACAAAACCGGCTTCGCATCGAAAAAATAGCATTCGTGTCCGATATTGGAAAATCACGATGACATTTACCATATCAGACATATGGGGTTCTTGAGCTTCATCAATTCGACGTGGCAAAGCCTTTGATGCTCTGAATATGTGGGGTGTGCAAACGGGGTTGTCCGATAAAATCTGGCGGCAGGGCTGATAAACTGCATCCTTGCCGGTTTTGCAGGCAACGGGAACCGCAGGATGTTTGAAAATCAGGAACTTGTCGCCGTTTTGGGGAAAATATGTTTGTCGATTTATTGCCAGAAGTATAATGTGCATATGTAAATTGGCAGCCAGTTGAGAAGCGTGCCAGGAGATATCTATTGCCACGTATCACAAAAGACGATCTGAATAAGCTGGTTCAGGACCCTTCAGGGCAAAACCGTGCTGAGACAGCCGATAAGATTAGCCGTGAGTTTTCCACAGATACGCTCTCTGACAGTGAACGTGTTCTGGCTGAAGATATCTTTCGTCTGATGATCCGCGATGCCGAGGTCCGCGTGCGCAAGGCGCTTGCAAAGAACCTCGCGCAGACACCACTTGTTCCTCATGACGTGGCAGCGACTTTGGCGCGCGACGTTGATGAAGTCGCTCTTCCGGTTCTTGAATTCTCCGAAGTTCTCAACGACGACGATCTGGTCGATATCATCGGCGACAATGCCGATAGTGTTGAAAAGCAGCGCGCCATTGCGTCGCGTGCCTATGTTTCGGAAATTGTTTCGGCAACGCTTGTTGATATCGGCCATGAAGATGTGATGGTCGACCTTATGTCGAACCAGGGGGCCGAGATCAGCGAAGTGTCGCTACAGAAGGTCGTTACCGACTTCGGCGATAACGAACGCATCCAGAAGCCAATGATCGAACGCAATCATTTGCCGATCACGATTGCAGAACGACTGGTGACGCTGGTGTCTGACCGCATGCGGTCACAACTGATTTCACGCGGGCATATCCCCGAGGGCATCGTAAATGCCGTCATGACCCAATCGCAGGAAAGTGCCACCATCGGCCTTCTGGGCGAGGGGGTAGAAGATCGCGATGTCGAATTGCTTGTCGAACATCTTTATGCCAATAACCGCCTGACCAGTGGTCTTATCCTGCGGGCCCTGTGCATGGGGGATGTTTCATTCTTTGAAGCGGCCCTTGCCAAGCGGGCAGGTGTATCGCTGATCAATACCCGCATTCTCATTCATGACAGCGGGCCTTTTGGTCTTGAGGCGATCTACAACAAGGCCAAGCTTCCCGAACATTTCTTCCCGGGTGTGCGTGCTGCTATTGAAGTTGCCCGTGAGACAACCTTTGACGGGGGGGAGCAGGACAAGGAACGTTATTCACGCCGGATGATCGAACGGGTACTGACCCAGTATGGTGATCTTGGTGTGGAATTTGATTCCGACGATGTGGATTATCTGATGGGCCGCATGCTGCAATTGCCAAGCGAACGGGCTTTGCACAATTAATCTCGATCATCATTCTATCACATTATGAACCGCCCGATCTTTGATCCGGGCGGTTTTGTTTTGGCAAGCTGATTGACAGTCTGATCATCAGGCAAACAAAAAAGGCGCTGCCCGAAAGCAGCGCCTGATAAGAAATCTGTCCGGTTTATTCAAGGAATG
Source organism: Thalassospira sp. SM2505 (assembly GCF_054901115.1). Classification (NCBI taxonomy): domain Bacteria; kingdom Pseudomonadati; phylum Pseudomonadota; class Alphaproteobacteria; order Rhodospirillales; family Thalassospiraceae; genus Thalassospira; species Thalassospira sp. SM2505. The sequence continues at coordinate 1,502,225 of NZ_CM142731.1, forward strand.
TATTTGGCATCCACAATGCCAGTTCCGGGAAATACATCACCATAATAAGACCAAGGACCTGCAAGAGCACAAAGGGAATGATGCCTTTGTAAATCTGCTGGATCGAGATCGATTTTGGCGCCACGCCTTTGAGATAGAACAGGGCAAACCCGAAGGGAGGCGTCAGGAAGCTTGTTTGCAGGTTCACCGCAACAAGCACCGCAAACCAGGTCAGAATCTGTGCTTCGCTTGCCTGAATGCCGCCGATATCAAGGTGATGGCCAAAATCAAGCTGTGCAATGACCGGTGCAAAGATCGGCAGAACGATCAGGGTGATCTCAACCCAGTCAAAGAAGAAGCCGAGAATGAAGACGATCATCATCAGCAAAAGCAGAATGCCCCAAGAACCAAGACCGGCACTTTCGACAAGGTCAATGACAAGATCATCACCACCAAGCGAACGGAACACATAGGAGAATACCGTCGCACCGGCAAACAGGAAGAACAGCATCGCACCGGTCAGCGCAGAGCGTTCGCAAACGTCTTTGAGAACCGGCCATTTCAGACGGCCTTTAACCAGCGCCAGGAAGGTCGCACCAACCGCACCGACGCCTGCGGCTTCGGTGGGGGTTGCAAAACCGGCAAAGATGGAACCCAGCACCAGAACAATCAGGAAGACCGGCGGCAGGAAGCTGCGCAGCATCATGCGCACCAGATCCATGCCGTGAACGGCTTCGCCTTCTGGAAGGGGCGGTGCCAATGACGGATTAATCTGGCAACGGACAAAGATATAGACCGTATACAAGCTTGCCAGAAGAAGTCCCGGAATGATGGCTGCAAGGAACAGGTTGCCAACTGAAACCGACAACAGATCGGACATCAGAACCAGCATGATCGATGGCGGGATCAGAATGCCCAGCGTACCGGATGCAGCAATTGTTCCTGTGGCAAGGGATGGATCATAGTTACGACGCATCATGACCGGCAGGGCCAGAAGGGTCATCATCACAACCGATGCGCCAATAATGCCGGTGGTTGCGGCCATGATCGTCCCCATCAGGGTGACAGACAGTGCCAAACCACCTGGAACCTTGCGCAGGAGCATGTTCAGGCATTCCAGAAGGTCTTCTGCAACGCCACTTTTTTCAAGCATCGTACCCATGTAAATGAACATCGGCACGGCAACCATCACCATGTTCTCGGAGATGCCGCCCCAGATACGTGAAACGATATTGAAAAATTCAATAAAAGAGAAAACGTCATAGGCCATTCCGAGGAAGCCAAAGGCGATCCCAATACCCGAAATGACAAATGCTACCGGAAGCCCCGTGAAGACAAGAATGCCGAGAGAGGCAAACATGAACAGCGGAAACCAGTCTTCGATATAGAAGTTACCCATTTGGAATTATCCCCGTTCCGCTTAGTCTTCTATCTTGGCGATGTCGCCAAGATCTGCATGGTGAGTTCCGACATAGTAACCGGCCCGCTTGTGCAGGTTGGTCGGACCAAAGACAAAGACGAAGCATTTCAGGAAGATCGAAAGCCCCGCCATGGCGAGAAGGCCAAAGCCGATAGGAATGGTGGATTTGATGATCCAGCGATGAGTCAAGCCGGTCGTTGCCGCCGAAACTTCGTGGTTTTCAAAAGACCGGGCAACAAAATCGAAACCGAAATACATAACCAGTGCGCAGAACGGCAATACGCAGACAATACCGCCGATCATTTCGACGATGGCGCGTGTGCGCGGACGCAGATTGTCGCGGATGAGTTCAATGCGAACGTGGGAATCACGAACATAGGCATATCCAAAGCACAGCATGAACAGGCCGGTGTGGAGGTGCCATTCAAGCTCTTGAAGCTTGATCGATCCCTGTCCGCCAAATTTGCGCTGGATCACGTCATAAATGATGACGAACATAAGTGGTATTGCAAGCAGTGCTGCAAGTTTCCCCACACGGGTAACAACATTATCAATGCCGTCACTGAATTTTAATAGCGCTTCCATAGAAAGTCTCCCGGGTCTTTTATTCGCGGTCAAGGCCGGGAGCACTTGGCACCCGGCCTTGCCGAGACTTGTTCTTATTGACTGCCTAGCAGTCAGTCAGACCTGTCGGATTAATCGAGATAGCCGATGTCTTTCCAGATTTTGTAGTTCGCACGGAACTCCTGGAGGCTGTCATATGCCATTTTGAAGTTGGCATCTTCAGCCGAAAGCTCACCAGCAACTTCTTCCCATGCACCGCGCATTGCGTCGAGCATTTCAGGCGACCATTTCTTGATGTTGACGCCTTTTTCCTGCAGCTCTTTCAGAGCCGAGAACTGGATTGCTTCACCTTCAGCGAAACCATAAGCAAGGTTGTCGTTACATACGGCTTCAATCTGGGCCTGCTGGGTTTTGTCCAGTGCGTCCCATTTTTCCTTGTTCATCATCAGATCGAACAGGGTGGACTGCTGGTGCCAGCCCGGGAAGTAGTAGAACTTGGCGACCTGATGGAAGCCGAGTTTCAGGTCAATTGCCGGCATGGAGAATTCGGTTGCATCAATGGTGCCGAGTTCAAGTGCCGGATAGATGTCGCCAGCCGAAAGAAGCTGGGTCGAAACACCAAGCTTTTCCATGACTTTTGCGCCAAGACCGAAGAAGCGCATTTTCAGACCTTTGAGGTCTTCAACCGAGTTGATCTCCTTGGAGAACCAGCCCGAAGCTTCCGGTGCGATCAGGCCGCAGAACAGCGACTTGATGCCATGTTCGGCATAAAGCTTGTCAAAGATTTCCTGACCGCCGCCAAACTTGACCCATGCCAGATATTCGCCAGCCTGCGGACCGAACGGAACGGCACCAAACAGCTGAAGTGCCGGAACTTTACCTGCCCAGTAACCCGGGGTGGAGAAAGCTGCATCGATCGACCCGGTTGAAACAGCGTCGAAAACTTCAAGTGCAGGAACAAGTGCGCCCGGCTCATAGAACTTGATGTTGATGTTGCCACCGGAAACTTCGTCAATTTTATCATCAACACGTTTACCAAGCGTACCAAGCTGGGTCAGGCTGCCCGGATAGGTGGAGCCCATTTTCCAGCGAACACGCTCCTGAGCATTTGCATCAGACGGCGCAGCAGAGAATGCAGCTGCAGCAAGAACAGCGGCACAGGTTGCCGACTTGAGCAATTTAGAAAAAGTCATTCGTCTTCCTCCCTAAGAAGTCCGAAATTGGTAATACCACGTGAGGCCGACTACCGCCTTTTGCTTTTATTATTGGGGCGGTTTTCTCCCCGATCTTTATGTTGCAGGGCGAAGCATAAGCGTATTTCGCAAGTATGAGCAAGTTTGTTTCGCCGTTTGCGCAAGAAAATATCTTTGCAGTTGCGTGAAAAATAACTTGCATCACTATTCAAAAGTAGGAAATGCGCACTGAATTGCGTATTTCCTGCGGGGTTGAGCGGTATAGCCGTTACTACCCTAGAAAGCTGGAAGAATTTGTTGTTTGACCGAATTTAATAGGGGGGAGACGGCTTTTTGCCGTATGGAATCGGGGAAGAAAATACTCGGAGGGTGGGGGTGCTTAGCGGTATGGATAGGGTCGGGTAATAGCCATCACCATCACAGGCCCGATTTTCCCGACCGGTATTTGCGGGTGCAAAATTGTCTTCAAGCACGGCGAATGACGCCCGTGTCAAGCACCCGTCACGATGAACGGTGGGCTTAAGCCTGGCTGAAATGAAAACGGGCGGTCTTTCATTGAAAGACCGCCCGACTGATGGTCGGAGCGAGAGGATTCGAACCTCCGACCCCTGCCTCCCGAAGACAGTGCTCTACCAGGCTGAGCTACGCTCCGTCAGTGGGCGGATGTTTAGCCCTTCTTTTCGGGCGGATCAAGCATAATCCGGCTGTTTCGGGGAAAAAATTCGATCAGTTGCCTTGCTTCGCATAAGGGTTGTTGGGGGATGAAATAAAATCGCCTGCGGGATGTGATTTTCTGGGGCAAAACAGAACAAGATCACGGGCAAGACGGCAACTGACAGTTGGGGGCGTGTTCGTCATGTTTGCATGCGGACTGGAGACGTCGCAGTTGAAGCGGGTAACTCCCGATTTTCTCAGCGAAACAGGATAACCTGCCAGACGAGTTACAAATAGCTCGCCTAACATTGCATACACATTATATTCGAAGTTGCGCTCGAAACGCCTGTAGTGATTGGGCGACAGATAGATTCGCTAAAGCCTGAAGTTTGTCGGGAAGTTTTGATTTCTATGTTTACCAGTTTTATTCGTCCCAAGAATCTGTCTCAAAAATTGATGCGCGTGATTTTCTCCATCTATTTGGGGGTGTCTGCTCTTGTGACAGGTGGGCAGTTTCTCACTGAATATCTGAAAACGCAGGACTCGATCCAAGGCGAACTGGAACAGTTGGAACAAACCGTCAGGGACTCTGTTGCAACCAGCTTATGGCAATATAATCAAAAGCAACTCGACGCACTTGTTGTCGGGCTTCTCAAGATGCCAATTATTGTTGGTGTCGATATATTCGATAATAACGCGAAGGTTCTTGTCTCAAGGCGGTCATATGAGGAAGGTGCAGCCCCACTGTCACTTTTTGACACGGAATCTGAACTGTCATGGCTTCTGAACAATACAAAAATAGCGTTGGGGACGCTTAAACTTTACTCGTCTTCTCAGGTGGTTCTGGACCGTGTCCTGTTCGGGTTTGCGCTGATTGCGATTACGGCAATTGTCAAACTGACTGTCTTGTTCCTGTTGTTCATTTGGGCGCTGGACCGCTTTCTTGCCAAGCCATTGAAAGAATTGATGTCACAGGTTGACGAGGTCCAGCTTGGTGAAAAAGGCAGGGAGCGCATCAAACTTTCCGTTGTTGAAGAAAACGAAATCAGCAAGCTTCAAGAGCATATGAACAAGATGCTCTGCGCGATGGAAAACGCGCAGAATAAATTGCTCCAGGATGAACAGAGCAAGCGGATGTGGCTTGAGGAAGCCGTCGCAAAGCGGACAGAGGAACTACAGGTCCTTAATGACAAGCTGCGCGACCTTGCGGCTTATGATTCTCTGACCCGGGCGCTGAACCGTGGCAGCTTTATTGAAACGGCGAGGCAAATGCTTGTTCAGGCGCGTTCAGATAAATCAGCTGCGTCATTCATTCTGATGGATCTGGACCGTTTCAAGATCATCAACGATACATACGGTCATTTCGCTGGTGACCAGGTTCTTATTCACTTCACCCAAGCGGTTCAAAGATTGCTGCGTGAAAGCGACCTTTTCGGTCGTCTCGGCGGTGAGGAATTTGCAGTGTTCCTGCCGGATACAGGTATTGATGAGGCCGTCAGGCTTGCCGACCGTCTAAGGCAGTCAATTGGCGAGGCCAAGCTGGAAGTTGATGCCCAAACAATCACCTATACAGTAAGCCTTGGTGTTTCGTCGTCCCGTCATGGCGATGCTTCTATCGAGGAACTGTTTAAACAGGCTGATGTGAAGCTTTACGGTGCTAAGGAAAAGGGACGCGACCGTGTTGAAATGTAAAAACGTGAGGCCTTTGTCAGTCCTGATGGCAGTTCTTCTTGTTGCTGGTATGTCCGGCATTGCACGGGCAGATACGCTCAAGGTTTGCTACGATCAGTGGGCGCCGATGACGATCTTTCCTGCTGATGGCGAGGCCGGACGTGGTGTTGTGATTGATATGCTTGACGAAATATACGCGTCAAAAGGCTATGGTATTGAATATTACGAAGTCCCTTTGGCGCGCGGGATCGCCATGGTTGCGGATGGCGGCTGCGATATGTTGCCGGAATACGTATATGTCAAAGAGGCGGAAAAGGATGTCGTGTATGCCGAGGAAAAAACATTTGCCTACACAACGGCCTTCGTCATCCGTCGAAACGATCCTTGGCGCTATGACGGTGTCCAATCAATAGTGGGCAAGCGCGTGGCGACTGGCCCCGGTTGGGATTACAGTGCGGCCAGTATCGATTATCAAAACTATATCGATAATCCGGAAAACGCCGAATTCGTTGAAGTGATTTCCGGCTACGATGATGTGGTGGACCGGATATTCACCATGATCAAGGAAGGCCGTGTTGATCTGTATGCAGATAACGAACTGGTTCTTCAGTATGTTTTAAATCGTCTGGGCATGAATGATGATCTGCAGGTTGTGCGACCGGGGCTGGAAAAGAAGCTGGTCGAAAGAGCAATCTTTTCGAAAAAAATGCCTGACGAGCGCAGGCATGAACTTATCAGGATATGGAATGAGGGGCGCATCGCGATGAAGGGAGAAAGAGAACAATTCTTCCTGCAGAAATATGATGTCACCTTTGAGGAATAGGGCGCAGCAGGTGCCAGTGTCATCCACAATGGTGCAAAGGTACGGTGTCTGGAATGCCTGAACGAAAAACGCCCCAGCATTTCTGCTGGGGCGTACGACCTTGATATTTCTATCAAATTTGGTCGGAGCGAGAGGATTCGAACCTCCGACCCCTGCCTCCCGAAGACAGTGCTCTACCAGGCTGAGCTACGCTCCGTCATTCTGCGAAGCCGGGTGATACTGGTTTCTGGAAGATGACGCAAGATATTTTTGCGTCAAACCCGGACGACCCCGGCATGCAATATGGGTATGGCCCTTAATAAGGGCGGGAAATACAGAATTCCACGGCTTCGATCATGGCATCCTTGATGGCGCCATCTTCAAAGCGTGACAGTGTTTCAATCGCCATCTGACCATATTCGCGGGCGCGATCCATTGATGCGTCCAGTGCATCATATTTGCGGATCAGGGTCTGGGCGCGGTCGAGATCACCCTCCTCGAAATTCTGGTCTTCCATGCAGCGACGCCAGAATGCTTTTTCTTCGTCGTCACCCTTGGCATAGGAAATGATCACCGGCAGTGTTACCTTGCCGTCGCGGAAATCATCGCCAACGGTTTTGCCAAGCGTTGCCTGATGTGCTGAATAATCAAGAACATCGTCGATCAGCTGGAAGGCAGTACCAAGATAGATGCCATACAGACGAAGGGCTTCCTCGTCCTCGGCCGAACGGTTGGCAATCACGGCACCAATCTGGGACGCGGCACCAAAGAGGGCAGCCGTCTTGGCAGTAATGACCTCAAGATAGGCTTCTTCGGACGTGCTCATGTCATTGGCGGTCGACAGCTGAAGAACTTCGCCCTCGGCAATGACGGCGGATGCCTGAGCCAGAATATCCAGAACGCGCAGCGATCCGGTTTTGACCATGACGACAAAGGCGCGCGCAAACAGGAAGTCACCGACCAGAACGCTTGCTTCGTTTCCAAACAGGGCATTTGCCGATGCCTGACCACGGCGCAGCTGGCTTTCATCGACCACGTCATCATGCAGAAGGGTTGCAGTGTGAATGAATTCAACGCAAGCCGCCAGATCAACCGCATCGGGACCGTCGCCATAGCCGCAAAGGCGGGCAGAAGCCAATGTCAGCATCGGGCGCATGCGTTTGCCACCTGCTGCGACAAGATGTGTAGCCAATTGCGGAATCAGGGCGACTTCGCTGTGCATATTGTCGATGATCACCTGATTGACGCGTTTCATATCGGCGTCAACAAGATTGACCAGTGAATCAAGGCTCGGCTGAGTCTTAGGCTGCGGTGCGGTATTGGTCACGCTGTATTCCGACTTTTTCAAGGGCATCTTCGCTGCCTGAATTCGGCGAAGATCGCAAATAACACCAGGCGGCCTCAACATAGATAGGCCAAGGCATCATGGTCAAGTGGACAAATGTCATCAGGGCATGCACGAATCTTGCGATAAATTGCGGTTTTGTCGGTAGAATTTTGAAAAACCTGTCTGCAAACCCCTACATTATATTACATATCGTCAGTTCTTGTGAGCCCGATCCAAAGGTGTAGGGGCGCCGGAGCTGCAAACTTTCAGGGGAAAAGCATATGATCGGACTCTTTCGCAGCAATGATCCGATCGAACTGAGCTGGGCCCAGTCGGTCTTGGCGGACGAAGGAATCACCAGTCATATTTTTGATTATCACTCCAGCATCCTTGAAGGATCGATCGGCGCACTTTCCCGTCGCCTGATGGTCGATAACGAAGAAGAAAGCCGGGCGAAATACATTCTCGATATTGCCAGACGCGATCTGGATGCCCATAACGCTGCCAATGATTCATCGCGTGACGCGATGGCACAGGAATAACCCGACATTCAGGACCCTTGACCGGATGGCAAGTGCAGTTGCAACCATAGAAGTTCCCGACTTCCCCGAAGCCCGGATAAGCCACGATTATCTGTTGGGCGGGTCGGTGACGTTGAAACAGCCTGTTGACGGTTACCGCGCTGCCGTTGATGCGGTGTTGCTGGCAGCTGCTGTGTCGGTCAATTCCCATCGTGATGAGAAAATTCTCGATGTTGGTGCAGCTGTCGGATCGGCCGGGCTTTGTGTTGCCAAGCGTCTTGAAAACGCAAAGGTCACCGGGGTTGAACTGCAAGACGATCTCTATGCGCTGTTTTGTCGCAACGTGATGGAAAACGGTTTGGCTGATCGGGTGACTCCGATCCACGGTGATATCAAGAACACAAGTCTGCCACTGGTTGCTGAAAGCTTTGATCAGGTTATTTCCAATCCGCCCTATTACGCCGGGGGTACGCGTCCGGCCAATGAAAGCCGTGCCACGGCCCATCAGGAAGGCAGTGCGGATCTGAAAAACTGGATCGGGTTCTGTTTGAAGATGGTGCGTCAGAAGGGGCGCATTACCCTTGTTCACCGTGCAGATCATCTTGACCGGATCATCGGGCTTTTGCACGGGCGGGCCGGGGACATGACAGTTTATCCGATCTGGAGCAAGGCCGACGCGGACGCACCGCTGCGTGTGATTGTTCAAGCCAGAAAAGGTGTTGCATCACCGCTGACCTTGCGTCGCGGACTTGTTCTTCATGATGCTGCGGGCACCTATTTGCCGCAAACCGATGAACTTTTGCGCAATCCCTTACCATTGCCCGGTTTCTAATTTGTGCATATTTGCATATAAGTGCGACATGGCTGCGGTCTTTGCCGCAGAAATCATGGTGCTTTGGGATCGGACATGCTGAGCTTTTCGAAAATCATTTTTACGGCCTTGGTCATCGTTGTCGTCTGGCAAGGCTTCAAGCTGTTTAACCGTGCCAAGCAGGTTTCCAGAAATGAGCAGCCCAAGCAAACCCGCCACCATAAAAAAGAACAATCGGGTTCTGTCGCCCAGGAAATGGAAAAGTGCCCCGATTGCGGCGTTTACCATGCCGAAGGCAGCGCGCATCGTTGCGATGCCTGATTTCTGCTTTTTTCCCAAGTTATCCGGACAAAACCCGTTTGATCGGGATGTGTAAGACTTTGGGTGAAACTGCCCTGATTTTGCTTGGAATTCCCGCTCTGATCGCCGATCTATATTGCTGCGATGCGGTATGAGATGGTTGGCGGGGATGCAAGGGTTGCAAATTCAGCGTGTCTCAGGGCTTTTGCGTTCTTGACCGCGAGGGGGCAGGGCGGTAGCTTGCCGCTCTAAATTTATAGACAACAGTAATAGAGAGTTCGCGCCATGGCGCTCGACGGGTCGCAACGTCCCCCTTCATTCCAGGAAATCATTCTTCGACTGCAAAGCTATTGGGCTGATCAGGGTTGTGTCATCCTGCAGCCATATGACTTGGAAGTCGGTGCCGGTACCTTCCATACCGCGACAACCTTGCGCGCGCTTGGTCCGGAAACCTGGAATGTGGCTTATGTGCAGCCCTGCCGTCGCCCGACCGATGGTCGTTATGGAGAGAACCCGAACCGTTTGCAGCATTATTACCAGTTCCAGGTTCTGATGAAGCCGTCACCGGCCAATTCGCAGGATCTGTATCTTGGGTCGCTGAAACATCTGGGTATTGATCCGATGGCCCATGACATCCGCTTTGTCGAAGATGACTGGGAAAGCCCGACCCTTGGTGCATGGGGCCTTGGCTGGGAAGTCTGGCTCGACGGGATGGAAGTCACCCAGTTCACCTATTTCCAGCAGGTCGGCGGTTATGAATGTAACCCGGTCCCGGTCGAGCTGACCTATGGTCTGGAACGTCTGGCGATGTATATCCAGGGCGTGGAAAACGTTTATGACCTTGATTACAACGGTCAGGGTGTAACCTATGGCGAAGTGTTCCTTCAGAACGAAGTTGAACAATCGACCTATAACTTTGAAGTCGCGAACACCGATATGCTGTTTGCTCACTTCAAGGATGCACAGGCCGAGTGTGCGGTGAATATCGAACGCGGTCTGGCACTTCCGGCCTATGAGCAGGCTATGAAAGCAAGCCATCTCTTTAACCTTCTTGATGCGCGCGGCGTAATTTCGGTTACCGAACGTGCGGCCTATATCGGTCGTGTTCGTGACATGTCGAAATCCTGCTGCGAAGCGTGGCTGCGGTCGCGCGGCCATCTGAAAGAGGGGGCATAAGTTATGGCCGAGTTGCTGCTTGAACTGTTTTCCGAAGAAATTCCTGCCCGCATGCAGGCTAATGCCATCAATAAGCTGGCTGAAACCGTGACAGGTTGGCTAAATGGTGCTGGATTGACATACGACAAGGTGGAAACCTTTGTTACTCCTCGTCGTATGGCGCTAGTTATCGATGGCTTGCCTTTGAAACAGCTGGATGTGCGTGAAGAACGTCGAGGACCACGCGCCGATGCCCCGGAAAAAGCTATTAATGGGTTCCTTGCGGGCAATGGTGTAACCCTTGAGCAGTGCGAAAAGCGCGAAACCCCCAAGGGTGTCTTCCTGTTTGCCATCGTCGAACAGAAAGGCCGCAAAACTGAAGAAGTTTTGAAACAGGGTATTGAAGATGCGATGGCAGTTTTGCCATGGCCGAAATCCATGCGCTGGGCCGATCACAAGGTACGCTGGGTCCGTCAGCTTGACCGTATCCTGTGCCTGTTTGACGGCAAGGTGATCCCGGTATCCTATGGCCCGGTAACGGCTGGTGACAGCACTCGTGGTCATCGCTTCCTTGCGCCGGCTGAATTCAGCGTTGCCAATGGCACGGACTACAAGGAAAAACTGCGCGCCGCCAAGGTCATGCTTGACCGTGAAGAGCGCAAGCAGGTCATCCTTGATGGTGCCAGGAACCTGGCCGCCGCCGAAGGGTTCACGCTTCTGGAAGATAACGGTCTTCTCGAAGAGGTCTGTGGTCTGGTTGAGTGGCCGGTGCCGGTTATGGGCAAGGTTGATGACCAGTTCATGGATATCCCGCGCGAAGTTCTTGAAACCTCGATGCGTGAACATCAGAAATATTTCGTTGTTGAAGACAAGGACGGCAAGCTTGCCGCGCGCTTCATCACGATTTCGAACATGGTAACTGCTGACAACAATGCCAAGATCATTGCTGGTAACGAGCGTGTTCTGCGTGCGCGTCTGCATGATGCCAAGTTCTTCTGGGATCAGGATCGGAAAGTGACGCTGCAATCGCGTCTGCCGAAACTTGATAACATCGTCTTCCACGCCAAGCTTGGGTCGCTTGCAGAACGTGTTTTGCGTCTTCGTGGCCTCGCGCGTGAACTGTCTGCCGATATTCCGAATTGCAATGTCAAACTGGCAGACCGTGCGGCCGAGATCGGCAAGGCCGATCTGGTGTCGCAGATGGTGTTCGAATTCACTGAACTTCAGGGACTGATGGGTAAATACTACGCCGAGAATGATGGCGAAGCCCCGGAAGTCGCCAATGCCATTGCGGAACATTATGCACCTGCCGGTCCGTCGGATAACTGTCCGACTGCCCCGGTTTCTGTTGCTGTTGCACTGGCAGAGAAGCTCGACACCCTTGCCGGGTTCTTTACCATCGACGAAAAGCCGACCGGTTCAAAAGACCCGTTCGCGCTGCGTCGTGCGGCACTGGGTGTCATCCGTCTGGTTCTGGAAAACGGGTTGCGTGTGCCGCTGCGTCGCGCATTCGCATTCGCGGTTTCCCAGTACCCGGCAGCCATTCGTCGTGACGAGGCGGTCGAAGACCTTCTGGCCTTCTTTGCTGACCGCCTGAAAGTCCATCTGCGTGAACAGGGTGTACGCCATGATCTGGTGTCTGCTGTGTTCGCGCTGGATGGCGAGGACGATCTTGTCCGCCTGCTGGCCCGTGTTGAAGCGCTTTCCGATTTTGTCTCTGGCGAAAGCGGCGTCAACCTTATGGCCGGCTACAAGCGTGCGTCCAATATTCTGCGCATCGAAGAGAAAAAGGACGATATGTCCTATGACGCGGATGTTTCCGCATCTCTTCTGCGCGAGGAAGAAGAACGCAAGCTGTATGAGGCGCTCATTGATGTCCGGCATAAGGCCCTGCCACTTCTGCGTGACGAGGATTATGCCGCGGCTATGACCGAATTTGCGCGGTTGCGTGAACCGGTCGATGCATTCTTCGAAAAGGTCACGGTAAATAGTGACAATGCAGACGAACGTGCCAACCGTCTCAAGCTGTTGGCACAAATTCGCACTGCGTTGCATGACATTGCCGACTTCTCGAAGATCGAGTCATAAATAGGTCAAGGTTGCGGGGCTTTCCCCATCCGGGGAGGCCCAAAGGGGCCTTGACCAGATGAGGAAAAGGCAAGATGACCAAATGGGTGTACGGTTTCGGTGGCGGTAGCGCCGAAGGCCGTTCGGATATGCGTGAACTTCTGGGTGGCAAGGGCGCGAACCTTGCCGAGATGAGCAATCTCGGACTTCCTGTTCCGCCCGGCTTTACCATTACAACCGAAGTTTGCACGGCGTTTTATGACAATGACCGTGCTTACCCGGCTGGTCTGGATTCCGAAGTTGAAAACGCGCTCGGCGCTGTTGAAAAGCTGGTCGGGCGCAAGTTTGGTGACGCGAAGGACCCGCTTCTTGTTTCGGTTCGCTCCGGTGCCCGTGCCTCGATGCCGGGCATGATGGACACGGTCCTTAACCTTGGTCTGAATGATGAAACCGTCGAAGGACTTGCAAAGGTTTCCGGTGATCGTCGTTTTGCCTATGACAGCTACCGCCGTTTCATCCAGATGTATGGCGATGTTGTTCTGGGTGTTGACCATTACCATTTCGAAGAAATCCTTGAGATGCACAAGGAAGACAAGGGCTATTCCCTTGATACCGAAATGGGTGCCGATGACTGGGCCGAAGTCGTTGGGCAATTCAAAAAGAAAGTCCAGAGCGAGCTTGATGCACCCTTCCCGCAGGACCCGCGCGAACAGCTATGGGGCGCGATCGGGGCTGTATTTGGCAGCTGGATGAATGCGCGTGCCAACACCTATCGTCGCTTGCACAATATCCCGGCAAGCTGGGGAACGGCAGTCAACGTTCAGGCCATGGTGTTTGGCAATATGGGCGATGATTGCGCGACCGGTGTTTGTTTCTCGCGCAACCCGTCGACCGGTGAAAACCGCTTCTACGGTGAATATCTGATCAATGCACAGGGCGAAGATGTGGTTGCGGGCATCCGTACCCCGGCGCCGCTGACCAAGATTGAACGCGAAGAATCCGGTTCTGATCTGACGTCGATGGAAGAAGCCCTTCCGGGTGTCTTTGGCGAGCTTTGCGATATCCGTGACAAGCTTGAATCCCATTACCGCGACATGCAGGACATGGAATTCACCGTTGAATCGGGCAAACTATACATGCTTCAGACCCGTGCGGGTAAACGTACGGCCAAGGCTGCCCTTCGCATCGCGGTTGAAATGTGCCGTGACGGTGTGATTTCGCAGGAAGATGCGTTGCGTCGTGTCGATCCGGCACAGCTTGATCAGTTGCTTCACCCGACCCTTGATCCGGATGCCGAACGCAAGGTCGTTGGCATGGGCCTTCCGGCATCGCCGGGCGCAGCATCAGGTCAGATTGTGTTTTCGGCCGAGTCCGCCGAAGAATGGGTTTCAAACAAGGGCCGCAAGGTCATTCTGGTGCGTATTGAAACCAGCCCCGAAGATATCGCTGGCATGCATGCTGCCGAAGGTATTCTGACATCTCGCGGTGGCATGACCAGTCACGCAGCCGTGGTGGCACGTGGTATGGGGACGCCTTGCGTTTGTGGCGCTGGTGCAGTCAAGATCGACTATGCCAACAAGACGATGATTTCCGGCGGCGTAACCCTGAAAGAAGGGGATGTCATCACCCTTGATGGCAGTACCGGCGAAGTCATGCTGGGCGAGGTCGCCACCCTTAAGCCTGATCTGTCTGGTGATTTTTCCCAGCTGATGGAATGGGCCGATGGAGTGCGTCGTCTGAAAGTTCGCACCAATGCCGAAACACCTGATGACGCCGAAACCGCACGTGGTTTCGGGGCCGAGGGTATTGGTCTTTGCCGTACCGAGCACATGTTCTTTGACCCGGCACGTATCATTTCCATGCGCGAGATGATCCTGGCCGAAACCGAGCAGGGGCGTCGTACTGCCCTCGATAAGCTTCTGCCTTATCAGCGTCAGGACTTTATTGATCTGTTCCGGATCATGAAGGGGCTTCCCGTGACGATCCGTCTGCTCGATCCGCCGCTTCATGAATTCCTGCCCCATGGTGATGCCGAAATCGCCGAGGTGGCAAATGCAGCCGGTGTGTCCGAGGCGGTGGTAAAACGCCGTCTGCTTGATCTTGCCGAAGCCAACCCGATGCTGGGTCATCGCGGGTGCCGTCTTGGTATCAGCTATCCTGAAATCTATGAAATGCAGGCGCGCGCGATCTTTGAAGCAGCGATCGAAGTTTCAAAGGATGGCGGAGATCCGGTGATCCCGGAAATCATGATTCCGCTGATTGTCGGCAAGAAGGAACTTGAGATCCTCAAAGCCGCGATCATCAAGGTTGCTGCTGATGTCGAGACGGAGAAATCAGCCAAGCTGAACTTCCTTGTCGGCACGATGATTGAATTGCCGCGTGCGGCCCTGCGTGCGGGCGAGATTGCCGAAGAAGCCGAATTCTTCAGCTTCGGGACGAATGATCTCACCCAGACCACCTTTGGTCTGTCGCGTGATGATGCGTCGCGTTTCCTTGATACCTATATTGCCAAGGACATCTTCGCAGGTGACCCGTTTGTATCCCTTGATCAGGACGGAGTTGGTGAACTTGTTTCACTGGCCGCCGAGCGCGGTCGCGCAACCCGCAAGGACATCAAGCTTGGCATCTGTGGCGAACATGGTGGCGATCCGGCATCCATTGCCTTCTGCGAGGCACAGGGACTGGATTATGTTTCCTGTTCCCCTTACCGCGTGCCCATCGCACGTCTGGCTGCTGCGCAGGCGGCCCTTGCGCGCAAGTAAGATCGTTACAGGTAAATTCCGACGGCGGCAGGGAAACTTGCCGCCGTTATTTTTTTCCGATTTCAGAATTCGGATCATTGCGCTGTGCGATATGCTTCATCACCAGCATCCCGCCGACCGACAGACCGAGTAATAACAGGACGATTCCACCGATCTTGAACATCTTTTCATACAGGATGGCACGGTGGAATTCGGCTTCTTGCAGATCGGTCATATGCGCAATGACTTCATCAAGGTGATCGCGATAGCGTTCTTCGGGCTTGAGCGTGCTTTCATAGCGCACCGCGCGAAGCAGCATATTGACGCGTTCAACTGCGTCGAAATAGTTCTCTTCGGTCATGCGCGCTTGCGCAAGCGTTGGACTAAGGCTTGGCTTTTCGCCAGCACCCAGAAAATGTCCCGGATAATCTCTCAGATCAGGCCATTCATTTTCAATACAGTCGCTTACCGAGGTCACGATCGAGCCACAGGGTACTATTTTCTGCGGATAGAAACGTAACAATACACCCTGTGCCATTTGCTTGATCTCGTTACCTTTACGGTTATAGACCTGCGTAATGGTTGCCAGTTCGGCACTGGTATCTGCGATCGACATGTCCGAAACCGGTTTGTCGCTGATACCGGGCGGTTTTTGCTTGGCAGAAATTGGCTGCGGGGATGCTACGATGACGCAGAATGCTGCGAACATTGCGATCACGTAGGGCGCGGCATGGCGCAGTTTCATTGTAAATACCTGTTTCATTCTGATCTTAACATAGGGGGGATCTACCCTTTCGAACAGGCCCGAATGTGAAACGGGCCCCGAAATTCGGGACCCGTGGCAAAGATATTCTGTCTGGCTAAAGTCAGGTTCGCCAAAGCATTGTTATGCGGCGGTTTCTGGCAACTGGACCCAGTCAGGCACGGAAACCGTGATTTTGGCATCACCTGCATGCAGCTCGGCATCATCGCCAACCCGTTCGAGGCGGATCAGCGCAAGCCCGACATTGCCATGCACGGACCGAATAGTCCCGGCTTCCTTGTCGCCATTCATGATGATGGTGCCTGCGTCGGGGGTCGGGCCATCAATCGTGATCGGCAATAGACGTTTGCGCACAAGACCGCGATATTTGGTGCGCGCGGTCAGTTCCTGCCCCATATAGCAGCCCTTTTTGAAATCGACGCCGCCAAGCTCCTCAAAACCGTTTTCAAGCAGGATCGATTTCTCGATTTCCAGATCATCGCTGCCATTGGGGACGCCAAGGGACACGCGCATTTTGTGGTAAGCTTCGGTGGTGCTTTCAGTCGCGCCGATTGCCGCCATTTCAGCAAGTTCGTTCTTGGGAAGCAGGATGCGTGCACCCAGCGCAGCCAGGCGCGGGTCTACGACCTTGATACCATCGGCAATGCGTCCAGTGGTGCCGGCTGTTGTGTCGGTAAACAGGTTGGTCAGCGCATCCTTGCCAAATACGGCAATGACGTCATAGCTGTCGGTAACGTCGGTCAGTTCGGCTTTGGCGCGTAATTTATACATGCGCAGTTTTTTGAACAGTTCAGCCGCACGTTCGCCATTTTCACCGCGTTCACATTCAATCAGCAGGCTGTCCTCATCCTGTCGATAGACAAAGAAATCAAACAGGAATTTGCCCTGCGGTGTCAGTAGGGCACCATAGCCCGATCTGGTTGCCGAGACGGTTTCGATGTTGTTTGATACCAGTCCTTGCAAAAAGCTTACGCGATCTGGCCCGCTGACGCGGATGACGGCGCGATCCGTCAGGATGGCGTAGAAAGACTCACTCATAATTTTATCGGCTCCGATCTGTCGGATTTGTTTGGGCGAAATGTGGGGCAATCGTACAAATTTCGCAAGGCCTGTCTCAGGGATAAAGCCATATCCATATGCAAGAAAACCCTTCATAAAACGCCTCCGAGCAGCTAGAACCAAACTTATGAAAATCTTGATGCTTGAACAGTCAATCGGCTTTGATCCGAAGGATCGTGAAGCCCGCCCGCTGGGGACTTGCCAACGCGCCTTCATCGCATTGGCCGAGGCCCTTGTTGCCCGTGGTCACAAGGTCGAAGCGCGCCGCAATGGCGGGATCGACAAGGATGCAAGCGGTGTAGCATGGCGACAACTTGATGCCGAATTGCCGCCATTTGGTGGCGATGCGGTCGATACCGTTATTGTCTGGCGCGATCCTGCCTTGCTCAGCCATCCCTCGGTTCCGGCTGGTGCAACGATTGTTCTATGGTTCGATGGGGATCCTGGGCGACTGAATGCGGATGAAGTGCGTCTGGTTCTTCAGGAAAAGAAAGTTCAGGTCATCTTCAGCGACGATGCACAGGCCAAGGCTTTTGATGCAGAACTCGCCAAAAAGCCGATTGTGGTCAAGCCTGGCGCGACATCGGCCTTTACCATGGCATCAAACATGCACTGGGCGTTTGAATCGCGTGACGAGCTTGCGGTAACGGTGGCCAACACCAAAACCGGTATCGCCCAGATCATTCGTATCTGGGATGCCTATGTCGCGCCAAAGGCACCCAAGGCGATCCTTGAAGTCTATGCCTATGATCTGTTTAGCGCCATGGCTGGCGAGAATGATGATGTTTCTGAAGACATTATTGATCTTGTCCGCGGCGCGATTGACAAGGGGGTTCGGGTTCTTCATCCCAAGCCCGAAGCCGATATGGCCGAGACTGTCGCCAATGCGCGTGTTTTCCTTCATCACGGGAAATACGGCACGGATCATGTCGGCCAATGGATTGTCGATGCACTTGGTGCTGCAACGCCGGTGGTATCCTATGGCGGGATTGCCAGGAACCGGATCGAAGATGGAAAGACCGGTTATATTGTTCCCGATGAATCGGCTTATGGCAATATCACCACACAGCTTCTGACAGATCGTTCGTTCTTTGCCAGCCAGTCCGAGGCGGCCCGCAATGATCGCCGGGAATGGATCCATGTTGCAGGCGAGCTGGAGAAACTTTAAACCGTGCGCCTTCTGTTCATCACATCGAACCGTTTGGGGGACGCTGTCCTTTCAACGTCGGTCCTGCGCCATTATGTCGAAACATATCCGGGCGTTCGGGTAACCGTTGCTTGCGGGCCGGTTGCCGCCCCGATTTTCCAGGCGGTCCCGAACCTTGATCGCATCATTGAGATGCCCAAGCAAAAGCGCGGAGGGCATTGGTGGAAGCTTTGGAAGTCGGTTGTTCTGAACTGGTGGGATGTGATTGTTGACCTGCGCGGCAGTGCCACGGCCTATGTTCTTCCGGGCAGCAAACGGGTGGTGCTCAAAGGCAATGACGACAGCCTCCATCGCGTGGAACAGCTTGGTGAGCTTCTCAATGTGTCGCCTCCCCCTTTTCCAAAGGTCTGGATTGATGAGGCAAGCCGCGAACGCGCAAATGCGCTTTTGCCACGAACGGAAAGACCGTTGCTGGTTGTTGGGCCGACGTCAAACTGGGTAGGCAAGACCTGGCATCCGGAACGGTTTGTCGAAGCCATCTCGACCCTGACGGCCAAGGGGGGCGTGCTTGATGGCGCGCATGTTCTGATTGTGGGAGCGCCTAACGAACGTGATATGGCTGAAGATGTCATCAACTCCGTACCGGAAGACCGGCGATCTGAAATCTTTGGCACGGAAAGCCTGTTGACTGTTATGGCCTGTCTGGAACGTGCGGACTTGTATATCGGTAATGATTCCGGCTTGATGCATATGGCAGCAGCGTCCGGGTGTCCGACACTTGGCCTGTTTGGTCCGTCGCGTGATGAACACTATCGACCATATGCCAAATGGGGCCGTGCGATCAGAACTGACTGGTCTTTCGACAAGATCATCGAAAATCGCACCAGCCGCTTCTCGCAGGAAAACCTGATGGAAACATTGCCGGTCGAAAAAGTTGTCAAAGCGGCAGCAGAGCTGGTTTCCGAATATCGCCTTTCAGGAAAAAATCATGACTGATGCCATGCCCCGTATTTCTGTTGTTCTGTGTGCCCACAACGAGGAAAAGCGTCTGGCAGCGTGCCTGGAGAAGGTCACCTTTGCCGACGAGATCGTTGTCGTTTGCGATAAATGTACCGACCGAACCGAAGATATAGCCAGGGAGTTTGGTGCCAAAACCGTTGTTGGCAGCTGGGATATCGAGGGACATCGTCGTAACAAGGCAATTGAAGAGGCAACTGGCGACTGGATTTTCGAACTTGATGCCGATGAACATGTGAATGACGAACTCGCCCTTTCAATTCGGGAGGCAGTTAATAGTGGAGCATATGATCGCTATCTGATCCCGGTCGATAATTACGTTGGCAAGCGACTGGTACGCTATGGATGGGGTGCCTCCTTTGGAACCTCGGCGGTATGGCGCTTGTTCCGCAAGGGGTACAAGGTTTGGGGTGACCAGAGGGTTCATCCTGCAATCAACATGACAGGACGTCAGGGGCCTAAGCTTAGCGGTGCGCTGGTCCATTTTGTTGATCGCAATATCTCGGACATGATCCGTCGTCTTGACAGTTACAGCAGTGCACGGGCTGCGGATTTGCGGGCAAGTGGAAACATCGGCACATTTTCCCATAATTTCCGCCGTATCTTTTCGCGTTTCTGGCGCTGCTTCGTCTCGCGCAAGGGATATAGGGAAGGCGGGATGGGTTTCCTGATTGCACTTCTGGCGGCGTTGTTCCCGATGATTTCCTATCTAAAAGCCCGCTACGATGAAGAATAAGCAGGTTCAGTTGGAGACCAGTGCATGACCATGTTGCTGCAAACCATGGCGGGCAGTCCGTTCGGCGGTGCTGAGGAATTTTTTGTGCGACTGGCCTGCGGCTTTCAACGCGCGGGTGTCGACCAGCACTGTGTCGTCCGCCCCAATGAAGGGCGTAATCCGGTTCTGGCCGCAAACGGGGTATCCTTTGATGAGTTGCCGTTTGGTGGGCGATTTGATTTGCGCACACCCTGGGGATTGCGCCAACAGATCAGAAAGCACAAGCCACGCATCGTTCTGACATGGATGAACCGTGCCAGCCGAATGACACCATCTGGTGACTTCACCAAGGTTGCGCGACTTGGCGGTTATTACAAACTCAAGAATTTCCGGGATTGTGATCATCTGATCGGCAATACCAAAGATATTTGCGACTATCTTGTGCGCGAAGGCTGGCCGTCTGATCGGACCCACTATTTGCCCAACTTTGTTGATGCAACACCGGGGATTGCCATTGATCGTTCGGAGTTCAACACCCCGAAAGATGCGCCGCTTGTTCTTGGATTGGGACGTCTGCATCAAAACAAAGGGTTTGATACCCTTATCCGTGCGATGGTCGATGTGCCGGATGCATATCTATGGATCGCGGGTGCAGGGGATCTAAAAGATGATCTGTTGAAATTGTCTGGCGAATGCGGCGTTGCAGATCGTGTGCGTTTGCTGGGGTGGCGGCGCGATGTGGCCAATCTGTTTGCCACATGTGATGTGTTCTGTGCGTCGTCGCGCCACGAACCGCTGGGCAACATGGTTATCGAAGCGTGGGCAAACGGAAAACCGGTGGTCGCACAGGCAAGTCAGGGGCCCGTTCAGTTGATTACACAGGGGGAGAGCGGTTTGCTTTCTCCGCTTGAAGATGTGCCGGCACTGGCCCGTGATCTTCGTACAGTTCTTGACGACAAGACGCTTTCCGACACATTGTCAGCCAATGGTCGCGCCGCCTTTGAGGCGGATTTCACCGAAGACGTAGTGGTTGCCCGATACAAGACTTTCTTTGACGAGGTTGCGCGTTAATGTGCGGAATTGCCGGTTATATCGCCAAGGACAAGCAAACACTTGATCCCGAAATTCTGGATCGTCTGCGTGATGCGCTGGGCCATCGGGGCCCGGACGGTGACGGGCGTTATGTCAAAGGACCGGTCGGCTTCATCCAGACGCGTCTTGCGATCATTGATCTCGATACCGGAGATCAGCCACTATATCATGAGAACGGCAGTGTGCTGATCGCCAATGGCGAGATCTATAACTATATCGAACTTAGAAAAAGCCTCTGTGAAGCAAGCTTCAAGACGCGTTCTGACAGCGAAACGGCACTAAGAGTTTACGCACGGGATAATATCGGGGGTTTTGACCAGCTCCGTGGCATGTATGCCTTTGCGATTCATGATGTGATTGAAAATCAGGTTGTGCTGTGTCGTGATCCATTCGGGATAAAACAGCTTTACTATGTTGAAACCCCCGAATTCTTTGCCTTTGCATCCGAAGCGCAGGCACTGATTGCCGCCGGACTGGTTGCTCGCGAAGTCCGCGATGACGCACGTGCCGAATTGTTGCAGGTTCAGTTTACAACCGGCAGTGACATGATCTTTGACGGGATCAAGCGTTTGCTTCCGGGGGAAACCATTGTCCTCAACAATGGACGGATTATTGATCGTCGTCGTCGTCAGGTTCTGGG
Organism: Thalassospira sp. SM2505; assembly: GCF_054901115.1. Lineage (NCBI taxonomy): Bacteria > Pseudomonadati > Pseudomonadota > Alphaproteobacteria > Rhodospirillales > Thalassospiraceae > Thalassospira > Thalassospira sp. SM2505. The sequence goes on from NZ_CM142731.1 coordinate 1,523,863, forward strand.
AGACCGCGGTGCCGTTGGAACAAATCTCGACGCCGCGCTGAGCGACTGGGACCGCGTTTTCGAAGAGTCAGTGCGATTGCATCAACGATCAGACGTTGATTATGCCATGTTCCTGTCCGGTGGTATTGATAGTGCGTCGTTGCTTGGCATGATGCATCGTCTGAATGAACGACCGGTAACGGCTTATACGGCGGCCTTTGAAGCATCCAGCGTCCATGACGAGCGAGACATTGCACGTGAGGTCGCCAAGGCGTGCAATGCCAATCATATTGAGGTCATGTTCTCTGAAAGTGATTTCTGGACGTTGTTGCCCGAAGTTGCTGCGCGGATGGATGACCCGGTTGCCGATTATGCGATCCTTCCGACCTACAAGCTTGCCAGCGAAGCTGCACGCGACTTCAAAGTGGTTTTGTGCGGTGAGGGCGGAGACGAACTGTTTGGTGGATATGGTCGATATCGTTCCGTAATGCGTCCATTGTTGCTGGGTGGGCGTGTGATGCGTTCCAAGGGAACCTTTGACAAGATTGATGTCCTCCGCCCCAGTGTTCTTGACGGTTGGCGCGACGGAATTGCCGCATCGGAAAGCCGAGAAAATCGAGGGAAACGCTCGCGCCTCGCCGTGGCACAGGCCGTGGATTGTTCGGATTGGCTACCAAATGATCTTCTGATCAAGCTTGACCGGATGTTGATGGCACATGGTCTTGAAGGGCGGACACCATTCCTGGACCCTGCCGTTGCCGATTTTGCCTATCAATTGCCCGATCGCCTCAAGGTCCGTAAAGGGGTTGGCAAGTTCCTGCTTCGGAGCTGGCTTGAGCGGTGTCTGCCAATGGCGCACCCGTTTGCGAAAAAACGCGGCTTTACGGTGCCGGTTGGCGAGTGGATTGCAAACAAGGGTAACCGTCTTGGCCCGCTAGTGGCTCATCAGGCCGGTGTGCTTGAGATTGCTGATCCAGCCGCTGTTGAGAAGCTGTTCACAACACCGGGCAAGAGAGAAGCTGCTGCTTGCTGGCATCTTCTGTTCTATGCGCTTTGGCATCAGACCAATGTGTTGGGGCATGCCCCGCAAAAGGACGTTTTTGAAACACTTGCCCCCTGAATGCGGGGTAACTTTTCAGTCAAAGGGGCATTGAATGCCTAGGGTCGGACCTTCAGTCTGGATGATTGTTCCCAATATGCTGCGCACATTGATGCGTGGGGATGTCGGCCTGAAATCCAAGCTATTGCTGCTTGCCGGACTGATTTATCTGATCAGTCCGGTTGATTTGTTGCCCGATATTCTGGTCGGGTTTGGCTGGCTTGATGACATTGTGATTGTCCCGTTGCTGGGCTGGTTGTCTTATCGTAGTTTGCCACCAGCAGTGCAGGACGATATTGTTCCGGCTGAATCAGATGCAGCTTCATCATCGCGAAGGGTATATCTTTATCTTGGTCTTCTGATCATCGTGGTGATTTTAATTCTAGTTCTTGGCAGTGCAGAAAACGCAACTTTGTCAGGGAACTGATCCCTTTGACACTGCAGACTAAAGCCCCCTTTACCAATGGTGTATTTGACTGGCCTGCGGCGGACCACTAACTTTGATCAATAAAATGATCATTGATGGAGGCAACCCATGGGCGAGACGTTCCGTGCACTGGTTCTGGATCAGCAGGATAAATCTGTTGTTGGAAGTTTTAAAACCCTTGAAATTGACGACCTGCCCGAGGGTGAAGTCCTTGTTCGGGTGAAATGGTCGACCCTTAATTACAAGGATGGAATGATCCTGAACGGTTTGGGACGACTAGTTCGAACCTATCCGCATGTACCCGGTGTTGATTTTTCGGGCGAGGTGGTTTCATCAAGTGATGATCGCTACAAACCGGGCGATGAGGTTGTGCTGACCGGCTGGCGGGTTGGTGAGGCGCATTGGGGTGGCTATGGACAATTTGCACGCGTCAAGGCCGACTGGCTTGTTCATCTTCCAAACGGGCTTGACGGTGCAGAGGCCATGGCTATCGGAACTGCCGGATTTACATCAATGCTTGCTGTTATGGCCCTTGAAGAACAAGGCGTTTCGCCCAAGCAAGATGGTGAAGTGCTGGTGACCGGTGCGGCTGGCGGCGTCGGGTCTGTTGCCGTTTCCATATTGTCTGCTCTTGGCTATCGGGTTGCTGCATCTACGGGGCGTGAAGAAACCCACGCATATTTGCGCGAGCTTGGGGCGACAACCATCATTGATCGCAACGAGTTGACGGACACAAGCAAACCGCTTTTGACGGAACGGTGGATTGGTGCAATAGACAGTGTCGGTAGCACGACACTCGCCCATGTTTTGTCCGAGATGAAATACCATGGTGTGGTTTCAGCATGCGGGTTGGCAGGCGGGCCGGATTTACCGGCAACAGTTATTCCGTTTCTGCTGCGCGGGGTTCGACTGATCGGCATTGACTCAGTGATGTGCCCCTATGAAACCCGTATAAAGGCATGGCAACGTCTTGCCAGCGAACTGCCAAAGGATCATCTTGCTGCTGCAACGACAAAGGTCGCTCTTTCCGATATTCTTCCTTGGGGCGAAAGGATATTGAAGGGACAAGTCAAAGGTCGGCTTTTGATTGATGTACAAGATTGCTAGTGTCATCAAATCTTTGCAGAATCAACAGTTCCCGGGGAACTAGCATCCGTTCGGGAACTGCCAATCTGACAGTTGGAAAAATATGACGATGCCTGAGCAGCGGTTTCGAATTCTTCTTGTTGAAGACAACCCCGGCGATGCCTTTCTGGTGCGAACGCTTCTGGAAGAAACCGGAGAACCATTTGACATCGAACACCGTAGCGACCTTCGATCGGCGATGGCGGTACTGAATGGCGATGGTCCCGACGCGCTTTTTGACGTGGTGCTGCTTGATCTGACTTTGCCTGACTCATCAGGTGTTGCCACCATCAGTCAGATACGCAGTTGTGCCAATACCGCACCGGTTGTTGTCCTGACCGGGCACAAGGATGAAGAGCTTGCTTTTGAAGCCCTTCAACATGGGGCGGAGGACTACCTGACAAAGGAGTTTCCTGATGGACGCACCATCCGCCGTTCAATCCGCTATGCTATTGAACGTTCTCGTGCGGAGCGTGCGCTCAAGGAAAGTGAGGAACGTTACCGGAAGCTGGTTGAACTTGCACCTGAACTGATTTCGATCCTGAGCGGGGAGGAAATCGTTTATATCAACCAGCAGGGGCTTTCCATTCTTGGGGCGGAGGATAGTGCCGCACTGGTTGGCCGTTCTTTCATGGAAATGGTGCATCCGACCAGCAAGGAAACGCTGGGTGAATATATTGCACGTTATCAGGACGGGTATGGTGGACGCGCTGATTTTACAATCATTTGTCAGCGTCCGGACGGCGATAACGTCGAACTGGAAGTTTCGGCCATTGCGTTTACACATGAAGGTGCGCCCGCAATGCTCATGTTGGCTGAAGACGTCACCGAAAAACGCAGAATTGAACGGCAGCTTGTTCAGACGTCCAAACTTGCTACCCTTGGTGAGATGGCGGCCTCTGTTGCCCATGAGATGAATCAGCCATTAAATGTGATCCGCATGGCCGCAGATACCTGCGCATTGCAATATGATCTGGAGGCTGTCAAACCGGCGTTTCAGCGCGAAAGGTTGTCCTTGATCAGCAGCCAGACGGAACGCATGTCAGAGATCATCAAACATTTGCAAATCTATAGCCGACCGGATGATGATGATTTTGTGCCATTCGATCCAATGAAGGCGGTGGAACGCTCCGTTGACATGATCGAGCATGATTGTCGTTTATCAGGCATCATGATCGAGGTTGTACCGCCCGCGCAGGCATGTCTGGTCAAAGGGCGTCAGGTTCAATTGGAGCAGGTTCTGGTCAATATGTTGACCAATGCGCGCGACGCGATCAACGAGAATGGTGATGATGGCAGCATTGGCGGACTTATCCGACTGAGTGCGATGGTTGATGAAAACCACAAGGTTCTGAAACTTGCTGTGAATGATAACGGTGGGGGGGTGCCCGAAGCTGCCATAGATCTGTTGTTCCACCCATTCTTTACAACCAAGGATGTAGGCAAGGGGACGGGGCTTGGCCTTTCCGTCAGTTTCGGGATTGTCGAAGCAATGAATGGCAAGATTGATGTGCGCAACGAGGGGGACGGGGCCTGCTTTGAGGTAACTCTTCCGATTGTGAGTTTCGGGGACGTGTCGGAGGATATTTTCGCTGATATCCCCGACGAGCAGGTATTTAATGATACATCTTCAAATACTGCGGCACGCCAGAATACGCGGATACTCGTCGTTGACGATGAGATTGATGCGATGGAGATTATTTCGGGGTATCTCGAAGCACAGGGTTATAATGTTTCGGCAGCAAGCAACGGTGAAGATGCCCTGGCGATAGCCGGTGTTGTTCAACCCGATATCCTGATTACCGATATCCGTATGCCTCAGATGGATGGTAATTCGCTGGTCAAAGAACTGCGAAGCCGTGATCCTGCATTGCCGGTGATTGTAATGACGGGGCATCCCGGTGACGCCGAACGTCCGGTTGATGACGATGGTGCTGATGCGCCGGTGATGGTGATGTCAAAACCGCTCAATCTTAAGGAACTTCTGGGAATTCTTGACGAGTTGTCAGAAGTCTGTGGGCAAATGTAGCCAGTTTTCTGTTGTGCAGACAAAGGAAAAGCCCGGCATAGCCGGGCTTTTCCAGTTCTTTGCAATTGCAACGATGCTGCCTATGCTTCCCAGCCAAGCTGCATGGCAATTTTTACGGCCTGGGTACGGTTGGCTGCGCCAAGCTTCTTAAAGATACCTGTAAGATGTACTTTGACCGTGATTTCACGAACCGTGAGCTGTTTTGCAATTTCCTTATTGGAAAGACCTTTTGTCAGAAGACCAAGAACTTCGCGTTCACGGTTGGTCAATTGACGCAGGGGATTGTCCGGTGCGAGACCATCAAGGTCAATTTCACCTGGACGGATCTGTGACCCGTCATCCTCAAGCAATGCCGACGGAATATATTTCTCACCCGAAAGGATAAGGCGTAAAGCGTTGATCAGTGATTTTCCCGAAAGCGTTTTGGGCAGATAACCCGATGCACCATGTTCCAGTGCATTAAGAACGTCGCTTCTCTTGACGGAACCCGAAAGAATGACGACCGGTATTTCGGGATGTTTTTGACGCATGACGGTCAGGCCCGAAAGACCATTCATCCCCGGCATGTTCAAATCAAGGATTGTCAGTTCGACGTCCGTTTCGCCGTCAACGACGGCAAGTGCCTCTGCGAAATCCTTCGCCTGCGCGACTTCTACTTCCGGCGCTGCGAGTTTTAGAAAGGAAGTTATCCCGTCTCTGACGAGATCGTGGTCGTCTGCTAGCAGGATGTTCATTTTTATGCAGTACCCGTTCTTGTCCAAAGCTCTGACATCTGGTGATTGGCTTCGGAAACGCTCCCCGTGCTCAAGAGACGGTTACGCGCGATCGTTAGATTGTCAATTCAAGCGTCCCCCCCGGACGCGAGCGCAGCATTCAACAAAACCGGGGTTGTGTCAAACGGCAGGATAGTTTCTGAAAGGCTCAACTATTCGATCAGATAGGTTAATCTGATCGAGAGTCAATATGTTCTCCCATAATGCATAGTATATGGGAGGTTAGAAGGTGTTTCAAAAGGTCGGGAATCAGGCCGTGATTGAAACGTTCCGCGCGATGTCGTCTCCGGAACGGCTATTCTGACTAATGGATTCTTCCGGCGAGAATGCTCTGCTTTCGTGGCTGCCTGTTGCGCGCAGCAGGCTGGCCTGACGGAAGGCTGCCATATCGGCACCAGACGGTGCATTTGGTGCAAGCGCCGCATTCTGTAAAGTTGCCAAAGCGCGGTCTCGGTCAGCTTTGCTTCCTGATAAGGAGACGCTGACATCCACATGGCCACCAATGGCGTATGCATTACCATCCGGGCCGATCTGATAAGTGTATTGTGGTGCAGATCCATAGGGGCCTGCGGCCGCAGCGTGAGCTTCCTCTTCCTGACGGACGGCTGAGTCGCGGGCCTGAAGTTGTGACACCACAGCTTCTTCTGCCGGGTCCAGGTCTGTGCCATCAGAGGGCGCGTTGGGGCTGTTGCTATTATCGTCGCTGGCTTTCAGTGCGTCGCGATATTCAGACCGGCTTACGCCGCCTGCAACGGCCTGTGCTTCGGTCAGGGTTCTTGGATCGACAATACGTGTTCTTGCACCATCGGCACCTTCACCTGCAATGGCATAAGGTGAAAGTCCGCTGCCCTTTGCCAATTGGCGCTGGACCTCGACGGCTTCATATTCGGCCAAAACACGCCCGTCGGCCGTTTGCGCAATTTCCCGAACATTCAGGATAATGCCCAATCCGCCGCTATTCGGATTTGCTATGGTTTGACCAGCTGCAATCATTGGTCCAGATATGTTTCCTCGATTTTGAAACAAGAATTCATCTTGATCACAGTATCAGAAAACGCGTTCTGAGTCTTGTTTCGGATTTGCCTGTAAACAAGGGGTGCGGATACCTTGCGCTATCCGGGGCTTGCTGCTATCAGAAAAGCCAAATCCCGGCGATATCGTGATGGTCGCTGTGCTCCGTTCAATCAGGAATTCATACACATATGTCCGACTTTGTTATTCCCGCTAACGAAAAAGTACTCGTCACGGGTGCTGCCGGTTTCATTGGTTCGCATCTTTGTCTTAAATTGCTTGAGCAGGGATCAACGGTTGTCGGACTGGATAACGTCAACGACTATTATGACGTTAACCTTAAGGAAGCGCGTCTCGCCCGTCTTGAAGGCAAGTCCGGTTTCAAGTTTGTGCGCATGGATCTTGAAGATCGCGAAGGTATTGCAGACCTGTTTGCCACCGAAAAGCCGACCTATGTCGTGAATCTGGCTGCTCAGGCCGGTGTGCGTTACTCGATTGAAAATCCGCATGCCTATATCGATTCCAACCTGGTCGGATTTACCAATATCCTCGAAGGTTGCCGTCATAATGGCGTGAAGCATCTGGTGTATGCGTCGAGCAGCTCTGTCTATGGTATGAATACAGAGATGCCATTTTCCGTTCATCACAATGTTGATCATCCGATCAGCCTTTATGCGGCATCAAAAAAGGCCAATGAACTGATGGCCCATACCTATAGCCATCTTTATCGTTTGCCGACCACCGGTCTTCGCTTCTTTACGGTTTATGGTCCTTGGGGTCGTCCGGATATGGCTTTGTTCCTGTTTACAAAGGCCATCCTTGAAGGGCGTCCGATTGATGTGTTTAACGAAGGAAAGATGCGCCGCGACTTCACCTATATCGACGATATCGTCGAAGGTGTTTACCGTTGCATTTCCTCTGTCGCACAACCAAATCCAGACTGGAACTCGGCGAAACCGGACCCTGCTACCAGCTCGGCACCTTATCGGGTGTTCAATATTGGCAATAACAGCCCGGTCGAGCTGATGTATATGATCGAGACGATCGAAAAGGCATTGGGCAAGACAGCCGAAAAGAACATGTTGCCGATGCAGGATGGTGACGTTCCGGCAACCTATGCCGATGTCGATGCCCTGACCGACGCGGTTGGCTTCAAGCCGGCAACGTCAATCGAAACAGGGATTGGTAACTTTGTTGAATGGTACCGGTCCTTTTACGGATAAACTGATGTGAAATTTGCCGCGATCTTCGTGCTGTTCGCCAACGCGTTTTCGGCGGGCATGATGTTTCTGGCCAGCGTGTTTATCTCACGGTATGGCGGCAAGGATCTTTTCGGCTTCTTTTCAGTCATACTCGGGTTGATTATCTCGGCGGCTCCTGTCGTAACATTTGGCATGGATACCGCTATTGTGCGGTTTCTGCCAAAATATCGGGAGGAAGGGCAGCGGCATCTTGTCAGCGGCATGCAGCGCTTTGTCCTGGCCTTTGCAGCTATTCTGTCGATTATCGGCGGTATTGTCCTTGCAGTTGTTCTCGTCCATTTCCGAAATTACAGCTTTGAAATCGGTTTCGCGGCAGGCATTTGCTTGCCCTTGGCGGTGATAATGGCCGTCTTGCAAGGTGCCATTCGCGCAGATGCCAACGTGTCGCGTGCGGTGGTTGGCGAGGCGGTCGTCAGGCCGCTTGTCTTTTCTGTGTGCCTTCTGACACTTTATTTTTGGGTGTACGGCGATCTCAGCCTTCTGACAGTGGTCAGCGCTTATGCGGTTGCACTTGCTGTCGCAATGCTCTCGGCCCTGTTCCTTGTTGTCAGGGGCGGCCATATCAGGTGGACAAGTGCCTTTAATCCCGGCATGGCCGATATTCGCCTTTGGCTGCAGCTTGGATTGAATGTTCTATTCTCCCAGCTTGCCATCGCTTTGCTCAATCAGTCGCCAGTTATTCTTGCCGGTGTATTGCTCTCGGCATTTGATGCTGGTGAGATTGGGGCTGTCATTCGTTTGGCGATGCTGGTTGCATTCGCACTGACTGCAGTGAATTCAGTTGTGGCACCGTTTCTCTCCACGGCGATGGCCAAAGACGATACTTGGGAATTGCAGTCTCTGGTATCGCGGGCGACAGGTTTCTCGATGCTGGTGGCGGTGCCTGTTTGCGGTGCATTCTTCATTTTGGCACCCGAGTTACTGTCCCTGTTCGGCAGTGACTATGGGGCAGCTGTTCCGTATTTGCGCGTGATGCTTGTTGCATACGGGCTGCAGGCTGCCTGTGGGCCAAGTGTTGCCTTGCTCAATATGACGGGCATTCACCGGGCGATGACCAAAATAGTCTCAGTCTGGGCATGTTTGACTGTGATCGGGCTTGTACTAGCAATGACCCAGATCGGCATGATGGGGGGCGTTGTTGTTGCTGCTCTGTCTGTGGCGGGTTACCCGATGATCCTTGCCATCGTGTGCCACAAGACACTTAAAGTCGACCCGACCATCTTTTCGTTGCGGTTTCTTATCCAGCGATAATTCTGTGACTTTTCGGGAAAGCATATCTGCGGAGCAGATGCGCAAAATGTCATTTATGCAGATTGAACGCATAAACACAGTTTTCAAATAACAAGTCCGGGGAAATGGTGCTGCTGGGGAGATTTGAACTCCCGGCCTCTCCCTTACCAAGGGAGTGCTCTACCCCTGAGCTACAGCAGCCCGATATCATCAGGCAAATCGATGGGGGATGGTGCTGCTGGGGAGATTTGAACTCCCGGCCTCTCCCTTACCAAGGGAGTGCTCTACCCCTGAGCTACAGCAGCGTATGCCCCATGCGGTGCGGGCGGGTTATAGGCCACGTATCAGTAATTGGTCAAGCCCGAAATATGCGAAGTTTTCCGAATGATTGCACAACCGTGCTTTTCGCCCTGTTTTCGTCAAGATCGGCTGTAATTTTTCGCCTGCTGTTTTATAACAGGCCCAAGGAATGAACCGGCTATTTGAACGAGAAACCCAAATCGGACCATGACAGCAAAAAAATCTGACATCCGCCCAGCGGTAAATGAAGAGCGCCTTAAGCGTGAAGCCGAGGCCCTTCGCGCCAATCTGGCCAAGCGCAAGCAACAGCAGCGCTCGCGCAAGGAAACGCAGAACGACTCTGTTTCGGACAAGAATGCAGACAAATAGGTCGTTCATGCCTCCTGATGTTCGCGCTTCGTGAACGGGATGGAGATTATGACGGCCGAAATGCCGATGAGGGCGGGACTAGCAGAAAGTGCGCCCGAGCATATCGTTTGGTTGATCTTGGGGGCGTCGCACGGGTAAAACCGAATATGCTGAAAAGCACTGGGACTTTTTCGCAACAAGGGGATGGCAATATGTCGGTAAGACCGGATCACTGGATACGCCAGATGGCGCAGGAAAAAGGTATGATCGAGCCGTTTGTCGACGGTTTCAAACGTGACGGTGTCATTTCTTACGGTGTCAGTTCCTATGGTTATGATGCCCGTGTTGCTGACGAGTTCAAGATTTTCACCAATGTCGACTCGGCCATTGTCGATCCCAAGGAATTTTCTGATGACGGGTTCGTCAATCGTCAGACCGAAGTCTGTGTGATCCCGCCCAACAGTTTTGCATTGGCGCGCACCGTGGAATATTTCCGCATCCCGCGCGACACGCTTGTGATTTGCCTTGGCAAATCGACCTATGCCCGTTGTGGCATTATCGTCAATGTCACACCGCTTGAGCCGGAATGGGAAGGGCATGTGACGCTGGAATTTTCAAACACGACACCTTTGCCAGCACGCATTTACGCCAATGAAGGCGCATGCCAGTTCATTTTCCTGAAAGCCGAAAGCGAGTGCGATACCTCCTATGCGGATCGCGCAGGGAAATATATGGGCCAAAAAGGTGTCACATTGCCGCGTCTGTGATAAAGGCATGGCAACCAATCTGGCATTGACATGCCAAGACGCGCGTTTGCTGCGTTTATGCGCGCAGCACAAAGAGGATTGAATGGACAAGATCAAGATTTCCGGTGGTCGCCGGTTGCAGGGAAAAATTGCAATTGGCGGTGCCAAGAACGCGGCCCTTCCGCTAATGGCAGCGGCTCTGCTGACAGATGAAACGCTGACCCTTTCAAATCTGCCACATCTGGCAGACATCACATCGATGGCGAATCTTCTCGCCCAGCATGGTGTGGCGTTGCATCTGAACGGTCATGCGCCCAATGGCGGCCACACAGGTCGCGTTCTGGAAATGACCGCTAAGGAAATCACGTCCACAACCGCACCTTACGACCTTGTTCGCAAAATGCGTGCGTCGGTTCTGGTGCTGGGTCCGATTGTTGCGCGGTGCGGCATCGCGCGTGTTTCCCTGCCTGGTGGTTGTGCCATAGGGAACCGTCCGGTTGACCTTCATCTCAAGGCGCTGGAAGCCATGGGCGCGGAAATCCACCTGACCGAGGGCTACATCGAAGCCCGCGCACCAGAAGGCCTTAAGGGCGGTCATATCCTGTTCCCGCAGGTCTCGGTTGGTGCGACCGAGAATGCCCTGATGGCGGCATCCCTTGCCGACGGTGTTGTCACCATCGCCAATGCCGCGCGGGAACCCGAAGTATCGGATCTTGCTCATTGCCTGGTTGCGATGGGGGCCGAGATCGAAGGCATTGGTACCGACACCCTGAAAGTGACCGGCAAGCCGCGCCTGCATGGTGCCGAATATTCGGTTGTGCCCGACAGGATCGAGACCGGGACCTATGCGATTGCTGCTGCCATCACGGGCGGGGAGATTGAACTTACCGGCACCCGGATGGATCTGATCGAAAGTCTTGTTGATGCGATGAGAAAGGCCGGCGTCGAGATCGAGGAAGCCGAAAACGGCATGAAAGTGCGCGGTAACCGTGCAACCCTTCGCGGTGTTGATGTCATGACCGAACCCTATCCGGGTTTCCCGACCGATATGCAAGCACAGTTCATGGCGCTGATGTCGGTTGCCAATGGTGCATCCATGATCACCGAAACCATTTTTGAAAACCGCTTCATGCATGTGCCCGAACTTGGTCGTATGGGGGCGGATGTGAATGTGCATGGCCGTTCTGCGATCGTGCGCGGTAGTGCCAAGCTTTCCGGGGCCGAAGTCATGGCCACCGATCTTCGTGCATCGGTATCAATGGTGCTTGCAGGCTTGGCAGCCGAAGGCGAGACAGTTATTAACCGTGTCTACCATCTTGATCGTGGTTATGAACGGCTGGAAGAAAAACTTGCGGCCTGCGGGGCGCAGATCGAACGTGTCCGGGTTCCGGCCTGATTGGCCGGACTGTGATCGCAAAACGATCCGGACGACAGACAAACGCGTAAGGCGACTGATTTATGAGTGACGAAAAGCTGGTGCTGGCCCTGCCAAAGGGGCGCATTCTTGACGAGGTGATGCCACTGGTCCGATCCGCAGGGATCGAACCGGAAGCGGCATTTGATGATCCGAAATCCCGTGCGCTTCGGTTCTCCACCAATCATCCGCATATCGATATCATTCGTGTGCGCAGCTTTGATGTTGCAACCTTTGTTGCCTTTGGTGCCGCCCATATCGGGGTTTGCGGCAACGATGTCCTGATGGAATTTGATTATCCTGACATCTATGCACCGCTTGATCTGAATATCGGGCATTGTCGCATCGCGGTTGCCGAACCGGCAGACATGGTTGACGGTGATGATCCGTCGCGCTGGTCGCATGTCCGGGTTGCTACCAAGTATCCGCATATTACACGCACGCATTTCGCAGCCCGCGGTGTACAGGCAGAATGCATCAAGCTCAATGGCGCGATGGAACTCGCCCCTACACTCGGACTTTGCCGTCGTATCGTTGATCTTGTATCGACCGGAAGTACCCTTAAGGCCAATGGCCTGCGCGAGATTGAACATATTGCAGATGTGACATCGCGTTTGGTGGTGAACCGTGCGGCCCTTAAGACCCGCCCGACCGATATTCAGCCCTGGATCGACCGTTTCTCCGAGGTAGTAAATGCCGCTTAATCTTTCCATTACCGACGCCAGCTTTGAAGAAGACTTCGTCAAGCTGCTGGGCATGAAACGCGAATCGGATGCCGATGTTGATGCGGCCGTTGCCGACATCATCGCCGATGTTCGCACGCGTGGTGATGAAGCCGTTTGTGACTATACCAACCGGTTCGACCGCCTCAATATCGATGCCAAGGGCATGGTCGTCACGAAGGACGAAGTCGACGCTGCGATCGCAAATATTGAAACTGACCTGCTGGACTCGCTCAAGCTTGCGGCAGAGCGTATTGGTGCCTATCACGCCAAACAGATGCCTGCTGATGAACGCTATACGGACGAAACCGGGGTTGAGCTTGGTTGGCGCTGGCGGGCAGTTTCGGCGGCGGGTCTTTATGTTCCCGGTGGTCTTGCATCCTATCCTTCATCAGTTCTGATGAATGCGATTCCGGCAAAGGTTGCTGGCGTTCAGCGCCTTGTCATGGTGGTGCCGACCCCGGACAACAAAATGAACCCGCTTGTTCTGGCCGCAGCCCGTATTGCTGGCGTTGATGAAATCTATCGTATCGGTGGTGCGCAAGCGATTGCAGCACTCGCCTATGGCACGGAAACCATCAAGCCAGTCGACAAGATTGTTGGTCCGGGCAATGCCTTTGTTGCCGCAGCCAAGCGTCGCGTTTTCGGTCAGGTCGGTATTGATATGATTGCCGGTCCGTCCGAAATCCTCGTGGTGGCGGATGGCAGCAATGATCCGAGCTGGGTAGCAGCTGATCTTCTGTCGCAGGCCGAGCATGACCCGGTTGCACAGTCGATTTTAATCACTGATGACGCCGAGTTTGCCAGTCGTGTGCAGCAGGCTATTGATAAACATCTTGAAACATTGCCGCGTGCCGAAATCGCAAGCGCAAGCTGGCGCGACTTTGGTGCAATTGTCTTGGTGGAAAATCTGTCGCAGGCTCCGGCCCTTGTGGATCGGATCGCCCCGGAACATCTGGAACTGGCGGTGGATGACCCGGACGCACTGGCTGAACACATTCATCACGCAGGTGCGATCTTCCTGGGGCGCTACACGCCAGAAGCCATTGGTGACTATGTCGCCGGGCCGAACCACGTTCTGCCAACTGCCCGTTCGGCGCGGTTTTCTTCCGGTCTCGGGGTTCTGGACTTCGTCAAGCGTTCCTCGCTGATCAAGTGTACACCGGAAAGCCTTGCCAAAATCGGGCCAGCGGCAATTGCACTGGCTGAAAGCGAAGGCCTGCAGGCACATGGACTTTCTGTAGCGATCCGGTCAAACCAGATGTAAGCTGTTGCAGTGCAGCGCGTGAGGGGACCGCAGGGAGAAAGCCATGGCTTCAAATCAGTGTATCGCCGGTATTTATCTTGACGAAAAATACAAGGTGCGTCGCCGTCCCGAGGTGGAGCACGAGCAGGCGGTTGCGATCTATGACCTGCTTGAAGAAAATCACTTCGAACCTGCTGGCGGGTTCGAAGGCCCGTATTCCGTGCATATGCGCATTGAAGAGAATCGCATCTATATGGATGTGCGAGGCGATGATGACAGCGAAAATCTGACCACCATCCCTGTTCCCTTGTCGCCGTTTCGCCGGATTGTCAAAGATTACTTCATGATCTGCGAAAGCTATTATGACGCGATCAAAAAGGCGAGTGCGGCCCAGATTGAAACTATCGATATGGCGCGCCGCGGCCTTCATAACGAAGGGTCCGAACAGCTTCGTGAGCTTCTGAGCGATAAGGTGACGATTGATGAAAATACGGCACGTCGCCTTTTTACGCTGATTTGTGTCCTTCACATCCGGGGTTAAGGCGAAGTGGCAGAAGAACTTCCCGGCTCGGTTCTTTTTGCCTGCAGTTACAATGCCGTTCGTTCCGTGATGGCGGCTGCACTGATGCGGCACTATCACGGAACCCGTATATATGTTGAAAGTTGTGGCGTACGTGCAGGTGACGTTGACGGTTTTGCTATCGCTGTGATGGACGAAATCGGGCTGGATATCTCAAGCTATAAGTCAAAGACATTCGATCAGCTTGAAGACGGGTTCTTTGATCTGATCATTACCATGTCACCTGAAGCCCAGCACCGTGCGGTGGAAATGACCCGCACGATGGCTTGTGACGTTGAATTCTGGAATACCTTTGATGCCACCATGATCGAAGGATCGCGCGAGGTGCGGCTGGAAGCCTATCGTCAGGTACGTGATCAGATCAAAAAGCGCATCCTTGACCGTTTTCCGGTTGGGCCTGCGCCCAAGGTCTAGGACTGATCCTGCTCGGCGCCAAGCGCGGCAAAGGCCGTTCCGTCGAGAATAAAGATACGTTCATCATCGGCATGGCGCATCCCGATCTTCTCATAGAAACGCTGGCCGCCAATGTTTTCCGCATCAACCGACAGCCGGATATAGGTTTTACCGGTATCGTGTGCGCGCTTGGCAACCGCGACGACCAGTTTGCGGGCAAATCCGCCTCCACGATGTGACGGTGCGACGTAAAGATCCTGAATATAAAGGCCCGCTTGCCCGCGGAAGGTTGAATAGCTTGGGAAATACAGGCACACGGCCACGGGCTTGTCATTTTCCAGGGCGATCAGTGCTTCAAAGGCCGGGTTCTCGCCAAAGCCGTCACGCGCAAGGTCATCCGGGTTGCTTTTGAACTTGTCTTCGCATCCTGTCGCCTTGGCGATTTCAAGCAGCATGGCGTGGATTGCCGGGGCATCGGTTTCGCGGGCAAGGCGGATAACGGGATCATTTTCGAGCGACATGAAATGGACTTCCTTTGGGCGAGGCGTGCGGTTTTGCAAACATACGGTGCTTTGTTTGGCCGTTAAAGGATCAATCATGTGCAATCATGGCGGTGTTGCTGCTATTTTGCCGGAGCTTTCTCTTGCCATGTCCGTGCCGCAGTGCAGGGGCGCTGTGCCCCGCGTGTGAAAGGACTTGACCTTTTGCCCGGTTCAGAGCAGTTTGCGGCCCACCGGTATTTTGATATTGCAATACGAAAGCTAGGAGTCACATGGCTAAAGAAGACGTTATCGAGTTTCAGGGCACTGTCGTTGAACTTCTGCCCAATGCGATGTTTCGCGTGAAGCTGGACAATGACCACGAAATCCTTGCTCACACTTCGGGCAAAATGCGCAAGAACCGTATTCGTGTTCTCGCAGGGGACCGTGTCAGCGTTGAAATGACCCCTTATGACCTGACCAAAGGTCGTATCACCTTCCGTTTCAAGTAATCTTGAGCCAGTTCCAGCGCAAATTGACCTTGTCTGGCGTGCGGTTTACCCTTGCGCCCGGGGTCACTTGTTGCTGCTGACGGGACAGATGTGACATCCTCACATTTCTGTTCCCATGGTGAAGATCCGATACTCGGGAGCCACGTCTTGTCGAAACTGATACTGGCATCTGCATCGCCGCGCCGTCTTGAGCTGCTTGCGCAGATCGGAATTGTGCCAGATCAGGTTGCTCCGGCTGATATCGATGAAACGCCCAAGGCAGACGAAAGTCCGCGCAGACTTGCGTTACGCCTTGCCGAAGAAAAAGCCCGTGCCGTTGCAGCCGTCAATGGCGGGGCTTTTGTGCTTGCTGCCGACACTGTTGTTGCCTGTGGGCAACGTGCGCTGGGCAAGGCAGAAGGCGAGACTGAGGCACGAAAATTTCTGACATTGTTGTCAGGCCGCCGGCATCGCGTATATGGCGGTATGTGCCTCATTGCACCGGATGGAACTGAACGGTCGCGTGTGATCGAAACACAGGTCAAATTCAGAACTCTGGGTGCCGAAGACCTTGATCGCTATCTGGCGCATGATGAATGGAAGGGCAAGGCAGGTGCCTATGCCATCCAGGGCCATGCAGCCACCTTTGTCAAGGCGATTTCCGGGTCTTACTCGAATGTCGTGGGACTGTCGCTTTGTGAAGTGGACGGTTTGCTGCGCGGTCTTGGCTATCACTCAAAAGAGGTCTGAGCATGACAGTCGGCGGAAATCATGATGACCGCCTGCTGATTGATGCCGTTGCGCTTGAACGCAGGGTTGCCCTGATTGAAGGTGACCGTCTGTCGCGCCTTTGGATCGACCGTGGCGGACCAGCGCGTTTTGATATCCATCTTGGACGTGTTTCAAAAGTTTTGCCGGAAATGGCGGGCGCGATGGTTGCGCTTGACGGCATTGATGATGGTTTGCTTCCCTTTGACCGATATGACGGGCCGTTGCATGAGGGACAATGGGTTCTGGTGCAGATTTCCCGTCTCGGATTTGAAGATAAAGGCGTCAAGCTGACCGGCAAGATCGCGATCGAAGGTGTCGGGATGATCCTGCGCCCCGGTGGCAAGCTGATCGAACTTCCCAGAAAATTGAAAGACCCGGAACAACGTGCAGAGCTGCTTGGTGCGATCAGGTCCCTGCAAGCCGATGACGACGGTATCATGTTGCGATCTACTGCCCTTGACTGGGACAAGGATGCGATTGCCGGGGAATATCGTCTGTTAAAGTCACACTGGCAAAATGCCAAATCGGCCTTGGCTGATCCGCGAAAGCCGTTGCTGGTTTTCAAGGCGCAATCCGAACTTGATCAGATGATCGAGCGTCGTCTGATGGCTGGCCAGATTTGCATTGTTGACGGTGTCGACGAATTCGTGCGCCTGCGCGGGATTTTAACGGCACATGCGAAGTCCGATGAACATTTGCACCGCCATACCGGAACACGTCTGTTGTTTGATGAGCAGGATGTTGAAGTTCAGATTGCCGATGCACTTGGCATCCGGGTTGATCTTGCCGGTGGGGGCTGGATTGCAATCGATCAGGCAACGGCACTTTGCGCTATTGATGTGAATGCAGCCGGGGCCGATTCCGGTCGGGACAGTGAAACCCGGGCAATTGACCTCAACTTGCGCGCGGCTACCGAAATCGTTCATCAGATACGGTTGCGTAATATTGGCGGCCTTGTTGTTCTTGATCCGTTGCGCATGAAATCGCGCGCCGGACGTGATAAATTTGACGCAGCAATCAAAGCGGCCTTTGGGCCTGAACTCGATGGTGCGGTTCAGATCGGTGGCTTTACCCGTTTGGGACTCTATGAGTTCAGCCGTCAGCGGGCTGGCGAATCGCTTGCGGCAAGCGTCCTGCTAAAACAGGATCAGGATCCGCTTAATGGTGTTTCTGCGCTCAATTCTGTTCTGCGTAATGTTATTGCCCAGTCACGAAACGGGGTGGTGGGGACCGTTGATCTGTATGTCGCGACCAACCTTGCGTCACAGCTTGCAGATAATGGTAAGGCGATCCAGATAATGAGCAAGGCGTTCGGGGCTGCCCCGCGCATAGTGGCTGATCCCGCTCTTGGAAGTGATGAATACCGGTTGGAAAAGAACTAGAATGACCCGAGAAAATTCAACGAAAACAGTCAGCTCTGACTGCGTGGTTTGTGGCAAGCCGGCAGAGGAAAAATACAAGCCTTTCTGCTCGAAACGGTGCGCAGATCGCGACCTTGGCAAGTGGTTGAATGAAAGCTATGCAATTCCCGCGACCGAGCCGCCAGAGTATCTGGAAGACCTTGAAGATGAAGAAGAATTTTAATCGTAAAAAAAATGCGATTTGAGGCTGGACAAGCCCCAAAGGAGTTTGTATAACCCCGCTCGTTCCGCAGGGAACGCTCCGGAAACGGAGAGAAAGAAAAGATGCCCAGGTAGCTCAGTTGGTAGAGCAGTGGACTGAAAATCCGCGTGTCGGTGGTTCGAATCCGCCCCTGGGCACCATCTTTCGGTAGCCAAAAAAGCCCGGCCTTATGGCCGGGCTTTTTGTTTCTTGGCCCCTCAGGCCTCTGTTTCAGGAAGCCAGAGCGTGAAGTCGACAGCCTTGTCGTCCTGATCAGTTCCTTCGCCCGTCAGGTTGCGTTGGCGATCAAGGGTAAAGGTTCCTGATGCGAAATCCCCCTTGTCACAATTTGCGAACCATGTGCCTTCAGCCGGGCTGTCATATTTGCTGACACTAAGCTGCATTTTGCAATTTGCGCTATTGGGGCCAACGAACTCCATGGTCCCGCCATAGTCCTTGAGATCGATTTTGGTCTCAAGATACCCGTCAGAGAAACCGCTACCCCATGTGATCGCAAAGGTCCGGTCATATTTGCCCTTGCGCGCTGTTGCCCAGTCGCTGTCTTCAAATGACGGGGACGAAGTGGATGCCGACGTTTTACGCGCCGGGCATTGCGGGGTAGGAAGGGCTGCGACTGTTGCTGCATAGGCGTCGCGATCATTGACCAGACTGATGCCCTGAATCAGTTTATTGATGTTGAGTTCCGGCTCGCCGCAATAAAAGACACTGACGACGGCATCAATGCCGCCATGATCATTGTCATAGATTTTCTGTCCCCGCGTCGCGCGGAAACCGAACTTGGCAACCTTGCAGTCCGAAATACTTCCGATATTGGCGTCGGCATAATATCCGACAGCGCGTCCATTATCGTTTGAGGTGACAGGAAAGGCTTTGAGGATTTCAATGTTGTTTTTGGCAAATTCCTGACGGAATTGTTCCTCGTCCTTGAGTTTTTGTTCGGTCTGCGGCGTAAACCATACATCAAATGTATAGGCGCTGGTCACGATGCCTTTACCGCATCCCAGTTCCCATTTTTCATTCTGCACCTGACCGTTGTTGCGATCATTCTGTTCAAGCTTGGTGACCGGAATGTTGGAAATGGTCGGTATATTGAAGCGTGATTTGCCAACCGGTTGTTCCTGCCATTCCGAGAAGGAATAATCTGGCGTTGTCTGACAGCCTGCCAGTAAAAGTGTTGTCCCCATAACGGCAAAGCCGAGAAGTTTTTTGGTGTTCATTATTGCCCTCTGAATTAGATGTCCCGAAGCCAGCATAGACGTGATTGATCCGACTGGGACCTGAGCAAAGGTGTGGGAAAGGTGATTAATCCCATGCTTTCAGATAGTTGGAGTTGATTTTATAGAGCCCGGGTGGGCGAGACAGAATATCGGGAATCGGTATAAAGATTCGATCCGGATTGTGTCTTGCCTCGGGCCGGACTGTTGTTTGCGACCGAAGCCTGGTTTCAAAAGTGATCGAACGAACAAAATTTTTCCAAGCTGGTTTCAAATGAAAGCTGCTTCGTACGCGAGGCATCAGATGTGCGTTTAAGTCTTGATTAAAAACGGGTTTACGCCTTTTGTTGCGGAAATTTTACATTCCGGTACGCTTTGGTATGTGATCAGAAATGGTGTCATCGGGATTTGCGTAACAAGCAGGCTGTATTCATACAGCCGGGAACAGGATGCTCAGGGGACTGACATGACCGAGAAACAGATCGAGATCGAATTGAAACTTCGGATCGATCCGAAACATGTTGCGCGCCTTAAAAATGCACCGGTCCTGCGCGAGGTCAAAGAAGGCCGTCGCCTGATAACCACGCATCTGGTTTCGATCTATCATGACACCCCGAAACTTTCCCTGGCCGACAAGGGAATTGCGATCCGACTTCGCAAGAAAGGTAACAAGGGCTGGGAGCAGACGGTCAAAACATCGAATGGTCTGCGTGAAGCATTGCCCGCACGCCAAGAATGGACTGTCGAGCTTTCCGAAGGCGTTCTTGATCTTGATCTGTTTACGGACAAGGGCGTCAAAAAGCTTCTTACCAAATTTGCCAAAAAGAAAAAGATCGACCGCATTTTTGAAAGCGATCTGAAACGCAGCGCGGTGGATCTGACCTATCGTGATGCGGTGATGGAACTGGCAATCGATCAGGGTGTCGTGCGATCAGGTGACAAGGAAACTCCGATTTCCGAAGTCGAGTTCGAGCTTAAAAAGGGACATCCGGCGGCCTTGTTTGATCTGGCGCTTGAGCTGCAGCGTACGGTTCCCCTGTTGCTCAGCATGCGATCAAAGGCATCGCGCGGACGAGACTTGTATCTTGGCACAGCGCCGGGTGCCTATCGCGCCGCACCGATAGAGCTGACAGATGACATGTCGGCTGAAACGGCCTTTCGTGCCCTGCTGGGGCAGGGGCTTCGCATGATCCTGAGCAACGAGGTCTGCGTGCGCAATGACCTTGATATCGAAGGATGTCATCAGATGCGCATCGGCATGCGTCGTCTGCGCGTCGGCTTGAACCTGTTCAAGAAAAACCTTCCGGCGGGTGAGGCTGTCTTGCTGCGCAGATTGTTGAAATCTTGTAGCAAGGGACTGGACGGTTTGCGCGACTGGGATGTGTTCCTTGATCAAACCCTGCCAATGATCGAAGGCCATTTCCCGGATCATGACGGTATAGCGCAATTGCGCAAGGCTGCCGAAAAACAGCGTGCGAAGGCGCTGGAAGCTGCGCGAACCATGCTTGATCAGCCGGAATATGGGCAGTTGCTTTTGATCCTTGGGGCCTGGGCCAGTTATTCGCGCTGGGCGTCGGGGGCCAGTGCCGAACAGATGAAGGCAATGGCAGCCCCGGTTGCCGATCTGGCCGGACCATTGCTGGATCAGGCATATAAAAGAGTGACCAGACGCGGTGAAAAGATCGCCGAGCTTAATGTTGCGCAACTTCATGCCTTGCGCCTTGATGTCAAACAGATGCGCTATGGTACCGAGTTCTTCGGGTCGGTCTATCCATCCAAAAAGGTCAAAAAGTTCCGCTCAAGACTGACCTCGATGCAGGAAATTCTCGGGCAATTGCAGGATGCCGCTGTTGCCAAGGCAAGGCTTGCCGATCTGACATCGTCTCTTTCAAAGGACGGACTGGTCGCGGTCGGGCTGGTGTCGGGCTGGTTTGCGGCCCGCGTCGAGCAGGAACTTCAGGGGCTGGAGGATGCTGCTGCGGCCTTTTTTGAGCAAAAACTGTTCTGGAAGTGAGTTCGCATGACCCAGCCAAAGCCGTTTCTTGCGGGTAAAATTCTTGCTTTGCCATTGATTGCTGTTTTGGGACTGCTCGCTGCATGCACCAGCACAGGCGATGCTGGTTATATCAAGGGGCGGGAAATCCAGTTCAACGTTGCAGAGGCATCGGGGCGCAAGGTTACCGCTGCCAAAGAAGCGCCATATGAAGGTCTCTACGAGAATGCCACTGCGGCTTATGAGTGGACACTTGATTATGGTGACGGCTTTATCCGAATTGGGTATTGGGAAAATGTAACGCCGCCCGAGATGCTCAAGCTTGAAAGTGATTCCCCAGAATTCAGAACCCGCTTCGACAGACGCATCACATCAGTGATCAGCAAGAAGATGACAGTAACCAAGCCCGCGCATAAAAATGGCGCGGCTGGTTTGATCGCGTTTGGCAAGGGAAATGACTTTGAACGTTGTGCTGTTACAACGTCGGCTTTGCGGCTTGGTGACAGTCAACCGGCGGGCGCCTTCGACACATTCGTGGAAGCCGTGATTTGTTCTGACGGTATCTTGACGCCAAACACCACGGATAATCTGATCTGGTACCTTGAAAAGCAGTCCTGAAGTTCAGGGGCTATGCCACAGACTGCTTCATGTCCTGATAGGCCCTTAGAGCGCGCTCACGGCCTTCTTTGACCCCGGTGACGGGTTCCGGGTAATTCTGTCCCAAGGTGACACCAGCGGCCTTGAGGATCAGCGGAGACGCTTCCCACGGTTTATGGATATATTGTTCGGGCATGTCGCGAAGTTCCGGCACCCATTGGCGAACATATTCACCAGCCGGATCAAACTTCTCGCCCTGCAGGACCGGGTTGAAAATACGGAAATAGGGGGCCGCATCGGCACCGCATCCGCCAATCCACTGCCACGAAAAGGCATTGTTGGCCGGACAGGCATCGACAAGCGTGTCGTCAAACCACGCAAGCCCGTCACGCCAATGCACCAAAAGATGTTTCACCAGCACTGACCCGACAATCATCCGCACCCGGTTATGCATGTATCCCGTATGCCAAAGTTCGCGCATACCGGCATCGACGATCGGGAAGCCTGTTTGGCCCTTCTGCCATCGTTCAAGTGCCGTGCTGTCATTTGACCAGGGGAAGTGGCTGAACTGCCGTTGCAACGGGATGGATCGCAGGTCGCTTGCGTGGAACAGAATGTGATGGGCAAATTCACGCCAGCCAAGTTCCGCCATGAATTTTGATGCTGTCTTGCCCTTGCCCGGATGAGCATCGGCAAAATGACCGGCACTGTGCCATATCTGATAGGGGCTGATTTCCCCGAAACGCAGATGCGGGGAAAGTTCCGATGTGACCCGATGGTCCGGACGATCACGCAAGTCGGCATAATCAACAAGACGCTCATCGATAAAGTCAAACAGCTGGTCTTTCGCGCCCTGTTCTCCGGGCGTGAACCGCTCGGCAAAACCAGTAGCCCAATCAAACGGTTTTGGTGCCAGATCAAGGGCTGCAAGGCTGACTTCACCGGCAATCTTGATGTCAGCAAGTGTGATCGACTTTGGGGCGGCAAATGGTTGACGTGGTGCCGGAAGTTTCTGGCAGGCACGCCAGAACGGGCTATAGACCTTGAAGTCAGTTCCGCTACCTGTTTTGACTTCCCATGGTTCAAACAGAAGGTTGGCCTTGAAGCTTTCGCACTCTACGCCGCGGTCCTGAAGCGTTGCTTTGATATCGGTATCGCGGCTGGTCGACGGCCTGTCATACAGCCGGTTCCAGAACACAGCTTTGACGTCATGGGCATCCGTGATGTTTTCAAGAATGTCGCCCGCATCGCCAGACAGCAGGTGCAAGGAGGCATTGGTCGCCGCTGACTGGGCGCCCGCTTCTGCAATGCTGTGACCAAGAGCTTCCAGACTTTTTTCCAGCCACCAGCGTGTTGCGCCGCCAAGCTGACTGTCAATCACAGGGTCAAGGATAAAGACAGGAAGCACCACCCCGTTATTCTGATCCGCCCATTTCGTAGCGGCCCGCAGCGCAGGATTATCCCCCAGCCGCAGATCATTGCGAAACCACATGATTGCGATCGGGCGTTTGGTCATCTGTATTCCTGAAACTTATCAATAACGGGTGGGGGGCTTTGGTCTGTCTTACGCCAGAGGGGAGAGAGCGTCGCGACTGTGACAGCGTATTGAGGGGAAGTCGTGGCGCTCTCTCTGGCTCGGGGTACATTAAGATCTACGTTTGAGAATTTCGATCAGTTCACCGAAACTTTCAGAAAGTTGTTTTTTTTCCCAACCGGCAAATCCAAGCACCAGTCCCTGTGGCAGGTTCCCGCGATTTTTTGAAGATTTATCATGGTAGTAGGATGACAGGGCGCGACAATCGAGCCCGGCTTTTACCATCCGTTCCTGAACAGCAATATCGTCATGTCCGGCAACCAGTCGCGCACAAAGATGCAATCCCCCGTCAGATGGCATGGCCTCAAGCAACCCTGATGCCGTATCGGCAATCAGGGATTTGAGATGTGCGCGCCGTTCGCCATAGCGCAGACGCATCTTGCGAACGTGGCTGCCAAAATGGCCCTCGGCAAAAAAGGCACCAAGGGCGGCCTGCGCCGTCGGGGCGGGAACACCATCGGCAAAGCCGCGCATACCACGAAAAGCCGGAATAAGGGCCGGGGGCAAAACCAGATATCCAAGCCGAATGCCCGGGAACAATACCCTTGAAAATGTGCCGACATAGATCACGCGGTTATCGGTATCAAGCCCCTGCAAGGATGAAAGCGGCGGTCCGTCATACCGGTAGTCGCTGTCATAATCATCCTCGACAATCCATGCGTCATTGGCCCTGGCCCATTGCAAAAGTGCCAGACGGCGCGATAGCGACAATGTCGTGCCCAGTGGATAGTTCCGCGACGGTGTGGTTACGACAATACGTGACGGGGATGATGTCTTGCCAAGCCCGTCAACGCACAGGCCTTCCTCATCAACGGCAACCGGATGCAAAACCGCACCGCTTGACGCCAACACACCGCGGATGCCCTCGTAACCGGGATCTTCTGTGGCAATGATGTCACCCGGATCAACAAGGGCACGCGCAATCAGATCAAGTGCTTGCTGCGCCCCGGAAACCACCATCACCTGATCGGCCTGGCAATTCACCCCGCGTGACTGACGCAGCCATTTGGCGATTTCATCGCGCAGCAATGGCATGCCCATCGGATCGTCGGGGATTGTCAGATCAATGTTTGGTGCCCGCCAGGCGCGGCGCAGCAGGCGCGCCCAAAGATCAAACGGAAACCCGTCAAGATCAGGTGTCGCCGGGTTAAACGGGCGTGCAACCCGAAAGCGCGGAAAACGCCGCTGATAGGCCAGCATGCGCATCGCACTCTGACTAAGATGCAGGGGACGTTGGTTCTCGGCCTTCTGTTTGGCAAGTCCGGATTTGGTAGCGGTCTGCATGTCCCGATCGGGAAGGGCGGTTACAACAAAGCTTCCGGCACCTACCCGGGTTTCAAGATATCCTTCCGATGTCAGAAGATCGAAACTGGTCACCACTGTATTGCGCGATATGCCAAGTGATGATGCAAGATCGCGGCTTGCCGGAAGCCGTTCCCCCGGATGCAAACGGCCATCAAGAATGGCGGCGCGAATGCCGTGATAAAGACGGCGATAGGCGCTAATTGCCTTGTCATTCCCATCTCCTTCGGTCTGGCTCGGATAAATCCAGCTATAATCGCTGCGCGGCATTGGTATTCCTGATGGCTAAATTGGTTCTGTCATTTTTAGTATAATGGACCTTTTTAAAAGTCCAATTCTATCCATGATGGGGCCACCAATTACGACCGCATGAAAGAGCGAGGCCACCATGTCCGAAGCTATCCTGTCGCCCCAGACATCCGAGCAGACCCCATCGGGTCAATACGAGGTGCATCCCCACACCAAGGTTATCCGTGGTCCGAAACGCGCATCTTATGATCGTGAGCTGGTACATGGCATTATTGATGATGCATTGATCTGCCATGTTGGCACCATTGTTGATGGACGCCCGGCCATGATCCCGACCGCGCATTGGCGGGTTGGTGAACGGATTTACATCCATGGCGCATCGAAGAACCGCATTCTTGCTGCGATTGCCGCAGGCGAAGAAGCATGCCTGTGCATTACCCATCTTGATGGTCTGGTGATGGCGCGGTCCGCCTTCCATCACTCGGCGAATTATCGTTCGGTCGTGATCTACGGCAAGGGCGAGGTGGTTGATGGCGAAGAAGGTAAGATGGAACATTCCCGCCTGTTTATCGAAAAGCTCGAACCGGGGCGGTGGGATAAAGTCCGTCAGCCAAACAAACAGGAACTCAAGGCCACCATGTTCCTTGGCTTTGATCTGGCACAGGTTTCGGCCAAGGTCCGTGCCGGTGATCCGGTCGATGACGATGACGATTATGACTGGCCGGTCTGGGCCGGTGTTTTGCCCAGTACGCTTCACTGGGGCACACCGGTTGACGATGGCAAGATCAAGTCGGGCTTTGAAGGGCAGGGCTATCTTCGCGACTAAAAGAAAATGGGCTGGCAATCATTTGCCAGCCCGTTTTAGGTCTGATTGGTCGATGCGACTGGTCAGCCCGCCATCGCAACTGCAATCCTTGCGCCAAGGCGTGCGTTGTTACGCACAAGCGCGATATTGGCTTCAAGGCTTTTGCCTTCGGTCAGATTGGTCACACGCGCCAGAAGGAACGGCGTTACATCGCGGCCCAGAATGTTCTGTTCCTTGGCATCGGCAAGGGCATCTTCAATTGCGCTTTCGATGGCTTCGCGTGCCAGTGCCTTGTCGACCTCGGGCGGATTGCCGATGACAACGCCACCTTCAAGGCCGAATTCCCATTTCGATTTCAGGAATGCTGCCAGGTCTTGCGGGCTATCAAGGCGAAGCGGTGCTTTGTGGCCACTTTCAACCGAATAGAATGCCGGAAATTCATCGGTGCCATAGGCAATAACCGGCACACCAAGCGTTTCAAGATGCTCAAGGGTTTTGGGAATATCAAGGATCGCCTTGGCCCCGGCGCAAATAACGGCAACACTGGTTTTGCCAAGCTCGGTCAGGTCGGCCGACACATCGAAATTTCCAGCAAGATCACGGTGAACACCACCGATGCCGCCAGTGGCAAAGACACGAATACCGGCTTTTTCGGCCAGAATCATGGTTGCCGAAACCGTGGTGGCACCATCGCGTTTCTTGGCAATGCAATAGGGAATATCGCGACGTGACAGTTTCAGAATGTCTGTGCCCTTGGCGAAATATTCGAGTTCCTCGGGCGACAGGCCGATTTTGCAACGACCCCCGATCACGGCGATGGTGGCGGGCACCGCACCGTTATCACGTACATCCTGTTCAACAGCCTGTGCTGTTTCAAGGTTCTGCGGATAAGGCATCCCGTGCGAGATAATGGTGGATTCAAGGGCAACGACCGGCTTGCCAGCGGCAAGGGCCTCTGCGACCTCGGGGGCGATATCAATAAAGTCCGACATTCCGATATGCTCATATCTGGTTTAAAGTTTTAAAGGCCAGAATTAAACAGATGCCCCCCATAAATCCAGCCCAAACCATCCCGCCGTACCAAGCTTTCGGAATGGCTGCCTTGCGCGCGTCGTTTGATCGTTGCCGTCCATGCACGGGACTTGTGCCAGTGAGCGAATTGTAAGCACCTGATTTGATGGATATCTTGGAATACCACCAAATTTTGAAAGCCCGCCTGAAATGCATGCCAAGCCCACCCTGACACGTGGCCTTCTGGCCTTTATGGCCATCGGAAGCGGTCTGTCTGTTGCCAGTCTTTATTACGTTCAGCCGCTGCTCGAATTGCTGGCCCGCGAGTATGGTTTAAGCGAAACCAGCGCGGGATTGCTGGTAACTGTGGCACAGGTCGGCTATCTGACAGGGCTGATTGCGGTTGTACCGCTTGGTGATCATCATGAACGGCGCAAGTTACTGACCGTGACATCGGCTTTGACAGCCGTCGGATTGCTTGCCATGGGGCTTGCGCCATCGTTTCTGATGCTGGTTGTCTTTAGCGTCTCGGTCGGCATTACCTGTGTGACCGCACAAATCCTTGTGCCGCTGGCAGCTCACCTAGCCAGCGATGACAAGCGCGGTTCTGCCGTCGGGGCGGTAATGAGCGGGCTGTTGCTGGGTATCCTTCTGGCCCGTACGTTTTCCGGGATCATGGCCGAGCTTGCCGGGTGGCGCTCAGTCTTCATTGTCGCGTCCGTCTTGATGGCAGTTTATGCAGTTGCCTGTTACCGCATCATTCCCAATATTCCACCGACATCCCATACCAGCTATCGCACGCTTTATCTGTCGATCCTGCATCTGTTTCGTGACGAAGAAGTCCTGCGTCGGCGCAGCCTGATTGGCGGGTTGCAATATGCGGTATTTGCGATCTTCTGGACATCCATGGCCTTCATGCTGGTCCGCCAATATGACATGTCCGAAGCCGTGATCGGGCTTTATGGCCTGATCGGTGCGATTGGTATTCTGGCGGCCCGTATTGCTGGTCGGCTGGCCGATCAGGGATGGGCACGGCTCAGCACGGGCGGGTTCCTTTTGACCACCATATCAAGCTGGGGGCTGCTCTATTGGGGGCAATGGTCGCTGGTGGCCTTTGCCATCGGGGTGGTGTTGCTTGATCTTGGCATTCAGGGCACGCATATCTCAAACCAGAGCGAGGTCTATCGCCTCAGCCCCGAAGCACGCAGCCGCCTGACCACGGGCTATATGGCCAGCTACTTCTTTGGCGGGGCCTGTGGATCGGCAAGCTCTGCGGTGGCCTATGGCATGGGTGGATGGCCTGCGGTGGTTGCTCTTGGATCAACTGTTTCGATCCTGTGTGTTATTATTTGGAGTATCGGCGAGTTGCGGTTCCCGCTCAGGAGCATGCGGCGGGTTTCTCGCTAGCAGGGAATGCCTGCGGATATAGACGGCAGAGTTCTTTTCAGGGGGCGAAGGAATGTCTGATGATCAGCAAAGATGTTGTGCGTGCGGGAACGAAATTGTTCCTGACTACAAAATTTGTGCGCACTGCGGAACGCACCAGAACCCCGTGCGGAGACGTATTGAGCAGATTCTGAAGACATTTGCGGCAATTTCAATCGTTGCAGGTGCTGTCTCGGTCACGATTTCATTCTATCCACAGGTAAAAAAGACGCTTTGGTTCAAAGAAGATGTGGAGCTGGTCAGTGTTGATACGACGGTAGCCGGAACGCCGGGGACACTGTCGTTCCTCAACAAGGGGGACGGGGATGTTTTTATCTCCGAGCTGATCATTCGTCTGAAAGAGCAGAACCTGCCGCTGGAAATACGCCTGCGCATTCATCAATTGCTTAAAAAAGATGAACTGACGGCGTTGCGCGTTGCTACGCCTGAGGTCTCTGGGGATAAATTCAGCGATACCGTCGGGCCAAAGCAGTTTGACGCTTGGCTGGCTTCTCGAACGCAGCAACAAATTGACGATCAGATAAACAGATGTTTTGTGATGAAGCCCTTCGATGAAACTAAAGGGGGATACATCGTCGCAAGAAAGATCGCGAGCCATCCGGCAGTAGGAGTTATCCGGTACTACAGTCCTGAAAACAGGGCTGTTCGTGAAGTTGTGTCAGCAACGCCGCTAAAGGCTGCTTTATTCCGTCGGAACCTGAAAGTGTGTGCAACGGGTGATTGATTGCGTGTCTTAAGGTCCAAAGCAAAACGGCCGCCCCATGGGGACGGCCGTTTGCGTAAGAACGATCCAAGCTGTGCTTAGTTCTTTTCTTTGTCGACGAGCTGGTTTGCAGCAATCCACGGCATCATCGCGCGCAGTTTGGTACCAACTTCTTCGATTTCGTGTTCTGCGTTCAGACGGCGGGTTGCCTTGAACATCGGCTGGCCGCAATGCATTTCCTGAACGAAATCACGAACGAATTTGCCTTCCTGAATGTCAGCAAGAACTTCTTTCATGCGTTCTTTGACCGATGCATCGATCACGCGCGGGCCGGTGACATAGTCGCCGTATTCTGCGGTGTTCGAGATCGAGTAACGCATGTTGGCCATACCGCCTTCATACATCAGGTCAACGATCAGCTTAACTTCGTGCAGGCACTCGAAATATGCCATTTCCGGAGCATAACCAGCTTCGGTCAGGGTCTCAAAACCGTATTTGATCAGCTGGGTCAGGCCGCCACAAAGAACTGCCTGCTCGCCGAACAGGTCGGTTTCGCATTCTTCACGGAAGGTGGTTTCGATAACGCCGGAACGACCGCCGCCGATTGCCGAAGCATAGGACAGAGCAACTTCAAGGGCATTGCCCGAAGCATTCTGTTCGATAGCGACCAGGCACGGTACGCCGCCGCCACGCTTGTATTCGGAACGAACGGTGTGACCCGGACCTTTCGGTGCGATCATCATCACGTCAAGATCAGCGCGCGGCTCGATCAGGCCGAAATGGACGTTCAGACCGTGTGCGAACAGAAGTGCTGCACCCTGTTTCAGGTTGTCGCGCAGTTCGTTTGCATAGATCGCTGCCTGATGTTCATCCGGGGTCAGGATCATGACGACGTCTGCCCAAGCAGCTGCTTCGGCCGGGGTCATGGTTTTCAGGCCGGCATTTTCAGCTTTCTTGCGCGAAGCGGAACCTTCGCGAAGGCCGACAACAACGTCTTTAACGCCTGAATCATGAAGGTTAAGCGCATGGGCATGGCCCTGCGAACCGTAACCGATGATGGCAACTTTTTTGGTCTTGATCAGATTAACATCTGCATCGCGGTCGTAATAAACACGCATCTTTCGATACCTCTGGACGTTGGACCACGCTGATTTTTGTGCGTGGTGGATGGTAATAATGAATTCGGGGACAAACCCCGATGCCTTGCCCGATGCGGATCACCGGGCAGGGCAAACTCACATCGTTAGTGTGCCGCGCGAAATCGCAGCCACACCGGTACGCGAAATTTCCGAAAGCCCCAGTGGCGCCATCAATTTGATGAAGGCATCAATCTTTTCGGGGCTGCCGATGATTTCATAAACGAAGGAATTATTGGTCGCATCGACTGCGCGGGCCTTGAAGATGTCGGCAATGCGCAGCGACTCAACGCGCTTTTCACCCGTTGCAATCACTTTGACCAGTGCAAGTTCACGCTCGACACTCGGACCGGCAAGGGTCAGGTCGCTGACCTTGTGAACCGGTACAAGACGCGAAAGCTGTGCCTTGATCTGTTCAATCACCATCGGGGTACCCGAGGTGACCACAGTGATGCGGGACTGATGGGCGTCGGCGTCGACTTCGGCAACGGTCAGGCTTTCAATGTTATAGCCACGGCCGGAGAACAGGCCGATGACACGGGCCAGAACGCCAGATTCGTTATCCACCAGAACGGATATGGTGTGTTTCGAGATTTCGGTTTCTTTCACGGTTTCGCTCCGTAAGAGCTCGGTCGGGGGCATCTATGTGCCGCCCGAGCCGGCCTTTTCATTATGGTTTTGATGATATCGTCTCGCACGCTTGTCGTTGCGGATCAGACCAGAACCATCCCTTCGTCGGAATCAATGGCTTCGTTGCCGTCGGTTTCCTGCCCAAGCAGCATTTCATTATGCGGCTTGCCCGACGGAATCATCGGATAGCAGTTTTCCTTGTCGTCCACGGCAACATCCAGAATCACCGGACCGTCAATTTCGAGCATTTTCTTGATGGCGTCATCAAGATCAGCCGGGTTGTTGCAGGTCATACCGGTAAAGCCGAATGCTTCGGACAGTTTGACGAAGTCAGGAAGGGTTTCGCTATAGCTTTCGGAATAGCGCGAACCATGCAGAAGCTGCTGCCACTGACGTACCATGCCCATGTAACGGTTATTCAGGATCACGGTTTTGATCGGCAGACGATACTGCGTCATCGTCGCGCATTCCTGAATATTCATCATGATCGACGCATCGCCTGTGAAGCAGACAACCGTCGCATCCGGGTGGGCAACCTGAACACCAAGGGCGGCCGGCATGCCATAGCCCATGGTGCCAAGACCACCAGAAGTCATCCATTCATAGGGATGTTCGAACCCGAAATGCTGGGCGGCCCACATCTGGTGCTGACCGACGTCAGTCGTGATGTAGGTCTTGCGATCACGGGTAAGTTCATGAACACGACGAATAACGTGCTGCGGCTTGATAACGTCTTTGGGCTGCTTGTAGGACAGGCAGTGTTTGCCACGCCATCCTTCAATTTCTTTCCACCAGCTATCAAGTGCATTGGCATCGATCTTGTACTGTTTGGCTTTCCAGATCTTGATCATGTCTTCAAGAACGTGACCAACATCGCCAACAATCCCGATATCGACCGGAACGTTTTTGTTGATCGAGCTCTGATCAATATCGATCTGGATTTTCTGCGAATGCGGCGCAAAGAAATCAAGGTTGCCGGTTACACGGTCATCAAAGCGTGCGCCGATTGCAATCATCACGTCGCAATCATGCATCGACATGTTCGATTCATAAGTACCGTGCATCCCGACCATGCCGAGATACTGTTTGTCCGATGCCGGGAATGCCCCAAGACCCATCAGGGTCAGCGTGATCGGCGCGCCGGTCATGCGGGTGAACTCGGTCAGAAGCTTGCAAGCCTGCAAACCGGAATTGATGACGCCACCACCACAATACAGGATCGGCTTCTTGGCCGATGCCAGCATTTCGAGTGCTTCTTCAATCTGGCTGCGTTCGCCTTTTACCACCGGATTATAGGTGCGGTGCTGAACCTGTGACGGTTCCAGATACGGTGCCTTGCCAACAAGGATATCTTTCGGCAAGTCGATGACAACCGGACCCGGACGGCCGCTGGAGGCAACGTGGAATGCCTCATGCATGGTGCGTGCAAGACGATCCGGATTTTTGACCAGATAGTTATGCTTGGTGCACGGGCGGGTGATGCCGGTGGTGTCGGCTTCCTGGAACGCATCATTCCCGATCAGATGAGTCGGGACCTGACCGGTCAGGCAGACAACTGGAATGGAATCCATCAACGCGTCGGTAAGGCCCGTAACAGCGTTTGTCGCACCCGGTCCCGAGGTCACCAGCACAACGCCGACCTTGCCGGTCGAGCGGGCGTAACCTTCAGCAGCGTGGACAGCAGCCTGTTCATGGCGCACTAGAACGTGACGAATCCGGTTTTGTTTAAATATCTCGTCATATAGCGGTAGGACAGCGCCGCCAGGATAGCCGAACACGACCTCCACACCCTGATCAGCAAGGGCCTGCAACACTACTTCCGAACCACTTAAAATACGTTCTGCCATGATTTTCGAGCCTCTTTACTTAGCGACAACAACGTGTCGCGTGATAACCGCGTGATTGAAACATGATCCAATTATCCTCAAATTGGAGTTGAAAAATCCGCCGAAACGGCGGTTTTCCGCCATTTCGGCGGGGGAAGCGCCAACCTATCGCCTCACTTTGGCGTGGTCAACAGAAATTGGTTAATATCATGACGCATTTTTGCTGCCAAACTTTCCGAATATTGCGCGTCGATGATTTCCTTGTCGGTCATCTGATGACGAAACCACGTTAATTGGCGCTTTGCATAACGTCTGGTTTCGCGCTGTGATTTCTCTTTGGCGGTGGCAAGATCAATCTTGCCTGCCAGATATGCTCCAAGCTCACGCACGCCGACCGCCTTCATGACCGGGGCGCTCTCGGGAAGCCCAAGCGCAATCAAATCGCGGACTTCGTCAATTGCACCCTGTTCGATCATAAGGTCAAAACGCCGGTTGCAGCGATCATAAAGTATGTCACGTGGCGGCATGTAGCACAGCTTTTTGAACTTCATGTTCGCAGGCGGCGTGATCACTGGTTCCTTGTGCCAGGCTGCCAGTCCGCGACCGGTATGGGCGAAAACCTCGGCGGCGCGAATCAGACGTTGCGTATTGGTGCCATCAAGTGTCGCGGCGGTCTCCGGATCGTCTTTTGCCAGCTTTTCAAAGAATGCTGCGTGCCCAAGATCTTCGAGTTCGGCGGTAACACTGTCGCGAATCCGTGCGGGGACATCCGGGATCGGTGCGATTCCCTCGGTCAGGGCGTTCAGATACATGCCCGTGCCACCCGTGATGATCGGGAGCTTGCCCGAAGCATGGCAGTCGGCAATCTCGACCATGGCCATCTCGCGCCACTTGCCCGCTGAACAGGCTTCGCGTCCTGACAGCACACCATAAAGCCGATGGGGTGCACGTGCGGTTTCGCTTTCATCAGGGCGGGCGCTCAGGATGCGCAGTTCCTTATAGACCTGCATGCTGTCAGCATTAATCACCACGCCGTCAAAGGCTTCGGCCATATCAAGCGCAAGCGCGGACTTCCCGCTGGCAGTCGGGCCAGCAACGATCAGGACAGGGGCAAAGGAACTGTTGGCGTTAATGGCCGACATGAAGGCACTTCCAAGCTCGGATATTCAAAGGTCGGACAGTCTATTGGGTTCGATGCCAAAGGCATAGCGATTTGGGACACATGACCCCGGCAAAAAACACGTAAACAAGACGTATTGCGCGAAAGTTCTCTTGCCAGGGTCGGGCGCAATTCGGATAAAGGCGACAAATCTGTTTAATGCCTTTTCCGCCAAGGAGCCCGCAGACCATGAAGTTGGTACTGACCCTGATTGCCGCCCCGAATTCGAATGCGTTGACCAAGTCCGTCATCGATAAAGCAGCAATCGCCCTGACCGGGGCAGGGGCCCTTGTCGGGGATGTGACCTGGCTTGCCGAGGGTGAGGCATGTGATCTGATCTTTGATGGCATCACGCTTGATGTGGCTGATACCAGTCTTGCTGAGTCCGAGCTTGGTGTGGATGCCGTTACCCAGAAAATCGCAACCCGGCGCAAGAAGCTGCTGATTGCCGATATGGACAGCACCATGGTGACCGGTGAAACCCTTGACGAGCTCGCCGAGTTCGCCGGGGTCAAGGAACGGGTGGCGGCAATCACGGCACGCGCCATGAATGGCGAGCTTGATTTCGAAGCCGCCCTTGATGAACGCGTAGGCCTTCTTGAAGGCATGTCGACCGAGATGCTGAAAGAAGCTTGGAAAACTGTCGAATATACCGGCGGGGCAAAAACGCTTGTCTCGACCATGAAAGCAAACGGGGCTTTTGCCGCACTGGTATCAGGCGGGTTCGATTTCTTTACTGGCGCAGTTCGGGCTGAACTTGGTTTTGACTATGATCAGGCCAATGTTCTGATCGAACAAGACGGCAAACTGACTGGCAAGGTCAAAAAACCGGTTCTTGATCGTCAGGCCAAGGTGGACGCGCTTGAAAACCTGTCAGCCGAGCAGGGCATCACGGTCGATGATGCGATTGCGGTCGGTGACGGTGCCAATGATCTTCAGATGATCTCGCTTGCCGGGACCGGTGTTGCCTTCCATGCCAAACCGTCAGTTCAGGAACAGGCACGCATCTGCATCAATCATGGCGATCTGACAGCACTCCTGTATTTGCAGGGCTATGCCAAGGCCGATTTCGTTTCCTGATCACCGGAACATTGCAAAGAAAAAGGGCGACCTGCGTGGCAGGTCGCCCTTTTTTCATGTCAGTATCGTTGGTGATACTTATTCAGCAACCGAAAGGGTCAGGCCAAAGTAACGCGGGCCAGCAGATGTTTCGATCAACATCAGAATGGTGCGCTTGTCGTCATCAACGGCGGCTTTGACAGCCTTGGTGACATCTTCGACATTCGAGACCGAGCTGTGCGACGCTTCGATGATGATGTCACCGGGGCGAACACCCTTTTCGGCAGCATAGCTGTCACCTGATACGTCAGTCACAATCACGCCTTCGGTACCTTCGGCAAGGTTGTAACGTTTACGAAGGGTATCATCGACATTGGCAACCTTGATGCCAAGTTCGTTGATGTTGGCCTCGGCAATCGCCGGTGCTTCCTGGCTGTCAGAAGGCGTTGCGCTTGCGGCAATGACTTCTTCTTCAAGTTCGCCAAGTTCGACCTGTACGGTCTGTTTCTTGCCATCGCGCCAGATCACCACATCGACATCCTTGCCGATTTTGGTTTCGGCGACGATACGTGGCAGGCGACGCATGGACTCAACATCCTTGCCATCAAATTTCAGGATGACATCACCCTGTTTGATGCCTGCTTTTTTGGCCGGGCTTTCGTCCGACACGCCAGCAACCATTGCACCCGATGCGCTATCAAGTCCAACCGAGTCAGCGATATCTTCTGTTACGGTCTGGATGTGAACCCCAAGCCAGCCACGACGGGTACGACCATATTCCTTGAGCTGGTCGACAACGCCCTGAGCAATGGCCGACGGAATGGCAAAGCCGATACCGACCGAACCGCCGGACGGGGAATAGATCGCGCTATTGATCCCGATCACATCACCATCAAGGTTAAACAGCGGACCACCCGAGTTTCCACGGTTGATCGACGCGTCGGTCTGGATGAAATCGTCATACGGACCCTGATTGATGTCACGGTTCCGGGCCGAAATAATACCGGCCGTCACAGTGCCACCAAGACCGAACGGGTTACCGATTGCCATCGCCCAGTCACCAATACGCGACTTGTCTGAATCGCCCCATTTAACGAACGGAAGATCGTCTTTCGGGGTGACTTTCAGCAATGCAACGTCGGTTTTCGGATCGCGACCGATCAGTTCGGCATCAAGGGTTTCACCGTCATGAAGACGCACGCTGATCTCGTCTGCGCCATCAATGACGTGGTTGTTGGTCACGATGTAACCATCTGCCGAGATGATAAAACCCGAACCAAGAGCGGTTGCGCGACGCTGTTGCGGGGTTTGACCACCCTGACCGCCTTGACCATTCCGATCCATAAAGTCACGGAAAAGATCTTCGAACGGCGAACCCGGGGGGAACTGGAAATCAGGTCCCTGGCGGTCTGCGACAATCTGGCTGGTTGAGATGTTCACAACACTTGGCAGGAGTTTTTCTGCCAGGTCTGCGAAGCTTTCAGGAGCGGGGCGGGCATTCGCGATTTGCGAAACACTGGTCACGCCAAGGAGAACAATCACCAGTGCTGCGCTTACTTTCGACCGCACCGGGTTGTATAATGCTTGTAGCATGTGTCTGGTCCTGTTCGTTGCCGCGTTCACGGTATTTGTAATTCTGTTTTTGCAGCGCGCGATGGGATTCTTAATTTACCCGTCGCTTAATTAATCAAATTAACCCCGACTTTGGCAGAATTTGGGCGGCTCTGGGAAAAATCAAGGAATTCTCGGCACAACATCGTGGCGTTTTACCCGTGTATGGCGGTTTTCCGTGGCTTATAGCCAGGTTCTAACGGCCCAGATAGCGCCGATTGCAACGACGGCTGCAACCAATCCACCAATGCGCAACTGCGATTCAGGGATTTCCTGAACAAGTTCCAACACCCTTTTCGCGCCGCCGGGAAACAGCGAATAAAACATGCCCTCCAGCGCGATGGCCAGAAGTATAGCAGTTGCAAGTTCCTTCATGGGCGTGGACGTTCCGGCGGTTTAAAACGCCTGCCTTACGCGGTGCGCCGGCAGGACATAATTATGAAAACAAAAAGGGCGACCTGACTAATATGCCGGTCGCCCTTGTGTTTTGTCTAGCGGCTTGTCGCAGGACCAGACTTATTAAAGTACTGGAAAAACTCGCTGTCTGGTGAAAGCACCATGGTCGAGCCGTTATCAAGCGCTATTTTGTAGGCTTCAAGCGAACGATAGAATTCGAAGAATTCCGCGTCCTTGCCATAGGCTTTACCAAGGATAACGTTCCGTTGACCGTCGCCTTCACCGCGCAGGACTTCGGCCTGACGGTTTGCTTCGGCGATGATGCCGATGCGTTCACGGTCGGCTTCTGCCTGGATTTTCGCCTTGAGCTCTTCACCTTCTGCGCGAAGCTGGGCTGCTTCGGCAATACGCGAAGAACGCATACGGTTATACACCGCTTGCGAGGTTTCCTGTGGCAGGTCGGTACGACCGATACGGACATCAATCAGCTCAACGCCGAATTCCTTGGCCGGATCGATCAGCGTTGCCTGGATCTTTTCCATGATCTGTGCACGGTTGTCCGAAAGCATCGACACAAGCGGGGCCTGTGCGAGTTCACCACGGATAACCGAGTTCAGACGCTGACCAAACAGCTGCACGAAGTTGGCAGCGTTGGTTGCGCGCTGACGGAAGGTCAACGGATCAACGATTTTCCAGCGGGCAAAGCTGTCAACATTGACACGCTTCTGGTCCGACAGAAGAACCTGCTGTACCGGCGGATCAAGTTCCAGAATACGACGCTCGTAATATTCCACGTTCTGGATCGGCAGTTTGAAATGCAGACCCGGCTCGGATACCGCATGAACCGGATTACCGAACTGAAGAACAAGTGCCTGCTGGTCCTGACGGACCGTAAAGACACACATGGAACCGATCACGGCGGCAATGACAACGACGACGCCTGCGGCAATAAGTTTAGGACTTGCCATTAGTTGTTGCCTCCTGCATTCGCACGTTTCTGAACTTCGGGCAGCGGAAGGTACGGCACGACGCCATTCCCTTGTGCATTACGCTCGATGATCACTTTGTCGGACTTGCCCAGGACTTCCTGCATCGTTTCGAGATACAGACGACGGGTGGTCACGTCCTTTGCGGTAAGGAAGGAATTGTAGATCGAGTTAAAGCGTTCAGCTTCACCTTCTGCTTCCTTCGTCACACGGTCCTTGTATGCGCGGGCCTGAAGAACCTGACGTTCAGCTTCACCCTTTGCACGCGGAATGATGTCGTTGCGATAGGCCAGTGCTTCGTTCTGGGAACGATCACGGTCCTGACGCGCACGCTGCACATCGTTAAAGGCATCAATAACGTCACGCGGCGGATCAACCTTCTGCATCTTCACTTCTGCAATAAAGATACCGGAATCATATCCGTCCATGATTTCCTGAAGCAGGGTACGGGTCTGTTCCTCAACCCGGACACGGCCAACAGTCAGGGCCTCTTCCAGATTGGTTTTCCCGATCACCTCGCGCATTGCACTTTCAGATGCAAGCTTGATGGTGTTTTCCGGATCACGAACATTAAACAGATATGCGCCAGCATCGCTGATGCGCCACTGAACGACATAATCAATGTCGATGATGTTCTGGTCACCAGTCAGCATCAGGCTTTCTTCTGGCACATCGCGCGAACCGCCCGTTGTGACATTGCCTGCGCCGCGATAACCGACCTCGATCTGGTTCGTCCGTTCAACGTTCGGCTTGATGACCTCGCCAATCGGAGCCGGCAGGAAGTAGTTCAGACCCGGACCCGTGGTGCCAACCCATTTGCCAAACAGAAGCGTGACACCCTGTTCGCCCGGCTGGACACGGTAAAAACCGGTCAAAAGCCACAACCCGATCACAGCGATACCGATCAGGACAAAGCCCTTGTAACCGCCACCACCGGGGAACAGCCGTTTCAGGCGTTCCTGGCCTTTACGAATCATTTCATCAAAATCGGGGGGCGTATTTCCGCCGCCGCCACCACCGGAAGGACGCTGTCCCCACGGATTCTGGCCGCCACCGTTATTTCCGCCGCCGCCCCAGGGGCCGCCGCCCCCTTGTGAATTCCAAGGCATCGAGTGTTTTCCTCTTCTTGCCGTTCGGTGTTTATCTTTGCTTACCGAGTACCAGGGTCTGGACTCATAAATATGTTTGCAATGGTTGATTGGACAGGTGCAGATACGCGGAGCGAGGCAACAGGAAGATTTTTATCTTGCAATGCCTTGTGACAACGTTGCCCGTGCCTATCCGATCAATCCGAAGGACAATCGCAAGATTTGCGAACTCCTGCGTCAAATCCCTTGACCGGGATACCGACCCGCTCTAAGGGCTTTTCCTTGTGTTTCGCAAATCTTGCGATTGCCATTACAATCATATTTATGAGCCCAGACCCTCTGGCCTTATATGACAGCTTGCCCTGCAAAACAATGTTACGCGCCTGCAAGTTCTGTGTGATCACGGACTTAAGCCAAAATTTGGAGACCGCAATATGACTTCGCCCAACCGTGAACAGATTGTCGCCGCACTCGACAGCGTCATCGACCCGGTCGACGGCAAATCAATCACAGCCAAGGACATGGTGCAAGGCATTGATATAAATAATGAAGTCGTCAATGTCATGATTGCGGTTGATCCCAAGCGCGGACCGGCACTCGAAGATTTGCGCCAAGCTGCTGAAAAGGCTGTTGCTTCTGTGAACGGGGTCACAACAGCCCGTGTCGCCCTGACCGCAGAACGACCAACGGCTGCAAGTCAGTCTGCCGCGCACCAACCAGCAGCTGAAAGACCGGCCCAACCCGGACAGCGTCCGCAAGGGGCGGGACAAAAACCGCTCGAATTGCCTTCTGTACGCAGCATTATCACCGTTGCCTCGGGCAAGGGTGGGGTGGGTAAATCCACGACCTCGGTCAACCTTGCCTTGTCGCTGGTTGCCAAGGGACTCAAGGTTGGCCTGCTTGATGCAGATATTTACGGGCCGAGTCTGCCGCGTATGATGGGGCTTCGTGATGCGAAGCCGGTGCCGTCCTCCGAACATCAGGGTAAAATGATCCCGCCTTCGGCCTTTGGTATCCGAATCATGTCGATCGGCTTTATGGTTGACGAAGAACAACCGGTGATCTGGCGTGGCCCGATGGCGATGGGCGCACTTGAACAGCTTCTGCGCGATACCGACTGGGGTGATCTTGATGTTCTGGTGGTTGATATGCCACCGGGTACTGGTGACATTCAGCTGTCCATGGCGCAGCGTGTTCCGGTCACCGGGGCTGTGATTGTTTCGACCCCTCAGGACATCGCGCTTCTGGATGCCAAAAAGGGCCTGAACATGTTCCGCAAGGTCAATGTGCCGGTGTTCGGTCTTATCGAAAACATGTCCTATTACAAATGCCCGGAATGCGGCCATGTTGATCATGTCTTCGATCACGGTGGGGCGCGCAAGGCCGCTGATGAGCTGGGCGTTCCATTCCTTGGCGAAATCCCGCTGGATCTTAAAATCCGTCTGGGTGCGGATGAAGGCAAACCGATTGTTCATACAGAAGCCGACGGTGAACATGCCAAGGCCTATGGTGACATTGCAGGGAAAATCGCTGCGGCGATTGAGGAACGCGTTGGTCCGGCCGAGGCGCCTAAGAAAAAGGGATTGTTTCCCAAGATCAGCTTCAAATAAGCACAGAAAAGGGCCGCAACGTTGTGGCCCTTTTCGTTTGTTTGTGGGGTAATCAGGCCGACGCTATCTGGTTGGACGACCCAAGCATCCGGTGTTCAATCACGGCCAGAATGCCAACTGCAATTGCTTGAAGGATTACAAAGCCGTATCCGGGTACGGTCGGTGTAATGAACGACATCATCAGAACACCAAGGCTGGCTGCTACCCATCCCAGATTGCCCAAGATAATGAGTAAAACCAGCGCGTTACCCGGTGTCGGTTGGCGACCGGTGAAGGCCATCAGGGCCGCGCAGGGAAACAGGATCAATCCGGCATAAAACAGAAGGTCGACCGGTAGCCCCAGCCATTGACCAAGCCATCCGGAACCAGCCGTCAGCAAAAGCCCAAAGCCAAGGCAGGTTGCAGCATCAATCATCAGGACAGTTTTCAGAAGTTTGGTGGAAGAAAGTGCAGCCATCATTCAAACCTTTCGGGTTGCGGGTGATGGCGACACCTTGCCGTGATCAGGGAATGATTACGATTACCTCAGAGGTAATGTTTAATCCTTTTCTTTGGTGGTAGGCTGCGAAAACTTTGAAACAGAACAGCCGATCCAATGACCCATGACGCGTTTGGAAATAGTCTTAAGGCATGGCGGAAACAGCGCCGGCTGAGCCAGCTTGATCTGGCCGGGGATGCTGATATTTCGACCCGGCATCTCAGCTTTCTCGAAACAGGACGATCGAAGCCAAGCCGGGATATGATTCTGCATCTTGCCGACTGCCTTGATGTACCTTTACGCGAA
Organism: Thalassospira sp. SM2505; assembly: GCF_054901115.1. Classification (NCBI taxonomy): domain Bacteria; kingdom Pseudomonadati; phylum Pseudomonadota; class Alphaproteobacteria; order Rhodospirillales; family Thalassospiraceae; genus Thalassospira; species Thalassospira sp. SM2505. Next base: position 1,565,110 of record NZ_CM142731.1, read on the forward strand.
AGAAACAGGTTGCTGGTTTCTGCGGGGTTTGCGCCAATTTATGCAGAACATGATTTTGATGGGGATGCAGGGACTGCCATTCGAGATGCGGTTGATCGGATCTTGTGCGCCCATGAACCCTATCCGGCGCTGGCGATGGATCGGCACTGGAATATGGTGGCGGCGAACCGGATTGTGCCGCTATTGCTGTCGGGGCTTGATCCTGAATTTCTGCGTCCGCCGGTAAATTTGTTGCGCCTTAGTCTCCATCCGGACGGCTTGGCATCACGGGTGGTGAATTTCGCACAGTGGCGAACGCATCTGCTCGATCGTCTCCGCCGCCAGATCGACGTGACCGGTGATCCCGAATTGATCCGACTTCATGATGAAGCCGGTCGCTACGCCATGCCTGTTGATCACGATAATATGGAAAAAACCGTTGGCGATGATGCCGGGGCAGACGCAATCAAGGGCCTGATTGTTCCGCTGATCCTCAAAACGGATGCCGGTGTGTTGCACTTTGTCAGCACGACAACAGTTTTTGGAACCCCGGTCGAGGTAACGTTATCTGAGCTCGCAATTGAAACGCTGCTTCCGGCTGATGAGGTCACAAGCAATGCCTTGAAACAACTTTCCTCAACACTATAGGCGGTGGAATTGTCAGGTGAATTGGTGTCTTGTCTAGTGAAATGCAGACCCGATAGCCTGACGCAGGGCGTTGGTGACAATGGAATCAAAGGTGCCATCTTCGACCATTTCAGCGATAGCGCGATTGATCAGTGCAATCTTTGACAGGTCTTTGGACCGTCTGTTCAAGGCGATGAAGGTCTGATTTTCAAAAAGGGCACTTTCAGCGCGCACGATCTGGTCTTCAAGTCGGAGCTTTTTGATCCAGATATCACCTGCTTCGCGCACCGCAATTACGGCATCAATCCGTTTGCTGATCAGCATCGAAAAATTCTGATCATCGCCGGTTGCTTCGGATGCGGAAAACAATCCTGCTCTGCGCGCACTGTCAAAGGCATCGCCATAACTCCAGCCACGAATGACTCCGACACTCATGCCTTCAAGATCATCAAGGTCACTTTCACCAGCGAAGTCAGTTTTGGGGCGATAGATCATCAATCCTTCGCGGTGGATCGGGTCGCTAAAGGCATATCTCTTTTGGCGTTCAAGATTTTTGTATATTCCGGCGATCCCGCCGTCACCGTTTTCAAGATGCATGAGCGCGCGACGCCAGGGAACTGCGATAATTTTTACCGATATGCCAGCCCGCGCGAAAACTGCCCGAACGATGTCCGGATAGATGCCCTCTGCCTGATCGTCACTGCGATACATAAACGGTGGATTGGCTTCATCAACATAGATGGTCAGGGCATGAGCATGTCTTGCGGGCAACAAAGCCGCCATGCTGCAGACGATGAACCACAGAATAGTCCAGACAATTGGTCTGTAATGCCGCGCCATCTCACCCCCAACGATATCTGATATTCGTCATATGGGAACAATCGCATGCCTCGACAACGGAACGGCATATCTCTGTGTTGATAAAGAAAAACCCCGTCAGATCGCTCTGACGGGGTTTTTCTGTAAATCGGTAATACTTACTGAACAGCTTCTGCCATGAAGTTTGGCATCCAGCCTTCATTCAGGTTGCGCAGTTCGGAAAGGGATACTTTCTCGCCACCGTCAATGGAGACGGCATCGCCGCCAGCCTGGCCGATGATCACCGCAGCAACGTTCGAGCTGCTTGCTGCGTTGAGAACCTTGTCCGGATCGCGGGTTGCGATCACGTAGCGACCCTGATCTTCACCAAACAGCCATGCGATTTCGCTACCAGCTTCCGGCAGATGCAGGTCGGCACCGATATTGCCCGCAAGGCACATCTCGGCAACCGTGACCAGAAGGCCACCATCAGCGATATCGTGGCAGGTACGAACCAGACCCAGTTCAATCAGTTCACGCACCAGCGTACCGGCGCGTTTTTCTGCATTGAGGTCAACCGGCGGCGGTGCACCTTCTTCGCGACCTTCGATGGTCTTGAGATACAGCGACTGACCCAGTTCACCGGTCGCAGCACCGATCATGATCAGCGCACTGTCATCACGCTTGATGCCAATCGTTGCATGGTGATCCAGATCGGAAATCACACCAACGCCACCAATTGCCGGGGTCGGCATGATGCCAACGCCGTTGGTTTCGTTGTAAAGCGACACGTTGCCCGAAACGACCGGGAATTCCAGTGCGATACAGGCTTCGCCGATGCCCTGACATGCGCCAACAAACTGGCCCATGATGCGCGGACGTTCCGGGTTGCCGAAGTTCATATTGTCGGTGATGGCAAGCGGCTTGGCGCCGGTTGCAACCAGGTTACGGTATGCTTCGGCAACGGCCTGTTTGCCGCCTTCGACCGGATCGGCCATGACATAGCGCGGGGTACAGTCGGTGGTGGCTGCAATGCCCTTGTTCGTGCCCTGAACGCGCACGACACCGGCATCGCCACCCGGACGGACAATGGTGTTGCCCATGACCAGATGGTCATACTGTTCCCAGATCCAGCGACGTGACGCAAGGTCGGGCGACGCAATCAGGGTTTTGAGCGCCTCAACATGGCTGACCTTGGCCGAAATGCTTTCGGGATCAATACGGTCCTGTTTTGGGGTCGGTTCCCACGGACGGTCATATTCCGGCGATGCTTCGGCCAGCGGATCAATCGGAAGATCACCGGCAACGTCGCCATGCCATTTCAGGACCATGCGCTTGGTGTCGGTCAGAATACCGATGACCGCAAAGTCGAGTTCCCATTTGTCAAAGATTGCCTTGGCGGCATCTTCGCAACCGGGTTTCAGAACCATCAGCATGCGTTCCTGCGATTCAGAAAGCATCAACTCATAGGGCGTCATGCCTTCTTCGCGCATCGGGACTTTATCAAGCCACAGCTCGACACCGACACCGCCCTTGGAGGCCATCTCGAACGAGGATGAGGTCAGACCAGCCGCACCCATATCCTGAATTGCGACGATCATGTCGGTTGCCATCAGTTCAAGGCAGGCTTCAAGCAGAAGCTTTTCAGTGAACGGATCGCCGACCTGAACGGTGGGACGCTTTTCTTCGCTGTCGTCATCGAACTCGGCTGATGCCATGGTTGCACCATGGATACCGTCACGGCCGGTTTTCGAGCCGACATAGACAACCGGGTTACCGATACCAGCCGCAGCCGAATAGAAGATGTTATCCGCATCGGCCAGACCCACGGTCATCGCATTGACCAGGATGTTGCCGTTATAGGATGCATGGAAGTTGGTTTCGCCACCGATGGTCGGAACACCCATGCAGTTGCCATACCCGCCGATACCTTCGACAACGCCACTCAGAAGATGACGGGTTTTCGGATGATCGGCCTCGCCAAAGCGCAGGGCATTGAGGTTGGCAATCGGACGTGCGCCCATGGTGAAGACGTCACGCATGATGCCGCCAACACCGGTTGCAGCACCCTGATAGGGTTCGATAAAGGACGGGTGGTTGTGGCTTTCCATCTTGAAGACAGCAGCCTGACCATCACCGATATCAATCACACCGGCGTTTTCACCCGGACCCTGAATGACCCAGTCAGCCTTGGTCGGAAGAGTCTTGAGCCATTTCTTCGAGGACTTGTAGGAGCAATGCTCAGACCACATGACCGAGAAAATGCCAAGTTCATTGATGTTGGGTTCGCGACCCATGATTTCGAGAACGAGTTTGTACTCTTCCTCGTTCAGGCCGTGTTCCTTGACCAGTTCCGGCGTGATCGGGGTGTTGAAATCGTTAGCACTCACGATGCTGCCTCCACCAAGCTTTTGAACAGATTGCGGCCATCGGTGCCACCATGGAGCGGATCAATCGCATTTTCCGGGTGCGGCATCATGCCAAGGACGTTGCCCGCCTCGTTGATGATGCCGGCAATGTTGCGCTGGGAACCGTTCAGATTGGTTGCCGGATCAACATCACCATTCGCATCACAATAGTGCAGGATGACGCGACCTTCGCCTTCGAGGCGGTCAAGCGTTTCGCTATCGGCAAAGAAGTTGCCGTCATGATGGGCGACCGGATAGTCGACGACATCGCCAGCCTTGTACTGGTTGGTGAAGCGGGTATCAGCGTTTTCGATCTTCAGATGCGTGTTCTTGCAGATGAATTTCAGGCTGGCATTGCGCATCAGCGCACCGGGCAGCAGGCCTGCTTCTGTCAGAATCTGGAAACCGTTACAAACGCCAAGGATGGTCACACCGGCTTTGGCGCGTTCAGCAACAGCGCGCATGATCGGGGACTTGGCAGCCATGGCGCCGCAACGCAGATAGTCGCCATAGGAAAAACCACCCGGGACCATGATGATGTCGGTCTTTGGCAGCTCGGTCTCGCCATGCCAGACCACGACCGGTTTGGTGCCGGTGGCCTGTTCGAGTGCTGCGATGGCGTCATTCTCCCGGTTGATGCCGGGGAAGAGGATGACAGCGGATTTCATGAAATACCGTCTCTCGATTAATGTCCGTTACTTGATCGCGATAGACAGGGGCCGTGCAATGACAAGGCCCCGCCCGTGCCGTTAGGCCAGCTCGATGCTGTAATCTTCGATCACGGTATTGGCGAGAAGCTTCTCGCACATTTCCTTGACCTCGGCTTCGGCCTTGGCGGCATCGGTGCCATCCAGTTCGAGTTCGATGAATTTGCCCTGACGGACGTCATTGACGCCATCAAAACCCAGGCCCTGAAGGGCGTGGTGAACGGCTTTGCCCTGGGGGTCAAGAACGCCGTTCTTCAGGGTGACATGAACACGTGCTTTCACGAGAAGCTCCTTTAAGTTCGCAGGCGCGGGGCTCGCGCGACTCTGTTTGCAAACAAAACGCTGTCCGGAAATTTGTTCCGGCCAGCCATAAGAAAAGGCCGCGCGAGCGCGGCCTTGGGGTGTTATTTGGTCGCGTCTTTGTTCAGCGACTCTATTTCGGCGGACTCAGGGAGCACACCAAGACGGCGCGCGACTTCCTGATAGGCCTCTTCGACGCCGCCGAGATCGCGACGGAAGCGGTCCTTGTCCATCTTTTCGTTGGTAACGGCGTCCCACAGACGGCAATTGTCCGGGCTGAATTCATCGGCCAGAACCAGTTGTGCAAAATCACCTTCCCAAACACGACCGAATTCAAGTTTGAAATCGACCAGTTTGATACCGATGCCACGCATCAGGCCGCACAGATAGTCATTGACGCGCAAGGTCATGCCAACGATTTCCTCAAGCTCATCCGGACTTGCCCAGCCAAGTGCGAGGATATGTTCGTCAGAAACCAGCGGGTCACCAAGATCGTCGTCCTTGTAGTAGAACTCGACGATCGGACGCGGAAGACGTTCGCCTTCTTCAAGGCCAAGACGCTTTGCCATGGAACCGGCAACGATGTTACGAACCACAACTTCGATCGGAACAATTTCGCATTTCTTGCAAAGCTGTTCGCGCATGTTAAGGCGGCGAATGAAGTGGGTCGGGATTCCGATTTCTGCCAGACGGGTCATGACGAATTCGGTGATCATGTTGTTCAGGACGCCCTTGCCGGCAATCGTGCCGCGCTTCTGAGCGTTAAACGCAGTGGCGTCATCCTTGAAATACTGAATGATCGTACCGGGCTCAGTACCTTCGTAAAGAACCTTGGCTTTACCCTCGTAAATGGGCTGCTTTCTGGACATTGGCGGGATCTTTCACATCTAGGCCCGCACGGCAACTGCGCAGGCACCCTGAAATTCGCGCCCCCCGTATAGCAGTGCTTGGCGAGAAACTCAATTGTCGCTTAAGCTCTATTTACGCAAACTTGATAATCAAATTTTGCAACCGTCGCGCCATCTGACAAGGGACTGCGTATTCTGCACTGCAACCAATTGGCAAAGCAACGTTTTGTCGCTTTGGGCGTCTCAAAGTGCGACAGGCAGAAACGGAACACTGTCAGGTTGTCCGTCGGCAAATAACCAGACCGGGCGACGGGGCAATTCATGCTCGCTGGTGGGAATCGCCGGTAATCCGATCAGCGACGAACTGACAGTCTCAAATCCCATATTGCTGCGCACCAGCATTGCGTCCGCACGCATGTTGTAATGATCGGGGTCGGGCGCCTCGATGCCGGTATCAGCCAAAAGCGCCTGCCAGGCAAACCAGTCATCGGCCTCGGGGTTGGGCGAGGGGGCCGCCCGGAACCGTGGAAGGTTACGTCTGGTGCGCGCGCTGTTTGCCGTGTCATTCAGGTCATGGGCCGTCAGGATCGAAAGGCCTTCGGGGATCTCGGTGATCTCGATCTTGCCCGTCCCGCGATTGGCCAGCCAATAGGCATCCCGGTTATCGGCAATCACCATGTTGAACGGACGATAGGCCGTCCCATCAAGTGCGGCCAGTGACTGGGCCGCATCAATTGCATCTGCATGATCAAGGGCTTCAAGGGGTAATTCGCCACGGGATCGTTTGTCTTTGGCCGGACCGAGGGTGCCAAAGCGATTGAGGACTGCGGCAACAACACCATCCTCGTTGACACCAAGCCAGGTGCCCCCGGCTGTTTCATCAAGTCCGGCAATCACATCCGGGCGGTCATCCCAGTGGCGTGCCGGGGCCTTCCAGGGGCGATTGTTCATTTCGTCTCGATTGGCGCCAATGATCACCGGCCAGTCATGGTCGGGGCGGCGTAAAATTATGACTGTGCACATGAGCCAGATCAAAGCGTGATGACAGATCATTTGTCAAATTCAAAAGTATGGAGCAAAGGGGTGAAAACGGGCTCCTTTGTTCTCAAATATATAGTCAGAATGCGACGTCCAGTCTTTGTCCTGAGGCCGGAAAATCTTCAAGGAGGGAACAGTATGAACAGCTTTAATGATCGTGAACGTGGTTTCGAAGCGAAGTACAGCTTTGATTTGGAACAGGATTTTCGCGTTGAAACGCATCTTTATAAAATGCTGATCGTTTGGGCTGGCGAACAGATGGGAATGTCACCCGATGAATGTCAGGCCTATGCTGTCAAAACGGTGGGCGAAGTGGTTGCAAACCCGCGCGACAACAGTGTTGTGGTATCCCTTCTGGCAGATTTCGGACGCAAGAATATCGACATGACGGCGTCCGAGCTCAATTCAAAACTTGAAGAGCTACGTCCGGTAGCGCGAGCAGAAGTTCTGAGCTGAAAGCCATGATGCAGGCCTTTGCCAAAAACTTCTAGTTTGCAAACATCTAGGCGGTTTCGTATCCTGCTTGCTGATGCAAAAGATGAGTGAGCGCAACCTTTTGGTGTGAGATCTTTCACCAGGGGTGAAGGGTGCTAATCAGGTAGAAGAAGGGCAAAGGCTTTGCGTATCCTTTTGGCGGACGATCACGATCTGGTTCGTGAGGCAATATCACTTCTGTTCCAGCAATATTTCGAGGATTGCGAGGTTGCAGAGGCCGGTGCGTTGGACCCGGCTTTGGACCTGATCGCTGAAAACAATTCGTTTGATCTTGTCCTGCTTGATCTGCGGATGCCCGGCATGAATGGCCTTGAGGGTCTTAAACGCGCGCTTGAAAAAGTTGCGCCATCGACCTTTGTTGTTCTTCTGTCGGGGGCTTATCGCAGCGAAGATGTGCGCAATGCCATCGAGGCAGGCGCACATGGCTTTATCCCCAAAACCCTGCGTGGTCAGGCGCTGGCGAATGCCGTGCAGCTTGTCCTGGCCGGGGAAAAATATCTGCCGTCATCCATCCTCAATGATCTGAGTGACGGTATGGTTGGCGGTGGTGATGGCGAAGGCCGTCTTGCAGGCGGCTTTGGCAATGAGGGGGATTTTGCCCGTCTGACACCGCGCGAACGTGAAGTTCTCGCCTTGTTGTCAGAAGGGCGTCCGAACAAGGACATCGCCCGTCATCTCGACCTGCGCGAGATCACGGTGAAATACCATCTGAAAAACATCTATCGCAAACTGAACGTTTCCAACCGCGCACAGGCCGTGAAAATGGCTCTGGAAGATATGGCGCGTACCGGAAGTTTGTAGTAAGTTCGTCAAAGGCAGCTCTGTTTGCGGCGCAAATCCCGGCTCGTGATTTCACGGGCCGTTTTTTGTTGTCGTAACCGACTTGCTTTCCCTCGTAATGTCACCTGAAACGAGGATAAATTCATGACTGTCAAAATTGCACTGGTTGGCGACTTTAACCCCGATGTCACCGCCCATCAGGCCATTCCCAAGGCGCTTGATGTTGCCGGGAACCAGATTGATGTGCCGGTTACCTATGACTGGATTTCAACCGCTGCCCTTGATGATGTTGATCCCGAAGGGTTTCTGGGCAGCTATCATGGCATCTGGTGTGTCCCGGCAAGTCCATATCAAAGCTTTGACGGGGCGCTTGCCGCCATTGGGTATGCACGAACCCGTAACGTGCCTTTTATGGGGACGTGCGGGGGGTATCAACATGCCGTTCTTGAATATGCGCGCAACGTTCTGGGTTTGGGCAATGCGGCAAATGCCGAAATTGATCCGGATGCGGAACTTCCGCTGATCGCCCCGCTGGTTTGTGCGCTGATTGATCAGGATGGCGGGATTGAGCTTGTCAAAGACACTCTGATCCGTTCCCATTATGGCCTCGACCAGATACAGGAAACCTATCGATGCAGTTACGGATTTAATCGCGACTATGTCGGATTGTTTGACGGGCATCCGCTGTGTGTGTCTGCCTGGGATCAGGATGGCGATCCGCGCGCGGTGGAGCTTCGCGATCATCCGTTCTTTATCGGAACAGCGTTCCAGCCCGAACGATCCGCCTTGCGCGGAGAGAACCATCCACTGATTACGGCTTTCGTTCGTGCCGCTGCACAGAACAGGTCATAACCACCAAACGCAGATAAAAAAGCGCCCCCGGAATACGGGGGCGCAGCCTTGAGAACAGGGAGCTCTCAGGCATGTTCGGGCCGGTTGTGGACCCGCACATCTTGTAAAGTCGCAGGGGAGGTTGCAGGGGGTGTTCTGCCCGACTGCATGATGATCACGCCAACCAGAATAACCGATGTTGCGAACAAATCGGTCAGTGTGACCGTCTCTCCAAGGATCAGTGTGCCGGTGGCAAGTCCGATGACAGGGGGAATATAGGTCGAACTGGCAGCTTTGACCGCGCCCAGCTTTTCAACCACATAATAATAGCAAACATAGGCAATCCCGGTGCCAAACAGGCCAAGGCCGATAAACAAACCAGCCGTTGCCAGCGGATTGACAAAGATGGCATCAATCCCGTCAAAGTCACCCACCACCAGCATGGTCGCAGATGCAAAGCCAAGCTGATAAGTGCATAGTGCAATCGGGGAAATACCAAGCGGGCTTATGAACTTTCGGGCATAGACAAAAGACAGCCCGACACAGGCCGAGCCGAGCGCGATATAAACAACACCCGCAAGATCAATGCCGCCGCCAACACCTTCCCAGGGGCGGGCAATCGTTACAATACCGGTAAAACCCAACAACAGACCGCCAACCGAACGCAGATTGATCGGTTCACCCTTGAGAAACAGCAAGGCGGCAATGAAGGTGAAAAATGGAATGGCTCCGGCCAGAATGCTTGCGATACTTGATGGTAATATCGCGATGCCTTTGGCGAAGGCGTAATAATAAACCGATGCAGCCAGTAACGACATGACCACGAAGTGATGTGTATGGCGCAGATGGCTCCATTTCAGCTTGCCGTGTAGCAAGGCAATCAGGAACAGCGGAAGAAAGCCCATACTCACCCGGATCATAACGATCTGAGTCGGGGTGATATAGTGGCTGGCCGTTTTGTTAAACAGATAGGTCAGCCCCCAGACAAGGGCGAGAAATCCGAAAACGATATAGCCATTCTTCTTCATGCCGAAAAATCCGAATTGCGATCTTTCACGACATTTACTGGTTTTGAGTGTATTATACAAATCATGCTATTTTCATCATGATATAGAAAAACTGCATTATGACGTCTTATCCACCCTTGAAATCATTGCCTGCTTTCGAGGCCGCCTTGCGTCTGAACAGCTTTGCTTTGGCGGCAAGTGAACTTAATGTCACGCCCGGTGCCGTCGGGCAGCAAATACGCAAGCTTGAGGAATGGCTGGGGGTTGAGCTGTTCATCCGATCTGTCCGGCAAGTGACGCCGACGCAGGATGGTCTGGCCTATGCCGCGCGTATTGCGCCGGCCTTGCAGCAGATATCGGACGCCAGTGCCCATTTACGCCGCCGTCAGGATCATTCCGTTCATTTCGCCATGCCGCCCAGTTTTGCGGCCAAATGGTTTTCACCCCGCATGGCGCGGTTTCTGATCAAGCATCCGACGACAGCCCTTCATGTCGGCTCGACCGAGGAAAAGCCAAACTTTGATCAGGACGGGCTTGATATTGCCGTGCGCTATTTTGACGGCAATGACGACAGTCTTGAGGCTGTGTTGCTGTATCGCGGGCAGGCGGCAGTTTATTGCGCGCCATCTTACCGTGATGAACTGGGGCTGGAAACACCGACTGATCTGGTTCGTGCAACCCTGATCAATGATACCAAGCATCACTGGTGGGCCGACTGGCTGGCGACGTTCGCCGATATGCCGCCGGAACAAAGCCGACAGATCAAGCATATCGATATTGATCAAACCGCTATGGTGATCGAAGCCGCTATTCATCATCAGGGGGTGGTGATTGCCAACCCGCTTCTGACCGAGGAAGATGTGATGGAAGGAAAACTAATCCATCTGTTTCCTGATCAGGTCATGACGGTGCCCCTTGGCTATTATCTGGTGCACCCCAAAAAGCGCGAATTGCGCAGTCATGTTCGGCTGTTTAGGGACTGGTTGCTTGATGAAGCCCGCGATCTTGTGACCAGTCAGAAACTTTGATTGTTGCAACAAAAAAAGCCCCGGCCAGAAGACCGGGGCTTTGATTTTTGAACCGGGTTGCCGTTAGTCGGCAAACACGCGGGCAAAGATCGTGTCGACATGCTTGGTGTGGTAACCAAGGTCAAACAGGGCTTCGAGCTTGTCCATCGGAATGCGTGCGGTGACGTCTTCGTCGGTTTTCAGAAGCGACAGAAGATCGCCTTCGCGGTTCCAGACCTTCATCGCGTTGCGCTGAACGATACGGTACGAATCTTCGCGCGAAACACCATGTTGGGTCAGGGTCAGCAGCACGCGCTGCGAGAAGACCAGACCACCCATCTGGTTGAGGATTTCGTCCATGCGTTCCGGATAGATGACCAGGTTTTCAACAACGTTGGTCAGGCGCATCAGGGCGAAATCAAGCGTTACGGTCGCATCCGGACCGATGTTACGTTCAACCGAGCTGTGCGAAATATCGCGCTCATGCCAAAGGGCAACGTTTTCCATTGCCGGAATGGCCATCGAACGTACCAGACGGGCAAGACCGGTCAGGTTTTCGGTCAGAACCGGGTTACGCTTGTGTGGCATCGCCGAGGAGCCTTTCTGCCCCTTGGAGAAGAATTCCTCAACTTCGCGAACTTCGGTGCGCTGCAGGTGACGAATTTCGGTTGCCAGATGTTCGATCGAGGATGCGATAACCCCAAGGGCTGCGAAATAGGCCGCATGACGGTCGCGCGGGATGACCTGGGTCGAAACCGGTTCCGGTTTCAGGCCAAGCTTGGCGGCGACATGTTCTTCAACGCTCGGATCGATATTGGCGAATGTGCCAACCGCACCCGAAATGGCGCAGGTCGCGATTTCTTCACGCGCCACAACCAGACGATCACGGTTACGTTTGAATTCAGCGTAGAAGGTCGCAAGCTTCAGGCCAAAGGTCACCGGTTCTGCGTGGATGCCGTGCGAACGACCCATGCAGGGGACGTCTTTGGTTTCATAGGCGCGCTTTTTAAGCGCGGCCAGAAGCTTGTCCATATCTTCAAGCAGGATGTCGGTTGCCTGAACGAGCTGCACGTTAAAGCAGGTATCAAGTACGTCCGAGCTGGTCATGCCCTGATGAACAAAGCGTGCTTCTTCACCGACCTGTTCGGCCAGTTCGGTCAGAAACGCGATGACGTCATGTTTGACTTCGGCTTCGACGGTGTCGATGCGATCAATACGATCCTGGGTATAGGGCTTGTCGCCTTTTTCCCAGACGAGCTTGGCGGACTCAGTCGGGATAACACCCAGTTCAGCCAGTTTGTCAGCAGCGTGTGCTTCGATTTCGAACCAGATACGGAATTTGTTCGCCGGTTCCCAGATGGAGGTCATCTGCGGACGGGAATAACGGGGGATCATGCGGTCGCCTCCGGGCATAATGGTTGGGCGCCGGGGGATGATGCGAATGATCGGAATGCGTGATCAATTGCACGATCATAGGGCCGGCACGCTTTCACCGGGTCGGATAGTCCATTCCGGGCCAATTGGCAACCCTGCAGACGGTATGGCAGGGATGTCAGGGCTAATTTATCGGCAAAAACTTGTGATCTGTTAGAAATATAGCAACTTAGGTAATATATGCAGTGTTATTCGATACCGCGTCAGCACGCGTAAGCTGACAATCTGATTGTTGAGTGGGCGGAAAATTCATGGCGCGTGAAGCCAACGGGGCGAAGGGTCACCATAAAGAAGTGACCGACCGCCACAAGACAGACGAGAGCCATCTGGCAAAGCTTGTGGATCTGGGGATTGCACTTTCTGCCGAACAGGGGCGTGAAGAGCTTAACCAGAAAATTCTCATGGCTGCGCGTGACTTCACCAATGCCGATGGTGGATCGCTTTATCTTGTCAATCGCGAAGAGAGCGAACTGCATTTCCGCATTCTGATGAATGATACGCTCAACACCTTTTTCGTTAGTGGCCGCGAAGCCGAAAAACCCTTTCCGCCATTGCCGCTTTATGACAGTGAAGGCCGTCCGAACTATCGCAATATTGCGACCTATGTCGCGCTCAGCGGTAAATCGATCAATATCGAAGATGCCTATTACGCCAAGGGGTTTGATTTTTCAGGGACGCGCGCCTTTGACGCCAAAACCGGATATCGATCAAAATCCTTTCTTACCGTGCCGCTGAAAAATACGCGCGGGACGGTGATCGGTGTTCTGCAATTGATCAATGCCCGGGATCATTCGGGCAATGTCATTCCCTTTGACAAGGCAATCGAGCCGATCATCAATGCGCTGGCAAGTCAGGCGGCAGTGGCAATTGAAAACAGTCGCCTGCTGGTTGCCCAGCGTGACCTGATGGAAAGTTTCGTGCGTGTTCTTGGTCATGCGATCGACGCCAAGTCGCCCCATACCGCAGACCATTGTTCGCGCGTGCCCGTGATCGCCCGCATGCTGGCACAGGCAGCCGTTGACGACAAACTGGGACCCTTTTCGAACTTCTATCTCACCGATATGGAATGGTACGAGCTTGATCTGGCGGCATGGCTTCATGATTGCGGCAAGATCGTTACTCCTGATCATGTGATCGAAAAGGCGACCAAGCTTGAAACCATCCATAACCGTATCCATGAAATCCGCACCCGGTTTGAAGTTCTCAGGCGCGATGCCGAAATTGACATGCTTAAACGCAAACTCGCGGGCGAGGACGCGGAGGTCTGCGAAGCCGATTTCAATACCAGGGTGGCAGAACTTGAAGCCCGGTTCGCGCTGGTGGCCGATGCCAATATCGGGGATGCCGAGATTGATACAGATGCAATCTATGCCCTGCATGATATTGCCGAGCTGACATGGACCCGCCATTTCGACCGGACACTGGGATTGTCCTGGGCTGAAAACGAACGGCTTAGTGATGCTGATCTGGCATCATTGCGCGAACCGGGTGTCGAAAATGTTCTGATGGACCGCGAAGATCATATCTATCAGGGCTTTAACCGTGGCGAGCTTTATAATCTTTCGGTTCCGCATGGCACCCTGACATCCGAGGAACGGCAGGTGATTAATGATCATGTCGTGATCACCCAGGATATGCTTGCACAATTGCCCTATCCGCGCGAACTGCAACGCATTCCGGAAATTGCCGGCAACCATCATGAAAAAATGGACGGGTCGGGCTATCCGCGCGGCCTGACCGGGGATGACATGGGAATCCTCGAAAAGGTGATGGTCATTGCCGATATCTTCGAGGCCCTGACCGCCGTTGACCGACCCTATAAACGTCCCAAGCTTCTGTCCGAATGTATCGCAATCCTTTCCGATATGCGCGACAAGGGGCAGATTGATAACGATCTGTTCGAACTGTTTCTGATCAGTGGCACCTATGTCGAATATGGCCTGAAATATCTGCGTCCCGAACAGTGCGATGAAGTCGATATCGAACAATTCATCATCTCTAACTGAACCAGTTCGCAAGTTTATACGCAAAAAAAAGGACCGTCACAGGGACGGTCCGGCAAGTTCAGGGTGCAATGTTATGGTGGCTTTTATCTAAAGGCTGTCATGAAAATGACAGGCGACTTCCTGGGTGTCTGACACCCGGTCAAGTTTCGGCATCTCGGATGCACATTTGTCTTTCGCAAAAGGACAGCGGGTCCGAAAAACGCAACCCGATGGCGGCGATAGCGGACTTGGCAGATCACCGGTCAGGACAATGCGTTCCTTGTTGCGTTCGATCTCGGGGTCCGGGATCGGAACCGCTGAAATCAGCGCCTTGGTATAGGGGTGTCTTGGATTGGCATAAATGTTGTCGCGATCAGCCAGCTCCATGACATTACCCAGATACAGCACCATGATGCGGTGGCAGATATGGCGCACAATCGACAAATCATGGCTGATGAAAATCAGCGACAGGTCAAATTCCCTCTGCAATTCCTGCAACAGATTGACGATCTGGGCCTGAATGGAAACATCAAGGGCCGATACCGGTTCGTCACAGACAATCAGTTTCGGTTCAAGGATCATGGCGCGTGCAATACCGATGCGCTGACACTGCCCGCCGGAAAACTCGTGCGGATAGCGGTTGATCATCTGGGGTAAAAGCCCAACGCGCGCCATCATGCGTTTGACCCGTGCCTTGATTTCTTCCTTGCCGAGTTCCGGTTTGTGCGTGACCAGCGGTTCGGCGATAATTTCGCCAATGGTCATGCGGGGATTAAGGCTGGCAAGCGGGTCCTGGAAGATGATCTGAAGATCACGGCGTAATGGCTGCATCTCCCGGTGGGGCGAGCCGACAATGTTTTTGCCAAGCCAGGCAACCTGTCCGCCAGAAGGTGCAATCAGTTGCAGGATCGCCCGGCCAAGGGTCGATTTACCACAACCTGATTCACCGACAACGCCAAGTGTCTCGCCCGGATAAAGATCAAAATTCACCCCGTCGACAGCTTTAAGCTGCCGGTCCGGTGCAAACAGACCCTTGCCGGGAATGGCGAAATGAACCTTCAGGTCACGCACCGAAAGGATCGGACTGGTATCCTGTGTTCCGGATTTTGGTGTCATTACGGTCATTGTCCGTCCTCCCGGAAGCAGGCAGTAGCTCGGTCCTGATCAAATGCCTTCAGCGGTGGACGTTCCTTGCTGCAACGTTCCATGACATAGCCACAGCGTTCCTGATAGGCGCACCCGGTCGGAAGGTTCTGCAAGTTGGGCGGTTGCCCCGGAATGGCAAACAGGTTTTCTTCATTGGCATGATCGATGCGCGGCATCGATTTCAAAAGCCCCTCGGTATAGGGATGATGACTGTCGTAATAGATGTCGCGCACCGACCCGGTTTCGACGACGCGCCCGCCATACATCACCATCACCCGGTCACACAATCCGGCTACCACGCCCAGATCATGGGTGATCATGACGGTGGCGGTGTTGAAATCCTTTTGCAGATCACGGAGCAGGTCAAGAATTTGCGCCTGAACAGTAACATCAAGGGCGGTGGTCGGTTCATCGGCAATCAGAACTTCCGGATCACATAACAGCGCCATGGCAATCATGACGCGCTGACGCATGCCGCCAGAAAATTCATGTGGGTACATGTGAACGCGCTGGGCCGCGCCGGGAATACCGACACGATCAAGCATGGCAATGGCTCGTTTGAGTGCCTCGGCCTCGGACATGCCGCGGTGTTCGACCAGAACCTCGGTCATCTGTTTCGAGATTTTCAGATACGGGTTCAGTGATGTCATCGGATCCTGAAAGATCATCGACATAGAAACGCCGCGAATTTTATTCAGCTCGCGCGCGGGCAAATTCAGGATTTCCGTATCCTTGTAGCGCACCGATCCGCTTGACGATCCGTTCTTGGCCAGAAGCCCCATCAGGGACAGGAAAATCTGCGTTTTGCCGGACCCGGATTCTCCGACCACGCCCAGCGTTTCGCCCGGATCAATATGGAAATTGACATTGTTCACCGCCTCGACCTCGCCATCGGGTGTCTGGAAGCGGGTTGTCAGGTTCTCGACAGTCAGAATGTGATTGGTTGTCATGATATTGTCCTTGCTGCCTTACCTGTCCTTCGGATCAAGCGCGTCGCGCAGACCGTCACCGATGAAGTTGAAACAGAACAGGGTGAGTGCCAGGAACACAGCCGGGTAAATCAGCATCCATGTGGATGCCTCGATCACCTTGGCCCCTTCGGAAATCAGAACGCCCCAACTGGTCAGTGGCTCCTGAACGCCCAGTCCAAGGAAGGACAGGAAGCTTTCAGTCAGGATGACCTGCGGGATGGTCAGCGTCATATAGACAATGACCGGGCCAAGCACGTTGGGGATGATATGGCGGAAAATAATCTTGAAGTTCGACACGCCGGTTGCGTGGGCTGCCTCGATAAATTCACGTCTGCGCAGTGAAAGGGTCTGGCCGCGTACAATACGCGCCATGGTCAGCCATTCAACTGCACCAAGTGCAACAAAGATCAGAAAGATGTTTCGGCCAAATACCACCATCAACATGATCACAAAGAACATGAAGGGCAGGGAATAAAGCACATCGACAAAGCGCATCATGATGTTGTCGATTTTGCCGCCAAAGAAACCGGCGACCGCCCCATAGGTCACACCGATGACCAGCGAGACCGATGTTGCAAGTAACCCGACTGCAAGCGATACGCGCGCGCCATAAAGAACACGGATAAACAGGTCACGGCCATTGCCGTCCGTGCCAAAGATATGGCCGTTTTCCCAGTTCGGACCTTCCTGAATATAGCCCCAGTCGATCTGGTCATAGGCATAGGGGCTCAGAAGCGGTGCAAAAACAGCCAGAAGCGTGATGATGCCCAGAATGATCATCGATCCGACGGCGGCCTTGTTTCGAAACAGGCGAATGCGGGCATCGCGCCACAGGCTGCGGCCCTCGATTTCCGCAGGCGCGCCCGCAGCTTCCAGCATTGCTGTCTTTTCAGATTTATTCATCATCAGTTTGACTTCAATTTTGGATCAAGAAGGCCGTAAACCATATCGACCAGGAAATTCAGCATGATGATCATCACCGCATAGACGATAACCACACCCATGACGAGCGGGTAGTCGCGGTTCAATGCTGCCTTGATGAAATAGGTGCCAATGCCGGGGACACCAAAGATGCTCTCAATCACGACCGAACCGGTCATGACAGCTGCTGTAGCCGGTCCAAGATAGGAAACAACAGGCAAAAGCGCGCCCTTGATGGCGTGTCGGTTGACCACAAGCTTTTCACGCAATCCCTTGGCACGTGCAGTGCGGATATAGTTGGAATGCAGAACCTCGACCATCGATCCGCGTGTAAGACGTGCGATATAGGCGATCTGCGGCAGGGCAAGGGCAATGATCGGCAGGATCTTGTACTGGATTTCACCATCCCCCCATCCGGCCGTCGGCAGGATCGAAAGATACAATCCGAACACCAGCGACAAAAGCGGTGCCATGACAAAGTTCGGAATGGCGATGCCGATCATGGCAATGCCCATGACGGCGAAATCAACTGCGCTATTTTGTCGAAGGGCGGCATAGGTGCCAAATCCGACCCCGAAAACAAGCGCAATGGCGATTGCCGTCAAGCCAAGCTGCATGGATGCGGGCGCACCGGCCATGATCAGTTCTGCAACCGAAAAGTCGCGTATCTTGATTGACGGGCCAAAGTCACCCTGAAACAGTTTGCCGATATAGATGGCGTATTGTTCGATCAGCGGCTTATCAAGATCATAGGCCGCCTTGATGTTTTTTTCGATTTCCGGCGGAAGTGCGCGTTCCTGGTCGAACGGTCCACCTGGTGCAATGCGCATCATGAAAAAGGCCACCGTGATCACGATGAACAAGGTCGGTATCGCGATCAACAGGCGCCGAATGGCATAAGATAACATAATTCTCTCTCATCCCCGGGGTGGTCACAGGCTGCGGGGGGAGGAAAACCGCGCAGCCTGCGACACGACGTCAGGGTTTACTCTGCAATGTCGAGCCAGCGGGTCAGGTGACGATCCGGGGCATTATCGATCCAGCCCTTGATCTTCGGAGAGACGAGCTGTTTCGAGACATAGTAGTAAATGGGGATGTAGGGCTGGGCTTCCATCATGATGGCTTCTGCCTGATGCATCAGATCAGCGCGTTTTTTCAGGTCGCCCTCGTTTTCAGCAGCCAGCATCAACTCGTTGTAACGCGGGTTGTCAAAGGAAGCATAGTTCAGCGGACCGGTGCGCTCTTCACCAAGGAAAAGGAAGTTCTGCGCATCGTTATAGTCAGCAATCCAGCCTGCGCGGGCAACTTCGAAGTCACCTACTTTCAGGTCGGCATAGTGGATTTTGCCTTCGGAGTTGAACAATTCTGCCTCAACGCCGATCTGTTTCCACATGTTCTGTGCCGCAATCGCGATACGTTTATGGTTTTCCGAGGTGTTGTAACGCAGCGTGAATTTCAGGGGATTGTCCGGACCATAACCGGCCTCTGCCATCAGTTTTTTGGCATCAGCAAGCTTTTCTGCATAAGGCAGGTCTTTCCACGAAACGTAAGCCGGTTCGGTGTAGTTGCCGGTTCCCGGCGGAACAAAGGAATAGGCTGGAAGTTCGCCGGTCTTAAGGACAGCATCGGTGATGGCTTCACGGTTCAGCGCAAGTGACAGTGCCTTGCGAACGCGGACATCCTTGAATTTGTCCTTATCGGTGCGGATGGCATAGTAATAGATGCCGGCATATGGCGCGATGCGCAGGCTGTCAGCCAGATTGTCGCGCAGCCATGAAATCTGTTCGGATGCGATGTCACGCGCAACATCAAGTTCACTGGCGCGGAAACGGTTCTGCATCGCGGTGCGATCTTCGTAGGTGTAGTAGATCACCTCGTCGATCGGAACATTTGCGGCATCATAGAATTCTTCGTTCTTGACCAGTTTGGTGTGAACGTTCGGCAGCCATTCGACCAGTTTGTAAGCGCCGTTAACCACGATGTTTTCCGGCTTTACCCAGTCCTTGCCGTATTTTTCAACGACATGACGGGGAATGGCAAATGCGGTCTGGTGGGTCAGCTGTGCAAGGAAATAGGGGGCGGGTGCTGTCAGTTTGACTTCAAGGGTATGATCGTCAATCGCACGTGCACCAATTTTTGCGCCTTCCTTGCCGGTGTTAACGGCCTCGGCACCTTCGATGATGTAAAGAAGTGATGCGTATTCTGCACCAAGTTCCGGATCAAGCAGGCGTTCCCAGCCCGCGATGAAATCCTGTGCTGTAACCGGTGTTCCATCCGACCAGTTATGGTTGCGGATTTTAAACGTATAGGTCTTGCCGTCTTCGGAAACCGTCCAGCTTTCTGCCGCACCTGGCACCGGCTGTCCATCCGGGCCATAGGTCAGAAGGCCAAGCGACATATCATCGGAGATACGGCTGGTCTGAACCGTGGAAATGAAATGCGGATCCATGGATTGCGGTTCGCCGTCATTGCCGATGCGCAGGATTTTCTCTGCTTGCGCATGGGTGCTCGACAGCATGGTCATGGAACCGGCGATCAGCGCCGTCCCAAATACGAGTGCTCGTGAGGATTTCAGCAATCCGTTCACGAGACCTTTTGCAGTCATCGTGTTTTCTGACATGTGTGATGTCTCCCTCAACAATTATGATTTGTTGCGTACGTACTCCCTGAAAGTACGTACGCAAAAATACTGAGGCTGCCATGCGTCAACTGCAAGTCGGATTTCACGTAACTGACGCAATTGGTTGATGTTTGCGCAATTTTGATGGTTTTTGAGGTTTATTTTGCGCGATATCAAAAAAATGGTTTATTTCCTGCGGTCTTCGATAGACTGTGCGGGACGGGGGCGGTTTCTCTTTAACTGATGCGGGCCTTCTTTATTTACACGCGGGGATTGCATTTTTTCCTGTGAAGTGCTTCACATTCAAGGGCTTGCGAGGTGTTTGATCGCCGTCGAATCGGTCTGATGGACGGTTACCCGGATGATCAAAAGTAACGAAGGTGGTCAGAAATATCTCAGTGCAGCACAGTCTTGCATGGTCGGTATCAGATCGTTTTGACTGTCCTGACTGAATTTTTTGCACGCATTGTGGCCTCAAAGTTTGTAAGAACCTTTGTCGCAGAGTGACTGACATTAAACTATTCCCGAAGAATGCCTGCTTCAGAGGGCCCTTGCGTTCCTTCCGACCTGGCACTTCTCATCAACAGAAATCCGCTACACAGGCACAAGAATGATTGAAACAGTCGATATTCTTTTTCTGATCGTTTCGGTTCTTGGCGCATCTCAGGCGATTTTCCTGATTATCCTGCTGATGGATGAAGGAAAGCGGGCATTTGCTGCGAATAGGTGGTTGATGGTCTTCGGGTTTTCCGTTGGCATGAGTTTCCTGGATGATACATTTGACCCGCTGATCAGCCCGCTTTTGAACCTGTATCTTGTGCCGGCATTTGCACCGTTCTTTTTTGCCTTCATCCCGTCTATCTATTTGTATTTTCGTGAAATTTCCAGTGATCCGGTATCACGGCCATACCTGCATTTTCTGGTGCTGGTTCCGGTCACCGCGATGATTGGACTTATGGTCTATCTAAAAAGTGCGCGCATGATCTCCGGTCTGGAAGATGTGCGTGATGTAGGCTTGCAGATTTCTTTCTCGGCGGAAGGTCTGGGCGATCTGATCCTGCTGGCGACAGTGATCCTGTTTTGCGTGCTATTTGTTGTTTATATGACGGGAATCTGGCGGTGTGCCCGGCGCTATTTACAGCAGGCCGACCGGCAACTGCAAACCGATAGCCGACGGATGCGCCGCTGGGTTATCGAATTTCTTGTCGGGATGACAGTGTTGTTTACGGTCTTTACCCTGACCAATCTGTTAGACCTGTTTCTTTTTCACGCTGTATGGCTGTCTCTTGGTGTCAAGGTGGGCTTTGTACTTGTGTTCTTCCGAATGTGTCAGGTGATTGCGCAGAATCCTGCGCTCTTTGTGCAACCGGAAACGGACGAAGGTATTTCTGCTGATGTACCCGTGCGTCGTGCTCGCCAGGGGACCGAGGACCAGCAAGCATCGATGTCGCGTGACACTGTTGACGACCCGAATATCGCACGTATTCGTACCCGCCTTGAGAAGCTTGTCGCGAATCACGAAATGATGCTTGATCCACTTCTGACCATGCCGAAATTGGCCGCGGCAGTTGGGGTAACCCCCAATCAGCTTTCCTTTGTCTTGAACCAGCATCTCGGCAAAAGCTTCTTTGATTTCATCAATGAAGTCCGAATTGATGCGGCCTCACACCTGTTGATCGAAGAGCCGAACCGTACCATCCTCGATATTGCGACCGAGGTTGGATTCAATTCGAAATCGACCTTCAATCAGGCTTTCAAGAAAATCACCGGCAGGACACCAAGCGCCTTTCGCGCCGAAAACTCAAATAAATCAGATGATTGAATGGTACGAATGATCATTCGTACCATGGTCGCCGCTCTGTCCGGTTCGATGTTATAGAGCCGGACGCCAGGTAATTCGTATTCAGGCAGGTTATGTGCACCTTTTCATTTCATGGTGTTTAAATAGATGTCTGAAAATTACGTTTTGCATCGTGCCGGGAACAGTATGCTGTTTGCGGGCGTGACGTTATGCCTGACCGCACTCCTGATTTTGTTTATGTCTCCTGCGCAGGCTCAGCAGGCTAAAAAAGAAACTCTCCGTGATCAGGTCAATCCGAAAACCGGCGATGCTCTTGATCCGTGGTTTGGTGGGAACTGGCAGGTCGGTGCATTTGGTGGCGTATCAAACAATCCGTATCCCGGGACCGATGATGTTGAATTGGGGCTGTTGCCGATTGTCGCATATGATTCTGAACGTATGCATATCGGTGCGGACGGGATCGACATCAAATTCTTTAAAAACGACGTCTTTAGCGCATCGGTGATCGGGGCGCTGCGGATGGAACCGTTTGATAATGGCGATGGCAATTATCTGCGCGGGATGGAAGAACGGGACATGGCGTTTGAGGCCGGTATTGGTTTTTCGGCCGATATCTGGCGCGGTTCGTTGATTACCAACTATCTCACAGATGTGAACGATGCCCATGATGGTCATCAGGTCGATATGTCTTATGTTGTGCCTGAACAATGGGGGGACGTAGGTTTCAGCTGGGGCGGAGGTGTCACCTGGCAAAGTGACAAACTTGTTGATTACATGGTTGGTGTCCGCCGCAAGGAAGTCCGCAGCGACCGGGCTTATTATGCGCCCGATGCTGCTTTCATCCCGCATATCGACTTTACGGTTACCTATCCGCTGACAGAACAAATCATGCTGATTGGAACGCATGGTTTCCAGTATCTGCCAGACCAGTACACCGACAGCCCGATCATTGATGAAGACTATGTTTTCAGTGCCGGTATCGGTCTTGTCTACAGCTTCTAGGGACTAACAAGGTCTCTTTCATCTAACCCCACACTTTCCGATGTGCCATAGTTGCATCGGCGTGGGCTTGTCTCACCCTATTCATCGACGGGCCCACGTATCTTTTTGGTTTCCTGGCGGGTTGCCAGTTCAAGCAGATCCCACTTGTTACCATAAAGGTCTTCAAACACTGCGACCGTGCCATATGGTTCATATCGTGGCTGTTCCAGAAATATCACGCCAGCGGCTGTCATGCGGGCATGATCGCGCGCAAAATCATCGGTGTTCAGGAAAAAGCCAACCCGCCCTCCGGTTTGATTGCCAACGGCCTTGGTTTGATCCTCATTGCTTGCCTGAGCAAGCAAAATGCGGGTTTCAATCGCCCCTTTTGGGGCAATAACGACCCAGCGTTTGCCGCCGCCCATGTCGCTGTCTTCAATCAGATCAAATCCGACCTTGTCCGTGTAAAAAGCGATGGCTTCGTCATAGTCGCGCACGACCAGCGTGAACAAACTGATATGGGGCATGGTTTTTTTCCGGCAAATGATGAAATGGAGGGGCGGGTTATATCAATCCAAGCGTCTTGAACGAATTATATCCTGCATGACTGATGATGATGTGATCATGCACCGTGATCTCCATCGCCTTTGCGGCATCTACAATCTTGCGCGTCATGTCGATATCGCCCTTGGATGGCGTGGCATCGCCGCTTGGATGGTTATGCACCAGAATCAGGGCAGAGGCATGAAGTTCAAGGGCGCGCTTGATGACTTCGCGCGGATAAACCGGCGTATGGTCGACGGTGCCGCGTTGATGGCATTCATCGGCGATCAACCGGTTCTTGCGATCAAGAAACAGCAAATGCAGTTCTTCGGTCTTAAGGTGCCCGATCCGAACCCGGCAGTAATCAATCAGCTGTTCCCAACTGGCGATTACCGGTAATTCCATTGCCCGTTCGCGCGATAAATGCCGTGCGCTGGCCTCGGCGATCTTGATCGCAGCTATCCCTGCGTCACCAAGCCCCTTGGCGCTTTGCAGGTCTTCGGGGCGGGCGGCCAGAACGTTGGCAAAACTTCCGAATTGCGCAATCAGCGATTTCGCCAGTGGTTTGACGTCACCGCGCGGCATTGCCATGCACAGCATCAATTCCAGAAGTTCGTAATCGGCCAATGCATCCGATCCACCCTTGATAAAGCGTTCGCGCAGGCGTTGACGATGGCCGTGATAGTGGGGTTTTGCCGTCTTGGATGACGTTGATGGGGCTTCGCCACCCTTTGGCGCGCTTCGGGTGTCTGCGATGGGCGATGTGCCCGATGCCAGATGGTCGCGGGCCAGATCAAAAAAGACCCGCGTGCCGTCATCAATTTCAGATGGAGTGGGGTTGTTCGGGGCGGAAGCAGGTTTGCGATCTTCGGTTTCGCTCAATTCTGCTTCCTCCGTTTGGCCCTTGTTTATTCTGCCGCGGCGGGCAGGTTATAGGGCGGCTTGTCCAGACCGGCGGGCGAGCGGGTAAAGATTTCAAACCCGTCATCCGTCACGCCGAGCGAATGTTCAAACTGTGCAGACAGTTTGCGGTCTCGCGTTACGGCTGTCCAGCCATCGGGCAAAATTTTACACGCATAGGTTCCCTGATTGATCATCGGTTCAATCGTAAAAATCATACCCGGTTCAAGAACCAGACCTTCGCCCGGCTTGCCGTAATGCAGGACATTTGGCGCATCATGGAACACCTGACCAAGACCGTGACCACAGAAATCACGCACGACCGAAAAACGCTCGCTCTCGGCATAGGACTGGATGGCATGACCAATATCGCCAAGGGTCGCGCCCGGCTTGACCGCATTAATCCCGCGCCAAAGCGACTCATAGGTCACATCGACAAGGCGCTGCGCCATCACTTTGGGGGTACCTGCAATATACATGCGCGAAGTATCGCCATACCAGCCATCAAGAATGACCGTGACATCGATATTCATGATGTCGCCATTGGCCAGTTTCTTGTCACCGGGAATACCGTGACAGACCACATGGTTGATCGACGTACAGATGGATTTCGGAAATCCGCGATAGCCAAGGCAGGCTGAAATCGCATTGTGATCACGAATATATTCATCACACAGGCGATCAAGTTCACCCGTGGTCACACCCGGCACCACATGCGGGGTAATCATATCAAGCACTTCCGCTGCCAGCCGTCCGGCGGCGCGCATGCCTTCAAATGCTTCGGGGCCGTGAAGTTTGACTGTTCCGTTCGCCACCCGAAATCTCCTTAATCTCAGCGAGGTATATCTGTGTTTTATAGCCCAATGACATAAAGCCAGACGCCGGGATTGGCAAGGATTGGCTGATATGCGGGGATTTGGGACCTGAATTCTAAAGGCCGGTGATCGGCAAGGCCGACCGCACGGTCACCGCACTGGTATCAATCGAACAGTCATAGGCAATTGCCTCGACCCCGCGGGCACGTGCGGCCTTGAACCGTTCGCCATAATGCGGGTCGATATCGGTCGAAAGCGTAAAGCGGTCACAGTCGGTCCGCTGGATCAGGTAAAACATCACCGCCCGATGCCCCTCGGCAACCATATCTGCCATTTCATCAAGATGTTTGGCCCCGCGTGCGGTGACGGCATCAGGGAATTCGGCAAGGCCGGGAATATCTTCGTCCCGTTTAAGATGCACGTTTTTGACCTCGACATAGCAAAGCCCGTGCTCGGGATCAGAGAGCAGAATATCGATCCGCGAATTCTTGCCATATTTGACTTCGCGTTTCAGGTTTTCATAACCCGCCAGTTCCGGCACCTTGCCCGCAAGAATGGCTTCCTCGACGATGGCATTGGGATGGGCGGTATTGATCCCGATCCATGCATCACCAATCTGGCACAGTTCCCAGCTATATTTCAGTTTGCGTTTCGGGTTGTCCGATTTTGACAGCCAGACATCAATGCCCGGTTCCTTAAGGCCGATCATCCCGCCCGGATTGGCGCAATGGGCTGTGATCATCTCGCCATTATCAAGTTCGATATCCGCCAGAAAACGCTTGTAACGCTTGATCAGTCTGCCATGGACCAGGGGCTGGGGAAGTTGCATGTCGAGCCTTTCGGAATTCTGTCCTGACAGAAACTGTCATGTGATGATCGCGATCAGGGTGCCAATTTTGCGACAAACCGGTCATATATCAACCCCTTGCACCCAATCGGTTTTTATCGGAGCCATCATGCGTCAAAGCCTGCGCGACAAAATCATTGCCGTTTGTGATCGAAAAATCACGCAAAAGGGACCGGATGTCGGCCTGTCATTCTATGCGTTCTTTGCCAATCGTAATGATGATCCGGGGCTTTTGATGGAGGCCGCAACCTGGTGGATCGCAACCCACCAGCTTGATCATTTCGAAAAGGCGACCAAAATCCGCGAGATGGTACTGGCGGGCAAATAGCCCGCCAAACAGGCCCTATTGTTTTTTGGCGTCATCGCCAAGGAAATCAACCAGACTGACCTGACCCGATCCACGGCGGAGCGGTTTGGGCTGGCTTTCGTCAGGGGCCCAGGCGGTCAGATAGATCACCTGAAACTTGGCATGGATGCGGCCATCAGCGCGCGCATGGCGTTCGTGATAGATCGCCGCTGCGCGGGCAAGGGTGCTGCGTTTGGTGAATTTCTTTGATCGCTTGGCAATCAGGTTGCTTTCACCCATCCCCGACAGATCGCGCATCAGTTTAAGCGCATCGGGATAATCAATGGTGATGTCATCGGCATCGACGACGGGCAGGGCAAAACCACTGCGCTGAAGCAACGCACCGGCATCTTTCACATCGACAAACGGTGAAACACGCGGTGATACGCCACCTTCTTCCTCGGCCTCGGCGGTCATCAAGGCTTCGCGCAGATCACGCAACGTATCGCCGCCCAGCATGCAGGCCAAAAGCAGCCCGTCGGGTTTAAGCGCGCGGCGGGCCTGCAGTAGCATACCCGGAAGGTCGTTGACCCAGTGAAGCGACAGGTTGGACAGGATCAGATCAAGCGAACCCTCGGCAAAGGGCAAGAATTCCTCGTCTGCGACAAGAGTGGCTTTGCCGTTGCTGGCGTGCGCACTTTGGGCGTAACGAGCCGAGATATCGGACTGGTAAAAGGTTTCGATACCGCCGCGCTTGCCAATGATCCGGCCAAGTTCACCACTGTGACATCCAAGGTCAACAGCCAGCGGGAATTTGCGGGTGGTATCGTCAAGCCGGTCGGCAAGCCGTTCGGCGGTTTCGGCAAACAGGAAGTTGTAATCCTGTGCCTTTGTTGCTGCGCGATCACGGCGCAGTTTCAGAATCTGTCGATCAAAGACAGTGATCGGATCGGCCATCGGGCGGGATGCTCCGGCAAAAGTCGTTATAGATGTTACGACCTAGATAGAGCGTCTTGCACTGCGGTGCAATCAACCATCAAGCCAATCAGCCATTCGCAGGCCTCATGCGCAACGGAAATACTGCCGGGCGATATATCCATTCGGTTGGCCTGAAGGATACAAGACGTTCGGCGCGATCAAAGTTTGCAACCATCGCACCGCCCATGATGATTTCAGCCGTGCCGGTGATTTGCAGCATGTCGCCATTGCTGAAGTCAACAAATACCAGCCCCGCACGCGGATTGATCAAAAGATTGCCCAGCGTATTGAAAAACCGGTTTCCCGCATAGTCGGGAATGATCAGGGGCCCGTCATCCTCGATATGGACAAAGCCCGCTTCTCCGCCGCGATGGGAGACATCGATGTCACGTTTCTGATCTTCGTGTTCGATAAAGGATGCGATGAAAAATGTGTCACTGCGCGCAATCAGTGCACGGGCGGCATCGGACAGGGCATCTGTTCCGCGTTCAATAGTGGAACCTTTGGCAACAGCGGTCTCTGCAGGTTCGAGATCGCGCGGCGTGATATATTTCGGGCAATTACCAAAGCTGTGCCCGACGGCAATCTCAAACGATGTCTCATTTGTGCGACTGATTGTCCCATTCAGACGATTGCGTCGGCGTGAATGAAGCTCGATCCCCAGCAATCCGATGGCATCGCCGTCTTCCATCCCGGCATCGGCCGGGTCATCCCCATCGCGGGGCAATGATACCGCCAGATGATAGATGTCGGTCGCAAATAAAAATCCCGGCCTGTTGGCGCGAAGGGTCGCCCAGGGTTTGCCATTCCTATCGACACTGCCCAGCACGACAAAGGGCAGTTGCGGGTAAAACAGCCGGTGTTGTTCGATCAAATGATCGCGCAACACCTTGCGCCCGACTTCATCCATGCGCGCATCGACACCCAGAACTTGCTGAAGACGGATTTCTCCAGCATGCCACGGTGAGGGGGCATCCGTTGGCATTGGCGGTTGGGGAGAATGGCCGTTCCGGGTGTCGATGCGATCAGGCATGGGGCGTCTTTCAGGCTGATGGTGCGAGGAAGGTCGGAAAGTTACCTATGCCGATGCCAGCATCTCGGCCGGGGCATGCATGAAGGGCACAAAACCCGGCAATTCTTCAATGCGGGAAAGCCAGTCACGTACCTTGCCATAGGGCGCAAGATCCACATTGCCCTCGGGCGCGCGGGCCACATAGCTATAAAGCGATATATCGGCGATGGTTGGATGATCGGCAGCAAGCCAGTCCTGTGTTTTCAGATGGGCTTCCATCAGACCAAGAATGGCATGGGCGCGGTTAATGACTTCGTCAGCGTTAAACGGTGCACCAAACAGGGTCACAAGGCGGGCAGCCGCCGGGCCAAAGGCAATCTGGCCCGCTGCAACCGAGAGCCAGCGCTGAACCTTTGCCGCACCTGCCGGGTCTTCAGGCAGCCAGTCGGTCGCCCCCTGTTTTTTGGCAAGATAGACCAGAATGGCGTTTGAATCGGAAATGACCGTGTCGCCATCCTGCAAGACCGGGACCTGCCCAAACGGGTTGATCGCCAGAAATTCCGGTTTCTTATGTGCGCCTTTGGACAAGTCCAGTTCGATCAGTTCATGATCCAGTCCCAAAAGACCGAGCATCAGGCGCGCACGATGGGCGTGACCGGAAATGGGATGATGATAAAGCTTCATGGCAGGTTTCCCTGTATTTGCTGCGTGAATGATGCTGCATCATCGATGTTTCATGAAAATTATGGAATAAACGTATTTTGCAATTTATTGTTCCGTTTATTGAAATAGTGAAATGCTGTCCCGGGGATGCCGATGGATCGTTTTAACGCCATGAAAGTCTTTGTCCGCGTGGCCGAGGAACAGGGCTTTGCTGCTGCTGCCCGTGCCCTTAATATGAGCCCGGCTGCCGTCACCCGAACCATTGCCCAGCTTGAAGAAATCATCGGGGCACGGCTTCTGACCCGAACGACCCGTACGGTCACCATGACCGAGGCGGGGACGCGGTATCTGGCCGATTGCAAACGGCTGCTTGCCGATCTGCACGAAGTCGAAGCCGCCGCAGGTGGTGCCTATGCCAAGCCAAGCGGCGTTTTGCGCATAACGGCCCCGGTGCAGTTCGGCCAGATGCATGTCGCGCCAATTGTCGGTCGCTATCTTGATCAATATCCCGATATGCGCGCCCAGCTTTTGCTGTTTGACCGCATCGTCAATATCGTCGAGGAGGGTATTGATCTTGCCGTGCGCATCGGGCATCTCGCGGATTCATCACTGAGTGCCGTGCGGCTGGGGCAGGTGCGGCAAGTCGTCTGTGGTGCGCCGGAATATTTCGAACGCACCGCCATTCCTCAAACGCCAGCCGATCTGGCATCGCACCGGATTGTTGCATCAACCGGCTCATCCGCGCGCCTTGACTGGCATTTCAAATCACCGACCAATGGACGCAATATCCATCTGTCGCCAGATGCAAAATGGCAAACCAACTCCATCGAAGCCGCCCGCAAGGCCGCAATGGACGGGTGGGGCATTGTGCGCCTGTTGTCCTATCAGGCGGCGCCATTCATTGCTGAAGGCAAGCTAATTACGGTGCTTGGTGATTACGGACCCGATCCGGTGCCGGTCCATCTGGTCCATCCCGAAGGCCGTCATGCCCCGGCAAAGGTTCGAAGCTTTATTGATCTTGCCACCGAAACCCTGCGATCCAATCCGGTTTTGAATTCCGATTAATTCAATCATTGATTGTGATATCGTGTCCCCGTTGCTGATGTGATCGGGGGCGTGGGTATGGTAATGGCATTGCTGCGCACAGTTGGGCGGATCGGGATGGATGCCATCCTGCCGCCGCGCTGTGGCGGATGCGGTATTATTACCGACACAACCCATGCGGTCTGTGCTGATTGCTGGGCGGGCTTGCGTTTCATATCTGCCCCGCATTGTGCCTGTTGCGGTTATCCGTTTGAACTTGATGATAGCGCGAATATCCCCGGCGGCGAAGCAATGGACGGGCAGGCCCTGTGTGGCAATTGCCTGCAAAAGAAACCGGCCTTTGATTGCGCGCGTGCGGCACTGGTCTATGATGATCACAGCCGCGATTACCTGTTGCGGTTCAAACATGCGGATCGTACCGATCTGACACCGCTTCTTGCACGCTGGTTGTTTCAATGCGGACACGGGATATGGGATCAGGCGGATGTGATTGTGCCGGTGCCACTTCACCGGCGGCGACTGTTAAATCGCCGCTATAACCAGTCGGGTTTGCTCGCAGCCAGTTTGTCGCGCATGACCGGTGTGCCGTGGGATGGGCTGATCCTGGGGCGCAAGCGCAATACACGCAGTCTGGGCGGGCTTGGGCCATCTTCGCGCAAACGCGAAGTCGGCGGGGCTTTTGCCATTGATGAAGATCGGGCTGGCAGATGCGGGCTCGACGGGGCTCGGGTGGTTTTGATTGATGATGTGCTGACAACCGGGGCAACCGCCAATGCCTGTGCCCGGGTTTTAAAGCAGTCAGGGGCCATGCACGTATCTGTGATCACAGTTGCACGCGTCGTACGATGACGCAGTGCAAGAAATCTGTTATATAGCGCTCATCTGAACTGTTTTCCGCGCCGTATCAAACGCTGAAAGCCCCGTAAAGCGGGTCCTTTGGCATGATCGGCTGCTTGAAGAAGGATGATTGCTACATGGCAAAAGTTGAAGTTTACGCCACCGAATGGTGCCCGTATTGCAAGCGCGCCCGCAAGCTTCTGGAAGAAAAAGGTGCGAAATACCAGCTGATCGACGTGATGATGGAGCCGAAGCGCAAAAAGGAAATGATGGACCGTGCCAATGGCCGTCATACCGTGCCGCAGATTTTCATCAATGACGAACATATCGGCGGTTGCGACGATCTGATGGCGCTTGAAGCTGCCAGCAAACTCGAAGCAAAACTGTCTGCCTGATCGCATTCCGACAGGGTCAAAGACATTTGTCATACAAAACCCCGGCCAGCTTGGCCGGGGTTTTTATTTGGTCTGATAATTGGTCGTCTAGCCGAAGGTTGCTTCCATTTCCTTGCGGAATGCAATCGCCGGGTCCTTGGCGTCAAATTCGACATCATCCCATGTCAGGGTCTGATCCATGTTGACCGGACGTTTGATTTTCAGGTGATGGGCAAGGCCAATCGGAAGGGCATTGCGCGCGCGCGATGTGCTGGCCGGGGCAAGCTTGCCATAGACCGTATAGCCGCCTTCACCATCAAGCATTTCGCCCGCTTTAAGGTCGCGCTTGGCGGTGGCAACCGCATCACCCGACCATGCACGTGACGTGCCCGTTGCCTCATGGCGCAGGGCCGCAGACGCCACCGAAATACCAAGTTCCAGCCCGATCAGGTGATAGGGCTTGTACATGGTGGAATATTGTCCGCTTGGATCGGTCAGAAGACCATACTCGTTAAAGCAGCGCGCGACATAATCGCTTGGTGCTTCGAAGGTGACATAAACACCCCAGCGCAGATCACGAAACACCGGACGGGTATCACGTTCAAGGCTTGAAACCACCTCGACCGTACCCTTGCGATCAAGAATGCCGCCACTTTCACGCGGGCAGAGCAATCTTGGCAAATCATCCACCCCGCAGGCCGGGAATTGCAACCCGCATTCCTGCGGTACAAGATCACAGGCATTCGACACAGCCGCCATTTCAATGGCGGATTTGGTGCCATCAAGGAAACTGTTGAAAATCTGCGGGTTCATGCCGCCTGCCTGCGCCTGTTCCGGTGTCAGGCCATAGTGGTGCCAGACATCATCGGGCGTCACATGATGATAGATCGGCAGATACTTGGTGCCTTTGCCTGCGCATGTAACCGGCAAGCCAATGGCCCGCGCCCAATCAACCATTTCAGAAATCAGGGCCGGTTGATCGCCATAGGCCATGGAATAGACAAGGCCAGCAGCCTCGGCCCGTTTGGCCAGAAGCGGCCCTGCAAGAACATCGGCCTCGACATTGACCATGACGATATGGCGGCCATATTCTATGGCCTTGAGTGCAAAGCGAATACCCGCCGATGGACTTCCCGTGGCATCAATGATGACTTCAAGTCCGTCTGCGGCAATCAGGGCATCGGCATCCTCGGTGATCCAGGTGGTGCGGTTTTTATATGCACTGGCCGGATCGGTTGCCGAAAACCGGTCATCGGACCAGCCAACGCGGCGTAATGCCGCCTTGGCCCGGTCGATGCTGAGATCAGCGATGCCCAGAACGTGATAGCCCGGATGGTGTCCGGCCTGACTTAAAAACATCGATCCGAATTTACCGGCACCGATGATGCCAACCCGCACGGGATTGCCTTCATCGGCGCGCTTGCGCAGTTTTGCATCGAGATTCATTTAAATTCACTTCTCCGGCAGGACGTTACGCAGCCGATCGCTTGGCGACCAGCTCTTCAAGGCAGTTATCAGCAAGCGGGCTGATCGGGGTAAAATCGCGATGCGCAATCCACGGTTTGCGATTGAAGGCCCGGATATGGTTCGAGACCGCGCACAGGCTGAGATAGACAATCGTGCGATCAAACGGGCTGATATTGGGTGGGCTCGCGTGCACCAGATTGCCATGGAACATCACAACCGATCCTGCCGGACCAATCGGGGCTTCGCAGCCACCTTCAGCGGCGAGTTTGCTGACGGTTTCGCGATCAAGTGTCCAAAGCGGATAGGATGTGGTTTCAAGATCGTGTCCGGCCTTGAGAACGCCTGCCTTATGGCTTTTGGGAATGAACAGGAGCGGACCGTTGGCCGGTGTCACGTCTTCAAGGAACAGGGCGATATTAAAGGCACGCGGTTCGGGCATTTCATCGTCGCGCTGCCATGTTCCGTAATCCTGATGCCACTGCCAGACAGCACCATCAAAGGCTGCCTTGGCGTTGATCTTGTACTGATGCATGTAAACCTGTTCTTCAAGATACTGAACAACCGGTTCAATCAGGCGGGGATGGGCCCCAAGGCGGCGATGGGCTTCGTTATAGGTATGTGCGGCAAAGGCCGTGCGGGCGACACCGGATGTTTCGCGCCAGACCTCTTCACGGTCAGAGGCATAGATCTGCTTGGCTTCGGTCAGCAAAAGGGCGGCTTCTTCGCGCGAAAACAGTTCCGGCAAAAACACAAAGCCATCTTCGCGAAATTTCGCGAGCTCCGTCTCACTCAGTTTCATGACGTTTCCTCCGCGCCGCACATTATTGTTTGTTCTGTTGCGGCTGATGCCCGTTCGGGCGGTTAGTTGGTTTGGTGATCGGTATCCTTCATTTTCGAGATCAGGCGATGCTTGGCATTGCGCGTGTGTGTGATGGCCAGCATTTGGGCACGGTCACCATCGCCGGCACAGATCGCGTCGGCGATGGCTCCGTGTTCCGTCCAGACCGGGTCTCGGGATGATCCGGTCTGCAGGTCAGCATGCATCACGCGCCGAATTTGCAACCATACGGCTGCGGATGCCTCGGGCAACAGGGGGTTGCCCGAAAGACGATAGATCGTTTGATGAAATGCGACGTCGGCTGCAACAAGTTCTGCGGTGTCGCCGCTGCCCAGGGCGTGGTTCCCCTGTTTTATCGCAGCCCGCAGAGCCGATTCCCGATCCGAGGCCAGGGAGTGCGCCGCAAGACGGGCGGCGAGCCCGTCAAAGGCTTCTCGCAGGTCATAAACGTGACGGACCAGATCGGCATCAACGGCAGCAACGCGATATCCGCGTCGTCCCATCGGTTCGACCAGTCCGTCACGACGCAGCAACCCCAGAGCTTGCAACACTGGTTGCCGCGAGACATTGAGTTCCTCAGCCAATGCTTCCTGACGCAAGGGTGTCCCGGGAGGGAGTGCGCCGGAACACAAGGCATCAACCAGACGGTCATGCACTTCGTCAGTCAGACTTTTTCGACCGGAAAGAGGTTCCATCTTCGATCTTTCTTGGGTATGCGGAATACTGTATACACTAATTTCAACCAAGGGAAGATGCAAGTTCGGGCTATCGGTCTTCAGGATTGTACGCCTGGCTGATGTCGATGACAGGTTTGTGCGGTTTCTCTTGGAAATTCGGGGAAAGTGACAGGCGTGATCGTGTTCACAGGGGCGCTCATCCAATTGCGTATTGTCGCTTGGCCCAGACAGGGCCATCATGATTGCGATAACGATAAAAAGGAGAATGCATCATGACCCGTTTCATAGCTGCCTGCGTTCAGGTCAATTCCCGTGACGTCATGTCAGACAACCTTGCGCGTGCCGCGACCTATGCGCGCGATGCCCATGCGGCGGGTGCGCGGTTGATCGCATTTCCCGAAAACGTATCAATGATGTCCTTTGGTGGCGAGAATGTCCGTGCAGCGGCCTTTCCGGAAAGTGAGCATCCCGGCCTGACATTCTTTTGTGATCTGGCCGAAGAACTGCAATCAACCCTGATTGTCGGATCGCTGCATGTGAAGGTCGCGGGTGAAGACCGGGTGGCAAACCGGTGCTTTGTCGTTGGCCCGGATGGCAAGGTGATCACGTCCTATGACAAGATCCATATGTTTGACGTCGATCTGGCCAATGGTGAGAGTTACCGCGAAAGCAAAACATTCCGCCCCGGCGACAGTGCAAAACTGGCTGATACCGAATTTGGCAAGGTCGGTGTCTCGATCTGTTATGACGTGCGGTTTCCCCATCTGTTTCGTGATTACGCCAAGGCGGGGGCGCGGATTCTTAGCATCCCGGCGGCCTTTACCCGGACGACGGGGCAGGCGCACTGGCATACACTTTTGAAAGCGCGGGCTATTGAAAATGGCTGTTTTGTGATTGCCGCAGCCCAGTGCGGGGATCATCCGGGTGGGCGTCAGACATTCGGCCATTCCCTGATCCTTGATCCCTGGGGCGAGGTTCTGGCAGATGGCGAGACCGATCCCGGCTTTATTACAGCCGAGATCGATCTGGATCGGGTGGATGAAATCCGGCGCATGGTGCCATCCCTGCAAAATGGCCAGACCTATAAACCGTGCTGATAACGCACAGTGCAGATTGCCGGTTTGAAGTGGTCAGGCGTAACTGACCACTTCAAATTCGATGTCATCGCCGTCGCGGAAGTAGAAGCGGCGACCGGGTTCGTAATCTGCGTGGTTATGGGTGCTGAAACCTGATGCCTTGATCTTTTCCTCGGTCGCATCAAGGTCTTCAACCACCACAGCAATATGGTTCATGCCACCCCGGGTGTGATAGGAATTGTCATTGGGCTCGGCTGTGCCGCTCTTGCCGTCGGCATTGCCCGGCGAATAGAGGGCGACATAGCTTGAACTGTTGCCGACATGATAGGTTTCGCCATCATTGATTGATGGTCCTTTCCAGCGTACTTCCCATCCGAACCAGTCATGCAGGTGCTGAGCGGTTTTGGCCGGGTCGGAAACGGTAAAGTTCACGTGTTCCAGATATGCTTCACTCATGGCATTTCCCCTTCATTTTTGCGGGTTACATTGATCTTGTTCCTTGTTGGTAATTCCTCAAGTTAAGTTCAGGTCAAGCAATAATTTGCACTGAAATATATGGATTTCTGATTTTTTTGCTCGGGCAGCTCACAGGTTTTCACGAAACAGTGTCGCAACGTCATTTCGAATTTCGGGCAGTTCGGGGCACGATTGGCCATCACGGAAACCCAAGCGGAGATGATGCTAAGATGTTCAAACAATTTCTGGCCGGGACGGCTATCCTTCTTGCCCTGTCGAGTGCCGCTGTGGCGGGGGAGCAATATGTCGATGAAACCGGCTTTGCCATCAGCGGCTATGATGCGGTGGCATATTTCAACCTGACCCAAAAAGATGATGGCATGATGCAACCTCATGCTGTGCCCGGGCGTGCGGATATTACGGCGGATTACAACGGTGCCAAATGGGCCTTTGCAACGGCCGAAAATCGCGACATGTTTTTGGCTGACCCGGCGAAATATGCCCCGAAATATGACGGGCATTGCGCCTATGGTGTTGCAAAAGGGGCAAAGGTTCCTGCCAACCCGAACCTTTGGCGGATCGTGGATGGCGAGCTGTATCTTAACATCACGCCCGAAGTTGCCGAAACATGGAACAGCGATATTGCCGACTACATCATGGATGCCAATGATGAATGGTCGGACCTTGAGCCCAAATCGGCTTCAAATGACAGCTGGATGGAGATCGGTGACAATGATGGCACATATGATATGACGGCCCCGATCAAGTAGGCGGGCTCGCGCAAAGCAAAACACCCCGGCACATATTGTGGCCGGGGTGTTTCGGTATGTGGTTGGCACACAGATGATGCGGTTGCGATCAGTGTGCGCGAGCGTTATCAGCCTGCGATTTCGCCGCCATCCTGTTTGGTAACCGCGACAACTGACGGGCGCGGGGGAATGCCATCGGCAAAGTCCGGCCAGCGTGTGCTCGGGGTTTCATAGCTCGAACCATCCGCCGGATGCTGCACTGCAAGGAACAGGGTGGTTCCATCCGGGGTGAATTCCGGACCGCACATTTCGGCACCAACCGGGCAGGCAAAGAAGAACTTGGTCAGGGCGCGGCCCGGACCGTCAACATCAGTTGCCCACATACCGTCCGGAATGTCCGAACCCTGTGCGCCGTCAGAAGAAATCCACAGTCGGCCACGATGGTCGATCGCCATGTTGTCCGGGCAGGACAGCCAGGATTCAGCAGCCGGATGATAGACAGCCTTGTCGTCCGGGTTGGACGGATTGCCGGCCGCGAGCATGATGTCCCAGGTGAACCGGTTGGCGGTATGATCGGCATCCTTGCCACGACCACCCGGAGGAGTGAGTTCAAGCACGTGACCATGCGGGTTGGCAGCGCGCGGGTTCGGCGCATTGCCTTCCTTGCGCTTGGAATTGTTGGTCAGCATGACATAGACCTTGCCGTTGACCGGGTTCGGTTCAACATCTTCCGGGCGGTCCATCTGGGTTGCGCCCAGAAGGTCAGCCGCGCGACGGGTTTCGATCAGGACGTCTGCCTGACTGTTGAAGTCGTTTTCTGCGGTCAGCGGACCTTCGCCAAAGATCAAAGGCATCCAGTCAAGTGAGCCATCATCATTGAACTTTGCTACATACAGGGTGCCTTCATTCAGAAGGTCCATGTTGGCAGCGCGGTCGTTCGGGTTGTACTTGTTTGCAGCAACGAATTTATAGAGATAGTCAAAACGCTGATCGTCGCCGGAATAAGCAACAATCGAGTTGTCCTTGTTCAGAACAACCGTTGCCCCTTCATGCTTGAAACGGCCCAGTGCAGTACGTTTCTTGGGCATGGAAGTCGGGTCATACGGGTCAATCTCGACCATCCAGCCAAACTTGTTCGGTTCATTGGGTTCTTTTTCGACATTGAAACGGTCGAAATATTTAACCCATGAGTACCAGCTCTCGGGGCTGATGCCGAGACGCTTGTAATTGCGTTCTTCGCTTGTCTTGGCAATGTCGCCGCCGAAGTAGCCATTGAAGTTTTCTTCGGAAATCAGAATGGTGCCCCATGGTGTCTTGCCACCAGCACAGTTATTCAGGGTGCCAATAACGCGGGTACCGGTATTGTCCGAGCTGGTTTTAAGGCGGTCATGGCCTGCTGCCGGACCGGTGATTTGCATTTCGGTATCAAGGGCGGAAATACGGCGGGCATATTTCGAGCCATCAATGACCTGCCATTTGCCATTGGTCTTTTTGATCTCGACAATCGAGTGACCATGAGCAGCAATTTCATGAAGGGCCTGTTCCTGTGATGCGCCCATCGAGTCTTTCAGGCCTGGCCACATCAACTCGGCGTTGGTGTATTCATGGCTGATGCACAGCAGGCCATGATCCGAGCTGTTTGAGCCAACCGGAAGCGGCATATAGCCGACATAGTCACAGTTATAGCCAAACTGCTTGTTCTGTGCGGTTGCGTTGACCTGACCGGGAACGAATTCCGGTGCATCGGCGACAACCTTGTCACCCCAGCGGATCAGCACGTCGGCGTCGTAGCCTTCTGCGACCGCATGGGTTTCGGTAATTTTCTGCGGGATCGATTTGAAGGTCAGCGTGGATGCTGACTGCGCTTTGGCAACACCGCGGGTCGCAATGCCTGCGCCGACCACGGCCGAAGTTGCCATCAGGCCCTTGAAGAAACCACGCCGCGAGAAGCGTGCGTCGATCAGGTCCGAGATGCGCGGGTTACGGGTTGGATTGGAAGGAATGTCGTCGCGATCTTCAATAATTTCGAATTGTTCGCTCATGGCTTTTCTCTCTCTGTGCAGTGCCTGATACAGCGCGGAGAAAATGCCAGAAGATTCGAAATGTAATTGTGATGTTTTTGTTATGTTATAACGGCGAGACGGGCGGATCGGAAACCACAAGGAAATCTGCGGAAGCAAGCGCGGGCACCAAGCAGTATTTCAGGTGGTGATGACGTGTGCATATCAGGATGTCAGGGGTCTTTGGGCGACGATTGCCTGTTTGATGGCTGTAATCCCAGAATCGCCATGTGTGACGGGCCCTTGTTGGAATGCAACGATGCCCCAGTCGGCAAAGATGTTCTTCAGTTCGTCTTTTTCTAACAAAAAATCAGGTGAACGGGGGCGCCCGATCTTTTCATTCCCGGTCATGAAAGTCTCGTAGACTATTGTGCCACCAGATCGCGTGGCATTGCGCAGATGATCAAACAGCGGCCTGTGCAGATAATTGACGACAACAATCAGATCGAATTGCTGATTTCCCATCGGCCAATGTCCGGTTTCCAGATCGGCCTGCTGCCAGTTAATGGATTGATCGGGCTGTTGATCGGCCTGTCGATCGGCCAAGTGATCGACACGTGAAAGATCGCGATCAAGGGCGGTGACATCCCATCCCTGCTGCGCAAGCCAGAAACTGTGACGTCCGGCACCACAAGCCAGATCAAGCGCATGGTTTTGCCCGGCGGACGGGGCGGGGCAGTGCTGTGTGATCCAGTTGGACGGCAATTGGGATGACATTTTTGTAAATCTTGTTTATTGAAGGTTTCGCATGTGACTGGCGGAATGCCTCCGTCCGGGCCATATTACAGATAACTTAATGTTCTGCGACATATTCGGTTTCCACAAGTACCATCATGATTCTTTTCCAGCTTAAATGCGAACATGATCACGAATTTGAAGGTTGGTTCAAAGACGGCGCGACCTATGACGCGCAGGCCGCCGATGGCGACCTGTCCTGTCCGGTATGCGGCACGTCAAATGTGGGCAAGGCCCTGATGGCGCCGCGTTTGCGGACCTCGCGCCAGAAAGAACAGGCCGCCGAGAAGCAGCATCAGAAAGCCGTTGCCGAAGCCGCCAAGGCTGCCATCGCCGAAATCCGTAAACAGGTCGAAACCAATTGCGAGCATGTCGGCAGCAAATTTGCTGAAGAAGCCCGCAAGATCCATTATGGCGAAGCCAAAAAGCGCGGTATCTACGGCCAGGCATCCCTTAAGGAAACCGCCGAACTGGTCGAGGAAGGCATTGATGTTCATGCCTTGCCCTGGGACGACGCACACAAGAAAAATTGATCGCGACAGTCTGTGGGTCTATAGGGACTGCGGAACATATCTCCTAGCGAACTTTTCGAAGAGCCGGAGCCGAGCTGTTCAGCACGGGGTGACGGCGGAAAATTTTCAGGGAGAACATGGTCCATGGGCTCTAATTGCGGCTGGACATGTTGAAAAACATCCGGCCGTGATTACTTTAAAACGCAAAGACTATACAAAAGTGGTGGTTGGGCGATTTGGTAAAGGTCCCGTGCGACTGGCTTTGGCCATGTGCGGGTTTCACCGTCTCATGATGACCACCGAGACATTAAGGACTTTGTTCCGTGCCCGGTTGAGCTGAGGCTGTGACGAAAGTCGGGGGAGAAACGTGACGTCGCGGACTGCAATTGTTGATTATGTGCCATATCTGGTCGGTGCAATCGGTGCGGGGATACTGGTTTTTGGTGCTTCACTTTTTGGTATCCTGACGCGACCCGAAGGGCTTCTTGCCGTTCTGTGGCCAGCCAATGCGTTGTTGCTGGCGGCATTTGTGCGAGTGCCATCCATGAATACGCCGATCGGATGGCTGGCGGCATTCGGCGGGTTTATGCTTGCCGATATCCTGACCGGCAGTGATGTCAGCAAGGCTGCCTGGTTGACCGTGGCCAATATGTCCGGCGTTGCCGTCGGGTTGGCGCTGATCAGCAAACTCGATCCGGAAGACCGGAACTTGCGCAGGCCGTCGGGGGTTCTTTATCTTTGCCTGACAAGTGCGGCAGCCGCGACCGGGTCCGGATTGATGGGCATTGCCGTGGCTCTGATTGTCTTTCATTCCGATCCGGTTATGGCATTCGTGTTCTGGTCGAGCACCGAGTTCGCCAATTATGTCATCATCCTTCCCTTTGCGATGACAGTGTCGCGATTGCCCGATTTCCTGAATGGCTGGCAGCGGCTTGCAGGGCGCATTAGACAGGACTGGAAAGTGCTGCTGGGCGGGATGCCCGCGCTTTCACTGGCATTCAGTCTGGTTATGGTCTCGTTTGTCGGCGGGCCGGGCGCAATCGTTTTTCCGGTCCCGGCACTTTTGTGGTGTGCGCTGAGTTATCGGCTCAGTGTTGTATCGGTTCTGATTATGTTGCTTTCGCTCTGGCTTATGATTGTGTTGGAGCTTGATCTGCTTGCTAATCTGCCAGAAGGGGCCGACCCCTATTATGGTGTCATATCCACCCGGCTGGGGATTGCCATGCTTGCCCTTGGTCCTTTGACGGTTGCTTCAATTGATCGTGCAAGGTCAGCCCTTGTCGAGCGGCTCGATCATGCGGCCAATCATGATTATCTTACCGGTCTTCTTACCCGCGGGGCTTTCATGCCGTTGGGGCAGGAAATGGTTGACCGGATTGCCGCGCAAAAGGGCCGTCTGACGGTCATGGTGATGGATCTTGATCTCTTCAAGGAAATCAATGACAGCCATGGACATGCGACCGGTGACAGAATCCTGATCGAAGTGGCCCGTGTCATTCAGCGCAACTTGCGGGGAACCGATCTGTTTGCTCGTCTTGGCGGCGAGGAATTCGCAATTCTTGTTCCTGATATCGCCAAAGTCGATGCCCAGGGATTGGCGCAACGCATTCGCAAGGCGG
The DNA here is from genome assembly GCF_054901115.1 of Thalassospira sp. SM2505. Lineage (NCBI taxonomy): Bacteria > Pseudomonadati > Pseudomonadota > Alphaproteobacteria > Rhodospirillales > Thalassospiraceae > Thalassospira > Thalassospira sp. SM2505. The sequence goes on from NZ_CM142731.1 coordinate 1,606,282, forward strand.
TCGAACAGGCAAGCATCGTGGCCGCGAACGATGTGCCGATCCATACGACGGTCAGTATCGGACTTCTATATCGCCAACCCGATCAGCCGATCAGGATCGATACTCTTTTGAATGAAGCTGACCGGGCAATGTATGAAGCCAAGGAAAACGGTCGTAACCGTGTGGTCGCGCGTTAAGCCGCATCAGGCTTGCGCGCAATCACCATGTAATTGACATCAAGATCACGCGGCGCGGGATACCATTTGTCATTGATCGGGTTATAGGCAACCCCGGTGATATCGGTCAGCTCAAGACCGGCCCCGCGCAAATAGCCCGACATTTCAGACGGTTTGACGAATTTTCGCCAGTCATGCGTGCCAGCCGGAAGCCAGCGAAGAATATATTCCGCACCGATTTTGGCCAGTGCCAGTGACTTGATGGTGCGGTTCAGGGTCGCGACAAACATCAATCCGCCGGGTTTCAGCACCGATGCACAGGCCTGCATGAAGAATTGCGGATCATCGACATGTTCGATGACTTCCATATTCAGCACGATATCAAACTGTTTGCCTTCATCGGCCAGCATTTCGGGTGTGCAGCAACGGTAATCGATCTCAAGGCCTGATTGTGCAGCGTGGACCTTGGCGACTTCGATGTTGTTTTCGGCTGCATCAATCGAGGTCATTTTTGCCCCCATCCTCGCCAATGGTTCGGAAAGCAAACCGGCACCACAGCCAATATCGATGATCTCGATATCCTTAAGCGGTTCGATCTGGTTGGGATCACGACCGAGATGGGCGCAGATATTGTCTCGCAGAAGCTGCAAGCGGACCGGATTGAAGCGGTGCAGGGGCTTCATCACGCCATTCGGATCCCACCATTTTTCGGCCATTGCAGAAAAACGTGCAATTTCCTCTGCATTGGCGGTGCGGCTGGTTTTGGCGGATGCTTCCGACATGACGTGGCTCCAAAGGCATGAAATCAAATCTGTTATGCTGTGCCCTGTTTACGCGGGCCGGAACGGCAAGGCAATACTCAGCTGTCAAAAGCGCGATCTTCCTTAAACTGTGGCAGCGATGTGTCCGGTGTCAGGTGCCTTGCAAGGGTGGAATGGTTTGTCAGGGTTTCTGGGTAAAATTCGCACGATATTTCTCTGAATTTGCGGTCTCCGAGCCTTTCCGGACATATTTGCCTTATAAAAATTGCATCGACGCAATTTATCGGCTGCGTTGATGCTTGTTTCGCGATGATTATGGAAGTATTGATAACGCCGCCCGGATCAGGAGAAGCGCCGAGTTAATGGCATTGCACCCCTGATTTGGGACCGGATCACATACCGTCATTCTCGGATCGCCGATGGACGGAGAGCATAGCGGGGATACTTCATGGCCCGTATTGTCATGAAATTTGGCGGCACTTCGGTCGCTGATGTTGATAAAATCAAAAACGTAGCACGTCGGGTCAAGGCCGAGGTGGACGCTGGCAATCAGGTAGCTGTTGTCGTTTCCGCCATGTCTGGCAAGACCAACGAGCTGGTCGGCTGGGCGCAGGAAGTCTCGCCGATGTATGATGCACGTGAATATGACGTCATCGTATCGTCGGGTGAACAGGTGACTGTTGGTCTTCTTGCCATGGCATTGCAGAGCATGGATGTGCCTGCACGTTCCTGGCTCGGATGGCAGATCCCGATCAAGACCGATGGCGCACATGCCAAGGCCCGTATCAAGGAAATTGACACCACCGAACTCGACAAGCGCATGAATGGCGGCGAAGTCGTTTGCGTGGCGGGTTTCCAGGGGATTGCCCCGGATAACCGGATCACGACACTTGGTCGTGGTGGTTCTGATACATCTGCTGTGGCGCTTGCGGCTGCACTGAATGCTGATCGTTGCGACATCTATACCGATGTCGAGGGTGTTTACACCACCGATCCGCGCATTGTGCCCAAGGCCAAGAAGATCGAAAAGATTACCTACGAAGAAATGCTGGAACTGGCTTCGCTGGGTGCGAAGGTCCTGCAGACCCGTTCGGTTGAGATGGCCATGAACCATCGCGTCCGGGTACAGGTCCGTTCGACCTTTAGTGAAGCAGAAGGAACACTTGTTGTAGACGAGGACGAAATCGTGGAACAGGAAGTCGTCAGCGGAATTGCCTATAGCCGTGACGAAGCCAAGATCACCTTGGTTAAAGTCGCAGATAAACCGGGTATTGCCGCTTCTATCTTCAGCCCGCTGGCTGATGCGAATATCAACGTCGATATGATCGTGCAGAACGTCTCCGAAGACGGCAAAAGCACGGACATGACCTTTACCGTTCCGCGGGGTGAATTCCAGCGTGCGCTTCAGGTTATCGAAAAAAACAAAGACAAGATCGCCTATCAGGAACTCCTGAGCACCTCTGATGTGACCAAAGTGTCGATCATCGGTGTCGGTATGCGATCCCATGTTGGCGTTGCGCGCAAAATGTTTGAAACCCTTGCTGAAAAGGGCATCAACATTCAGGTCATCTCGACCTCGGAAATCAAGGTCAGCGTGCTGATCGCTGAGGAATATACCGAACTTGCAGTCCGTGCCCTGCACACTGCCTACGGTCTTGATGACGAATAATTTCGACAGAACGATCGCTTTTGCGCGATTAAGCCACTGTTAAATTACGTGTAATACTACATACTAGCTGGAACGATGTGTTTCGGCCTTTGTAATGAAATGGCAGGGAACCTCGCGTTCCCTGCATTTCTGCTTTGGGGTACTGACAATATGAGCGATCCGAAATTTGACGCAGCACACGCGCGCCTTGAAAAGCTGTGGGCAGCGGGCAAGGAATTCCTTGGGACCGACTATGCCATCATGGCTGGCGCAATGTCGTGGGTGTCTGAACGTCACCTGGTTTCGGCAGTCTCGAATGCAGGCGGCTTTGGTGTGATTGCCTGCGGGTCCATGACCCCGGATTTGCTGTCGGCTGAAATTGCCGCCACCAAGGAAATGACCAAGAAGCCGTTTGGCGTCAATCTGATCACCATGCATCCGCAGCTTGATGATTTGATTGAAGTCTGCCGCGAACATAATGTCGGTCACGTGGTTCTGGCAGGTGGTTTGCCGTCTTCGGCATCAATCAAGCAGGCCAAGGAATTTGCCAAGGTTGTCTGTTTCGCCCCGGCACTGGTTCTGGCCAAGAAGCTGATCCGTTCGGGGGCTGATGCGCTGGTCATCGAAGGCAGCGAAGCAGGCGGTCATATTGGCCCGGTATCGCTGACCGTTCTGGTGCAGGAAATCCTGCCCGAGATTTCCGACATCCCGGTTTTCTGTGCCGGTGGTATCGGACGTGGCGAGGCCATCACCGGTCTTCTTGAGCAGGGTGCCGCCGGTGTTCAGATCGGAACCCGTCTGGTTTGTGCCGAAGAATGCATTGCCCATCCTGATTTCAAAAAGGCCTTCATCCGTGCAAGTGCGCGCGATGCGGTAACCACCGTGCAGCTTGACGATCGTTTCCCGGTTATTCCGGTGCGTGCCCTTGCCAACAAGGGAACTGACGAGTTCCGTGAAACCCAGCGCAAGGTCATCGAAAAATTCCGTTCCGGTGAACTTGATCAGGGTGCCGCCCAGCTTGAAATCGAACATTTCTGGGCCGGTGCATTGCGCCGTGCGGTGATCGATGGTGACGTTGAAAGCGGATCGGTTATGGCAGGGCAGTCGGTTGGTATGGTAAAGAAAGAACAACCGGTTACAGAAATTCTGCAAGAGTTGGTCGAACAGGCCGTGCAATCCCTGATTAAGAGAGACAGCTAAGCCAAATGAGCATTCCGTCCGCCGCAGTCTCAGGTCCGCGACGCCTTTTAAAGCGCGTCCGCGACGTCATGGCTGGTCCGGGGACTGCTGAGGAACGCCTGGGACAGATCGTGACGATTATTGCTGCTGATATGGTGGCAGAGGTGTGCTCGGTCTATGTCATGCGTGCGGGCGAGGTGCTTGAGCTGTTTGCGACATGTGGTCTGTCCAAAGAGGCCGTCCACATGACGCGTCTTCGCGTCGGCGAGGGGATTGTCGGCTTTGTTGCCGCCCATGCCCGCCCGCTGAACCTTAAGGATGCGCAAGGCCATCCCAACTTTGCCTATCGCCCGGAAACGGGCGAGGAAATCTATCATTCCATGATCGGCGTGCCGATCCTGCGCGGTGGTCGGATCATCGGCGTTCTGGCCGTTCAGAACCGCACAGAACGCCTTTATTCCGAGGACGAGCAGGAAGCGCTTGAAAACGTTGCCATGGTGCTGGCCGAAATGGTCGCCGGTGGTGAGCTGGTCAGCCGTGAGGAACTGATACCGACCGACGGGATTGCGCTTTTGCCACTGCGTCTTGGCGGTGCGCGTCTGGCACCGGGGATTGGCAAGGGGATTGCCGTTCTTCACGAACCACGTATCGTCATTGATCGCATGGTTGCCGAAGACCCCGAAGAGGAATTGACGCGTCTGCGCGAAGCAATGCGCGGGCTTCAGAACCATCTCGACAAGATGCTTGAAGCCGTATCGGGCATTGACGGCATTGATGAGGCCGATGATCCGGGTGACATCCTTGAAGCCTACCGGATGATTGCCCAGGATACTGGCTGGCTGAACCGTATTACCGAAGCTGTGCATACCGGCCTGACTGCCGAGGCGGCGGTTCAAAAAGTTCATGACGATACCCGGGCGCGCATGGCGCAGGTTTCAGATCCGTATTTGCGCGAGCGCTTGCATGATCTTGAAGATCTGGCAAACCGTTTGTTGCAGCACCTTTCGGGACAATATCAGTCCCCGGCATTTGGCGATCTTCCGGATGATATCATTCTGGTTGCGCGCAATATCGGTCCGGCAGAGCTTCTTGATTATGACCATACCCGTCTGCGTGGTCTTGCCCTTGAAGAAGGGTCGCATACCTCGCATGTGGCGATTGTTGCGCGTGCGCTTGATATTCCGGTTCTGGGCGGGGTCAAGGGCGTTCTCGACAAGGTCGAAGGCGGTGATCCGCTGATTGTCGATGCCGATAACGCCCAGTTGTTTGTGCGCCCGTCCGAAGATGTGCGTGCCGTGATTGACGGGGCATTACGGGCGCGTGCGGAACGCAAGGCACTTTATGCCCAGATGCGTGACATGCCCGCGCGCACGACAGACGGAGCCGATATCTCGCTGAATGTGAATGCGGGTCTTTTGATCGACGTTCCCCATGTTGTGGAAAGCGGTGCGGACGGGATCGGGCTGTACCGGACGGAAATCCCGTTCATGGTGCGCTCGGCCATGCCAGACATCACCGATCAGACGCGCCTTTATGACCGGATATTCGAACAGGCCGAAGGTCGTCCTGTCGTATTTCGAACCCTTGATGTCGGCGGTGACAAATTGCTGCCGTATTGGGAGGATATGACAGAGGAAAATCCGGCAATGGGGTGGCGGTCGATCCGTATTACCCTTGATCGTCCCGCAGTGCTGGTTCATCAGTTGCGCGCATTGATCCGTGCAGGGCATGACCGTGATCTTTACATCATGTTCCCGATGATCGCCGAAGTGGCCGAATTCGATCAGGCCAAAGAGCTTCTTGATCATCAGCTCAGGCGTGAAGCTGCGCGCGGCTTTGTGCCGCGTAAGGTCGAAGTCGGTGCGATGCTTGAAGTCCCGGCTCTTATCTGGCAGGCGCCTGCGTTGCTTGACCGGGTGGATTTCCTGTCTGTCGGGACCAACGACCTGTTGCAGTTCATGTTTGCCGCAGATCGTGGAAATCCGCGCATTGAAGGGCGATATGATACGCTTTCACCAAGTGTATTTGCTTTTATGCGGCAATTGGTGACATTGTGTGACCAGCGGAATGTCCGCCTGACCATTTGTGGTGAGATGGCCGGGCGCCCGCTCGAAGCGATGGCTCTTATCGGTTTGGGAATCAAACGATTGTCGATGGCACCTGCCTCTGTCGGTCCTATCAAGGAAATGGTCAGAAGTATGTGCAAGGCTGAAGTTGAACAATATGTTCTGTCGATAATGGGCAGTTCCACCAGATCGTTGCGTTCGCGTCTTAAGGCTTTCGCAATAGATCATGGTGTAAAACTTTAAAAAATATCGCTTTTGGTGGGGTAGTCTGCTATTTTTATTGCTAGATCGTAACGTGGGGGTGCGGAGTTGGCGATCAAAAAGCGAAAGGAAGATCATTTGGATGATGAATCCCGTGAACGCCTGCGTTTCAGGCCTCTTTCAGGGGATATGCCATCAAATGATGTCGTGATGGACGCAGAGAATAATCAGTTCGGTGGTGGATCCGCCGACGTCGGAAGCCTGCTTAGGGCGACCCGTACAGGATTAGGGCAATCTGTCGAAGACGTTTGCCAGATGCTGCGTATTCGTAAAATTTATATCGAAGCCATCGAGAATGGTGACTATTCGGTTTTGCCAAATGGTCCCTATGGTCTTGGCTTCGTAAAGGCATATGCCGAGCATCTTGGCCTTGACGGGGCCGAAATGATCCGTCGTTTCCGTGAAGAAAGCAATGCGCCCGCGGTCCGCAGCGAATTGTCCTTCCCGAAACCGGTTCAGGAAAGCCGTGTGCCCGGTGGGGCCGTGCTGCTGATTGCGGTGATGCTGGGCCTTGGTGCCTATGGTGGATGGTACTATCTGTCGAGCCAGGGCAAAACCATTGCCGATCTTGTCGATCCGCTGCCAGAACGTCTGGCAAGCTATTCGACAATGGCAAATGAACAGTCCGAACCGCGTAATCTTGAAAATGCGGCAGAAGCAAGGGCTGCCGAGGCCGAGGTTCCTGTAACTTCACCGGCTGCTTCGGAGACTGCGGTGACGGGGGCATCTGATGCGCCGTTGGCCGCGACCGAAGAAACCGTTGCTCAGGAACCGGTTGTCGAGCCGCAAGCTGCTCCTGCTGCTGAACTTGCCGAAACGAACGAGGCACCTGCACCGGTCGTTGCCGAGGAACCCGCCGCAGCCGAGCCGGTTGTGACGGAAACCGCCGAGGCACCGGAAGCAACACCTGCACCGGTTGCAACCCAGACAGCACCTGCTGCAACGCCAGCACCGGCACCTGCGGCACCAAGTGCCGAAGTTGCATCGGTTCCGGCCGCGCCGGACGTTGATGATGCCGGTGGTGCCCGTGTGTTTGGTGCCGTCAATGTTGATAGCCGGGTGACGATTTCAGCGGTTGAAACCAGCTGGGTTCGCATCCGCGAAGCAGATGGAAATGTTCTTCTGACCCGGATGCTGACAGCTGGAGACACCTACAAGGTGCCGAATCGTGACGGTTTGAAACTTGAAGTCGGGAATGCCGGTGCGCTGACATACAGCATCGACGGTGCCGAGGCCAAACCGGTCGGCAATTATGGCGCAGTGATCTCTGATTTCTCGCTTGATGTTGACGATCTGTCGGCCATTGGACAGACAACCGTTCAGTAGGTTTTTCGCCAGCAAGACTGCACTCGGAACCGAATAAATGCAAAAGGCGGCCCCAAGGGTCGCCTTTTTCGTGTCAGATATGCGAAATCTGGCTGAAAATCTGTCAGGCAACGGTTTCTAATCTGTGTCTGATAAGCTATATACACCCCCAAGACATCTTGAACATTTTGGAACCGGAAATGAGCGTCCGCCCATATCGCGATATTGAACGCCGCCAAAGCCGCAAAATCCGTGTTGGTAATGTGGAAGTTGGTGGAGATGCACCGATCTCTGTGCAGTCGATGACCAATACCCTGACCACCGATGTGAACGCGACAGTTGCGCAGATCCTTCGTCTGGAAGAAGCCGGTGCGGATATCGTTCGTGTATCCTGCCCGGATCAGGAGTCAACGGCGGCCCTGAAAGACATCATCAAACAGGTGCATGTCCCGATCGTTGCCGATATCCATTTCCATTACAAACGTGCCATCGAGGCTGCAGAAGCCGGTGCGGCCTGTCTTCGTATCAATCCGGGTAATATCGGATCGACCGAGCGTGTGCGCGAAGTCGTCAAGGCCGCCAAGGATCATGGCTGTTCGATGCGTATTGGTGTGAATGCCGGGTCGCTTGAGAAGGAGCTTCTGGAACGCTATGGCGAACCATGCCCGGAAGCCATGGTCGAAAGCGCGCTTAATCACGCCAAAATTCTTGAAGATCAGGATTTCCGCGAATTCAAGATTTCTGTCAAGGCATCGGATGTGTTTCTGGCGGTTGCCGCCTATTACGGCCTTGCCGAGGCATGTGACTATCCGCTGCATCTTGGCATTACCGAGGCCGGTGGTCTGCGTGGTGGTACGGTCAAATCATCCATCGGCATGGGGAACCTTCTTTGGGCGGGGATTGGCGATACGCTGCGTGTATCGCTTTCGGCTGATCCGGTTGAGGAAATCCATGTCGGGTTTGATATCCTGAAATCGCTTGGTCTGCGGACCCGTGGCGTTCAGATCATTTCCTGTCCGTCATGTGCACGACAGGGCTTTAACGTGGTTGATACCGTGGCCGAGCTTGAAAAGCGTCTTGCCCATATCTCGACCCCGATTTCGCTATCTATCATTGGCTGTATCGTCAATGGTCCGGGCGAAGCCCGCGAGACCGATATCGGTCTGACCGGCGGTGGTGGTGGAAATCACAAGATGTATATCTCAGGCCGTCCCGATCATAATATCAGCACCGAAAAGATGGTCGACCACATCGTCGAACTGGTCGAGGAACGTGCTGCCAAGATCGAAGCCGAAGAAGCTGCAAAACAGACTGCAGCGGAATAGCAACGCTGTATTGATCAATTTTGGCTTTCCGCTACATCGGCGGAAAGCTATTTTCATGTTCACATGAATTTGCGCATGCTGGATTTTTAGCGCAAATATCTGGAATTCAAGTTAGATCGGAGACCCAAAGTGGCATCGCTTCAACCCGTCCGTGGTACGCATGACCTTCTGCCAGAACAGAACCGTCTGCAAGATTACATCGCGAATACTGCACGCGAAATCGGCGAGTTGTATGGCTACCATCGCATGACCACGCCGATCTTTGAATTTACCGAGGTCTTTGCCCGTACCCTTGGCGATACGTCCGACGTTGTGACCAAGGAAATGTATACCTTTGAAGATCGCGGTGGCGAACAGATCACCCTGCGTCCCGAAGGAACAGCAGGCATTGCGCGTGCCTATATCTCAAACGGCATGCAGCAGATGTCGCCGGTCAAGGTCAGCTATTATGGCCCGATGTTCCGCTATGAACGTCCGCAGAAAGGCCGTCAGCGCCAGTTCCACCAGATCGGTGCCGAGCTTCTTGGCGTTGAACAGGTTGCCGGCGATATCGAGATGATTGGCTATGGTGCGCATATCCTTAAACGCCTTGGTCTTTGGGACGATATCACGCTTGAACTCAATACCCTTGGTGATCCCGAAAGCCGTGCGGTCTATCGCGATGTGCTGGTCGAATATTTCAAAGGCCATTTTGACAAGCTGTCCGAAGACAGCCGGGCGCGTCTTGAAAAGAACCCGCTGCGTATTCTTGATTCCAAGGATGAAGGCGACCGTGAACTGGTGGCAAATGCGCCGTTGTTCTCGGAGTATCTGAATGAGCACAGCAAGGAATTCTTCAAGGGCCTGACCGGTGGTCTGGGTGATATCGGGATCGGCTATGAGCTGAACCCGCGTCTGGTGCGTGGTCTGGATTACTATTGCCACACCTGCTTTGAATTCACCACCAACACCCTTGGCGCACAGGGCACGGTGATGGCCGGTGGCCGTTATGACGGTCTGATTTCGACCATGGGCGGTCCGCAGACTGCCGGTGTTGGCTGGGCCGCGGGTGTTGAACGTCTTGCCCTTATGGTCGGTGAAGCACCGGCGGGCGCGCGCCCGGTTGCCCTGATCCCGATGGGGGATGCCGCCGAGGCAAAATGTCGCACGCTGGCCCAGACCCTGCGTGAAGCAGGTATTGCGGTCGAGCTTGGCTATTCCGGCAATATGAAGAAACGCATGAAGCGCGCCGACAAGGCAAATGCCAGCCGTGCTGTCATCCTTGGTGATGATGAACTGGCCAAGGGTGTCGCCCAGTTGCGTGATCTTGATAGCGGCGAGCAGCAGGAAGTTGCGCTTGATCAGCTTGCGGATGTGATCGGCAAAAAGTGAGAGCGGTGTGACAGACGGACCAACGCATGAGGATGCCGGAGATTGGCCGCTTGATCGCCTGATGGTGATCGGCACCAATCATCGGCGCTCAAGCGAGGATACCAGAGACCGTCTGTTCATTGACGAAGCCCGCCTGCCACAGTTTCTTGCCGCAATCGAGCAAGCCCGACTGGGGCAGGCCGTTGTCGTTTCAACCTGCAACCGCACCGAGGTTCATCTTCTGGCGTCCGAGGCCGAGCGGGGGCGTGAACGTCTGATTGATCTGATGTCGCTTTGGGGCGATATCGACCGGGACCAGCTGGCAAGCGAACTTTATATCCGGTCCGGTCGTGATGCGCTTCGCCACATGTTTGCTGTGGCGGCGTCGCTTGACAGTCTGGTGATTGGTGAGCCCGAAGTCTTCGGGCAGGTCAAGGATGCGCACCGCATTGCGCGCAAGCATGAACTTGTCGGGCGTGAGCTGGAACTGGTCTATCAGACCGCCTATGCGATTGCCAAAAAGGTCAGAAGCCAGACCGGTATCGGGCAGGGAGCGGTATCCATCGCCGCAGCAGCGCAATCTGTTGCCAGGGATCTGCATGGTGATCTTAGGGATTGCACGCTGTTGCTCGCCGGGGCCGGGGATATGGGCGAACTGATCGCCGCATCGCTTGCCGAGCGCGGTATTGGTCGCATTCTGGTGACAGACCGCCTGACCGCAAGGGCACGTTTGGTGGCGCGCAGGCTTGATTGCCACTGGTCGGAAATGGATGATCTTGACCGGCTTCTGGCCGAGGCTGATCTGGTTCTGACCGCTGGCGGGTCGCGGCGCTACATGATCGACAAGGAACGCGCGCATGCGGCGGTCAAACGCCGTCGGTTCCGTCCGGTGCTGATGATTGATACCGCCGTTCCCGGCGATATCGATCCGCAGGTTGATGAAATTGATGAAGTGTTCTTTTACCGGATCGAGGATCTGGAAAAGATCGCGGCCGAGGGCCGTGGCGGACGCGAGGAAAAGGCTGATGAAGCCTGGACGCTGATTGAAGCCGAACTTGACGGTTTTGTCCGCGACCGGGCCCAGCGTGCGGCAGTGCCAGCGATTGCCGATTTGCGCAGGCGGTTCGAAGCTGTGCGCGAAGATGCGCTGCGCGAAAGTCATGGTGATGCAGAAAAGGCGACCCGATTGCTGATCAATCGTCTTTTGCATACACCGACCCAGGCCCTGAAAGATTTGGCGACGACAACAGACGGTGCAGGCACCGTGGAATGGGTGAAAGCCCAGAAACTGTTGGCGCGTCTGTTTGAACTTGATGATAAACCGCTTGCCGGTCATACCGACCCGGGCGATCCCGAACAGGAGAATAAAGAGTGAGTTTGGACCTTGGTAAACTTGAAGGCGTTGTACGCCGGTTCGACGAACTCAATGCGCTTCTTTCCAGTGGCGAACTGGATGGCGACGGCTTTGCCAAAATGTCGCGTGAACATGCGGAACTGGCGCCGGTGGTCGAGGCGATTGACGCCTATAAGCGTCTTTTAAGCAATCTTGAAGAGGCCGAGGAAATTCTGGCCGATACGTCCGGTGATCGCGAGATGCGCGAAATGGCCGAAGTCGAGAAATATGAAATTCTCGAAAAGCTTCCTGATGCCGAACGTCAGATGAAGCTGATGCTGATCCCGAAAGACAGTGCAGACACCAAAAACGCCATTCTTGAAATTCGGGCGGGGACGGGCGGCGAGGAAGCAGCCCTGTTTGCTGCCGATCTTTACCGCATGTATCAGCGCTATGCCGAAAACCGCGGCTGGAAGTTCGAGCAGATGGATGCCAGCGAAAATGATCTTGGCGGGTTTAAGGAAGTCATCGTCAACGTATCGGGCACCGACGTCTTTGCGCGTTTGAAGTTCGAAAGTGGCGTGCATCGCGTTCAGCGTGTTCCGGTGACCGAGGGCGGCGGGCGTATCCACACATCTGCCGCCACCGTTGCTGTTCTGCCCGAGGCCGAGGAAGTCGATATCCGCATCGATCCAAAAGATCTGCGTATTGATACCTATCGATCCCAGGGGGCTGGTGGTCAGCACGTTAACACCACCGATAGTGCGGTGCGCATCACCCACATTCCGACCGGTGTTGTCGCGGCCAGCCAGGAAGCAAAATCGCAGCACAAGAACAAGGAAAAAGCGATGAAGATGCTGCTTTCGCGCCTGTATGATCAGGAACGTGAAAGCAAGGACAGCGCGCGTGCGGCTGACCGTAAATCACAGGTCGGTTCGGGGGATCGTTCGGAACGTATCCGCACCTATAACTTCCCGCAGGGTCGTGTTTCGGATCATCGTATTAACCTCACACTTTATCGTCTTGATGACTTCATTGCGGGTGGTCCGTCGGTGGATGAAATGATTGATGCCCTGATTGCCGAAGAACAGGCTCAGAAACTGGCCGAGATCGAAGGGTAAGCATGTCAGTGCAAACTGCATCAACACTTGGTGGTCTGATGGCTGAGGGCGTTGCAGCTCTTGATGCTGCGGGGATCGAGAATGCCCGGATGGATGCGCGCATTTTGCTTGCACGTGCCGCCGGTGTTGATGGCGGTCGCATTTCGGCATGGCCCGAAGACGAAGTATCGGACTCAAAAGCCGCGATTTTTCGCGATATGATTGCGCGTCGCATCGGTTATGAACCGGTCGGGCGGATTTTGGGTGAACGTGATTTCTGGCGGCATACCTTTAAACTCGCGCCTGATACACTTGAACCGCGACCCGATAGCGAAACGCTTGTCGAATGGGCAATTGATTTCCTTGAAGATAACGACGCGCCACGGATCGTTGATTTCGGGACCGGGACAGGATGTTTGTTGTTGTCCGCTGTTGGTGATCTTCCCGGGGCAACCGGGATCGGGCTTGATATCAGCGAAGGGGCGGTTGCCTGTGCGCAGGAAAATGCCAAAGCCCTTGATCTGGACAGCCAGGTCGTATTTCGGGTCTCGGATTGGGATAGTGCCCTTGATGACGGCGAGCGCGCCGAGGGATTTGATCTTGTGATGTCCAATCCGCCCTATATCACACAGGCGGAAATGGAAACGCTGTCACCCGAAGTTCGGAAGTTCGATCCACGTCGCGCACTGACGGACGAAGGTGACGGATTGGCGGCCTATCGGGTGTTGTCACAGGTGGCATTTGATCTGGTCAGGCCCGGTGGATTTGTGATCTTCGAAATCGGACGCGGGCAGGAAAAAGACGTCGGCCAGCTGCTGGTCGAAGCCGGATTTGTTGGCGTCGAATATCGTGAAGACCTTGGCGGAATTGTTCGCTGCGTAGCAGCAAAGAAAACCCGTTGTTCCGTCGGGCGGTGCGTAATCTGAGTTTTGCGTCGCTGTGATGTAAAAAAAGCGATTGGCAATGAAAAAAACAGTTGGAATAACAGATCAAGCCATATAGGTTGGTTTTAACGGGCCGGGTGCCCGACGCGCTTATGAAAGCGCCGTGTTCCCCAGTAAACAGTCAACAATCTCCGTTCCTTTGATGGTTCTCGGCAGGTTTGTGTAGTTGCCGTTTGACCGGTGCTGTTTAGCGGGAAATATGTTTTTCAGACGGAGTGGTTCCGGGGCCGATGATGCCACCGGATTGTCCTTCAACACCAAAGTCATGTTGATATGAGAAATAACAATAAACGTCCGCGCGGACGGCAACAGTCTAACAAACGTCCAGTTAATCCAAAATTCCAGAATTTTGACAGTAATGGACCGGATGGTCGTGTTCGCGGGAACGCGCAGCAGGTCTATGAAAAATACATTTCGCTCGCCAAGGATTGCACCGACGATCCTGTACTTGCGGAAAACTTCTATCAGCACGCTGAACATTACCACCGCATTCTTCAGGCGGCTCAGGAATGGGAAAACCAGCGTCGCGAAGAGCGTGGCGGCGATAACCGCCCGCGCAATAACCGCGGAAACCGCGATGATCGTACAGATGACCAGTCCGGTCAGAGTGACGATGCGCAGACTGAAAACACCGAGAACGCAGACAACATGTCTGATGATAACGGTGTAGACCAGTCTGACCGCGAAACCACGGCAAGCGAAAACACTGACACTGCATCCGCAGATGATGGTGAAGACAAGCCGAGACGCAACCCGCGTACACGCCGTACCGATGGTCGCGCGACCGGTCGTGGTCGCCCGCGCAAATCCGAAAGCGGTGATGCGGTTGCTGCCGACAGCACCCCGGCCCCGGCGGCAGATACCGCTGGTGATGATGCACCTGCTGATGCCGACACGGCAGAGCAGGGTGACGATGGTGAAAAGAAACCGCGTCGCGCATCAAGTGCAACTTCGCGTACGCGTGGTCGTCATCCGACCGCACGCCGCGGACGCAGCCGTGCTGCCGGTCGTGATGATGAAGAAGCCGTTTCTTCGGACGAGGGATCGGAGCCTGTATCGGCCTGATCGCGTCATATCGCCCGTCTCAACATGACAAACACCCCTGCAGGTCAATGACTTGCAGGGGTGTTGTCGTTTCAGGTGCATTTTGCCAGATCGACGGGCGGTTTTACCGGTCAAACCTGTAAAACAATAAAGCGGAATATAACGTGCAACCGCTGATTAATGTTGATATCAGTTTATGAAAATCACAAATAATTCCGTAAGGTTGTTGTCAGCTTGTCGTGTTTGATCATGACCATCGGAAAACGCGTTTAATCGGGGAGTTTTTGATGGGGGCTGGGTTATTTCGGGTCGTCATGGTGCTGTTATGGGCGCTGGGCGGGATGATCATCGCTCTGGGACTGTTTAACGGCGACTATGAGTTAGCCCTGCTTGGGGGTGTTTGTTTCATTATCCCGATGTTTCTGCCGCTGGTTATCATGGCGGTTAACCGGGCAAGTCACCCGTCGCCAAAGTCCAAGAAATCGCTTTCTCCGGCCCAGGCTGCCAAGATCAAGGCCGAGGGGCAATGGGCCAAGCGCGAAGACCTTACCGCGCGCAAACTTCTTGAAAACAACCCGCCTTTTGTTCTGGGTCGCTGGGGTGACGAGAAACGGCTGATTGGTGCAGCCGGTTTAAAGCGCGTTTTGACATTTTCAACCACACCCGATGAATATTACCGCGCATCGGCAGAACCCAATGCGCTTTTGCATACAGGCAATCTGTTTGTATATGAGCGTTTCGGCAGCATCTATCGCGCGACACATGATCGTCGCAGCAAGATGGGGCAAAAACTGATTGTGCTTGATCCTCATGGGCAAAGCGGGACGAAAACACACCAGTTCAATCCGTTCGATTTCATCCGCCAGCAGGGCGAGGGCATGATCACCGATACCGGATTGATCGCAGATACGCTTCTGGCGCCGATGTTCGTACAGGAACTTGATGAGCAGGAAGTCAGGATTGCCCGCACCCTGTTGCAGGGCTTTATCGTCTATACGATCCAGAAAAGCCTGAAAGAAGACCGCAATCTGGGCGAGGTGCGCCGGAACCTGATCATGCCATCGCACCGGTTCTATAAAATTCTTGAAGAACTGATGGGGATTGATTCCGCAGATGGCCGGATATCCGAGGTCGCGCTTAATATTCTTGATATGACCGAAGACCAGCGGATGAAAATCATCGAGGCGTGCCGGAATGCAACTGCCGAGTTTGATCATCCGCAAATCTCCCGACTGCTCAGTGCCAGCAGCTTTACAACAGAAGACATCACTTCCGGTGCTGTTTCAATCTATGTGATCGGGCAACTGGGCGGGGAAAACCCGGACGTGCAGCCATCCTTTAGCCGTGTAATGCTGGCCGGGTTGATGAATATGATCAATCAGCGGGGATGGAAATCCGGTGACCCGGAGTTCCTTGTCCTGCTTGACGGGGTTGAGCGGGTTGGCCGTATGCCGTTGTTCGAACGCCTTCTGGGGGGCGGATATGGTGATGGAATGGTTGTCTGGCCGGGCTTTAGCGGCGTCAGCGGCCTGATGGATGTGTGTCTGAACTGGGAGAATGTTGTTGGGCGGGTTGACGCCATTTCGGTGCTGAGTCAGGAAGGGGCCTTTAACCTTGATTGGGTTTCCGGTCTGACGGCGATGTCGCGCTTTGATGATACCGGTGGCGGGGCCGACACGACGCGTCCAGTTCATCTGCGTCCACAGGATAATCAACCCATTCTGAAATCTGCCGAGGTCGCGCGTTTCCCCAAGGAAGAACAGATTTTATTCCGTAAGGGATGCCCGCCCATTCGTGCCTATCGGATAGACTGGTATCATGATGACATGTTTGCCGGGCTGGCGGTACATGCACCGACCTTCGATGCGGATAACTGATTTCGAGCAGACCTAAAGATCATCTTGCCGGATATGCCCCGGCGAGGGGCGTGACCCGGCAAGCATGATGTCAATATGGTCAAGCAGCTCAGTCGATGGTGATTGCGTTGCCAGGTGTCAGGGTAACGTCTTCCATGGCTTCGACATAAACGCCCATATACAGATGGTTCACACCCTTACGCAGCATCAACGGGACATTGATGTCGGAAACTGCTGTGTCGGGATTGACGCTTGTAGCCTTGCATCGCGTGATCGGATGAATGAAGCGGAAGGACGCGCCATTGATCTTGATGATCTGGCCTTCTTCCCACTCCAATTCTTTCCATGGGTCAAGCCCGTCAATCAGAAGATTGCCACGAAACCGCATCGGATCGACATCTGCCTGCACGATACGGGTGCCGAAATCACGGATCGATGCAAGATTGAGGATCGAAATATAGGGTTCCTTCATGTCACCGAACTGGGTGTCGGGCGCTGAATAGATTTTCGGGGTGCCCGCGACGTCATTTTTCAGGAACGCCTTGAGGAAATCCTCAATCACGGTGCGTCCCATGGCATCATCAAGCTTGCCCTTGCAGATCGCACGGCCATTGCGAAGAATGGTCAGGGTGCAGGTGCTTTCATCATATTCGGTGCCAAGCTCGGTAAGCTTGGGCGTATTGACCAGCTGCAGGAAGTTGCTTTTGCGGGCCCATTCCTGCACGCCGTCCTGCCCCAGAGATGACTGGGTGCCAATGACGAACCGACGGTCATCGGTAATCATTTTATGAGCCGTAATTGTTGCGCTTGGCATATCAATGCCGCGCAGTCCCTTTACCGGGTAACGTTTGATGGCTTTGAGCTCGACCGTCATGTTCTTTGTTCCTGTCTGGCGCTTTGACATGCGGGTAAGTCGGGGGCGTGATGCATGCCATAAACGGTGACGTTAATTCGTTGTTTTGCCAAGAGCAACCCCGGACAATCATGTATCTTTCAGGGTGGTTCGATGATTGCTGGAATAATGTCAGATTTCAGTGCTGCGGCGCACAATTAATTCTTGCAACTTTTGTAGGGGTATATGGTTGCAAACGTGCAAGGGTGATACATATCAATGTTGTCGCTGTTGAAATAATCTATAATTTTAGAATTCGGCAATGACGCCAAGGCCGTGGATGCTTCCAAGAAGGTCCACATCGTTTAAATACTGTTGGCTCAAGGAGTGACAGGAATGGAATTTGAAAAGTTTACGGACCGGTCCAAAGGGTTTTTGCAGTCCGCGCAATCGCTTGCGCTGCGCGAAAATCATCAGCAATTTGTCCCGATCCATCTTCTGAAAGTGCTGCTTGATGACGAAGAAGGTCTGGCAGCCAATCTGATCAAGGCAGCCGGCGGCAAGCCCAAGCTTGCCCAGGAGCGTTGCGCACAGGAACTGGCGAAATTGCCAAAGGTTTCCGGTGGCAATGGTCAGATTTATCTCTCGTCGGAATTTGCCCGACTGATTGATCAGGCTCAGGAAGTCGCCAAAAAAGCCGGTGACAGTTATGTCACGGCTGAACGGCTGCTGCTGACCATTGCCCTTGATCCGAAATCAACCGCGGGCAAGGTTCTGGCTGATGCCGGTGTCACGGCGCAAAGCCTTAATGGGGCGATCAATGACATTCGCAAGGGCCGGACAGCTGATAGTGCCGGTGCGGAAAGCCAATATGACGCGCTTAAGAAATATGCCCGTGACCTGACCGAGGCCGCGCGCGAAGGCAAACTTGATCCGGTGATTGGCCGTGACGAGGAAATCCGTCGTGCGATTCAGGTCCTGTCGCGCCGGACCAAGAACAACCCGGTGATGATCGGTGAACCCGGCGTTGGTAAAACCGCCATTGCCGAAGGTCTGGCATTGCGCATCGTCAAGGGTGACGTACCCGAAACGCTCAAGGACAAGAAACTTTTGTCGCTTGACCTTGGCGCGCTGATTGCCGGTGCCAAGTTCCGTGGCGAGTTTGAAGAACGTCTTAAAGCCGTTCTGAGCGAAATTGAATCCGAAGCAGGTCAGGTCATTCTGTTCATTGACGAGCTGCATACGCTTGTGGGGGCCGGTAAGGCCGAAGGGTCGATGGATGCATCAAACCTTCTTAAACCGGCTTTGGCACGAGGCGAGCTGCATTGCGTCGGTGCGACCACTTTGGACGAATATCGTCAGCATATCGAAAAGGATGCGGCACTGGCCCGGCGTTTCCAGCCGGTCTTTGTCTCGGAACCGTCGGTAAGCGACACGGTATCGATCCTGCGTGGCATCAAGGACAAATACGAACTTCATCACGGGGTTCGGATTGCCGATGCTGCACTGGTGGCTGCAGCAACGCTTTCGAACCGCTACATCACGGATCGCTTCCTTCCTGACAAGGCGATTGACCTGATGGATGAGGCATCATCGCGTCTGCGGATGGAACTTGATTCCAAACCCGAAGAAATCGATGAACTTGACCGCCGGATCATCCAGCTCAAGATTGAACGCGAAGCACTGAAGAAAGAAGACGACAGTGCGTCGAAAGATCGTCTTGGCCGTCTGGAAAAGGAACTGACCGAGCTTGAAGGCAAATCGACCCTTCTGACCGCGAAATGGGAAGCGCAAAAAACCGAACTGGCAGCATCAACCCAGATCAAGGAACAGCTTGATCAGGCACGCAGCGAACTTGAACGCGCCATGCGTGATGGCAAGCTCGAACGCGCCGGTCAGCTTCAGTATGAAGAAATCCCGGCTCTTGAGCGCCTGCTTGAAAAGGCCGAGGAAGATCAGGCTGACGGCATGAAGGAAGAGGCGGTTACGGAAAAGCACATCGCATCCATCGTGTCGCGCTGGACGGGTATCCCGGTCGACAAGATGCTTGAAGGTGAACGCGAAAAGCTTCTGGAAATGGAAGACACCCTGCGCAAGCGGGTTGTCGGACAGGATGAAGCTGTTCGTTCGATCTCGAACGCGGTTCGTCGTGCCCGTGCGGGGCTTCAGGATCCAAACCGACCGATTGGTTCGTTCCTGTTTCTTGGTCCGACTGGCGTTGGCAAGACCGAGCTTACAAAGGCGCTTGCACAGTTCCTGTTTGATGATGAACAGGCCATGGTGCGGATTGATATGTCCGAATTCATGGAGAAACATGCAGTCGCCCGTCTGATCGGTGCGCCTCCGGGATATGTCGGCTATGAAGAAGGTGGTTCGCTGACCGAGGCAGTTCGTCGTCGTCCATATCAGGTTGTGCTGTTTGACGAAGTCGAAAAGGCACACCCGGATGTGTTCAACGTCCTGCTTCAGGTTCTTGATGAAGGTCGTCTGACCGACGGACAGGGCCGGGTTGTCGATTTCCGCAATACCCTGATCATTCTGACCTCCAACTTGGGCGGCGAGATTCTTGCCAATCAGCAGCCGGGGCATGACAGCGGCGAAGTCCGCAATCAGGTCATGGAAATCGTCCGGGCATCATTCCGTCCGGAATTCCTGAACCGTCTGGACGAAACCATTCTGTTCCATCGTCTGGCCCGTGAGCAGATGGGCAAGATTGTGGATATTCAGCTGGGCCGTCTTGAGAAGCTTCTGTTTGATCGCAAGATCGAGCTCAAGCTTGATGATGCCGCCAAGGACTGGCTGGCCGAAAAGGGTTATGATCCGGTCTATGGGGCGCGTCCGCTCAAACGCGTTATTCAACGCTACCTGCAGAACCCGCTGGCAATGCAGATCCTTGAAGGCGGGATCAAGGACGGGGATACCGTTCCGGTCTCGACAGAGGGAAATGATCTTTTGCTGAATGGCAAAAAGGTCGAGATTGTCGATTAAAAATCGAAAGCATCACAATAGCCAAAACGAGAACCCCGGTTGAGAAAACCGGGGTTTTCTTTTGCATTGTCCCGGGCTGCCGGAATTCGGACATTTTGATGAAATTCACGCTGGTCGCTGGATTGCTGACTGGATCATGGATATGTAATATTCTCTGGGTTGAATTTATCTTATCGTATATTTGTTTTGGTTGTGCAGTGAGAGGGACAGATATGGCGATGAAAGTCGGAAATGTGGAATTCTACAATGGCCCTCATACGCTGGGTGCGCCGGACAATCTGGAAGATGTCATTGTCGAATTCATCAATGGAGCGACAAAACGTCTGGAAATCGCCGTCCAGGAACTTGAAAGTCGGCCTATTGCCGAGGCGATCATTAGAGCGCGACAAAATCGGGTTCGGGTAAAACTGGTTGTTGAGCAAAGCTATCTGCGCAGCTCGACGATCAAGCCCGAGCCATTTGAACCTGGCGGAAAGAATGAGCCGAACCGTGTCATTCACGATGCAATATTACGGTCAAATATCGACGTAAAGGTTGACTTCAATTCCAGCATTTTCCATCAAAAATTTATCATTCGTGATGGCCAATCTGTTTTGACCGGCAGTACGAATTTTACACCGACAGGAACGCACAAGAACCTTAATCATGTTGTGATCCTGCATGACAAGAAAATCGCTTCAACCTATGCCCGGGAATTTCGGGAAATTCAGCAAGGGCATTTTGGCAAGCGGAATGAAGGGCATGACGCCAAGCCAACCTATGAAACTGTTTCAGGCATTCCGATAAAGATCGCCTTCGCACCGGACCACAATCCGGAAATGGAAATCATGAAACAGATGATGAAGGCACGATCACGGATCGATTTTGCCATTTTCACGTTTTCGAAATCATCGGGTATTGATGACACGATGCTGCGTCTCATTGAGATGGGGATGCCGATCCGCGGTGCGCTTGATTACAGTCAGGGGGTGAATGCCTGGGCACCAACAAAGGATCTGGTCGCCGCAGGTGGTGACTTATATGGCGTAAAAAAAAGCAGTACACTCGGCAAGCTGCATCACAAGCTGATGGTGCTTGATGATCAGGTCGTGATTGCCGGTTCCTTTAATTACACCGGTCCAGCCAACCAGCTGAATGATGAAAACATTATCGTCATTGGTGCATTTGACCCGCAATCGGATGCGCAACGTGAAGCGCAGTCCCAAATAGCGCTATTCGCAAGGCGCGAAATTGACCGGATAATTGCAGAACATGGAACCGCCTTGTCTGACGGCTAAAACATCAGAGATGCGATTTTTCTGACGGGAAATGATTTTCAGGGACATTGGTTGTCTTGTTCAAGTCACTATTTGTTGTCACCATCTGGTTTCTTGAGGGTAACACAGGTTGGGACGAACGAATGTTGGCTAAAAAATTCAGGATACCTGCAGTCTCTGCAGTCGTTTGTATGGTCGTCGGTATGGCCTCTTTGGCCAATGCCCAGTCCTTTTTTGATAAGGCAAAGCAGACCCTTGGCGAGGCGCTAAATTCATCCGGAGCTACGAGTTCCTCAGGCAGCAGCAGTTCTGCGATATCGGCTCTTTCGTCAGACACGGTCGAGCAGGGTCTTAAGCAGGCGCTTGATATGGGGGTGGAACTGGTGACCGAGCAGCTTGGTGCCACAGACGGGTTTAATGCCGATCCGGTCGCCCATATTCCGCTTCCTGAAAGTGTCAAAAGTGCGCAGAAACTTCTGAGCGCTGCCGGTCTTGGCAGTTATGCCGAAGAGATTGAATTGCGTATGAACCGCGCGGCCGAGCAAACCATGACCGATGCTGGTGACATTCTGGTCAAGGCGATCAGCCAGATGACGGTTGCCGATGCAAAGGGTATCCTTGA
Organism: Thalassospira sp. SM2505; assembly: GCF_054901115.1. Taxonomy (NCBI): domain Bacteria; kingdom Pseudomonadati; phylum Pseudomonadota; class Alphaproteobacteria; order Rhodospirillales; family Thalassospiraceae; genus Thalassospira; species Thalassospira sp. SM2505. Next base: position 1,628,307 of record NZ_CM142731.1, read on the forward strand.
GGGGCCAGATGATGCGGCGACCAGTTATCTGCGCCGTGTGGGGGGATCGGATATTGAAGGCCGTCTGCGCCCAGTGATTACCGATGCACTTTCTGATACCGGGGCACTGTCGCTGTATGACCAGATGGTCGGGCAATATGATACATTGCCGTTTGTACCGGATCTGAAAGCGTCGCTAACCGATCATGCGACGGAAAAGGCGATGGACGGATTGTTCCATTACATCGCCCTGCAAGAGGCAGATATCCGCTCTGATCCGGCCCGCTGGACAACTGATATCCTCAAAAGGGTCTTCTCGGCGGCAAACTAGCGATATTCGGTGGGAAGGTCTTCCCAGCGATCACGCATATCGGCAAACGTTTCGTCAGGAACCTGATGGATGCTGCCAAACCGGCCATGGCATTCAACGATTTGAAGCGGAACGCCAAGATGTTCGGCCATATCGATATAGGCCTTCATTTCCCAGAAACGGGTGAAGGTGTTCGATACGACGACATTCTTGCCTTCCTTAAGGGCTTCCTGGCATTTGGCTTCGCATTTGGCGTGGGTTTTTGTGAGTCGACGGATATCGAACTCATAGAAACCCTGCCGATCTACCATGAACATATCGGCTTCAAGATGAACAGCACCTGTTGCCGATGCCAGATTCCTTGCCAATGTTGATTTCCCTGATCCGGGTAACCCACGGATCAGGGTCAGAGTCTGGTTATGTTGGTGTTCTTTAGTCTTGGGCATTTGGTCGGTTACTGCCCCTGGCGCTTGCGCTGATAGAGCCCGTCAAGTTGCTTGCCATACGCCTCGCGGATTTTATGCCGACGGATTTTCATGGATGGCGTAAGCATCTCGTTATCGATGGTAAAGGGGGCCTCGGCAAACATGAAGCTTCGGACCTTTTCAATCGTCGACAGGCGCGTATTGACCCGATCAATTGCCTCGCGGAAGACTTTGCGGAAGTCATCATTTTTAGACAATTCTTCGATGGTGTTGGTAATCGAATTGTCGCGGGCAAATTCGCGCATGAAGTCTTCTTCGGGCCAGATCACAGCAACCAGATAAGGCAAGGCATCGCCATATACCATGGCCTGCGATATCTCTGTTTCCAGAGTCATCAGGCCTTCGATCCGCTGCGGCGAGATGTTGTCGCCGCCGGAATTGACGATGATGTCCTTCTTGCGGTCGGTGATCATCAGGCTGCCTTCTTCGTCGAAGGTGCCGATGTCGCCTGTATGAAGCCACCCGTCAATGATGGTGGCTGCGGTGACTTCGGGCAGGTTCCAGTAGCCCTTCATCATGCTTTCGCCGCGCATCAGGATTTCGCCATCTTCGGCAATCTTGACTTCGGCACCAACCATGGGCGGGCCAACAGTACGCAGCTTGTTGTTTTCTGCACGGTTACACGAAACCACCGGTGCAAATTCCGTCTGGCCATAGCCCTGAAGAATACGAATACCGCACGATACAAACAGAACGCCCAGCTCGTAGTTCAGCGGCCCTCCGCCTGAAACCATCGCCTTGATGCGACCACCGAAACGTTGACGCAATTTGCGGCGCAACAGCAACTCACATGCGAGATTCTGGAACTTCTCGATAAGGGTCAGGCGCTGCTTTTCATAGTTCTTGCGGCCAAGGCGCAATGTAAGTTCAAACAGTTTCTGTTTGAAGCCGCCTTCCTTTTCGACCATGCGGCTCATACGCTGATAAAGCATCTCGTAAAGACGCGGCACAGCGGTCATGATGGTCGGGCGGACTTCGGCAAGGTTGGCTGCAAGCTTGTCAAGGCTTTCGGCGTAATAGATCTGCGCGCCGATACTGATCGGGAAATAAAGCCCGGCTGTATGCTCATAGGAATGCGACAGCGGCAGGAAGGACAGGAAGATTTCGTTGTCGATGCCAAGGGTTTCGATAATGTCAAAGGCACCCATGCAGTTTGAAATGATCGCCCCGTGGCTGAGCATCACGCCCTTGGGTGATCCACCGGTGCCCGATGTATAAATCAGGCAGGCAAGATCATCGCGCTTGATGCCCGAAACCCAGCCATCAATATCGTCCGAAAGGCCACGGCCCTTGGCAATCAGGTCATCCCAGCGCGAAATGGAGATGTCACCGACAAAGCTTTGCCCCCATTCTTCCATCATGATGGCATGACGGCAGCGCCCACTATCAAGGGCAGCATGCAGGAAGGGCTGGGCCAGTTTCTTGGTCGAGATGATTGCAATGGCCGCACCACTGTCTTCTATCGCGTGCAGATGGTCGCGCTCGGTATTGGTGGTATAGGCCGGGACCGTCATCGCACCGACGCACATGATGGCAAGGTCGGCAATGCCCCATTCGGTGCGGTTTTCGGACACAAGCAACACCCGGTCACCGGCACGCACGCCAATATCATAAAGCGCGCGGGCAAGGGCGCGGACCTGATCGGCGGCCTCAAGCCAGGTGGTGGTCGCAAATTCACCGGTCTCGCTGCTTTTGGTCCAAAGGAACGGTGCGTCACCGTATTTTTTGGCCTGAGCGAAAAACATCGAGGGCAAGTTTTGCCAGTCGGCATAATCCTGCAAGCTCGTCATGACATTTCCTTGCCTGGTTATCTTTTCCCGTGGTCGGACAATCTTGGTGTTGCCCTGATCTGGTGTGTTCTATTCAAATCGTTCACATCCGATCAGATGCAATCGTGCTGAATTTAAATGAACGTTCCAAGACAATTTTGTTATCAGGGATTGCATCATTTCGCAGCCGGAAAATGACAATTCTGGTCCCTGCGGCGTTGCTTTTGCCAAAGAATATTGAATTTCTAACGAAATTTTCACGCAATCGTTCCGTCAATGACGCGTTCTGAACACAATGACCCGACAACTTTATCGTGGTTTGCGGTTGTTCAGTATGGCGGTGGCGATATGATCAAACTCATTGCATGCAAGCCTATCTGCATTCAGGACTGGTGATATGGCATCAAGCAGCTATATATCGGTATCGGGAGCTGATTGCGCGACATGAGGGATCATGTTTGTGCAAACCGGGGCGAAAGCAAGAGATTAGAGACTGTCTGGAGGACAAATGAACGCGATCAACAAGAATTTGCCGACCTGGGATCTGACGGATCTCTATAACGATCCAAAAGACCCCGCAATCCGGCGCGATCTTGATGATGCCAAAAGCCGGTCGCAAGCGTTTCAGCAAAGCTATCAGGGCAAACTGAACGATCTTTCCGGTGATGAATTGGCAGCGGCAATTGCCGAATACGAAGCCATCAGCGAAATTTGCGGCAAGATCGGCTCCTTTGCGCAGCTTCTTTATGCAGGTGACAGTGCCGATGCGGCCATCGGCCAGTTCTATCAGTCCGTTCAGGAAGAAATGACGGCTATTTCAAGCCTGTCGCTGTTCTTCGGGCTTGAACTGAACCGGATCGAGGATGCCGTTCTTGATGCCAAATATGATCAGAGTGCCGACCTGCGCCGTTACCGTCCGTGGCTGAATGAAAACCGTGCGTTCCGTCCGCACCAGCTTTCAGACGAGGTCGAGCAGGTTCTTCACGAACGTCGCGTTGCCGGGGCAAGCGCATGGGTGCGTCTGTTTGACCAGACCATGGCTGATCTGCGCTTCCCGATTGATGGCAATGACCTGACCATGTCGGACGCGTCGAACATGCTGTCCTCGACCAGGGTGGAAGACCGCAAAAAGGCCGCCAAGGCAATCGGTGACGTTCTGGGCAAGAATATCAAGCTTCTGGCACACATCACCAATACCCTTGCCAAGGACAAGGAGATTGATGATCGCCTGCGCAAGTTTGCAACACCGGTTTCCTCGCGCAACCTGTCCAACCAGGTTGAGGACGAAGTTGTGAGCGCCCTGAATACTGCCGTTAAAAACAGCCATGCCGATCTGTCGCATCGTTATTATCGCCTGAAGGCGAAATGGTTCGGTGTCGATCAGCTTGATTACTGGGACCGCAATGCGCCGCTTCCTGACGATGATGATCGTCAGATCGAATGGGAAACGGCGCGTTCGACCGTTCTTAAGGCCTATGGCGAATTTTCGCCGGAACTGGCAGAGGTTGGTCAGAAATTCTTTGATAATCCCTGGATCGATGTGCCGCCGCGTGCTGGCAAGTCATCAGGGGCCTTTGCCCATCCGACCGTTCCGTCCGCACATCCCTATTTGCTGTTGAACTATCACGGCAAAACGCGTGACGTGATGACCCTTGCCCATGAGCTGGGCCATGGCGTGCATCAGGTTCTGGCGGGCGAGCATGGCTATTTCCTGTCTGATACGCCGCTTACCCTTGCCGAAACCGCATCAGTCTTTGGTGAAATGCTGACCTTCCAGTCGATGCTGCGTTCGGAAGCCGACCCGAAGATGAAACGCATTATGCTCGCAGGCAAGGTTGAGGATATGCTCAATACCGTCGTGCGTCAGATCGCGTTCTTCGAGTTTGAAAAACGCGTTCATGACAAGCGTCGCGAAGGTGAATTGACCGTCGATGAGATCTGCGACATCTGGATTGCCGTACAGCATGAAAGTCTGGGCGATGCCATCCGGTATGAGGACGAGTACAAATATTACTGGTCATACATTCCGCATTTCATTCATTCGCCATTCTATGTGTATGCCTATGCCTTTGGCGATTGCCTCGTGAACTCGCTTTACGATGTTTACGAGAACGCCGAAGACGGCTTCCAGCAGAAGTATCTTGATATGCTCAAAGCTGGCGGCACCAAGCATCACAAGGAGCTTCTGGCACCGTTCGGACTTGATGCATCTGACCCGGCCTTCTGGCAACGTGGTCTGAACATGATCAAGCGTATGATCGACGAGCTGGAGGAGCTTTCCTGATATGAGTGCTAACGACGATGATTTTACCGTCCCATCCGAAGAAAACAGGTTTGGCGGGCGGGTTCGTCGTTATGCAAGGGTGGGGGCGTCGGCCAGCAAGCTGGCCGCGCGCCTTGCCACCGGAAAGGTCTTCGGCGGCGAAATCGATCATGCGAAATACGCTGCCGAACTGACCGCGGCGCTCGGCGGGCTTAAGGGCCCGTTGATGAAGGTCGCCCAAATCCTCTCGACCATCCCCGATGCCCTGCCGCGTGAATATAGTCAGGCGCTGGCATCTCTTCAGGCAGACGCGCCCAGCATGGGCTGGCTGTTTGTCAAACGCCGGATGCGCAGTGAACTGGGGGCCGGATGGCAATCAAACTTCACCGAATTCAGCCGCGATGCGGTCGCGGCCGCCTCATTGGGGCAGGTCCATAAGGCCGTCTTGCCTGATGGTCGCGATGTTGCCTGCAAACTGCAATATCCCGATATGTCTGCAACTGTTGAGGCCGATCTGAAACAGCTGCGTGCCGCCTTTGCGATCTATAAGCGCTATGACAGTGCGATTGATGCCGGCAACATTCAGGACGAACTGACAGCGCGTCTGCGTGAAGAGCTTGATTATGCCCGCGAAGCCAAGCACATGCGCCTGTATGGCCACATGCTGGCCGGGGAAAATGCGATACATGTGCCTGAACCCGTGGACGAGCTAACAACCAGCCGACTTTTGACCATGACATGGCAAACCGGCCAGAAATTCCAGAAATTCCTTGATAGCGACCCGGATCAGGATGCGCGCAACGCGGTTGCCCTTAATATGTTCCGGGCCTGGTATGTGCCGTTTTACCGATACGGCGTGATCCATGGTGATCCGCATCTGGGCAATTACACATTGCGCGATGACCTTTCGGTCAATCTTCTTGATTTTGGCTGTATCCGCATTTTTAAACCCGGTTTCGTCAATGCCGTGATCACGCTTTATGAAGCGCTTCGCGACAAGGACGAGGAAAAGGCGGTGAGTGCCTATGAAAGCTGGGGCTTTGAGGCGCCATCACGCGAACTGATTGATGTGCTTAATATCTGGGCCAGCTTTGTTTATGGCCCGATCCTTGATGACCGCGAACGCAAGATGGGTGAAACCAATTCGGTTGCCTATGGCGCAGAAGTCGCCGCCAAGGTCCATCAGGAACTTCGTCGGGTTGGCGGGGTCAAGCCGCCGCGTGAATTTGTTCTGGTTGATCGTGCCGCCGTCGGGCTTGGTGCGGTGTTCCTGCGCCTTGATGCCCATGTGAACTGGTATCGCCTGTTCCATGATCTGGTGGGGGATTTTGATGTTTCTGAACTGGAGACCCGTCAGAATGAGGCGCTTGAACTGATCGGTCTGGACCGCCCGGACGCCTGATAACCGGAATTCTGATCTGGCGATTCGACTTTTTTGACACCGGAATCGGGTTTGATTTTACTTGTTTCAAGGGTGCGTAGCGGTCGTTTCAGGCAAAAACACCATCGCATTTCCAAAAAGTCGCGAAGTTTTTTCGCGAACTTTTTCCTGTTCCATACGTTTCCTTATCTGTGCCGCGCAGGCGATTAATACAGACTTCTGCGTTTATTTGTAAGATAATGTTCACTTACTGCGTGGGGTAAAAATAGGGGAAACTGCCGTAAATCAACGATCTATTACTTGCCGGTCAGGACAAGGACCTGTTCCGTGGCGGAAATAAAATGTGCGAATTTCCGCACATAGATCATTTTTGAATTTTTTAATCGAAATGTAGTTAAACTGATTTTTTGTTGGTTTTTGATATTGAGGTTGTTGGTGGGAAATCGCATCTTGCTTTCAACGCAGACATGGCGGGGCGTCATTGATTGTTTGTCCTGAGCACCAATGGCGGGTGGGACCTGACATGTCACCAAGGCTTTATGCCTCGGAATGCGTGGTGGGAAAGTGGGCGGTTTCTTCTGCATTTGCTGGAAGAACCGCCTTTTTTCTTTCCGGGCAAGGGTGCCGGTAGCCGGGATCAAACGAGATGCGTGATGACATTTCGAAACCGGTTACTTCGCAATAAAAACAAGAATTACCGTGCTTACCAAAACATTAGGGAAGGAGGTCTAACGCGATGAAACTGGCCGTTCCAAAGGAAATATGGCCCGGAGAGAAGCGCGTTGCCGTCACACCAGAGACAGTCAAGAAGCTGAAGTCTTTGGGGTTCGACGTTGCAATTGAGGCTGGTGCCGGAATTGACGCCGCCATACCGGATGATCGCTTTGTCGATGCCGGTGCAACTATTGCCAAAACGATGAAAACCACCGTGAAGGATGCCGATGTCATCTTCAAGGTGCGCCCACCTGTCATTGACGGCAAAACCAATGAATTGACGGCCTATAAAAAGGGGGCGGCGGTTGTCGCCCTGCTGGAGCCATATGATCGCAAGGAGCTGATCGAGGCGATGGCGCAGGCCGGTGTGGATGGATATTCCATGGAACTGATGCCGCGTATTTCGCGTGCGCAGTCGATGGATGTGCTGTCCTCGCAATCCAACCTTGCCGGATATCGCGCCGTTCTGGATGCTGCCCATGAATTTGGCCGCATTTACCCGATGATGATGACCGCTGCGGGTACTTTGGCACCGGCACGTGTTGTCGTGGTTGGGGCCGGTGTTGCAGGGCTTCAGGCCATTGCAACCGCCAAGCGTCTTGGTGCCGTTGTTTCGGCATTTGATGTGCGCCCGGCGGTCAAGGAACAGGTTCAATCCCTTGGCGGGACCTTTATCGAAGTCGAAGACGACAGTGCATCTGATGCAGAAACCTCTGGCGGATATGCCAAGGAAATGTCGGACGACTACAAAAAGAAACAGGCAGCCAAGCTTAAGGAAGTTCTGGCCAAAACCGATATCGTGATCACGACCGCCCTTATTCCCGGTCGTCCGGCCCCGGAAATTGTCACAGCCGACATGGTTGCAGGCATGAAGCCGGGTTCGGTGATCATTGACCTTGCGGCTGAACGCGGCGGCAACGTTGCCGGTGTGAAGCTTGGCGAAACGGTTATGACCGAAAATGGTGTCAAGCTGATCGGCCCTGCAAACATCACAAGCTCGGTCGCGACCGATGCAACCGCGATGTATGCCAAGAACCTTTTGAACTTCATCACCCTTTCTGTCGACAAGGACAAGGGCGCACTGGTGTTTAACGGCGAAGACCAGATCATTGCCGAAACCCGCCTGACCCATGACGGAAAGGTCGTACATCCGAAATTCGGCGGGGAGGAGGTCGCAAATGGCTGATCAATCCGTAGCCCAGAATGCAAATGAACTGCGCGATGCCGCCCTTGGTCTGGCGGAAAAGGCCGCAAAGCTTGCCGACAGTCTGGCAAGCGGTGCGTCCGACGCGGCAAACACCGCCGCGGTCGCGGTCCAGGGATCGGGTGTCAGCCCGACTGTCCTTGGCCTGACCGTGTTCGTACTGGCCTGCTTTGTTGGCTATTACGTCGTGTGGAAAGTCACCCCGGCCCTTCATTCACCCCTGATGGCGGTTACCAACGCCATTTCGTCGGTGATTATTGTCGGTGCGCTTCTTGCAGCAGGCCCGGTGGAGATGAACTTCTCCAAGATGATGGGCTTCATCGCGGTGGTGTTGGCGTCGATCAACATTTTTGGCGGCTTCATCGTTGCCCAGCGCATGCTGCATATGTTCAAGAAAAAGAAGTAGGGGGAACACACAATGTCGGAAAACCTTTCGGCTTTCCTGTATCTGGTGGCCTCGGTCTGCTTCATTCTTTCGTTGCGCGGCCTGTCGTCACCTGAATCAGCCCGGACCGGGAACATCCTTGGCATGGTGGGTATGGCAATTGCCATCTTTACCACGCTGGCATCCCCGTCGGTGCTGTCTTACACCACCATCATTGTCGGGATCCTGATCGGCGGTGCCATCGGTACGGTCATCGCGCTCAAGATCCAGATGACCGCACTGCCACAGCTTGTTGCAGCCTTCCACTCGCTCGTTGGTCTGGCGGCTGTGTTTGTTGCCGGTGCAGCCCTTTATTCGCCCGGTGCCTATGGTCTTGGCACAGCGGGCAATATCGGTGCGGCCAGCCTGATTGAAATGGGTCTCGGTGTTGCGATTGGTGCCATCACCTTTACCGGTTCGCTTGTCGCATTTGGCAAGTTGCAGGGCATTGTTTCGGGGACGCCGGTGCGCTTCCCGGGGCAGCATATGCTGAACCTTTGCATCGGGATTGGCATCGTTGTTTTTGCCATCATCCTTGTCGCGACCGAAAGCCACACAGCCTTCTGGATCCTGGTTGCGCTGGCGCTTGTTTTGGGGATCACGCTGATCATTCCGATTGGCGGGGCGGACATGCCGGTTGTTGTTTCCATGCTGAACTCCTATTCCGGTTGGGCAGCATGTGGCATCGGCTTTACGCTTCAGAATAATGCCCTGATCATTACCGGTGCGCTGGTGGGTGCGTCGGGTGCGATCCTGTCCTACATCATGTGCAAGGGCATGAACCGTTCGATCTTCAATGTCATCTTTGGTGGCTTTGGAGCCGAAGGCGAAGCAGCAGCAGGCGGCGGTGGCGATGGCGACCGCGCGGTCAAATCCGGATCAGCCGATGATGCGGCCTTCATCATGAAGAACGCCTCAAGCGTGATCATCGTTCCGGGCTATGGCATGGCCGTGGCACAGGCACAGCATGCTTTGCGTGAAATGGCCGATATCCTCAAAAGTGAGGGTGTCAATGTCCGCTACGCCATCCATCCGGTGGCAGGTCGTATGCCAGGTCATATGAACGTGCTTCTGGCCGAGGCCAGCGTTCCCTATGACGACGTTCTGGAAATGGAAGAAATCAACCGCGATTTCGGTTCCGCCGACGTTGCCTTTGTCATCGGGGCCAATGACATCACCAACCCGGCCGCCAAAACCGATCCGGCCAGCCCGATCTTTGGCATGCCGATCCTTGAAGTCGAAAAGGCCAAAACGGTCCTGTTCGTCAAACGCGGCATGTCAGCGGGTTACGCAGGCATCCAGAACGAACTGTTCTTCAAGGACAACACCATGATGCTGTTTGGCGATGCCAAAAAGATGTGCGAAGAAATCGTCATGCATCTTGATAACTGATCGAACCATCCGGTTTGAAATGAAGAAGGCGGCTCCGATGGGGCCGCCTTTTTTTCGTCCGAGAGGTTGCTTATAACTTCAAGCTGTCAGAGGATTTTTCCCCACGCTAGTTGGAAGGTCATATGTTTCGGATAGTCAGGGTCTCGCTGTTTCTGGTTATTGTTCTGTCGATTGCGCTGGTCGCATCGATGGGGCTGAATGTTCTGACCTATGTACGCCTCACCGACGAAGACCCGATTGCTGCCCTTTATTTCGAACCGGTGTCCGAGGATGTGTTTACCGCCCATCTGGTGTCGGATGATCCCGGTGTGAGCGGGACTTATGAAATCCTTGGCGATCAGTGGCGAATTGATGCGGAGTTCATCAAGTTAAAGCCATGGGCCAATATCATTGGCATGGATGCGCGCTATCAGCTTGTGCGGTTTGAAGGCCGCTATCGCGACGTGGCGCGGCAAAATACCGCACCCTTTCGGGCCTATGATCTGGGGATCGGTGACGCGCTTGATATCGTCAGTTACCTTGCGGAATGGAACTTCCTGATTGATGCCGACTATGGCAGTTCGACCTTCACCGATATCAGGGAAGACACGGTTTACCGGGTCTATCGCACCCAGTCGGGGATCATTATCCGGTCTGAACCGATGCCTGATCCGATTGGCTATGAGCCAACCATGATGGATCAGTTCGCCAACTGGATTTCCGGAAAATCATAGGCACGCTACCGGTTCTTGGGGCCTGAAAGCAGGGCTCGGAATTGCAGGTCCGAAACTGGCGAGCAGGGATCATCCGGCCCGCTTACCCTTTCCCCATCGTTAATTGCGCCGGGATGTTTGCCGTTGGTTGCAGGGCTCCGGTGCCAGATGGAATGGAAAGATCATGTTACTTGAAAACAAGGTTGTGATTATCACCGGTGCCAGCAGCGGTATCGGGGCTGCATCGGCCAAGCTGTTTGCATCCGAAGGGGCAAAGCTTGTCCTTGCGGCGCGCAATGCGGACCGGCTTGATACCGTGGTCGGCGAAATCACCGGGGCAGGCGGGCAGGCATTTGGCATGGCCGGTGATGTGTGCGAGGAAGCCTTTGCCAAGGCGCTGGTCAATGCTGCGGTCGGCGAATATGGCGGGCTTGATGTCGGTTTTAACAATGCCGGGCGTTTGGGAACACTTGGTTCGCTTGATGACATCACGGTTGAGGATTGGGAGCAGACGCTGCGCACCAATCTGACGGCGTCGATGTTCGGGGCGAAGTATCAGCTCCCCGAAATTGCCGAACGCGGCGGCGGATCAGTGATTTTCACATCGACCTTTGTCGGTCATACCATCGGAATGCCCGGCATGACCGCCTATGCCGCCAGCAAGATGGGGCTGCTTGGGATGGCGCAATGTCTGGCAGTGGAATACGGTGCGGCCAACGTGCGGGTCAATGCGATGGTGCCCGGTGGAACCGATACGCCGATGGCATCAAGTTTTACCAGTGACCCGGAAACCCGTGCCATGGTCGAACGGTTCCATGCGCTGGGCCGGATTGCCGATCCGATGGAAATTGCCAAGGCGGCCTTGTTCCTGGCATCCGATGCGTCAAGCTTTGTCACCGGAACGGCGATGGCGGTTGATGGCGGCACGTCGATCTGCAAAGCAGCCTAGGAAAATAGCGAGCATATAAATACAAAAGGAGCGGCCTTTGCGGGGCCGCTCCTTGTCGTTTCGCTGTTGGGTGTCAGGTTCCGGTTAGAGAACCATTGCCGCAACCCAGGCAAACAGGACCATGCCGAAATTGGCGTGGATAAAGGTCGGGATCACGGAATCCTTCACATGGTCATGCTGTCCATCGGCATTAAGGCCCGATGTTGCACCAAGGGTAATGGTCGATGCAGGCGATCCGGCATCACCAAGGGCCGCCGATGCACCCAGAAGGGCGATGGTTGCCATGGGCGAGAAGCCAAGGGCAAGGGCCAGCGGGATATAGATCGGGGCAAGGATCGGAACGCTGGCAAAGCTGTCGCCAAAGCCGATGGTGATGAAAAGCCCGACCAGCAACATGATCAGGGCACCAAGCGCCTTGTTTTCCCCGATCAGGTTTGCAGATGCCTCGACCAGCGGGGCGATTTCGCCTGTGGCATCAAGCACCCCGGCAAAGCCCGATGCAATGGTGATGATGACAGCGATCTGGGCCATCATCCGCATGCCTTCGGTAAAGACATCATCCTGTGCGCGCCAGCGGAATACACCGGCCGCTGCCAGAATGACAAAGCCGATCATCGCGCCAACCAGAAGGCTGTCAAACTGCAACTGGCAAATCAGGGCGACGGCAAGGGCAGCAAGGGTTGCGATCAGCTGAAGCGGTTTGACTTCGACCTGTTTGGCATTGCTGCCCGCGTCCTCGGTCAGTTCAGTGGCGACGTAATCACGGGGCTTGCGATAGGTGATGAAAACCGCAACCAGCATCCCGGCAACAATGCCCATCACCGGCAGGAACATGGCCTTGGGCGCCATATCAGCGGTCATGGAAAGGTCATAGGCACTGCCGACTTCGTTGACATTGGCCATCAGGATTTCATTGAGGTAAATCGCGCCAAAGCCGGTCGGCAGCAGCAAATAGGAAAAGCTGATCGAGCAGGCCAGAATGCAGGCAATGGCACGGCGATCCACACGCAGGCGGTTAAAGACCGCCAGAAGCGGCGGGATCATCACCGGGATAAAGGCGATATGCACCGGCACAAGGTTCTGTGACATCAGCGAACAGGCAATGAAAATGGCAAACAGCATCCATTTCATGCCCTTGGAGGTGGCCTGTTTGTCGGTGCCGACCCGGGCTGCAATCTTTTGTGCAAACAGATCAAGTAGACCCGAACGCGCAATCGCCACGGCAAAGGCTCCGATCATTACATAGGTCATGCCGACCTGTGCGCCGACCAAGAGATTGTCGTTAAGGGCGGCAATCGCAGTCCCGGTATCCATCCCTGCATGCAGGCCGCCCAGAAGGGCTGCGGAAATCAGGGCGATGGGCACGGGCACGCGCAGAAGACAAAGCGCAATCATGACCGCAATGGTCAGAAGAACCGCGTTGATATGGTAATCGGCAAGCGCGGCAATGCCATAGATCGCACCGGCAAGGGCGATTGCGGGCAAAACACGTGTCAGACGATAACGTCCGTTGAAATCACCGGCGGATACAGCCGGATTGGTGGCAGGCGAACTCACAGTCAGGTCTCCCCGTTTGACTGGTTGGTCTTGCGCAAACAGGTCAAACGGCATCCCGCCCTGTGGGCATACCTTTTGACGGGAACCGTGATCGACCGTGTGGGGCGCATGGGCAAAATGCCCGGTCAGGGACGGTTTAACTGAAAGCGCCGTAACGTCAACGGCTTATTGGAAGATGTATGTCCGCTATGTGCGAGGTGGATTGCCTGTGTCAGGCGGAGATAAGTGCGTGCCTTTGTATATTGTATAAATTTTTTGTCGACTTTAAGTATGCAATTATGTTTAGCTACCCATCGAGCAGGACAAAATGTTCTGGCTAGTAAAAATTCAGGGAAGCAAAACATGTTCAATTTCGTGAAGAAGGGCGCGCTGGCGATGGGCATTGGCCTTGTCGCACTGCCCGCTCTTGCGGCTGATGTGACCTGGCGTGTTCCGACCTCTGTGCCGGAAGGTTCGCCGTTCTATGTCAATTTTCTTGAGCGCTTTGCCGATAACGCAGCGCTTCTGACCGGTGACCGTGTTGAAATCCAGCCGTTCGGTGCCGGTGTTCTGGTTCCGGCCCTGCAGGTTTATGACGGCGTGCGCGACGGTATTGTCGAGGCCGGTCACTCAACCCCGAGCTATCTGGTAAACAAAGATCCGATCAACGCGATCTTTGCCGGTTTCCCGGGCGGTATGGGCCCGGAAGCATTCGTGACCTGGATTTATGAAGGCGGCGGAAAGGAAAAGCTGTCTGAAATTCGTGCTTCCGAAGGGTTCAAGAACCTGATCGTCGGCATCGGTTCGTCTGAAATCATGGCACATGCCAACAAGCCGATCCGCAGTGCCGAAGACCTTAAAGGTCTTAAATATCGTACGTCGGGCCCATGGGCCGAAGTAATGCGCGAATATTTTGGTGCGGTTCCGACCGTTGTGCCGCCGGGGGAAATTTACACCCTTCTGCAGCGTAAAGGCGTTGATGCCATCGAGTGGGGCCCGCCGTCGGGCAACCTGCCGGAAGGTTTCCACGAAGCAGCCCCCTATATCATCGTTCCGGGCGTGCATCAGCCGACCTTCCTTTGGGAAGTTGTCGTCAAACAGGAAACCTGGGATGCGCTTGATGATGATCTCAAGCCGTTGCTTGAGGCCGCAGCCGAACTCACCACGCTCGAAAGTGTTGTCAGCTTCTATGACAAGGACATGAAGGCGATGGAAACCTTCCGTGGTGGCAAGAACGAGATCATCACCCTGGACCCGGCTTTCATCGAACAGCTTTCTTCGGCGGGTAGCGACTGGATTTCCAAAAAGGCGGATGCCCAGAAAGAAGCAGGCAAACCGGCCATGGCAGACATTCTTGCAGACTATAATGCCTATAAGGCGCGCTGGTCGGCAGAAAGCAGCTATCTGATCCGGAACCAGGACTGATTGCGTGGAGGCGACCATGTTTTCATATCTGTTTCGCGGTATTGACTGCTTGTCGATCGTTTTTTCAAAAGTGGCCAACATCGTTGCATTGGGCCTGGTCGTCTCGATGATTTACGAAGTGTTGGCGCGTTATCTGTTTAACGCGCCAACACTTTGGGCCTTTGATATCGCCTATATGGCTACGGGAACCTTGTTTGTCCTGGGCGCTGCACAGGCACTTCGTGAAGACGCCCATGTGCGGATCGACTTCTTGTCCTCGCGCTTTCCCGCCAAGTTCCGGGACGGGTTTAATGGCTTCATCTATGTCTTCTTGCTGTTCCCGATTTTTGCGATGTTGTCGAAAGTCGCAATTGGCAAGGCATGGCATGCCTATGTTTCCGGGGAAGTTGAAATGGTCAGTCCGTGGGCACCGCTCATGTGGCCGTTCTATACGCTCCTTGCCTTGGGACTTCTGGCTTTGAGCCTGCAATTGCTTGTCGAAGGTTTGCGCGCATTCGGCGCAGCCAAAGGTGTCACCCAGGTAAAAGAAGGGGACGCCTGAAATGCTTGTTTCCGCTTTGATGTTTCCGGGGCTTTTTGTCCTGGTTCTTGCAGGCATTCCGATTGCCTTTTCGTTGGCAATTGTCGCGGTATCAGCCGGCGCATTCGCCTTTGGGCCGCATATTTTCAATCAGCTCTATGGCAGTTTCTATACTGCGGCGACCAACTTCATCCTGTCGGCCATCCCCATGTTCATCCTTATGGGGGCAATCCTTGAGCGGTCCGGAATTGCGGAACGCCTGTTCAAAACCATGCAGATCTGGCTGAAAGGGCTTCCGGGCGGACTTGCCGTGGCGACCATTGCAATGGGCGCGGTTTTTGCCGCAGCAGCGGGGGTTGTTGGTGCGGTCGAAGTCATGATCGGGATGATGGCCATCCCTGCCATGCAGAAATACCGCTATGACAATCGCCTGATTGCCGGGACGATTTGTGCGGGTGGTTCGCTTGGCACCATGATCCCGCCATCGGTGATTGCGGTGATGTATGCGTCACTGGCACAGCTTTCGGTGGGTGAAGTCCTTGCCGGAATGATGTTCCCCGGCTTGATCATGATTGCGCTGTTTATCGGTTATCTGTTGATCCACGGGATGATCCGCCCGCCCGAAAAAGTGCCGGAACTTGAAGAAGAAGACGATATGCCGCTTGGCGAAAAGCTTAGGCTGACATGTTCAACGCTTCTTCCGGTCATTGCCCTGATCTTTGCCGTGCTTGGATCTTTGCTGGCGGGGATAGCATCACCGACCGAGGCAGCGGCTGTTGGTGCGGTTGGTGCGCTTATCCTGTGTATTGCCTACGGCCGGTTCAGCATGTCGGTGATGCGCGAGTCATTGGCGATCACGGTGCGTATTTCGGCGATGATCCTTCTGATTGTTGCTGCTGGCACGATGTTTATGGGGGTGTTTGCCGCCAATGGCGGGGCGCAGCTTATCCGTGGCTTCCTTGAAGGATCGGGGCTTGGCACGACCGGAATGATCATATTCTTCCTGATCGTCGTGTTCATTCTCGGCTTTGTTCTGGACTGGACGGCCAATGTGTTGATTTGTGTGCCGCTTTTTACGCCGTTCATTCGCAGTGCCGGTGTTGACCCGGTCTGGTTTGCGACGCTGGTGATCATCGTGATTCAGACCGGATATCTGACACCGCCAATGGCATCGTCGATTTTCTATCTGAAATCCATTGCCCCGCCCAACATGACCTATGGGCAGATGTGCCGCGGCGTGATCCCGTTCATCCTGCTGCAAATATTGACCTTGCTGCTGGTGGTGGCGTTTCCGGTCACGGCGACCTGGTTGCCGTCAAAAATCGTCGGCTTCTAGGCTGTGATATCCAGATACGCAGCTGGACTTAAATGACAAAGCGGGGAGATTTTTCTCCCCGCTTTTTTTATCATGTCATGTTTGCCCGGTGTCAGAGGGGCAGGTCACTTTGATAGCGGGTCGCCAGATAACTCTGAATTTGGCGAACAATCTGGGCTGCATGTTGTTTGGCCAGATCATCGGCAAGAGCGACATTCCGGGTTGCAATGGCATCGACCAGTTGTTCATGTTCCTGAACATATTGGCGCGGCAGCGCATCATCATAGGACTCGTAATATAGACGCAAAATACGCCGCCCTTCATCAAGTAGACGGGCGAAAAATTCCTCGTAATAGGTGTTCTTTCCGGCCCGCGCGATGGCGACATGGAAGTCACGGTTGCGCGAAATCATCGCCAATGCATCGCGTCTGCCAACAGCTTGGGCAAATTCCTGTTCCAGCCGTCTGATTTCTACCAGATCACTTTCGTTGTGAAGCTCGGCCGCAGAACGTGTCGAAATTCGGTACATCAATGTCAGGGCGTCAAAATAGGCGGGCAGATTGGAAAAGTCGATCGGTGGAACCATGCTGGTTCTGTTGGGCAGTGTCGTAATCAGGTTTTCGGCGGCCAGTCTGACCAAGGCTTCTCGGATCGGGGTGCGCGACATCTTGAAGCGCGCAGAGAGCTGTGATTCATCAAGGATAGTGCCCGGCTTGATCGACAGTTCGAGAATGCCCTGACGCAGTTCACGATAGACCAGCTGGACACCTGATCCGCGCTTGCGCGGTTGTGCCTCTTCGAGGTTGGCATCTGGCGCAACCTGTTTGGTGTCGGGAAACGCGCGGTTCATGTTGCTTCTTTCAGCGGGGCCGGTCGGTGGAGAGGCATGTTTGGCGTACCAAACAGTATCGTTACTCATCGCGGGCGCAACAAGCGTCAACGCAATGCTGCTTTCAGATAAGGTGGGCTCTGACTGAAATTCGGAAAAACCAAACCCGCCCGGATTGCTCCGAGGCGGGCTTGGCGCACGGGTCCGAACTTGGCAAGCCAAATTCGATCGTACAGTCACGTTCGAGATACCCCGAAAGTGAAAAAGACTAGAAGCCTTCGCGCTCGATGCGCTTACGCTCCAGCTTGCGGGCACGACGGATTGCTTCCGCCCCTTCGCGAGCTTTCTTCTCCGACGGCTTTTCAAAGTGGCGACGGAGTTTCATCTCACGGAAAATGCCCTCGCGCTGCATCTTTTTCTTAAGCGCTTTCAGAGCCTGATCGACATTGTTGTCGCGAACGATTACCTGCACGGAAACCACGCTCCTTTCAAAAAAACAAAAACACCCGGAGTGCGGAATGCCCCCCGGTTGGATTTACGGTCAAGCTGACCGTGGAGTTGTATATAGTGCAAACAGGCCAAAAAGAAAAGAGGGAAGGGGATATTCGCCTTTGACGTTTATACATGCCTGCATCGCAAAACGCCAAGGCATGCTGTCGTTTCGGCCAGTCGGTTTCAGTATGGAACCCATTGCGGGAATTATGTGATTAAATTGACATCAAAGGTTGCTATAATGCTTTGACTAAATTCAATTTATCGCAGGGCCTTGTTGTTTTCTCGGGCCGGATATCTGGAACAAACCGGGCAAAACCGGTTGGGAAACGGTTAGGATATAGTTATGGAAAGCAATCTGCGCGATGCGGCATTGGCCCATGCGCCATTTTTTATTACCGCACCGGGGGAAACGGACATTCTGTTTGTCGGTGTTGTCTGGTTTGTCGTTATTGCGGTCTTTTTGATTGGCGCATTCTATCTCAATATTCATGCCTTGCCCGAAAGGCTGGCCCATCATGCCAATCACACACAGTTACAACTGATTGGTGTTCTGACCCTTTTAGCCCTGTTTACCCACAATAATATCTTCTGGGTCGCGGCCCTTGTTCTGGCGGTTATTCAGTTCCCGGACTTCGTTTCCCCGGTTCAGACAATGGCAAACGCACTAAAAAGTATGGCCCAAGCCAGGACCGGACTGGCCGAGTCCACAGTTTCTGCACCGGTACAGCCGCAGCCTGCTTCTTCCGAACCAGTAACCGTAAGCACGCCGGTCGCAACGGATGAGAGCACCAAGCAGGAGAACCAAAAAGATGTTTGAGCTTCTTCTGTGTTCGATCTTTACCATCCTGCCTGATTATCTGGTCCGCCGTTACGTGCAGGGCAAACGTATTGGCAAGGAAATCACGCTGTTTTCTGTCTGGTATGAGCTGCGCTATGGCATTACGGCCTGTGCGATCCTGACGCTGAGCCTGATTACGGTGATTTTCTATTTTCACCCGTCAACGACCAATGTCACATCGTTCTTCCGGACCGTCACGATTCTGCCGGAAAAGGGCGGTCGTGTGGTCGAGGTCTATGTCAAGAACGACGACAATGTGAATGCGGGGGATCCGTTATTCCGGCTTGATAACCGTGTTGAACGCGAAGCGGTTGCGATGGCCGAACAGCGGATTGCCGAAATCCGCGCCCAGATGGATGTCGCACGGGCCGATATTGCCGTGGCAGAGGGCAATGTCGAACAGGCACGCGGTGCCTATAATCAGGTGCGCGATGAATTAAAGGTCAAGGCAGACCTGCTGGCGCGCGGGACCAATGCGGTATCCCGGCGCGAGGTCGAACGTCTTGAAGTCTCCCTGACCACAAGACAGGGCGGGTTGAATGCGGCCGAGGCCAGCCTGAATGTCATCAAGACCAAGCTTGATAGTCTGTTGCCAGCCCAGCTTGCCAATGCGCAGGCATCCCTTCGATCTGCCGAGGCCGATCTGTCCAAAACCGTGGTTCGTGCCGGGGTTAAGGGCAATATCCAGCAATTCGCCCTCCAGGTCGGTGACTTTGTCAGCCCGATCTTGCGTCCGGCCGGAATTCTGATCCCGGAAAAAGATGCGGAAACGGTGTTTCTTGCTGGCTTTAACCAGATATCGACACAGGTGGTGAAACGCGGTGTGATTACCGAGGTATCCTGTGCGTCCCTGCCATTCGAAATCATTCCGATGGTCATTACGGATGTTCAGCCGGTGATTGCAGCGGGGCAGTTCCGACCAAGCGACCAGTTGCTTGATATTACCGAACGCGCCAAACCGGGCACATTCCTTGTCAAGATGATGCCGCTTTATCCAGAAACGATTGCAAATGTGCCGCTTGGCAGCAAATGCGCGGGCAACGCCTATACCAGTACTCACGAGAAACTTGAAAGCCCTGATATTGGCATGGGGGAATGGCTGTTCCTGCATATGGTTCAGACCGTCGGTGTTGTGCATGCCCTGCTTTTGCGTGTTCAGGCATTGCTGCTTCCGATCCAGACGCTGGTTCTGACCGGTCACTAGACGGAATTGCATGCTTAGGGGCTTTACAGCCGGGCAATTTTGGTTGGATATAAGGCTATGTCGATCCTCAAGATTGCCCGGATGGGCCACCCGGTTTTGCGCAAGGTTGCTGATCGGGTCGAAAACCCGCTTGATCCCGAAATTCAGCGACTGATTGCTGATATGAAGGATACCATGAAAGATGCCGGGGGCGTTGGCCTTGCGGCACCACAGGTGTTCGAGTCCAAGGCGATCATGGTCTATTACGTGCCGGCGATGCGCCAAAGCGACGATCCCGATGACGGAGCCATTCCGCTGTCGGTTCTGATCAATCCGGAAATCGAGCCGGTTGGCGAAGAAATCGTTGATGGCTGGGAGGGCTGTCTTTCTATCCCCGGTCTTCAGGGCGTCGTGCCGCGCTGGAACAAAATTCGTTATCGCGGGTTAAATGAACAGGGCGAGGAGATCGAGCGCATTGCGGGTGGGTTCCACGCGCGCGTGGTACAGCATGAATATGATCACCTGATCGGCGTGATGTATCCTGAACGTATGGAAGACATGACCCTTCTCGGATTTAACGAGGAATTGCGCGAATACCCGCCCGAGACTACATTCAGGCAGTCTGCCGCATCAGAAAACGCTGATGACGCCGAAGACGCCCGATCAAGTGACAAGGAGTCCTAAATGACCGTGTCCGAAAGCATGAGCCGTCTGCAAGTCCAGCGCGAAGCACTGGTTGAAGCAGCCCTTGAACATGTACCGTTTGATGGCTGGACCAAACAGTCCCTGCTGGCCGGGGCCATGGATCTTGATCTTGCGCCGGGCGAGGTTGATCGTTTGCTGCCCAATGGCATTCGTCAGGCGATTGTGACCTATGTCGAGCTGACCGATCGCAAGATGGTTGCTGCCCTTGATGAAAAGGGCCTTGAGAACATGAAAATTCGCGAACGCATTGCGACGGCAGTCAAAACCCGTCTTGATCTGGTCGAAAATCAGAAAGATGCCGTTCGCGCAGCCCTTGCCTTTATGGCTTTGCCGCAGAATGCGGCTCTTGGGCTTAAGCTTACGCACGGGACGGTCGATGCAATGTGGGTGGCTGCGGGCGACACATCAACCGATCATAACTGGTACACCAAGCGCATGTTGCTTGCCGGTGTTTATGGATCAACCCTGGCATTCTGGCTTGATGACACCTCGGATGGTCATGCCGATAGCTGGGCATTTCTTGATCGCCGTATCGGCAATGTTCTGCAAATCCCGAAAATCACCGCCAAGCTTGGCAAGATCGGCAAATGTGCCGCAGCACCCTTCAAGCTTGGTGCGAAATTTGCCAACTGCGTGCCGACACCCGGACGGGTTCGTCGCCAGTTTGGTGGATAACGTATTTACGGATCGAAAATAACTAAACGCCACCGGCAGAAATGCGGTGGCGTTTTGTTTTGACGGGTTTGGGAAACTCAGAGATCGCGTGATCTAGAAGGTGTTTTCAAGGAAGCTCAAAAGAGTTTTATCCGGCGCGTTGGCGCGTTTCATGTCACCGGCAAGATCAACCGTGAAGGGCGACCCGAACAGATGACGCGGGGCATCGCCAGTGGCTTTGCGCTTTGCCTTGTTGTCGCTGGACTGAATATCTTCGGCCGTCGGCTTGGCCGCAAGGGCAACCAGTTCCGATGGTGGGGTGCCCATCCAGATGCCTTTGCGGTTTTCCTTGGCAAATTCCTGATCACGCAAATAGGTCGCACAGCTCGGATGACTGTCGCAGGTGACCATATCAACCATGGCCCAGCCCGCGCGCAGGATCAAACGGTTCAGGTCATTGCGCCCGATGGTGCATTCCGTCAGCATAGGGAACAGTTGCACATCCGATACCTGCTGACATTTGATGGCGTAATTGTCGATGATGCGGCCCAGCGCCTGTGAGGCGGCTGCCCCGCACTGAAATTCAACCGCACCGGCACGGCAAATCATGCCCGGTTTCGGGGCGCGAATGCCAAACAGTTCGACAACCAGATTGCCAAAACGTAGCTTGTCACCTTCGATGACCTGCGGGAATCCAGCGGCGCCCGGGGCGGCAAATGCTGCGTTGATGCGGCTTTCCATGGCACCAAGGCCAAGGATCATTGAAAGAATGATCAGAAGTTTCTTCATCACGTTCCATCCGTAAAGAGTTTCCTGTCCCGATCAGGAGCAAACCCGATGCCAATCTGCCCGGCACAAAATGCCAGATCGGCATTTGATGGGGTAACGTGATGAAACACATATGAAAAAGCCCCGGATACACAGGGTCTCCGGGGCCCGAAAGGTGACTGATCGGTCGTGTTCGTCCGGGTTATTTCGGCAGAACCCAGGTGACATGACCCATTTTACGGCCCGGCTTTGCTTCGGCCTTGCCATAAAGGTGCAGTTTGGCGTTCGGCTCGGTCAAAATTGCCTGCCAGTCATTGATGTCGTCGCCCAGAAGGTTTTTCATGCGCGCTCTGGAATGATGGGCCGGATCGCCAAGAGGCAGGCCACACACAGCACGGATGAACTGTTCGAACTGGCTGGTGATGCAGGCATCAATGGTCCAGTGACCGGAATTGTGCGGGCGCGGTGCGACTTCATTGACCAGAATGTCGCCATCGGTGGTGACAAACATCTCGACCGCCAGAAGACCGACAAACTCCATCGCCGTAACCAGCTTGATCGCGATGTCTTCAGCCTTCTTCGACAGGCTGTCGGCAATTTCAGCCGGGGCGACGGTCACATCAAGGATGTGGTTGGTATGCACATTCTCAACCGGGCAGAAGCAGGCGGTATCGCCCTGAACACCGCGGGCGACAATGACGGAAATCTCGCGTTCAAAGGAAATGAAGCCCTCAAGGATGGCCTCGGCACCTTTCATCTCGTCCCACGCCTGTGCCAGATCGGTATCGGCACTGATCTTGACCTGACCTTTGCCGTCATAGCCAAGCTCGGTCGTTTTCAGAACCGACGGGCGGCCAAGTTTGGCAACGGCGGCTTCAAGATCGGCAAGCGAGCGGACGGCCTCAAACGGTGCGGTGCGGATGCCGTGTTCATTGCAAAAGGTCTTTTCGCGCAGACGGTTCTGGGAGAGATGCAGGCATTTCCAGCCCGGGCGGACCGGAACCAGTTCGGACAGTAATTTGACGCTGTCATGGGGGACATTTTCAAACTCGAAAGTGACAACATCGACATCTTCGGCAAAGGCACGCAGTGCATCAAGATCGGTGTAATCGGCAATTGTCGCCTTGGCACAGACCTGCTCGGTCGGGCTGTCAGCACCCGGGCCGAAAACATGGACCTTATAGCCGAGCTCGGCGGCACAGAAGGCAGCCATGCGGCCCAGCTGGCCGTTGCCCATGATACCGATTGTGCTCCCCGGTGCGATTACGCGCGTGTCGAAATCCTGCGTCATGTATTCCTCGATCAAAAATCTTCCCCATAGGGAAAAGATTGCCTGCAATCAGACAATCATCAAATCTGGTTTGCGCAAAATAAAAACGCGCCCGGTTGGGCGCGCCTGTATTGCAATCACAGTGCCGGATCAACCGGCTCGTCTGCGACCGATGCGGTCTGGGCTGCGCGCCAGTCATCAAGGCGCGTGGCAAGCCCGTCATCCATCAGAGCCATGATTTCAGCTGCCATCAGGCCGGCGTTCTTTGCCCCGGCCGAGCCGATGGCAAGGGTTCCGACCGGAACGCCGCCCGGCATCTGGACGATGGAAAGAAGGCTATCAAGACCCTTAAGCGTGCGGCTCTGAACCGGAACACCAAGAACCGGAAGCGGGGTCATCGCCGCCGCCATGCCCGGAAGATGGGCCGCACCGCCAGCACCGGCGATAATGACCTTAAGACCACGCGATTTTGCCGTTTTGGCATAATCATAGAGGCGATCAGGGGTGCGGTGAGCCGAGACGATTTTGGTCTCATAAGGCACATTCAGCGCATCGAGGACATCTGCGGCGTTTTTCATGGTTTCCCAGTCAGACTGGCTTCCCATGATAATGCCGATGACCGGCGTTTGATCGCTCATGATAGCGGCTCCGTATACGGGCTGTTTCGTGAAGGGCCGCATTATATGCAGCGCGGGCCATCATGCAAGCCTGCTTGCGCCTTGCCGGACTTGCATCTTTCTTTAAATTTTTCTTATTTACGGTCAAAAATTCCATGCTATACGATGGTGTAGATTTCCTACCCTTACTGTCGATTGAATTTATGTGGAAATTGACAGTACCTTTGATTTATTATTTACAAATAACTCATATAACTGTGCAGGTAGCACGGGAAGGTCAGACATGAAGGTCACAAGGCCCGGTTCAATTACACCCTCTATGGGGGGAGGGGATGGAAGATTTCCATCAAATCCATACGGAATTCATGCCTATGGCAGGGACGCCGGAAAACGGCGTGCGCCCAATCGCGACCATCAGATCGATATAGATACGGATAATCTTCCCGATACGGTCGAGGAAGAAGTTCCGTTTCACACATCTGACATCGCCAATGTTCTGGGCATCCCGGATAATCAGGTGACACCGGCGGTTGAACAGGCAATCGGTCGTTTGATGGTGCGCATCAATGGCCTGACCGAAAACCTCAATGATCTCAAGAGACGCCATGCCCGACTGGCGCGGCTTGAAGGGCGCGACCCGTTTACCGGCGCGCTTGGTCGTCCGACCTTCATGCAGATTCTTGAAAACGAAGTTTCCCTGATCGGGACGGATCGCACCAACAGGATCGTTCTGATTTGTGAACTGTTTAATATCGAAGATATTTTGCAGCGCTACGGTCAGGAATGCAAAGACGGTCTGTTTAACTATGTCCGCAGGATCATTGCCGATTTTGTCATGGCACCGCATCATCTGGGCTATCTTGGCTGCAATGACTTTGTTGCCCTGATGTATAATGTTGATCAGGACGATGTTTTGCAGCGTGTTGATGCGATCACGCGCTGGCTGCATCAGAATCCCTATCCCCACAAAGACAAGTTCATCCCGATTGTTCCGGTGTTCGGCTTTTATCAGTCCGCCAGCGGTGATACGGTCGATTCAATCCTTCGTGGTGCCGATGCGGCTTTGCGGGCGCAAAAGGAAATGCTTCTGGCCAAGCTTGATCGTATCCCGTACGGGATTTGATACCGGTTCTCGTAATGAGATGCCCGACATTGCGCCTGCGTTCAGATTTTCTTGTTGTCATGTCCAAACGATTATCCCCCGAACAATAAGAACGGGGGATTTGGTATGTCCGAACCAGGCACGAGGCTTATGGCAAGAGAACAAGTTTTCTGGTTGGGTGATCCGTCAAACAGGAGTCTGACCGGTGTGATCAGGCGATAATGTCGGGAACAAGCTGCGACTCGACATAACGAATTTCGTCTTTAAGGGCGAGTTTACGCTTTTTCATGCGCCCGAGACGCAACTGATCATGATGGGGGGCCTGCACCATCTGTTCGATGGCGATATCAAGATCACGGTGTTCCTCGCGCAACGAAAGAAGTCTCTTTTCAATCTCGATCTGATTGATTTCGTCCATTTTTGATCCAGCTTAATAATCAACGCGAAGGGGAAGTGATATTAACAGATATCAGATGGGCAACCCATATGATTTGTATCACCCTTTAAACAATGATGACGACAATGGGAAGGAAACGCATGCGGATCGGGATTTTGACCAGTGGGGGCGATTGCGCCGGATTGAATGCGGTCATTCTGGCTGTCGTCCGACGTGCGGTACTTGGATATGGCTGGGATGTCGTGGGTATCCGTCAGGGCACGCATGGCCTGATGCAGGATCCTCCGCAGGCCATTGACCTTAATGATCAGGTCAATAATGACGGTATGCTGCGGCTTGGCGGGACGATCCTTGGTACGATCAACAAGGGTGATCCGTTCCACTATCCCATGCCCGATGGCAGCTTTGCCGACCGTTCCCGGGAAGTGATTGATGGCTATCACAAGCTTGGTCTTGATGCGCTGATCGGGGTTGGAGGCGATGGCAGCATGGCCATCCTTCACCGTCTGGCCCGGATGGGGGGCATCAATCTGGTGGGTATTCCCAAAACCATCGATAACGATCTGGCCCAGACCGAATATTCGGTCGGCTTTACCACGGCGGTGAATGTCGCGGTCGAGGCCCTTGACCGGTTGCAGCCGACTGCGGCGTCGCATGATCGCATCATGATCCTTGAGGTCATGGGGCGCGATGCCGGGCATATCGCCCTGTTTGCCGGTGTTGCAGGTGGCGCTGATGCTATTCTGATCCCGGAAATGGACTATGATCTTGATGCCCTGACCGAACATTGCCTGAATATTCGCAAGCGCGGACGCAATCATGCTCTTGTCATTGTGGCCGAGGCGGTCAAGCGCGATGACGGGGCCGCAGTGACGCAGGGAGATGATGGTCAGAAAGTCCGTTATGGCGGTATTGGTCATTGGCTGGCTGACGAGCTTGGCGCAAGGACCGGCTGGGAAACCCGTGTGACGGTCTTGGGGCACGTGCAGCGTGGCGGGATACCATCACCGCGTGACCGGGTAATTGCATCGGCTTTTGGTGTGCATGCGGTTGATCTGGTTGCCGAACAGAAATTCGACCGTGTCGTCGCCTGGTCAAAACGCAAAGTGGTCGATGTCGCGATGGAAGATGTTATTGTTGGTCCCCGGCTTGTGGATACGGCCGGGACCATGGTGTCGACGGCCAAGGGGCTTGGTGCCTATCTTGGTCATCCGCCAAAGGTGGCGCGTACGGTAAAGACCGTGTGATACAAAAAGAAACCCGCAGGATACGAGCAGTTTGGTGATTGATCAGGACGAAGTATGGCGCTTTACAGTCGCGATGTATGGTCGCGACGGCGTAGCAAAACTGTGTCTGGAATTGCAGGAACGCTGCGGACTTGATGTGAACATGCTGCTGTTCATGTTCTTTCTTGGACAGAAGGGACTGGCACCGCACAGTGTTTGTTCGCTTGAAGAAGCCGTACGCGACTGGCGGGACAATGTGATCATCCCGCTTCGCCAGACACGTCGCTTCATGCGCGATGATCCGCGTCCCGATGTGCAGGAATTGCGCCAAAAGGTCAAATCTGATGAATTGCAGGCAGAGCAGATCGAACAGCATATTCTGTGCGACGCAGTACAACCAATCCCGTCAGAGGACCCGTTTTCTGCCGCGCGAGCCTATTTGTCCCCCAACCGGTTTGACCTTGAACAGGATGATTGCGACCAGGCGGTTAGTCGTCTGATCGCAATTATGGGGCTTTTATCCGCGCCATAGGACAGAATGGTCTGACGTGGAATTCTTAATCCCGGTTTCTGGGTTTGCCGGTTACGGGGATGTGATTGGCAGCATCTTCATCGCCCCAACGTGCCGTTTCGGGCAAATCGATATCAAACAGGTCGAGAACCCGGCCACAGCTTTGCGTGACCATTTCATCAAGTGACTGTGGACGGGCGTAGAATGCCGGGACCGGCGGGGCAATGATTGCACCGTTTTCCGTGGCCTGCGCCATATTGCGGATATGCCCGGCATGAAGCGGGGTTTCACGCACCATCAGAACAAGGCGGCGACGTTCCTTGAGCATCACATCGGCAGCGCGCGCAATCAGATTGTCCGCGACTCCGCTTGCGACCTCGGCCAGAGACTTCATCGAGCAAGGCGCAATGACCATACCGCGTGTGCGAAACGATCCCGACGCAATCGACGCGCCGATGTCGGAATTATCATGGAGGACGTCTGCCATCTCCTTGATTTCGCGAATTTTAAAGTCGGTCTCATAGGCGATGGTGCGCTCGGCTGCCTTCGAAAGAACCAGATGAGTCTCGATCGGCGTGTTTTTCAGCAACTGTAAAAATCGTATGCCGTAAATCACCCCGGATGCACCGGTTATGCCGATGATAAGTCGATCTTTTTGTGTCATGCCGATCCTTGCTGGACTGTGTTCGAGTTCACGGTGATGATCGAAACACTGGAAATCATGTTACGAAATTAATACCATCTTCTTGTGGGCAATGTCAGATATAAGGAGTAGGCGAATGAGCGTTCAAAGCCATATCGAAGCTCTTACTGCCAAACATGCTGCACTTGAGCAGGAACTCCACCTCGAGACGCGCCGTCCGGCGCCCGATGATTCCCTTGTCGCAGACATTAAACGTCGCAAGCTTGAAATCAAGGACGAGATACGCCGAATAACCCATTAGCCGTCCGGTCATGGCCAAACGCGTGATGAAAAACATGCGACTAACCATGAAGACGGTTTGACGACCTCACAGATTTCCTAACTCTTGCTTTTGCCGCCTCCGATTGTCGCCCACGCGTGAGGCGGCAACTTTATGTCTGCGCTTCAAATCCTTTGGTGGCACCCCCAGATACATTCATATGCCCGAACAGATACGCATGATCGCGAAATTCCGATCACGCGCCTGTCAGTTTTGAGTAATTGTAATCCGCAGAAAACTGCGCCTTACCGACGCTCTACCAATGTCTAAGGGGTAAGTGTGAATTAAATAGGTATTATGATGCCGATTTATTCGCACGTCACAAATACGCGTTCTGCATGAGCACAAGACTCATCACCGCGGGAGGAAATTTCGCCAATGACTGGTCGTTATCAGGAAGCCTATGATCGCTCGATCGCCGACAAGGAAGGTTTCTGGGCAGAAGCAGCCGAAAACATTTCATGGTACCGCAAATGGGACCGCGTTCTTGATGACAGCGACGCGCCGTTTTATCGCTGGTTCACCGGTGGCGAAGTCAATACCTGCTACAATGCGCTGGACCGCCATATCGAAAATGGTCGTGGCGATCAAACAGCCCTGATCTATGACAGCCCGGTCACCAATACGGTTGAAAAATTCACCTATCACCAATTGCGCGACGAGGTTTCCCGCCTTGCCGGGGCTTTGCATGCGCGAGGGGTGACCAAGGGTGATCGTGTGATCATCTATATGCCGATGATCCCGCAGGCTGCGATGGCGATGTTGGCCTGTGCGCGTATCGGTGCCATTCATTCTGTGGTGTTTGGTGGCTTTGCCTCGAACGAACTTGCCACCCGTATCAATGACGCCAAACCCAAGCTGATCCTGAGTGCAAGCTGTGGCATCGAGGGATCACGGGTGATTGAATATAAGCCGCTGCTTGATCGGGCCATTGATATGGCAACGCACAAGCCATCAGGTGTCATCCTGTTCCAGCGCCCGCAATGTGATGCGCCACTGATTGATGGGCGCGATTATGACTGGACGGTCGAATGTGCCAAGGCCGCACCATCTGATTGCGTTCCGGTCGCCGCGACTGATCCGCTTTATGTTCTTTACACATCAGGCACCACTGGTCAGCCCAAGGGCGTTGTGCGTGACAATGGCGGGCACATGGTTGCCCTGCAATGGTCGATGAAAAACATCTATGGCGTTGAGGCCGGCGATGTTTACTGGGCTGCGTCCGACGTTGGCTGGGTGGTCGGGCATTCCTATATCGTTTACGCGCCGTTACTTGCGGGCTGTACGACTGTTATGTATGAAGGAAAGCCCGTTGGTACCCCGGACGCTGGTGCCTTCTGGAGGGTGATTTCCCAGCATAAGGTCAAGGTTCTGTTTACCGCGCCGACGGCATTTCGGGCGATCAAGCGCGATGATCCCAAGGCCGCCCATATGGCCAATTATGATCTGGGCTGTCTTGAGGCACTTTATCTGGCAGGCGAACGGTCCGATCCCGATACCCTGCAATGGGCGGAAAGCAGCCTTGGTGTGCCCGTCATTGATCACTGGTGGCAAACCGAAACCGGCTGGTCGATCTGTGCGAACCCGCGCGGGATTGAACTTCTGCCGATCAAATACGGATCGCCGACGGTTGCTGCCTGTGGCTGGGATGTCCAGGTTCTGGACGAAGCAGGCAAGCCGCTTCCACGCGGACAGATCGGAGCCTTGGCCGCCAAACTTCCGCTGCCACCGGGAACTTTGCCGACCCTTTGGCAGAATGACGACCGTTTCAAGTCATCCTATCTTGAAGAATTCCCGGGCTATTACGCTACGGGTGATGCGGGCTTCATTGATGAAGACGGCTATATCTATGTCATGTCGCGTACGGATGACATCATCAATGTCGCCGGACACCGTCTCTCGACCGGGGCAATGGAAGAAGTCCTTTCCGGGCATAAGGATGTTGCCGAATGTGCTGTGATTGGCGTTCATGACGACCTTAAGGGACAATTGCCACTTGGCTTTGTGGTTCTGAAGGCCGGTGTGACCCGCCCGCATGACGCGATCCTTGCCGAAGTGGTTGCGATGGTCCGCGATCAGATTGGTCCGGTCGCGGCTTTCAAGCAGGCAACTGTGGTGGATCGTCTTCCCAAAACCCGGTCTGGCAAGATCCTGCGCAAGACCATGCGATCAATTGCCGATGGCGAAAGCTACAACACACCGGCCACCATTGATGACCCGGCGATCCTTCCGGAAATTGCCGAGGCCTTGAAAGAAATCGGATACGCAAAATAACACCCGAGATCCCGTAAGCACGGATACTCCCAGCTCTTTCATCACAGAGCACACCTTGCGCCTGCCATCCCCGATTGGCAGGCGTTCTTTTTTGAGGCCCTTGTTGCGGATTTCATAAAGGTTCTGTTGCGGGCATTTTTGCCAATCCTGGGGGCAGCATTCGAAAAAGGATCACCGCGCAAACAAAGGCAATCAGCAACAAACCGCTGGATGCCCAGATTGCAGATTGCGGACCAAAACGCGAAATCAGCTGGTCATAAAGACTGGGGGCAATCGCAGACAGGAAAAATCCGGGCACCAGCAAGCGCCCGACCTGCTGCCCATAGCCGCGCTTGCCAAAAATCATCAGCGGCAATGTACCGCGCGTAATCGTCAAAACGCCGTTGGCAGCCCCATAGAGCAATGTAAAACTCATGGCCGCAATGACGTAAGGATCACCAATCAGAACAAGCAGGAAGGAAACCGGGAGCACGGCGGTTGCGATGACGGTCAGTTTGGTTGGCGCAAGGCGTTTGCCAAACAGGACTTCTGCTGCACGGGCAACGGATTGACCGATGCCGCGCAGGCTGGCGGTTTCAATAGCCAGCATGGTGCCAAGCCCGATCCCGATCAGAACCGCAATCATATGTGCCGACATTGCCGCATTCACAACATTCAGAACCGTAACAATGACGGCATACAGGATGCCGCATAAACCTTGTCGGGGCAGTGGGGCAGGAACACTTTGCAGCACAGATGAAGTACCTGTGCCGCTATGCTTTTCATTCTGGAAAGGCACTTCAGGATGTGTTTCACGGTCAACGGATGGCATCATCAAATGCAGGGGCACGGTCAAAAGGGCAAAGCCCGCATAGCTTGCAAGGGCTGTGGTGATGCCAAACTGGCCTTCGATCAGATGCCCCAATGGCCAGAATACAGTCGAAGCCAATCCGCCAAACAGGGTGATTTGCCCCATCGCCCGTCCCGCGTTCGGGCCACCGATCCGGGCCAGTGTGGCAAAGGCTGCATCATACAGGGTCGCGCGCATCCCAATGCCCAAGATGATCCAGCCGATAAAATGAAGGACGATCTGATCGCCAAAGGCAAGGATCAGACACCCAAGGGCATTAAGAAGGGAACCGGCCAAAAGAACCGGGCGACCCCCATATAGGTCAATCAGTCGGCCACAGGTTGATGAACATATCCCCATGACCAGAAGGGCGCATGAAAAGCCACCATAAATCACCGCACTGTCCCAGCCATTGCGCGCGGCAAGGGCTGTACCGAAATTCCCGATCAGGTAATAGGCCGTTCCCCAGCTGATCAGCTGGGCAAGACCAAGGGCAATAATCGTGCGCGGCCGGATCATTGGCCTGTCGGGCCGGGCAGGGATGGCTGGTCCTCCCCAAGGGGGCGCTGCATCAGAACCGAGTCAAGCCACCGGTCAAACTTGAAGCCGACTTTATGAAAAACGCCGGTAGGCTCAAAACCATGTTTGCGATGAAGGGCAATCGAGGCGTGATTGGCGCTGTCGCCGATTGCCGCGATCATCTGGCGCCAGGGGCCTGCTTGACATCGGGCAATCAGATGTTCCATCAAAAGACTTCCGATACCCTGACCGGTGCAATCGGGTGCAACATAGATCGAGTTTTCAACAGTATGGCGATAGGCGGTGCGTGGTCGATAGGAACTGGCATAGCAATAGCCAACAATGACATCACCCCGGATGGCAACCAGATAGGGCATGCCCTTGTCGCGGATTGCCTGAAACCGGTTGGTGATTTCATCAATGCCCGGCGGGATCTCTTCAAAGGAGGCCGTGCCGGTCAGGACATGATGGCGATAAATCGCGGTCACCTGATCCATATCGGTATCGGTTGCATTGCGGATTGTCAGGCTGTTCGCAGGGATGGTTTCGCGGGTCGTCAGGCACATAATGTTGTCCGGTGTTGATTTGTTTGACCAGACAGTAAGTCGAACCATATCATAACGGAAGTTTTGAAATATTATGCATGTCATAAGGAAAAGTTTGATATGCGGGCACTTAACCTTGATCAGCTTCATACCTTTGCCGATGTTGTGACCCTTGGCAGTTTTTCCGCCGCAGCGGCGAAGCTCAATCTTAGCCAACCGGCTGTGAGCCAGCAGGTGCGCCAGCTTGAAGACAGGCTGGGGGTGAAGTTGATTGAACGGGTTGGCAAGCGGGCGGAGCCGACCGCAGCAGGGCAGGCGTTGCTTGCTCATATTGGCGGTATTGATGCATCAATCCGCTCTGCACTTGATGCCGTTTCGGTTTTTGCCGACGGGCTTGCCGGACAGGTCCGGATCGGAACCGGGGCGACGGCCTGCATCTATTTCCTGCCTGCCATTCTTGAACAGCTGCAACGGGCCTTTCCGAAACTTGAAATTATGGTGAGGACCGGCAACACAAGCGATATCATTCGCGCGATTGAAGATAACCAGCTTGATCTTGGTCTGGTTACCATGCCGTGCAGTGGTCGGAGCCTGTCGATCACGCCGGTGATGACCGATCCTTTTGTGGCGATCTTTGCCGATGACGCAGATGTGCCAGACGTCATTCATCCCGGTGATCTCGAAACGCAGCCATTGGTTCTTTATGAACGCGGTGGTCTTACCCGCACACTTGTCGATGACTGGTTACGCGATGCCGGTATCGCCGGGCACTCGGTGATGGAGCTTGGCTCTGTCGAGGCGATCAAGGAACTGGTCGGTGCGGGGATTGGTGCAACGATCCTGCCTGAGATGGGCGCACGTCCGGGCCGGACACAATTCCCGATCAAGACCCGCCCTTTGATGCCAGCCCTGTCGCGTGAACTTGCAATTGTCATGCGCCGGGACAAGACATTAACCCCAGCCCTGCGCGAAGTCCGCAAAAGTCTGATGGCCGCTGCGGAAACCCGCGAAGCACAAAGACGTGCAGCACTATCGGCAGATCAGTCTTCTTCGGGCACGTAAAATGTCGGAAATTCGGCGTTGGGTTCGGGCATGAACATCGTTACACCCGCACGGGTGATCATTTGCAGGATGTGATCAGGCGGCGTGCAATCTGTGAAAAATGCACTGACATCGGTGATCGATCCACCCCGAACCACGGCATTTCGGCCAAACTTGGTGTGATCGGCAACCAGATATGACTTGCGCGCATTTTTCAGGATTGCTGATCGCGCACGAACTTCCTGTTCATCGAAATCAAGAAGACTGCCATCCGGGTCAATACCACCGACACCGAAGATGCCATAATCAACCTTGTAGCTGTTAAAGAACGCCTCGACCTCTGGTCCCAGAACGTCCCGGTCACGGTTGCGCAAACGACCACCAATCAGGGTTACATCAAAGCTGTCATTGGTTGCGGCCACATAGGCAACATTCAGATTGTTGGTGAAAATCCGCAAATCGCGATGCTGCAAAAGCGCACTCGCCACCAGTTCAGGCGTGGTGCCGATTGAAAAGAACAACGAAGCTCCATTGGGAATTTCGCGTGCAACAAGGGCAGCGATCTTGCGTTTTTCATTGACGTTCAGAACCTTGCGGGCCCGGTAGGCAATGTTTTCATGTTCAAGCGCGGGTTCTACACCCCCGTGGCGGCGACGCAACAACCCTTCATCACAAAGGGCGTTCACATCGCGGCGGATGGTCTGAGGTGTGACGTCAAAGCGTTCGGCAAGTTGATCGATGGTGCGAAAACCGTCGGCGCGTACAAGTTCGACAATGCCAGCCTGGCGTTCAGTTGGACGTTTTTGCATGGAAACGTTTCTTCGGTGTTGTTCGTTCGAAAGCAGGCGAATGGTATGTCGCGCATATGTCGGTTGCGTTACGGTTTAGCGGCAATCATGTGAAACAAACTTTATGCAATAAGAGCCGGATAACCCAAAGAAAAAAGGCCGCCCGTCGGGCGACCTTTTGTTTTGATCAGGAGCGGAAGAGATTTTCGGCCGCTTCCATGTAGTCGGAAGTTTTCGGCTCGTCCTTCTTCTCGGCAGCTTTTTTGCCCGGATAATCCGGTTCCGGATTGATCTGCAATTCTTCGGGCAGCGGATCCGGCTCGACATCGCGGGCGATTTTTTCCGGGTTCTTCGAACGTGCGATCACGACCTGCTTTTCAAGGTCAAGTTCGGTGCAAAGGCCCATGGTAACCGGGTTGCGCGGGGTCAGGTTGGCGGAATTCCAATGGGTCCGGTCGCGGATCTTGCCAATGGTATCCTTGGTGGTGCCGATCAGTTTGCAAACCTGCGCGTCAGACAGCTCCGGGTGATGCTTCAGCAGCCACGCGATCGCATTCGGGCGATCCTGGCGCTTGGAAACCGGGGTGTAGCGGGCACCTTTGGACTGCGCACGCGGGCGTGGCAGATCGGTTTTTGCCATTTTCAGGAATTCACGCGGATCTTTTTCACAGCGCGCAATTTCATCCTTGGTCAGCTGACCATTGGCAACCGGATCAAGTCCGACGATACCCTGACTGACGTCACCATCAGCGATTGCCTGAATTTCAAGCTCGTGAAGCTCGGTAAAGGCGGCAATCTGCCGGAACGACAAGCCGGTATTGTCGATAAGCCATACAGCGGTTGCTTTGGGCATGAGGGGCTGTGCCATAATTCCTCCTGTTTCCTTCTTTCTCTCTGGAGACCGGCGTTGGGTATGAGCCCAAAAAGCGCGGGAATCTTTGCCCCAGAATATAATCTCTTATGGTGGTCCGGCAATGCTGCAAAGGCAACCAAGGGGTGATCCAGGGTTGCCGCGCATCGTCGGAGCCGCCATTGCGTTCTTTTCGATCAATGTGCGGGTAAATGCAACAATCTGTTGCGGACTTGTGAAAAGAATATTTCTTTTCGATCCGCAATCATAGTCATGTTGCGATGGAACGGTCAGATAAACTGTTCAGACCAGCATCCATCAACGATCAATCGACTTCCAGTATCACTTTTCCGATGTGTGCGCCACCCTTCAATATGGCATGCGCGTTCTGTGCATCGGCAAACGGGACAGTTTTATAGATCACCGGGCCAATTTTACCGTCTTCGATCATCGGCCAGACCCGGTTGCGCAGGGCATCGGCGATTGCGGCCTTGCTGGCGACAGGTTGCGCACGCAAAGTCGATCCCATCAGTGTCAGACGTTTAAGCAACAGCGGGGTGAAATTGGTTTCGGCCTTGGGGCCGCGCAAGAAGGCAATGATCAATATCCGCCCCTCGACGGCTGCGGCCTTGAAATTGCGGCTGACATAGTCCCCCGCCACCATATCAAGAATGACATTCGCCCCCTTGCCATCGGTCGCTGCCATCACGTCTTCGACGAAATCCCGGGTCTTGTAATTGATGGCAATATCCGCGCCAAGATTAAGGCAAGCCTCGCATTTCTCGTCGCTGCCCGCGGTGGCGATGACCTTGGCGCCAAACGCCTTGGCAAGCTGGATGGCGGTTGTCCCGATGCCCGAAGTCCCGCCATGCACAAGGAATGTTTCCCCGCTTGCAAGTCCGGCTTTGTCAAAAACATTGTGCCAGACAGTAAAGAAGGTCTCGGGAAGGCCCGCAGCCTCAATCATTGAAAGACCCCTGGGAACAGGAAGGCATTGCGCGGCTGGCACGGTGGTATACTGGGCATAGCCGCCACCGGTTACCAGTGCGCACACATGATCACCAACATTCCAGCCGGTTACATTGGCGCCAAGTGCCACAATCTCACCCGCCAGTTCCAATCCGGGAATATCCGATGCACCGGGCGGCGGCGGGTACATGCCCGCGACCTGCATCAGATCAGGGCGGTTCACACCCGCGGCACGAACCCGAACCAAAACATCATCATCGCCAAATACCGGAACATCAATCTCGCCCAGTGCCAGATAGGGCGCATCGGCATCCTTGCGAATTTCGACGGCTTGCATTTTCGATGGCAATTGATGATTGGGCATGGTGACCTCCGTGGCGAAAAGTTAGTTTAATACCTATCTAGGGTCGGTGCCGAATTCAATTGCCCAATTGGTGCACGGAACCGTTCGGCAAAGGTTTGATTGCAGGATATGGAGGACAAGCGTGGACGAAGAAGAACTCGGCAATTTCATGAAGGGGGCTTTTGGTCTGCCGCGGAGCCTTGAAGGCATGTCGGTGGATAGCCTGAAGGAGTATCGCGTTGCTCTTGAACAGGAAGTCAAACGGGTCGATGCCGCACTTGAGCATCGCAAGGGCGCGCATGCCGGCGCAGAGGCATTGTTCAAGAGTTAGGGCAAAGTATCGACAAGAGTTGGAGAGGCGGTTTGAAGTCTCTCCAAACACTAGACGTGAGGATAAAGATTTTAAACCTGAGGTTAATTGAAATTTAAACTTATCGTCTTATATGTGGAATAGAGGGTCATCTGTTGACCCCCTTGTCGAACGTGATGTTTCGATGCCTCCCTGTTAAACTGAGCCGCCCTTTTTGGGCGGTTCTTTTTCTTTGTCTTGTATCTTCAAATACTTGTATGGCGCGGATTGCGCGGGATTGCCGCAGATTGTGTGCGCAAAATACGTAAAAGGGTACGGGTTAATACGTATTGTCACATTTGTGCCATGAATAGCCTTGACCGCTTATGAACCGCTGGCTAAAGTTCGGCCACAAGAAAAACAAAACCAAAAAAGTCCGGCAAGTTTAGCAGGTTGAGGTGAGACCGCCCCGAAAGTGGGCGGTCTTTCTATTTGGGGCTTCTGTGTCTTGAAGCCGCCCCGGGCCTTTCCAATATTATATGGATGACATATGAGCATCCCCCGGCGTCGCAGAAGGCGTCATATCAGAGCAACTTCGCGGTCATTCACTTCTCGCGAACATATGACGAAGCCTTTACGCTGCTCGTAGAGGCGCGCAATTACCTTTCTGCTCACAGAAGCCAGCGCGGCAAAAAGCAAAATAGCGGTGAAGCGATTGCACGGTGTGTCGAAGAAATGCGCATGACCACCCGTCTGATCCGGGCCATGGCTTGGTTGCTTGCTGTACGTGCCGTCGAAGAGGGGGAAATCCAGTGGGAAGAGGCGGTTGATGTCGACAACCTGATGGTTGACCTTCGGGTCTGTCTTGAAGAGCGCAACGAGACTTACGAGTTTCTGTCACCAGGACTGGTCGATCTGATGCATCGTGCACAGGCGCTTTATATGCGAACGGCCCGAATGGAACTTCAGGTCGCCGCGCGTTGTGCCAACTGATTGCCTGAGAATCCCGAAATCAAGCAGAGAACATACCCCCGCTTGGGCAAAGGCCCCGGGCAGTCGGGTTCTGACGATGATTGAAGTGATCAATCTCGGGGGATGTCAGGCGCGGGATTGAACCTGGAATACTTCGACCGGTTCAGCAAAGCCTTTCATCTGACGTGTTCCCATCGAGACAAAAGCAGCGCGGCTACCACTATAGGTGTCTTTGACGTTGGCTGATACCAGCGTTTCGTCACCGCCTGCCTGTGCACATACGCGTGCGGCAAGCTGAACAACGGTGCCAAACAGGTCATTTTCTTCGGCAATCGCCTCGCCGGCATTAATGCCGATGCGAATCTGGAATTTCATATCCTGTGAGGCATTGTGGATTGCCATATTCTTCTGAATTTCAATCGCTGCTTCGACAGAGCTGGCAGAAGACGGGAACACGGCCATAATGCCGTCGCCCATATGCTTGACTTCCTTGCCATAGTTATTGATCAGGGCCGTGCGAACGATCTGGTTATGAATATGGACCATTTGCTGGGCGCCATGATCGCCCAGTTCCTGGGTTTTGGCTGTCGAATTGACAATGTCGGTAAACATCAGCGCATGAAGCTTCTTGCCTGCTGCCCCTTGCGGACCTGCGGCGGGCTTTTCGCTCCAGTTCGCGATGGCGCGCGAAACTGACGTCATGATGCTTTTCTCGTCTCTAAGGTAGGCATCCATCGATTCGCGACCAGCGCCGTACATATCCTTGTATTTCGGCTCAAGGATGTAACTGTCTACATTTTTGCAGAATGTATCGGCCATGCTTTTGTTCGCGCCAAGGGCCGAGATGCAGTCACGCAAAACCGCGCGCCCGTCTCTTTGCTCCAGGGCGTTCTTTTCGCTGCAGGCATCACAGGCACCCGCGACATACAGATTGACGCCAAATTTATGATAGGCATCAAGAACCGGCACAGTGCGTTTGATCGCCTGCATCGACCCGGAGATGAAGTTTTTCATCTGATCGCGGGTGGCTCGCATTTCTCTGGTCTCGACCAGTGGTCGATCAGGCGTATCATCAATCGGGGCGTCTTTTGCCTCGTCCTCCGATGCGTCATCCGTGCTTTCAACCGATGCGTCCGTATCAGCATCGTCATCCTCTTGGGCCAGTTCTGCTGCCATCTCGGCGGCTGTTTTTCGCGTCACAGAAGTTTGTGCTGCTGTGGCGCTGCCCGACTGGCTTGCGCGGGATACCTTGCCGCGCGCCTGTCTGGGCGACCGGCTTGTTGATGCTTTGGTTCGGCTGCGTCCTTTGAATTTCTTGGTCACAGCCATCAGCATCGGCACGACGCTGGCAAGGAAGCCAATCGTAAAGGACATGAAGTTGGCTTTGTCATAAAAGCCCTGACTGATATGCATGCCCATACTTGGCAGATATTCAAGTCCCTTGGCCGCTACAAGCATCGTTGCCAACCCGATCGCAATCGCGATGCAAAACGCAATCATCATCTTGAGAGCAAGACCAAAAATGCTTTGGCCTTCCTCTGCAACGGCACGAGCAGGGCGTCGTTTGACGGGTTCAGCTGTTGCAGTACTGCTTTCCGTACTGTCAGAAGCTGCCTCGGCGGGGGCCGGCGATGGTGCCGGACGCGAGGCAGGTGCCTTGGCCTGTGCTTGCGGGCGGGATGCCTTTGGCTTGCTTTGGACGTTACTGTTTTCCAGGCGGCCCTGACCACGCGTTTCGTAGACGACATATTCGTCCGAACTGTTGGTCGCGTGATTATAGACTTCGCGAATCACTTTGACGCCCGAAACATGGTTCGCGCGTTCAATATTCTTCGCTTCTTCTTCAGCCTGTTTTTTTTGCGCACCAGTAAAGTGGCCGTGGATCTGCCAACGGCCTGAGCGGTCTTTTACATAGACCTCATAGCTTACCTGATTACGCGCCGCCACTTGGTTCATCTATAAACCTGGTCGTTTTGACAAGCCAAAGAGGGCGGCGAATTAAATGCCACCCTGTCCTGACAAATGGAATTATGGCAAAAAAAAGCCGGGATAACCATCAGATATGCTGCATAGCAGACCAGATTTGTCGTCATTGGCAGTTTTTTGTGTGGTCTGCTCCATCAATCAATGGTTCAGACAAAGAAAAACGCCCGCAGCATCAATCAGATGCAACGGGCGCTGATCCCACAGAACACAGAAATGTGTTCTTTGCTTAGTTGCCGATATTGAAACCAGCGAAGCGCTTTTTGAACTTAGCAAGCTGCCCGCCGCTGTCCAGAAGACGGTGAACACCAGTCCAAGCCGGATGGCTTTTCGGATCGATGTCAAGCTTCATCACGTCGCCCGGATTGCCCCAGGTCGACTGCGTGGTGAAGGTGGTGCCGTCAGTCATCTGAACGGTGATCTCATGGTAATCGGGATGGATATCTTTTTTCATCGCCTAATCACTCCGGAATTTGAAGCGCGGTGTATAGTGTAAAAAATCGGCTCGCGCAACCCCTGTAACCGGTTTTATCCAATTAACGCCAAATGAGGGGAGTGCAGTAACGATCTCGCGGTCATGTAGCAGCCGCAGACACAGGTTTCAAGCTTTTCTCGCAAGGAGCATCTTATGCATACTTGCACAGCACACTTTATATAGTATGGTGCGCCAACAATTGATTATCGCCTTGCCGGGGCCAAACGCGCTTCCGGCGACAGACGGAGAACAAGACTGTGGCCCTTGAGGAAACCCGCTTCCATCAGATTGCAGATGAAACAATCGAGACCCTCTCTGATGTCATTGATGACGCGCTGGGCGATGCGCTTGAAGTCGATTTGCAATCTGGCATCCTGACAATCGAACTCGATTCGGGTGAGCAATTCATTATCAACAAGCATGGTCCGAACCGTCAGGTCTGGCTCTCTTCACCGGTCAGTGGTGCAAGTCACTATGACTTTGACGAAGATAACGAGACCTGGACATCAACGCGTGGTTCGACCACGCTTCATGATCAGCTTGCGATGGATATTGCGGTGAAAACCGGAAACAAACTTGATCTTGGCTGATCTCTGAGCGGCTTTGTCGTTCCCAATGCATACGGGATAAAGTGCCTTGGCGCGTACACCTTCTGCTTCTGCAAAACTGATTGATCGTGAAACCAGCCGGAACCTGTCGTCACTGAGGGCGATCGTTCCCTTTGTTCTGAAATACCGGTTGCAGCTGGTCGGGGCCTTGCTTGCGCTGGTGACGGCATCGGGAACCGTTCTTGCCCTTGGCAATGGTTTGCGCATGCTGGTCGATGAAGGCTTCGCTGACGGCGATGGCGGTCTGCTTGACCGGGCACTGTTCGTTCTGTTTGCCGTGACCCTGCTTCTGGCGGGGGCAAGCTATATGCGCTTTTTCCTGGTCTCCTGGATCGGGGAGCGGGTTGTCGCCGATATCCGCTCTGCCGTGTATCGCCATATTATCCGTCTTGATTCCGCATTTTTTGAAGTGACCCGGACCGGTGAGGTTCTTTCGCGTCTGACGACGGACACCACACTTTTACAATCTGTCATCGGATCGAGTGTTTCGATCGCCTTGCGCAATGCGTTGATGTTTGTCGGTGGTCTGACGATGCTTGCCATCACCAGTCCGAAACTGACCGCCCTTGTCCTTCTGGTCGTGCCACTGGTTGTGATCCCGATTGTCGGCTATGGCCGCCGGGTGCGCCGCCTGTCGCGCGAATCCCAGGATCGGATTGCGGATGTCAGTGCCTTTTCCGAGGAAACGCTGAATGCGTTGCGTACGGTTCAGGCCTATACCCACGAAGAAATCGAAAGCACGCGCTTTAACGGCCATGTCGAGGGGGCATTCAAAACGGCTGTCGCCCGTATCTCGGCCCGTGCCCTTCTGACTGCTATTGTCATTGTCATGGTGTTCGGGGCAGTTGGCACGATCCTCTGGATTGGGGGGCATGACGTCCTTGATGGCGTGATTTCAGCGGGCGAGCTTTCTGCCTTTGTATTTTATGCGGTGGTTGTCGCCGGATCGGTCGGTGCTATCAGTGAAGTGATCGGTGATTTGCAACGCGCCGCCGGGGCGGCCGAACGTCTTGTCGCCTTGCTGGAAACCGAACCAAAGATTGCAGCACCCGAAAATCCGGTGACTTTGCCGGTCCCGCATCAGGGGCATGTCAGTTTTGAAGATGTCACGTTCCATTATCCGGCCCGTCCGGATCGATCCGCACTCGAAGGTCTGACCCTTTCGGTCAGGCCGGGTGAAACGGTTGCGCTGGTCGGGCCATCAGGGGCGGGGAAAACCACAGTCTTCCAGTTGCTGCTGCGTTTCTATGATCCGGACAAAGGTGCAATTCGGGTGGATGGTGTTGATATCCGCGAAGCTGATCCGGTCGATGTGCGTGAACGCATTGGTCTGGTTGCACAGGATCCGGTGATCTTTGCTGCCAATGCCTG
This sequence comes from Thalassospira sp. SM2505, assembly GCF_054901115.1. Classification (NCBI taxonomy): domain Bacteria; kingdom Pseudomonadati; phylum Pseudomonadota; class Alphaproteobacteria; order Rhodospirillales; family Thalassospiraceae; genus Thalassospira; species Thalassospira sp. SM2505. The sequence goes on from NZ_CM142731.1 coordinate 1,670,078, forward strand.
GGACAATATTCGCTATGGGCGGCCGGGTGCCAGTGATGCTGATGTCCGTGCCGCAGCCGAAGCCGCGCATGCCAGTGAGTTCCTTGACCGTCTGCCCGATGGCTTTAACACCTATCTTGGTGAAAAAGGTGTCCGGTTGTCTGGTGGTCAGCGTCAGCGTATTGCAATCGCACGTGCGATCTTGCGCAATCCGTCGATCCTGCTGCTTGATGAAGCCACCAGTGCGCTGGATGCGGAAAGCGAACAGGTGGTGCAAAAGGCGCTTGAAACCATCATGGCAGAGCGGACGACACTTGTGATTGCCCATCGCCTGGCAACAGTGCTGCATGCCGACCGGATTGCGGTGATTGATGATGGCAAGCTGGTTGCGATCGGCACCCATCAGGAATTACTTGAAACATCCCCGCTTTATGGCCGCCTGGCCAAGCTGCAATTTGATCGTGATGCGGCCTGATCAGGGTCGCAGGTTTGTTCAGCGTTGATCGCAAGAATGGTTTCGATCAATTGAGGCTATGCTGGGTGGTATCGCCCGTCTCATGATGATCACCTGAAACGGTTTCAAAAAAAAGCCTGCCCGACATGACGTGGGGCAGGCTTTTTTATCTGGTCCGGCTTTGGGCTATTCGGCGCTGGCAATCTTGCGGTTATCAAGGGATAGCTCGGCATATTGCTTGCGCAGGATGTCGGCATCCGCAAGGAAGGTCTTCAGCTCGTCACCTTTAAGCTTTTTGCCACTTGGCATCTTGACGCGGATCGGGTTGACCTGCGCATTGTTTTTCAGGATCTCGTAATGAAGATGCGGGCCGGTTGATGCCCCTGTGCTTCCGACATAGCCGATCACGTCACCCTGTTTGACGCGGGATCCCTGTTTGAGGCCTTTGGCAAACCCCTTCATATGGGCATAGGCTGTTTCATAGGAATCATTGTGACGGATGCGGATGTAATTGCCATAACCGCCATTGCGACCAATTTTGGCAATCGTGCCATTGCCGGCGGCAAAGATCGGGGTGCCGCGCGGGGCGGCGAAGTCAATGCCCTTATGCATCTTGGTATAGCCGAGAATCGGATGCTTGCGCTGGCCGAATCCTGATGACAGGCGCGCACCATTGATCGGGGTCCGCATCAGTGCGCGGCGATAGGATTCACCCTTCTGATTATAGAAGTCGGTTTCACCGTTGCTGTCGGTATAGGAATAAAGACGTACTTCATTGCCGCTCAGGGTCATGCTGGCATAAAGCACATCACCATAGCGTACGCGTTCGCCCTTGTCGTTCTCGAGCTCCTGATACATGACTTCGAAACTGTCACCTGGCTGGATGTCGCGCTGGAAGTCGACTTCATAGGAATACAGTTCGATCAGATTCATCAGAACAGGGATCGGAACGCCATTGCGCTCGGCCGCCAGAAACAGGCTCTGTTCGATGGTGCCAGAAGCGACATTCTTTTTGGTGGTCAGTTCGATCTTGTCTGACGATGCTTCAAAACCGTTATCGGTACGCGAGACCGAAACAATGGTTTCGGCGTCGGGCTGGAAACTCAGTTCGTCAAGAAGCTCGATGCTGTCTTCCATCGGGGCTGAATAGACAAGATCAAACTCCTGACCGGCGCGTAGCTTGCGCGGGTTATAAACATCGCGCAGCGCTTCGATGGCATTATAGGCCACCGTGCGTTCAAGGCCGGTTTCTGTCAGGGTCGCCATCAGGTTCGATCCTTTTTCAAGGACGACTGTCTCGCGGCGCGGTTCGATGTCGGGAATGCTTGCCGTTTCTGTAACGCCACTGACGGGATTCTCGATCAGGTGGCTCTCGGCGGCACTTGCAGAAAGGGCAGTATCTGCAGCGTTGGAATAATGATCGGATAACAGATATCCGGCTGTTCCCCCCAGAATTGCCATCACACTTGCAATAGATACCAAGTCTCTTCCGGCCATTGCCGTAGAACTCCCCTAATAACCAATAATCAGTTTGCTCAACCCGTTACTCTTTGCGGCAACATCGGCTCAAACCTTATACATAAAAGCTCAAGCGATGTGAAACGCCAATTCGCACCGGTCGTATCTGCTCCCATTGGGCTATAATGGCGCGATTTCCTTTACGAACCGTTGAAGGCATTGCGCGCCATTAATCATGATGGGCGGCGCTGAAATGGCAGCTGACCATGGCAACAACAAGGCAGACCATTAGGGCAATGAATTTGCCTGTTTTCTGCTTTGCAAGCTCACAGGTGATGTGTGCTTGTCCGGCAGGGCTGTTGCCCGCATCGGCTCCGTATAGGGGGATACATATATATGTGTCTCGTATATGTGAGCTGAGAAGGCTGTCATTTTGCTGGATCAAAAAGGGTGCAGGAGCTTTAAGCTCTGATGGTTCAGCACAAGATGGATTTAACAGTGGTATGAGCTGATCAACCAGTGCGGGAGTGTC